>NZ_FMAC01000001.1 GCF_900094555.1 Martinezella hainanensis
GTCATCGGCGTTGCCGGCGCCGGCCAGGAGATCTCGACGCGCCCGTTCCAGCTGGTGACGGGCCGCTCGTGGATGGGCACGGCCTTCGGCGGCGCCCGCGGCCGCACCGACGTTCCGAAGATCGTCGACTGGTACATGGAGGGCAAGATCCAGATCGATCCGATGATCACCCACACCTTGCCCCTCGAAGACATCAACAAGGGCTTCGAGCTCATGCACTCCGGCGAAAGCATCCGAAGCGTCGTGCTGTATTGAGGTTCAAAGTCACGGAAAGAAACGTATGCGGCGCGTGAGGAATGCGCCGCATATAGCTGAAAAGATTTGATATCATGATTTATGTCGACGCCGACGCCTGCCCGGTTAAGCCGGAAATCCTGAAGGTTGCCGAACGCCACGGCATCGAGGTGACCTTCGTCGCCAATTCGGGACTGCGGCCGTCGCGAGACCCGATGGTGCACAACGTCATCGTCTCCAACGCCTTCGACGCTGCCGACAACTGGATCGCCGAGCATGCCGGCGCCGGCGACATCGTCGTCACCGCCGATGTACCGCTTGCCGGCCGTTGCGTTGCCACTGGAGCGCTGGTGACGGGACCAACTGGGCGCATCTTCGACAAGACGAATATCGGCATGGCAACCGCCATGCGCGATCTCGGCGCACATCTTCGCGAAACCGGCGAAAGCAAGGGCTACAATGCCGCCTTCTCGCCGCGCGACCGCTCCGCCTTCCTCGAAACCTTCGACCGGCTTTGCCGGCGTGCCAGAGCATGATCCAAAAACTGCTCAGCGGTTTTTGGATAAGATCATGCAAAATCAAAACCCCAGAGCTTGAGCGCTTCGAAGAAAGGCCATCAAGCTCTGAAGCCAATCAAACGCCTGGAGGCCAGCCGTGAACATCATTTCCCAGAATACCGCCTTCGGCGGCATGCAGGGCGTCTTCTCGCATGAATCCGAGGCCTGCAAATGCGAGATGACCTTTGCCGTCTTCGTGCCGCCGCAAGCGATCAAGGAGCCTCGCCCGGTCCTCTGGTATCTCTCCGGCCTCACATGCACCCATGCAAACGTCATGGAAAAGGGCGAGTATCGCCGCATGGCCGCCGAACTCGGCTTGATCATCGTTTGCCCGGATACGAGCCCGCGCGGCAATGACGTGCCGGACGAGCTGACCAATTGGCAGATGGGCAAAGGCGCCGGCTTCTATCTCGATGCAACAGAAACGCCCTGGGCCGAAAACTACCAGATGTATACCTACATCACCGAGGAGCTGCCTGCTCTGATTGCCAGGCAATTCCGCGCCGACATGGGCCGCCAGGGCATCCTCGGCCATTCCATGGGCGGCCACGGCGCCATGACGATCGCGCTGAAGAACCCCGACCGCTTCAAGAGCTGCTCAGCCTTTGCCCCGATCGTCCAGCCATCAACAGCCGATTGGTCCGCCCCGGCGCTGGAGAAATATTTGGGCAGCGACAAGGCCGCTTGGCGCCGCTATGACGCCTGCGCGCTCGTCGAAGACGGAGCTCGCTTCCCCGAATTCCTGATCGACCAGGGCAAAGCCGACAGCTTTCTCGAAAACGGCCTGCGCCCCTGGCTGTTCGAAGAGGCGATCAAAGACACGGATATCGGTCTGACGCTACGCACGCACGAGCGCTACGACCACTCCTACTACTTCATCTCCACCTTTATGGACGATCACCTGAAGTGGCATGCCGAACGTCTGGAGAAGTAAAGGTAGTGAGATCGTCTTGAATTAGGCAGACGGCAAAGGCATATAGGAAACACGCAGACGACTGCGGCGGCTGGCGCCCAAAACCGGCCGTAGGCATCGCGGGGACGGCCTCGCTCTTAACAAAGGAGCGCAAAATGGCTTGGTTCCTGCTTTTCCTCGCAGGCTTGTTTGAAATCGGTTGGGCCGTCGGTCTGAAATATACCGACGGCTTCACGCGGCTGACACCGACGGTTTTGACCGTGATATCCATGATCATCAGCATCACGCTGCTTGGCTTGGCCGTAAAGACCCTGCCGATGGGCACGGCCTATGCGGTCTGGACCGGGATTGGCACCGTCGGCACTGTTCTGCTTGGCATATGGTTGCTCGGCGATCCCGCGACATTGGTCCGCCTGTTTTGCATCGGCTTGATCGTGGCAGGCATTGCCGGCCTCAAATTCGTCGCCTGAGCATTTCCAGGAAAAGTGCGTAGCGGTTTTCCGTCCGGAATGCGTAAGGGAACAATAAGATAGAGCTTTTCCTCGATTCAAGGAAAAGCGGGAAAGCTCTGAGCGCGTCGATCATCGGCGCTGGCGGTTGTCCAGCGCCCAGCTTCCCGGTCCGGCAAATACCAGAAACAGGAAGATGAAGCAGAACAGGATGGCTCCATCTCCCTCATTGTTGGCCGGGAAAAAATTGATCGGCATATGCACCATGAAATAGGCGATCGCCATTTCGCCGCTCAGGAGAAAGGCGATCGGCCGGGTGAAGAGCCCAAGCAGGACAAGTGTGCCGCCGACAAGCTCTATTATTCCTGCCACGAAGAACAGCGTCGTGATTGCGTAAGGTGCCGGTGGAAAGCCGAAAACCTTTTGCGTGCCATGCTCGATGAACAGCAACGCGGCCATGATTCGCAGGATTGCTTGGGAGGCAGGCTGATAGGGCGACAAGCGCTCGGAAAATGACATGAGGATCTCCGTTCGATAGGGGATGCGAAGGAGATCCTGTCAAAAGTGCTCTCGCTTCGCTGACAACGGAGTGAACACGCGAGAGGCGAATTTATTCGCCGGACCCGGCGATCAGCCGAGCCCGACGAAGAGGCTGGTTACTTCTTGTTGTTGTCGATCGCCAGCAGGCCCGGGCCTGCGAAGATCAGGAACAGGAAGATGAAGCAATAAAGGATCGCTGCGTCACCGCCATTGTTGGCCGGGAAGAAATTCTTCGGATAATGCGCCATGAAATAGGCGACCGCCATGTTGCCGCAAAGGATGAACGCGACCGGACGGGTAAAGAAGCCGACGATCGTCGCCAATCCGCCAACGATTTCGATGATACCCTGAACCAGAATCAGGGTCGGCAATGGGCTTGGAAATTGACCGCCAGCCGGAAAGCCGAGCAGCTTCTGCAAGCCATGTTCGATGAACAATACACCAGTGACGACACGCAATACGGTAAGAGCATAAGGCTGATATTGATTCAGCCGATCGGAAAGCGCCATGTTAAACTCCAGTTTTAACTCCCCCACGAGGAAGCAATAGAGCGCACGGGCACGAACGTGAAAACACGGATTCTGACGCTCAATCAATTTTCCGTGTCAAATCCGTGACTTGTTGTCACATGCTCACAACGGGATGTTGTCGTGCTTCTTCCAGGGATTGGTCAGGTCCTTGTTGCGCAGCATCCTGAGGCCCTGCGCCAACCGCCGGCGGGTCGAGTGCGGCATGATCACTTCGTCAATATAGCCGCGCTCTGCGGCAACGAACGGTGACAGGAAACGATCCTCGTACATCTTCGTATGGGCCGCAATCTTTTCCGGATCGGCGATATCCTTGCGGAAGATGATCTCGACCGCACCCTTGGCACCCATGACGGCGATCTGCGCCGTAGGCCACGCATAATTCAGATCACCGCGCAGATGCTTCGACGCCATCACGTCATAGGCGCCGCCGAAGGCCTTGCGGGTGATGACGGTCAATTTGGGCACAGTCGCCTCGGCATAGGCGAAGAGGAGCTTGGCGCCATGCTTGATCAGCCCGCCATATTCCTGCGCCGTCCCCGGCAGGAAGCCAGGCACATCGACAAAGGTGACGATCGGGATATTGAAGCAATCGCAGAAGCGCACGAAGCGCGCGGCCTTCCGCGAGGCGTCGCTGTCGAGAACGCCGGCCAGCACCATTGGCTGATTGGCAACGAAGCCGACCGTCGCCCCCTCGATGCGGCCGAATCCACAGACGATGTTCTTGGCGAAACTCTCCTGAATCTCGAAGAAATCACCCTCGTCCGCCACCTTCAGGATCAGTTCCTTGATGTCGTAGGGCTTGTTGGCATTGGCCGGGATCAGCGTATCGAGCGAATTGTCAGCCTCGGTCACCGACTGATAGCACTCGATCTCGGGCACGGTCGCGGTGTTCGACTGCGGCAGGAAATCGATGAAACGGCGCACCTGCAGGAGCGTATCGACATCATTGTCATAGGCGGCATCGGCGATCGAGGATTTCGTCGTATGCACCGAGGCGCCACCGAGCTGTTCGGATGTCACGGTCTCGTTGGTGACGGTCTTCACCACATCCGGCCCGGTGACGAACATGTAGGAGGTGTCCCGCACCATGAAGATGAAATCCGTCATGGCCGGAGAATAGACGTCGCCGCCGGCACAAGGTCCCATGATGATGGAGATCTGCGGAATGACGCCCGAGGCAAGCACATTGCGCTGGAACACCTCGGCATAGCCGCCAAGCGCTGCGACTCCCTCCTGAATGCGGGCACCGCCGGCATCATAGATCCCGATGATCGGCGCCCGGTTCTTCAGCGCCATATCCTGTACTTTGGTGATCTTTTCCGCATGTGCTTCCGAAAGAGATCCACCAAAGACCGTGAAATCCTTGGCAAAAACGAAAACGGTGCGCCCGTTGACCGTACCCCAGCCAGTCACAACGCCATCGCCGGCGATCTTGCTCTTGTCCATGCCAAAATCGGTCGAGCGATGCTCGACGAACATGTCGAATTCCTCGAAAGAGCCCTCATCGAGGAAGATGTCGATGCGCTCGCGCGCCGTCAGCTTGCCGCGTGCATGCTGCGCGTCAATGCGCGCCTGCCCGCCGCCCAGCCTTGCGATCTCGCGACGACGTTCCAGTTCCTGCAGAATTTCCTTCATGCGGTCCTCTCTCCTTCGCCGCTTGGGCTTAGCATGACGCAGGCTTAGTTGGCGAGCCGCGGCGTGTTCAGCGAAAAGATGGAGCGAACCCGCGCGGCGATATCTTCCGCCATCAGCTCGTCCGCGGTAGCGGGATCGGGAGCAACAGTTCTGGTCTCGAAGGATGCCATGGCAACCACGGCGCCGCCATCAGCCGCAGCGGCATCGATATTGATCTTGGCACTGCTGCGGTCGCGATTGAAGCCGCGTGCCTTGCGCACGTCGGTCAGCCTGACGGTGATGACAACCTGCGGCAATTGCGGAGCAAAGCTTGTTGCAGCGATCGCAGCGTTGACGCGATCGTTGACGGCTGCGACCAACGCCGGCGACACTGGCGGCAAAGCCTGATCGGCTACGACGGTTGCACTTCGCACGGCATATGTTGGAGGCGGAGGATCGACGGACCAGCTTGAGCACGCGGCCAGTGCCAAACATCCCACGAGCGCCGGTACGGCTCTCGGCCTCAACAACAACATGATCCCTGTCCCGACTTTCGAATTTGCAAGATATGCAGATCGACATAAAGGACTGGAAATCAACAATATTCAACTGCGAAGCGCAGAAAAAATGTCAGTCGCGGCCTGAAACTCCTCAAAACGCTGTGCACGGCGCTGCTCGGCCTCTTCGTCGCTGCCCCAATGCTCGATGGTCCAATCCTCGTCGAGATGGGCGAGCGACCAGACGTCGGCAAGCGGCAGGAAGCCTTTGGCAAAAGCGAGCGTCAGGATCGCTGAGCCGGTCAGTGTCGTGATCGTGTGAAGGCTCGCAAGTTCCATCGGCGTGTCAAATTTGCGCAAAGCAGCGGCGAAGGCCGCAATGGCTTCACCGGGTTGTTCCTGGTGCATGACACCTTCCGCCAGGATGAAGCGGGCGCCGAAATCGCGAGCCGCCCATTCGATCACCGGATTCCAGCGCTCCGACTGCCGCTCGACGAGCCGCTCAGGACCGTCGGCGCGATAGCAGAGCAAATCGCTGCCGGAGAAGCGGACGATTTCGTCGAACACAGCCTGACTTTCCGTCGCAACACCGTCAATGGCCGTGTTGACGAGGCGCGTCACCGGCATGGTCGCGGGATCGATGACATCGACCTGCCGTGCCCATTCAGCGGCCACCAGCTTGGCGAGCGCTTCTGTCGGCAGCGCCAGGGAGCGTCTTGCAGGCGTCTTCACCACCTTGCCGTCAAGCGCGATGGCATGGCCGCCCTCGTCCGCGCTGATCGTCACATCCTTGTAGAAGCGCTTCGGCAAAGGCTTCTTCATCTGGATCTGCGCGCGGCGGATCGGATCGGGATGGCTGAGACCTTCGGAAAGATCGTTCAACAGGTCGCGCATGGCGTCACCTCAGAGAATATGGCTCAACAAGTCGTTCGGATGGTGGGCTATCGCGTCTGCACCGGCAGCCAGGAGCTCTTCCACGGAGGCATAGCCCCAGGCGACGCCGATGGCGGTCGCACCTGCCGCCTTCGCCATCTGCATGTCGTAGATGGCATCACCGATCACGATCGTATCATGCGGATCCATGCCGGTCTCATCGCAGCATTCCGTCACCATCGCCGGATGCGGCTTCGACGGGCAATCATCGGCGGTACGCGAGACGATGAAATAGGGCGTGAACTCGTTGACGGCAAGAATATGGGTCAACCCACGGCGGGACTTGCCCGTGACGGCACCGAGCAGCAACTCGTCACGCGCGGCCAGCGTCTCGATCAGCGACTTGATGCCGTCGAAAAGCGGCGTCTGCATATCCGCCTCGTCGCGAACTTCAGGAAAGATCGACTTGTAATGCGCCGTCATGGCAATCGCTTCGTCATCGACATGCGGCTTGCCCTGCATGCGGGCAATGGCGATATCGAGCGTGAGGCCGATGATCGATTTGGTGGCGGAAACATCAGGACGCTTGTAGCCAAAAGCCACGAAAGTCCGTGCCATCACCTCATGGATCAGCCGCACGCTGTCGACCAGCGTACCATCGCAATCGAAAAGGACCAGCTTCATTCGTCGTCCGGCTCCCCCGCCGATTCCATATCAAAGCCGAGAAGGTTCCACGTCTGCACCATATGCGGCGGCAGAGGCGCGGTAACGCGCAGGCGTCCGCCACTCGGATGCGGAATATCGATATGCCGCGCGTGCAGATGCAGACGCTTCTGGACACCGCCGGGAAAATCCCAGTTGGGATCGTCATCGAAATATTTGGGATCGCCGATGATTGGATGGCCCATGTGCAACGCATGAACGCGCAGCTGATGTGTCCGGCCCGTATAGGGCTCCATCTCCAGCCAGGCGAGGCTCTGCGCAGCGGTTTCGAGCACACGATAGTAGGAGATCGCGTGATCGGCGCCCTCCTCGCCATGCTTGGCGATACGCATGCGATCGCCATCGGCCGTCGCCTCTTTCACCAGCCAGGTCGAGATCTTGTCCTCGTGCTTGCGCGGCACGCCCTTGACCAGCGACCAATAGGTCTTCTTGGTATCGCGCTCGCGAAACGCCGCCGTCAGCTTCTGTGCGGCGCCACGAGTGCGCGCGACCACGAGCACACCGGACGTGTCACGGTCGAGGCGATGCACCAGACGGGGCTTTTCACCCTTCTTGCTTGTCCACGCCTCAAGCATCTTGTCGATATGGCGGGTAAGGCCGGAGCCGCCCTGCACGGCGAGGCCGGCCGGCTTGTTCAGCACATAGACCTTATCGTCTTCATGAAGCAGCATGCGCGCTAGAAGCTCGGCATCGCCACCATGTTTAAGGTCGTTACCGGCGATCGGGCCGCTCTTCAGGGCCTTGGCATCGACATCGAGAGGCGGCACGCGCACGATCTGTCCCGGCTGTACGCGCGCATCCGTCTTGACACGGCCACCATCGACGCGCACCTGGCCCGAACGCAGCAACTTCTGCAGCTGACCGAAGCCAAGCCCCGGAAAATGCACCTTGAACCAGCGGTCGAGACGCATGCCCGCTTCATCAGGCTCGACCTGTATATGTTCAATCCCGGCCATTCTTCTTCTTTCAAACACCGCAACATGTCCCGGGAAGTTCCAAATCTTGTTCGGCGGGATCATGCGAATTCAAACGACGGGACGATTGGCCCCGTGGCCGGAGGTTTCCCGGCCTTTTGACGTGGCTTTAGAGCATTTCGACGAAAAGTGGAAACCGGAATTATACGGCAGGATAATTTTCTGGCTCAGTTTCCCTTGGTCGAGACGACGGGTAGATTGACGTCGACCATGCCTGCCTTGTCGAACATCAGCATCACGGGCACCGTACCGCCCTGCTTGAAGGGCGTCTTCACCTGCTTGAACATCATGTGCATCGTACTCGGCGCGAGCGTCACGGTTGCGCCGGCGGGGATGGCGATACCCCCCTTGATCTCGCGCATCTTCATGATCTCGCCCTCCATCTTCATCTCATGCAGCTCCACCTTGCCTGCGGACGACGAGGTTACGGAGGTGAGCTTGTCGTCCGTCTTGCCCGTATTGTGGATGGTGATGTAACCGCCGCCGACGGGCTGGCCGGGAAGCATGGCGCGAACATAACCGCCGCTGATATCGAGATCACCAAGCTTGGCAGACGCAGAGCCAGCAGGCGCCGCACCGGCATCCATGTGCATCCCGGACATGGATCTCATCGCGCCACTGTCCTCAGCCATCGCTCCATTGAGCGGAAGCGAAAAAGCGCCAATGGAAATCAGCAATGCGGCGGCGTAGTTGCGGTTCATGTTCATCTCCTGCCCGGCTCCTCGATCGAGCAGAAGGGATAGCCTCTCCCATCCCTATTGCAAAGGCCCGTAATCATTAGGAAACGCAGGATTGATCGGCGCGACAAAAATTTGTTCAGCGGCGACATTTGCCCCTTGCCATCTCTGCCCGGGACCGGATAATGGCACTCAACCCTGTTGGGAGAATCCGGCGCAAGCCGGTGCCGAAGGAGCAACCGCCCCGGAAACTCTCAGGCCAAAGGACCAGCAAGGGGCAGACGGAACTCTGGAGAGAAGCGCGCAAGCGTTCGCCGAAGGGATAACAATCTCAGGCAAACAGACAGAGGGGGCTCATCGTCAGGCGCAACCGCGCCGAAATTGTGAGCTCTGCGCTTTGAAACGAGCGCAAAACCCGGAGGCGTCATTTGGACGAGACCGCTGCCCTCAAGACCACCCCCCTTCATGCCCTGCATGTGTCGCTCGGTGCCCGCATGGTGCCTTTCGCAGGCTATGACATGCCCGTGCAATATGCGCCCGGCGTGCTGAAGGAACATCTCTGGACTCGATCCTCCGCCGGACTGTTCGACGTGTCGCATATGGGTCAGGTGACGATCCGCGCCCGCTCCGGCAAATATGAGGATGCGGCGCTAGCCCTCGAAAGCCTCGTGCCGGTCGACATCCTCGGTCTCGCCGAAGGCCGCCAGCGCTATGGCTTCTTCACCGACGACAAGGGCGGCATCCTCGACGACCTGATGATCACCCATATGGACGACTATCTCTTCGTCGTCGTCAATGCCGCCTGCAAGGAGCAGGATTTTAAGCATCTTCAAGATCATATCGGCGATAGCTGCGAAGTGACCTTACTTGATCGAGCCCTCATCGCGCTTCAGGGACCGCGCGCCGTTGACGTCCTCGCGGAACTCTGGGCCGATATCGCTTACATGAAATTTATGGACGTGCGCCATTGTCGCCTCCATGACGTTTCCTGCCTCGTTTCGCGCTCCGGCTATAGCGGCGAGGACGGTTTCGAAATCTCCGTACCGGCAGACAAGGCCGAGGATATCGCCAAGCGGCTGCTCGAGCATCCGGATGTCCAGCCGATCGGCCTCGGCGCCCGTGACTCGCTGCGCCTCGAAGCCGGCCTCTGCCTCTATGGCAACGACATCGACCAGACGACGACGCCGATCGAAGGCGCGCTCGAATGGGCCATTCAGAAAGCCCGCAAGACGGGCGGCGCCCGCGCCGGCCGGTTTCCGGGAGCAGCTCGCATTCTCGGCGAGCTCGATGGCGGCACTTCGCGCCGCCGCGTCGGCCTGAAGCCCGAGGGCAAGGCGCCGGTGCGCGGTCACTCCAAGCTTTATGCCGATGCCGAAGGCAAGACCGAAATCGGCGAAGTCACCTCTGGCGGTTTCGGTCCGAGCGTCGAATCCCCGGTCGCCATGGGCTATGTGCCAACCGATTTCACGGCGCCCGGCACCACTGTTTACGCTGAAGTGCGCGGCAAGTATCTGCCCGTCGTCGTCAGCACCCTGCCTTTCATCAAGCCCACCTACAAACGTTGAACGTCTTTTCCAGAGAGGATTACCCATGCTGAAATTCACCGAAGAACATGAGTGGCTGAAGGTCGAAGGCGATATCGCAACGGTCGGCATCACGGCGCATGCCGCCGAGCAACTCGGCGATCTCGTTTTCGTCGAACTGCCTGAAGTCGGCGCCAGCTTCTCCAAGGGTGGCGACGCGGCAACCGTCGAATCCGTCAAGGCAGCCTCCGAAGTCTATTGTCCGCTCGACGGAGAGATCACTGAAGTCAACGAAGCCATCACCGCCGATCCGGCCCTCGTCAATTCCGACCCGATGGGTGACGGTTGGTTCTTCAAGCTCAAGCTGAAGAATGTCAGCGATCTAGATGGTCTTCTTGATGAATCCGGTTACAAGGAGCTGATCGGATAATGACGACGCCTACGGAATTCACGTTCACCGACTACCAGCCATACGATTTCGCCAATCGCCGGCATATCGGTCCGTCTCCGTCGGAGATGGCCGATATGCTCAAGGCGATCGGCTACAAGAGCCTTGATGGTCTGATCGACGCAACGCTGCCACCGGCAATCCGCCAGAAGGCGCCGCTTGCCTGGGGCGCAGCGATGACGGAGCGAGAGGCGCTCGACCGCCTGCGCGAGACAGCCAACAAGAACAAGGTTCTCGTCTCGCTGATCGGTCAGGGTTATTACGGCACCATCACGCCGCCGGTCATCCAGCGCAACATCCTGGAAAACCCGGCCTGGTACACAGCCTACACGCCGTACCAGCCGGAAATCAGCCAGGGCCGCCTCGAGGCGCTGCTCAACTACCAGACGATGATCAGCGACTTGACCGGCCTCGATGTCGCCAACGCCTCGCTGCTCGATGAAGCAACGGCAGCAGCCGAAGGTATGGCGATGGCGGAACGCGTCGCCAAGTCGAAGGCGAAAGCCTTCTTCGTCGATTCCGCCTGCCATCCGCAGACCATCGCGCTCATCAAGACCCGCGCCGAGCCGCTCGGCTGGAGCGTCATCGTCGGCAATCCCTTTACGGATCTTGATCCCGTCGATGTCTTCGGCGCGATCTTCCAGTATCCGGGCACGCACGGTCACATCAACGACTTCAGCGGCCTGATCGCACGCCTGCACCAGACGGGCGCCATCGCCATCATGGCTGCCGATCTCCTGGCCCTGACCCTGCTGAAATCCCCCGGCGAAATGGGCGCGGATATTGCCATCGGCTCCTCGCAGCGCTTCGGCGTTCCCGTCGGATATGGCGGCCCGCACGCCGCCTATATGGCCGTCAAGGACGACTACAAGCGCTCCATGCCGGGCCGTCTCGTCGGCGTTTCGGTCGATGCACGCGGCAATCGCGCCTATCGCCTGTCGCTGCAGACCCGCGAGCAGCATATCCGCCGCGAAAAGGCGACGTCGAACATCTGTACCGCGCAGGTGCTGCTCGCCGTCATGGCCTCCATGTATGCGGTCTTCCACGGTCCGCAGGGCCTGAAGGCCATTGCCCAGCAGGTCCATCAGAAGGCTGTTCTGATGGCCAAGGGCCTGGAAAAGCTCGGCTACACCGTCGAGCCGGAAACCTTCTTCGACACGATCACCGTCGAGGTCGGCCACATGCAGGGTCTCATCCTGCGCGCGGCCGTCGCGGAAGGCGTGAACCTGCGCAAGGTCGGTGAAACGAAAATCGGCATCAGCCTCGACGAGCGCACGCGCCCGGCGACGGTGGAAGCGGTGTGGCGTGCATTCGGTGGCGATTTCCGCATCGCCGATTTCGAACCGTCCTACCGCCTGCCGAAGAGCCTGCTGCGCACCAGCGAATACCTGACGCATCCGATCTTCCACATGAACCGCGCCGAAAGCGAGATGACGCGCTATATCCGTCGTCTCTCGGATCGCGACCTGGCGCTCGACCGCTCTATGATCCCGCTCGGCTCCTGCACCATGAAGCTGAACGCGACGGCGGAAATGCTGCCGATCACCTGGCCGGAATTTTCCGACATCCATCCTTTCGTTCCGGCCGATCAGGCGCTCGGCTACCGCGAAATGATCGACGACCTGACGGAGAAGCTCTGCGCCGTGACGGGCTATGACGCCTTCTCCATGCAGCCGAACTCCGGTGCGCAGGGCGAATATGCCGGCCTCCTGACCATCCGCAACTACCACATTGCCAATGGCCAGGGGCACCGCGACATCTGCCTCATCCCGACCTCCGCGCACGGCACCAACCCTGCCTCGGCTCAGATGGCCGGCATGAAGGTCGTGGTCGTCAAGGTCAGCGACGACGGCGATATCGACATGGCCGATTTCCGCGCCAAGACAGAGCAATATGCCGACAACCTCTCCTGCTGCATGATCACCTACCCTTCGACGCATGGCGTCTTCGAGGAGACGGTAAAGGAGATCTGCGATCTCGTGCACAAGCATGGCGGTCAGGTCTATCTCGATGGCGCGAACATGAACGCCATGGTCGGCCTCTCGCGTCCAGGCGATATCGGCTCCGACGTCAGCCACCTGAACCTGCACAAGACCTTCTGCATTCCGCATGGCGGCGGCGGCCCAGGCATGGGTCCGATCGGCGTCAAGGCGCATCTTGCACCTCACCTGCCCGGCCATCCGGAAACGGACGGCCGCAGCGGTGCGGTCTCGGCGGCAGCCTTCGGTTCGGCCTCCATCCTGCCGATCTCCTGGAGCTACTGCCTGATGATGGGCGGCGAAGGCCTGACGCAGGCGACGAAGGTGGCGATCCTCAACGCCAACTACATCGCCGCGCGGCTGAAGGGTGCCTATGACGTGCTCTACAAGTCCAAGGACGGACGCGTCGCGCATGAGTGCATCATCGATACCCGCCCGCTGGTCGCTAGTGCCGGCGTGACGGTCGACGATGTCGCCAAGCGCCTGATCGATTGCGGCTTCCACGCGCCGACCATGAGCTGGCCGGTTGCCGGAACGCTGATGATCGAGCCGACCGAATCGGAAACGAAGGCCGAGCTTGATCGCTTCTGCGAGGCAATGCTGGCGATCCGCGAGGAGGCCCGTGCCATCGAGGACGGCCGGATGGACAAGACCAACAACCCGCTGAAGAACGCTCCGCATACGGTGGAAGACCTTGTCGGCGAATGGGATCGCCCCTATTCGCGCGAACAGGCCTGCTTCCCGCCCGGTGCTTTCCGGGTCGACAAGTACTGGTCTCCGGTCAATCGCATCGACAACGTCTATGGCGACCGCAACCTCATCTGCACCTGCCCGCCGCTCGAATCCTACGCCGAGGCCGCAGAATAGAGTTTTTGCAAAAAAGCGAAGCGGTTCAGTCGCTTCGCTGGAAACAGACATAAATCTATTGTGAAACTTGTCTATGAAAACGCCGCGTGTCCGAAAGGATGCGCGGCGTTTTTCATGACGCCACAGTGGGGCCTTGGAATTCAGATTCATGCCGGAGCAACCGGAACTTCACTTCGTCGCCGGGCGAACGGAACGTGCTTCCGCGCCGCTGCTTCTCCTGCATGGGAGCGGCATGAATGAGGCCGCGCTTGTTCCTCTTGCCGATTCGGCTGCGCCGCAGCATCCCTATATCGCCCTGCGAGGTGCCATCGGCTGGGAGGGCGGATTTGCCTTCTTTCGCCGCAATCCGGATCGAAGCCTGGATCATGCGGATCTCATAAGCCGCACGGATGGACTCTGTGATTTCATCGAAACGGCTCTGGAGCAAGGGACGCTCAAGCGGACCCCCGTGCTGGTTGGCTTTTCGAATGGCGCGATCATGGCGGCATCCATTCTTTTGCGCCGGCCCCGCCTGGCCGCCGCCGCCATTTTGATGCGGCCACTCTCGCCGGCACTGGACGCACGCTTTCCATCGCTGGCCGCTTTGCCGATCCTGATCGTGTCCGCCGAGCACGATCAGCGACGCGAACCCGGCGATGCCGATATCTTGAAAAATCAATTTGCAAACGCCGGTGCGGATGTCAGCGCGCATGTGCTGGCAACCGGTCACGACGTCAATCAAGACGACATCGGCATCATCCGCGACTGGCTCATACGGAAAGGCTTATGACATGAATCAGGAGATTTCCCTGAGCACCGACAATCCCGACAGCTATATCGCGGCCGCATTCGCCACGGACGACCCCGCCTCGATCGCCAGGGCATTAGGCGAAGTTGCCCGCACGCGCAACATGAGCAAGCTCGCCAAGGATGTCGGCATGAACCGTTCGGCGCTCTATCGTGCACTGAGCGGTGACGGAAATCCGGAATTCGCCACGATCCTGAAAGTCGTCAGAGCGCTCGGCCTCAAGCTGACGCCGGTATCGGCCGCAAGCTAAGTCTCGCCTCGAAGCGTCGCTAACCGATCGCCTCTTCGAGCAGAAGCAGTACGAGAAAGCCGGTAAAGAACATGGCTGTCACCCAAGGGCGATCGGGTGTTTCATGAGCTTCGACCAGCAGTTCTTCGGTGACGAGATAGAGGAGCGCAATCAGCCCGAACGCGAAGAAGCCGGTCAGAATCGGGTCGGGCAACGACGCGATCGGTGTTCCCAGCAAAGCGCCGATCGGCAAAAGCAGTGCAAGCGCTGCCGTAATGGCGACGATCCTGGCTCGAGAGCGAACGCTCTCGCCAAGCTCGTTCGCGACCGTCAGGCCCAGGAACAGCACCTCGATCGTCAGGGCGATCGTCAGCAGCAGGCCTACCTTCGGGCCGGCTGCAAAGCCGATGCCGAGCACAAGGCCATCGATCAGAATATCGATACCAATCGCCGCGAGAAGGCCAACCGGTCCTTTGGCCCATTTTTCCAGTTGCTTGACCAGCAGCATGACGATGACGCCGATCGCGCCGCCGATGACGGTCGCCAAGGGAGAACCTCTGTGCATGACATCGGGCAGGATCTCGCCAGCGGCGGCGGCAAAGACCACACCGGCGGCAAAATGCTGGATTGCGCTGACAAGATTAGGCCCCGGCCGCGTGTTCACGGCAACGGCGGCACCCGCAATGGCCGCAGTCGCAGGGATCAAGGTGTAAACCCATGCCGCAGCCGCCATAGAATTCCCCCTCGCGCGCCGTGTCGATTTTCACCGGCGAGCCGGTCAGCCGAGGAGATAATAGTGATATCCTCGGCACGCGTCGATCAAAGCACGAAATGCAGCGAGGTGAAATACGGCTAAGTCGGCTCCAAGCGGACTGAGCACCCCGACCCTAAGCAATCGACAGCTACCAGATCACCTTGGACAATTCGGATAAGACGATATTGCCGTAGTCCTCGTCCTTGATGCTGAACTCGGCCTCGCCGGATTCCAAATTGAAGTTGAAATAGACTTCAGCTGCGCCCTCGGCAAGAAAGAGCTTGGTGGCGTACCAGTTTCCCGCCGCTCCACCAAAACCGCCGCCAGGAAGGCGCGTGGCCGGAGGGCCGAGAAATGCTATGTCAAATGGTAGTGTTTCCTGCTTTGCTGCTGAAAAGGTTGGAGAATCCGCGGCCAAAGCATTGGCCAGCCGTTCGAAAAACTGTGCCGGGCGGGAACTCGTAACATGACGAAATTCGCCATGCGAGAAGCTTACCGGAGTATCAAGATCGGCGCTGCCGTCCTTTTTCCGCGGACCCTGAATTTCAATGAGGAACTTTGTTTGGTCCTGCCCCTCGCCATAGCGAGCCATCAAGGCGAGAGTTTCTGGATCCGAGCCGCCAGTCATCGGGGCAATTTTGAAGGGAAGAGAGGCCGGAAAATCACCGTCCGCAGGAAGCGTCACCTCGCTGCCGCTCTGTGCTGACAGCAACGCCGCCACCGGCAGAATCAGTACGGAGCGCCGCGTGATCATCCCGCATCCTGAGATAACAAACGGCGCCTGCCCGTCATATGGCTTGCGCGGATTGGCGCTGAGCCGCCAGTGCGGCGAGATCGGCGGGCTTCAATTCGACGGATTCGCCACAGCCACAGGCCGATGTTTGGTTCGGATTGGTGAAGATGAAACCGGAGCGCAAGGTCGTCGTTTCGAAGCCCATTTCGGTGCCGAGCAGATAAAGTACCGCAGACGGCTCCACCCAGACCTTGGCGCCATCGCGCTCGATCAGGTCATCTTTCGCATTCGGCTCGGTCACCAGGTTGATGGTATATTCCATCCCCGCGCAGCCGCCCTTCTTGATGCCAACCCGAACACCCTTGGCATCGGTGCCGGAATTTTCAACGATCGCCTTGACGCGTGCTGCTGCCGCATCCGTCATGCTCATGACTGCAAAGCCCATGGGCTCATTCTCCTTCCGCAACCGGGGTCAAGATCCGGCGCTTCGAGTCTCAATGTAAAGCCGGCGGCCTAAAGCTTCAATACCAGCCGACGGCAACCTGCGCTTCTTCCGACATGCGATCCGGCGTCCAGGGCGGATCGAAGGTCATGCTGACGTCGACACCGGAAACACCTTCGACGGCGCCGACGGCATTTTCGACCCAGCCGGGCATCTCGCCAGCAACCGGGCAACCGGGCGCCGTCAGCGTCATGACGATCTTTACCATGCGGTCGTCTTCGATATCGATCTTGTAGACAAGGCCGAGTTCGAAGATATCAGCGGGAATTTCCGGATCGTAGACCGTTTTCAGTGCTGAGATGATGTCGTCGCTGAGGCGCGCCAGCTCATCCTCGGGGATGCTGGAGTGCACGATCCCTTCGCGCGCGTCGATCTTCTGTTCGCTTTCGTCGAGTGACATCACTTGCCTCCTCAGGCAAAGAATTTCCGTGCATATTCCAGTGCGTCAGCCAAGGCATCCACCTCGGCGCGCGTATTGTACATGCCGAACGATGCTCGGCATGTGGAGGTGACGCCGAAGCGTTTCAAGAGCGGCTGGGCGCAATGGGTGCCGGCGCGAACGGCGACACCCTGCCGGTCGATCACCATAGAGACGTCGTGGGAGTGTATTCCCGCAAGCTCGAAGGAGAAAATGCCGCCCTTGCCCGGCGCCGTGCCGATCACGCGCAGCGAATTGATATCGCGCAACCGTTCCGCCGCATAGGCGGCAAGGTCGGCCTCATGACGGGCAATCGCTTCGCGGCCAATGCTGTCCATATAGTCGAGCGCGTAACCAAGGCCGATCGCCTGCACGATCGGCGGCGTACCGGCTTCGAAGCGGTGCGGCGGCTCGTTATAGGTAACGTTTTCCTCGGTGACGTCGAAAATCATCTCGCCGCCGCCCTGGAACGGCCGCATCTCGGCAAGCCGCTCCTTCTTGCCGTAGAGAACACCGATGCCCGAGGGGCCATAGAGCTTGTGACCGGTCATGACGTACCAGTCGCAATCGATATCCTGCACGTCGACGGGCATATGCACCGCACCCTGCGAGCCGTCGATCAGGACGGGAATGCCGCGCTCATGCGCGATACGGCAGACTTCCTTTACCGGAACGACCGTCCCGAGCGCATTCGACATATGCGTAATGGCGACGAGTTTGGTGCGCTCCGTCAGGCTCTTCTCGAAATCCTCGATATGGAACGCGCCCTCGTCGTCGACGGGTACCCAGACCAGCTTAGCGCCCTGCCGCTCCCGGATGAAATGCCAGGGAACGATGTTGGAGTGATGCTCCATGATGGAGACGACGATCTCATCACCCTCACCAATCTTCGGCATACCCCAGCCGTAGGCGACCGTGTTGATCGCCTCGGTCGAGTTCTTGGTGAAGACGATATCGTCGACCGACGGCGCATTCAGGAAGCGGCGCACCTTTTCGCGAGCCGCTTCATAGGCTTCCGTCGCTGCATTGGACAGGAAGTGCAAGCCGCGATGCACATTCGCATATTCGTTGGAATAAGCATACGAGATGGCATCGATGACGACCTGCGGCTTCTGCGCGGAGGCGCCGTTGTCGAGATAGACCAGCGGCTTGCCATGCACCGTTTTCGCCAGGATCGGGAAATCCCGGCGAATGGCTTCGACGTCATAGGCCGTTGCCGGCACGATCTTGTCCACGAGCTTTGCCTCCAATCAGGCGTGCTTTTCCAGCCAGGCGGAGATAACGCCTTCCAGCGCCTCGACCAGGGCTTCGTCTTCCAGTTCCTCGACAATCTCGGCCACGAAGGCGTTGACCAGCATGGCACGAGCCTTGTTCTCGGGAATGCCGCGCGCCATCAGATAGTAGAGATGGTTCTTGTCGATATCGGCGACAGTGGCGCCATGGCCGCACTGAACGTCGTCGGCGAAGATTTCGAGCTCGGGCTTCACCGAGAACTCGGCATCGTCGGACATCAGAAGCGTGTTGCACGCCATCTTCGCGTCGGTCTTCTGCGCATCCGGAGCGACCCGGATCATACCCTGAAAGACGCCGCGGGCGCGATCAAACACCACGTTACGGATAACTTCCGTGGAACCCGTGTTCGGAACGTCATGACCGAGCACCATCGTCACGTCGGTATGGGTATCGCCACCGAGCAGATTGATGCCGCGAAGCGTCAAATCGGCGCCTTCGCCCACCACCTTGATGTAGAGTTCCTGACGTACGAGCTTGCCGCCGGCATTGATAACGAACAGCCTCAGCTTGGCATCTTCTCCAAGATCGATGCGAAGCTGGCCGAGATGGGTGTCTTCGCTGCCCTGCTCCTGCAAGACGATCCAGGTGATTTCAGAACCCTTGCCGATCTTCACTTCGCTGACAGAGGAAACCAGCGCAGCCGCACCTTCGACCGCCTGATGACGCTCGATGAAGGTCGCCTTGACGTCAGCGCCAAAGGAGACAGGCAGGCGGCTGTGAATCTGGCCGCCGGCATGGATGAACTGCACTTCCAGTGGCGCTTCGAGTTCGGTGCCATCAGGGAAATCGATGACATAACCGTCACGCACAAAGCTTGCATTGATGCGGCCGATCGCGTCATCCTTACCAAGAGCTTCGAGGCCGGCAGCAGCCGTGCCGTTGATCAGGCTGTCAGCGTAGCGTCCGACAGTCAAACCCTTGACGGAGGCTTTTTCGCTTGCCTTGCCCTGAAGAGCCGCGAGAACGGGAGAGCCTTCGACCGTTGCCGGGAGAGCCTCTACCAGCCCCTTGCCGATATCGCTCGGCACCAGACGCAGTAGGTTCTTGAAATCGGTATAGTGCCAGGCCTCGACGCGGCGCGTCGGCAGGCCGGCAGTCTTCAGCTCGTCCAGCAGGCGATCGCGGACGGCGAAAACTTCGCCATCACCGGGCAGATCGCCCATCTGGTCGTTATACGCCTCGATCAGCGCCGTTTCGGCTGCTGTCAGGCGGTTCGTCGTCTGAATATTCATCGACGTGTCCTTTCCGCCTCGATCAGGCTGCAGCACCGATGATGTCGGCATAGCCGTTGGCTTCGAGTTCATGCGCCAGCGTCTTGTCGCCGGACTTGATTACCTGGCCCTTGTAGAGGACGTGAACGGTGTCCGGAACGATATAGTCAAGCAGGCGCTGATAGTGGGTGATGACGATCACGGCGCGATCCGGAGAGCGCAACGCGTTGACGCCGTCGGCAACGATCTTCAACGCGTCGATGTCGAGACCGGAGTCGGTTTCGTCGAGCACGCAAAGCTTCGGCTCGAGCAGCGCCATTTGCAGGATTTCAGCGCGCTTCTTTTCACCGCCGGAGAAGCCGACATTCAGCGGACGCTTCAGCATGTCCATGTTGATCTGCAGCTTGGCCGCAGCATCCTTGACGCGGCGGATGAAATCCGGCGTCGTCAGTTCGTCTTCGCCGCGCGCCTTGCGCTGTTCGTTCAGCGCCACCTTCAGGAACTGCATGGTGGCAACACCGGGAATTTCGACCGGGTACTGGAAGGCCAGGAAGATGCCCTTGGACGCACGCTCAGCAGCGTCGAGTTCGAGAATGCTCTCGCCGTTATAGAGGATGTCACCCTCGGTGACTTCATAGTCCTCGCGGCCGGCGAGAATGTAGGAGAGCGTCGACTTGCCGGAGCCGTTCGGACCCATAATGGCGGCAACTTCGCCCGCCTTGACGGTCAGGTTCAGGCCACGGATGATCTCGGTGCCGTCTTCGGCGATGCGGGCGTGCAGGTTCTTGATTTCAAGCATTTTAATATCCTATCGCAGGAATGAGTGTGCAGCGCGCCTGGCGCGCCAAAGCTAATTCTGTTTCGTGGACGTCAGCCAACGCTGCCTTCGAGCGAGATGCCGATGAGTTTCTGCGCTTCGACGGCAAACTCCATCGGCAGCTCCTGCAGGACTTCCTTGACGAAGCCGTTGACGATCAACGCGATCGCCGCTTCGGTCGGGATACCGCGCTGCAGGCAGTAGAACAGCTGGTCTTCGGAAATCTTCGACGTCGTGGCTTCGTGCTCGAACTGCGCGGACGAGTTCTTCGCCTCGATGTAGGGCACCGTATGCGCGCCGCACTTGTCGCCGATCAGCAGCGAGTCGCACTGCGTGAAATTGCGAGCGTTCGATGCCTTACGGTGAGCCGAGACCTGGCCGCGATAGGTGTTCTGCGAAACGCCGGCGGCGATACCCTTCGAGACGATGCGGCTCGACGTGTTCTTGCCGAGATGGATCATCTTCGTGCCGCTATCGACCTGCTGATGGCCGTTCGAAACCGCGATCGAATAGAACTCGCCGCGGCTGTCGTCGCCGCGCAGGATGCAGGACGGATACTTCCAGGTGATCGCAGAGCCGGTCTCGACCTGCGTCCAGGAAATCTTGGAGCGATGGCCGCGGCAATCGCCACGCTTGGTGACGAAGTTATAGATGCCACCCTTGCCGTTCTTGTCGCCCGGATACCAATTCTGGACGGTCGAATACTTGATCTCGGCATCATCGAGCGCAACCAGCTCGACGACCGCTGCGTGCAGCTGGTTTTCGTCGCGCTGCGGCGCCGTGCAGCCTTCGAGATAGGAGACGTAGGCACCTTCTTCGGCGATGATCAGCGTGCGCTCGAACTGGCCCGTGTTCTTCTCGTTGATGCGGAAGTAGGTCGACAGCTCCATCGGGCAACGAACGCCCTTCGGCACGAAGACGAAGGAACCGTCGGTGAAGACGGCCGAATTGAGCGTCGCATAGAAATTGTCCGAGGTCGGCACGACGGAGCCGAGATACTTGCGCACCAGCTCCGGATGCTCGCGGATGGCTTCCGAGATCGACATGAAGATCACGCCGGCCTTCTTCAGCTCTTCTTTGAAGGTGGTGACGACCGAGACGGAATCGAACACCGCATCGACCGCGATCTTCGGCTTCTCGACGCCGGCGAGGATTTCCTGTTCGCGCAGCGGAATACCGAGCTTTTCGTAGGTCTTCAGCAGCTCCGGATCGACTTCGTCGAGCGACTTCGGGCCAGCGAACTTTTTCGGTGCGGCGTAATAGTGAATGTCGTTGAAATCGATCTTCGGATAGTCGACGCGGGCCCAGGTGGGCTCTTCAAGCGTCAGCCAACGACGATAGGCTTCGAGGCGCCATTCCAGCATCCAGTCCGGCTCCTGCTTCTTGGCGGAGATGAAGCGGATGATGTCTTCGGAAAGACCCTTGGGAGCCTTTTCCACTTCGATCGTGGTCTCGAAACCATACTTATACTGGTCCACGTCGATCTGGCGAACCTGATCGACCGTTTCCTGGACTGCAGGCATTTCGTTCTCCAATCTCGCCGGATCCAAGGTCCGGCAGCTTGTCAACGTTGCGGCAGACTTATGTCTGCCCCCTATGTAGTCGGCCAAAAGGGACTTTTCACCCCGCTTGGCAAGCGGAAATTTCGGTTTCCGCAAAATTGTGGCCCTTAGGCCGCCGCCCCCGCCAGCTTGCGTCTTCCCGCTATGCGGGCAAACGCGGCGATTGCGCGATCGATATCCGTTTCGGTTGTGGTCGGCCCCAGCGAAATGCGGAGCGCACCGAGCTTGGGATCACATCCCATCGCCACGAGCACATGGCTTTCTCCCACCTTGCCCGACGAGCAGGCCGACCCGGCGGAGATCGCCACGCCTTCCAGATCGAAGGCGATCTGGCCGGTTTCGGATTTCAGTCCCGGCAGCGTGAAGAAGCTGGTGTTCGGAACGCGCGGACCATCCTTCCCATGAATAATGACATCAGGCGCCGCAAGCTCCATCCCTGCTTCCAGCCGGCCGCGCAATGAAGCGATCGCAGCATTGCGAACATCGAAGTCCAGGGCAGCGGCCTCGGCGGCGGCACCGAATCCGATGATGGCAAGCGTGTTTTCCGTGCCCGAACGATGGCCTTTTTCCTGACCGCCGCCATGGATCAACGGCTTCGGCATCAGCACCTCGCCGCGCGAGACGAGTGCGCCGACACCCTTCGGCCCACCGATCTTATGCGAGGACACGATAAGGAAATCCGCGCCGATCGCATTGATATCGAGCGGAACGCGGCCGGCCGCCTGAACGGCATCGACCACGAAGAGACCGCCCGCTGCCTGAACGAGCTTGGCCGCATCGCCGACGGGCTGGACAATTCCGGTCTCATTGTTCGCGAGCATGATGGCGACCATCGGCAGGCCGCTGGCCTTGTCATGGGCTGATAGCATGGTCTCCAGCGCGGCAAGATCGACCGCACCGTTCGATGTCACAGGTATTTCGCTGACATTGTCCCTGGCAAATCGCCCACCTTCGCGCACGGCCGGATGCTCGACGGCCGATATATAAAGGTGGCTGACCACAAGCGGCGTCCGCCCCATGCGAAATTCCGGCGTCAGCACCATATTGGCCGCCTCGGTGGCGCCGCTCGTAAAAACGACATGGGCGGGTTCCGCACCCGTCAGTCTTGCAACCTGCCGGCGTGCGGCCTCGACAGCTGCGCGCGCTGCCCTACCTTCACCGTGAACGGAATTGGGGTTGCCTTGAATATCCATCGCACGCAGCATTGCTTCGCGGGCCGCCGGATGGAGCGGTGCGGTAGCATTCCAATCGAGATAAAGGCGCGTTGCCGCCATAATCTTCTTCCTGCGCGACTTTGCTTTGCTGCGACCGGCTCATTTTCCTTGAAATTTCAGCCGGGCATGCCTTATGACACGTTCCACAAACCGTTGCACAAACAACGCGCGGACCACCGCATCAAGTTTCGAATTGTTCTAAACTGCGTTCTAGAAAAGATGAGCGCATTCGTCAAGTCAACTTGCTGCGTGCCGTTGGGTTTGAACGCAGAAAAAGAAGAGCCGGAGTATCGATGCCCGAAGTAATTTTCAACGGCCCCGCGGGTCGCCTTGAAGGCCGCTATCAGCCCTCCAAGGAAAAGAGCGCCCCGATCGCGATTATCCTTCATCCCCACCCGCAATTTGGCGGCACGATGAACAATCAGGTCGTCTACCAGCTCTTCTATATGTTCCAGAAGCGCGGTTTCACGACACTTCGCTTCAATTTCCGCGGGATCGGCCGCAGCCAGGGCGAATTCGACCACGGCGCCGGCGAACTTTCCGATGCGGCATCAGCACTCGACTGGGTGCAGAGCCTCCATCCCGATTCAAAGAGCTGCTGGGTTGCCGGCTATTCCTTCGGCGCCTGGATCGGCATGCAGCTCTTGATGCGCCGCCCGGAAATCGAAGGCTTCATGTCGATCGCGCCGCAGCCGAACATCTACGACTTCTCCTTCCTGGCACCCTGCCCGTCGTCTGGCCTGATCATCAACGGCGACGCTGACAAGGTTGCCCCGGAGAAGGACGTCAACGGCCTCGTCGAGAAGCTGAAGACGCAGAAGGGCATCCTGATCACGCACAAGGTCGTGTCGGGCGCCAACCACTTCTTCAACGGCCAGGTCGAAACGCTGCTCGGCGAATGCGAGGATTATCTCGACCGTCGCCTCAACGGCGAACTGGTACCGGAACCGGCCGCCAAGCGCATCCGCTAAGAAAAGCGGCCGTTACTGAGCCATCATGAAAGTCGGACACGAGATCCCGTCGATCGTCATCGACGGGTGATCCTGCATGCCGATCTTTCGCAAAACGCGTTGCGATGCAGCGTTTTGCGGGTGGGTGAAGGCGATGAAATGCCTGGCAAGATCACGTGTGAAGAACCATTGTGCCAAGGCGGTAGCAATCTCCGTCGCATAGCCATTACCCCAGGCCTCCTTCCGAATCGAATAGCCAAGCTCGAATTCGCCGCGGCCACTCTCCTCATGAAAACGCGAAAAACCGGCGCGACCGATAAAGCGGCCGTCCTCACGGCGCAGCATCTTGTATTTCGTCACGCCATCGCGCGTGTGTTCTCCGAACCAGCTTTTCAGCCGCTCCTCGGCCTTCTCCAGCGTCCAAGGGGCGCCGCCGGAAAGATAGCGCGTCGTGTCGATCGTCGAATGCAGCTGCCGAATCAACTCGGCATCACCCTTGTCCCACATCGTCAGAACGAGGCGCGGGGTTTCGAGTATGATGGTATCACTCATCTGCCTGCCTGTTTTCGTGGTGGATCAGCAGCCTGCCGGAACCTGTAAGGCAGCGCCGATTGACAACCGGCCAGTCAGTGCTAACCGCTCGGCCTGATTTCAACAAGGTAATGAAGCGACAATTCCGAATGAGAAGGCCCGCCGAAGCGGGCCTTGAGATTATCGCCTGATATCATCGGTCAGTGACATGCGGGCAAGCCGGGAGCGCCGCACTTCTTCTTTTCCGGAGGCTTTTGCGGCGGAGGCGGAGGTGGTTTCCTCACCTGTTGCTGCACGACCTTCGGCTGCGGTTGGGGCTTCGGCTGAGCCTGCGGCTTGGGCGCGGGCGGCCTCGCCTGTGCCACGACGTGCGGCGCCGGCCTTGGCTGCGCAGGAGCCGGATTGGCTTGCCGAGGCGGGGCGGCCGCGACATGAGGCTGACTGTTGATCCGAGCTTGGTTGCTGGGGATCGCCTTGGGCTTCGCCGGTGTTCTGGCGACGACGGCCGGCGCTGCCGGGGCATGCGCATTGGGCTTCGGTGCAGCGGCAACCGGATTCGGTTTGCCGCTCGGCGCTGCTTGCGGTGGCGGAGTCTTGGCAACCTGGTTCTGCCCCTTCACAGCAGCCGCATTGCCAGCCGCCGGCAGCGGTTGGCCCTTGGCGCCGGGCAGCGCATGTGCGCCGGCGTTCGGTGTGGCCTGCGGCTGTTGAGCCTGTTTCGTCTGCGCTGCTCCAGCATTGGCCGGCAGCTTGCCCGTGGCGGGCAGAGGCTGACCGTTGGCACCGGGAAGTGCGTGTGCATTGGCATTTGTGCCCTGCTGGGCAGGTTGCGTGGCAACAGCCGGATTATGCACCGCATTGGGCGTGGCTTGCGGTGGCTGCCCCTGCTTCGTCGGGGCCGTTCCCGGATTGGCGGGCAGCTTGGCGCCAGCCGGCAGCGGCTGACCATTGGCGCCGGGAAGCACATGGGCAGCGGCATTTCCGCCTTGCGGCTGTGCCGATGGCGCAACCGCCGGAGCGGTGCCAGGCGCTGCCTTGACGGCTGCTGCCGGGTTCTGCTTCTGCAGAACCGCAGCCTTCTTCTGCACCGATGGCGGCAGAGCAACATGCAACGCCGCAGCACCAGCCCCGGCGATGACAGCAGCGCCGGCAAGCTTCTGCCCGGTTGTCAATCCAGGTGCCGCAGGTGCAGCCCCGTTCTCATTGACAGTCGTGTTGTTGTTGATGACCGTCGTGTTGTTCACGACCGTATTGTGGATGTTGTTGAAGATGACGTTGTTTTCGGGCGGTGCGATATCGCGTGGCGGCTCTACCCAGGCAGGGACTGGAACGAAGACCGGCGCCGGCAGCACATAGACATCGACAGAGGGTTCCGGCGGCGCCAGCACCACGAAATCCGGTGGCGGCGGTGCCAGGAAGACAACGGGCGGCGGCGGTGCATAGCCGAAGTCGGCATCATCGAAATAAAGCACAGGCCGGTCGACATAGACCACTTCCGGCGGCGGAGGCGGCGGCACGTCATACTCGATCACGGTGAATGATGGTGGCGGCTCGAGGGCGGCCTCGAAATGCTCGAGACGGCGGCGGGCGTCCCAGACGTGCGGACCACGCGGATAACGCCTCAGATATGACCAATAGGCCTCCGGCGTGTCGGCAATCCAGGTCTCGCGCCAGGTAATTGCCTCGCGGCGGGCGGCGACAATGGCACGGACACGCCTCACCATGGAATCGTTCGGATAGGCGGCGAGGAAATCCTCATAGCCCTGCAGCGTATCGCGATCGAGCGCGGCGAAATAGGCATCCCGTTCGCCGAAATCTCGGATCGGTTTCGTCCTGTTTGCAACATCCTCGGCGCTCGACACCGCAGCAGCCGGCGCATTCGGACCGCGATCGAAAAAGTTGAATGCATTCTTGAATTTGGAAGCATCCCACGAGATCTCGGCGCCCTTGGTGAGATCGCCGACACGCAAGCGCGTCCGATCGAAGACGTCATCAAGCGACAGGCCACCGACGCGGATCATTTCCGCCAGCGCATGCGCGTAGGAACCATAAGGCCCGGCCTCCTGTGGCGCGACCGTGCCGGGCGCCGCATTGAAGGCAATCAGCTGGTTGGCGTCGGGATCGACCAGTGCCAGACCACCAGCCAGTGGCTGATTGGACTGCACGAAAGGATTGGCCCTCGCCGCATCCAGCACGACGATGCTGCCGCGATTGTTGATGGCCGACAACGATTTGGTGAGGTCGCTCACGCGGATCGCCTGGACGGGGACATCCGTGGCATTGGCGATCTGCGCATCGACAGGCACGAAATAATTATCGCCCTGATACTGCAGGCCATAACCCGCCAGATAGACGAACACGACGGTATCGGGACCGGACGCGTTCGCTTTCGTCAGAAAGTCGCGCATCGCGTCGCGCATGCCGTTCTGGTCGAGATCGCGCGCACCGATCACGTCGAAGCCCGCAGCCTGCAGCGTTTGCGCGATCAGGCCGGCATCGTTGGCCGGCGTCGGCAGAGCGCCTGCCTTGTAGGCAGCATTGCCCACGACGAACGCTATTCTCTTTTCAGGGGAACCTTGAGCTTCGGCCGGGCTCGCAGCAGCGACACCGACCAAAACCAACATCATGGCAAGAAATGCCCAGATCGTCTTTTTTGATGACAATCCCATCTTCGAAAGCAGAGGCGACATACCGGTTTCTTTCACGAAACATGAGGTGCGTACGGGGATCAACAAGAAATCACTAGGATTTGATTCGGGCGAATGCGCGGCTTATTCCCGGCGGCTTCGCGGCGATGTTACGGTCTATTGACGTTCAGAAGCATCGATTTACAAACCGCACCCAGCCTAAGGCATTTAGCGAAACTTGATCTCACGCCCCACCAAAATGGTGACGCGCCGGTAAATCGGTGATAAACGCGCCCCGCGACATCAAACAATAGCGACTTCGCCGCATCCGCCAAGGTTGTGGCATCGAGAGACCAAGATCATGGCTGAGTTCAAATCCGATTTCCTGCACACCCTGCAAGAGCGCGGCTTCATTCATCAGATTTCCGATGAAGCCGGCCTCGACGACCTCTTCGCAAAGGAAACCGTGACGGCCTATATCGGTTTCGATCCCACGGCATCGAGCCTGCATGCCGGCTCGTTGATCCAGATCATGATGCTGCACTGGATGCAGACGACCGGTCATCGGCCGATTTCGTTGATGGGCGGCGGTACCGGCATGGTCGGCGACCCCTCGTTCAAGGAAGAGTCCCGCCAGTTGATGACGGTCGATACGATCGAAAGTAACATCGCTTCCATCAAGCGCTGCTTCTCGAACTACCTCACCTACGGCGAAGGCCCGAAAGACGCGTTGATGATCAACAACGCCGAATGGCTGCGCTCGCTGAACTACCTCGAATTCCTGCGCGATGTCGGCCGGCACTTCTCGGTCAACCGCATGCTGTCCTTCGACAGTGTCAAGACGCGCCTTGACCGCGAGCAGTCGCTGTCGTTCCTCGAATTCAACTACATGATCCTGCAGGCCTACGACTTCGTAGAGCTGGCGAAGCGTTACGATTGCCGCCTGCAGATGGGCGGCTCGGATCAGTGGGGCAACATCGTCAACGGCATCGACCTAGGTCACCGCATGGGGACGAAGCAGCTTTTTGCCTTGACCTCGCCGCTGCTGACGACGGCCTCCGGCGCCAAGATGGGCAAGTCCGCTACCGGCGCGGTCTGGCTGAACGCCGACCTGCTGTCGGCCTATGATTTCTGGCAGTACTGGCGCAACACCGAGGACGCGGATGTTTCGCGCTTCCTGAAGCTCTACACGACGCTGCCGATGGACGAGATCGCTCGCCTCTCCGCGCTTGCCGGTTCGGAGATCAACGAGGTCAAGAAGATCCTCGCGACCGAAGTGACCGCGATCCTTCACGGCCGCGCAGCAGCCGAACAGGCAGCCGAAACCGCGCGCAAGACCTTCGAGGAAGGCGGCCTGTCCGAAAACCTGCCGTCGATCGATGTTCCGGCTTCCGAACTCGAAGCTGGTATCGGCCTGCTGGCCCTGATCGTCCGCGCCGGCCTTGCCGGTTCGAACGGCGAAGCTCGCCGCCACGTCCAGGGTGGCGCAGTGCGCATCAACGACCAAGCCATCAGCGACGAGCGCAAGGTCATCGGCACCGGTGAGATCACCGCCGATGGCGTGATCAAGCTGTCGCTCGGCAAGAAGAAGCACATCCTGATCCGCCCGGCCGCCTGAAGGGCCGATGCACGGACAACAAACAAAGCCGGCGCCCTCTCGCCGGCTTTTTTGTTTCTGTCTAGCTGAAGGTCGCCGGTCGATGGAATGAACCGGCTTGGTCAGCCGACGCGCGCGGAGCCGGCCCGCAACGTTGATATCGCTTTCAGGAAGGACATGATCACCGCTCCCAATCGCTCGGGCTGATCGTATGGAAGGCCGTGACCGGCGTCAGCGATCAGTTCATATCGAAGCAAGGGATTGAGCTTTTGCAGCTCACGGGCCGCATCCAACGAAACGACCCCTTTATCTCCGATCACGAGAAGAATCGGCACGCCTATGCTTTGCACAAGTTCGCGATAGTCGGGATTTGGAGGTGTGAGCACCTCAAATGCGGACATGCTGGTCTGAAGCCTTGCATCAACCAGGCATTCCAGAATCTCCTCTGACCGGGATGGATGTCGAACGCGCGCTTGGGTAAGGAGATCAGCCCTGCTTGAAACCAGCGATCGCCGCTGCTCCTCTGCAATATCGCTTTCAAAAACCTCGCGCTGCCACTCTGGACTTATGAAAGTTGGATCGACCAGGACAACGCCCGAAACCGCTGCTCCGAGTTCGCGAGCGGCCACAGCAGCGGTCATGCCTCCCATCGAATGACCGAGCAATATTGGAGCTTTTAGATTCAATTTCTTTGTGAGCTCGACAACGTCGCCTGCTAGGTCATCATACAAATATCCTCGAGCCGGCGCGCCGGATTTTCCATGTCCTCGTGCATCCGGCAAGACGACATCAAAGTCATTCTCCAACATACGCGTCAACGGCGCCAAACACGCGCCGCTCCCGAGCAGCCCATGCAGCGCTACCAGCGGAGGATAATGGCCGCCTGTTCGCAGATAGTGAATGTCGATGCCGTTTGCATTGCAGTTGCCAGTCGTCCAACCGACAAGGCACGATTTGCTTTGGGTCATGTCTCTTAGAGTGCCATAGCTTATCTGGAACATCGATAGAAACGTCGCGCCAGAACGTTCAAGCCGATACTGCGATGCTTGAAGGCTGCCGGTCTATAAGTTCAAACCCTGGCGCTTGGCTAATTTTCTGCATTTGCTATGTCGGATCGCGACCTGCCCATTCGTCCTCTGTTAAGGTTCCAACCCTGGAGGTGGATTATGGATGAATTGCCGGTAATCAAGACAAGGCGCAAGGGCCGAAGCTCTACCCAAAGCATGTTGATTCCCAGCGAGGAGATGGTTGCTCGCGCCCTCTGGGCGGCGCCACCGGGCCAATTGTCCGATATTGCGGGGGTAAGACAGGCGCTTGCCAAGCAATATGGCGCAGATGCCTGCTGCCCCGTCACCGTTCAGCGACATTTGGTGCAGATCAGTCAAAGTGGCGCGGCTCCGTTTTGGCGTATCGTGGACCCCGATCGACCATTCGCCCGGCGCATGAGCGGTGGCGCCGAACGCATACGTGAGCGGTTGGCGAACGAAAAATAGCCACGCGCAGCCCTATTCTATCGCAAGGAACGAGCCTCAGCGTCGCGCCGCCTCAATATTCAAATATCTGCCTGAAAACACCCGGCGCGATGATCGAAAGAGGATTGATCTGCAGGTTCGATTTCTCGATCGTGCCGGTCAGCCTGAAGGTAATGCCGATCAAGCCGCGATCGCTGCCATTGCCCAGGATGAAGCCGACGATCGGAACTTCGGCGAACAGCCGGTTCAGGCCATACGCGGGCATGAAGGTTCCCGTCATGTCCATCTTGCCATTGGCGTCCTTCAGCGTGCCCTGGAACGTCGCCCCGACCTGCACGCCACGTACCACGCCGTTTTCGACCGAGAGCACCCCATCGCGCATCACCAGCCGCGCAAAGCCGCGCTCGAAATTCTGCGAACGCGTATCGATATTCTGCTTCACGGCCGAATTCAGGCTCTTGCCGTTCTTTCCGCTCGGCGTCGACACGATGGTCGAGAGTTTCTTGTCATCGATGATGGCGAAGTTGCGGATATCGAGCGAGCCGTCCCAGTCGTCTTGCCCGATCGAGCGCAGCGACAGATTGAGCAACCCACCCTGCAAATGCTTATAGAGGTCGGTGAAGCGCGCAACGGCGCCGGCATCGCCGCTCGTGATACGGATGACGCCGTTGGCGCCTTTGCTCATCTGGGTGACGAGGGCTTCGCCGCTACGAGTGACGCCGGAAAAATCCGCAGCTGTCGTCTTGCCGCCGGCTATCGAATAGACGCCCTTGACATTGCCGACGGTCTCATCGTTGAAACCGATAACCTTGTCGAGATTGGCGCGAACGGTCGCGCTCGCCGAAGCGTCTCCGTCCGAACTCTGCTGGCCGCCCGATGTGGACGCCTTCAGACGTGCAAGGATCGGACGTATGTCGGCGGAATTACCCGATATCGCCACGTCGTAGCCGCCACTCTTGCCTCGCTTCAGCGAGAGCGCGAAATCATCGAGCGCCGAGAGCTTCACACTGTCGAAGCTTGCCGAGGTGAGGCTCCCCTTGCTGATGAGCAGATCGCCGCTGGCGCCGAACCCATCCCCCTTGAGCATGAAATTCTTGAGCGTCGTCTGGCTGTCTGGACCGGATGCCTCGAACTGCGCTGTCGCCGCAATGCCGCTGCCCTTCGACCAGCCGACCCACGGCACGGTCAGAGCCGCCTTGCCGAGGTCGACCTTGACGCCTTGGCGATCATCGTCGATGCGCGTCAACTCCACTTTGACAGGCCCATCGATTATATCCCGAAGTCCGGGCAGTACGGTATTGCGTTGCGTATCGGTCAGCGTCGCCGTGATCACGCGGGCGCGCTTGACGGTCGATTTGCTGTCGGTCGGCTCCACCATGTCGATCTGGGCCGGAATACTGTCGATCTGGGCCTGGGCTTGCAGATGCACGGATTGCGGATCGGCCGAAATCACGCCGGTCAGATTGTCGATCTTGCGATTGTTCATCGGCTTCAGCAGATCGACATTGTCGAGATTGAGCTTCGCCTGCCAGTCCGGCGGAGGCGGCTGCTGATCCTTGATAAGCCCTATCCTGGCATCGACCTTGGCGACGATCTTGCCGTTGAAATCCTCCGGCTTGAATTCGGTCCGTTGAAGCACTTCAAGCGGCTTGTAGGTCAGAAGTTCACCGATCGCATCGCCGGAGCCTGAAATCGTCAAGTCAAGATCAGCCATTAGCGGCTTGTCGTAGGTCGCCGGGATCGAGAAGCTGCTGTCGCTCAGCGTGATCGTGCGGCCGGTCGGAAAGTAAGACGTGGCCGTCGCAATATCGACGACCATATTCGGACCGGTCAGATCGAAATGGGCCTTGGTATCGCGCAACGGCGGGATCTCTCCCGGCACGTTCATGCGCGCCCCGTCGATGTCGAAGGCGATATGCAATTCGTTCTTGCCAAGCTGCAGCTTGCCGGTCTGTGACGCTTCCCGCAGTCGGCCAGCCGGAATGAAGACCGATATGGCGGCATTAGTCACCGAGCCGCCGAAAAGATTGCCCTCGACCCAGATCCTGGGTTTCGAAGCCATCCAGAAAGGCCAAAGCTGCTTGACAACAGTCGTGTCGAGCTTGTCCGCGCGGCCGCCGAAGCTGATCTCCGGCGAGCTGTCGCCGAGCTTCATATGCAGGGAGCCGAAAAGCGCGCCCTGCGGCGTCGATATGCCGAGATTGTCGAACTGGAATTCCTTGGTTGCGGAAAAGAACCGTCCGGTGGCGCGACCATCGAAGCTGACGGGCTTTTCCCCTGAGAGAGATGAGGCGGCGACGCCGTCCTTGATCACGAAGTCGATGCCGAAGCCCTTGCCTGCATTGGCGTCGACACGATCGAGATCGATGACCGCGCCGGAAAATGGCGCAATCGTCCGGAGAAACTGCGCTTTTGACGGCGCAATCTCGAGGGTCTGGTGATCGAAGTTGTAGGCGAGGTTGATATTGGCCTGCGTCAACTCCTGCACATCATGGTCCATATAGAGGACACCGGGCTGGACATTGATGGTAGCGCTCAGCTTGGGATCGACGCCTGCCTCGCCCTTGGCGGCCGAAAGCGTGACGTCCCCGAAGGCCATTAGCCCCTGTCGCGGCGTACCATTCGGGTCATAGGTCATCGTGAGCGGCTTGAGATCGAGATTGGATATCTTGGCCGCCAGCGAGGAGCTTTGGCCGGCCTCCTTTTGATCCGCCCTCACATCCAGGAGCGCCACGGATCCGTTGAGCGCAACCTGGCCATAGAGATGTAGAGAATTGGGCGCAACGCGCTCGAAGGTCAGATTGTCGACGACAAGAGAGATGGGATCACCCTCCTGTCGTGCCAGCTTCATCGAGAAGCCGGAAATGCGCACGGAATTCGTGCCGCCGCGCTGGACGAAATGTTCAAGGAAATCGAGATTGTCGAAGGCCGCATTCAGGGCCTTGGGCAAGGCATCGACGCGCAAGGCAGTCCAATCGACGGGATCGCCTTGCGGCAGCAGCGAGGTGTCGAGCGCGATGCCCTCTGCCGCAACGCTTGCCACTTCCACCCGGCCCTCGATGAGGGCCAGCGGGTCCAGCTCCATGTTGACGGCCGACATCGTCGACAGATGCTTGCCGCTCTCCTGATCGACGACGTTGACGTCGCGCGCTTCCAGCGCCAGCCGCAGATTAGGGGTAAACCGGATCACGGTCGCGCCTACTTCTGCCTTGTAACGCGGGCCGATGGCCTGATCGAGAGCCGTCTGCGCCTTCTGGGACAGCGGCGCATCGAAGATGCCACCTTCGATGGTCGCGATGACAGCTCCGAGAATGATGGCGAGAAATGCAAAGAAAACCAGCGTCATGCGGCAGACATGCCAGACATGCGAGCGACTGCGGCGAGCACGCTCTGGCACATGCACGATCAACGGATCTTCGACCTGAGCGGACGGCAGATGGTCGAGCGACACGAGATCCTTTTTGCGGAATGTTACCTTTTCGCCTCGGATCACTCCTGCGCGTGCCTTTCGCTTATACAATTTTGTTGGTGACGCTGCGTCCCATTGGACGGCACACACGGGCAGTATATATGGCTTACCTCAAGTGTCATCTAAAAAACCGGCAAAAGAAAGGTTTTCCCGTGGCGGAAGTTTTTCCAGTTCAACTGAACATCGGCGACAAAGCACCGGATTTCGATCTCCCGCGCGATGGTGGAGATCACGTTCGTCTTGCCGATTTTGCCGGGAAGCCGCTGGTCATTTATTTCTACCCCAAGGACGATACGACCGCCTGCACGACGGAATCGATTACCTTCACGGCACTCGCTGCCGATTTCGCAAAGCTCGGTGTCGCGCTCCTCGGCGTCTCGCCGGATTCTGTGAAAAGCCATGATAAATTCATTAGGAAGCATGCGCTTTCCGTGCCGCTCGCCTCCGACGAGGAAAAGACCATGGCAATGGCTTACGGCGTCTGGCGGGAAAAGAGCATGTATGGCCGCACCTATATGGGCGTGGTGCGCTCGACCTTCCTGATCGGCGCCGACGGCAAGGTTGCAGGAGTGTGGGACAAGGTCAAAGTCGCCGGCCACGCCGAAGCAATTCTTGCCGCCGCCAGGGAACTCTGACGGCATGGCGGAAACCACCGAAATCATCACATCGCTGCGCGGCGGCGCCATCGCCGCTATCCGCTCAGCCGATCTCGATCTGAAGACCGAACTTGCCCAGGAATCGGCAAGGCGGTGGTTTGCCCGCACCTTGTCGCTGCGTTCACCGCTCGACCCACCGCTCGCCGATCGGCCTGGCCGGCCGGAAAAGCCGGAATTGGTGCCGCCAAAACATATGGAGAAGCGTTCGCTGCATACGCTCAAGGGGCGCATCGCACTGTTGCATGCCATTGCCCATATCGAGCTGAATGCCGTCGATCTGGCGCTCGACATCGTCGCGCGTTTTGCAACCGGCCCGGTCCCCAATTCCTTCTTCGACGGCTGGATGCAGGTTGCCTTCGAGGAAGCCAAGCATTTCCGCATGGTGCGGGCGCGCATGCGCGAACTCGGCGCAGACTACGGCGATCTGCCCGCCCATGACGGCCTCTGGCAGGCCGCTCATGCGACCCGCACCGATCTCACCGCCCGCTTGGCCGTCGTGCCGCTGATCCTCGAAGCAAGAGGTCTGGACGTGACGCCGGCACTGCAGGCCAAGATGCGCGAAACCGGCGACCTGGAGAGTGCGGCCGTTCTCGACGTCATCTATAACGACGAAAAAGGCCATGTCGCCGTTGGCGCCAAGTGGTTCCGCTTCCTGTGCGCGCGCGAAAAGCGCGATCCGGCCCGCACCTTCCAGGAATTGGTACGCGCCAACTTCCGCGGTTCGCTGAAGGCACCGTTCAACGATACCGCCCGGGCGGAAGCCGGACTGACGCCTTCCTTCTATCGTTCGCTGACATCTACAAGCAATGCTTGATATACTAGCGTAAAACGGCGCTTTCCGGTATTTAATACTGCCGTAGAAAGCATTCATTAACCATAATGCCGTGTACTTCCACTGGGTGCCAAAACGCACCGATTGGGAGATTCTCGGTGACAGCAAAGCCTCAGAACCGGGTTTTCGGCAAGCAACGGCGACATCACACCATTATCCTCGCGAGCGGCGATACGGTGCGCCATATGACCGTGCGCCCATGGATGGCCGCCGTCGCCGTCTGCATGGTCGGGATCTTCTCGATCGGCTATCTCCTGGCAACATCCTATCTCGTGCTGCGCGACGATCTCATCGGCGCGACGATGGCCCGTCAGGCGCGCATGCAATATGACTATGAAGACCGCATCGCAGCGCTACGTGCTCAGGTCGATCGCGTCACCTCTCGCCAACTCCTCGATCAGCAGGTCGTGGAGGAAAAGGTCGACAAGCTGATTGAGCAGCAACAGCAGCTCTCTTCACGCAACGGCAAGCTCAGTACCCTGCTCGACAGGGCAGAGAGCTCCGGCCTGACAGACAAGAGCGCACACCCGGATGCCAACGCTGCTGCGCCAAAGAACGAGCACGCCCAGCTGACGTCGCCCAAGGCAATCGAAAAGCTTCTCCTGAGCGGCAGACCGGCTGACGCCACACCCGACAATTCCACGCTCGCCTACGTCCCTGCCCCCGAAACCGTTGCCGACCGAGCTGATCGGGTCTTTTCCAAGGTAACGCTGTCGCTGAAGCATATCGAACAGGATCAGCTGTCGCGAATTCGCAACCTCACCGCCGGTGCGTCTGAAACCGCGAGCGAGATCCAGTCGATCATGCAAAATGTCGGCGTAAAAGTTCCGAACGAAGTCGCGAGCGTCAGCAAGGAAGATACGGACGGCGGCGTTGGCGGCCCTTACGTGCCGCCGGAGAATGTCGATCAGTTCGAACAATCCATGGCCGACCTCGATACAGCTTTGACGCATCTGGAGACGGTGCGCGGCGCGGCCGAAAGCCTGCCCTTCCGCAACCCTGCCCCGGGCAAGCTCGTCACCAGCCCCTTCGGCAACCGCAAGGACCCGTTCTTCGGCACGCTGGCACTTCATACTGGTACCGATTTCCATTTCAGCCCGGGCGAAAAGATCAAGGCCACCGCCCCTGGCAAGGTGGTTTCGGCAGGATGGACCGGCGGTTACGGCAACATGGTGGAGATCGACCATGGCGACGGTATCTCCACCCGTTATGGACATATGGAGCAGGTCCTTGTCAAAGTCGGCGACAAAGTCGGCGCTGGCGACGCGATCGGTCTTGCCGGTAGCACCGGACGCTCGACAGGAACACATCTGCATTATGAAGTGCGCGAGAACGGACATCCCATAGACCCGATGTATTTCATCGCCGCCGGCACGAAACTCGCAAGTTACATCAGCGGATTGGGCGCAATTTAGCTGCGGGAATTGTGACAAACGCGCAACAAAGATGGCACTAATCCGAAAATTGCGTTATGAATGAACTTCAGGCCTGTTGAAGCGCCTGCTTTCCTTGACTTCCCGGGTATTTGGTTCTATGTCGCGCTGCATTGCGGCACGCTCCTGCGTGTCGACTCATGGTGTTCGACTGAACCAAGACGGAATTAGATTTCCCTTTGACAACATTTTCTGACCTTGGCCTGAGCCAAAAAGTCCTTTCCGCGGTGACTGACGCGGGTTACACCACACCGACTCCGATCCAGGCCGGTGCAATCCCCTTTGCGCTTCAGCGCCGCGACATCTGCGGCATTGCCCAGACCGGAACCGGCAAGACGGCCTCCTTCGTGCTGCCGATGCTGACCCTGCTTGAAAAGGGCCGCGCCCGCGCACGCATGCCGCGCACACTGATTCTGGAGCCGACACGCGAGCTCGCAGCGCAGGTTGCCGAAAACTTTGAGAAGTACGGCAAGAACCATCGCCTGAACATCGCCCTGCTGATCGGTGGCGTCTCCTTCGAAGACCAGGATCGCAAGCTGGAACGTGGCGCCGATGTGCTGATCTGCACGCCAGGCCGCCTGCTCGATCATTTCGAGCGCGGCAAGCTGCTGATGAGCGCCGTCGAGATTTTTGTCATCGACGAAGCCGACCGTATGCTCGATATGGGCTTCATCCCGGATATCGAGCGTATCGCCAAGCTCATCCCCTTCACGCGTCAGACACTGTTTTTCTCGGCAACAATGCCGCCGGAAATCCAGAAGCTGGCCGACCGGTTCCTGCAGAATCCGGAACGCGTCGAAGTCGCCAAGCCGGCATCGACGGCGAAGACCGTGACGCAGCGCTTCGTTGCCTCGCACGGCAAGGATTACGAAAAGCGCGCGACGCTGCGCGATCTCATCCGCGCCCAGACGGATCTCAAGAACGCAATCATCTTCTGCAATCGCAAGAAGGACGTTTCCGACCTCTTCCGTTCGCTGGATCGCCACGGCTTTTCCGCCGGCGCACTGCACGGTGACATGGACCAGCGCTCGCGCATGACCATGCTGCAGAACTTCAAGGATGGAAACCTGCAGCTGCTCGTTGCTTCCGACGTCGCCGCACGCGGCCTCGACATCCCCGATGTCAGCCACGTCTTCAATTTCGATGTTCCGATCCATTCGGAAGACTACGTTCACCGCATTGGCCGTACCGGCCGTGCTGGCCGCTCCGGCGCCGCCTTCACCATCGTGACGAAGCGCGACACCAAGCACGTCGACGCGATCGAGAAGCTGATCGGCGAAGATGTTCAGTGGCTGAATGGCGATCTTTCGGCGCTACCGCCGGCTGACGAGAGTGGCGACGACAACCGCTCCTCCCGCCGTCGTGACCAGAAGGGTAAAGGCCGCGACCGGGATCGCAGCCGCGGAGGCCGCAGCGCCTCGAGTCATAAATCTGATATCGACGTCGAGGATAATGACGTCGTAGCGATCGAAGCAGCACCAGCAAAGGCCGAAAGCGTGAAGAACGAGCGCAAGTCTGAGAACAACAATAAATCCCATAACGGTTCTCGCAACAGCCACCGGCCCTTCCCTGCTGCCAATGACGATCACCGGGAGCGCCGCAACCGCTATCGCGATCAGGATGACGGCCCGACGCCGGTTGGCTTCGGCGACGATATCCCGGCCTTCATGCTCATCGTTGCAAACGCCAAGGCCTGATAGATCCTGTCCAGACATGCAGCAGGCCGGCTTGCCGGATGCTGCGTCCAACCTCGGGATCTGAATATTGGGCAAGCCCGGCATCGATTTCCCAGGATTAGGAACCGGTCTCGCGATCCTGCGGGACGGCAAGCTTTTGCTCTATCGGCGCCTCAAGGCACCGGAGGCCGGATTCTGGAGCATCGTCGGCGGCAAAGTCGATCATATGGAGCCCGCCGCCAGGGCTGTTGTCCGTGAAGCGGAAGAGGAAAGCGGCCTTTCCATCGGCGAAATCGACTATCTGTGCACACAGGAGGTCATCGTAGATGCCGACTGCCAGCACTGGGTTTCGCTGATCTATGTCTGCAAGGATTTTTCCGGCGAACCTCGACTGATGGAGCCGGACAAGCTCTCCGATTTCGGCTGGTTCGGCCGCGGCGAATTGCCGGCTCAGCTTTCAGAGTTCGCAAAGGCAACGATCGCCCATCTGAGCGAAGCAGATTTCCGCTGACGCCTATTTGTCCGAACGAAGGGCGGCCTCATAGGCAAGCCGCACCCAGCGAGCCATTTCATCCGGATCATCAAAGGCATCGTCGGGTATCGACCAGTAGGGCATGTTGATGGCCTTGCCCTTCTTGCCCTCATAGGCCCAGCGTCGCGCACCGGCTGCCTCGAATTCGGAAGCGCTGGCATCGTCCGCTTTCAGGAGGATCTCATCGTCTACCTCGAGCGCTAAAATCCGCCCCATATGGTAGATTCCCTTGCCACCGAACATCCGCTTGATGGTGATCGGCCCAAGCGACTGAAACATCTCCTCGATATCGATATTGTCCATTCCCTACCCCTTCAAGACACCACCGGCAGCAACGACGGCCTCTGGCGTATCGACATCAAGATGGGCCGCCTCGCCGATCTCGACATCATTGACCGGAAGCCCCGATGTTTCGATGATATGCCGCGCACCCACATCGCCTTCAAGCCGCATGACCGCGTTCAACACGGATCGTGGCAGGATAACGGGATTGCCGCGCTTGCCGCCGGATACCGCCCGTACGATCGCCTGGCCATTCGCCTGACGAAAGGCTGAGATCAAGGTTTTCAGATCGTCGCTGGTGACGCCGGGCATGTCGGCCAGCATGACAAGAACGCCATCGGCCTTCTGAGCCGTTTGCGTACTGACGCCTGCAACCAGCGAACTGGCCATGCCCGAGACATAATCCGGATTGAACACCGGTTTGACGGCGAGACCGCTTAATACGCCTTCGATCTCATCGCGACGATGCCCGGTGACGGCGACAATATCCGATACGCCACTTGCAATGGCGATAGATGCCGAACGACGCACAAGCGGCACGCCGTCAAATTCGGCCAGAAGCTTGTGCGAACCACCCTCGCCCATGCGGCTCGCCTTTCCGGCGGCTAGCAAGACGATGGCAACCGATATATCCGATGGCGACTTGGCGGCGATGTCGCGCGGCCGCGGGCGTGATTGTATCTCCATGAGCAGACCTCCAACACCCATGCCACCGATATCCTGCCGCGTCGGTCGTTCGCCGGCTAATATGCGATCCAGCACCCAATCGAAACCATTCTCCTTTGGGCTGCGCGCGCATCCCGGCGCCCCGACGACATAGACATCTCCCACGCTGCCCAGAACCAATAAGTTACCGGGATCGACGGGCATGCCGACCTGGATGACCTCGCCGCCGGCAAGCCGGATCGCTTCCGGGATGACATCGCCGGTATCGATGACCGCCGAAGCGCCAAAGACGATCACCAGCTTTGGCATTCGATCGGACGCCGCCAGCGCACGACGGATCGCATCGGCAACGTCTCTTGCCCTGTGCACAACGCGCTCTTCCCGCTGCAGCCCGCTGCCCGAAGGCTGCAGGCGCTGCGAAAGTATCCTCGCCGTCTTGTCCATGACCGAGGCCTTCAGCGACGGCAGCTCCGTGGCAACAAGCGAAACGGCATGCGGTACGAATGGCTTGACCTCGAAAACCGGCATTCCCCTTAGAATCTCGACACCTGCAGCGATTTTAGCGCCCGAAACGGCAAGCGGAATGATCTTGAAGGTCGCGACCATGTCGCCCGCCCGCACAGGTACATGATCGGCAAGACAGGCGAGCGTAATCGCCGGATCGAGATTGTTGATCCGATCGACCGCTTCACGATTTGCAACGAAAAGGCCATCGACAGCGCTATGGACATTCACCCGTCCTGTCGCCGCTTCGGAAAAAGTCAGATGATCGGGTGCGACAGCCCGCGCCAGTCGGTCGGCCGCCTCGTCTTCCATGAGATCGCCCGGCTCGATACGCGCGGCGATAATGTGGTCGATTCCGGCCGCAGCGAGCCTCACGATATCGTCACCGACAAGCCTATGCCCTTTCGAGAAACTGCCATCGGCCAGCCGGACGGAATGGGCGAGAACTGCCCCCTCCGCCTCCGCCGTCAAAAATTCACCGAAGATCATAGCGCAGTGCCTTTTGGCGACGAGACATCCCGCCCGCGAAGCGAACCGATAATTTCAGCCAGAATGGCAACCGCGATCTCGGCCGGGCTTGCGGCGCCGATGGCAAGTCCGATCGGCGCATGAATGCGGGTAAGCTCGGCGTCGGTAAAACCCTCGCGCTTCAAGCGATCGAGCCGGCCGGCATGGGTCTTGCGGCTGCCGAGCGCACCGACGTAGAAACAGCCAGTCTTCAGCGCCTGGATGATGGGTTCGTCATCGATCTTCGGATCGTGGGTCACGGCGACCAGCGCCATATAGCTGTCGAGCGGTCTTTCCTTGAGCGCATCCACCGGCCAGTCGGCAATCAGGTCGATGCCTTCGAACCGTTCCGGCGTTGCAAAGGCAGTGCGCGGATCGATGATCGTCACGTCGAAGCCAGCAAGGGCCGCCATACGCGCCAGGATCTGGCTGATATGCACGGCGCCAATGATGACGATGCGCGGCGGCGGCAGATGCACGTTGAAGAACAGGCTCTGCCCGCCGACATCAAGCGCCCCGGACTTGCCTGAACGGAATGCCGCTGAAGCAGCATCGGCGAGAGCGCCTTCCAGCACATCGCCCTCCACGATCAGCCGATCCGCTCCACCGGAAAGATCAGTGACGAGGATCGCCGCCTGCCGCCTGCGCCGCATCTCATTCAGCCGCGCCAATATCTGACGGTCCATCAGGCGAGCCTTTCAACGTAGACGCGGATGCGGCCGCCGCAGGAAAGGCCGACCCGCCAGGCGGTCTCATCGGCAACGCCGAATTCCAGCATGCGCGACTTGCCGGTCTCGATGACGTCAAGCGCCTCGGTGATGACGGCGCCTTCGACGCAACCGCCGGAAACCGAGCCATGAAAATTACCTTCGCCGTCAATCACGAGATGACTGCCCGAGGGCCGTGGCGCCGAACCCCAGGTATCGACGACCGTCGCCATGGCCACGCTGCGGCCTGCCGACACCCATTCCTCCGCGATCACAAGCGGATCCAGACTTTCGGATATATCTGACATCGGAGCCTCATTGCTTGCCGAGAAACCGTCGCGGATCATAGGTATCCGCGCGGCCGGCTGTAAGGGCCGATACGAGATCGGCCAGAGATAATAGATTGTGAACGGGGCGGAATTCGTCAACATGCGGCAGCATCGCTTTTACACCGCGAGCGCGTGCCTCGAAACCCTCGAAGCGCAGCAAAGGGTTGAGCCAGATGAGCCGCCGACAGGAGCGATGCAGGCGATCCATTTCTTGCGCCAGTAATTCCACGCCTTCGCGCTCCAGCCCATCAGTGATCAAGAGCACGATCGCGCCCTGTCCCAGCACCCGACGCGCCCAGAGTTTGTTGAATTCCGTCAGCGTCTCGCCGATCCGTGTCCCGCCGGACCAGTCGCGCACGGCCACCGCGCATTCATCCAGCGCCTGATCGGGATCCTTGTGGCGCATCGCCCGTGTCACGTTGGTCAGGCGTGTGCCGAACAGAAACGTATGCACACGTCGCCGCCGCTCGGTCAGCACATGCAGGAAATGCAGGAAGATACGCGTATACTGGCTCATCGAGCCGGAGATATCGGCGAGAACGACCAATGGCGGCTGTATTTCCTTCGGTTGCCGAAAGCGCGGCAGAATCAGCGCCCCTCCCGTGCGCAGCGCTGAGCGCATGGTCGCCCGCGGATCGACCTTGACCGGCGTGAGGGATGGAGCAAAACGGCGTGTACGGACCCGGTCGAGCGGCAATCGCAGCTTTTCGAGTTCCTTCTTGGCGACCGCAATCTCGGCTGCCGACATCTGCGCGAAGTCCAGATGGCGCAAGACCTCACTGCCGGAGGTGGTAAAGCGCGCGTCGATCTCGACATCAGGCGTCTCGTGCTGCGGCTGCCGGTCGTTGCGATTGTTCAGCAAGGCATCGCTTGCCCGGCTCTCACCCGGCTTCGGCTTTTCCTTCTCGCGATGATCCGGGGCAACAGGCGACATCATCGCGATCATCTTGGCGACCAGATCGCGCGAGCGCCAGAACAGCCGGAACGCTTCGTCGAAAACAGCAAGATCTTCATGCCGCTTGACGAAGACGGAACAGAGGGCGGCATGGAACTCGTCGCGGGAGCCGATGCCGATAGCCTCGACCGCTTCGATAGCGTCGGCAATGGCACCGGGTCCGATCTTCAACCCGGCCTTGCGCAGCGTCCGACCGAACAGCACGATATTATCGGCGAGCCGCCCGTCACCGGCTGGTGACGACGCTACGATAGTGCCATCTTGCCCACCCGGTTCCATGGCTCAACCTGCTGCGAGCAGCTCCAATTTCACTTCATCCAGAACGCGCTTGCCCTCGGCGCCCTGGATGCGAGCGATATCATCCTGGTATTTCAACAGTGTGCCCAAAGTGTCAGAAACTGTTTCGGGATCGAGCGCCAGACGATCGAGTTCGGTCAGGGCGGTCGCCCAGTCGATCGTTTCGGCAACCCCCGGGTTCTTGAAAAGGTCGAGCGTGCGCAGCTTCTGCACATAGGCGACGATTTGATGCGAAAGCGCTTCGTTGCAGCCAGGCACCTTGCGGCGAATGATTTCGAGCTCCTGCTCGGCCTGCGGATAGTCGACCCAATGATAGAGGCAGCGCCGTTTCAAAGCGTCATGCACTTCGCGCGTTCGATTGGTGGTGATGATGACAATCGGCGGCTCCGCGGCGCGGATCGTGCCGAGTTCCGGCACCGTCACCTGAAAATCGGACAGCACTTCCAGCAGGAAGGCCTCGAAAGCCTCATCCGTGCGATCCAGCTCGTCGATCAAGAACACGGGCGCGCGTCCGCCAACGGCCGATAGCGCTTGCAGCACCGGACGGCGGATCAGATAGCGCTCGGAAAAGATATCCGCCTCGATACGGTCGCGATCAGTGAGGCCCGATGCTTCGGCGAGCCGTATTTCCAGCATCTGGGCCGGATAGTTCCATTCGTAGACGGCCGAGGAAACATCAAGCCCTTCGTAACACTGCAGCCGGATGAGCGGCCGGTCGAGAGCCTTCGACAGGACCTTGGCGATTTCGGTCTTGCCGACACCGGCCTCGCCCTCCAAAAAGAGCGGCCGCTTCATCTTCAACGCGAGAAAAAGAACCGTGCCGAGCGCGCGTCCGGCCAGATAGTCATGAGCGCCGAGCAGCGCCATCGTCTCATCGATCGAACTCGGCAGCGAAGGTAATGTCTGATCCGCCATGATAACTCCCTTGCAGGGGTTATAGCGTGTGATAGCCCCGGTTCATATAGAGCAATGCCGGCTTTGGCTCGCTGTAGCGTATGGCCATCACCTCGCCGAAGATGATGTTGTGCGTGGACGCCTGCTTGATCTCGAGCACGCGGCAATCGAAAGCGGCAAGCGCATCGCTGAGCACGGGCGCACCCGTCACCAACGTCTCGAACTTGCCGGCAGCGAAGCGTTCGTCCACGGTAAGCTGCGTCTTTCCAGAAAAGGCGTCGGCCAGGGATTGATGGTCCGCACCAAGGGTATTCAGAGCAAAAATGCCGCTCTTGAAGAATATCTCGTTCTTGGCGTTGCTATTATTTAGGCAGATCAGAACAGTGGCCGGGCTATCCGACACCGAACAGGCGGCGGTGATCGTGACACCACGTCGTTCCGAACCTAGCGCGGTCGTCACCAGCTGCACATGCCCCGCATAACGGCTCATGGCATCGCGATAAAGCGCCGGGTCCATACGTTGCCTGTCTAGCACCACCGTCTCCTTTGTTGAGTCGTGCTTGCCTGTCATTCAATATGACGGTCAGGTGTTAGCTTTTCTACAATAGCATTATTGAAAACAGAGCGATTTTGCTGCTTTTTCTTTGACGATGCCCTTGAGACGGATAAATAGGGCAGGAAAATTGTCCGGGATACTCCATCGATGAACGTTCTGCGTCGCCTTCCGCTCCTGTTTGCGCTGCTTTCGGCAGCCGGCAGCAGCTATGCCGCTGGAATCCACATCGGCGTCGTGGCACCGCAGGACGGTAATTTCGCGACGCTCGGCGCACAAATCATCGCCGGCGCCAATTTCGACATACAAGCGCATAACAACACGGCGACCATTGTCGGCGAGCCCTGTACCGAAGATGGCGGCCGGGCCGCCGCCGAAGCCCTAATTGCGGCAAAGGTGCAAGTGGCAATCGGCTTTCTCTGCACGGAAACACTGGAAGGTGCCTTGCCGCGCCTTAAGGAAGCCGGCATTCCGGCGATTACCGTTTCTGTGCGCTCGCGCATCCTCATGGAAGATGCACTGAAGAATGGATGGCCACTCTTCCGCCTCGCCCCGGTCGATAGTGCCGAGGCGGCGATGGCCATCACCACCATCCTGAAAAATTGGGCAGCAGAGCCGATGGCGCTGATCGACGACGGCACGATCCACGGACGGGAGCTGGTTGGGGCGATCCGCAACGCTCTTGAGGAAAAAGGCCTGAAGCCCGTCTTCACGGATACTTATAGGCCGGGCCAAGACCAGCAGATCGCGCTTGTGCGCCGTCTCAAGAAGGCCGGTGCCACGCGCGTTTTTATCGGCGGTGATCGCAGCGATGTCGCAGTAATTGCACGTGACGCCAAGAACGAAAATATTCCGCTAACCATCATGGGCGGCGATGCAATGCGCGCCGCTGATCAGCCGGTACCTCTTCTGGAAGGTGTGCAGGCAATTGCACTGCCCGACTATGCCAATCTGTTCGTAGCACAGCCATACGTACAAAATTTGCGCGCCGCCGGTATCGAACCGGATGGATATGTTCTGCCGGCTGCGGCCGCCTCTCAGATCGCCAATCAGGCTGGGGAAGATGCAAAAAAGGCAGGAAACAAGTCTATAGCCGATGAGCTTGTCGGTACGTCTTTCCTGACTGCAATCAACGTGTTCACGTTCGGCCCTAACCACGAATTGACCGAAAATCCTTATTGGCTGCAAGAATGGCGTGGCAACACCTTCGTGCGAGTTAAGGCTCCGTCGAACTAAGGCGATCCGTTCCGGCGGTTGTTCGCCCGCAAGAGCGGTGCTAATCCAGACGCGAAAAAACAGATGGAGTGCAGCTACCCATGACCTTGCCGATCCGCATTGCCCCTTCCATTCTCGCAGCAGACTTCGCCAAGCTCGGACAGGAAGTCAAGGATGTGACCGAAGCCGGAGCCGACTGGATCCATCTCGACGTCATGGATGGCCATTTCGTGCCGAATATTTCGTTCGGCGCCGATGTCATCAAGGCGCTTCGGCCCTATACGACAGCCACCTTCGACTGCCACCTGATGATCTCGCCCGCCGACCCCTATCTGGAGGCCTTCGCCAAGGCCGGCTGTGATCGCATCACGGTTCATGCCGAAGCCGGCGTGCATCTGCATCGCTCGCTGCAGACGATCCGCCATCTCGGCAAGAAGGTCGGCGTCACCCTCAATCCGGCAACGCCGCTTTCCATCTTGGAAAACGTGCTCGACGATATCGACCTGATCCTGATCATGTCCGTCAATCCCGGCTTCGGTGGCCAGAAGTTCATCCCCGCCATGGCCGACAAAATCCGCAACGCCAAGTCTATGATCGGTGACAGGCCGATCGAGCTCGAAGTCGATGGCGGCGTCTCGGTCGAGACCGCTCCGCTCATCACGGCGTCCGGCGCCAACGTCCTCGTGGCCGGCTCTGCCATCTTCAAGGGCGAATCGGTTGAAGCCTATCGCCAGACCGTTGGCGATCTCCGGGCTGCCGCCGAACGAGGCCGCGTTGGATCAAACTAATCCAACCAATGTCATTACAGCGACGGGCCGGACACGGTCCGTCGCCTCGCATTGTTTGGAAATCTTCGCTGGCGCCATCGGTTGGGGCGCGGCCATGGCCGCATCGGCACTTGCTGCCCTCTATTTGCGCAATGGCCTTCTGACCAGCCACCTCACCGCTCTCATGCTCGTCTATTTCTTTGGCGGCGCCCTTGCCTGGCCCGTTCTCGTGCCGCTTGCACGGCGTTTCACCCGCCGGCGGCCGATCAGCGCCCGCTTCGCGGCCTTCTTCCTGGCGCTGTCCATCGGCACCGTGGCTATGACGGCATTTCTCTTCGCCATGGACTATCGCTGGTTCTATTCCCGCTGGCACGCGCCGTTCGGCTCACTCATCTGGACGTTCCAGTTTCTCTTCACCGGCGCCAGCGCCGTCTACCAGTTCGCCGTCCTCGGCCTCATCCTGTTTATGCCGCTCGGCCTGCTATGCCTGATCGTCGTTTCGGCCTATCTTGCGCGACAAGTCCGTTGAGGCGCTCAAAAGACTGCTCCGACAAACATTGTGCCCATGAAACATTGTGATTGCCGCCCGTCTTTGTTATGGGGGCGCCGAGTTCTCCCTTTCCGTCAGCCAAGAAAGCTTTGAGCCTATGATCCCGCGCTACTCCCGACCGGAAATGGTCGCCATCTGGTCTCCCGAAACCAAATTCCGTATCTGGTTCGAGATCGAGGCCCATGCCTGTGACGCGCTGGCCACTCTCGGCGTCATTCCGAAATCCGCAGCCGACACCATCTGGGAAAAGGGCGGCAAGGCGACCTTCGACGTCGCACGTATCGACGAGATCGAGGCCGTCACCAAGCACGACGTCATCGCATTCCTGACGCATCTGGCCGAAATCGTCGGCCCCGATGCCCGTTTCGTCCACCAGGGCATGACCTCCTCCGACGTGCTCGACACCTGCTTCAACGTCCAGCTCGTGCGCGCCAGCGACCTGCTGCTCGCCGATATCGACAAGCTGCTGGAGGCCCTGAAGCGCCGCGCTTTCGAGCATAAGGACACCGTCACCATCGGCCGTTCGCATGGCATCCACGCCGAACCCACCACCTTCGGCGTCAAGCTGGCGCTTGCCTATGCCGAATTCGAGCGCTGCAAGCAGCGCCTGATCGCCGCCCGCGAGGAAGTCGCTACCTGCGCCATCTCCGGCGCCGTCGGCACCTTCGCCAATATCGACCCACGCGTCGAAGAGCATGTCGCGGCCGCCCTCGGCCTGAAGCCGGAGCCGGTCTCGACCCAGGTCATCCCGCGCGACCGTCACGCGATGTTCTTCGCGACCCTCGGCGTCGTCGCCTCCTCGATCGAGCGTCTCGCCACCGAAATCCGCCATCTGCAGCGCACCGAAGTTCTGGAAGCGGAGGAATATTTCTCTCCGGGCCAGAAGGGCTCGTCCGCCATGCCGCACAAGCGCAATCCGGTGCTGACGGAAAACCTGACGGGTCTTGCCCGCATGGTCCGCTCCTACTCGATCCCGGCCATGGAGAACGTCGCCCTCTGGCATGAGCGCGATATCTCGCACTCGTCCGTCGAGCGCATGATCGGCCCGGACGCGACCGTCACTCTTGATTTCGCGCTCGCCCGCATGACAAGCGTCATCGACAAGCTTCTCGTCTACCCGGACAATATGATGAAGAATCTGAACAAGTTCCGTGGACTTGTTCATTCGCAGCGCGTGCTGCTGGCCCTCACTCAGGCTGGCGTTTCCCGTGAGGATTCCTATCGCCTGGTCCAGCGCAACGCCATGAAGGTCTGGGAAGAAGGCAAGGATTTCCTCGAGGAACTGCTCGCTGACCAGGAAGTGCGTGCGGCCCTCTCGGAAGAGGACATCCGCGAGAAGTTCGACCTTGGCTATCACACCAAGCATGTAGGCACGATCTTCAAGCGGGTTTTCGGCTAGAATTTCCCGTTTTCGATTGCGCTTTTCCTGAGGCGGTGCGGCTGACGCGCCGCCTCTTGCTTTTGTTCGCGGATTTGGTTGCGATAGCGCGATTATGCTCGATGCTGTCGCCAACCTTGCCTTTGTGTTGTTCATGGTGGCGCTTTGCCGCCTTCTCGACCAGCCAATCGAGGTGCTTCAGATCCTCTTCATCGAGGTTCTCGATTCCGACAAAGCGATTCTCGGCCGCGCTCGTCAGGATGAGTTCGTTGAGCTTGGCCTGGATGGCTCGCGTATCGCGCGTCTGCGCATTCTGGAGCAGAAAAACCATCAGGAAGGTGACAATCGTCGTACTGGTGTTGATGACCAGCTGCCATGTGTCCGAATAACCGAAGATCGGCCCAGTAGCGGCCCAGAGAACGACGGAGAGCAGGGCAAGCACGAAGATGGCCGGCTTGCCGGTCCATTCCGAAACAACGACTGCGAAGCGAGTGAAAATATGCGTAAGCCGCGCCATGATCCGCATCTCCTGATGATGCGGATCAACGTAGGAAACCGCGCCGCGGTTCCAACAATGGCGTCGCGTCGCCTATGTGGGTTGCACTAGCACTTAGCCTTCAACCGCAACCAGCTTGCGATAGAGATGCCAGGACGCATGGCCAAGGACCGGCATGACGACGGCCAGCCCGGCAAAGATCGGGATAGTACCGATCACGAGCAGCGCCGTCACGATCAGGCCCCATACCGCAACAGGAACCGGATTGGTGAGCGTTGCCCGGATGCTGGCATCGATTGCGGCGACGACGCCGACATCACGGTCCAGCAGCAGCTGGAAGGTAATGACCGTTGTCGCCAGCGAGACGAGAGCGAAAATGAAGCCAATCAGATCGCCCCAGAACATCATCGCCATGCCCTCGCGTGTCGTCAGCACGCTCGAGATGAAGGAGGACAGCGTCGGCGGCACACCATCGCCGAAGTAGATGTAGTAGATATTCTGCGCCACGACGAGCCAGACGATGAAGAGCCCGAACAGCATGAGGCCGGCGACAATGATCGACGGCAAGGCCGACGAGAAGCGCACGTCGAATGCATGGCTCCAGGACGTATCGAGCCCCTTTTCCCGCCGCCGGCTGATCTCGTAGAGGCCGATCGCGGCCAGCGGCCCGAGCAGGGCAAAGCCGGACATCAGCGGAAACAGCAATGGTAGCAGATTCTGATCGGTGCTCCAGATCGCCAATGCAATGCCGGCAATCGGATACATCAGGCACAAGAAGACATAATGCGATGGCTTTTCGCTGAAATCGTCCAGCCCCATCTTCAGGGCGTCGACGAGATCGGCGATACCGATCTTACGGATGGCGGGACGCGTAAACGTGTGATCCGCTCCGCCCATGACGTGAAAGGCCGTCATAATGCTCTCCTCCTCAACCGTGGTGCTCGGTTGGCGGTGCAAGATGGCGGCAAAATGGCTGCCGACATCGTCATTCGCTACCGGCAACGGCAATCCTAGCAAATTTTGCCGCAATTGTCGCCTTTTTCCCTTGACAGTTGGGTTCACCTTTTCCACATCGGCGAGATCATGAAAGCCTCCGACGCAAACATCCTCATCATCCCCGGCTATACCAATTCCGGCCCCGACCACTGGCAGACGCGCTGGGAGCAGAAGCTCTCCACCGCGCGGCGCGTGGAACAGGCGGAATGGTCGAAGCCCGTGCGCGATGATTGGGTGGCGCGCATTGCCGAAGAAGTGAATGCCTCGGACAAGCCCGTCGTACTGGTCGCGCATTCGCTCGGCGTTCCCTCGGTGATCCATGCGATCCCGCATTTTCGCAACAAGGTTGCAGGCGCCTTCTTCGTCGCGCCGCCCGATGTCGCCAATTCCGGAATCCGGCCGAAGCACCTGATGACATTCGGCCCCTACCCACGCGATCCCTTGCCGTTTCCGTCCATCACGATCGCCAGCCGCAACGATCCCTTCGGCAGCTACGAACATGCGGATGATATCGCCAACAGCTGGGGCTCAATGCTGATCGATGCCGGCGAGGCCGGCCATATCAATACCGAATCCGGCCACGGCCCCTGGCCTGAAGGCACGATGGTCTTTGCCAAGTTTCTCAGCCAGCTGAAGCCGTAGTATTATTGGTAAGCGATGATGGATAGAGGCATGCCTCGCCTCACTAGCCTGTGAAGTACCGGGCACCTTCATTCCATCGTCAGATAAAAGCCTGTAAAACAGGCCATGACAGCACCCCGATTCCCAGCATTGGCACCCCGCCGAGGCCGGAATTGCGAGGAAGGAGGCGCAGGCGGATTGTGAATTCGCTTCTTATCCGTTATGGGGACGCCCACATACGATCCACTTGCGCTGTCCCATGAGCGCCAAAGACAGAGAACAATACCAATGAACCGTCGCCGCCGTATTTACGAGGGCAAGGCCAAGATCCTTTACGAGGGGCCTGAGCCGGGCACGCTGATCCAGTTCTTCAAGGACGACGCCACCGCCTTCAACAAGAAGAAGCACGAAGTCATCGATGGCAAGGGTGTTCTGAACAATCGTATCTGCGAGTACATTTTCAGCCATCTGAACAAGATCGGCATTCCCACGCATTTCATCCGCCGCCTCAACATGCGCGAGCAGCTGATCAAGGAAGTGGAGATGATTCCGCTCGAGATCGTCGTGCGCAATGTCGCCGCCGGCTCGCTCTCCAAGCGCCTTGGCATCGAGGAAGGCGTGGTGCTGCCGCGCTCGATCATCGAATTTTATTACAAGTCCGACGCGCTCGAAGACCCGATGGTCTCCGAAGAGCATATCACGGCCTTCGGCTGGGCCAATCCTGCCGAGCTCGATGACATCATGGCGCTTGCCATCCGCGTCAACGACTTCATGACCGGCCTTTTCCTCGGCGTCGGCATCCAGCTCGTCGATTTCAAGATCGAATGCGGCCGCCTCTTCGAAGGCGACATGATGCGCATCATCCTCGCCGACGAAATTTCGCCGGACAGCTGCCGTCTCTGGGATATCGAAACCCATGAGAAGATGGACAAGGATCGCTTCCGTCGCGATATGGGCGGTCTGCTCGAAGCCTATTCCGAAGTCGCTCGCCGCCTCGGCATCATCAATGAAAACGAACCCGTGCGTGGCACGGGACCGGTTCTCGTCAAGTAAGTTCAGGAAGGACAATCGTGATCAAGGCTCGTGTAACCGTCACGCTGAAGAACGGCGTTCTCGATCCGCAGGGCAAGGCAATCGAAGGCGCGCTCGGCGCCCTCGGCTTTGACGGCGTCCATCAGGTTCGCCAGGGCAAGGTCTTCGATCTCGAGCTGGAAGGCACCGACAGGGCCAAGGCGGAAGCCGATCTGAAAGCCATGTGCGAAAAGCTTCTCGCCAATACGGTCATCGAGAACTTCAGCATTTCGATCGACTGATTGTCGCCCTTCGCGAGCCGTCCTTCCTTTGTCGGAGGCAATGGGGTATGGCTCACGAAGCAAATTCCAGCGATTACTCTTCGCCACTTGCGGGACCAGCATCATGAAATCAGCAGTCGTCCAACTCCCCGGCCTCAACCGTGACCGCGACATGATCGCGGCGCTGACCAAGATTTCCGGTCAGGCGCCGGTGACCGTTTGGCAGACGGAGACCGAGATCCCGGATGTCGACCTGATCGTCATTCCCGGCGGCTTCTCCTACGGCGATTATCTGCGTTGCGGCGCGATCGCCGCCCGCATGCCGATCATGCAGGCGATCAGGGACAAGGCCGACAAGGGCGTCAAGGTTTTGGGCGTCTGCAACGGTTTCCAGATCCTACTGGAAGCCGGCATGCTGCCCGGCGCGCTGATGCGCAATGCCTCGCTGAAGTTCGTCTGCCGCGAGGTGAAGCTGGAAGTCGTCAATGCCGAAACGGACTTCACGGCCGCCTATGCCAAGGGTCAGGTCATCCGCAGCCCCGTTGCGCATCACGACGGCAACTATTTTGCCGATGCCGAAACGCTGAAGGCGATCGAGGATAATGGCCAGGTGGTGTTCCGCTATGCCGAAGGCACCAACCCCAACGGCTCCGTCAACGACATTGCCGGCGTGATGAACGCCAAGGGCAACGTGCTCGGCATGATGCCGCATCCGGAAAACCTGATCGAGGCAGCCCATGGCGGCAGCGACGGCCGCGGCCTGTTTGCCTCCGCGCTCGGCGTGATCGCGGCCTGATAGGCCGTCCCGCTATCGGAACCTTAAAATCGGCGTCTTTGGATAGAACAGCAGGGCGCCGGAAAGTGATCCGGCATCTTCGGCAGACCAGCCCTAACCGCTTCATTGGAAAGAGATTGATGCGCCCTCGCCTCCCGACAGGACTTTATTCCGCCGCTGCCATCGCGATGCTTGGGCTGCTGGTCACCTCGTGCGGCCCGCGTCCGCCGAGCATCACCGCGACCGATCACAGCGCGCTGTCGACGATGGAGCGCATCATGCTCAATGCCAATGCCTGCTGGTTCAAGTCTTCGGACCCGGCCTTTGCCAGCTATCAGCTCGCTCCGGAGCTCAATTCCTTCACCGGTCGCCCGCGCATCCTCGTGGTCGACAAGAAACATCCGACCGGCCGGCCGTCGCTCGTTGTGCAAGCGGAAGGCAATCCCGCGCAGCTGCAGGCCTTCGGTCCGATGATGTCAGGCGCTTCCGGCGGCCGCATCACGGGTGACGTCAATCGCTGGGCTGGTGGCTCCAAGGCTTGCAGCTAGGTCGACGGCCCTAGGCTTTCCGCTTCACGGGGAAGCCTCGCAGCCAGCGCATGACGTGCCCTTTACCCAGGGATCATTGTCATGGACAGGTTTATCATTCTTTCCGGCTGCTCCGGCGGCGGTAAATCCACGCTCTTAGAGGCGCTCAAGCTCCGCGGTTACCACATCGTCGAGGAACCAGGCCGCCGTATCGTCATCGAGGAATTGCAAGGCGATGGATCGGCCCTGCCATGGGTCGATGCGCCGGCATTCGCACGTAGGGCAATCGCCATGTCGCTGAAGGATCGCGAAAACGCAACCGCGTTCCCGGGTACTGTCTTCTTTGACAGGGGGCTGATCGATGCAGCATCGGCACTCGAACACATGACGGGCGAGCCCGTCTTGGCGTCGCTCGGCCGAATGCATCGCTACAGCAGACATGTCTTCCTGACGCCGCCCTGGCCGGAGATCTATGTCGGCGATCGCGAACGGAGGCACGATTTCTCGGCCGCCGTCTCGGAATATGACCGGCTGAGCGCTGCCTACCCAACACTTGGCTACGAAATTCATGTTCTGCCGAAAGTCAGCGTCGGGGAACGTACGGACTTCGTTCTTTCCATTCTGGGACTTGGGTAGGCAGCGCAGGCCGCGCCTGATGTTGGGCAGGCCTGCTTGACAACCCCATCAATCCCAAAAGAACGACTTTTTGACTTCCTTGGCTGCCTCGCGGCGCGTCAGGCCGATGTCGCACAATTGATCGTCCGTCAAATCTCGTAGGACCTGCCGGCTTTCGCGCTTCTCCAGCCAATGCAGGTAAAATGTCCAAAGCCGACGTACTACATGCGGCCTTGGCTCTGCCGCTGTAATCCCCATGCCCACCGAACGGGCTTCTCGCGCCTCGGTCGAGCAGATTGTATCTATTGTACTCATATTCACTTCCATAGAACGGTGACAATTATGATGCATCGAGCCAAACGATACAAATTGACTCATACTCTTGACTCGATAACAGGGACAATCTAGGAAATTGTCATTATGACAAATTGGCTCCCTGACATTTCCAGTGGCAACGGACCGGTCTATATCCGCGTTGCCGACAGCATCGAGAACGCGATCACGCACGGCGTTCTGCCGCCCGGCACCAAGCTGCCGCCACAACGCAATCTCGCCTACGATATCGGTGTGACCATCGGCACCGTGAGTAGAGCCTATGCACTTGTGCATGAACGTGGCCTCGTAGCTGGCGAGGTCGGCCGCGGCACCTATGTTCTGGAGCGCTCGAACGGCAAGCAGATCGAGCTCGTCGATCCCATCACCCAAGCACTCTCCGGCACTCGCGGCCTGAATACGCCTGACGCCAAGATCCGCTTCGACACCACTGCCGCTCCTGACATCGGGCAGGGTGCGATCATCGGCAAGCTCTTCGCCGACATCAGCAGCGAGCACCAGACGGAGATCTCCTCCTATTCGCGGAACTTCCCGGCGAGCTGGTTTGAAGCGGGACAGATCTGGCTTGCCCGAAACGGCTGGCAGCCAGCAATCGAGACAATCGTACCGACACTCGGTGCCCATGCCGGCGCCATAGCCGTCATTTCGGCCGTCACCTCGCCGGGCGACAAGATCGTCTTCGAGAACCTGACCTATACGCAGATCAGCCGCGCCGCGCGCCTGCTCGGACGCCGCACGATCCTGGTGGATTCGGACGAGCACGGCATGATCCCCGAGGATTTTGAGCGCCTGTGCCAGCAGCAGCACCCGCGCCTCGCCTTCCTGATGCCGACAGCCCACAATCCCACGCTGGTGACAATGCCGGAGGCAAGACGCCGGGCGATTGCCGCGATTGCGCGCCGGCACAGCGTCTGGCTGATCGAGGACGATCTGTATGGCGGCATGACCGGCGACCAGAACCCGCTTATGGCCACCATTGCGCCGGAGCGAACTTTCGTCGTCAGCAGCCTGTCAAAATCCGTAACGGCTGGCGTGCGCGGCGGCTGGGTCGCCTGCCCGCCGCATTTCGCCCAGCGCATCAAGGTCACGCACAAGATGACAACGGGCGGTCTGCCGTTCATTCTGGCCGAAACCTGTGCCCGGCTCGTGCTGGGCGGCCATGCCTTGGAGCTGCGTCGCAGATCTGTCGAGGAGATCAAGGCCCGCGAGCAATTGGCGCGCGAGGCATTATCAGGCTTCGAGTTCAACTCGCATCCGCATCTGCCGTTCCTGTGGCTGAAGCTGCCTGAACCCTGGCTGTCAGGCACATTCAAGAACGCTGCCCTCTCGGAAGGCGTGCTCATTGATGACGAAGATGAATTTAAGGCGGCCCGAATCGACAGGGTTTTCCACAGGGTCCGCGTCGCTTTTTCGTCGCCGCCACAGCGAGAAGATGTCGCCATGGGCTTCATGACTTTACGCAGGTTGTTGGAAAACGGCTCATCAGGATACGATAGTCACATTTAAGCAAGCCTTATCAATTTATCGACAGACATCTTGCGCAATTGCGATTTCGCTATCTCGACACTTAGCACGCTACCATTCTATCAATAAAGAATGAGGATTCGCCCGCCACACCAGGGGGAGTGCATGGCTATTGCAGGCTTTTTGAGCAAGCGTTTAGTTTCGAGTTTTCTGGTAGTCAGTTCGGTATTTGTGGCAGGTCAATCGGCCGCAACCGCTGCAGACACGGTGGTGGCTACTCCTGCCCCTCAAGTCAAAATTTTCGACGAACTCCGTTTCGGTGCAAGCGGCTCCATCCAGAGCGGCAACGAGCACGAGAGCGGCGTATTCCCGGATGTCCAGGTACTCTTCAATCCGTTCGGCTATAATCCTACTGCCGACTGGAAGGATCAGCTAACCCATCCGCGTATTCACGTCGGCACATCGATCGGCACTTCAGGCTCCGCGACGCAGGTGTATGGTGGCCTCTCCTGGACGCTCACCCACAGCAACGGCATCTTCACCGAACTCGGCTTTGGCGGCACGGTGCACACTGGCAATCTGGACGATTGGAGAGAACACGGGCCGATGCTCGGCTGTCGCTTGCTCTTCCACGAATATGCCGGCCTCGGCTACAATTTCGACGACCACTGGAACGTGATGGCGCAGATCGCGCATTCGTCGCATGCCAATCTCTGTGACGGACCTAACGGTGGCATGACGCGCGCCGGCATCATGGTCGGCTACAAGTTCTGATCTCGCATGGCGGTCGGCGATGGCCGCGCGCTTGATTTCCCCAGCATCAATACCGGCGTGTTGTGAGCGCCGGTGATTTTCCTGTCGCACGACAGGTTGACTTGCGCTAAAGAGACCTCGATCCCCTGACCGGCCTTCAAACCCTTTCCAGGCAAGGACCCTCGAGCGCCCATGACCATTTCCAATTCGATCCAGATCACCCCCGAACTGATTGCCGCCCACGGCCTCAAGCCGGATGAATATCAGCGCATTCTGGATCTGATCGGCCGCGAGCCTTCCTTCACCGAGCTCGGCATCTTCTCGGCCATGTGGAACGAGCACTGCTCGTACAAATCCTCCAAGAAGTGGCTCCGCACCCTGCCGACCAAGGGACCGCGCGTCATCCAGGGTCCCGGCGAAAATGCCGGTGTCGTCGATATCGATGACGGCGACTGCGTCGTCTTCAAGATGGAGAGCCATAACCACCCGTCCTACATCGAGCCTTATCAGGGCGCTGCGACCGGCGTCGGCGGCATCCTTCGCGATGTCTTCACCATGGGCGCCCGCCCTGTTGCCGCCATGAACGCCCTGCGCTTCGGCGAGCCGGATCATCCGAAGACCCGCCACCTCGTCTCTGGCGTCGTTGCCGGCGTCGGCGGCTATGGCAATTCCTTCGGCGTCCCGACTGTCGGCGGCGAAGTCGAGTTCGATGCACGCTACAACGGCAATATTCTGGTCAACGCCTTCGCGGCCGGCCTTGCCAAGTCCAATGCGATTTTCCTGTCGGAGGCCAAGGGTGTCGGCCTGCCGGTCGTCTATCTCGGCGCCAAGACCGGCCGCGACGGTGTCGGCGGCGCGACCATGGCTTCGGCGGAATTCGACGAATCGATCGAGGAAAAGCGCCCGACCGTCCAGGTTGGCGACCCCTTCACCGAAAAGTGCCTGCTGGAAGCCTGCCTGGAACTGATGCAGACGGGCGCCGTCATCGCCATCCAGGACATGGGTGCGGCCGGCCTCACCTGCTCCGCTGTCGAAATGGGCGCCAAGGGCGACCTCGGCATCGAGCTCGATCTCGACAAGGTGCCGGTGCGCGAAGAGCAGATGACGGCCTATGAAATGATGCTGTCGGAAAGCCAGGAGCGCATGCTCATGGTGCTGCAGCCGGAAAAGGAGGCCGTCGCCAAGGCGATCTTCGTCAAGTGGGGCCTGGATTTCGCCATCGTCGGCAAGACGACCGACGACCTGCGTTTCCGCGTCATCCATCAGGGCGAGGAAGTCGCCAACCTGCCGATCAAGGATCTCGGCGATCAGGCGCCGGAATATGACCGCCCCTGGCGCGAATCCGACAAGCGCGCCGCCCTGCCCGCCGATCTCGTGGCAGCTCCCGAAGATTATGGCCAGGTACTGCTAAAGCTCGTTGGTTCCGCCAATCAGTCCAGCCGCCGCTGGGTCTACGAACAATACGACACGCTGATTCAGGGCAACTCGTTGCAACTGCCCGGCGGTGATGCCGGCGTCGTCCGCGTCGAAGGCCATCCGAGCAAGGCTCTCGCCTTCTCCTCCGACGTCACGCCGCGTTATGTCGAAGCCGATCCGTTCGAAGGCGGCAAGCAGGCGGTAGCGGAATGCTGGCGCAACATTACGGCAACCGGCGCCGAGCCGCTGGCCGCAACGGACAATCTGAACTTCGGCAACCCGGAAAAGCCCGAGATCATGGGCCAATTCGTCGGCGCAATTAAGGGTATCGGCGAAGCCTGCCGCGCGCTGGATTTCCCGATCGTTTCCGGCAACGTCTCGCTTTACAACGAAACCAACGGTGTCGCTATCCTGCCGACTCCGACCATTGCCGGCGTCGGCCTGCTGCCGGATTGGAAGGCGATGGCTCGCATCGGTTCCGCTTCGGAAGGCGATCATGTCGTCATGATCGGCCTCGACGGCAGCCATCTCGGCTCTTCGATCTATCTTCGCGATATCATCGGCTCGACCGACGGCCCGGCTCCGGAAGTCGATCTCTTTGCCGAACGCCGCAATGGCGATTTCATCCGCTCCGCCATCCGCAATGGTCAGGTCACGGCCTGCCACGACATCTCATCCGGCGGTCTCGCACTCGCCCTGGCAGAAATGGCGATGGCATCGGGCAAGGGCCTGCGCATCAACCTCAGCGAAGGGCGGACGCTACCGCATGCAGCACTTTTCGGGGAAGATCAGGCCCGCTACGTGATCGCGGTTCCGGCCGATGTCGCTGATTTCATCTGCATCAACGCAGAAAGTGCAGGCGTACCCTTCCGCCGTCTCGGTACGGTCGGCGGTGACGCGCTCGTTGTCGATGGGCTGTTAACGCTTCCGGTTGAACAGTTGCGCGAGGCGCATGAATCGTGGTTTCCTGCCTTCATGGACGGCAGCGCGCTCGCTGCCGCTGAATAATCGAGGTACCACTCATGCCCATGAACCCCGGCGACATCGAAGACATGATCAAGGCCGGCATTCCCGGCGCCAAGGTGACGATTCGCGACCTGGCCGGGGATGGCGATCATTACGCAGCCGAAGTTGTCGCGGAAGCCTTCCGCGGCAAGAGCCGCGTGCAGCAGCACCAGATGGTCTATGATGCCCTGAAGGGCAATATGGGCGGCGTGCTGCACGCCCTTGCGCTACAGACGTCAGCGCCCGACTGAGAGCGCCTGCGCCTCTTCGCCGGGGTTGAAGCTCAGCTCCGGCATTCTCTTCGGTGAGAATTCAGCGAAATCCGAGGCCGGCAGCGGACCGGCCGTCATCAGCGTGAAATCGAAGAATGCCCTTACATCGGGGCCGAGCACATATTGCCGGTGAACCCGCAGGAAATCGCGCTTGATCTTCTTGTAATGCTTCTCCGACAACATCTGCTTGAACCGCACGAAGAGGATCGAAGCCTGCCGGGCATCCTCATGTCCGCAAACGGCGGCGACCTTTGCCTTGTAAAAGTGGATCGCATCGGTCAGACAGTGCACGTCGAGCCAGAAGATCTCCTTGCAGCGCGCGATCAACCCCACGCGTGAGCGCAGCACCTGTGCCGGCCGCATGAGGGCGCATTGCAGGATAGCGCTGCCGAGCGTCGTAAACACCACGCGCTTGCCCTGCAGCAATTCCGGCTCGCGCTCAAGCAACAGGCCGACCACGTGAGCTGCCACGGATGAGCCCATGCTATGCGAGGAGATGACGAATTCTTCGACGTCGGGCTCATCCAAGGCTTGCCGGACGCTGATGGCGCTCGCTTCCAGCCATTGTTCGGCGCCGATTCCGTTCAACCCTGCCATCGCAACCGCCATCTCCCAGTCGGAGAAAAGGTGCAGAGTATGCAGCTTCTCGGCCTGTGGCAGGAAGACATAGACGAAGAAGAAGACCGCGAGCGCGATGCTGCCGATATGACTCCACGCCGGCAGCCCGAAGAGGAATGGCGTAAATGCGATCGACAGGCTGAGAATCAACCCTGCGAGCATCAGCAGAAAGGGAAAGATGAAGAACAGGCCGAAGCGCCACGCATGGCGGAAATAGCCGGTCATGCCGCCCGAAATGGCAACTCTTGCGGCAGCTAGATAGCCCTGCATGAGCCGCGTGAAGAATGGCCTGCCGTTCAGGACGGCGACCAGATCATTATGGTCGATGACATGAATGCGGCTTTGGGTATGCCAGCCCGCCGCCGTCGCCATGACGTCGAAGTACGGCGCCCGACCGAAATTCTTCAACTCATCTACGGAGACGGAAAAATCCCAGGCGGCGGCACTCTGCCGGGCTGAACGCTCATAGCGAGCCCGATGCGCGGCAGCATCCAGCGGCTCGAAGCCAGGGAAGTGGAGAACCACCCTCTTCTTGATAGGATTCATATTGTAGTCTGTCCCCGGGACGCCAGCATCAGCCATAAGAAGTGGAGATCGCCATGAACACACCCTGCCGGCTTTTTCATGGCAGACCGCAACAAATCATCCGAAAAACAAAAAGATAGGCACAAACGTTTACAACCATGTCAACCCGCATAACGGACGCACAATCGTCCCCGGCCGGCTTGCTCGCCGTGCCAAGGGGTAAAAACTCCACGGTTCCGACATGTCAGCACTCCCGGCCCGGATATGGGGAGACTTCAGCACAAGGGTCCACCGGCGGTGCCGCCATGATTTTCTCGACTATCGGCGGCATGGCTGGTTGCGGCGTCGGTGCGGTCGAGGCACGATAGCCGAAGGCCATGCTGAGAATGAGCACGATCGCACCCACGGTCACAGTGCTGTTTAGGATCGATGCCCGTGGCGTGCGCACATGCTCGTAATATTCCCGCTCGCCTTCACTCGTATCTTCAGAGCTATAAAATTCCCGCTCTTCACCAACCTGCCCGTCTGAATAGTGATGGTGGCTCATGGAGTCCGCTCCCTCAAAAATGCGAATGCAATGCTCACAAGGGACCGATACGCGCCAAACCGCATCAATCGACGAACTCTAACAAACATACCGACCGCTTGTAAATTAGATAGCAGCCTAATATTAATCATCCCTTGCTTCAAATTTATGTGTGTTGTTCAGACATGGAGTTGAAGGGGTATTTCCAAAACGCACTGTTCAGAAAATCTGGTCAATGAGCCATTTCCATCATCATCCTTAGCCATGGATACTGGAAGTCCATTCATGCGATGAAAAAGACGGCGCGTATGTTTTGCGGCTGGAAATCTTGTCGGCCGCTTGCTATTTAAGGAACAGATGTAACGCTGCGGATCTTGACCCCGCATGTGAAAGGAACTGGACAATGAGCGGCATTCAGGAATTCATCGCCAACGAAGTTAAGAACAACGACGTCGTTCTCTTCATGAAAGGCACGCCCCAGTTCCCGCAGTGTGGCTTCTCCGGCCAGGTGGTCCAGATTCTCGACTATATCGGTGTCGACTATAAGGGCATCAACGTGCTCGCCGACGCCGAGATTCGCCAGGGCATCAAGGACTACTCCAATTGGCCGACCATCCCGCAGCTTTATGTCAAGGGCGAGTTTATCGGCGGCTGTGATATCGTGCGCGAAATGTTCCAGGCGGGCGAGTTGCAGCAACACCTCCAGGAACACGGCATCAGCGTTCGCGGCGCCGCCTGACCGGGCACCGGGCTCCTCGTCCGGTTTCCATAGTTCAATTTGATCGATAAGGCGCTGCCACCGGGCGGCGCCTTGACATGTTTATGGGAATAAAACCGTGACGACTACATCCCAGGCTATGTCCCATGGGCAGTTGCCCATGGGCAAACGTGAGTTCATCGCACTCGCGGCCTTTCTGATGGCGATCAATTCGCTCGCAATAGACATCATGCTCCCCGCACTGCAGCAGATCGGCTCCAGCCTCGGCGTCATGAATGAGAATCACCGGCAATATGTGGTGACGGCCTATCTGATCGGCTTCGGCTCGGCGCAGCTTATCTACGGCCCTCTGTCGGATCGCTTCGGCCGCCGCAAGCCGCTCCTGGTCGGCATCATCATCTACGTGATTTCAGCATTCGGCATTGCCCTCATTCCATCCTTTGCGGGCTTGCTTGCGCTCCGTTTCATTCAGGGCCTCGGCTCGGCGGCAACCCGCGTCATCACCGTGTCCATCGTTCGCGACGTCTTCGGCGGCCGCCTGATGGCGGAGGTGATGTCGTTGATCATGATGGTCTTCATGATCGTCCCGGTCATCGCGCCGGGCAGCGGCCAGATCATCATGCTCGTCAGCACCTGGCACATGATCTTCGTCTTCATCGGCACCATGGCGACGCTCGTGGGTGCCTGGATGTATTTCCGGCTTCCCGAGACGCTAAAGCCTGAAAATATCCGTCCCCTCACCGTCAGGTCGGTTGCCTCCGGCTTCAAGATCGTTCTGACGGACCGGGTAGCGCTCTGTTACACCCTGGCGAGCACGTTCCTGTTCGGCGCGTTGTTCGGCTTCATCAATTCCGCCCAGCAGATCTACAACAATATCTACGGCCTCGGCGTCTATACGCCGCTGGCGTTCGGCGGCGTGGCCGCGTTCATGGCCCTGTCGTCCTTCGTCAACTCTCAGTTCGTCGGCCGGTTCGGCATGCGCCGGCTGTCGCACACGGCCCTGCTCGGCTTTGTCGCCATCACCTTCTGTTGGCTGCTGGTGCAGCTCTACGGGCCTGCGCCGATGCCGTTCCCGCTGTTCATGGTCTTTTTCGCACTGGCCATGTTCCAGTTCGGCTGGATCGGCTCCAACTTCAACTCTCTCGCGATGGAGCCTCTCGGCCACGTCGCCGGCACAGCATCCTCCGTACTCGGCTTCATGAGCACGGTCGGCGGCGCATCGATCGGCGCCTGCATCGGTCAGTTCTACAACGGCACGGCAACACCGATGGTCATCGGCTATTTCACCGTTTCCCTTATTGGTGTCGTCTTCGTGCTGATCGCTGAGAAGGGAAGGCTGTTCCGCCCACATAACGCACCGCCGCCGGCCGATCAGTCCCTCGCTTTACATTGACAGGCATATTCGAATGACAACCCCGCCTCAGTCCCAGCAGCCGGCCCAGCAGCCGGCGCAGTCCGGCTCCAGCCGCATCGGCCTTGGCATCGTGGAATTCATCCTCACGATCGCCCTGATGACGGCCAGCATCTCCATGGGCATCGACAGCATGCTGCCGGCACTGCCGAATATCGGCCAGTCGCTGAATGTCGCCAATCCGAATGACACCCAGCTCGTCATCGGCGTCTATTTCCTCGGCTTCGGCATCTGCCAGCTTTTCTTCGGCAGCCTGTCGGATACCTATGGCCGACGGTACATCCTTCTCGGTGGCCTGGCCTTCTATACGGTGACGCTCTTTGCCGCAGCGTGGAGCGGCAGCCTGTTTGCCCTGCTGGCGATGCGTTTTGCGCAGGGCGTCGGTGCTGCAGCCGTGCGTATCACCACGCTTGCTATCGTGCGCGATTGCTTCGGCGGCCGCGAAATGGCTCGCGTCATGTCCTATGTGATGATCGTCTTCATGATCATGCCGATGGTTGCGCCCTTCGTCGGCCAGATGATCGTCGCCTATTCGAACTGGCAGTGGATTTTCATCCTGCTCGGCATCGTCAGCGCCGGCCTTTTCCTGGTCGCCTTCTTCCGCATGAAAGAGACGCTGCCGGTTGAAGAGCGCCTGCCTCTCTCGGTCGCATCGGTTCTTTCCGGCTTCAAGACGGTGCTGACCAACCGCATCACCTGCGGTTACATGATCGGCCTGACGCTCTATACCGGCGTCATCTGCGCCTACATCGTCTCCGTGCAGCAGGTTTTCGGCGAGGTCTACGGTCTTGGGGACACGTTCCCGATCGCCTTTGCAGCAACGGCAGCCGGCACGGCCGTCGCACAGTTCGCCAATGGCTATTTCGTCCGCAGCTTTGGCATGCGCCGGATTTCCCACGCCGCCATGATCGTTTTCACCGTTTTGGGCGCCATCGGCTACATCGTCGGCATGTTCGGTCAGCCGAGCTTCACCTTCATTTACGTGCTGATCTCGGTGATGCTGATGATGTTCGCAGTGATCACCACCAACTGCATGGCGATCAGCTTGGAGCCTATGGGACACCTGGCGGGCACGGCAGCCGCCATCACCAGCTCGGTCTCCACCACGGTCGGCGTCCTGCTCGGCGGCATCGTCGGCCAGATGTTCGATGGCACGGCGCAGCCGCTGCTGGCCGGTTTCACGGTGTTCGGTCTGCTGTCGATCCTGGCGACGCTCTGGGCGGAGCGCGGCAAGCTCTTCACCCATCCCGGCGATACGCCGGCGCTGGAGCCTGGTATGGGTCACGTCTGAGCGACGTGACCTCCTTAAACACCGCTGCGCGGGCGACTGACCCAGCGCAGCGCAGCGGCAATTGCAAGGCCGAACAAGGGCCACATCGCCCAAGGCGTGCCGTGCCAGGTGAAAAGATTGATCATAACGATGCCGATGCCCGTGATGACAAGGCTGGCGATCGCCATATCGATCTGCCTGTTACTGCGAACATAGCGGAACGCCGCAACCCATAGAATGGCGAGTATGGGCCATTTCGCCCAGAACTCCCCGTGCCAGGTCAGTCCGTTGAGTATGGCAAGCCCGATACAGACGATAAGTGGCGCAGCGTAGCTCCGGCGCCAGTCCTGCAGCGCAGGCTCCTGCACCACAGGCTCGGGCGCCCGTGCGGAAGCCGGCTTCGGAGCCGAGTGATAATCGGATGTGGTATCGACAACCTGTACGCCACCGATCCGCACCGCATAGCTCGGCACGCCACCCTCGATATTCTTGACCTCGAGCTGGCCAAGGAAATCGAAGCCGACCGCCACCTTGTTGCGAACCTGGTCGTAGACGGTGTTGGAGATGACGATGCCGCCAGGCACGGCGCGCGATTGCAGCCGAGCAGCAATATTGACGCCGTCGCCATAGAGATCATCGCCATCCGCGATCACATCGCCGAGATTGAGGCCGATACGGAAGAGCATCTGCTTGTCGGGATCGGTTACGGCATTGTAGCCGGCAAGCTCATTCTGCGTGTCGATTGCAGCCCGCACGGCCTCGACGACGCTTGGAAACTCGGCGAAGACGCCATCGCCCCAGGTATTGATCACCCGGCCGCCATGCGCTTCGATCAGCCGCTTCATCGCGTCGCGATAACGGCGAAGGGTCGAAAGCGTCCCTTCCTCGTCCTTCCCCATGAGGCGCGTGTAGTCCTGCACATCGGCGCAGAAGATGGTGGTCAGCTTGCGGCTCGTCTCGGACATTTGTCTCATCCTCGCGGCAAGCGCCGACCAAGGCTCTTGCCTGTTGCAGCAAAGATAGCCCTCCAGCCGTTACTTTCCAAGGGGCCACGCCGGCAATCGTAGCGCGCGCGGCTCACCTCAGAGGGTAAAAACCTCGCGCCGCAGCAATTCCCAGGTGTCCTTGTCCACGGCGATCAGCAGCCCGCCATCGAGATGATGCGGCAGATAGGCGGAACCGTCAAAGCGGCGGACATAAGCGCCGGCTTCGGCTGATATCAGCGATCCCGCCAGATGATCCCAGGGCATCAGCTTGTTGTACATGAGATAGTGCACATAGCCGCCCGCGAGCGTGCGGTATTCATGCGCCGCGCAGCGATAGCAGGTCGTGTAGCGCACCTTGGCGAGATTACCCATGATCTCGGCGCGCTTTCCCTTGGGCAGGAAGCCGGTGGCCGCCATGCCGACCAGCTCTTCCAGCGCAACCGGCTGCCCTACCTTGAGACGCAACGTCTCGCCATCGGGCCGGCGCAGCCATGCACCGCTACCGCGCTCCGCCAGCACCCAGTCGTCGCCCATCGGATCGAAGATGATACCGGCGATGGTCTCTCCCTTCGAGACGACCGAGGCCATGACGCCGAACGCCGGAATGCCGGCGGCGAAATTGAATGTCCCGTCGACGGGGTCGACGATGATGGCAAGATCGGCGTCGGCAAGCTTCGTCAATAGCGACGGGTCAGCGGCAACCGATTCCTCGCCGATGAACAACGCTTCCGGCCAGAGCCGCGCAACCTCGGCCTTTATCATATGCTCGGCACGCTCATCGGCTTCCGTCACAAGGTCGGTCGCCTCGCTCTTGGCGCGGACATCGTCGCTGCCGAGCCTGCGGAAACGTGGCAGGATCTCCGTCTGTGCCGCGCGGCGCAGCACATGGGCAAGCGTGGTAACGTCAACGAGCGATGTCATGCTTTTTCCTTTCGCGTCAGGCGCCGATGATCTCGCGACGGATCATCCGCCAGCTTTCCTCATCCGGCGCAGAAATGATGCCGCCCGTCGTCTCGCCGGGTTTGTAGGGCGTACCGTCGAATTTGGCGGTATAGCCGCCTGCTTCCTGATGCGCCAGCACGCCGGCAAGATGATCCCAGGGCATCAGCTTGGAATGAGCGATGAAGTGCCACTTGCCTGAAGCCACCATCCAATATTCGTAAGCCGAGCAATTCACGGAGAAAACCATGCGGGTCCTGGACAGGTTGCCGCAGATGCGCGACCGATCCGGCTCGTCCATGTGACCCCAGGATATCGCACCCGTCATCGCGCTTAACGGCGCAGGTGCGGCAACGGCGAGCCGCCTCGCCTGCCCGGTTTGCCGGCGCAGGAAGGTGCCTCCGCCCTTTACGGCCGTCAAAGTGTCGCCGAGCACGGGATCATGGATGATGCTTGCGATCGTCTCGCCATTGGCGATGACGGCCACTATCGTCCCGAAGACCGGCAATCCCGCCGCGAAATTGAAAGTGCCATCCACCGGGTCGATGGTGAAAGCCAGTTCCGCACGCGTCAGCGCCGGCACGACGGACTTGTCGGTCTCATAGGCTTCTTCACCGACGATCAAGGCGTTTGGAAAACGTGCCTTCAGCGCCGTGGTGATGTGCCGTTCGGCCAGAAGATCAGCCTCGGTCACGAGGTCGATAGCCGACGTCTTTTCCGATATGTCGCCGGCGGCCAGATTGCGGAAGCGCGGCATGATTTCCTTTGACGCCGCTTCGGCAACGATCGTCATCACATAGTCGAAATCCGTATCGGAGAAGGTCATCGGAAGCCTCTGTTTTGAAAGGGCTTCCTCTTATGCCCGATTCGATGACATCGGTGTGGCAAAAGCGCTGAATTTAAGCGGGATCGCCGGAAGATCCCTGTGTCATCAAGCCAGCGAAATCGAACAGCTTGGGGTCGAGCAGGTGCGACGGGTTCACATGCGCCAGCGCGCGCAGCATCGTATCCTTGCGCCCCGGCATGCGCCGTTCGATATCGGCAAGCATGTCCTTCATCGCATTGCGCTGTAGCCCATCCTGCGAGCCACAGAGATCGCAGGGAATGATCGGAAACTGCATAGCCGTCGCAAACTTCGCAAGATCATCTTCCGCCGCATAGGCGAGCGGGCGCAGCAGCATCAGGTCGCCTTCGTCATTGAGCAGCTTCGCCGGCATGGAGGCCAGGCGGCCGCCGTGGAAGAAGTTCATGAAGAAGGTTTCGAGAATATCCTCGCGATGATGCCCTAGCACCAGCGCGTCGCAACCCTCCTCGCGGGCGATGCGATAGAGATTGCCGCGGCGCAGGCGCGAACAGAGCGAACAGTAGGTTGCGCCTTCCGGCACCTTCTCCTTCACGATCGAATAGGTGTCGCGATATTCGATGCGATGAGTGACGCCGATCTTCGTCAGATAGCCCGGCAGAACATGCTTTGGAAAATTCGGCTGGCCCTGATCGAGATTGCAGGCGACCAGCTCCACCGGCAGCAAACCGCGCCATTTGAGATCGAGGAGCAGCGCCAGCAGACCGTACGAATCCTTGCCGCCGGAAAGGCCGACGAGCCAGCGCTTCTGGCCCTTCAGCATCTGGAAATCATCCATAGCCTGACGCACCTGCCGCAGCAGGCGCTTGCGCAGCTTGTTGAAGGAGACGGATCGCGGCGCGTCGGAAAACATCGGATGCGCGGCAGAGCCGCCATCTTCAGCCTCTATATCGATTTCGTCATTCACCGTGGTCGCGATATTCATTCCGTCATTCCTTGCATCTCGCCACGCTGATAGCAGAAAGCGGCGCGAGAAGACATGGGTCTCAATCGCCGAACACCGACCAGCCGGTGCGGGCCGCCAGCATTTCCAGCGCTACCGCGCCAAGCTGGGAATTGCCGACCTTGTTCAAGCCCGGCGACCAGGCCGCAATCGAGCCGATGCCTGGCGCCACGGCGAGAATGCCGCCGCCGACACCGCTCTTGCCCGGCAGACCGACGTGATAGGCAAAATCGCCAGACCCATCATAATGGCCGCAGGTCAGCATCAGCGCATTGATACGCCGCGCGCGCTTCGGCGAGACCACGGAATGGCCCGTGATCGGATTGCTGCCGCGTGCAGCGAGATAGAGCCCCGCCTTGGCAAGCTGCTGGCAGCTCATCGCAAGCGCGCATTGATGGAAATAGACGCCGAGCACATGCTCGACCGGATGGTGGATGTTGCCATAGGCGCGCATGAAATTGGCGAGCGCGAAATTGCGATAGCCCGTCTGCGTCTCCGAACGCGCGACCTTGTCATCAATGCTGATCGTCTCATCGTCGGCCACATAGCGCACGAAGCGCAAAAGCTCGCCGATCGCCTCGCGCGGCTCGTGTCCCGCCAGCACGACGTCGCTGATCGCGATCGCGCCTGCATTGATGAAGGGATTGCGAGGAATACCCTCTTCGCGCTCCAGCTGGACGATGGAATTGAAGGCCGTACCGGACGGTTCGCGTCCCACCCGATTCCAAAGGCTTTCCCCGATCTTGCCGAGCGCGAGCGTCAGCATGAAGACCTTGGAGATACTCTGGATGGAAAAGGGAACCGCGGCGTCGCCGACGCTGTAGACATCGCCGCCGACCGTGGCGATCGCCATGCCGAACTGTTGCGGATCGACTTTTGCCAGTTCGGGAATGTAATCGGCAACCTTGCCTTCACCGATACGTGGCGAAAGCTCCGCATGAATGCCATCGAGAATGGCCTGCAAATCCGTCATGAGGCGCTCCAAAGACAAAAAAGCCGCTCGAACCGAGCGGCTTTTCATTCATCAAGAAAGTTATCCGCTTATTAACGCGAATAGAATTCGACGACCAGATGCGGTTCCATGACGACGGCGTACGGCACGTCGGCGAGAGCCGGGATGCGAGCGAAGGTCGCAACCATCTTGTTGTGGTCGGCTTCGATGTAGTCCGGAACGTCGCGCTCAGCGAGCGAAACGGCTTCCAAAACCGTTACGAGCTGCTTGGACTTTTCGCGAACTTCGATAACGTCGCCAGCCTTGCAGCGGTACGAACCGACGTTGACGCGAACGCCGTTGACCGTGACGTGGCCATGGTTGACGAACTGACGGGCAGCGAAGACGGTCGGAACGAACTTGGCGCGGTAGACGATCGCGTCGAGGCGCGATTCGAGCAAGCCGATCAGGTTTTCCGAGGTGTCGCCCTTGCGACGGTCAGCTTCAGCGAAGATGGCGCGGAACTGCTTCTCGCGCAGGTCGCCGTAGTAGCCCTTCAGCTTCTGCTTGGCGCGCAGCTGCACGCCGAAGTCGGAGAGCTTGCCCTTGCGGCGCTGGCCGTGCTGGCCCGGGCCGTATTCGCGACGGTTAACCGGGGACTTCGGACGGCCCCAGATGTTTTCGCCCATACGGCGGTCAATTTTGTACTTGGACGATTCGCGCTTGCTCATCGCATTTCCTTTCAAACGTTGCCGCGGCCCGTTGCCGAACCGCGAAGGAAACACGCCCTCCTCTGAACTCCGTTTTCGAGCTCTGACAGGCTTCTCACATTAGCGAACGGAGAAAGCCACGGGACATGTCAAATGAAACACCGGACATTTCTGCCCGGCGTTGGCGCGGTCTGTAAGGGGTTGTCATGGAATTGTCAACAGCGCCAAGCGCTCTTGCATAAGAATACGACGGCTATTCCGCCGCCGCCTGCTCGCCGGCATCGAGATCGGGCGCATTGGCATCGCCAGGTGCGGTCTGAGACCCCATATCCGGGAAGGCAACGATACGCTTGCCCGAGAAATCCGTGTGGACGACGACGCTGCCCTGCTCCTCGAAATAGCTCAGCAGACGCCGCGCGCGACGGGCGGAATGCGTGCCGTAGGCGCGGGCGATACGGGCATCGGAAGGGCACGGCTCGCCGCTGATCGCCGCCTTGGCAAGCATCAGGAAGACGCCCTGCAGATCGTCGGTAACGCTGGTGGAAAGCGAGAGCGCTGTTGCCCATTGCTCCGTTGCCATCACCTCCTCGTCAGCACCAGAGCGGGCGATCGCCACGCGTCGGCGGAACTCCGAAAGGCTCATCGGCGCCCCGGGAACGCGGCGCATGCGCAAACGTACGAGAAACTCCTGATAAAGCACCGAATCCGTGCGGAAGCCCGAGGCCGGATCATCGAGGATTTCGGAAAGCACCGCGCTCACCCTCACCTCGCGATCCTCGCTCGATAGTTCCGGCTGGCTGACCTTTGGTTCTGTCGGCGCCGGGCTCGCGGCTGGCACGGAACGGGAAAGTTCTGCCAGAATATCGGTCGTCGGGCGCGGTGCCGGCGTGGTACGGCGGACAGCGGCGCGCGTAAACTCTTCCGGATCCGGCGTGAAAATCAGATCCTCGACATCCTGCGGCGCATCCGGCAGCGGCATCAGCTTCGGGCTGGAAGAGCGCGCAGAGGTTTCGACCGTGCCGATGGTGATCGGCAACGGCCGGCGCGAGAGTGCCGGCCCGAGCGCTACGAAATTACCGCGCTTCAGGTCGCGGAACATTTCCGCCTGCCTGCGGTCCATGCCGAGCAGATCGGCGGCGCGGGCCATGTCGATATCGAGGAAGGTGCGGCCCATCAGGAAGTTGGAGGCTTCCGCCGCAACATTCTTGGCGAGCTTCGCCAGGCGCTGCGTGGCGATGACGCCGGCAAGACCACGCTTTCGGCCACGGCACATCAGATTGGTCATGGCGCCAAGCGACATCTTGCGCGCATCTTCCGAGACGTCGCCCGCGACCGAGGGCGCGAACATCTGCGCCTCGTCGACCACGACCAGCACCGGATACCAGAATTCGCGATCGGCATCGAACATACCATTGAGGAAGGCGGCGGCGGCGCGCATCTGCTGCTCGATATCGAGCCCCTCTAGCGTCAGCACGCAGGAAACGCGATGCTGGCGGATACGGTTGGCAATGCCGGCGAGTTCCGCCTCCGTGCGCTCGCCATCGACAACCACATGCCCGAACTTGTCGGCCAGCGTGACGAAATCGCCTTCGGGATCGATGATAACCTGCTGCACCCACTGCGCGGACTGCTCCAGCAGCCGCCGCAGCAGATGAGACTTACCGGAGCCGGAATTGCCCTGGACCAGGAGACGCGTCGCCAGCAGCTCCTCGATATCGAGCTGGGCGCTGGTCCCGCCGGACGCCGTTCCCATGTCGATGCCGACCTGCAATGCACTTCCCCTATGAGCAAGAATCAAATGTGGATGCGCCCCATCTTTCTGAAAGGACGCGTCTCCGTCTAGCAAAGATTTCCAAGCTTCGCGCCCGTGGATTGAAAAAACCCACAGGCGATTGCAGATGTCAGCGGAACCGCAGGTTTGCCCGCGAGAGCTGGCTGACCGAAGTGCAGCCCATCAGCTTCATGTCGCGCTCGACTTCGGTACGCAGATGCCTAAGCGCCCGCTCCACACCCGCCTGACCGGCAGCAGCCAGCGGATAGAGATAGAAACGGCCGAGACCGACGGCCTTCGCACCGAGCGACAGGGCCTTCAGCACATGCGTGCCGCGCTGAACGCCCCCATCCATCATCACGTCGATACGATGACCGACAGCGTCGACGATCTCGGCCAGCTGATCGAACGCGGAGCGCGAGCCGTCCAGCTGGCGGCCGCCATGGTTCGACAACACAATGCCGGTGCAGCCGATGTCGACGGCGCGCTTGGCGTCTTCGACCGACATGATGCCCTTGAGGCAGAACTGACCGTTCCAGTGCTTCACCATCTCGGCGACGTCGTTCCAGTTCATCGACGGATCGAGCATCTCGGTGAAATACTTGCCGATCGACATCGCACCGCCGCTCATATCCACATGCTCGTCGAGCTGCGGCAGGCGGAACTTCTCGTGCGTCACATAGTTCAGCGCCCATGCCGGCTTGATGGCGAACTGGGTGAGGCCTGCGAGATTGAGCTTGAACGGGATGGAAAATCCGGTGCGAAGATCGCGCTCGCGATTGCCGCCGGTAATGCTGTCGACCGTCAGCATCATCGCGTTGACGCCGGCTTCCTTCGCCCGCTCCATCATCGCGCGGTTCAGGCCGCGATCCTTATGGAAATAGAATTGGTAGACCTGCGGCCCCGCGTGCTTCTTGCGGATTTCCTCCAGGCTGACAGTGCCGAGCGAGGAGACGCCGAACATCGTTCCAAGCGAGGAGGCTGCTGCCGCCACCGCATTCTCGCCCTGGTGATGGAACAGCCGCTGCAGCGCCGTCGGCGAGCAGTAGAAGGGGGTCGCGAGCTTTTGTCCCATGACGGTGACAGACATATCTATCTCGCTGACACCGCGCAGGACGTTGGGAACGAGATCGCAGCTTTCGAAGCTCGACGTGTTCCGCCGCAGCGTCACTTCGTCGTCGGCAGCGCCATCGATATAATTGAAGATCGGGCCGGGAAGACGCTTTTTCGCGAGAAGGCGAAAATCATGGAAGTTGTGGCACTCACGCAAGCGCATGGCTGACCTCGGCATTCTCAAAAGACATCAACTATCGAACTCCCAATAAGCGGCCATTCAGCTCGGCTTCAACTAAAGCCGGTGCAGGCGTGCCTCCCATTTGTAAAGCAGATCCGGCTCCTTCTCCTCATTGCCTGCCCCGTCCGACTCGTCAACCACGAAGAAGCCGTGCTTTTCGTAAAAGCGGCGCGCTGGCTCATTTCTCTGGAATGACCAGAGCGACAGCACCGGATAGGTCGATTTGGCAATATCGAGCAGACGGCTACCGATACCGCGCCCCTGCGCCTCGGGCAGGACGTAAAGCTGGTCAATCCAGTCCTCAAGAAAGGCAATGACGCCGACGAGACGCCCGCCCTCTTCCGCACCCCAGATCTCGCAATCCTTGTAGACGACGGCGGTCCAGAAGCCGACATCCTCTTCCGGCGTATGAACCCCGGCAAGCGTCGGCAGCCTTTCGTTGAAGGACGCGCGATGGACGGCCGCAGCCGCAGGCATGTCCGCGAGATCGAGTTTACGCAATGAAATCTTGTCAGTCATTCATCAAGCCTTGAGCCCAAAACCCTGCATCAGCCGGCGGGTGGGAAAATCCGGCGCACCCGAGGTGAACACCGCAAAGTCGAGATTATCGGGATGAACGGCATCGGCCGCCTGCGGCACCAGGCTGCGGGCACGCCTCGCGATCGCCTCGGCTGGATCCAGCCAATCGACCGGCCAGGGCGCAAGCCTGCGGAAAATATTGGCCATGAACGGATAATGCGTGCAGGCAAGCACCACGATGTCGGTCTTGCGGCCGTCCATCTCGACAAAGCACTGCTCGATCTCGGTCATGATAGCCTCATCGTCGACGACATCGCCACGAATATAGGCTTCCGCAAGACGGGCGAGGTTCTGTGATCCGACAAGCCGAACATGGCATTGCGTGGCGAAGGACTGGATTAGGTCGCGGGTGTACGCGCGTTTGACCGTGCCCGGGGTCGCAAGCACCGATACCAGGCCGGAGCGGGTCCGCTCGGCGGCCGGCTTGATCGCCGGCACGGTACCGACGAATGTCATCTGGGGAAAAGCGGCGCGCAGAGCGGCGCCGGCCAGCGTGAAAGCCGTGTTGCAAGCGATGATGCAGACTTCCGGATCATATTTCACCAGCAGTTTCGCGAAGAGATCAACGATGCGCTCCTTCAGCGCCGCTTCTTCCCAACTGCCGTAGGGGAAACCGGCATCGTCGGCGATGTAGATGAAACCGCGTTCCGGCATCAGCACCCGCGCTTCTCTAAGCACGGTCAAACCGCCGATCCCTGAATCGAAAACAAGGACCGGTTTCAGCTCATTCGCCGTTGCTGTCATCGCTGGTGGTTTCCTTGGGTGCTTTAACGGATCTGGGATGCGAACCGCTGCCGCGCGGAGACTTCCGCGTGAAGCGGTCGAGAGACGAGATCACCCCGCGAAGAACGCTGATTTCCTGTTCGGTAAACGCCCGGCGCGAGAGGACAGCTCGGAGATTGTCGACCATTTTCGGCTTTTTCCCGGCAGGATGGAAATAATTGCGCGCATCCAGCGCCTCTTCGAGCTGGTCGAAGAGACCGAAAAGCTGATCCTTCGTCGATGGCCGCTGCTCGATCGCCTGGAAAGGTACCTCGGCAACATCCCCCATGTCCGACTTCATCCATTCATAGGACATCAACAGCACCGCCTGCGCGATGTTCAGCGATGCGAAGGCCGGATTGACCGGGAAAGTCACGATCTCGTCGGCCAGCGCCACTTCCTCATTCGTCAAGCCCCAACGCTCGCGCCCGAAAAGAATACCGGTGCCCTCACCCGCCTTGAACTTTGTACGAAGGGTCTCAGCCGCGACGACAGGCGACCGCACAGGCTTGTAGCCATCACGCTCGCGCGCCGTCGTCGCATAGACGAAATTGAGATCCGCGATCGCCTGCTCCAGCGTGTCGTAGACCTTCGTCGCCTCGATGATGTGATCTGCCTTCGAAGCGGTTGCCTGCGCCCTTTCGTTCGGCCAGCCATCGCGCGGATTGACAAGGCGCAACTCGACAAGCCCGAAATTCGCCATGGCACGCGCCACCATGCCGATATTCTCGCCCATCTGCGGCTCGACGAGAATGATGGCCGGCCCTTCGGCCAGAAGTGGACGTTCGCTGTTCGTGCCTGCCATGATGCCTAAATCTCCGCGCGCGAACCCTGTCGCACCAGTTACGGGTGGCAATAGCGAGACACCGGCCGATCGGCAAGGTTTTTACGCATAAGCCGCGGAATGAAGCGCGCCCAATTTATTGCGGGTTGGCCGGCTTCTGCTGGTCCGAGGGCTGCTGCGTCTGGTCTGTCGGCTGTTGCTGCTGCTGTTTGACGAGATCCTGCATGACGCTCTTGAGCGAGCTCGGATTGCCGTTGTCATCATTGGTGATGATATCGTCGACGACGAGCTTTCCGCCTTCTTGGATGACTTCGAAGCGAACCGTCGTCGTCTTCTGATAGTCTGCATCCGAGCCCATGCAGGTGGATTTCTTGAAGGTCGCCAGCACCTCGGTCACATTGTTCGTGGGCGGCTGGGCGGCGATCTTCACATCCTCCAGCGGACAGGCATCCTGCGCACTGACGATCACGTCATAGTCGAAAGGCGAGATACCGTCCTCGTCGGCAGCGGGAAACTGCGCGGCCGCCTGATATTTTGCCCCGAAATCCTTGCTGTAGATATCCTTCAGCTTGCTCTCGTCGAAGATATCCTGCCAGTCGCTGTCGCCGCCCGCCCAGTTCGAGACGGTCGCATCCATGATGGCCTTGACCGGCGTCGTCGCATCGGCAGCGAGCGCCATATGCGCGCCAAGCGAGAACTGAAAAAGCGTAAGGACAAAAGCGGAGGCGGCAAATTTCTGCATGACGTGATTCCATGACATGGGGCAACGGGCAAAACCTGCGCGACATTAGACCCGTGGACTGCTTTGGCAATGGCCCGATCGCAAAAAGCGGGTGATGTCGTGAATGATCAAAAACGCGACGCGCGAGGCTCTATCGGCTTTGCGTTCCGTCCTTGCGGTGCTATAGCCCTCGGGACTTCCTATTACCCACAGGACCATCCGGTCCCATCAGCTTAAACGAGGCAGAAGCATGAAGAAGATCAAGGTCGCAAATCCCGTTGCCGATCTCGATGGCGACGAAATGACTCGCATCATCTGGCAGCTCATCAAAGAAAAACTGATCTTCCCCTACCTCGACATCGACATCGACTACTACGATCTCTCGGTCGAAAACCGCGACGCCACCAACGACCAGGTGACCGTCGATGCCGCCAATGCCATCAAGAAGTACGGCGTCGGCATCAAATGCGCCACGATCACGCCGGACGAAGCCCGCGTGAAGGAGTTCAACCTCAAGGAAATGTGGAAGAGCCCGAACGGCACGATCCGCAACATCCTCGGCGGCGTCATCTTCCGCGAACCGATCATCTGCAAGAACGTTCCGCGCCTGGTTCCAGGCTGGACGCAGCCGATCGTTGTCGGCCGTCACGCTTTCGGCGACCAGTATCGCGCCACCGACTTCAAGTTCCCCGGCAAGGGCAAGCTGACCATCAAGTTCGTCGGCGAAGACGGCACGGTCATCGAGAAGGAAGTCTTCAACGCTCCGGGCGCAGGCGTTGCCATGGCCATGTACAACCTCGACGAGTCGATCCGCGAATTCGCGCGCGCCTCGATGATGTACGGCTTGATGCGCAAGTGGCCGGTCTACCTGTCGACCAAGAACACCATCCTCAAGGCCTATGACGGTCGCTTCAAGGACATCTTCGAAGAAGTCTATCAGAACGAGTTCAAGGCTCAGTTCGACGAAGCCGGCATCACCTATGAACACCGCCTGATCGACGACATGGTCGCTTCCGCCTTGAAGTGGTCCGGCGGCTACGTCTGGGCCTGCAAGAACTACGACGGTGACGTCCAGTCCGACACGGTTGCCCAGGGCTTCGGCTCGCTCGGCCTGATGACCTCCGTTCTCTTGACGCCGGATGGCAAGACGGTCGAAGCCGAAGCCGCGCACGGCACGGTGACCCGTCACTACCGCCAGCACCAGAAGGGCCAGGAAACCTCGACAAACTCGATCGCCTCGATCTTCGCCTGGACCCGTGGCCTCGCTCATCGCGCCAAGCTCGACGACAATGCCGAACTGGCAAAGTTCGCGTCCACGCTGGAAAAGGTCTGCGTCGACACCGTCGAAGCCGGCTATATGACCAAGGATCTGGCGCTGCTGATCGGCCCCGATCAGCCGTGGCTCTCGACCACCGCCTTCCTCGACAAGATCGACGAAAACCTCAAGAAGGCCATGGCTGCATAAGCCTTGCTGTCATCTGGACATACGAAAACCCGGCCTCAGCGCCGGGTTTTCTTTTGCCCGGAATCTTGCCGCCGGGGCTAACCAGTGGCAACAATGCGCGCAACAAAAGGGAGAGAGACAGATGGCCGAGGAACTCGTTTTCTATACCAATCCGATGTCGCGCGGACGCATCGCCCGCTGGATGCTCGAGGAGATCGGCCAGCCCTACCGCACCGAGTACCTCGACTACGGCACGACGATGAAGGCGCCGGAATATCTGGCGGTCAACCCCATGGGCAAGGTGCCGGCCATCAAGCATGGCGATACCGTCGTCACCGAAGGCGCCGCCATCTGCGCCTATCTTGCGGAAACCTTCCCGCAGGCGGGGCTTGCCCCGACGGCGGCCGAGCGTGGCCGCTATTTCCGCTGGATGTTCTTTGCAGCCGGGCCGTTCGAGATGGCCATCACTAATCGCGCCCTCGGCTTCGAAGTCCCACCGGAACGCCTGCGCATGGCTGGCTGTGGCAGCTTCGCGAATGTGCTTGACGCCATGGAGCACGCGGTCACGACCTCGCCCTTCATCGCCGGCGACCGTTTTACTGCCGCCGACGTCTATGTCGGTTCGCATGTCGGCTACGGCCTCAATTTCGGAACGATCGAAAAGCGACCGGCCTTCATCGATTACTGGAGCCGGGTCAGCGACCGCGACGCCTATCGCCGCGGCAACGAGATCGACAATGCGGCTATGCCGAAGCCGGCTAATGCCTGAAAATTCAGGACATTAGAAGAAAGCCTTCGATCGAAACGACATGCCGTTATGTCAGCGGCATATAGATGTCGGTCAATAGCTCCGTCGGCGGCACGTCGCGCGGATTGTTGATATATTCTTCGAACATGACGGTATCGCGCAGTTGCCGCCCAGAAGCCGGCAGCCATTGCGCATAGAGCCATTGATAGGCCTTGTGCATGTTTGCATAGGGCCCCTTGTGGCGCAGCACGGCATATTCGCCGCCCTCAAGCGAGCGTCTTTCCAGAGGCGCATCGGCAGCGACGGTCTCGCCGGCGGTGACGCAGGCGTAGGAGCGCAGCTTGTCCGCCTCAACGACATCGGGATCGTCGAGATAGATGCCGATCATGCGCATATCGGGGGCTGCAAGCCTGCGGGCAAAGATCGTGCCGAAGAGTGTTTCGAAAGCCTGGCCGATCTGCATATAGGAGCCGCGATGGGCGACACCGATCAGTGACATCGGGGAAATGGTGCGAAGCGTAACGTCGAACATGACCGTGATCCTTCCTTGGGTGCTGGGTTCGAAGATCGTATGGCTTCCCTCATTCCGATATCGCGCCGGCGGCATGCCGTAGACGGATCTGAAGATGCGGTTGAACGACTGGAGGTTGGGATAGCCCGACCGCTTTGCAATGTCGCCGACGGATAGACGGGTGTTGACGAGATCGCCGGCGGCACGATGCAGCCGCAGCCGCTTGACGGTCGCCGCTGCCGTCTCGCCATAGATCACCCGATAGATCCTGTGCCAGTGATAGCTGGACATGCAGGCGATTTCGGCGAGCTTTTCCATATCGAGTTCATCATCCAGATGCTCATGGATATAGGCCGAAACTCGCCGCAACCGGGTCTCGTAAAGCGTCCACGCCGTTCCACCACTCATGTCAAACCCCTTGCAAATCGATCGGCCCGACAAGAGCATAACCCGATTTGACAAATCCTGCGGAGTTGTCCGGACAAAAGAAAATGGCGGACACCGAAGCATCCGCCATTCTTGATTACCAATCGGAAATCAACGCCTTAGCCGGCAAGTGCCGCAGCAATGGCCTCGATAGCTTCATCAGCTTTGGCGCCATCCGGGCCGCCGGCCTGGGCCATGTCGGGACGACCGCCACCGCCCTTGCCGCCGAGAGCAGCCGAGGCGACGCGAACGAGGTCAACGGCACTGAAACGACCTGTCAGGTCTTCGGTAACAGCGACGACGGCGCTAGCCTTGCCATCTTCCGACACGCCGATCAGCGCGACGACGCCCGAGCCGAGACTTACCTTGGCTTCATCCGCCAACCCCTTGAGATCCTTGGGATCGACGCCGGAAACAGGCTTGCCGAGGAATTTGACGCCATTGACCTCCCGGACAGCATCAGCCGAGCCGCCCTGGCCGCCGCCCATAGCAAGCTTGCGCTTGGCATCCGCCAATTCGCGCTCCAGCTTACGGCGTTCGTCCATCAGCGCTTCAACGCGCGAGACGACATCGGCCGCCTGCACCTTCAGTGTCGAGGCAAGGCTCTTCACGCGGTCGTCCTGCTCGGCAAGATAATCACGCGCGGATTCACCGGTCACGGCTTCGATACGGCGCACGCCGGCGCCGACGGCACTTTCGCCGAGGATGCGTACGAGGCCGATCTGGCCCGTAGCGGAGACATGCGTGCCGCCGCAAAGCTCGACCGAATAGGGCTTGCCGGATTTGGCACCACGCACACCCTGCCCCATCGACACCACGCGGACTTCGTCGCCATACTTTTCGCCGAACAGCGCCATCGCGCCTTCCGCGATCGCATCGTCGACACTCATGAGGCGGGTCGTGACCGGAGAATTCTGCAGAACGATCTCGTTCGCCATCTCCTCGACAACCTTCAACTCCTCTGCCGACATGGGCTTCGGATGAGAGACGTCGAAACGCAGGCGCTCGGGCGCAACCAGCGAGCCCTTCTGGGCGACATGGGTACCGAGCACTTCGCGGAGAGCTTCGTGCAGCAGGTGGGTGGCGGAGTGGTTGGCGCGCAGGCGCGAGCGCCTGTTATGATCGACCGTCAGCACGACAGCGTCGCCGACCTTGATCTTGCCTTCCGACACTTCCGAGCTGTGAACGAAAAGGCCCTCGCCCTTCTTCTGCGTGTCACCGACGGTGAGCTTGCCGTGATCGCTCGCAATCATGCCGGTATCGCCCATCTGGCCACCGGATTCGCCGTAGAACGGCGTCTGATTGACGACGATCTGCACCTTGTCGCCGGCAGAGGCGCTTTCGACGGCAACGCCGTCCTTGACGATCGCCTGGATGACGCCTTCGGCCGTTTCCGTGTCGTAGCCGAGGAATTCGGTCGCTCCGAGCTTTTCCTTGAGCTCGAACCAGATGGTCTCGGTCGCCTTGTCGCCGGAACCGGTCCAATGCGAGCGCGCCTCGGCCTTCTGGCGCTCCATGGCATCGGTGAAGCTGGAGATGTCGACGCCGATGCCGCGGGCACGCAGCGCGTCCTGCGTCAGGTCCAACGGGAAGCCATAGGTGTCGTAGAGCTTGAAGGCGGTCTCGCCGTCCAGGCTGTCACCCTTGTGCAGGTCCGAAGTGGCATCGTTGAGCAGCGAAAGGCCACGCTCCAGCGTCTTGCGGAAACGGGTCTCTTCGAGCTTCAGTGTCTCGGAGGTCAGCGCCTCGGCGCGCACCAGCTCCGGATAGGCGCGGCCCATCTGCTGGATCAGCGCCGGCAGCAGCTTCCACATCAACGGTTCCTTGGCACCGAGCAGCTGTGCGTGGCGCATGGCACGGCGCATGATGCGGCGAAGCACATAGCCGCGCCCTTCGTTCGACGGCAGGACACCGTCAGCGATCAGGAAGGCGGAGGAGCGCAGATGATCGGCGATGACGCGGTGGCTGGCGCGATGCTCGCCCTCGGCCTTGACGCCCGTTGCCTCTTCCGAGGCTTCGATCAGCGCGCGGAACAGGTCGATATCGTAGTTGTCATGCTTGCCCTGCAGCACGGCGGCAACGCGCTCGAGACCCATGCCGGTGTCGATCGACGGACGCGGCAGGTCGACGCGCTGTTCCTTGGTGATCTGCTCGAACTGCATGAAGACGAGATTCCAGATCTCGATAAAGCGATCACCGTCTTCCTCCGGAGAGCCGGGAGGGCCGCCCCAGATGTGATCGCCGTGATCGTAGAAGATTTCAGAACAGGGACCGCACGGGCCGGTGTCACCCATCGCCCAGAAATTGTCGCTGGTGGCGATGCGGATGATCCGATCGTCGGAAAGGCCGGCGATCTTCTTCCACAGATTAAAGGCGTCGTCGTCGGTATGATAGACCGTGACCAGCAGGCGCTTGGCATCGAGGCCGAATTCCTTGGTGATCAGGTTCCAGGCAAGCTCGATAGCGCGTTCCTTGAAGTAATCGCCAAAGGAGAAGTTGCCAAGCATTTCAAAGAAGGTGTGATGGCGCGCGGTATAACCGACATTATCAAGGTCGTTATGCTTGCCGCCGGCGCGAACGCATTTCTGCGCCGTCGAAGCCGTCGTATAGGGACGCTGCTCCAGGCCGGTGAACACGTTCTTGAATTGCACCATACCGGCATTGGTGAACATCAATGTCGGATCGTTGCGCGGCACCAGCGGGCTCGACGGCACGATCTCGTGGCCGTTTTTCTTAAAATAGTCGAGGAAGGTCGACCGGATTTCATTCACACCGCTCATAGGGGGCCCTTCAGTCCTGCGCTCAGCAACTTGCGTCAAAGTCAGAGGCTTTTATCGTTCGCTCCCGGCGCTGTCCAGCCGCACGAACAAAACCGGCCGCACATCCCTTGGACAATACGGCCGGTTCAAGCATTCAATTCATATCAAGCCGGGAATTGCTCCCGAAATTCGTTATTCGCCGCCAGCGTCGCCGTCATCGCCAGAATCGGGACCACCATTCTGCAGGAAGCGGTCGGCGATCAGGCCGGCGTTCTGGCGCAGAGACAGTTCGATCTCGCGAGCGAGATCCGGGTTGTCGCGCAGGAAGATTTTCGCGTTCTCGCGGCCCTGGCCGAGGCGCTGGCTGTTGTAGGAGAACCAGGCACCCGACTTCTCGACGATGCCGGCCTTGACGCCGAGGTCGACCAGCTCGCCGGTCTTGGAAACGCCTTCACCGTACATGATGTCGAACTCGACCTGCTTGAAGGGAGGGGCCATCTTGTTCTTGACGACCTTGACGCGGGTCTGGTTGCCGATCACCTCCTCGCGCTCCTTGACGGCGCCGATGCGGCGAATGTCAAGGCGAACCGAGGCATAGAACTTCAGTGCATTACCACCGGTCGTCGTTTCCGGCGAGCCGAACATGACGCCGATCTTCATGCGAATCTGGTTGATGAAGATCACCATGCAGTTGGACTTCGAGATCGAAGCCGTCAGCTTGCGCAGCGCCTGGCTCATCAAACGGGCCTGCAGGCCCGGCAGGCTGTCGCCCATCTCGCCTTCGATTTCGGCACGCGGCGTCAGGGCCGCAACGGAGTCGACGACGAGAACGTCGATCGCGCCGGAGCGCACCAGCGTATCGGTGATTTCAAGCGCCTGTTCGCCGGTATCGGGCTGCGAGATCAACAGGTTCTGCAAGTCGACGCCGAGCTTGCGGGCATAGACCGGATCGAGCGCATGTTCCGCGTCCACGAAGGCGCAGATGCCGCCCTTCTTCTGCGCTTCTGCAATGGTCTGCAGCGCCAGCGTCGTCTTACCCGAGCTTTCCGGCCCGTAGATTTCGATGATGCGCCCCTTCGGCAAGCCGCCAATGCCAAGCGCGATATCGAGGCTCAGAGAGCCGGTGGAAACCGTTTCGATTTCGACCACGTTCTCGTTAGAGCCGAGCTTCATGATCGAGCCCTTGCCGAACGACCGCTCAATTTGAGAGAGTGCCGCTTCAAGTGCCTTGCTTTTATCCACCGATTTGTCCTCTACAAGCCGCAAAGAATTCTGAGACATTCGATCCACCTTTAGGTTATTGAAGCCGCTCTAGCAATGTCGCCGCTGATGAGAATTGTGTACTCGATTTGTTCTCATATCGCAAGAGCACAACAAGCGATTGAAAGAAAAAGGTAAAATGAATTCTGTTCTATTTTTGTTTTCTTCTTTCTTCCCAGGCACTTACATGTCCGAAACGGTGAATTGCGAGATGTTTGCGGCTCGCTCGATTCGCCTTTTCGGCTGCTGAGGATAACCCTATGGCGAAAAAGATTCTCGTTCTTGGTGGCGCCCATATCGATCGTCGCGGCCGCATCTTCGGCGACACGGCACCCGGCGCCAGCAACCCCGGAGCATGGTTCGAGGAGCCCGGCGGCGGCGGCTTCAATGCCGCCCGAAATCTTGCCCGCCTTGGCTTCGACGTAAAGCTGATTTCTCCACGCGGCGGCGACCCCTCTGGCGAGATGGTAGCGGAAGCCGCCAGCCATGCGGGCATCGATGACAAGCCCTTCGTCTTCCTCGATCGCAAGACCCCGAGCTATACGGCGATCCTCGAGAATGACGGCAATCTCGTCATCGCGCTCGCCGATATGGAGCTCTACAAGCTGTTCGTTCCCAGACGCTTGGCGATTCGTGCCGTTCGCGACGCGTTCGAAGAGACAGACCTTATTCTTTGTGACGCCAATCTGCCTGCTGAGACCTTGGCGGCGATTGCGGCAAGGGCAGCCTTTTGCGGCAAGCCGGTCGCGGCCATCGCCATCTCACCGGCCAAAGTCGTGCGGCTAAAGCCGAGTCTCGCCGGCATCGGCCATCTGTTTCTCAATGAGGCCGAAGCTGCCGCACTAACCGAAATCCGTCCGGAAGACCCGCGCGAATGGGTAAGCGCATTGCACGCGCTCGGCCTGCGCAACGGCGTCATCACCCGCGGCAAGCGCCCGCTGATTGCCTTCTCACCGGATACCGTCGTCAGCCTGCAGCCGCCTGTGGTCGAGGATGTGGCCGATGTCACCGGAGCGGGAGATTCACTTGCCTCGGGCGTTCTCTCCGCTTTGCTCGCCGGCCACGATCTCGCGGAAGCCGTCCGCCATGGCGCCGCGGCAGCCGCGATCACCGTGCAATCCCCCTTTGCCACGGCGGAAAATCTCTCTCCCGAGCTGCTAAAGACGATGCTGGCCCTTGTTCCCACGGCCGAAATTCTGTCATGAAGCCTGTTCATAACGCGTATAATGTTTCAGTGAATTGGAAACGACAATGACCCAGCCTATCTCGCCACTGCTTCCGATCTCCTATTCAAAGGAAGTCGCCGCCGCAAAGCTGCGTGGCGCACCGCTCGTGGCACTGGAATCGACGATCATCACCCATGGCATGCCCTATCCCGGCAATATCGAGATGGCGCGTAGTGTCGAGGCAATCATCCGGCAGGAGGGCGCAGTCCCGGCGACGATCGCTGTCATCCACGGCACCCTGCATATCGGCCTCGAGCCGGAAGAGCTGGAAACCCTCGCCAAGACGCAAGGCGCGATGAAGGTCTCGCGTGCCGATATCGCCTTTGCGATTGCCGAGCGCCGCACCGGCGCAACCACCGTTGCCGCCACGATGATTGCGGCCGCTCGCGCCGGCATCAAGGTGTTTGCCACCGGCGGCATCGGCGGCGTGCATCGTGGCGCCGAAGAAAGCTTCGATATTTCGGCCGACCTTGAAGAACTGTCCCGCACCGGCGTCATCGTCGTCTGCGCCGGCGCCAAGGCGATCCTCGATATTCCAAAGACGCTCGAAGTGCTGGAAACCCGCGGCGTACCAGTCGTCACCTACGACAGCACTGAGTTCCCGGCCTTCTGGTCGCGCTCCTCCGGCCTGACGAGCCCGCTGACGCTGAACAGCCCGGCTGCGATCGCCAACTTCCAGACGACGCGTGAGCAGCTCGGCATCGATGGCGGCATGCTGATCGCCAATCCGGTTCCGGAAGCCGACGAGATCCCGCGCGAGGAAATGGAAATCTATATCGAGCGCGCCCTCGACAGCGCCGAGCGGGATGAAATCACCGGCAAGGCAGTCACGCCGTATCTGCTCAGCACGATCTTCGACATCACCGAGGGCCGCAGCCTCAAGACCAACATCGCGCTTGTCGAAAACAATGCGCGCCTGGCCGCAGAAATCGCTGTCGCTTTGGCGGAATAATCAGAGCCGCAATTAAGAGAACGGCTGGGCGCTTCAAAAGATCGCCCGGCCGTTCTTTTTTGTTTCAAGCCAGGGAGGACAGGCCCAGGGCAGATCGCAGCTCCGTAAGCGTTGCCTCCGTCCGCTCCCTCGCCTTTCGCGTGCCCTCACGCACGATCCCCATCACGTAATCCGGCTCGGCGGCGTAACGCGCACGGCGCTCGCGGATCGGTGCGAGCAGCGATTGCAGGACTTCCTCCAGATGTCTCTTCAGGGTGACGTCGCCAAGGCCGCCACGGCGGTAATGTGCCTTCATCTCATCGACCAGCTGCCTATCCTCACAGAAGGCATCGAGATAGGTGAAGACGACATTTCCTTCCACCTGGCCGGGATCGCTGACGCGCAGGTGATCTGGATCGGTATACATCCGCCGCACCGCATCGCTTATTTCACCCGGCGATGCCGAGAGCGGAATGGCATTGCCCTGCGATTTGCTCATCTTCGCCTCGCCGTCGACACCAGGCAGGCGCCCTACCTTCGGCACCATGGCAGCAGCTTCTACAAGGATGTCTCGTCCGATCTGCCGATTGAGACGGCGAACGATCTCGTTGGTCTGCTCGATCAACGGCGCCTGGTCCTCCCCGACCGGAACGACCGTCGCCTTGAAGGCGGTGATGTCGGCAGCCTGCGCGACCGGATAGCAGAGAAAACCGGCCGGCACGTCTCGCTCGAAACCGCGCAGCTGGATTTCCGTCTTGATCGTCGGATTGCGCTCCAGGCGACTGACCGTGACGAAATTCAGATAGAGCAGCGTCAGCTCCGCCAGCGCCGGCAAGGCTGATTGCACGCAGATCGTCGTCAGCGACGGGTCGATGCCAACAGCGAGATAGTCCGTTGCGACTTCAAGGACGTTGCGGCGTACTTTCTGGGGATCATGGGCATTGTCGGTCAGCGCCTGTGTATCCGCCAAAAGCAGGAATTGCTGGTGGCTATGCTGAAGCACGACACGGCTCTTCAGCGAGCCGACATAATGGCCGAGATGGAGCGGACCGGTGGTCCGGTCGCCCGTCAGGATGACGGGGCGAGTATTGGTATCGGAATGCATTTTTTAGCTCCGCAAAAGGAGCCGCCGCAATCGGGAAGGGAAAACGGAAATGGACCAATGCCTGCCGGATCACGGCGGCAGGGTCGATTTCAAGACATGACGACTGCCGCTCCTAGAAGGAGCGCCACCACATACGGTAAATGGGTTTGGCAAGGTCGATCATGCGCAGGCTGATAGCATCTTTGTGCTGCAATCGGCAACAAGAGAGGTGAAAATCGCCCCTCACCTGTACGCCCTTGCGCAATACGCGTCAGTTCTTGTCCAGCGTCTCGCGCACGACTACGGCAAGTTGCTTCAGCGAGAACGGCTTCGGCAGGAAGCCGAATTGCGCATCGGCCGGCAGATTTCGGGCAAAGGCGTCCTCGGCATAGCCGGAGACGAAGATGAACTTCAGATCCGGATATTTCTTGCGCAGCTCGCGGAGCAGCGACGGACCGTCCATTTCAGGCATGACGACGTCAGATACGACGACATCGACCTGTCCGTCGAGCTCCTCCATGATGTCGAGCGCCTCAACCCCGGAGCCGGCCTCGTGGACGGTGTAACCACGCGTCTCGAGCATGCGCTTGCCGCCGCGACGCACCGCTTCCTCGTCCTCGACGAGCAGCACCACGGCGGACTTGCCGGTCAGGTCCGCCGGCTCTTCCGTGGAGGCGGCCAGACCGACGCTCTGGTCCATGAGCGCGACGTCACGGCTTTCCGGCGCTTTCGCTTCCGTCACGGCAGGCATTTCGACGATGTGGCGGGGCAGGAAGATGCGGAAGGTCGTTCCCTTGCCCACTTCCGATTCCGGCTGGATGTAGCCGCCGGATTGCTTGATGATGCCGTAGACCATCGCAAGACCGAGGCCGGTGCCCTTGCCCACTTCCTTGGTCGTGAAGAACGGCTCAAAGATCTTGTCCATGATCTCCGGCGCAATGCCGGTGCCGGTGTCGCTGACCTCGACGAGAACCATGTCCTCATGCGGCAGATAAGGATAGTTGAAGGCGCTGACATCGGACGCAAGCAGATTGCGGGTGCGCAACGTCAGCGTACCGCCGCCGGGCATGGCGTCGCGGGCATTGACGCACAAGTTGATGAGCACCTGCTCGAACTGCGAGAGGTCGGTTTTGACAGGCCAGAGATCGCGGCCATAGTCGACATCGAGCTTGACGTGCGTGCCGGACAGAAGCCGGTCCACCAGCATGCGCAGATCGCCGATCACATCGGTTAGATTGAGAACCGTCGGTCGCATGGTCTGCTTGCGCGAGAAGGCGAGCAGCTGCCGCACCAGCACGGCGGCGCGATTGGCATTGCGCTTGATTTCCATCAGATCCGCGAAGCTGGCGTCTGACGGCCGCGCCTGCAGCAGCAGATGGTCGGACGAGAGCAGGATCGCGGTCAGAACGTTGTTGAAGTCATGCGCGATGCCGCCTGCGAGCGTACCGACGGCATTGAGCTTCTGCGTCTGCGCCATCTGCGTCTCGAGCGCCTTCTGCTCGGTCACCTCGACGGCATAGACGATGGCGGCCTCTTCCGGCGCCTCGTCGGTCTGGTCGATGACGGCATTGATATAGAAGCGGAAATGCCGCGTGTCGTCCTTCGGATTGCGGGAGTCGATCGGCGGAATGTCGCCCTGTCGATCCTTGGCGGCCGCCAGGGCCTGATGCAGGCTAGGCCTGTCGCTTTCATTAACGATGGTCTCAAGAGCAGCGCCGCGCTCGATATCGTCGCGGGATACCAGTTCCGAGAAGAGTTTCAGGAAGGGTGCATTCGTCCGCAGAATGCGACCGTTGCCGTCAACAGAAGCGATCGCCATCGGCGTATTGTTGAAGAAACGGCTGAAACGCATTGCGGCTGCGGAAGCCGATTGCTCCGTGTCTGCCCCGTTCTGCCGGGTCAGGACGATGGTGCGGCTCTCACCGGGAGCGCCGTCGCGCATCGATGTTACGCTGTGAACGATCTGCACCGGCAGGCTCTGGCCGTTGGCGCGGCGCAGATCGAGATCGAGCGTGACCGTCTTCTTTAAACCAGGCTCCGCCTGAACGGACTGGATCAGCGCCAGCCCCTCGCCGGCCACCAGATCGCCGATCGTCATCGAGCCGGGAACGAATTTTGTGAGATCAAAGCCCAGCCATTCCGCGAGCGTCGCATTGAGATAGAAAATCTCGCCCTTGCGCCCGGCGGAAAAGAAGCCGGCCGGCGCATGGTCGAGATAATCGATCGCGTTCTGCAATTCCTTGAAGAATCGCTCCTGATCATCGCGCTCGGAGGTGATGTCGGTGATCTGCCAAATATGCAGCGTTTTGTTGCTATCCTGTTCCGCCGACAGCACCCGCGCTTTCAGGCGATACCAATGGGCTCCCTGACCGATCCCGTTGAAGGGACCGAGCGGCTTCAACAACCGGAACTCCTCCGATCCCTCCTTGCCATCGCGCAAGCCATTCGCGAGCCGGTAGAGAGCCTCGTTGGACTCACGGTTTCGCGACAGCAGCATCTCCAGCGACTGTACTTCCGTCGCCTTGGTCGCACCGGTCAGGCGGCCATAGGCAGCGTTGGCATAGACGATGCGGCCCTTCTCGTCGGTGATGAGCGTCCCGTCGGGGTGGCTGTTGAGGAAGGAGCGCGCCAGGCTGTCCGACTGCGGCTGCGGCATGACCTCGACGAAACCGATGATCGAGGAGACCAGGAAGAATATGCCGACCATGGCAAGAATGCCGAGGCCGCCGAGGACGGCTTCATTATCAAGCTGGCTCTTGAAGATGACAAAGGCCGCCGCGGCAGCGACGAGAACCAGCGCAAGCAGAATGATGCGCAGCACAGTTCCCGAACGAACTCCGCGATCCACCAGCGGCACGCTATACTCGTCGGACGGACGCTGCTTCGTCATAAACCCCTCTTGTCAGCCGTTCTCCTCGCGACATGTCATACACGTTGGGGTCGCCGGAGTCGGACCTTTCGAATCTTCTTTATCAATTTGCGTCATCCGCAAAAAGCTTTGCCGGGCCAGAAAGGCTTGAATTCACAAGCAATAGAATATGACAGCCTGCAATCGCATCTTGTCTCCGGCGCAATCCTGTTCATATGATCGCCGTATAGAAGGGTCATGGTCAAAGCTTTACCCGCCGCAGTTGCGCCTACTGCATAATTCCTTAATTCGGAATCGATTTAAGGATAAAATTATGCGGTAGATTTAAAGTACTACAGCGACCTTTGCGCGTCACATGTGACGCGCGGCGCTGTAGACCGCGACATCGGGGACAATTACGGAGTATCTCGACATGTTGGACGATATCGCCGGAGCCTATGGCAGCCGTTTCTTTCTTGCAGCTGGCGGAGTTGGCATTGCCCTGCTCGTGCTGATCGGCATTTTGTGGATCATGCGCAACCGCGCTCCTTCTCCCTTCGTGCGCGGCGGCAAGAACCGCCAGCCTCGCCTGCAGGTGCTGGACGCCGCCGCCGTCGATGCCCGCCGCCGTCTCGTGCTCGTGCGACGCGATGGGATCGAGCATCTGATCATGATCGGCGGCCCGACAGACATCGTCATCGAATCTGGCATTTCCGATGCCACGCGGGCTGGAAGCGCCGCGACGCCGGTCGAGATCCCCATGGTATTTGAAGAGCGGCAACAGCCGCAGCAGAAGGCGGCGGCTGTGGAAGCACCTCCAGCAGCGCTTCCGCAGCGCCAGCAATCGGCCGAGGACAAGATCGAAGCCTATTTGCGCAATGAGCCCCGCCTTGCACCTGTGGCGGAACCCGATCCGGTGCCGCAGGTGGCCGAACGCCCACAACCCGCCGCTGTCAAGCCGCCGCAACCGACCCCTCAGCCCGCTCCGTCGATCAGCGAGGCCGAAGCAGCCGACATACTGGATGCTGCTCGCCACGTCGTCCTGCCGCAGCAGCAGCCTGCTCCCGCGCGCCCGGCGGCAGTCGAACCCACCCTCGCACCGACGACTCCTGCTGCCGAACCCGATAATGATTTCCAGCGTATACTGGAAGCTGAAATGTCGAAGAACCTGACCGCCGAACGGATCATTCCGAACGCGCCGGCACCACGGCAGGTGCAGCAGCAACCGAATGCTGCAGCATCCCCAATCCCAACCCCAATCCCTAGCCCGGCAAAACGTGTCGAACCCGAACTTGCTCCGATGACGGGAGCCGACAGCGCTCTTCAGAAAGAAGTCGCTCGCATCTTCGGTGAAATGAGCGTCAGCCGCGACAAATAGGATGCGGCTTCTCAAACGCTGGAATCGAAAAAGGCACGACGGATATCTCCGTCGTGCCTTTGTTCCATGAGCTCGGCCGAAACCGAACCACCGTCACTCGTCGCGATAAACCTTCTCGCGGCGCTCGTGACGTTCCTGTGCTTCGATCGACAAGGTAGCGATCGGACGAGCGTCCAGACGCTTCAAGCCGATCGGCTCGCCGGTTTCCTCGCAATAGCCGTAGGTACCATCTTCAATACGCTGCAAGGCGGCATCGATCTTGGAAATGAGTTTACGCTGGCGGTCGCGAGCCCGAAGTTCGATGGCTCTGTCGGTTTCCGAAGAAGCCCGATCGGCAAGATCGGGGTGATTTGCGCTTTCTTCTGCCAGATGATCCAGGGTCTCGCGCGCTTCTCTAAGGATATCGTTTTTCCATGCTATCAGCTTCGCTCGAAAATAGGCTCGCTGATTCAGATTCATGAACTCCTCGTCTTCCGAGGGCACATAGTTACTAAGATCGATCTTCTCACTCAACGCGATTCTCCTGAAGAACATCTCATATGGCTGGGGTGTATATCCCAACCAATAGTGCCGATTCAAGCCAAATAGATGCTGTCAACTGATTTTTAAATTTGTCATAAAATTCGGCTAAGGGTCTATTTTTTCATCACTTCTTCCCGTCAGCCCCGATTCTCGGCGCTCGTAACCTTCCCGTGAAGGTGGGGCATTTCGCCTTCGCACGGATCGCCTCGCAGTTGACGACACATGCGAACAGACGCTACCTCATTGGAGAAATCGAGCCTCGGAATTTCGCCATGATCAAAATTTCGCCGCCGCCCTCCAGGATCTATCTTCTGCGCCATGCCGAGGCCCGACAGGCTGCGCCCGGGCAGAAGGATTTCGACCGTCCCCTGAGTGATAATGGCTATGCCGCAGCCGAGATCGTCGCAGAGAAAGCGGTCGACAAGGGCTACAAGCCTGACCTCATCATTTCCTCCACCGCCATGCGCTGTCGCCAGACTGCCGCAGCCATGCGCCGCGCCGTCACGCCCTCGACGGAGTTCCGCTTTGTCGATGCACTCTATAACGGTACGCCCGATATCTACCTGTCGCTCATCTCGGCGCAGACCGACCAGGGCTCGGTCATGCTGGTCGCGCACAATCCGATCATCGAGCTGACGCTCGCCGCGCTGGTCGGACATGAAGCCTTCGCCGATGCTCTCCCACATGGCTTTCCGACGGCCGGCCTTGCTGTGATCGATGCGACACCGTCGGGTTGGACCCTGACGGATTTTGTCACCGAATAGGGATTTCTTCGATATGGGCAGCGACCGCGCTCGCCGGTGATTGCAGACAGATATCCGCTCATCTTTTCGGCGCGAGTTTCGATCCCTATATTCACGGCCACGCTGTCATCCAGGGATCCCGCCTTGCCCCCAAGCCTGACCTCTTTTACCGACGACGCCCTCATCGCCTTTGACAATTTCGCCGATCGCGCCGCCGGCCTCGTCAATCCGACAGTTCGTCTGGGCGTTACGGGCCTCTCCCGTTCGGGCAAGACCGTCTTCATCTCCTCGCTGGTGCATAATCTCCTGAATGGTGGCCGTCTGCCACTGTTCGAGCCCGTGCAGTCCGGTCGCGTTTCGGCTGTCCGCCTCGAACCGCAGCCGGATGACGCCGTGCCGCGCTTTCAATACGAAGATCATATCCGCGCGTTGGTCAAAGACCGCATCTGGCCGGATTCGACGCGGGCGATCTCCGAGCTACGCATCACGCTGGATTATCAAAGCGCCAGCGGCTGGAACCGCCTGTTCTCACCCGGGCGCCTCTCCATCGATATCGTCGATTATCCCGGCGAATGGCTGCTCGACCTGCCATTGCTCGCCAAGGATTTCCGCACCTTCAGCGAGGAAACGCTTGCGCTGGCAAACACCGGCATTCGCGCCGAGCTTTCACGTCACTGGGTGGCGATGACCGAGGAAGCCGACATCGCTGAAACCGCGGATGAAATGAAGGCACGTGACCTCGCCACCGCCTTTGCCGATTACCTCAAAGCCTGCAAATCCGACGAGCGCTCGCTCTCGACTTTGCCACCCGGCCGCTTCCTCCTGCCGGGCGATCTCGATGGCTCGCCCGCCCTCACCTTTGCACCGCTGAAGCTTCCGGCCGAAGGCAGCGCGCCGAAAGGGTCGCTATGGGCGATGATGGAGCGCCGCTACGAGGCTTATAAGTCCGTCGTCGTCAAACCCTTCTTTCGCGAACATTTCGCCCGCCTCGACCGGCAGATCGTTCTCGTCGATGCCCTGCAGGCCATCAATCGCGGCCCGGAAGCGGTGCAGGATCTGGAAAGGGCGCTGACGGATGTGCTGGCCTGCTTCCGCCCCGGCACGAATTCGCTCCTCTCCTCCCTGCTCGGCCGCCGCATCGACCGCGTGCTGGTCGCCGCAACCAAGGCTGACCATCTCCACCATGAAAGCCACGACCGGCTGGAAGCATTGACGCGCCGCCTGGTCGAGCGTGCCATCGAGCGCATCGGCATGGCCGGCGCCGGCATCGAGGTCATGGCCATCGCTTCGGTGCGCGCGACACGGGAGGCGACCGTGACCCGCGACGGGCAGACCCTTCCCGTCATCGTTGGCACGCCGATGGACAAGGAAACCATCGCCGGCGAGACATTTGACGGCAATCGCAAGACGGCGGTCTTCCCCGGCGATCTCCCGGAAAACCCGCGCTGGCTGTTCGAAGCCCTTGAATCCAATGGGGCAAAGGTCCATCTGCCCGAGGTGAACGTCGTGCGGTTTCGCCCGCCGGAGCTCGATGAAACCGGTGAAGGGATCAAACTTTCCGTGCCGCATATCCGCCTCGACCGCGCTATGCAGTTCCTGTTCGGAGACCGTCTCGCATGACGAAATCGACCGAAAACGAGCCGAACGGCAACCGCCGCCCCGCCGCCTTCATGCTGGAACCGGAGCTGTCTGGCAAAGGGTCGAACAACAAGGCCGCGCCACCGGTGGTGCGTAAACCGCAAAGCTTCGATACCGACGTCGTGCTCACGCCCGATGCGGAAGACCCATTCATCAATCCGGCCCTCGGCGCTGATTCGGATGCAAATGCCATTGCCAAGCCCCGTCGCAAGGGATTCTCCTTCGGCAAGGTGGCACTCAGCGCGCTTGGCATCCTGGTGTCGCTCGCCTTCGGCCTCTGGACGGATCAGCTCATCCGCGATCTGTTCAGCCGGGCCGATTGGCTCGGCTATACCGCCCTTGCCGTCGTCGCCGTCGGCATACTTGCCGTGCTTGCCATCGTGATCCGCGAGACGGCCGGCATGATGCGGCTCGCAGCCGTCCAGACCATCAAGGCCGAGGCGGAAGCAGCCGTCCTGGAGACCCGCCCGGCCCGCGCCAAGGCCCTGGTCAAGCGCCTCTGCGCGATCCTGGAAGTAAATCCTGACACGGCCAGAGGCCGCGCAACCCTGAAGGCGGCGGAAGACGACATTATCGACCCGCCACAGCTGATCGACCTTGCTGAACGCGAACTGCTCGGCCCGCTCGACCGACGTGCCCGCGCATTGATTCTCGGTGCCTCGAAGCGGGTTTCAGTCGTAACTGCCGTCAGTCCCCGCGCCCTCGTCGATATTCTCTATGTTCTTTACGAAGCCGCGAAATTGGTTCGTGCCATGGCGGAGCTCTATGGCGGCAGGCCCGGCACGCTCGGCATGGTCAGGCTGATGCGCGATGTGATCGCCCACCTCGCCGTCACCGGCTCCATCGCCGTCGGTGACAGCATCGTCCAGCAATTGATCGGCCACGGACTAGCGTCGAAACTGTCAGCCCGCCTCGGCGAAGGCGTCGTCAACGGCATGATGACAGCAAGGATCGGAATAGCCGCGATGGATCTCTGTCGGCCGCTGCCCTTCAAGGCACTCAAGCGACCGGGCATCGCCGATTTCGCCGGCGACCTCACGCCCAGCGTCACCGGTCGCAACCCGGCGTGATGACCTGCAAATTAGGGACTTCAGCACGTCCGGAAACCAAGCATTAACCATTCTAGGGCAAAAGTGACAACCAGTTTCACGGTTTCGCCTCGCTAGGGAATGTCCATGTTTTCGCGTCGAATTCTTCTTGTAAGCAGCCTTGCCGCCGCAGCCATCTCCACCGGCGTCTGGACGCAATCAGCTGACGCGGCACCCCGCGACAAGGCCTTCTTCCAGTCGATCTCGGGCACATGGAGCGGTCCCGGCGAGATCGTTGCCGGCAAGTACAAAGGCACGAAGTTCACCTGCAGTCTCACGGGCAAGCCGTCTGACGGCGGCAGCGCCGGCGTCAAGCTCGACGGTACCTGCCGCGTTGGCGTCTTCCAGCAGCCGATGTCGGCAGAAATCACGCAGAGTGGCGGTTCCTATAGCGGAAAGTTCCTCGATGGCGCAGCCGGCAAGGGTCTCGATGTCACATCGGGCACCGTCAACGACAACACCGTCGTTCTCGGCTTGAACCGCCAGAAACTGAACGGCGCCATGATCGCCCGCGTTCCGGACAGCAAGTCGATGAACGTCACCATCTCGGTGAAGGTCGGCGAACAGATGGTGCCCGTCATCGGCGTCACGCTGAAGCGCGCCGACGTCGACCAGATGGCGGTCGGCTCGATCCAGTAAGCATCGGACAATAGTTCATAAAGAGAAAGGCCGGCAATTTCGCCGGCCTTTCTCTTTATATAATCATATCGTCCAGTTCAGGCCGACCGCCACCAGTCACGGCTTTCATCCGCGACCTCGATGCCTTCGACGTCGACATCGTGCAACCAGTCGCTGATCGTACGGCCGTTCACGATGAGGTCGGCAGCAAAATCGGCAAGCGGCATCAGCACGAAACCACGCTCGACCATTCGCGGATGCGGAATGGTAAGCAACGGCTCGGCCTGTTCCAGATCCCCATAGATCAGCATGTCGATATCGATCGTCCGCGGCCCCCAGCGCTCGATCCGCACCCGCTTCATCTGCCGCTCTATGTCGAGGCACACATCGAGCAGCGCTTCCGGGGTGAGCGTCGTATCGACGGCAGCACAGGAATTGTAGAAGAAGGACTGGTCCGTCTTGCCCCAGGGCGGCGTGCGATAAAGCCGCGACACCGAGACCACCTGACAATCGGCGCGCCCGTCCAGCGTGCGCAAGGCCAGCGCCATGGCACGGACCGGGTTGTCCAGATTGCCACCCAAACCGAGCGCCGTCCGCACGGCTACACCTTCAGGCAAAATGCTCAATGCTCACCTGCACATAATCGAGAACGCCCGGAACCGGGGCATTGGGCTTGCGTACCGTGATTTTGGCGCGGCGGATACTCGGAAAACGACGGCATAGCTCCTTCGCCACATCGAGCGCCAGCGCCTCGATCAGGTAGCGTCGGCGCCCGGTTACGATTTCCTCGATGACGCTGAATGCGATGCCGTAATTGACAGTGTCGTCGATCGAATCGCGCTCCAGCGCATCGCCAGCCTCGACATCGAGTTCAGCATCGACGAAGAAGCGCTGGCCGAGGAACTCCTCCTCATCATGCACGCCATGCCGGGCAAAGAAGGCGCAATTCTGCAGAGTAATGGTGTATGTCACAGCGCTCATGGCGTCTCTCCGTTTCGAACAGGCGCGATCGGGTCCGAAAACCGCTCCCTGGATTCGAGCATTATGCTTTAAGTCTCGCGCGCGTCCTCAGAATAGCATCCGCAACCGCCAGCGCGTCCCTGTTGATTGCGACATTGTGTACGCGGAATATCGCAGCCCCCTGCAGTCGCAGGATCGCGCTGGTTGCCGCAGTGCCGACATCCCGGTCAGCCGCTTCGCGCCCCGTTATAGTGCCGACGAACCGCTTGCGCGAGGTGCCGACCAGCAGGGGCAGCTCGAAGCGCAGCAGAGCATTGAAACGCGCCATCAGCTCCAGATTTTCCTCGGCATTCTCCTTGGCAAAGCCAAAACCTGGATCGAGCACGATCGTCTGCCTGTCGACGCCGGCCGCGGCGGCAATCTCCAGCGAGCGATTGAGAAAGAAAAGCTGATCGTCGATCACGTCAGGCAGCTTCTGCCGGTCACGTCCCGTATGCATGATGCACAGACCGGCGCCCGTTTGCGCCGCCACGGCAGCGATATCAGGCTCGCGCTGCAGACCGAAGACGTCGTTGACGATATGCGCGCCGGCCCCGATCGCCAGCCGCGCCGTGTCGGCGCGATAGGTATCGACCGAGATCAGCGCGTCGGTCTTACCGCGCAAGGCCTCGATGACGGGCAACACCCGACCCTGCTCCTCGCTGGCATTGACGGCGGCGGCACCTGGCTTGGTCGATTCGCCACCGATATCGATGATGGCAGCCCCGTCCTCAATGCAAACCAGCGCATGGGCAACGGCCGCATCCACGGCCTCATAGTGACCGCCATCTGAAAAGGAATCCGGCGTCACATTGACGATAGCCATGATGACGCTCTGACCGCCGACATCGATGCTGCGGCCATGCGCGACATGCCAGGTTTGGCTGCGAAGCTCCGTCACGAACCGTCCCATCCCATTGAAAAGGAAAAAACCTCGCGCTTGATATTGCGCTCACAGTGGCTATGCCGCAAGGTTCACAGAAGTTCAACATGGTAGCGACACGAATGCCGCTTGCATCCCATAAGTTCAGTCTTTCATGTGCGTTGCTGCTCGCGTTCTGCATACACGATGTGGCCAACGCCGAAGTCATTGCCCGCAAATCCATTTCCTATTTCGACATCAAGGGCAGTACCGCCGACGAGCTCGATGCTGCCCTGAACCAGCGTGGACCGCTGGCGATCGGCTCCAGTAGCCACCATCCCGGTGCGACGAAGATTCGCTTCGGCGGCAATGCGACCTATAGCGAAGCAAACGGGCGTTGCTATATCTCCGGCGTCAAGGTTACGGTTGATACGGAAATCATTCTGCCGCGCTGGCGTGACCGGCGGCATGCCAGCAAGCAGCTTTCCATGATCTGGGATACCTTGGCCGCCGATATCCGGCGCCATGAGGACCGGCATGTCGAAATCGCCCGTCAGCATGCGCGGCAGATAGAAAGGCAGATCCTGTCTCTGCCATCCGCCAGCAATTGCGATGCGCTTCAGGAAAAGGCAAACGAGGTGACGTCGCGGGAAACCGAGCGACACGATGCCGATCAGGCACGCTTCGACCGCATCGAAGCGATCAATTTCACGAGCCGGATGCAGAGGCTGCTCTACTACCGCAGCCGCCAAGGTACCCAGCAGTAACCTGTCGAAGAACTACCTTCGGCGCAAAAGGCAATGAAGAAGAGCCAACTGTGGGAAATCAGCCACTATATCCTGTGAATCGTTCGATCTCGTCGCTCTTTGAACTTTACGAGAATCTGAAATAGGTTTTTCCTATCAATTACAGAGACAAACGCACTGGTTGATTCGAAGAAGACCGGGCGGATGTCGCAAAAGGATCGATTTTGAGTACCTGCGTTGGCGGGTTTCTTCGCTCTTCGGCGCAGTCAGGGTTTGTTTTTCAAAGCATGCGCTAAGTGTTCTCCTGGCGCGTCCTGAAGCTGCAGGTGTTTCCTCCCTTGCCTGCAGTGATGCGCCCGCCTCGCCTCGCTCGCTGCACCAGCTGAGCGGGGCTTCTTTTTTGGGCATTTGGCTTTCAGCCGGATTATCGCAACGCATCGAGTGGCGGCGTCCGCGTGAGGCCTGGCATCAGGCCTGGCGTTCCGGCACATGAACGACAAGACCGTCCAGTGCGCTCTTCATCTTGATCTGACAGGAGAGCCGCGAGTTCGGGCGGACGTCGAAGGCGAAGTCGAGCATATCTTCTTCCATGGCTTCCGGGCCGCCGACCCTTTCGGTCCATTCCTCGTCGACATAGACATGACAGGTGGCACAGGCGCATGCACCGCCGCATTCCGCTTCGATCCCTGGAACGGAGTTGCGCACGGCATTTTCCATTACCGTGGAGCCCTCGTCGACATTGAGGTCAAAGCGCGTGCCGTCGAAGGCGACGATGGTCAATTTGGTCATGTGGGTGAATTCCGAATTGCGTGAATGAAGGACGATCGGAATTTTACTTCCAACAAATCGTTGGGGCAGTCAACATTTGCGCCGCCGAAACGGTTTGTCCCGTCTGGCGGCGCAAGAATGCACATCATTGATCTTCGAGCGGATCAGCTCAGCGCGAAAGCTTCAAAATGAAGTTTTCGGCCTCGATGACGCTGGTTGTGACCGCTGCCATGTGAGCGGCGTCGCCGATATTGCTTTCGAGCGCTCCAGCCGCATCAGCGACGCGGAAAGCGCCAACGGCGCTCGCAGCGCCCTTCAGCTTGTGTGATGCCGCCTCCACGCGCTTCGGATCGCCGCTGCCGATCTCCTGCAAGCAGGAACGGGCCTGCCTGGCGAACATCTGCAGCACCTCGACCTCCAGCGCCTTATCGCCCATCGTCTGCTTGCCGAGATGGACGAGATCGATCGCCCGCTCCCGAGACGGGGCCGCGCCCCGCGAATTGTCCGGAGATTCAAATGCGATGTTCAAAGCTGCCATGTGCCAATGCTCCCGTCATTTATCTATGACTGTTTTAGGGACCTGCCGCATAGTTGCGGCCCGGGCATGGCCATCCAGTTAAATTTTGGCACATTCAGGGCCGAAAACTCCAGACATGGTTAACGTGCGTTAAACATGCTCAAAATCTTGGGTTTTCATGGCGTTGAACGGGTAAATAGGGTTAATGACACCTTAATGATCCACTGGCTTTAAGGTGGAATTAATTGTCATGACTGGGGGAATGTGTCACTACGATACTAGTAAATTGGGTAGATGGCACATGCCTTTGCCCCGGAAGTGGATGATGGTAATGTTTTCATAACATCCGTTTGAAAAACCAGTTATCCACTCTGAATGTAATGGGAAATCCAAGCTCGATCTTGATCGGAGGCGGAAGACCCTACGGGAGGCAGGGTTCGTCTTTTCCGGACACGGCGGAATTACCGGAAAAGACACGGCAAGCCCGAGTGAGTTGTAACGAGGCGTAACCGCATGGCGAACAAAAAGTACATCGAGTCGGTCGAGGACAAGGCCTTTCAGGCATTGGACGAAGCTCTGCAGATCGATTTCAGTGACGAGAGCTTGGAGTCCCGCAGCGGCACTACGCCCGATGTCCCGGAGCGAAATGTGTCTGAACCGCCGAAACAGCCGATAAAGCAGACCAGGGATGATGCCGCCCACAAGAATGGCGCCGCGCGCAGCACCGCTGCCCCTGCTACGCCGCCCCGCCCCGTCGAGGCGCCAAAGAACCCGAACCTTGCAGCCGCCAATGACGGCAGCCGGGCGAGTTCCGCAAGCATATTGAGGGCGCTCGACGGCGCCTCGCAAAGCCACGCCGTGCGAAACGCCACGATCTTCTCGCTGTTCTGGATCATCGGCGGCGCCGGCCTCGCCTTCATGCTTTACGGCACCCAGATCCGAAACATCCATTCGATCGCGGATCTCGCGGCCCTTCCGGGCGTCATCGCCTGCATCGTTGGCATCATCGTTCCGGTGCTGCTCTTCTACGCTTTCGGCATGATGATCTCGCGTGCGCACGACATGCGCAATGCTGCCCGCTCCATGGCAGAAGTCGCCCTGCGCCTCGTCGAGCCGGAAACCGTCGCTTCCGAGCGCATCATGACGGTCGGTCAGGCCGTGCGCCGCGAAGTCTCGGCGATGAACGAAGGCATCGAACGCACCATTGCACGCGCCACTGAGCTCGAAACACTCGTTCATACCGAAGTCAATGCGCTGGAGCGCAGCTACGCCGACAACGAATTGCGCGTGCGCAGCCTGGTCCACGAACTGGGTACCGAGCGTGACGCCATCGTCAATCACGCCGAGCGGATCCGCTCGTCGATTTCAGGCGTGCACGATCAGATCAAGGAAGACCTGTCGCTGGCGACCGAAGAAATCGCCGTGCGCCTCTCCACCTCCGGCGAAGCCTTCGCATCGATGATCGATACGCGTGCCGCCGCCCTGATGGAGAAGTCGGATTCGGCTGTTCAAGCCCTCGGGACCCTGCTTTCCGCCAAGACCGACAGCCTGCTGCAAAATCTGAACGCTTCGGGCCTCGCTCTCAGCCATGAATTCGATACCCGGCTGGAATCCCTATCGTCGACCCTCACCGAACGCGGCAACGCGCTGCTCGGCCAGTTCGAAACCCGCGCCTCGACACTCGATGCGAACACCGAAAAGCTGAACTCCGCACTGAATGAACGTGCACGCCAGCTCAACGAGACGCTGGTCGCCCGCACGCGAGAAATCAGCGAGAGCCTCACCGGCGGCGAGCGGTCCATTACGGGCACGCTCGACAATGTTCTGTCCCGCCTCAACACTGCACTCGACGAAAAGGGCGCGAGCTTCCGTCAGAGCCTGCAATCGACGGCCGATGATGCCATCATGGATATCGACCTGCGTTCCGGCTTCTTCGACGAGCGCTTCCAGTCGACGATCGCACAACTTTCGACGACCTTCGACGAACGCGTATCGGAGTTCACCTCGGCCTTCGACAAGCGCGCCGGCACCCTGGACACCAAGCTCTCGGAGAGCCTCACCCGCATCAACCAGTCGCTCGGCAGCAATTCGGATGCGCTGGAAGGCATCTTGACCTCCAGCATCGAGCGCCTGGGTTCACACCTCACCGACCAGTCCTTCGCTCTGGCAACGACGCTGGCAACCGGCCAGGAAGTGCTGGAAAGTGCGATCGGTTCCAAGGCGAACGAGATCACCTCCGCGCTTCAGAACGCAACGACGGGCATTTCTTCCGCCCTGACTTCGGGCACGAGCGAACTCAACACCACGCTCGCCTCTCATGCCGGCGCCTTCACCTCTGCCGTGCAGGGTGTCACGCGCGACGTCTCCGCTGCCCTGCAAAGCGGCACGGAAGAACTGACCTCGGCCTTCACCGGCCGCGCCAACGACATCAACAACACGCTTTCCGCCCGCACCAGCGAGATCACGCAGGCCCTGGGTTCCGCTCATGAGCGCGTCGATGCCGTGATGGCCGCCCGCAGCAACGCCTTGTTCGGCGCCCTGGCGGAAAACCAGTCCCGTTTCGAGCAGACGCTTGCCGAGCGTTCGGAAGCGATTACAAGCGCTGTCAGCGGCTCCCACGAACATCTGACCGCCGCCCTCGACGAGCGCACGTCGATGCTGGCCATTTCGCTGGCTGAAAGCCAGCTCCGCCTCGAAAACACGCTGGCGAGCCGCTCTGACGCCATCAATAGCGCCATGGCCGATACCCACAGCAAGCTGGCCGACACGCTCGACGACAAGACGATGGCACTTGCCATCGCGCTTTCCGAAAGCCAATCCCGCCTGGAAGACACAGTTTCCGGTCATGCCGAACACGTTGCCGGAACGCTGGATGCCAAGACCAAGGAACTTGCGCGCGCGCTCGCCGAGGGTCAGGCTCGTCTCGAAAGCACTGTCTCCGGCCATGCCGAAAGCGTCACCAATGCCCTCGACGACAGGACGATGGCGCTCGCTATCGCGCTTTCTGAGAGCCAGGCCCGGCTGGAAGAAACCGTTGCTGGCCACGCCGACCGCGTCACCGATACATTCGAAGGCAAGACCAGTGCCCTCGCCGCCGCGCTGACCTCAGGCCAGTCACGTCTTGAGGAAACCCTCGCCAACCGCGCCGAGGCGATCATCAGGGCATTTGCAGGCAACCACAACGCCTTGACCGAAGCGCTGGACGACAGAACGATGGCACTCGCCATCGCGCTCAGCGAAAGCCAGTCCCGCCTGGAAAGCACCATCGCCGGGCACGCGGAAAGCGTTGCAAGCACTTTGGATGACAAGACGATGGCATTGGCCGTCGCTCTTTCCGAAAGCCAGGCCCGCCTTGAAAACGCCGTTTCCGGCCACGCGGAAAGCGTCGGCGCCACGCTGGACGACAAGACGATGGCACTCGCCATCGCGCTGTCGGAAGCCCAGGCCCGTCTCGAGGATACCGTTTCCGGCCATGCCGAGCGCGTTGCCGATACGCTCGAAGGCAAGACACGGGCACTCTCCGATGCGCTGACCTCCGGCCAGTCGCGCCTCGAAGCAACGCTTGCCAACCGCGCCGAGGCGATCACCAACGCGTTTACCAGCAACCACAATGCACTTGCCGACGCACTGGACGACAAGGCGATGGCGCTTGCGATTTCGCTCTCCGACACCCAGTCGCGGCTTGAGGATACGGTATCAAGCCGTCTTGACGCCCTCTCCGAAACCGTTGCCGGCACCCACGACAGGATCGTCAACAGCCTCGACGACCGGACGATGGCATTGGCTATCGCCCTTTCGGAAAATCATGCGAAGCTCGAAGACACTCTTTCCAGTAGCGCCAAGGCCATTGCCCATACCGTGACCAGCGGTCACGAAGCACTGACCAACACGCTCGACGATAAGAGCATGGCCTTTGCGATCTCGCTCGCCGAAAACCAGAACCGCTTCGAGAGCGCCCTGGAAGAACGCGCCAATGCGCTTCTCGACAGCGTCTCCGGCGCAGAGTCCCGCGTCGCCGGCGCCTTTGGCGACAAGGCTGATGCCATCCGTGCTGCCTATAGCGAAAACCAGGACCGCCTCGATCGCTCGCTCGCTGCCCACACGGACGCTCTCTCCGAAATGCTCGGCAGCAACAGCGATCGCGTCGAGACGGTTCTCGGCAGCACCACCCGCCATCTCGAAAACACGCTCGGCGCCGGTCTGTCGCAGATGGATCAGAACCTTGCTTCTGCCTATGAGCGTATGCGCTCCACGCTGGAAGACCGCAGCAGCGCCATCAATCTGGCCCTGCGCGACGCCCATGAGCAGATCGACAACACGCTGATGGAACAGACGACGGCCATCGGCACCTCGATTGCCACCAGCGCCAGCATGCTTGAAATGTCGCTCGAGGACCGCGAGGCTTCGCTGCGCCAGACCATCGACACCAGCGCAAGGACATTGGAAGAACGCCTGAACAGCGGCGCGGGCGACATTGCCGGCCGTATCCAGCAGGCCGCCGGCGACATCGCGCGTTCGGCCGAAACCTTCTCGTCCAACCTCAACCAGTCGATCGACGGCATGACGAACCGTTTTGCCGAAACCGGCTCGCGGGTCGAGGCCAGCCTGTCGGCTCTCGAAAATCGCATCAACGAAGGTGTCACCGGCGTTGCCGCACAGGTCGATGCGGCCGGCAACCGCCTCTCCGATACGCTGGCGAGCGGCGCGGCAAAGATCGACGACAGCGGCAGCCAGGCATCGGCCCGCATCGAAGAGCGCCTTTCAACCATGGATCGCGCTCTCAATGTTGGCCTCGAAGCCGTCAATCGCACGATCGAGGGCAAGGCCGCCAATCTTGCCACCACGCTGCGCACGGCCGTTGCCGATGCCGCGCAGGGCATGGACACGGAAGCCACACGCACCGCCGATCTGCTTGCCAACACCGGTCAGCAGTTTGCCGAAAACCTCGGCAACCACAGCGATGCCTTCGCCCGCGCCATGACCGAGCGCTCCAACGACCTCGTCAATCGCGTCTCGGAAACGCAGAACCGGTTGGCAAGCCAGGCTGCGGCCGTTGCCCAGACCTTCTCGGAGGCCGGCAACGCGATCGTCAACAAGGTCGCCGAAGCCGAGGGCCTCGTCAGCAATCAGGTCAACACGATCTCGCAGGCCCTGTCTTCGGCCGAACAATCGCTGGAAGCCCGTGGTGCCGCCATCCGCAACACGCTTGCCGGCAGCAGCGAGCAGATCGCCTCCACCATGTCTCAGGTCGAGCGTGCGCTCGAGGAGCGCAGCACGGCCATCCGCAGCTCGCTGGAAGAACGCGCCCGTGAAATCGACTCCACGCTTGCCGATGTCGACAAGGCGCTGGAAGCCCGCGGCTCTTCCATCCGCACCTCGCTCGACGAACGCACCCGCGAGCTGAACTCGATGCTCGCAGGACGCTCCACCGAGCTGTCGCGCCTGATCGACGAAAAGGCTCGCCCGATCGTCGATCGCTACGCGGCAACGGGTCAGGAAGCAGCAGCCCTCATCTCGGCGGCAGCCCAGGAGAGCACCGAGCGCCTGCGCGCCGAAAACGCCGCCCTCATCAACGCAATCTCGTCGCGCACCGAGCATGCGGTCAACACGGTCAGCGCTCTCGAAAACAACCTGCTCGCCAGCGTCAATGGCATCATCGCCCGCCTGGCGGACAACAACTCGGCGATCGCCGGCCTGCTGTCCAATGCTGCTACCGAATTCGCAAACGTCGACGACCGCCTGACGGCAACCTCGTCACGCTTCGCGGAATCTGCCGCGAAGGCCGGCGAAATGGTTTCCGCCTCCAGCCGCCTTCTCGAAGGCAAGGTCGACAAGCTGTCCGAGATCACCGGCCAGACCCTGTCGCAGGTCGGCAGCATCGTCGGTCGCTTCGACGATCACTCCAAGGTTCTGTCGCAGGCTTCCCAGCTTCTGGGCGCCGCCCAGTCGAACCTCGTATCGACACTGGAAGAACGCGAAACGGCCCTGCAGAACCTGGCCGTCGGCCTCGTTCAGCGCTCGGAAGAGATCGAGAACACCATGCGCGCCCTCGGCTCGATGGTGGAAACGGCCTTCGACCGCGCAGAACAGCGGTCGAACCAGGTGACCGGCAATCTTCGCCAGAGCGTGCAGTCTTCCTTCGCGGATATTGGTCGTGTTCTCTCGGACGCCGAAAAGCGCGCCGAGGATGCGGCGGAAAATATGCGTGGCGCATTGCATAAGGCTGGCGAAGAAGCGAACCAGGCCGTTGAAAATACATTCGCCAATGCAGAACGCCGTTCCAGCGACCTCACCAATCGGTTGCGTGGCGGCCTGACGGCTTCGCTCTCCCAAGTCGAACAGATGCTGGCCGATGCCGGCAAGACCTCGGATACGGCTGCCCAGCAGCTGCGCGAAACCCTGCGTGTCGCTGTTGATGACGCGATCGGCCGCTTTGCCGGGGCGACGGACGAAATCCGCCGCTCGGCCGGCGATATCCGCCGCGAGCTCGACCTCACCCGCAGCGAACTGAAGCGCGGCGCCTTCGACCTTCCGGAAGAGGCAAAGGAAAGTGCTGCAGCCATGCGTCGCGCCGTTGCCGAGCAGATCAAGGCTCTGCAGGACATCTCGCAGATCGTCGGCCGCTCGACGCAGCAGCTGGAGATTTCCGAGCCGGCAGCCCGTGCTCTGGCCGATGCGCAGCCCGCTCCGCGCCCGCAACCCGCAGCACCTGCCCCGGTCGCCGCCCGGCCACCACAGCCCGCGCCGCAACAGCCGGCTCCACAACAACCGGTCGCTCAGCAACCCATGCAGCGCCCAGCACCGCAGCCGCAGCCGCCTTCGATCGAATCCCTCGGCTTGCGTGGATCGATCCCGGCCGAGCGCCCGGCAGCACAGCCGCAGCGTCCGGCCGAGACGGCAGCCCCTGCACGCCAGGAAGCAGCCGGCGGCGGCTGGATCAGCGACCTGCTGCGTGGCGCTTCGCGTGATGAAAACGCCGGTCTGCAACCCGCACGCCAGGCGACGGCGAAAGCACCGGTGGAACAGGCTCCTGCTCCGGCCGCACGCAACCCGCGCCATGTCGTGGAGTCGCTGAACTCGCTTTCGGTCGATATCGCCCGCGCGATCGATCATGACGCCTCTGTCGACCTGTGGCGCCGTTACCAGCGTGGCGAACGCGACGTGTTCACCCGCCGGCTCTACACGCTCAAGGGCCAGCAGACCTTCGACGAGATCAAGCGTAAATACGACCGCGAGCCGGAATTCCGCACCGCAGTCGATCGCTACATCGCCGATTTCGAAAAGCTGCTTACCGACGTTGCCCGCACCGATCGCGACAAGACGGTCACGCAATCCTATCTCACTTCGGATACCGGCAAGGTCTACACCATGCTGGCCCATGCCGCCGGCCGCCTGAGCTGAGACAGACAGTAAGACAAATAGAAATCCCCGGCCGAAGAGCCGGGGATTTTTGATTCAAGGCGTCCCCATGTTTGCGGCATGAAAAAGGGCGACACAGCCGCCCTTGCATAGTCCGGGGATCGCAGCCCGTCGTGCTTATCGGGCTTCGTGCACCTTCGAGATCAAGCCGCTGGTAATACCGACAAGGAGGAAATTGCTCTTCAGGCGAACCCAGTGATAGCCGCGCGGAGGCGCAGACAGCTGGTAGGCGCGATAGTCGATTTCCGTTGCTCGGCGCCGATCGAAGGCCGACAGGCGGCGGCCCTTGACCCAACCGCCCTTGCGGATAACGACCTTCTTCTTCACCGTCTCTTTCTGAACGACGGCCTGCTTACCGGCGGGTGCCGTCTTGACCTGTGCAGTCGCTGCCAGCGGCGTCGCCAGGATGGACGCAGCAAGAAGGACAGTGAAGATTTTTCTCATTGGTTGTTTCCTCATTTCAGAATCTGCACGCGAACTTATCGTGACAGACATGAAACGCATCTGACAGTCGAATTACAATTCCGTAATGGGCGTGATTGGTTCGGCCAGGCGCCCGCTTCGCTGCGAGTCTTATAGCTCATCGTAGTTGAACCAGTCGAAATCCGCTGTCTTTGCCCGGCCCGACGTGTCGAAGGCAAACATGCCGACGAAAGCGCCGGTGAAGGAGCCATGCTCGCCGCGGCCACCCTCGTCCGAAATGACGCCAGCATCGAGCACCGGGCCGATTGCCTGCCAGGCGCCCATGCCCTCCGCCTGCCAGAAGAACTGCAGGTCGTTGTCTCGCACCTCCATGGCAAGCTGGATCCGCCCATCCGGCACTGCGACGCCACCCTCGATCGGAAAACTCAGGCGACCGTTCGGATAGTCGCCTGGGCAGGTCATGATGGTGACGCAGCGGCCGAGCTTCTCATGTAAGGTCACGGCGATGGCATGTAGCTTGAAGCGATTGTAGTAATGTGTCAGGCCCGCAACCTGCTGATAGGTAGCGGGCTCGAACTCGATGACGGTTTCGGCGCGGAAACTGTGATGCTCCTGACGGCGGGCGACAAGCGCCTGCTCGAACCAGGAACCGATGCTTTCACGGGCAAAAAGCCGCAAATAGCCGGGTCGATCCGTCAGGCTGAAGATTCGCTCCGGCTGCGGCGTGCGCAGCCATTGGAAATCCATCGGCAAGCTGCCCTCGTCGAAATTGTAACCGCTGCGGCGCGGCTTCTCGACCGGCATCGCACCATTCAAGCCGGCCACATTTACATCGGGAACGCTGGTGCCATTTTCGAGATAGAGCCAGCCATCCTCTTTCCAGACGCATTTCTGCAGAGCCGTCTCGCGGCCGAGCGTGCAGCGGCGATGTGGCGGCAGAGGCCGCCCGCAGAGATGCGTATGATAGAACTGGCCATCATGCGTCTCGACATATTGGCCATGGCCGGCACGCTGCAACGCCGCTTCCGGGTGATCCTTCGAGGTGATTAGGTGCTTGTTCGGATGCAGCTCGTAGGGTCCGGCTATGTCGCGGGATCGTGCCATGGTCACGGCATGATCATAGCCGGTGCCGCCTTCCGCCGTGGTCAGATAGTACCAGCCGTTACGCTTGAAGAGATGCGGCCCCTCGACCAGCCCCAGCTCGGTGCCGGCGAAGATGTTCCTGATTGGCCCTTTCAGGGATTTTTCCACCGGATCCCATTCCTGCAGAAGTATGCCGTCGAAGGCCGGCGTCTTCGGCGAACCGCCATAGCTCTCCGTGCGGTGGTTCCATTGCATGTTGACGAACCATTTGTGGCCGTCATCGTCATGGAACAGAGACGGATCGAAACCGGAGGAGTTTACATAGGCCGGCTCGGACCATTCGCCTTCGATGGTCGGAGACGTCACGATGTAATTATGGGCATCCTTGAAGTTGCCGTCATAGCGCTTGACGTCGGTATAGACGAGCCAGAACAGGCCGTCCGCGTAGGAGAGGCAAGGCGCCCAGATGCCGCAGCTGTCAGGCTCGCCGCGCATGTCGAGCTGTGATGCACGCTCCAGCGGGCGTCGGACCAGGGTCCAATTCACGAGGTCGCGCGAGTGATGGATCTGCACTCCCGGATACCATTCGAATGTCGAGGTGGCGATATAGTAGTCCTCGCCGACGCGGCAGATGGACGGATCGGGGTTGAAGCCCGGCAGGATCGGATTGCGGATCATGAAACTCTCTCCTCCAGAGACCACGACAAGCGGCAACAAGGTAAAACGCCCGGAAACTGGTTCCGGGCGTTTTAGGATAATCAATCGCGTTCGGCCGATTTGGCCCAGAGATTGATGTCCGCCTCCTTCGCGTAGACATCGATCTGCTTCAGCTCTTCGGCCGTGAAGTCGAGATTATCGAGTGCCTTGACGCAATCGACGATCTGCGACGAGCGGCTGGCGCCGATCAGGGCCGAGGTGATACGGCCACCGCGCAGAACCCAGGCGATTGCCATCTGCGCCAGCGTCTGACCGCGCTTCTCGGCGATCTCGTTGAGCTTTCTTATATTGTCGATGATCGACGGGCGGATGAAGTCGCGCTTCAGGAAGTGGTTCTGTGCGGCGCGGCTGTCATCCGGAATGCCGCCGAGATACTTGGTCGAGAGCATACCCTGCGCCAGCGGCGAGAAGACGATGGAACCAATGCCGAGATCTTCGAGCGTATCCACCAGACCGTCATCCTCGACCCACCGGTTGAGCATGGAGTAGCTCGGCTGATGGATCAGGCATGGTGTACCGAGGTCCTTCAGGATGGCGGCAGCCTCGCGCGTGCGCTGCGAGTTGTAGGAGGAAATGCCGACATAGAGTGCCCTGCCCGAGCGGACAATATGGTCGAGCGCGCCACAGGTTTCTTCAAGCGGCGTATCCGGATCGAAGCGGTGGGAGTAGAAGATATCGACATAGTCGAGGCCCATACGCTTAAGGCTCTGGTCGCAGGAGGCGATCAGATATTTGCGGCTGCCCCATTCGCCATAAGGACCCGGCCACATGTCGTAGCCGGCCTTGGAGGAGATGATGAGCTCGTCGCGCAGGCCGGCGAAATCGGTGCGCAGGATCTCGCCGAACGCGGTCTCGGCGCTGCCGGGAGGCGGTCCGTAGTTGTTGGCGAGGTCAAAATGGGTGATGCCGAGATCGAAAGCCGTGCGGCACATGTCGACCTTGCGGTCATGCGGTGTGTCGCCGCCGAAATTGTGCCAGAGCCCCAGCGAGACCGCCGGCAGCTTCAGACCGGAACGGCCGGTCCTGTTGTATTTCATTTTTGAATAACGATCGGATGCCGGTTGCCAGGCCATGATGGAATTCCTTCGAGATGAAAAAGCGCGCGGGTTGTTCACCCGCGCGCAAACTAGCTCTTCCTGCGCTTACTTCAAGAGCGCCTGTGCCTCTTCGATGCCGAGTGCCGCCGGCTGCGTGCAGGTCGTGGTCAGATCGATGAAGCGACCTTCCTCGCCCGACTTCAGGATCGAAGTCATGACGTCGACGCCGTGCAAGGTGCGGTCGAGCGAGCAACGTGCGTCGCGTCCGTCGATCAGCGAAGCCGCCATGTCGGCAAGGCCGGCCGTGCGGTAGTTGGCGCGCGCGCCGCTCGGGCTTTCCTGATTGGCGATGCCGAAAGGATGCGCCCAGTTTTCCAGCGGCTTGATGTCCTTGTCGCGACCGCTCGCCTCGACCGTGCCACCGAAGAAGTTCGGGTCGGGCACATAGAGCGAGCCCTCGGTGCCGTAGAGCTCCATATTGGCATGGCGGTGCGACCACACATCCCAGCTCGCCGTCAGCGTGATCCGGGCGCCGCTGACAAATTCGAGCAGAGCCTGGATCGTCGTCGGCGTCTTAACGGGGATGATCTCGCCATTGCGCGGCTGGCTGGTAATCGTACGGGTCGGCGATGCCATCGAGGTCATCGCACCGACGCGCTTCACCGGACCGATCAGATTGATGAGGTTGGCCACATAATAGGGGCCGAGGTCGAGGATCGGGCCGCCGCCGGGCAGGAAGAAGAAGTCCGGGTTCGGATGCCACATTTCCATGCCGGGGCTCATCACATGGCAAGAACCAGAGGTGATGCGGCCGATGCCGCCGTCATCGATGAATTTGCGGGCGAGCTGGTGGGCGCCACCGAGGAAGGTATCGGGAGCGCAGCCGACGGCGAGCCCCTTTTCCTTGGCGATGCGACGCAGCTCCTCGCCCTGCTCCAGCGTCAGCACAAGCGGCTTTTCGGAATAGACGTGTTTGCCGGCTTCGAGGATGCGCTTGGAAACAGGGAAATGCGCATCCGGAATGGTCAGGTTGACGATGACGTCGAGCTCGTCATTGGCGAGCAGTTCGTCGATGGTCTGGGCCTTGACCTTGTATTCCTCGGCGCGTGCCCGCGCCGCTTCCATGTTGATGTCAGCGCAGGCCAGCACCTTCAGCCCCTTGAAGAGCGGTGCGAGCGAGAAGTAGGTGGTTGAGATGTTGCCGCATCCGATGATGCCGACGCCAAGTTCCTTAGCCATGTGGAAGTGCCTCAAAAGCTCTTGAAGGATGCGATGGAACGCGTGATCAGGCGATCGACATCGCTCGGATTGTCGTGTTCGACGACGAAGTGCTTGGCCTTGGTGCCGGCCAGCGCCTTGAGCAGCTTCGCCCACGGAACCGTGCCATGACCGACATCGGCCCAGCCGTCTTCGTTCTTGTTTTCACCAGCCGGTGCGATGTCCTTGACGTGCACGGCGGTGATGCGCGGACCGAGCTTTTCGATCCAGGCGAAGGGATCGCCGCCGCCGCGGATGACCCAGGCGATATCGGCTTCCCAGGAGATGTCCGGAGCGCCTTCGAAGATCTGCTCGATCGGCAGCGAGCCGTCCGCCTGCTTCACGAATTCGAAGTCGTGGTTGTGCCAGCCGAATTCGAAACCCGCATCCTTGTATGGCTTGCTCATTTCGTGCAGGCGCTTGCCGAATGCGCGCCAGCCGGCGGCATCGCTCGGGCGCTGATCGGCGCCGATATGCGGTGCGTAGATCGAATCCATGCCGAGGGTCTTGGCGATGGTCAGCGACTTCTGTACTTCACCATCGAGGAAATCCGGGCTGAAATGGCCGCTTGCCATCCGCAGGCCGTTCTTGTCGAGCTCGGCGCGCAGGGCCTTGAGGCCGCTTTCGTCCAGGTCGGCATAGATGCCACCGAAACCTTCGACTTCGGCATAACCGGCCTTGCCGAGCTTTACGAAGATTTCGGAATAAGGTTGGAAATTGCGGGCGCTATAAAGCTGAAATCCAAGTTTCGTCATCGATAGTCCTCCAATGGCCTCCCGGCCGTCTGTCTTGGGCTTGTGGCCCCGAAAGCACCGCCACTGCGGCACGATAGCTCAATCCACCGGTTGGTTGGCCACCGACTGGCTGGATTGCAGATCATAGATACGGAATGCAGGAACGCCGCCCGCAACGGGCCCGGCCGGCGTAAAGATGATGCGGCGGCTTTCGCCGGCGGCAAGATCGAAGGCATTGTCGGAATAACGTCCGTCGACCTCGCTCTCGATCATCACGAACAGTGCAAGTCCCTTTGCGGTGACGGTGAGCTCCACCGTCCCGTCTTCCTCCTTCTCTTCCCTCAGAACCGTCAGGCCGGCGGGCTGAAGCTCGAGTGCCTTGTAGGTCCCGTGGACATAGTGCCCCTCACCACCCATTCCATTCGATGCGGTGAAACGCCACGCCAGCAGGCAATCGGCCGGCACCTGATCCGTATCGATCGACAAGGCTGTAACGGCCGCATCCGGCGTGCAGACGGCATGCGCGGTGGTCAGCGGCACGCGCTCGCCGTCGAGCTTCAGGAGTGAGACGGAGATATCAGCCATGACATCAGCATTGGTGTCGTTGACGAGAGAGAAACGGATCGTCTTGTTGTCTTCCGACGGAATGGCGGCGACGGATACCGGCTGGAAGAAGCGCCGCACCAGATAGTGCATCACCTTCCACCGGCCGCCGTAATCGAGGCTGGACCATGAGGCGACGGGCCAGGTGTCGTTGAGCTGCCAGTAGATGGTGCCCATGCAATGCGGCTTCAGCGACCGCCAATATTCCACCGCCGTCTTGATGGCGAGGCCCTGCTGGACCTGGCTCAGATAGACGAAATTCGGGAAGTCCTTCGGGAAGCGAAAGTAGCGGAACATCGTGCCGGCGATGCGCTCGTTGCCGCCGGCATTTTTCTGGTGCAACTCCATGACCGGAGAGGCGATGTTCATATCCTTCGCCTCGGCATAGGTCTTGATGACAGGCAGCGAGGTATAGGACTGGAAGCCGAATTCCGAGCAGAAGCGCGGGCGCACGGATCGATAATTGTCGAAGGATTTGTTCTCGTGCCAGACAGACCAATAATGCATGTCGCCGGAGCCATCGGCATGCCACGCGTCACCGAAGTTGAGATAGCCGGAGGCAGGGCTCGACGGCCACCAGATCGCATCCGGCAGCGCCTTCTTCATCGCCTTTTCGATCGTCCTGTTCAGGCGATCGTATGAGACGAGATACCGATCGCGATCTTTACGGGATTCCTCGAACCAGGTGAGCGCGCCCACGAGTTCATTGTCACCGCACCAGAGAACGATCGAGGGGTGCGTCGCAAGCCGGCGAACCTGATAGTCCACTTCCTCCTCGACATTCTCCAGGAAGTCGCCAGTCGATGGATAAAGATTGCAGGCAAACATGAAGTCCTGCCACACCATCAACCCCAATCGGTCGCAGGTGTCGTAGAACCAGTCATGCTCGTAGAAGCCGCCGCCCCAGACGCGGATCGCATTCATGTTGGCATCGACGGCCGATTGCAGCAAATCCTCGGTTGCAGCCGGATTGGAGCGCGAAAACAGCGCGTCGGCAGGAATCCAGTTGGCCCCGCGGGCAAAGATTTCGCGACCATTGACCTTCAAAGCAAAACGGCTACCCGCCTCATCCTCGGTGGTGATCAACTCGACCGTGCGCAGGCCGATCTGCCGGGTGACGGTTTCGAAGTTGGTCTCCACGGACAAGGCATAAAGCGCCTGATCGCCATTGCCGGCCGGCCACCATAGCTTGGGCTTGTCGACATGGAAGAAGTGGGTGATCGACGTTTCGCCGGCATTGACGCCGACATCGAGGCGCACCCGCTCGTCATCGAGCGAGAAATAGAGCTGCGTAATCCCCGTTCCCTTGGCAAACAGCACCACCGTCACCTTGAGGTCGACCGAACCGTCGTCATTGTGAATCTGCTGGGTGACGACATTCTCGATCCGCGCGATCTCGAGCTTCTTCAGCGCGATGGTGCCGTAAAGGCCAAGCGGCGCAATCGCGATGTTCCAGTCCCAGCCGAAATGGCATTGCGGCTTACGCAGCATGTTGCCATTCGGGATCGGCGAATTGCCAGTGCTGTAGGGAATGTAGAAAGGCTGCCGCGCCTGCAGCGCGGCGCCAGCCGCAATGCTCGAATGCAGGACAATGCGAATGGTGTTTTCGCCCGTTTTCAGTGCCTTCGAGACATCAGGACGATAACGCTGGAAGCAGTTGTTGGCCTCCAGCACGAGCGCATCATTGACGTAGACGCTGGCGACAGTGTCGAGATAGTCGATGTCGAGATACCAGTCGCCACCGGTGTCATCGAGCTTAAAACTGCGCGTAAGCTCCCAGTCCTGCTTGGCGACCCACTGCACGATCTCTTCGTTGCGCGCAAAATAGGGATCGGGAATAAGCCCTTCCGCATGCAGTGCGGAATGGACGTCACCAGGCAGAGATATGGAAAGCGAATGATCGCTGTCGGGAGACGTCAGCCCCCACGACCCGGCCAGATCGACGGTGAAGTTGTCATTGAGCGAAGACGACATCGGACCTCCCGGACCGTAGTAGGACGGAGGCGGCAAGACCGCCTCCTTGCATGGATCAAATTCTGAGTTCCGTCTGCGCATCAAAGAGCGATGCGAGAGACATGTCAAAGCCGAGTTTCACAGCCGACCCGGGGCCAAAACGCCTGGCACCGTTGACGCGAACCGACATGGTGTGGCCAGCATGCTTGAGCCACAGCAGATTATCGGCGCCCATTGGCTCTTCGATATCGACGGTGGCATCATGGACCTCGGCGCCGGATGCGGCCGCTTCATTGACCTTGATGTGCTCCGGACGAACACCCAGCACGACCTTGCGGCCGGCCTGCAGCCCCTCGCCGGCCTTGTAACCATCGAGAGAAAACAGCACGTCGTTGGTTGCGAAAACGACCTTGCCTTCGCGATTGACCAACTCACCCTTGAGGAAGTTCATCGATGGCGATCCGATGAAACCGGCGACGAAAAGATTGCGCGGCTCGTTATAGATTGTCGTCGGATCATCGAGCTGCATGATGACGCCGTTCTTCATGATCGCGATGCGGTCTGCAAGCGTCAGCGCCTCGATCTGGTCGTGGGTCACATAGATCATCGTGTTCTTCAGCGACTGGTGCAGGCGCTTGATTTCCACGCGCAGCTCCGAGCGCAGCTTGGCATCGAGGTTCGACAGCGGCTCGTCGAAGAGGAAGACGTCGACATCGCGCACAAGCGCGCGGCCGATCGCGACGCGCTGACGCTGACCGCCCGAAAGCTCCGCCGGCTTGCGCTTCAGAAGCGGCTCGATCTGCAGGATCTCGGCAGCCCGTGCGATGCGCTTCTTGATCTCGTCCCCCGGCACCTTGGCCACACGGAGACCAAAGGAGAGGTTTTTCTCCACCGACATCTGCGGATAGAGCGCATAGGACTGGAACACCATGCCGATGCCGCGATCCTTGGGCTCTTCCCAGGTGACATTCTTGCCCTTGATGAAGATCTGCCCCTCGCTGATATCGAGCAGGCCGGCGATGCAGTTGAGCAAGGTTGACTTGCCGCAGCCGGACGAGCCGAGGAGCACGAGGAACTCGCCGTCATTGATCTCGATGTTGAGATTTTTCAGGACGTTGACCGCACCGAAATTCAGCGAAAGGTCTTTGATGGAAACGCTGCTGTTCATGGATCAACCTTTCACTGCGCCGGCGGCGATGCCCCGGACGAAGAGCCGCCCGGACACGAAATAGACGATAAGCGGCACCGCGCCGGTCAGTAGCGTTGCGGCCATGTTGACATTGTATTCCTTCACACCCTGCACGGCGTTGACGACGTTGTTGAGCTGCACGGTCATCGGATAGTTCTGTGTTCCGGCGAAAATGACGCCGAACAAGAAGTCATTCCAGATGCCGGTGATCTGGATGATTGTGGCGACGGCAAAAATCGGGAGCGACATGGGCACCATGATGCGGAGGAAGATTTGCCAGAATCCCGCGCCATCGACGCGCGCCGCCTTGAAGAGCTCGGGCGGAAGCGAGGCGAAGTAGTTGCGGAACAGCAGCGTGTTGATCGGCATGCCAAAGATCGTATGCACGAGCACGATGCCGCCAAGCGTCGCGAACAGGCCTAGTTCGCGCAGCACCATGACGAGCGGATAGAGCATGACCTGATAAGGGATGAAAGCACCGAAGAGGAGGATCGTGAAGAAGACTTCCGATCCCTTGAAGCGCCAGTTGGCCAGCGCATAGCCGTTGATCGATGCGACGGCGGTCGAAACGATGACGCTCGGAACGAGGATCTTTACCGAATTCCAGAAGCCGACCTGGATGCCGTGGCAGTAAAGCCCGGTGCAGGCCTGCGACCAGGCTTTCACCCAGGGTTCGAAGGTGATTTCCATGGGCGGCGCGAAGATATTGCCCATGCGGATTTCAGGCATGCCCTTCAGCGAGGTCACGACCATCACGTAAAGCGGCAGCACATAGTAGAGTGCGGCAAGCCCGAGAATGCCGTAGAGCATGATGGTGCGCGGCGCGAAGCGGCGCTTGGGTTTTGCGCCCGAAGGCTCGATGGTGGCGGCAAGTGCCATTTGGTGCCTCCCTTATCTGCGCTTCTGGCGGAACTCGAAGAGAGCCCACGGCACGACGAAGATGAACACGGTAACCAGCATGACGGTGGAGGCGGAAAGCGCCTGGCCGAGATTGGAACGCTGGAACATGAAGTCGTAGACATATTTGGCCGGCATTTCGGACGCGAATCCCGGCCCTCCGGCAGTCATGGCGACGACGAGATCGTAGACACGCACGATGCCCGAAGCGACGATGACGAGCGTGGTGACGAAGACGCCGCGCATCATCGGAATGACGATGAAAATATAGGTCCGCCAGGCCGGAATGCCGTCGACGCGGGCAGCCTTCCAGATTTCTCCGTCGATGCCGCGAAGACCCGCCAGCATCAGCACCATGACAAGACCCGTGCCCTGCCAGAGGCCGGCAATGACGAGCGCGTAAAGCACGGTCTTCTGATTGCCGAGCAGCGCGAAATTGAACCACGTAAAGCCCATGTCCTGCATCAGCTTCGGCAGCCCGAGTGCCGGATCGAGAATCCATTGCCAGACCAGACCGGTCACGATGAAGGACAAAGCGAAGGGATACAGAAAGATGGTTCGGAACGTATTCTCGAAGCGGATTTTCTGGTCCATCAGCACGGCCAGGAAGAACCCGACGACGAAAGCAAAAATCAGGCTGAGAATGCCGTATGTCGCAAGATTGCCGATCGAGATGTTCCAGCGATCAGTGCCCCACAGGCGCTGATACTGCATAAGGCCAACAAAGTTGGAGCTCGGCAGCAGCCTCGAATCCGTGAAAGAATAGATGACGGTCCAGAGCGTGCAACCGACGAAGACGACGATCACGGTCAGCACCATCGGAATGGCGGCGATCTTCGCATTGAGGTTGCGGAACAGACCAAAGGGCCGGACAGCGTTAGCCATCGATACCTCCGTTGGTGGCTTGCGTCAGGACAGGCGAGAAACCTCGCCCGCCCCGATGCCGGCCATCGCGATTGATAGGATGGTCGTTCGGTTACTGCGCCTGCTTGAAGATGGCGGCCTGCTTCTCGATCGCCTCATCCACGGTCATCTTGGAGGAGAAGAACTGCAGTCCGAGATCGGTCATCTGGCCGCGCGTATCCGGGTCGATCAGCTGGGTAACACCCGGCACCACATTGTCCGGGTTCTTCAGGATTTCCAGACCCTTCTTCATGCAGCTGCTGGCCGCGCTCAGATCGATATCGCCGCGCACCGGCAGCGATCCCTTGGCCAGATTGAACTTGACCTGAGTTTCCTTGGAAACCAGCATGCTCGCGAGCTCAAGCTGCGCCTTGGTGATATCGGGATTGCTGTTCTTCGGGAAATAGAAGCTGTCGCCACCGGTATCGAGCAGGCCATTGAACCCTAGACCCGGCAAGCAGTCGTAATCCTTGCCGGCAACCTGCTTGGCAACGCCGAACTCGCCCTGTGCCCAGTCACCCATGATCTGTGCGGCGGCCTTGCCTGTGATGACCATGTTGGTGGCGACGTTCCAGTCGCGGCCGGAATAGCTCTCGTCAACCAGATCGCGGGCCTGCGCGAAAGCGTCCCAGACCTTGCGGTTTTCGGGGCTCTTCACGGCGTCAGCGTCTTTCTTCTGATAGATCGCCAGATAGGTTTCCTTGCCGCCGATGCCGACCTGCATGACGCTGCGCATGCCGTCGACCTGCCATGGAGCGCCGGTTGCGAGCGGAATGATGCCCTTCTCGCGCAGCTTCGGCGCGTCGGCCACGAACTCATCCCAATTGGCCGGAACCTTCATGCCATTGTCTTCGAACACATGCCGGTTGACCCACATCCACTGCCAGGAGTGGATATTAAGCGGCACGCAATAGACGCGGCCCTCGTAGGTGCAGGAGTTCAGCAGGCTGGCCGGACGAATGATGTCCTTCCAATGTTCCTTTTCGGCGAGATCGGTCAGGTCGGTCATCAGGCCGGCCTTGACGAGCTCTTCGGCGTCGCGGCCCGTGTTGAGCTGCGTTGCGCCCATGGGATTGCCGCCCAGAATGCGGCTGACGATCAGCGGCGTCGCTGTCGAACCGGATCCAGCGATCGCACCGTCGACCCAGTGATTGTTGCCAAGCGCATTGTACTGATCCGCCAGAACCTTCACGGCAGCAGCTTCACCGCCCGATGTCCACCAATGCGTCACTTCAAGATCAGTCGCGTTTGCTGAGAAGGCCGGAATCGCGACAGATGCGAGCAATGCGGCGGCCACCAAACGAATATTCATGAGTTCTCCTCCCTCACTGAAACGTTGCCGGAAAAACGTAGTCGAATCATTTTCGACACGCAACCGTCAACTCGTGATTTTTTCGATATCGACTGAATATACAACCTATAGGTAAAACATCGCGCGTAAAATTAAGCCGATGACATTGGGTTTTCCAAAGAGGGCGCATAAGAAAAATATTCATTAAATAATTGATATTACATATTTTAAATTCAAAATTAAACGTGCGGTATCTTTGATTTCGCACCAGGGATAAAAAACAGTTCGCCGCTGGCCACGAATACAACCCTTGGGACGGGCGCCGAAAGACGCATCTAAAATAGTGCTCGACAATCGTACTGTATCGTTACAGTTTCTATCTTGAGCGGAGGAGCCGTCATGTTTCGCCTATGCTTGCGACACAGGCATGGGCAATATAAGCGGATTGGTCGCCGAGGCGGCCGGGAGGCGAGCTTGAACGGAATGGACAATAAGAAAATTTCAGGGGGCGGAACGCCGTCCACCCCCGAACGGCCGACATTGAAGACGATCGCCTTCATGACGGGGCTTGGGATCACCACGGTTTCGCGCGCATTGAAGGATGCACCGGATATTGGCGCCGAGACAAAGGAACGGGTGCGCATGGTCGCCCGCCAGCTGGGTTACCAGCCGAATCGCGCCGGCGTGCGCCTGAGAACCGGCAAGACCAACGTCATCGCGCTGGTGCTGAGCATTGACGAAGAAATCATGGGCTTCACCAGCCACATCGTCTTCGGCATTTCCGAGGTTCTCGCCGGCACACAGTATCACCTGGTCATCACGCCGCATTCGCACAGCAAGGATCCGCTGGTGCCGGTGCGCTACATCCTCGACACCGGGTCTGCAGACGGCGTCATCATATCGCGTACCGAGCCTGACGATCCGCGCGTCGAGCTCATGCACGATCGCGGCATGCCCTTTTCCACGCATGGGCGGACGGATATGGGCATCGTCCACCCCTTCCACGACTTCGACAACGAAGCCTTCGCGCATGAGGCGGTGCGAGCGCTGGTCGCCAAAGGACGGCGTCGCCTAGCGCTGTTGCAGCCCTCCAGCAAACTGACCTATTACGCCCATACGCGCATCGGCTTCCAGACTGGCTTGCATCAATATGGCGCCGAAGAAATCCCCCTGCGGATAACCACCGACAATGCCCTTGCCGATATCAAGGATACGGTCGAGGCGCTGATGCGCTCACCACATGCGCCCGATGGGATCGTCTGCTCCAGCAGCGGCGGTGCGATTGCCGTCAATGCCGGCATCGAAGCGGCCGGTTTCCGCCTTGGACGCGACATCGACATGGTCGCCAAGCAATCGACCGATGTCCTAAGCTGGATCAGGCCGGAGATCATCACGGTATCGGAAGACTTCCGCCATGCCGGCCGCGAACTCGCCAAGGCGGTTATCGCCCGTATCGACGGCGTGGAGCCGGAACTGCTGCAAAGCATCAGCCCACCCGTCTGGCCAACGAGCTGACAACGAAAAGCCCGCCGGATTTCTCCGGCGGGCTTTTCGTAATCGCACTGACTGTCTTCTCAGCCTTGAGCGCCGCTGCCCCATGGGCCGTGGTGAATGTCCTTGCCATCAACGCGATCGAAACCATGTGCGCCGAAGAAGTCACGCTGGGCCTGGATGAGGTTCGCGGTGCCGCGCGCCTGGCGGTAGGCGTCGAAATAGGTCAGCGCCGAGGCTAGCGCCGGAACCGGCAGGCCGGATGCCGTTGCCGCCGAAACGATGCGACGCAGCGACGGGATCGATTCCTTGACCATCTCGGCAAAGGCCGGGGTGACGATCAGGTTTGCCGCATCCGGGGTCTTGGTGAAGGCGCTGGTGATTTCGTCGAGGAACTGCGAGCGGATGATGCAGCCTGCGCGCCAGATCTTGGCGATGACGGGCATCGGCAGCGACCAGTTGAATTCCTTCGAAGCCTCGGCCATCACGGCAAAGCCCTGCGCGTAAGCGCCGATCTTGGCAGCGAAGAGCGCAAGCTCCAGATCCTTCAGCAGATCGGGACCGAAAGCGATCGGGAACTTGTAGTCCGGCGTGCCGAAGATCTTCTCGGCTGCTTCGCGCTGGCTCTTGATGGCAGACAGGCTGCGAGCCGCGACAGCAGCCTCGATGGCGGTTGCCGGAATGCCCATGTTCTGCGCTTCGATGGCCGACCACTTGCCGGTGCCCTTCTGGCCAGCCTTGTCGAGGATGACGTCGGGCATGGCGCTGCCAGTTGCCGGATCTTTGGCGGCAAGAACCTTCTCGGTGATCTCGATGAGGTAGGAGTTGAGGCGGCCCTTGTTCCAGTCACCGAAGATCGAGCTGATCTCGGCCGCGCTCTTGCCGAGGCCGTCGCGCAGGATGCCGTAGATCTCGGCGATCATCTGCATGTCGGCATATTCGATGCCGTTGTGGATGGTCTTCACGAAATGGCCGGCGCCGTCATTGCCAAGCCAGGCGACGCACGGATCGTCATTGTACTTGGCGGCAATCGAGGTCAGCACCTTTTCGACGCGCTTGTAGGACTCTTCCGTGCCGCCAACCATGATGGAGGGGCCGTGACGCGCACCTTCTTCACCACCCGAGACGCCCATGCCGATGAAGGTCAGGCCGGTGTCCTTCAGACGGTCGAAGCGGGCGATCGTGTCGCGGAAGTTGGCGTTGCCGGCATCGATCATGATGTCGCCCTTGTCGAGATACGGCTGTAATGCCGCCATCTGCTGGTCGACCGGCTCGCCGGCCTTGATCATGATGATGATCGGCCGCGGCGGACGGATCGCCTCGACGAACTCCTCGATCGTCTTGCAGGGAATGATCTTGTCCTTGAGTGCGCCCGCATTCGCATAGAATTCATCCGTCACCTGAGGCGTACGGTTGAACACTGCAATCTTGTTGCCTTTTTCAGCGATGTTGAGCGCCAGATTCGATCCCATCACAGCGAGACCGATCAGCCCGATTTCTGCCTTTTCCACGACAATCCTCCAATGAGTCGTTGACTGCGCCCGGCCCCACCCTGAAGACCCGGAAGACACAGCAACATCCGATGTGACGCAATGCCGCCGACGCTCGGCGCGACCGGCGACAGCCCTGCGTTGGGGGCTGTTGTTGCACTCCGGACGGAAAACGGCAAGCCTTCGAACGCGGTGAATCGTTCTCTTTGCAGGACTGTGCAACAATGTTGCGGAATTCGCGATTCATCCATTTCCGAACAAACGCTTGTTCTGCCAATCGCAGCCGCATGATGATGATATAGAGGAGGAAATCACGATGTCGACCATGAGCGCGAAGATCGTACATATCTCTATCGCTCGCGACTGGAGGGAGGTCTATGACTACGCCAGCCGCCCGGAAAACATGCCCTTCTGGGCCTCCGGCCTGGCATCAGGGCTGACGCAGGATGGCAATGATTGGATCGCCGAAGGCACGCTGGGCACTGCCCGGGTGCGCTTTGCGCCTCGCAACGAGTTCGGCGTCATCGACCATTGGGTAACGTTGGAATCCGATCTGCAGGTCTACAATGCCTTGCGCGTCGTTCCGAACGGCGATGGCTGCGAGGTCATGTTCACCGTGCTTCGGCTACCGGGCATGGAAACGGCGCAATTCGCGGCCGATGCCGCGCATGTCATGCGCGATCTGACGACACTGAAGGAATTGATGGAGCGCTGATCGCCCTTACAGCGACCGCAAGGTCCAATCGACGAGTTCGCCCGTCACACCGGCAAATGCGGCATCAAGCGCGCGCACGAAATCGGGATTGCTGCCGCCGCTGACCGGCACGACCTTGCGGAATACATTCTGCGCCTTCACCGTGCCGGTGCGATCGTTCAGGATTTTTTCCGAGATTTCCACGATTGCCGTCTTGTGGCCGCCGGCGGCATTGATCTCGAAGGAACGGATATCGGTGACGATCTGATAGTCGATCGCAAGCCCCTGCCCGGGCACGCCAACGCCGCCGAGCTTGCCGGTATTCTCGAAAGCTTCGACCAGCTTCGATTGCACCATCTTGCTCAGCTTGTCGCTCCATTGCGATTTGCCGAGATACTGAATTTCCGAAGGCGAGACTCGAATGACGATCTGATTGCTGTCCAGTGCCTGCAGCGCGGTCGGCGGCGGGATGAGGATCTGGCGGCTCTTGACCGAAGGTCCGTTCGCCTTTGCCGACGCGGAAAGATCGTAGGTGTCGCTGTTGGAGGAGGTTCCGCAACCTCCCAGCAAGGCTGCGAGCAACGGCAACGCGATCACAGCTTTCCACACCTGATGACGCTCACTCGACACGCAACCGACCATATTTCGCTTATCCCCTGGAGACCAGATATCGCTATTCATCAATGCCGCGCGCGGCCATCATAAGTCTTGACCGTATCTCCGCCGAAGATCAATCGCTGCGGATTGCGGTCGAAATTAGTGATTGTGCTATTCAGATTGTCAACCGTGCCCCGCATGTCGTTGATGAGGGTCTGGGCATCGCGCAAGCCGCCGCTGGAAAATTTCTGCAGATTGTCAGCGATCGGACCAATGCGGGAATTGAGATTGTCCGCCATCTTCTTGAAGGATTCGAGCGTGTCCTTGGCTTCTGCGAACAGCGATTTCGTGCTGTCGTCACCGAGCAGGGAATTGACCTTGGTCAGGATTCCGTCGACCTTGCCGGAAGCCGCGTTGAGCTTGGTGGATATGTCGCGGGCATTGGCGATCGTCTGGTCGATATCCTGCTGATGCGCAGCAACGGAATTGGCAACGTCACGGATCGATGCGACAGCCGTGCGCGCCTGCTTCGTCACGTCGGCAATATCGTCAACCGATCCCTTGATCTTGGCCGGATCGATCTGCGCGACGATCGCATCGACGCGATCCAAGGTCTTTTGCGCGTTCTGGCCGAACGTCGTATAGGTGTCGGCAGTCTGCTTGAAACTCGCAATGGTCGCCTTCAGGTCGGTCGTGGCGTCGGCCACGTTCGCCGTGATCTTGTCGGCATTGGCGATGACGTCGTTGACCTTCTGGGCATCGACCGCGCGCACCAGCTTCTCAATCGCATCCAGCGTCGAGTCAACGCGGACCGAAACCGTCTTGAAGGTATCGGAAAGCTGCCCGACGCTTGCCAGGAACTTGTCGATATTGTCGGAATTGTCGGCAATGGCCTTCGAGAATTTCTGCGCATTGCGCACAGTATCGGTCAAAGGTCCGCGCGAATCCGAGACGAAGCCCTGAATGTCGCCGATGGTGTCATTGGCACGGTTCAGGATCTTGTCGGCCGTCGTCAACAGATTGGTCACGCTCGATTGATCCGCAAGCAACACCGCCCGCTTACCTGTATCGATCGAACGCTTCAAAATATTCTCGTCACCGTTGCGCCCGCCGGAAAGCTCGATATAGGCGGCACCCGTTAGACCCTGGATCTCAAGAATGGCCTTGGTCGAGGTATAGACCGGCGCATCGGCGCGCACCTGCGTGAAGGCAAGCGAATAGTTCGGATCGTCGGCATCGATCGAAAGCCCCTGCACCGAGCCGACCTGAATGCCGTTGAAGCGAACCGGAGAGCCCACGCTCAGCCCGTTTGCCGAGCCTGGAATGCGCACGACAAGCTCGACCATCGGACCGCCGCGGCCATACTCGGCCATCCAGTAGACGAAACCGAAGGCGGCCGCGATCACAAGCAGCGTGAAGAACCCGACGATCGTATAATTGGCTTTGGTTTCCATTGTCTCCAGTCACTTCTCGCGGCTGTGGGCGCTTGCGCCTTTGTCGTCGTTGTGCCCTCTGATGTCCTCGCGCGGCACGATCGAACGTGCGCGCTTGCCCCTGAAGTAGGATTGCACCCAGGGATCATCACAGGCGAGCATGTCCTCAACCGTGCCTTCCACCAATACCCGCTTCTGTCCGAGGACAGCAATACGGTCGCAGACGGAAAACAGGCTGTCGAGGTCGTGAGTCACCATATAAACGGTCAGGCCAAGCGTGTCGCGCAGCTTGGCGATCAGCTCGTCGAACTCCGACGCACCGATCGGATCGAGGCCCGACGTCGGCTCATCCAGGAAAACAAGGTCGGGGTCGAGCGCCAAGGCTCTGGCAAGCGCCGCGCGCTTGATCATGCCGCCGGAAAGTTCGGAAGGATACTTGTCTGCGGCGTCAGCGGCGAGACCCACCATGCGGATCTTCATCAGCGCCAGCTCGTCCATCATCTCCTTGGGCAGGTCCAGATATTCCCGCATTGGCACCTGGATGTTTTCCTTGACAGTCAGCGAGGAAAACAGCGCGCCCTGCTGAAAGAGAACGCCGAGCCGCATATCGAGGCGGTTACGGTCCTGCTCGTCGAGCTTGTCGTAATCCTCGCCAAGAATCTCGATCTTGCCCGATCGGCGCGGCAAGAGCCGCAGCACCGTGCGCAACAGCACGGACTTGCCCGCACCGGAGGCCCCGACGAAGCCCAGGATCTCGCCGCGATAGATATTGAGATTCAATTTATCGAGGACGATCTTCGATCCGAAGCCGACCGTGACATCCCGTGCCGACAGCACGATGTCCCTGCCGTGCTCATCTTTTTCCAACGGGATTTCCGAGTGAAGCGCGCTCATCCTTGCCGTCCCTCAGAAGTCGATTGCTGCGTAGAACATGGCGAAGAGCCCGTCCATCAGAATAACGACGAAGATCGACTTCACCACCGATGAGGTCACGTGTTGACCGAGAGACTCGGCACTGCCGCCCACCTTCAATCCCTCAACCGCCGCGACGATGCCGATAACCAGCGCCATGAACGGCGCCTTGATCATCCCCGAAATGATCGTAGAGAGGCTGACAGCCTCATGCAGGCGGGAGATGAAGGTCGCAAAGGTGATGCCGGAATATGCCCAGGACACCAGGGCAGCACCGAAAAGCGCGGCGAAGTTGGCAATGACCGTCAGCAGCGGCAAGGCAACCGTCAGCGCCACCAGCCGGGGAAAAATCAGGACGCCGATGGGATTCAGACCCATGACCTTCAGCGCATCCACTTCCTCGCGCATCTTCATCGAGCCGATTTCGGCCGTAATTGCACTGCCGGAACGGCCGGCGATCATGATCGCGGTCAGAAGCACGCCGATTTCGCGCAATTGCAGGATGCCGACGAGATCGACCACGAAGATTTCCGCACCGAAATAGCGCAGCTGGAAAGCACCCTGCTGGGCGATGATCGCACCGATCAGCGACGACATCAGCAGGATGATCGGAACGGCGCGCACCGCCATATGGTCGATCTGATTGATGATCGAGGCCGGCGAAACACCACTGCCGCGGCCGAATTTGAGCTGCGCCCCGCGCACGGCGGAACCCAGAATATACATGGCAGCGACGAGGTTGCCCCAGATCTCGTAGACGGTTTTGCCGATGGGCGCCAGTATGCGCTCCGCCAACGATTTCTTTGGCTTTGCCGCGGCCGCCTCGTCGTCCGGATGCGCATCGAACGCCGTCAGCAATTCATCGATATGCGGGTTGGAGCCCTCGATCGTGACATGGGCCTTATGTGCTTCCTGACTTTCCTTGAGCCGGCGGATCAGCAACGCACCTGCCGTATCGACATCCGAAAGACCGGAAAGATCGATCACGACCTCGCCGCCCGAGCTGCGCTTGGACAGCTGCTCGATCTGACGCAGCACGCCGTGCACATTGGCGCTGCGCCAATTGCCTTCCAGCCGATAGCGATGGCCTGCGCCCTCAGGCGCATCATCGATCTTCGGTGCATCGGACCTTTGCTCGGCTGCTTTCAAATTCATGCGTCTTTCAAATCTGGCACAACATACACCGACTCGGAGAGCCCGCCGGTCGATGCTTAATACACCGATTATCCACGGAATCTCCATCTCGCGCCGGCGCCAACATATGTCACGGCTATTTGATATCCAAATGAATTTGTTGCACCGCGTTAGGATACGCCGTGAGCACCGCCGCCGATTGCCGGCTTTCCGCTCTGCAAGCCATAGGCGAAAACGACCATGGCTAGCCCCAAGCCGGCGATGCCGGCCATGACATAGTAACTCGCCAGATCAAGCCAGGCGTAGAGATAGCCAGACGCAAGCGTCATTAGACCCAGAAACATGCCATTGTAGAAATAATAGGCGCCCTGGGCCGATGATTCCTGTGCTTCATGGACGGAGGCAACAATGCGCCGCTGAACACCGGTATGGACGCAGGCGTAGGTGCAGGAATGAAAGCACTGCAATACAAAATAGCCGAAGAAGCCGAAATTGCTCGGAAACAGGACCCAGCGCAGAATGCACATCGTCGAACCGAAGAAGATGAGCGTCCATGCACTGAATCGCCTGCTCAGTTTCTTCGACAGGAAGAAAACCATCACCTCGGCCGTAACGCCAATGCTCCACAGCACTGCGATCTCGGCGCCGGAAAAGCCGAGCTTATGCCAGTAGATCGACGCAAACGTATAGAGCATCGCATGACTCGATTGCTGTATCGACACCCCGATCATGGTGATGAGCAATTGCGGCGAGCGCAGATTTCCGGTCGGCGATTGCAGATTGATCGGTTGGTTGCGCCGACGCGTCGGGCCGATGCGCGGCGCGAAAAAGCCCATCAGCGTCGTAAGGATGAATCCCGCCACCATCACAGGCAGCACGGTGGCGCCGCCCCACATGCCAATCAGCTGGCCGCCGAGAAGGGTCGACAGGATGAAGGTGATTGATCCCCAGACCCGCATGGAGCCATAATCAAAGCCCCAGCGGCGCACACCCGACATGGCGATCGATTCGACCACCGGCACATAAGGCGCGTAGGTGGCGCCCTGAATGCCGTAGACCAGAAGCACCGGCCAGAAATCGCTGGTCCAGTAGAGCGCGATTGCCGTCAGCAGCGACAGGGCACCCGACCATAGCAACACATCGGCCCGCTCCGTCATATGATCGGCGAGTACAGCGATGATGGGCGTCACGAGGACGCGCACGACCATAGGAATGGCGATCACCAGGCCGATCTCATGATCATTGAAATTCAACCCCGCCAGCCAGACGGGAAAGAACGGTACGGCAATGCCGTTGACGAACAACGGGGCACAATAGGACAGGGCGGCACGCAAGCGGAAATATGGAGGCGCACCCTCGCCCTGGAAGGACTTGATCGCGGGAATCATGACAGACCTGAAGGGGAACTTACTTGTCCCTATCACGCTATCGAGAATACGACTATGGCGAGAAATGGCCAAAACCGTAACGTTTCGGAAAAATCCGAAGTCAGAGCCGTCCTGCGGCGATCAATAATTATGACAGGCCATTATCAGCTACGTGAAGAGGCGCAGGAATTACGCCGCCTGGGCACCGATCGGCCGCGGCAATTCTCCGACCGGAGAATCCACAGGCTGGGTCTCGAGGATAGCCCGCCAGGTGATCAGCTCGAACGTACCGTCCTCATGCTCGGCGATCGCCGTGCAGCTTTCCACCCAGTCGCCGGTATTGATGTAGCGCACGCCGTCGAGATCCTCGATGACCGCATGGTGGATGTGACCGCAGATGACGCCATCGGCATCGTTACGCTTTGCTTCTTCGGCGACGACGCGCTGAAATTCGCCGATGAAGTTGACGGCGTGCTTGACCTGCAGCTTCGCCCAGGCCGAAAAGGACCAATAGGGCATGTTCAGGCGGCGGCGTATGGCAGCAAGGCCGATATTAATCAGGATGGCCATGTCATAGGCCCAATCGCCGAGATAGGCGAGCAGGCGGGCATTGCGGACAACGACGTCGAATTCATCGCCGTGGAGCACGAGATATTTCTTCCCATCGGCCGTTTCGTGCATGGCGCGCTGCGCCACCTCGATACCGCCGAAGTGCATTCCGGGGAAGTCACGCAGGAATTCGTCGTGATTGCCAGGGATGTAGACGATGCGCGTACCCTTGCGCGCCTTGCGCAGAAGCTTCTGCACGACGTCGTTGCAATCCTGCGGCCAGTACCAGTTCCGCTTCAGTCTCCAACCATCAACGATATCCCCGACCAGAAAGATCGTGTCGGCGTCGTGGTAACGAAGAAAATCGAGCAGGTAGTCCGCCTTGGCGGCCTTCGAGCCGAGGTGCACGTCAGAAATGAATAACGTTCGGAAATGCCGGGGGTCCATGTTTTCATTCACGAACTTTATGTCCGTGCCCTATCCTACCTTGGCTATTCCAAAACCAGACTCGTGTTTCAGGAAGATGACAAACCCTGTGCTTGGCGGCTCGGCGACGATGTTCAGCCGCGTCTCGCGGCGATGGCGAGGTCAGGACGGTCGCTTGTAAAACTGGCGATACCGAGGCGAAACATGGCCCGTGCCGCCTCGCTTGTATGGGCCGCCCATCCGTGCACCTTCACGCCATTCTTGCGAAAGAGCTGCGTGACCTCGCCGTCAAGCGCATCGGCACGTATTGCAATCTCGCGCACGCCGAAGCCGCGCATGGCGGCCATGACGCCGCCCCAGCCGAGTTGGCCGGCCAGCTGAGGCGAACAGAGGAAGATGAAACCGAGCAGTTCGCCGACATTCAGCCCTTGTTCGCCAAGCGCTGCACTGAATGCTTCGAGACGCGGCAGGGAGAAGCTCGTCACCATCGTACGCGTCAGCATGCCGGTCGCCGTCAGCTGATCGACAATGCGTCGCTCCATCCCCCCATAGGGCGTGCCATCCGCCCTGGTCTTGATCTCCAGTCTGAGGTCGACGGCGGATGGCCCGAAAATATCGATGGTCTCCATCAGGGTCGGAATGGTTTCGCCGCCGCTTCCGATCACGACATGGCGCATCAGTTCGTCATAGCTGAAATCGGCGATCGCGCCCTTGCCATCCGTCATCCGGTCGATCAGAGCGTCGTGATGCACGACGAGCTTGCCGTCCCGCGTCTGATGCACGTCGAATTCGACGAGATCAACATCGAGCTTGGCCGTCTTCGAAAAGGCGAGCCTGGTGTTTTCGGGCCACAAATGCGCACCGCCGCGATGGGAGGCAATCAGAGTCATCGAGGAAATCTCCGCCTGAAATATTCATAGGTCGACGCGATGAATGCCTGATGACGCGACCGCAACGTTCGACGGGCGGAAGGGTCATCGCGCGATCATTGCGGAAAAGGCAATTCAGTTTTGCCAAGACAAAAACGCTTCGCGACCTCAATTGCATACTGTGAAGGCGAAGCGATTGATGTATGCAGAAGACTCAAAGCGCAGGCAGGAATGGAGACGCGAGTTGGATACGAACGACACTTCGAAAGCAGCCAAGAATATGGCGAGCGGAAATCTCGATGAACAGGCGCTCTATTTCCATCGCTATCCCCGCCCCGGCAAGCTGGAAATTCAGGCGACGAAGCCGCTGGGCAATCAGCGCGATCTGGCGCTTGCCTATTCGCCCGGCGTCGCCGCCCCCTGCATCGCCATCCGCGACAATCCGGAAACGGCTGCCGACTATACGTCCCGCGCCAATCTCGTTGCCGTGATTTCCAACGGTTCGGCGGTACTTGGCCTCGGCAATATCGGTCCCCTCGCCTCGAAGCCCGTCATGGAAGGCAAGGCCGTCCTCTTCAAGAAATTCGCCGGCATCGACGTCTTCGACATCGAAATTGCGGCCCCGACGGTCGATGAGATGGTCAACACGGTTTCGGCGCTCGAGCCGACCTTCGGCGGTATCAATCTCGAAGACATCAAGGCGCCGGAATGCTTCGACGTCGAGCGCCGCCTGCGCGAACAGATGGAAATCCCGGTTTTCCACGACGACCAGCACGGCACCGCCATTATCGTCGCAGCCGCCATCCTCAACGGCTTGGAACTCGCCGGCAAGAAGATCGAAGACGTCAAGATCGTCGCCTCCGGCGCCGGTGCGGCAGCTCTTGCCTGCCTCAACCTGCTCGTCACCCTCGGCGCTAGGCGCGAAAACATCTGGGTCCACGATATCGAAGGCCTGGTCTACAAGGACCGCAACGTCCTGATGGACGAGTGGAAGTCGGTCTATGCGCAGGACAGCGACAAGCGCGTGCTTGCCGAATCCATTCCCGGCGCCGACGTCTTCCTCGGCCTGTCCGCAGCCGGCGTGCTGAAGCCCGAGCTTCTCGAACAGATGGCGGAAAAGCCGCTGATCATGGCACTCGCCAATCCGACGCCGGAAATCATGCCTGATCTCGCCCGCGCCGCCCGCCCGGATGCGATGATCTGCACCGGCCGCTCGGATTTCCCGAACCAGGTCAACAACGTCCTCTGCTTTCCGTATATCTTCCGCGGCGCGCTTGATTGCGGCGCCAAGACGATCAACGAAGAGATGAAGATGGCCGCCGTGCGCGCCATCGCCACCCTTGCCCGCGAGGAACCATCCGACGTCGCCGCCCGCGCCTATTCGGGCGAAACGCCGGTCTTTGGCCCCAACTACCTCATCCCCTCGCCGTTCGATCCGCGTCTCATCCTGCGCATCGCGCCTGCAGTCGCCAAGGCCGCAGCCGATAGCGGCGTGGCGCTGCGCCCGATCGCCGATTTCGATGCCTATATGGACGAACTCAACCGCTTCGTCTTCCGCTCAGGCTTCATCATGAAGCCGATCTTTGCGGCCGCGAAGATCGCGGAACGCAAGCGCGTCGTCTTCTCCGAAGGTGAGGACGAGCGCGTGCTGCGCGCCGCCCAGGTCCTGCTCGAAGAAGGCACGGCTGTCCCCATCCTGATCGGCCGCCCCTCTGTCATCGAGACCCGCCTGAAGCGCTACGGCCTGAAAATCCGTCCGAATACGGATTTCGCCGTCATCAATCCGGAAGACGATCCGCGCTTCCGCGAATATGTCGATCTCTATTTCTCGCTCGTCGGCCGCGCCGGCGTCATCCCGGAAGCTGCGCGCACGATCGTCCGTACCAACACGACCGTCATCGGCGCGCTGGCCCTGAAGCGCGGCGAAGCCGATGCGCTCATCTGCGGCCTTGAAGGCCGTTATGAGCGTCATTTGCGCATCGTCCGCCAGATCATCGGCAAGCGGCCGGACGTTCGTGATTTCTCCGCGTTGAGCCTGCTCATCTCGCAGCGCGGCGCGACCTTCTACACCGACACCTACGTCACGTTTAATCCGACCGCCGAGGAAATCGCGGAGTCGACCTGGCTGGCCGCCGAGGAAATCAAGCGCTTCGGCATCGAGCCGCGCGCCGCTCTCGTCTCGCATTCCAACTTCGGTTCACGGGAGTCGGAAAGTGCCACCAAGATGCGCGAGGCGCTCGCTCTCGTCCGCAAGGCGGCGCCGGAGCTGGAAGTCGACGGCGAAATGCATGGCGACAGCGCCATTTCCGAGAGCCTGCGCCGCCACGTCATGCCGGATAGCACGCTTTCCGGCGAAGCGAACCTGCTCGTCTTCCCGAACCTCGATGCGGCCAATATCACGCTCGGCGTGGTCAAGACCATGACCGACAGCCTGCATGTCGGCCCGATCCTGCTCGGCACGGCGCTTCCGGCCCACATTCTCTCGCCGTCGGTCACGTCCCGCGGCGTGGTCAACATGGCGGCGCTTGCCGTCGTCGAGGCCTCGCAGATCGCTTAATACGGCGCCTCGGAGCCGCTGCCAGAACGGTTCCGCGCTTTATACAATCGCGGAACCGTTTTATCTTTTTGCTTTTGGCTGCTACGAGCTGCAATTTCGTGAAAATCCTCTCGAAATCCGTGCTTTTTCATGGATACGTTGTTAAGCTGCAGCGTGTAATCTTCAGCGACTTAAAACCGCTTTCGAGAGCAGAACCGTGAACCGCGGCACCAAACAAGCTTCCATTGCCCTGATATCCCTGCTGACGGCCACACCGGCCCTCGCGCAGGCAGACCTCTGCGACGAGCTGCGCGGCCGCTATGTCGACATCAACGAAGTGATCGGCGCCAGCCAGGAAACCCGCCAGCTCTCACGCGCCATCGTGCAACAAAACCTGGTGATCCGCAGAACGATGAGCGATCTGCGCAACCAGGGCTGCGTCGAAGACAGCAGCATGGTGATCGTCGGGCAGGACAATCAGGGCGTCTGCGATGACATGCGGCAATCGATCAATGGGATGCGGCATGATCTTTCCCTGCTAATGGATCAGCGCGAGCAAAGCGTCGGCCGGGTCGATGCAGTTGCCATGCAGCGCCGGCAATTGCTGGATACGATGCAGCGGAATGGCTGCAGCCTGCCGGCTTCGGCAACCCCGGATATCGTCATCGACACCCACACGAAAATGGATGCCTATGCGCCGCAGGAGCAGTCGCTGGCTAAGCCGGAAAGCTCCATCACCGTTATCGAGACGCCGAGGCTCCAGAAGAATTCCAGCCTCGAACAAAAGCAGGTACCACCGACAGTGGTCCCCAAGGTATCACAGGCGCAGCCGCAGCAGTTTCCGCCGGATCGCCCCTACGATCCGTCGGCCCATAGAGTGCGCCAGGTCGGTCCGCAATTTCTCGCGACCGACCAGGGCAGCATCGACCTCAAACATCCGAAAGAGGCCGGGCCGCAGCCGACGCAATGATGCGCAGCCAGACGTTTCTCATCACCGCCTGACCGCCCTGCTTTCCTGGCTCATGCCGTTCCCGACTGACGTAACAGGGAGACGATGGCTTCATCACCCGCCTCCTGCGCAAGATCGCGATAGGACCGTCCAGAGGCATCCCTGATCGAACGATCCGCACCGTACGCCAGCAGGAAGCGCACCGCATCGCGGCAGCGATTGACGATGGCAAAGCCAAGCGGCGTCATCCAATCGCGATCGATGGGCTGCCCATGCGGGCGGAGCTCAGCGAAGCGGATATTTATCTGTTCCGGATGCTTGTCGAGAATAGCCGCGAGCTGATCGATCTGGCCGAAGGCTGCAGCCGCGAAAATATCGAGCGGATAGGCTTTCAGAAACTCGACCATCTGGTCCTTGCCATTATATTCGGCCCAACCGATTGCCGGCGCGTGAAAATTGGGATCGCGAATGGTGGTATCGGCCCCATGCTCGATCAACAGTTTCGCCATCTCCATATGGCCATGCAACGCCGCTTCATGCAGCGGCGTGCGGCTCGTCATCGCATTCACATCGAAATCCAGCGCTAGCATGAGACGAACAGCCCGCAAATCATTTTCACCAGCGGCCTCATGCAGCATGGCGGGATGAGCTTGGCTCATCGCTTCGGGAATATCGAGTTCTCTCGCAACTCTCCTTATGTGCTCAACGACTATCGCCGGATCGACCGCCTCGTGCCGGGCTTCCTGCTGAATCTGAATATAGACCCAATCCTCACGTTTCAGACGAACCGCTACAGCTCCCTGCTGAACGAGATACAATGCGAGATTCTTGTCATCACCTAGCCGCGCCCATTCGTAAGGCGTCCTGCCATTGACGGTCGTATTGACATCAGCACCGTGTTCCACCAGCAGGCGTACGCGCTCACCCATGCGATGTTCCAGCGCCCAGGCAAGTTGATAGTCGAAAACGGTCTGCGAGTTCGCGACGAACCTGCTGTCTTCGCGCACGAGCCAATTGTTCTTGTCCCTGGCGGACAAGCCATATTCGATCAGCAATTTCAGGCATGTATCGTCCCGTTCGAACATGCGGTTGTAAAGCGCCTGACTGTCATTGGCGTCTGCACCAGCTTCAAGCAGCAGGCGCGAAAAGGCCTTGCAATCAGGGTGCTGGGGTTGGCGGTCCTTTCCAGCCTCGCCTTCGCCGAAGACGCCAGTCAAAACGGTGAAGCGATATTGTCCTGCATCAAGGAAGAAGGCGTTGACATCGGCCCCGCGCCTGACCAGCTCGCGCGCAGCCGGCAGGCTGGAACGACCCGGCACGCGAGCATAGGCAGCACACATCAGCGGAGTTAAATCATGCGGCCCGCCCTTGCGATCAAGAAGCTGCGGCTGACGATCGAGCCAGCGACCTATGCGGTCAGCATCGCCGAGCGCAGCGGCGACGTGAATGCTTTCGTCGGCAATCTCCGGATTATCTGCAAACAGCCGCAGCGCCTCATCGAAACGTGCGGGATCGGCAGGGATATTGGCAAAATACGAAACCGTCGCCAGCGACAGGAAGCGGTTGGCAAGCTGATCCCGCGGGACGTGCTTGCGATCGCCGCTTTCCAGATATGCCTTGAGCTTCGTCCAGCTGGAGAAGCCGAACTCGCGGGCAAGAACGAGCTGAATGTCCTGCAATCCCACATCGGCAATGTCAGCAAAATAGGGCGCAACGCGGCTTTGCGCCAAAGCGTCACCAGCTTGGACGGCCTTGAGGAAAGACTTGGCCTGCTTTTTCAGGGAATCGAGAGTGGCGTCGACAGCCAAAGAGCGCGTGGTCACGATAGACCTCCTTCCATTTACGTCCGGTATCCGCGCCCACAGACTGAAAAGAGGTGTGGCAGTCTCATATTCTATGCTTCAGGTGGGCCTTGCCCTTCCCGCGGATCGGATGCGCCCTGAGAACAGGTCACATCTATCGCGCGAGATACGATCTGTCCAGAGGTCAGGCTGGTTCGTAGCGGACATAGGCAAAAGCATCACCATCCGGTGACCAGTTCGGAACGTTGATTGATCCCTGCCCACCGAAGAGCTCGAACAGCGTGGTGATATTGCCGCCGTCCATATCCATCAACCGCATGCGGACATTCAGGTCGCGCGGATGATCGAAGACATCGGGATCGTAGGAAATCAGCACGACCTTGTCGTTGTCAGGCGACGGATGGGCGAACCAGTTGCCGTAATTATCATGGGTCACCTGCTGCAGTCCGGTGCCATCGGGATGGATGCGCCAGATCTGCATCAAGCCGGTGCGGCTGGAGTTGAAATAGATCCATTGTCCATCGGCCGAGAAATCAGGCCCGTCATTGCGGCCTTCTCCATGCGTCAGGCGCGTCTCTTCGCCGCCATCGATCGAGATCGTGTAGATATCGAAAACATCGTTGCGGATGCCGCAATAGGAGAAGCGCTTTCCGTCCGGCGACCAGCCATGCCAGTAGGAAGGTAGACTGGTCGTAACCTGCCTTGGTGTACCGCCCTCTGCCGGCAGAACGTAGATGCAGGCCTTGCCGTGCTCCGTCTTGTCGGAAATGGCAATCAGCGAGCCATCGGGCGAGATGCCGTGATCGTTGTTGCATCGGGTCGCAAAACCGGTGTCGACCTGAACAATCCCGGCGCCGCCATCCAAGGGTAAACGGTATAGCAGCCCGTCGCCGTTCAGCAGCAGATAGCGTCCGTCGGGCGAATAGTTCGGCGCCTCGACCAGTTCATTCGTCTGCCAGACGACGCGGTTCTCACCCGTGCGGATGTTATAAATCTCGACCGAGCTGCGCATTCGTCCTCTTCCTCTGTCGGACGCACGATCAGCGATCGCGGAACCGATTTGTGATCGGATAGCGACGGTCGCGACCGAAATTCTTCTTGGTGATCTTTACGCCAGGCGCCGACTGGCGACGCTTGTACTCTGCGAGATAGAGCAGATGCTCGATGCGATGTACGGTCGCGACATCATGGCCGCGGGCCACGATCTCCTCGACGGACATTTCCTTTTCCACCAGGCACTCGAGGATATCATCGAGCACCGGATAGGGCGGAAGCGAATCCTGGTCCGTCTGGTTCGGCCTGAGTTCCGCCGAAGGTGCCTTGTCGATGATATTGTGGGGGATCACCTCACCCGACGGGCCGAGCGCACCCGGCGGCACATGCAGGTTGCGCCAGCGCGACAACGCATAGACCTGCATCTTGTAGAGATCCTTGATCGGATTGAAGCCGCCGTTCATATCGCCGTAGAGCGTGGCATAGCCCACCGACATCTCCGACTTGTTGCCCGTCGTCACCACCATCGAGCCGAACTTGTTGGAGATCGCCATCAGGATCGTGCCGCGGGCACGGCTCTGCAGGTTTTCCTCGGTGATGCCGCTTTCGGTGCCTTCGAAGAGATCCGACAAGGCGGAGGTGAAGCCGGTGACGGGATCTTCGATCGGCACTATGTCGTAGCGGCAGCCGAGCGCCTTGGCGCAATCGGCCGCATCCTTCAGCGAATCCGGGGATGTATAGCGATAGGGCAGCATGACAGTGCGCACACGTTCTTCGCCCAGCGCATCGACGGCAATCGCCGCGCAGATCGCCGAGTCGATGCCGCCGGACAAGCCGAGCACGACCGACTTGAAGCCGTTCTTGTTGACGTAGTCGCGGAAACCCAGCAGGCAGGCACGGTAGTCCGCCTCCTCGCCTTCCGGAATATGCGCCATCGGCCCTTCGGAGCAGTGCCAAACGTCGCCGTTCTTCTTCCAGGTGGTAACCGCCAAGGCAGTTTCAAACTGGCTCATCTGGAACGCCAGCGTCTTGTCGGCGTTGAAGCCGAAGCTCGCGCCATCGAAAACCAGCTCGTCCTGACCACCGAGCTGGGCGGCATAGATCATCGGCAGGCCCGTCTCAATGACCTGCTTCAGCACGACCTGATGGCGGACATCGACCTTGCCGCGATAATAGGGCGAACCATTCGGCGACAAGAGGATTTCAGCACCGCTCTCGGCAAGCGTTTCGCAAACGCCGAGTTCGCCCCAGATGTCCTCGCAGATTGGGATGCCCAGCCGCACGCCGCGGAAATTGACCGGACCTGGCATCGCGCCCTGATCAAAGACGCGCTTTTCGTCGAACTCGCCGTAATTCGGCAGATCCACCTTGTCGCGGACCGCGATGACCTTGCCGCCATCAAGCACCGCCACGGAATTGTAGCGGCCGGTCTCGTCCTGCCGGGGAAAACCGATGATGACGCCGGGGCCGCCATCGGCGGTATCGACGGCAAGGCTCTCGATCGCCTTCCAGCAGGCGTGAATGAAGGCCGGCTTCAGCACCAGATCTTCCGGCGGATAACCGGAAATGAACAATTCCGTCAGCAAGACGATCTGCGCGCCTTCGCGCGCCGCCTCGGCGCGGGCTTCGCGCGCCTTGGCAAGGTTGCCTGAGACGTCGCCAACCGTCGGATTGAGCTGCGCAACGGCAATGCGGATGGTGTGGGTGATCTGGCTTTGCTCTGTCATGGCATACATTTAGCGATGGCACCTTTCTTCCGCAACCGCCTTCCTGTCCCCACACGCATCAAAGATCGCACCACGCGCATAAGCGGTATTTTTGCCCGGAAAAATACCAAGCGCTCCTTGCGGTTCATTCGCCGTTCATGACAGAAGCATGACAATTTTATGAACGACGTGCAGCATTCGGAGACATCATTGGTCGCATTGGTCATCGAGTCCGCCTTGGCGGGCAGGCTTGCCCTTTTCCAGAAGATCGGCGCGGCAAGGCAGAACTCCGCCAGCCTGCATCTACTCCTGAGCCTCGCGCTGACCCTGCTTCTCTCCCTGTCCATCGTCATGACGGTCGAATGGGTTGCGCGCGGCGAATTCGGCCCAGCCTGGACCTATCTCCTTTCGACATCCCGTCCCGGCGTCGCCACCATCGCCATTATCATGCTGGCGATGCTGACGCTGGATGCCCTGGTTGGTCGCGCACATCTGTCGGCTTTGATCGTCGCGCCGCTGCTGCTCGTCCCTGCCTTCATTTCCAGCCAGAAGCAAAATTTTCTCTCCGATCCGCTCTACCCCTCGGACTTTCTGTTCGCACGGCAAATCACGGAGCTGATGCCGGTCATGGTGAGTGATCGCCCCTGGACAGCCACCGCACTCGCGATCGGCCTCATCGTCGGCCTGGCTACCTTGATTGTGGTCTGGCGCTATATCAGCTGCCGTAGCGCCGTGCTTTCGCGCAAGGAGCGCCTTGGCCGGTTTTCGCTCTGCGTGCCGCTAACAGCACTCCTCGCTTCGCAGATGGACCCGACCCAATATTCCTTTATCCGCGAGAAGCTCGGCATCATTCCGATCGTCTGGGATCAAACGGAAAACTACAACCATAACGGATTCGTCGTCGCCTTCGCGCTCAACCTGCCTATGGCGCACGTCAAATCACCTGCCGGGTATGGCCCTGGCGTCATCGATGACATGCCGGCGAGAAATTACGGTTATCTTTCCGGTCCGCACCAAAAACCTGATGTCATCATGCTGATGAGTGAATCCCTCTGGGACCCGACGCGGCTTGCCAATGTCGCCTTCACGCCCGATCCGATGCCGACCATCCGCGCCAGACAATCGGGACATGTCTTTTCGCCGGAGTTCGGTGGCATGACCGCCAATGTCGAATTCGAGGCGCTGACGGGCTTTTCCAACGCCTTCCTGCCCTATGGCAGCATTCCCTATCAGCAATATGTGCGCCGCCCGATGCCGTCGCTTGCCACCTTCTTCCGCGGCGAAGGCTATACGGCGCGCGCGCTTCATCCCTTCAGCGGCTGGTTCTGGAACCGCAACGAGGTCTACCGCGCCTTCGGCTTCGAGGAGTTTCACACTCAGGAAACCCTGCCCGCCATGGACAAGCGCGGCATGTTCGCCGCCGACGATTCCCTCATGAAGGAGATCATGCGTGAAGGAGACGCCGCCGAGCGCCCCTTCTTCTTCTTTGCGGTTACCCTTCAGGGACACGGCCCCTATGAAGCCAACCGCTATGCTCAGAACACCGTCGATATCGGTGGAAATCTGAACGATGACGACCGCGCCGCACTCGCTACCTATGCGCAAGGGGTGCGCGAAGCCGATGACAGCCTGAAGATGTTGATGGACTGGGCCGAAAAGCGCGACCGCGAAACCATCATCGTCCTCTGGGGCGATCATCTGCCGCCGCTCGGTAACGTCTATCCGAACACCGGCTACATGCCGCAGCAGGTGGCGACCCGCAAAGCCCCGCTTGATGTGATGAAGCGGGAGCATGAAACGCCGCTCGTCGTCTGGTCGAGCAAGAAGGGTGTCCGCAAGGACATCGGCACCATCAGCCCGTCGCAGCTGCCGTATCACTTGCTGAAAACCGCCGGCTACGAACATCCGTTCTACACGGGCTTCCTTGGCCGCGTGCAGAAGAAGTACACCATCGTCGACCGTTACCTGCTTGCGACCCGCGACAACCAGGCTTTCCCCGACTGGGCACGCAAGGAGCAGGATGTCGATCAAATGGTGCGCGACTACCGCAACCTGCAGCACGATATGATGTTCGGACGGGAATATGGGCTGGAGCGCTTCTTCCCATCTCATGCGGAGCTGGTCAGTCAGGAGAGCAGCTAAATCCCCCACGGGGACGCCGGATAGTCCGGATGATTTGCAGACCTCCAGCTCTCGCCATGACGACCATTCGGTTAAACCTCTGAACCGGCCTTCACCCTCATTGTCGTGCGCAATTGAAACCCTTCTTCCGTTGCATTTTTTTCGCTCCGGTCGAATAGTTTCGCGCAATGCCATCCTGATCCCGGAGCCCCCATGCATAATCTTCCCAACTTCGTACATCTGCATTTTGACAAGACGGCCGATCAACTCGGCGATATCGAAAAGCGCGTTCTCAAGAAAGCGCACGAGCGGAAAATCATATCGACCGACGTCAACGCTGCTATTTCGGCGGAGTCCTCCACAGGGCAGCGGCTAGCGGACGGCATCGCCCGCGTCGGCGGCTCATGGTCCTTCATCATCGCCTTCTTGCTGTTCCTGGTCTTCTGGTGCCTGGTCAACACGGTGGTTCTCGCCACGCAGGCCTTCGACCCCTATCCCTTCATCTTCCTGAACCTTGTTCTCTCCATGCTTGCCGCCATCCAGGCGCCAATCATCATGATGTCGCAGAACCGCCAGGCCGAACGCGATCGTTTCGAGGCCGCCAAGGACTATGAGGTCAATCTCAAGTCGGAGCTGGAAGTCCTGTCCCTGCACCAGAAGATCGATATGCAGGTGCTGACCGAGCTTGCTGCATTGCGACAAGAATTCAGCGCCTTCAGAAAGGGCCTGGAAGGAACGCAGGAAGTGCCCAACAACTAAAGCTTCCAGCACGGCTATAAATCTAATATATTCGGCAAGTCAGAGGGCAGCGTACTGCAAGTAATAAATCTCGATCAGCAATACTGTATGTGAAATCTCTTCTTGTTTTTGAAGAGCCTATCCCTGAACGCGATTACCGAGCGAGGCCGCTATGCCAGGGTGCCGCAGGAATTTTCACATTGCTTGCCTGTGGGCGATTTCGACGGCGGTCGTTTTCGTGGCCCCAGCCTATCGCGCTCTGGCAGATGAGTGCCCGAGCAAACTCATCAAGTCGCACCAGCTCAGCGGTATGGACTTCGAGACCTCCAGCCGCGTCTATCACGATGCCAATGTCGAGATCTATGAAAGCTGCGTAAAGAATAACGGCGACAAGGATCTCTGGATAGATTGGAAAATTCCGGGGCCGAAAAGCTACGTTCTTCCGGGTCAGGCGCTGCCGTCCTCAAGAACCTTCGTGAACCGGCAGACCATCAACGCACATTCCTGCCTCGAATATGGGCCGCTCTCGGAGTTGCTGTTCGATCCCTATCTTGGCCATGCCGATGACAGCAAACAAATGCAAAAGCAGGATAATGAGGGTTGCCGGCCGGTACCGACCACGATCGGCGACAAAATTCTCGAAAAACTACCCGAATACATCGATACGATTTTCAAGGCTTTCACCCCTTCCGATCGCGAGAAATCTCACGATACGATGCTGAAGGTCGAGGGCAAGACATCGACGCACATCGAAGGGACCGAAGCCTATCGGCAGAATATCGTTTATATGGTTTCTCGCATCGAAGGCCGGCCCGACGGCAATCCGCTTGATCTCACGATCAGGCTGGAGAGCGAAAGCCCGGCCGCAACCTATCTGCACTCGGCCTCCTCCTTCAAGGACATGAGCTGGAAAGTCTCCAGTCCGGAAGAGAATGAGATCAGCTTTATGGTCGCGATGCCAAAGAATCCGACGCTCGAAAACGCCAGATACGAGATCCTCGATCGCAACAAGATCGTGGTTGGCTCCTTCTTCGCGCCTGCTTGGATCGAAGCGCCGCAATGAAGATCTTCGCCACACTGGTTCGCTTCACACCCACAGCTCTATTGAGCTGGATTGTGGCATGGCAGGGGATATTTCGCGGCACGGAACTCGTTCATCCGCAATGGGCCGACACGGCTCTCTCGACCAGCGCAGCCCTCGCCTGCGTGCTGACCGTCATCGTCATCGCCTGTCTTTCTCCACTGGGCCGAAAGGCCGCCTTTATATCGCTAGGGCTGTTCGTGGTGCTGTCCCTTGTCACCCTTGCGCTGTGCTTCCACTTCAGAAGCGAATTGCTGGCTGCCCCGGACATGGCCGGACAGGAACGCTACAAGGCTATGTGGAAATGGTCCCTGATTGCGATGCTGACCTTTGTGCCGCAGATCATAGGATCGGCTGTAGAGGCAATGGTGCGGAAGTAATCGATCACGCGTCCGTAACGCAAGACTACCCTACACCTTAGCCATCGCTAGTCCGAAGGTCCTGCCGTCAGCAATCCCGGTCGCCCCTGCCGGTATTGCGGCAGTCCGTCGCTGATCTCATAATAGTCGCCCTTGTCGGCGCAATAGATGTGATAGCCTATCTCAAGGCCGCTCGGCTGGTCGAACAAACCGGCCATGATTGATATTTCATCGGCGCTATCGGCCACCCAGAACAGCGCCGACCCACAGGTCTTGCAGAAGCCGCGGCGAGCGAATGTGCTGGCGCGATACCAGGTGATAGCTTCCTCTCCCTCGATGACGAGATTTTGGCTCGCAACATTGGTCGCCGCATAATAGAGCCCGGTCTGCTTGCGGCACTGCGAGCAATGGCAGGCCACAACCTCGCGCAGCTTGCCACGCGCCTTGAAACGTACGCTGCCGCAGAGGCAGGCTCCCGTGTGTTCGTCCGTCATCGTCACTCCCCTTTTTCAAGGAGCCTTCCCGAGAATGACAGTCGGGTCAATCTCAAAGAAATGAAGCGTTCTTTCAGTGCGATTGATCCGTGCAGCAAAAAACAAACGGGCCGGCGGAAAGTCGGCCCGTTTCATCATTTCATATCCGTATCCATTCAGCCGTGAGCGCGCATGCGCTTCTCGTCGCGGCCACCTTTCATCCGCTCGGCGAGCAGGAAGGCGAGCTCGAGCGCCTGGTCGGCATTGAGGCGCGGGTCGCAATGGGTGTGGTAGCGATCCTGCAAGTCCTCAGCGCCGACGGCGCGGGCGCCGCCCGTGCATTCGGTCACGTCCTTGCCGGTCATCTCGATATGGATGCCGCCCGGATGCGTGCCTTCGGCACGGTGAATCTGGAAGAAGCTTTCGACTTCCGACAGGATACGCTCGAACGGACGCGTCTTGTAATTGTTGAGCGTGATCGTGTTGCCATGCATCGGATCGCAGGACCAGACGACTTTGCGGCCCTCGCGCTCGACGGCGCGGATGAGACGCGGCAGGTTGTCGGCAACCTTGTCGTGACCGAAGCGGCAGATCAGCGTCAGGCGCCCGGCCTCGTTTTCCGGGTTCAGGATGTCGATCAGGTTAATCAGATCGTCCGCCTGCAACGAAGGACCGCACTTCAGGCCGATCGGGTTCTTGATACCGCGGAAATATTCGACATGCGCATGGTCGGCCTGACGCGTGCGGTCGCCGATCCAGAGCATGTGGCCCGAGGTCGCGTACCAGTCGCCCGTGGTGGAATCGACGCGGGTGAAGGCTTCTTCATAGCCAAGCAGCAGCGCTTCGTGGCTGGTGAAGAAATCGGTTTCGCGCAGGCTGGCATTGCTCTCGGCGGTGATGCCGATCGCGCGCATGAAATCCATGGTCTCGCCGATGCGGTCGGCAAGCTTGCGGTAGCGCTCGCCCTGCGGGCTGTCCTTGACGAAGCCGAGCATCCACTTCTGCACGTTTTCCAGGTTGGCATAGCCACCCATGGCAAAGGCGCGCAACAGATTGAGCGTCGCAGCGGACTGGCGGTAAGCCATCAGCTGACGCTCGGGATTGGGAATGCGCGCATCTTCGGTGAACTCGATGCCGTTGATGATATCGCCGCGATAGCTCGGCAGCGAGACACCGTTCTGCGTTTCGATGTTCGAGGAGCGCGGCTTGGCGAACTGGCCGGCAATGCGGCCGACCTTGACGACCGGCAGCTGCGCGCCGAAGGTCAGCACGACGGCCATCTGCAGGAAGGCGCGGAAAAAGTCGCGGATCGTGTCGGCGCCGTGCTCGGCAAAGCTTTCGGCGCAGTCGCCGCCCTGTAGAAGGAAGCCATTACCCTCTGCGACGTTGGCGAGATGCGCCTTCAGGCGACGAGCCTCACCGGCAAAAACGAGCGGCGGATAGCTTGCCAGCTGTGCCTCGGTCTCTGTCAGCGCTGCCTTGTCCGGAAAATCCGGCACCTGCTGGATCGGCTTTTGCCGCCAACTGCTCGGGGTCCAATTCTGTGCCATCTCACTCACCTGCTTGCGCGCCCGATCTTGGCCGGGCGTCCCGTCGTCGTAAATAACGCGCGCTTATAAACCTTTGCCGCCCGCTTGCAAAGGCGGGCAAACTACTGTGCTGATCTTTTATGCTGCAGCCGAAGTCTGCGCGAAAACGGGCGCGTTACACGCGCTCGCCGTTGCGAATGCGGTAGCTCGGCGAATACATCGTCACCAATTCTTCCGCCGCCGTCGGATGTATGGCCATAGTGCGGTCGAAATCGTCCTTGGTGCAGCCGGCCTTCAGCGTGATCCCGAGAAGCTGGGCCATCTCACCGGCATCGTGGCCGAGAATATGTGCGCCAACCACCTTGCGGTCAGCAGCGTTGACGATCAGCTTCATGATCATCTTCTCGGTACGGCCCGAAAGCGTCGCCTTCATCGGCCGGAACTGGGCACGATAGACTTCAAGCTCCGGATAGCGCTTGGCTGCATCCTCCTCGGTCAGGCCGACCGTGCCGATCTCCGGCTGAGAGAAGACGGCCGTCGGAATGAGCTCGTGATCGGGCCGTGTCGGATTGTTCTTGTAAACGGTCTCGATGAAGCACATGGCCTCATGGATCGCGACCGGCGTCAGCTGTACCCGGTCGGTGACGTCGCCAAGAGCGTAGATATTCGGAACGGAGGTACGCGAATATTCATCCACGATGACAGCGCCCTGCTCGTTGATCGCGACGCCGGCCGCTTCCAGCCCGAGGCTTTCGGTATTCGGCGTGCGACCGAGCGCCAGCATGACGGTATCGACCGTCAGGGACTTGTCATTCTTCGTCCGGACGCTGAGGCCATTTTCCGTCTTCTCGACGCTCTGAATAATGTCGTGGCAGAGAATGCGGATGCCCTTCTCCTCCATCGCCTCGTGCAGACCCTTGCGCAGATCCTGGTCGAAGCGCGAGAGGATCTCGGCACCGCGATAGATCAGCGTCGTCTCGACGCCGAGGCCATGGAAGATATTGGCGAACTCGACGGCGATATAGCCGCCGCCAGCAATCAGGATCGACTTCGGCAACTCCTTCAGATGGAAGGCTTCGTTCGAGGAGATGCAGAGCTCGTGACCCGGTAGTGCCGTGTGCAGGTTCGGCCGGCCGCCCGTCGCAATCACGATGGTCTCCGCCGTCACCGTCTGGCCGGTCTTTAGCAGCTTGATTGTGTGGGCATCCACCAGCTCGGCGCGCGTGTCGAAGATGTCAGCCTTGGCATTGTCGAGCCCCTTGCGATAGAGGCCCTCCAGCCGGGCGATTTCCTTGTCCTTCGCCTCGATCAGCTTCTTCCAGTCGAACGTGCTTTCGCCGACCGTCCAGCCGTAGCCGGCGGCATCCTCGAAATGCTCGCTAAATTGCGAGGCATAGACGAACAGCTTCTTCGGCACGCAGCCGCGAATGACGCAGGTGCCGCCATAGCGATATTCCTCGGCGATGCCGACCTTCTTGCCGAGCGATGCCGCCACACGCGCGCTGCGCACACCACCGGAACCGCCGCCAATCACGAAAAGGTCGAAATCAAACGAAGGCATGGGTGGCTCCTGTGGTCATGAACATGTGCGCAAAGCGTCATTGGGGGTTGGCACTCATATAGGGAGCCGCGCCGCAAAAAGAAAAGCCCGGAATCAATCCGGGCTTCGAATTTGTAACTGCCTGCCGCTGACACCAAAAAGCGAAACTTCGCTCATGGGACAAGCATGGCAAAGAGCAGTGGTTTACTGCTTCGGCGCAGTCTGAGCGGCAGCACCGGCATCCGGTGTGGTGACCGGCTGCTTGACGACCTTCTGCAGGGCATCGTTGCTCTGGTTTGCGAGGTCGCGTGAAATGCCCTGGCTCCAGATATCGGCGGCCTTATAAAGTTCGCGGGTGGCGAGCGGGCCGTCCTTGAGCAGCTTCTTGCCGGCCGGCGAACCGTAGAAATCGGCGATCGCCTTCAGTTCGTCAGCCGAGAAGGCCTTGGCATAGGTGATGGCAGCTTCGCGCTCGAGATCGGCGCGACGCGGGGCCAGCGCCAGGGCGGTGGCGTCGACGGTCGAGTTGATCGCATCGCCGAAATTCGGGTTTGCCTGGATCATCGTGCTCTTCAGCTGCTCGGCGAGGTTCGGCAGGATATTGTCGAACTGGTTGGTGATGCCGAGGGCGTTGATCGCGGCGCGCGCAGCCTTGATCTGATCCTCGGAAACTTCCTGAGCGTTGACGGAACCAAAGGCAATGCCAGAGAGAAGGATGGTTGCAGCGGCAAGACGGCCAAGACCCGCAAATTTGATCATGAGATGAGTGCTCCTATGTATTGTTCGCCTGCAACGTGCGCGCACCGGCAGGGCCGGCAATGATCGCTTGTGTCGCCATATGGATAAAGAGCCCGTGTTCGACAACGCCGGGAATCGAATAGAGCTCGCTCGACAGCGCCTCTGCATCAGGAATACGGCCGAAAGATGCGTCGACGATGAAATGCCCGCCATCGGTGACAAAGAGACTGTCGCCCGAGTGGCGCATGTTCAGAGCGCCTGAAAGCCCAAGTCGCGATGCGGCCTTCTCGATGAGGATGCGAGTGGAAACGAGGCCGAAAGGATTGACCTCGATCGGCAGCGGAAAGGCCCCGAGCGTCTCGACGACCTTGCTTTGATCCGCAATGACGATCATGCGGGCTGACGATGCCGCAACGATCTTCTCGCGCAACAGTGCACCGCCGCCGCCCTTGATCAGCGTCAGCGCGCCATCCAGCTCATCGGCGCCATCGATGGTGAGATCAAGCTCGGGAAGTTCGTCGAGCGACTTCAGCGGCACACCGAGCTCGGTGCACAGCTTGGCCGTTCTCTCGGACGTGGGAACGCCCTGGATCGAGAGGCCTGCCGCGACCTTTTCGGCAAGCAGGCGAACGAACTCCTCCGCCGTGCTGCCGGTGCCGATCCCGAGCCGCATGCCGCTTTCGACATATGCCAGCGCGGCTCTCGCAGCCTCGATTTTCATCTGGCGGGCGTCCATGCGCCACCTGCTCCCATTGTTACGTTGGTCTGCTGTTTACACGGCTCTCCAGTCAAACGAAAGCCAAAATAACGGCGCGATATAGAAATCCCCGGCCCCTCTTCCCCAAGGCTTCAGGGTGCTTCGGTTGCAATTGCCCGCGCGATCTTTTAACTCCGGAAGACGCACTCTTTTCTATGCAAAGGCCGATTCCTCGTGAAATCTCCCCTTGTCGTATTCGATCTCGATGGCACGCTGCTTGATACGCATGCGGACCTGATCGTCAGCCTGAACCATACGATCGCCGCCCTCAAGCTTCCGCCCATCAGCTACGACGACGTGACGCATCTCGTCGGCAACGGCGCGCAGGTGATGATCGAGCGAGCCTGCAAGCTGCATGGCTACACGCTGACATCCGAAGAATTGCCGGCTCTCCTCCAGCGCTTCATCACCCATTATTCCGAGACGATGCCGGGCGTCACACAGCCGTATCCTGGGCTTCTCGCCGCGCTCAATACGCTGAGAAGCCAAGGCTACAAGCTGGCGGTCTGCACCAACAAGATGGAATCGCTGGCGCGCACGCTGCTCGACCGACTGGAGCTGACCCATTACTTCGAGGCCATTACCGGCGGTGACACCTTCACCGTGCGCAAGCCGAATGCCGAGCACCTGATCGGCACCGTCGAACGCGCTGGTGGCGATATTACACGCACGATCATGATCGGCGACAGCATCAACGACATCCTCGTCGCCCGCAACGCCGGCGTGCCTTCTGTGGCCGTCCCATTCGGCTATTCCGATGTCGGTGTCGAAACGCTCGGCCCGAGCCGCATCATCTATCACTATGACGAGCTGACGCCGGAACTGGTCGAGGGGCTGCTCGCAGCCTGAGATCGCCAAAATCTCTGTTGGTTCGAATGGTGGGGTTGTAGTGGGTCTTGCGCGATTCACGCGCTTCGGCCACAACTTATCGACGTCCTACTATTGGCATCGCGATCGCAAGAGAGAGGCGCTTCTTGCGCGCTGTCGCTGAGCTGGACGATGACTCGATAGTGGAGCCCCCCTTGCTCGCAGCAGACCCAGACGACCGCAATGCCGGTAGATTGCCAAACCGCCGAGGATGGTTTGCTCCAATCGTTCGGACACTCCTTATCTGCGCAGTGCTATGCGCGGGTATCTGGTTCTACCTCTATGGTGACCGTGTCGTCGGATATGTCGAGACAGCAACTTCTGCGGCAACCGATCCCGCGCTGATGGCTGTTTACCAGCATTTCGATATCACCCCCTTGCCGAACGTCGTTGCCGGCAGGGCGACGATGGCGGCCTATCTCGATATGCTGCGGCGCGAACCTTGCGACTGGAACGCCGTCTACAAATTTGCCGGGGAACTGCAGAACCAGGGTTATCGTCGCGAGGCGGCCAAGGTGTTCATCGCCTTTTCCAACAAATGCAAGCCCTCTAATGTCGCGCTAAGTGCCGCCACCAACATACTTGGAGATCTCAGCGATTTCGATGAAGCGTTAAAGACTGCCAATGACCTGATTGCGATGTCGCCGGCAATGCCCGACTTCTATTATCAGCGGGCTCTCATTCGTCAGAGCGCCAAGAAATATCGCGACGCTATTGATGACTACTATTCGGTCATCGGCCTGACCGACAACGTCGCCACGTTGAACAGCACCGTCTTTGAGGGAATCTCCACCAGTTACCGCGAGCTTGGAGAATATTGCGAGGCGATTGGGCCGCTTCAGCTTTGGGTTTCCACCAATCCCGATCGCAACGACACAGCGGTCGTGCGCGGGATCATTAAGCTCTATGAAACCATGGGAAAATGCGCTTCGACCTATGCCACCGGCAGCGATCGGTTTCCGACGCAGGGCAAGAACGTCATCCTCGCCAAGGTTTCTGTCAATGGCACGGAAGGCGTGTTCATCGTCGATACCGGCGCCAGCTTCGTAGCCGTGAGCAAGGCCTTTGCCGCACGAGCCAAGCTGCCGATCGACAGCAACAATGGCATATCCCTTCAGACGGCGAACGGCGTCTCCCAAGCCACGCATACCACGGCGGCCACCGTGAAGGTCGGACGTACCCAAGCTAGTGACATCACGGCCGTGGTTCTCGACGATAACGCCGCGCTGGGCAACGAAGTCGACGGGTTGCTTGGCCGTTCATTCCTTTCACGCTTCGACGTTACATTCGGCAGCCGGGAGTGGCGGATCGAAGCTAAGGATTGAGCTGGATAGCCGACCGCGGGGCGGTCGTCTCACAATAGCAAGATAACAAAAGGGCGGCTGAAGGGCCGCCCTTTTTAATTCAGGGATCGAACCGAACTCAGATTTGAGCCGTACGCGCCTTCGAGGTCGCATCGAGCGCCTTTTGCGTGGCCGCATCGCGGTCATAGACGTCGTTGAAATACTGGATGACGCCGTCCTTGTTCGGCCATGCGGTGAAGTAGGCGATGTAGATCGGGAACTTCTGCGGCACCGAGACACCCTTGTTCTGGCCGGTCGCGATCTGCTTCGCGACATCGTCGACCGTGGTGTTCAGCACGGCGGCAGCCATTGCGCGCGGATCGGCAAGACGGACGCAGCCGTGGCTGAGCGCGCGCATATCCTTCTTGAAGAAGCTCTTCTGCGGCGTGTCGTGCATGTAGATCGCGTGCGAGTTCGGGAAGAGGATCTTCAGTTCGCCGAGTGCGTTGTCGCTGCTCGGCGGCTGGCGAACCGAAATGCTCTTCGTCGAGCCATACCAGTCGACGCTGGATGATGCGACGGCGCGGCCGCCGACTTCGACCTGGTAGCCCATGCGGTCGAGATAGTTCGGATCGGAACGCAGCTTCGGCAGCATCTCGTTGATAATGATCGACTGCGGAACGCCCCAGAACGGGTTGAACTCAACCGTCTGCACCTGGTTTTCGAAGAAGAAGGTCTGGTGCTGCTTGCTGCCGACGACGACGCGCATCGACAGCTGCTCCTGGTTGTTATTGTAGTAATAGACCATGAAGGCCGGCTGATTGATGAAAACATAGCGCGGTCCGAGCTCGTCCGGCAGCCAGCGCAGCTGTTCCATGGCGATGACCAGCTTCTGGATCTTCACATCATTGTTCTCGCCGACCATGGCGCGAACGGAGGACGGGCCGATCACGCCGTCGGCCGTCAGGCCCTTCTCCCGCTGGAAGTCCTCGACCAGCGATACGAGTTCGGGCGTATAGCTCGGCGTACCAAGATAGGCTGAGAAAAGATCGGCGTGAGCTGCCTTCAGCGCATCCGAACCGCGATGTTCGATCGCCTTGACGATATTGGCCATTTCCGGCGAGCTGTCGCCCGGCTTCAGCGTACCGGTCAGGGAAATGGAAATGTGGCTGCCGTCCGTTCCGGACTCGGAACGCAGCTTGGCCAGCTCCGCCTTCAATTCCATGAATTGCGAATTGGATGGGCTGCGGCTGTTGATATAAGCAGCGACATCGGGGCTGGCGCGCAGCACATCGAGCATTGCCGTCAGGTTGACGTCCTTGCGCTTGAAGTCGTGATAGCCGGAGATCTTGTTCGGGTCGAGCCGACCGCGAACCGTATCCTGAACGAACATCAATATCTTGCCCGACAGCGCGAGCTCGAACTGCATGAGGGCGCGATCGCGCATCACCGGGTCGGCATTCGCAGCATCGGCGCTCGGCAGCGTCACCGCATAATCGGCAGGATCGAGACCGACGGAACCGGCATCGGCAAGAACCGCCATGGCAGCCTTCGCCTTGTCGCTGACGGTGTGATCGGCAACCCACAGAAGCGGCTTGCTCTGATCGGCGTAATAGGCTTCGATCGCCTTGGCGATATCGTTGGTGGCCATGACGCGCGCATCCGCCAGATAGCGGCGCTGAGAAACTTCGGTATCAACCGCAACCGGCGTCGGGGACGCATCGGCAACAGCGCCGGTCACCACTGGGTCGGCAAAATGCGCAGTCGAGACCAACCGCATCGCATCCGCCTTATAGGTATAGTATTTCGGCGCATCGACGGTCGGCAACGGCTGCTTTGCCCGCGGAGGCTGGTCGGCATTCAGCGTCTGCGCCGGATTGACAGGAACCGGAGCCGAAACCTGCGTGCTCTGCTGGCGGCCCTGACCGCCACGGATGAAATCCATGAGCGTCATAGCATTAGCGGAGGTTGCGCCAATCGAAGAAAGGCAGCAGGAAAGAGCCAGGACGGATGCTGTGGCTTTGGAGGCAAGTTTCATTCTCTAATCAGTCCCTGTATCGTGCGGTAACTTCGAGCTTGACGGTGCTGTCTTCAACTCGGCCGCGATGCCATCGACATCGTACACCCAACATAGTGAAAACGGCGAGACCCGCCTTTCGTTCAATGCCTCAACTTCATGTTACGAAGCAGGGGCGTCTTCCGCGCTCAGTCCACACCGAATTATGAAATTATTGGTTAATCTTTTATTGAAATTTCCGGGACTTTTTAAGCACCGGAAAATGTGCCCCCATTAATATATGCGGGGCGTGTTAAAAAGAGCACGCCGCCTTAGCAGAAAACTTGAATAACAAAGTCACCAAATGGCGCTTTGATGTTTTCTTGGGTGCCGTTCGGGCCTATATGGGCTGCTATCTGTCTCAATGGAAAGCAGGACCAGGAAGATGACCTCCACCCGCACCGAAACCGATACCTTCGGCCCGATCGAAGTCGCCAGCGACCGCTATTGGGGCGCGCAGGCACAGCGATCGCTCGGCAATTTCAAGATCGGCTGGGAAAAGCAGCCGCTCTCGGTCGTCCGCGCCCTCGGCATCGTCAAACAGGCGGCCGCACGCGCCAATATGGAGCTCGGCCAACTGGATCCGGCTCTCGGCAAGACGATCGTCGAGGCGGCGCAGGAAGTCATCGATGGCAAGCTTAACGACCATTTCCCGCTTGTCGTCTGGCAGACCGGCTCGGGCACGCAGTCGAACATGAATGCCAATGAGGTGATCTCCAACCGTGCAATCGAGATGCTCGGCGGCGCCATGGGCTCGAAGAAGCCCGTGCATCCGAACGACCACGTGAACATGAGCCAGTCGTCGAACGATACTTATCCGACGGCCATGCACATCGCCTGCGCCGAGCAGATCGTCCATCACTTGCTGCCGGCCTTGCAACATCTGCATGCCGCGCTGGAAAAGAAGGTGGCCGACTTCGCCCATATCATCAAGATCGGCCGCACCCACACGCAGGATGCGACACCGCTGACGCTTGGCCAGGAATTTTCCGGCTATGCCGCCCAGGTCGCCTCCTCGATCAAGCGCATCGAGCTGACCCTGCCGGGCCTTTGCGAACTCGCCCAGGGCGGCACAGCGGTCGGAACCGGGCTCAACGCGCCGATCGGCTTTGCCGAAAAGGTGGCAGACGAGATCGCCAAGATTACCGGCCTGCCCTTCGTCACGGCCCCGAACAAGTTCGAGGCGCTGGCCGCGCATGATTCCATGGTCTTCAGCCATGGCGCCATCAATGCGGCCGCAGCGGCACTCTTCAAGATCGCCAACGACATCCGCCTCCTCGGCTCCGGCCCGCGCTCCGGCCTCGGCGAACTGTCGTTGCCGGAAAACGAGCCAGGCTCCTCGATCATGCCGGGCAAGGTCAACCCGACCCAGTGCGAAGCGCTGACGCAGGTCTGCATTCAAGTCTTCGGCAACAATGCCGCCCTCACCTTTGCCGGCAGCCAGGGCCATTTCGAGCTCAACGTCTATAATCCGATGATGGCCTACAATTTCCTGCAGTCGGTGCAGTTGCTTGGCGACGCCGCCGTCTCCTTCACGGACAATTGCGTGGTCGGCATCGAAGCGCGCGAGGACAACATCAAGGCTGGTCTGGAGCGTTCGCTAATGCTGGTCACCGCACTGGCTCCGAAGATCGGCTACGACAATGCCGCCAAGATCGCCAAGACGGCGCACAAGAACGGTACGACCCTGAAGGAAGAGGCGCTGGCGAGCGGGCTGGTTTCGGCCGAAGATTATGATGCGATCGTTCGCCCGGAAACAATGATCGGGCCAAAGTAGTATCACCGGATGGAGAGACTTCGCCCCAGCGATGGCTGGGGCGTCCTTACTGGAAATTCCTCTTTCTATTGACGAGACTCACTAGCGCACAGAACATAAAGCGAACGAATGGAGGCGCTGATGCCGATAACGACGTCCGACTTTGTTGCGCATGTGCTGGAGAACGAGATCAACAGAGAATTGCTTGTTCGCCTTCCTCCCCTCAAATTACCGCAATGCGTCCTCACCGCCGGATGTCTGTTTCAAACACTATGGAATTATAGAAGCGGGCGTTCCCCGAACTGGGGCGTCAAAGACTACGATATCTTCTATTTCGACGATCGAGATTTGTCGTGGGAAGCCGAAGACGACGTCATTCAGACGGTAAAGCAGGCTCTCGGAAGTCTGTCGGATCGGATGGAGATTCGAAATCAAGCTCGCGTGCATCTTTGGTATCCGGAAAAATTCGGAAAGCCCTACCCGCCTCTCAAGCGCGTGGAAGAAGGCATTGATCGCTATCTGATTTCCTGCACTCGCGTCGGCATAAGAGTTGACGACGGAAGCGTGTATGCGCCGGATGGCTTCGATGACATGTGGAACGGCGTATTGCGCGTGAATCCTGCCAATGTGCAGCCTGATCTCTTCAAACGAAAATGTGTTGATTTCCTGGCTAGATGGCCATGGCTATCTATAAGTGATTGAAGAGCGCTGCAAGTTGGATCAAGCGCAGACCTCCTCCTCTGAATAAATCGAGTGACGCTCCGAACAACCAAGCCGCCAACAGCAATTGCTTTTGACGCAAGCCGGATTTAGATCGTTTCCAAACATCTTCCCCGCCCATACGGCTTGAAAGGTTCCCACATGGCTGACGATCTATTTCCCCTCGGCGACGACACGACCCCCTATCGCAAGATTTCCGGCGATTATGTTTCCGTCGACACGTTCAAGGGCCAGGATATTCTGACCGTCGATCCCGAAGGCATCCGCCTGCTGGCTGAAACCGCTTTTGCCGATATCAACCACCTACTGCGCCCCGGCCATCTGAGACAGCTCGCCTCGATCCTCGAAGACCCCGAAGCGACCGACAACGACCGCTTCGTCGCCTACGATCTGCTGAAGAATGCCAATATCGCTGCCGGCGGCGTGCTTCCCATGTGCCAGGACACCGGTACCGCCATCATCATGGCAAAGAAGGGCCGCCGCGTCTGGACCGAAGGCGGCGACAGCGGCGCGATGGCCAAGGGCGTGCTCGACGCCTATGAGAAGAAGAACCTGCGCTACTCGCAGCTCGCGCCCATCAAGATGTTCGAGGAAAAGAACACCAAGAACAATCTTCCGGCGCAGATCGACATCTATGAGGAAGGTACCGACGCCTATGAATTCCTCTTCGTCGCCAAGGGCGGCGGCTCGGCCAACAAGACCTTCCTGTATCAAGGCACGCCGTCGCTGCTGACCCATGACCGCATGCTGGATTTCCTGAAAGAGAAGATCCTGACGCTTGGCACGGCAGCCTGTCCCCCTTACCATCTCGCCATCGTCATCGGCGGTACCTCCGCCGAGATGAACCTGAAGACGGTCAAGCTGGCCTCCACACGATATCTCGACTGTCTTCCCACGGAAGGCTCCGAAAGCGGGCATGCCTTCCGGGATATCGAAATGGAAAAGGAAATCCACAAGCTCACGCAGAGCCTCGGCGTCGGCGCGCAGTTCGGCGGTAAGTATTTTTGCCATGACGTGCGCGTCATCCGCCTGCCCCGCCACGGCGCCTCGCTGCCGATCGGCCTCGGCGTTTCCTGTTCCGCCGACCGCCAGGCCAAGGGCAAGATCACCCGCGACGGCATTTTTCTCGAGCAGCTCGAGACCGATCCGTCGAAATACATGCCCGAAATCGACGAAGCCAAGCTTTCGGAATCGATGGTCCGCATTGATCTCAACCGGCCGATGGCCGATATCCTGGCGGAGCTGTCTACACATCCCGTCAAGACTCGTCTTTCCTTGACCGGCACCATCATCGTCGCGCGTGATCTGGCACATGCCAAGATCCGCGAGCGCCTGGAAAAGGGCGAAGGCATGCCGGACTATCTCAAAAACCATCCTGTCTATTATGCCGGTCCGGCCAAGACGCCGGCTGGCTACGCCTCCGGCTCCTTTGGCCCGACGACCGCAGGCCGCATGGATAGCTATGTCGACCAGTTCCAGTCCTTCGGCGGCTCCATGGTCATGCTCGCCAAGGGCAACCGCTCGCGTGCAGTGCGCGAAGCCTGCAAGAAGTATGGCGGCTTCTATCTGGGCTCGATCGGTGGGCCGGCAGCACGCCTTGCTCAGGATTGCATCAAGAAGGTAGAGGTTCTCGAATATCCGGAACTCGGCATGGAAGCCGTCTGGAAGATCGAGGTCGAGGATTTTCCCGCCTTCATCGTCATTGACGACAAGGGCAACGATTTCTTCCAGGAACTCAATCTAGGATAGAAATCACCACTTGCGATCGAACATATCGAAAGGGGCGCATCGGCGCCCCTTCTGTAAAACCGTCCTTCAATTGTAATTATTTCCGAATAAAACCGTAATCACAGAGGATTTTTCACAATCACGCCCTTAATATTTTCTCAAAGAATCTTTGTATAGATAAAGAAGGGATTTAACCAATACATGTTACGGAGCTCACCGATGAGTACGGCGATTGCGCCCAAGGCGCAAATTCCCGACGTGGCAGGGCAGATTACATACGCCATGCGATCCATGGGTGTCGCACCTATTCCGCGCAATTACGAACTTTTCTACGAAGCCTATATCGGCTCCAATCTCGCTCTTACCCGTGAACTGGCAGCTCTTGGCAAGAGCGCCACCCAGGAAGAGCTGGACGAGATCGGCGCCAAATATTTTCCGCATCACGCAGGTCGCGTCTTCGATGATGCGCATGCTCGCCTGACCTCCGAGCTTGACGCGGTCCTGCGCGCGCTGCGCCAGGAGCAGACGACGCTCCTGAGCTACAATCGCCTGCTTGGCGAGACCTGCGAGAGCATAAGCTCCAGAAGCCATAACAGCGCCGAACTGCTGCGCGGCGCCATCGACATGCTCGCCGCAGCGACGGGCGACACCATGGCTCATGGTGAAAAGACGGTCGAGAACGTCGCCCAGCGCAGCCAGGAAATGGAGCTGGTCCGCAGGGAGCTGGACGAATACAAGCGCATCGCCAACACCGATGCGCTGACCCGGCTTTCCAACCGCCGCGCCTTCGAGGACCGGTTGATCTCCATCTTCGACAATCATTTGACCCGCCCCACGACAGCGCTGGTGCTCGCCGACATCGATCACTTCAAGCGGATCAACGACTCATTCGGCCATCCGGTCGGCGACAAGATCCTCGCGACCGTCGCCTCCATCATCCGCGCCAATGTGCGCCGCGATGTCTTCGTCGCCCGTATCGGCGGCGAGGAATTCGCTCTGATTCTCGAAGCCACCAGCGTTGAAGATGTCGCAACGGTCTGCGAAAGAATCCGCCGCACGCTAGAGATGACGCCTTTCAAGAATTCCCGCACTAGGGTCGACTACGGTCCGATCACCCTTTCGCTCGGCATCTGCATGGCCTCGGAAGCAGCCGATTCGGGACAGCTGTATAACAAGGCCGATCTGGCCCTTTACTGCGCCAAGAACGCCGGCCGCAACTGCAGCAGCGTCTATCAGGACGGCATGCAGAAGGATTTCACCAAAAGTTGGCTCATCTACAAGAATTAGAATCCGAGCCAACCAACCGCCGGCGCTGCTTTCCCAAGCATGCCGGCGGCTTGTTTACCACAGCGTCTTGACCGCCCGCGCCGGCGCCTCGCGATCATAAGTTTCCTGATCGAAATCGGCCTTTGCAGCCTTGAGCATCATGCCCGGGCTCGGCAGGCTTGTCGGATCGATGAATCGTTCCGCATTCCAAAGCTCGGCTCGCATCACCGCCCGCGCGCACTGGAAATACACTTCCTCGATCATGATGACGACGACGCAGCGCGGATGCTTGCCATCCATCTCGAAACTGTCGAGCAAAGCCGGCTCGATCGAAACGACCGCACGGCCGTTGAGCCGCATCGTCGTATTCGATCCCGGGATGAGAAACATCAGCGCTACCCGCGGATCACGCACGATATTCGCGAGAGAATCGACACGGTTGTTGCCGCGCCAATCCGGCAGATGCAGGGTCTTCTCATCCTCGACGCGGACGACGCCGCCCAGATCACCGCGCGGTGAGCAATCCAGCCCCTCCGGCCCGACCGTTGCCAATGCCATGAAGGGCGATGCTTCGATCATCCGGCGATAGAGCGGCGTCAGAACGCTCGTTACCTTGGTGATCGACGCCTCGCCGGCATCTCCATAGAGCCCCTTCAGTTCCTCGACTGAGGTAACGATACGCATGCTGCCTCGCGCCTCCTTGTGGCGATCTGCCCCAAAAGCCCGCGCGACGCAGATATTGCTATGACGAGCGACGCAGCGGGGTTCGGTAAAACGATAGCACCGTCCCGTCATGGTTTTCGAGCGGATTTTCCTCTTCGACATCTTCGGCAAGGAAACTCTGGATGGCGTCAAACACGGATGCGGCGCTGACGATACGCCGGTGCCCAAAGCCATTGGCCCAGAAGAGACGGACATGCGCGCCCTCGGCAGCATAGCCGCGCGCATGATCGGCGCCCACTTCCTTGTCGTCCTCGGCATGGATGACGAGAACCGGCCGGCTCGGATCGAGCCGGCCATGCTTCTGGTCATAGGAAGCAAGCGTCCTGCCCGTTATCCGGCGAACCTCGTCTTCCAGAGCCGCCTGCGTCGCCGGCCCAAGCCCCATCAGGCGGCCAAAATCCTTGAACAGCCAGCCCATGGCGCTCGGCGCGCCGATCAACACCAGTTTGCCCGGCCGAAGCGGCTCGATATCAGGCAGAAAGCCCGCAGAGGCCAGCGTCAAAGATGCCCCGCCAAAAGAATGCCCGATCGCGGCATCAAAGGCTCCGAAGCGGGCCGAGGCGGCGACGATGGCGGAAACTGCCAAGCGCACATTCAGGAATCGTCCGTCCGAACGGCCATGCCCGGGAAGATCGAGCGAGATCACTTCCGCCCCTCCGTCGGCAAGGAAAGCAGCAAGCTCGGACATGTATTCACTGCTGGAACCCCAGCCATGCACAACGAGATAGCGCTTGCGCGATCCTTTGGCTCCACCGTTGAAACGATAGGCCATGACACGACCGCCCGGAAACGGCAGCATCACCCGCTCTGCCGCCAGAAGACGCTGCCTGCCCTCCATATACGCCGCCTTGGCCTTCGAGCCGCGCGGCCGACGCGATGGCGTCAGACAGAAAAGCCGGAAGGCCGCCTTGCCGGCAAGCCGCGGAGACAGCCTTTCGAGGCCGGACAAACCCGACCGGGTGACCTTGAGCGCAAAGGATGGCATAGTGGGAATCCAATAATGTTCAACTATGAACAATAAAGTACAACGATGAACAAAAATCAATCCCTTCCCTGGGACCATCCGCGTTTTCGAAGCTGGATCGCCGTGGCGCGCGCCTGTCAGCTCATGCAGCAATCACTGGCGCGGGAATTGGCATATCTCGACATAAAGCCGCCGCACCTCGACATCCTGGTCAACCTGTTTCGTTTCGAAGGGATTTCCCAGCAGGAGCTTGCCCGCAAGCTGCTGGTCGGTCGCTCCAACATGAGCATGCTTCTGCCGCAGATGGAAAAGCGCGGACTGATCGAGCGCCGCGGGGACAAGCAGGACAAGCGTGTGCTGCGACTCTATCTGACCGAAGAGGGTCGACGCGTCACGGAAGAGGCCATGACCATCCAGACCGCCCTTATCGACCGCATGCTCTCGGATGCGCCGATCGAAGAATGCGAGGCGATTGCCGTGCATATGGAACGCGTCGTCAGCCTGCTGATGCAGGAAGAGCGTGAGCCGCTGGAGCCCGTCGGCGATCAGTGATCGCCGGTGGAGCGAGCCGGGGGAACCACCCGGCTCAGAGAGGCGAACTCCCAGATCGCAACGACGATCAGCACGGCCGTTGCGAGAATGCCGAGCTGGTAAACCACGACCATCGGCAAGGTGAGAAGCAGCAGCGCCAGCCCGACAAGCCCCACCATATGCGACAGCGGCGGTCGGCCTGTCGTCACACCCTTGAACCACAGGTTTCCGAGCAGGAAGACAAGGGGGCCGCCTAGAATGGCGGCAGCTGCATGCATATCGGCAGGATCATGAGGATGCGCAAACAGGAATTCGTCGCCGACGACACTCAGCATGATCCCGGCAAGAATGGCAATATGTGCGTAGGTGAACGCCAGCCGCGCCATGCTTCCGGGCACGTCGTCGTGCTCGATACGGTGCGCAGCCCTTTCGTGGCCGAACTGAAAATAGATCCACCAGAGCGCGACCGTGCCGACGAAGGCAGTGATGAACACCGTGACGATCAAGGGCGTGACCGGCTGTTCGGCAAAGACCTTGCCCGCCTGTAGAACGGCCTCGCCGAGGCAGATGATGATGAAAAGGGCACAACGTTCGGCCAGGTGGGCGCCGGAGACATCCCAGTCGGCGGTTGTGGATTGACCGAGACCGGGAACTCGAAACCCGAGCGCGGGAGCCGAATATTCGATGACGAGCGCTATCAGCCAGAGTACGAGCCGCGTCTCACCTTCCATCAGCGCACCGGCAATCCAGAATATGCCCGAGAATATGAACCAGCTGCTGATGCGCAGGAAATTGCGATAGTTGGACCGGCTGGCGTTTCTGAGGGCATAGACCGTGAAGAGCGAGCGCCCGACCTGCATGAAGACGTAGGCACCGGCAAAGAAGATAGCCTTCTCGCCAAATGCTTCGGGGATCGCAGCCGAGAGAATGAGACCCGCAAACATCAACGTGAACAGCATGATGCGCACCGGCATGCGATCGGGATCGAGCCAGTTCGTAACCCATGCCGTGCAGACCCAGACCCACCATACCGCAAAGATCAGCATGATCGCCTCCAGCGCGCCCAGCACGGTGAAATGCTCTGCCAGCGTATGTGCAAGCTGCGAAATCGAGAAAACGAAAACCAGATCGAAAAACAGCTCGACGAAGGAGACCTTGCTCTCGTTCTTGCTGCCCTTGGCGCGAAGCCAATTTTCCCTACCCCCAAGGATCATGCTGCGCCCCTCTTGCCGTTACTGAAGATTGTACCAGAGCGTGATGCCGAAAAGTGTAGACGGTTTTCGGACGACATCACGCTCTACTTCTTTGATGCTAGAGCGGATTCAGATTTTAGGTCGAACAGACCTAAAATCATCCGGCTCTAGTGCGGCCTTCCGATCGGGTCGCGACTGAGACCCTTTTCCTTCAGTTCGGCCTCGTAAGCTGCAAAGAGCTCATGCCCCCTCTCGCCGAGTTCGCGCAGATAGGACCATGTGAAAATGCCCGTATCGTGCATGTCGTCGAACCCGATGCGTACGGCATAGTTGCCGGTAGGCGTCATCGACATGATGCCGACATTGCGTTTACCCGGCACGGTAACCTTCTGTCCCGGTCCGTGTCCCTGCACTTCCGCGGAGGGAGACAGCACACGCAGCATCTCGGCCGGCAAGTCGAAGCTCGCGCCGTTGTCGAACGTCACCACGAGGTGACGGCGATCCTTTGAGACCCGCAATTCGGTCGGCCAAACGTCACTCATCGATTTTCCCATGCCTTTCAGTGTCTTTCCGAGAATTATGCCGCTACACGTTCACACGCAAGTATAATTGAAAGGCATTTTCCTTGACGCAACAATCGCCTATGCACACATTAGTGATGTGACGGAGGTTCGAGTGAATAGCATTGTTGGTACGATAGGCCGCGCATCGCCGCTGGCAGCAGATAATGGCCCGATGATCGATCCCTTTGGGCGTGCTGTCACCTATCTGCGCGTTTCCGTCACCGACCGCTGCGACTTCCGCTGCACCTATTGCATGGCCGAGCACATGACCTTTCTGCCCAAGAAGGATCTTCTGACGCTCGAAGAGCTCGACCGGCTCTGTTCCGCCTTTATCGCCAAGGGCGTGCGCAAGATCAGGCTCACCGGCGGCGAACCTCTGGTGCGCAAGAACATCATGTTTCTGGTCCGGAAACTCGGCGAGAGCGTGCAGAATGGCACGCTCGACGAATTGACCCTGACGACGAATGGCTCTCAGCTCGCCCGCCACGCCGAAGAGCTCTACGATAGCGGCGTGCGGCGCATCAACGTCTCGCTCGATACGCTCGATCCCGACAAATTCCGCGCGATCACCCGCTGGGGAGATTTCTCCAAGGTGATGGAAGGCGTCGACGCAGCGCAAAAAGCCGGGCTGAAGATCAAGCTGAATGCCGTCGCGCTCAAAGGCTTCAACGATACCGAAATTCCTGACCTGCTGCGGTTCGCACATGGTCGAGGCATGGATCTGACCGTCATCGAGACCATGCCCATGGGCGAGATCGATGAGGATCGTACCGACCAGTATCTACCGCTCTCCGAACTGCGCGCCGATCTCGAGCGTCAGTTCACACTGACCGACATTCCCTACAAGACGGGCGGCCCTGCCCGCTATGTCGACGTTGCCGAAACCGGCGGCCGCCTAGGCTTCATCACACCGATGACCCATAATTTCTGCGAGAGCTGCAATCGCGTACGGCTGACCTGCACGGGCACGCTCTATATGTGCCTCGGGCAGAACGACGCAGCCGACCTGCGCACGGCGTTGCGCGCCAGCGAGGAAGACGCCCTGCTGCATGCAGCAATAGACGAAGCCATTACCCGCAAGCCTAAAGGTCATGACTTCATCATCGACCGCACGCATAACCGCCCGGCGGTCGCTCGCCACATGAGCGTCACCGGCGGTTAGACCCACCGAGAACATCAATATGCAGCTTGAGCTTATTCGCAACGCGACGCTGAAGGTCACCTATGGCGGCCATATTCTGCTGGTCGATCCTTATTTTGCGCCGCGTCACAGCCTCCCATCCTTCACCGGCCGTTCTCCCAACCCGATGACGGAACTGCCCCACGAAATCGACGACATCCTTGAAGGCGTCGAGCTGGTGATCGTATCGCACCTGCACACCGACCATTTCGACGCGGTGGCGAAGGAACGTCTGCCGAAATCCCTGCCGATACTCTGCCAACCGGGCGACGAGGAGAAGATTCGGGAATCCGGCTTCACAAATGTCTCGCCCCTCACCCAATCGACAGTATGGCAAGGGCTGACGATCACGCGGCGCCAAGGCAGCCACGGCGTCGGCCCGGTCGTCGAGAAAATGGGCCAAGTCATCGGCTTCACCTTGGTGGCATCAGGCGAGCCTACAATCTATTGGGCCGGCGATACCGTGCTCTATCCCCCCGTCGCCGAGACGATCCGAGAGGTCTCGCCTGATATCATCATCACGCATTCTTGTGGCGCGCGCTGGGATAGCGATCTGATCGTCATGGATGCGGAGCAGACCATCGAAGTCAGCCACCTGGCACCTCGGGCGACCATCGTCGCAACCCATATGGAAGCGCTCGATCACGCAACCGTCACGCGGGAGGACCTTCGCCAAGCTGCAGATACCGGCGGCATTGCCCCCTCGCGGCTGCTGATCCCCGCCGACGGCGAAACATTGCATCTCGCCTGATAATCCCCTGTTATTCGACGAGTATCGAAGCAAAGTGTAATCGAAAAGCGCCGGACCATTGCCCGGCGCTTTTCGATTCCTGACGGTCTTTCGTTCGGACAGTCTTACGCAGCGCGATAGCGCGCATCCGCATTGCCGTAATCCGCGTAATCCCCCTCGCCATCGCCAGTGCGGAAGCGATCGATCTTTTCGGACAGCATGTCAACGCGCTGGCGCAGGCCGTGGATCTCGGCGTTGTTCTCTTCGACCATGGCAGCGTTGCGTTGCGTGATCAGCTCGACTTCGGACACGGCGCGGGTGACTTCCTCGATGCCGGTCGACTGTTCGGTGGTAGCGGAAGAAATGTCCGCGACGAGCCTCTGGACGCCAGTGACGTGGTTGATGATCTCCGCAAGCGCCGCGCCGGTCTGCTCGACCAGATGGACGCCATTCTGCACTTGGGCGGAACTTGCCGAAATCAGGCCCTTGATCTCCTTCGCCGCATTGGCGCAGCGCTGCGCCAGTTCGCGCACCTCCTGGGCGACGACAGCAAAGCCGCGGCCCGCCTCGCCTGCACGGGCAGCCTCGACGCCGGCATTGAGCGCCAGAAGATTGGTCTGGAAGGCGATTTCGTCGATGACGCCGATGATGGTGGCAATCTTCTCGGAAGAACGATTGATCTCGCTCATGGCACCGACGGCCTTGGCGACCACTTCGCCCGACTGCGTCGCATAGGCCTGCGTCTCGTTGACGGAGCTTGCGGTCTGGCGCGCACGGTCGGCGGTCGAGCGAACGACATCGCTGAGACGATGCAGTGCACGCGAGCTTTCCTCAAGGGCGGCGGCCTGCTGCTCGGTACGCCGCGCGAGGTCGTCGGCAGACATGGCGAGGTTGCCGGTGCCGCCCTTGATTTCCTCGGCCGTGTAGCGAACGTCCGTCAGGGTCTCGCGAAGGGCCTCGACGGCATGATTGTAGGTGAAAGCCATTTCCACGAAATCAGCGGAAAGATCCTCGCGCATACCTTCTTCCAGATTGCCGTCGGCAAGCTTGGCGAGAACGTCCGCCAGCGCATTGAGCGCCTGCTTCTGTTCAGCCTCGATGCGGGCGCGTTCAGCGGCACGGCGGGATGTCTCCTCCGCGGAGAGCGCACGGGCACTTTCGGCTTCGCGTTCCAGACGGACATTTTCGAGGGCAGCGTCGCGGAAGACGCTGACGGAACGTACCATGTCGCCGATCTCATCGCCGCGATTGCGCCCGTCGATCGCCACTTCGAGATCGCCGCTTGCAAGGCGCGTCATAACGTCGGTGACGCGTTTCAACGGGCCTCGCAGGGTTTCCACCAGCATCAAGCCACCGATGATGGCCAGCAGCGTGCCAAGGATCATGGCGATGACCGAGACATTGGCCGAACGCTCGCTGTCTTCCTTGCCGATCTCCTGCGCCTGAGCGACGAAGCTACGCAGCGAGGTCATCGCATCGGCAAGCAGGCCGTTCGACTGGACACGTGTCGTCTTCCAATCCGCTGCCGTCTGCAGCAGATCCGCCGATCCATTGGTCAGGCCGTCGATCAGCGGCTTCATGTGAGTAGCGAAATCACGCATGGTGGCGTTGGTCTGGCCGAGCTCCGAAATTCTGGCGGCAACGCTCTGCAGATCCTTGAGGTCCGCAAGCACCAGTTCACGCGAGGCGGCATCGCGGACGTTTTCCATACGCGAGGCATGCAGCGTCAGGCGGTCAACAAGGCCAAGCGCCTGATCGACATAATCCAGAAGCTCCTTCTGGCCATCGATGATCTTGTCGAGGCTGACGAAACGATCGGCAGCCGTATCGCTGTTCTTGGCTGACTGCAAAGTCATATCGCCTTCGATCTTCACGAAGCTCTGCAGGATCGGACCCATCGCTTCGACCTTCTGGTCGGGCGTGCCGGAGCCCTTCAATACCGCATCGAGCTTGTCGGCGGCATCCGAAGCATTCGCAACGAGGCCGGCGCCACGCTTGGAGACCAGTGCCTTCGAAACGACGACCTGCTTCAAAATGGCATCAGCGTAAGTGCGCGCGTCTGAAATTTCCTCGGTCGAGTCGGCTGCCATCTGAACCTGGATGCGCAGATTGCTCATCTTCTCCGACAAGCCCTTATAGGCAGCGGCATCGTAGAGCAGCTCCTTGGCGAAGGTTTCCTTGTCGCTGAAATCCTTGCGGATAATGTCGATCTGCTTGCCGGCCGCCTTGGCGGTCGCCTCGACATTTTGCACCGCCTTCTGGATGGCTTCGACGTCGTTGTCCTGCTTCTGTTTGATAGACCAGAGCGTGGCTTCCTGCGTGCGCATCTTGGCGGCAAGCTCGGTGACCGGCACGATCTTGGCGCGCTGATCGTCGCTGAGCAGCCCGCTTAAGCGACGGACACCCTGTTCCTGCGCGTCGATCTTGTCAGCCAGCGCCTGGCGCGTATCTTCCGAAGGCGACCCGGTGAATTCCTGCAGGGCGGCCTGCAGGTTCTCGAAGTCACTGATATTCTCGATCGTAGCACGCGTCACGGTCATATGGCCGTTCAGAATATTGGCCGTGTGATAGCCGACGAGGCCGACACCGGCGATGAGAACCACCAGCGGCACCACGAAAATAAGAACTTTGGTGACAATCCTGCGGCCTTGCAAAAGACGATCAATGAAAAACATGCGGCGCCTCAACTGGATTATGAAAATCTCCAGCGAAGGCGGGATCGTCATTCCTGCTGCGCTGCGGTAGGTGCTTCTGCCTCATGCAAAACCGCAGTGAGCCTCAAGAAATAAGATTGAATAAGCATTAATCGCCCGCCTGAAACCCTTCGCATTGGCAAAAAAATACAACCGCTGCATCATTTCGCGACCGTTGCGCGAAAAACCAACCTCTTTTTTCGCGGCAATTTCGCCGCATCGCACAATCGAATTCAACTGCAGCCAAAGCACAGCCGATTCCAATTTGTCGAAAACGGCGCTAATCCAGATGAGTATATCGGGGGACTCATCTTTCTCATGCGACTGACTAGGAATACGCAGGGCGCGCTCTTCATGGCGGCGTCCATGGCCGGCTTCTCATGCAGCGATGCGCTGTCCAAGACGGTCATCGCCACGATGAACGCAGGCGAGATCATCTTCATCCGCGGCTTGTTCACGACCTTTTTCGTCTATCTGCTCGCCCGCAGAATGGGCGCCCTGCGCAATTGGCGCGTCATCCTGCAGCCGATGATTGCATTGCGCATCGCCTGCGAAGCTCTGGCGGCAGCAACCTATATCACCGCTCTTGGAATGATGCCCATCGCCAATGCCTCGGCTATTCAGCAGGCCGTCCCCCTTGCCGTGACGCTTGGCGCAATGATTTTTTTGAAGGAGCCGGTAGGCTGGAGGCGATGGTCGGCCATTGCTGTCGGCTTCGTCGGCGTGCTGATCATCATCAGGCCCGGCCGGGAAGGTTTCACGACGGCGGCCCTCCTTGTTATCGCCTGCATGTTTGCGACCGCCGCCCGAGATCTGGCGACGCGCTGCATCGACAAGGACGTGCCGTCGCTGATGGTTACGCTCTGCACCGCAATTTCCATATCGATATTCGGAGCATTGTGCATCGTCCCCTTCGGCGGCTGGCAACCGGTGAGCACAACATCGCTCCTGCAAATCCTTCTGGCCTCGGTGCTGGTGCTGATCGGCTACCAGAGCGTCATATTGGCCATGCGCACGGGCGAAATCTCTTTCGTCGCGCCATTCCGTTATCTCAGTCTCATCTGGTCGGCTCTGCTCGGACTGATCGTCTTCGGCGAAGTGCCGGACGGATGGTCTGTTTTCGGCGCAGTTGTTGTCATTGCCTCCGGCATCTATACTTTCTATCGCGAAAGCAAACGGCCGGCGGCCGAGCCCGTCGCGCAGGAATCAGAACCCCGCGTTCCCGCCTGAGGTCGCAATCATGTCCGACTTCATCGCCAATCCTGAAGATATTCCCGTCGTTGTGCTTGCTGGAGGGCGTTCCAGCCGCATGGGCGCAAACAAGGCCTTTGCATTGCTCGCCGGCGAAAGCTTGCTCGCACGCATCTCGTCGAAGATCGAGCAACTGCAACGCAAACCGATCGTGCTGAATGCAGATGTCGATTGGCCAGACGCCATGGGGATGCAGCTTATTCCGGATAGAATTCCCGGCAAATTGGGGCCGCTTGCAGGTGTGCTCGCCGCACTGCAGGACGCGCAGTTGCGTTACCCAGAGGCGTCGCATGTCGCCACCATCCCCGTAGACAGCCCCTTCTTTCCTCCCGACCTTATCGTGCGCCTCGCCGATGTCATTCACGGTTCCGATGAGATTGCCATTGCCGCATCACTCGGCCAGGATCATCCCGTTTTCGGTCTCTGGCCCATCTCCGCCGCCGCCGATCTGGAACAATGGATCGCCTCAGACGAAAAGCGGCGCGTAAGAGATTTCCTCGCCCGACATAAGGTGCGGCGGGTGGAGTTTCCTGCGATCGAAACTGCGATCGGCCCTCTCGACCCTTTCTTCAACATCAATACACCAGCCGATCTCGCCGAAGCAGAGGCATGGCTGGCAGCTTTGGAAAACATGTCATGACAAAATCTCGTCCCCGGATCTTCGGTATCGCCGGCTGGAAGAATTCCGGCAAGACGGGACTTGCCGTCCGGCTGGTCACCGAATTCACCCAGCGCGGCTATCGCATCTCGACCATCAAGCATGCACATCATGATTTCGATATCGACAAGGTCGGCGCCGATAGCTTTCGCCATCGCGAGGCGGGCGCGCATGAAGTCACCATCGTCTCCGGCACGCGCTATGCCATCATGCACGAATTGCGTGGCAAGCCGGAGCCGAGCTTTGAGGAAATACTGGCACGTCTGGCCCCTTGCGACCTCGTTCTGATCGAGGGTTACAAGCGCGAACCGATCCCGAAGATCGAAGCCCGCCGGCTTGAAGCGGCCAACCGGGAACCGCTCGCTCCGCACGACCCTTACATCGTCGCCATCGCCGCCGATCATCCAGTGGAAGACGCCGGCTCGCTCGCTGTTTTCGACCTCAACGACACACTTGCCATCGCCGATTTCATCGCCGCGAAAGTCGGGCTCGGCAAACCGCCGAAATGAAAAGGCCGCCGGTTTCCCGGCGGCCCCTGCTCTGAATGTAGTCTGATGCTTACCGATTGGACGCAACCGGACGCACCAGCGGCGTGATGCGGCGGATGGTAACGCGACGGTTTTCCTGCGACGGTCCGAGTGTATTCACTTTGAGATACTGCTCGCCATAGCCTTGGGTAACCAGGTTTTCGGCCGGAATGCCGTAGACATCCGTCAGCACGTTGGCGACCGATTCCGCGCGCTGGTCCGACAGGATCAGGTTGCTCTGGGCCGAGCCCACGGCATCCGTGTGACCTTCGATGAGGAAGGTTTCGGTCGGGTCACGTTTGACGATCTTCGATATGCCGTCGGCGACACCGCGCAGCGTGCTGGCCTGCGACATCGGAATGTCCGCACTGCCCGTCGCGAAGGTGATGGTATCGAGGTCGATACGGCGGATCTTGTCGCGGATACGAGCCGAATAGCGGACTTCGTTGACCGAATAGATACGCTCGACCGGCTCGACCGGCGGCTCACGCAGGAAGTCGTAATAGTCTGCATTGCGGTTCGATGCCGTATCGATGATGTACTGGCTCAGCGGAATGAGCAGTCGCATCGGCGGCAGGCTGTCGCCCGGATCGCGGAAGTAGTCGTCATTGTCGGGACGATCTTCCAGCTCCGGCGAGTAGAACAGCACATATTCGCGGCCGCTGGCGTCGATGCGCGAGCGCTGGATGATGTCGCCATAACGGTTGCGTATCGTGACGACGCGATCGCCATCGGGCTGATCGATCGTCTCGCGATAGCGGTCGCGTGGCAGCTGTTCGTAGACCGGCCGCTCGCCGCCACGAATGAAGCGCTCGCTGTCATCGTGACGGACGACATAGTTATTGTCGACATTCACGATGGTCCGATTGTCCTGATTGATGATGGTCTGGACCGTCGTTCCCTGCGGCGGAGCGAAGTCCGGCCGGCGATCGATCCGGCGACCCTGTTCGCTGGTCACGGCTTCGATCTTCACCGGCGGCTGTGCCTGAGCGCCAGCTGTGACGCGCTGAGCCTCGGCGTCGGAGGTCGGCGGCTTGGTGTAGGCCGGAGGCGGTTGCTGGCCGGGCGCGTTCTGTGCCTGCCCGTTCTGGCCCTGGCCTTGGCCGGCCTGTCCGCGACCAACCTGTGCACCGGGAGCGCCTGGGTTCTGACCATTGTTCAGGTGATCGCCCCGACGAACCACACCCTTCTGGCTGTCCAGAACCGCGCTGCCGTTTTCAACCGGCAGGATGACAGGACCGTTGGCAGAAGCCGGGTTCTCGGCGATCTTCTTGCGGCGCTCCAGTTCCTGCGGCGAGACCTGTTCGGCCGGAGGCACCTGGATTTCGCCGGCCTGCTGGCCATTGCCGTTGGCGGCGGGAGCCGTTGCACCGCCTTGTGCAGATGTCGCGGCGCCATTGGCCGGCTGCTGCTTGCCGGGCTGCGGCGCTGCCTGGTTGCCAGTCTGGGCGGGCTGTCCCTGCGGCGTGCCCTGCTGGGCCGGCTGCTGCGGATTGGCGGCGGGCTGTTCGCCCTGCTGCTGGTTCTGCGGCTGCTTGCCGTGGGTCTTGTCCCCACTCTGCTTCTGTCCCTGCTGGGCGCCAGGTGTCGCCGGCGTGCCGGGCTGGGTTTCAGGCTGCACCTGCGTTTGGGGCTGCGCCTGCGTTCCCGGCTGAGCCTTATGTCCCTGGGCTGGTTCGCCTGCAGGCGCAGGCTGCTGCTCGGCGGGTTGCTTTGCCGGAGCCTCGGTCTGACCTTGCGGCTTGGGATGGGCGTTCTGTTCGGGCTGCACCTGCTTTCCAGGCTGAGCCTCCTGATTCTGCTGTTCGCCGGCAGCGGGAGCCTGCTTCTCGGCCGGCACCGGCTGCGGAGCCTTTGCACCGGGCTTGGCCTTCGGTTCAGGCTTAGCTTCCGGCTGCGCTTCCGTGGCAGGCTGCTGCTGCTCCACCTTCGGCTGCGGTGCTTCGGCCGGCTGCTTGGCTTCGGGCTGCTTGGCCTTCGGCTTCGGCTGCGGTGCTTCCGGCTGTGCCTCGGGAGCGACAGCCTTAGGCTGCGGTTTCGCTTCGGGCTGTGCCTGCGGCTCTTCGGCCGGTTGCTGGCGCTGCTTCTTAGGAGGCTCGGGTTGTGCCTCTGCGGCCGGCTGCTGCTTCTGCGGCTTCGGCTGCTCCTGCTCTGCGGGCTGCTGATGTTCGGCCTTCGGCGGCTGGGCTTCCGGTTGCTGCTTCGGCGCCTTTTGCTGCGGCTCGCCTTCAGGTTCGGCCTGCTTCATCTGGTGCTGCTGCTCTCCGCCGCCCTGATGCTTCTGGCCCTCGCCGCCTTCGGCAGGCTTCTTGTGCTTGAGCTGCTCTTCATCGGGCTGCGCTGCCGGCGCTTCCTGTTGGGCCACCTCGAAACTTGCGTCTGCAGCAGTCGCGGCTACGCCGACGATGCCATTGCTAAGCGGTGCGACGGGCTGTTCACGAAGTGCCGCAGCTGCTGCCGGCTCGAAGGCGAGCGATAGCGAAAGCAGCGGAAACGCGGCGCTGGCAAATAGTCTGGATCGCTTTCCCATATGGGATCTCCTCTTATGATCTTTGTCCGCCGAATTGCGAATCTCAGCGGGCAAGGCGATTGCCCCAAGATCCCGGCCATTTTTCGGTTCTCATGAGGCTGAATCGCGGCAAGCCGCTATAAGTTCCCGCACTATTAGGTTGCCGCAATTAACCCTGGCTGAACGCAGTGGATGGTTTTCGTTCAGATTTCCCTGTGGCGCACTTGCATTGCGGCGGCATTGCGCAAAGGCAGGTTGCCTTTGTAATTCCAGTTGCATTTTCCAGAAAAAAAGTACGAATATCGCCGCAAGGCGGGCCATCGGTCCGCTCCACTCGAGCCGTCTGCCAAAAACAATAACGGGCTGCCGGCCACCAACAGAGAGGGTCAATATGCGCATCTCCACTCGTCTTTTTGCCGCCGCATCCTTCGCCGCGATGTCGCTCGTCGCCGGCGCGGCGCTTGCCGACGGCGACACGCTCGTCATCGGCACCGACGCGACCTACCCGCCGTTCGAAGCGCTCGACGCCGGTGGCAAGTTCGTCGGCTTCGACATCGATATAGCCAATGCGCTTTGCGATCAGATGAAGGTCAAGTGCACCTTCGTGAACCAGGATTTCGACGGCATCATCCCGGCCCTGCAGGCCAAGAAGTTCGACGCCATCGTCTCGTCTATGTCGATCACGCCTGAGCGCGAGAAGATCGTCGACTTCACCAACAAGTACTACAACACGCCGCCGGCAATCGCCGTACCGAAGGACTCCGCTCTCAAGGAAGCAACCGACGAAGCCCTGAAAGGCAAGACGATCGGCGCGCAGTCCTCCACGACGCATGCCAACTACGCCTCTGCTCATCTGAAGGATGCCGAACTCAAGCTTTATCCGTCGGCCGACGAATACAAGCTCGACCTCAGCAATGGCCGAATCGATGCTGCTATCGACGACGTCGTTGTCCTGTCCGAATGGGTGAAGTCTGACGCCGGCAATTGCTGCAAGATGCTCGGAACGCTGAAGATCGATCCGGTCATCAACGGTGCGGGCGCTGGTATCGCCGTCCGCAAGGGCGATACGGCCCTCAAGGACAAGCTGAACGCCGCGATCGCCGCGATCCGCGCTGACGGCACCTACAAGAAGATCCAGGACAAGTATTTCGATTTCGACGTCTACGGCGATTGATCGCCCGTCGATTCCCTGGGAAAAGACGACGGCGGAAGCTTGCTCTTCCGCCGTTTTTGTTTGACAACGAGAAGAATATAAGCAGAAACGCGGCAAAAGCCGCTAGGGGAAATACAGCATGAGCGGATTGTTTTCCGCCCTCGGTTCCGTGTGGACCTGGTTGAGTACGATTTTTGACCCGTTGTGTGGTCCGGCCGGACTATTCACTCTGTTCGGCCAAAATACGATGCTCGCCTGTGGCGACACGGGATGGGGCGATGAGCTTGCCGGTGGCTTGAAGATCACCATTGCCGTCTCGGTCCTGACGTTGCCGCTTGGCGTGATCATCGGATTCTTCGTTGCACTTGCGCAGCAATCGGAAGAGAAGCCTTTGCGCCTTGCCGCTGGCGTCTTCACGACGATTTTCCGCGGCCTGCCTGAGCTGCTCACGCTCTTCATCATCTACTATGGCATGCAGATCCTCTTACAGTCGCTGCTCGCCAAATTTGGCTATAACGGACCTGTCGAAATCAATGCTTTCGCTGCAGGCATGGTCGCCTTGGCGATCGTCTTCTCCGCCTATTGCTCGGAAGTGCTTCTGTCCGCCTTCAAGGCTATACCGAAAGGCCAGTACGAAGCAGGCGATGCACTCGGCTTTCACCGCGTGCGTACCATGCGGTTGATCATCATACCGCAGCTTGTCCGCATCTCGCTGCCGAATCTCGGAAACCTCTGGATGAACCTGTTGAAGGACACGTCCTACGTCTCCATCATCGGCCTTGCCGACATCATCAGGCAGACGGGGATCGCCGTGCGCGCCACCAAGGCGCCCTTCACCTTCTATTCTATCGCCTGCCTTTTCTATCTGACGCTGGCCGTCATTTCCTCGGTCGGCCTCTTCTATCTTGATCGATGGGCCAAACGTGCGGAGGTTCATCGATGAGCCATGCCGAAGTTCTGATAGCCGCGCAGCCGGCACCGCCCCAGATCGCCAGGAAACTATCCAAGGCGCGTATCGTAGGATATTTCTTCCTGACGCTCTGGACCCTTCTCGGCATTTCCCTCTTGACGATGATCGTGACGGGCTGGGATATCGACAAGCTCCAGACCTACGGGCCACGGCTGCTGCACGGTCTCTGGATCACGGTAAAGCTGGTCGCCATATCCTTCATCCTCGGTGCGATCCTGTCGATACCGCTGGCCTTCGCCCGCATGTCGAGCAACAGGGTCCTGAGCACGCTGACCTATTGCTATGTCTATCTGTTCCGCGGCACGCCGCTGCTGGCGCAGATCTTCATGGTCTACTACGGCTTTCCAAGCTTCCGCTGGTTCTTCGAGGATATCGGCCTGTGGTGGTTCTTCAAGGACCCCTTCTATTGCGGTGTCTTCGCCATGACGCTGAACACGGCAGCCTACCAGACGGAAATCGTCCGAGGCGCCATCCAGAGCGTGCCTAGGGGTCAGACGGAAGCGGCAAGCGCGCTTGGCATCCATACGTGGATCGCATTCCGCAAAATCATCATTCCCCAGGCGCTCATCGTGGCGCTGCGGCCTTACGGTAATGAAATCATTCTGCTGATCAAGAGTTCGGCGACCGTCTCCATCATCACCGTCTACGATCTGATGGGCGAGACGCGCTACGCATTCTCGCGCACCTACGACTATCAGATCTACCTCTGGGCGGCGATTTTCTACCTGGTGATCGTCGAGTTCATGCGAAACGGCTGGGCGCGGATGGAAGGCCGGTTGACCCGGCATCTCAAGCGCTAATCCCGGAAAGGGCGGCGTTGAAGCGCCGCCCTTGGCAGCACTCCCTGGCCATCGCTGCTAACGTATTGATTTCTGTGAATAAAATTTCCTTCATGACAGTTTTGTAAAGCTTGAGTTTACCATCGCCTGTTTCCATATCTTTGTGACCATGAGTCACGAAAAAATGGGAACGGAAAGAGAAAGCTCATGCACGACGACATGCAAAAGCAGTTGCAGGGTTATGGGTTGACGACGGCGCAGATCCTCTATCGCCTGCCCGATCACCCGCAATTTCTCCAGACATACATCTGGCAGGACTATGATCTCGCCCCGAACTTTCCCGAAATGCGCGGCTTCCTGAAATTCTGGCAGGAAACGCTGGATGGGCCGCTGCATTCGGTGCGTTATGTCCATCGCAAGCTGATTTCGGCTACCGAATGGCGCGCTGTGAAGGGCGAATTCATCCTGCACTGAGGATCGGTTCAAATGCGTGGCGGCTGGCGGCGATCAAACATGCGCCTCGCCATGGATGAAATCGCCGTCATCCGGCCCGCGATGGAGCGTGCCATAAAGAATGGCGGCATAAAAGGCCGCAACAAGGATGATGACGATGAAGCCAGGCATGGGTCCAAGGGCTGCATTGTCAGCAATATAGCCCCATGAACGCGCCTGTTCCTGCGCCAGGCCATCTGTCTGCAACCTCGGCGTCGAAATCTTTAGTATCCATGCCAAAAGCAGGATCGCATACATCCAGCAGTAGTTGCGTCGCAACCGCCGCTGCGCAGCCTCGGCTTGGCTTAGCAGTAACCGTGGAGCGCGCAGACTGGCCGCAATCGGCAATGTCCAGTCGGAATTGAGCTCGGCTTGCGGCGCCAGGATCTGCGCAAAATAATGCCGCTCCAGCTGCCGCACCCGCGAACGGTAGACATCGAAGAAGCGATATCGCCGCGCTTCGATCATGAGCAGAAGCGTGATCAGCATCATTCCGAACAGCAGCACACCGTGATGCGACGACGGCGTCGACAGCGATACGGAAAGCAATGCCGCCGTGACCGTGATCGCCCAGTTCGAGGTCCGGTCGATACGATCGCGCCAGCTGGTCATCCGCCCCAGTTCGCCTCGATAGTAATGGGTCAATGTGTTGGTGACTTCAGCCGAGGTCGCCGGCAAGGAGGGGCGGCCGCGCTCCGCCGGGCTGCCTGCCGGGTTCGGTGTTGTCATTTCGGTATCCATTGTCGTTCCTCCCTTATTTGTTGTTCTATCCGGATAGCGCCCCCAATTCGCCTTTGCCGAAATCGATATTCTGCGCCTGCACGGCAAGCATTGCAAAAGCCGATCAGGCGTCTTAATGCCTGCGTGACAAAAGGAAGGGCCTGTGACCATGGCAAAGAAGAAGATCGACGAAGACGCGCTGGCGGAAGCCTATAACCACGCATTGGCGCTGGAGAAGGCGGGCGACATCGACGCTGCGGTTCGGGCCTATGAGAAGGTGCTGGCCCTCGATCCGGACGACCATGGCGGCGCAGCCGTTCGCATCGCCTCGATGGGACGCGGCGAAACGCCGGTCAAGGCGCCGGACGCCTATGTCGAGACCCTGTTCGATCAGCATGCCGAGGTCTTCGAGGACGTGCTGGTGGAGCAACTCGGCTATCATGTGCCGGTGCTCGTTCGCCAGCGTCTGCAGGCGCTCGGCCTCGGCCCCTTCAAGCGCATGCTCGATCTTGGCTGCGGCACGGGCCTCACGGGCGGCACGCTGCGCGATATCGTCGAAGATATCACCGGCATCGACATTTCCGAGAACATGGTCGAAGTCGCCCATGAAAAGGACATCTACGAGACGCTCTTCGTCGCCGAAGTCGAGGATTTCCTCGACGATAACGATGAAGACGCCTTCGATCTGATCACCGCAACCGATGTGCTGCCCTATCTCGGCGCGCTGGAACCGCTGTTTTTCGGAGCGGCGGAAAACATGACGCCGGGCGGCCTCTTCATTTTCTCCTCCGAAACCCTGCCGGATGCGACCATGGCCGGACGGCCCTATATGGTCGGCGCGCACCAGCGCTTCGCCCATTCCGAAGCCTATGTGCGCGAACGGCTGAAAGCGACCGGCTTCGAACTCGTCGAAATCACCGACATCAATGTCCGCATGGAAGACGGCCAGCCGACGCCGGGCCATCTGGTCATTGCGCGCCTGAATGCCGATTGAGACGACTAAAACAGAATAGTTACCCGTTTGGATAACTATTCTGTTGCGCAGCGACCGCCGAACTGATACTTAGCCATTCAGATAAGTATCAGCTTGAACCTTGATTTCGGAAAGGTCGTCGCATGTCCCTTATTCTCTATCAGCATCCGCTCGCCTCGTTCTGCCACAAGGTCTTGATGGCGCTCTATGAAAACGGGACGCCGTTCGAAAGCCGGATCATCGATCTCAGCAATGCGGAATCGCGCGCCTCGCTGGCGCGGCTCTGGCCGCTTACGAAATTTCCGGTGCTGCGCGACGAAGCGCTTGATAGCACCGTGCCCGAAACCAGCATCATCATCGAATATCTCGATCGGCATTATCCCGGCGCAACCCAGCTATTGCCGACCGAGCTTTCGGACGCCCTGTGCGTCCGGCTCTGGGATCGCTTCTTCGACCTTTATGTGCAGGAGCCGATGCAAGCAATCGTCGCAGATGTGCGCCGGGCCGAGAAGAACCAAAGCCCGCAGGGCGTCGCCGAAGCGCAGTCGCTGCTGCGCACCGCCTATGGAATGATCGAAAAGCAGCTGGACGGGAAAATCTGGATCACCGGAGACAATCTGACCATGGCCGATTGCGCTGCAGCACCGGCTTTATTCTATGCCGAAACCCTGGTTCCCTTCGGCGAAGAACATGGCCGGCTGAAGGCCTATTATCAGCGTCTCCTCGACCGCCCGTCCTTCGCCCGCGTGCTCAAGGAGGCCATGCCCTACTTCCATTTTTATCCCTACAGCGAGAAATTGCCGGCACAGTTCCGGCCGGAAAAGCCGAATGCTTGAGGATGCGCAGTCTCTCGACCGCATGTTCCAGGCTCTCTCAGACGGGAGCCGCCGCGGCATGATCGACAGGCTAGGCCGCGGCCCTGCCTCCGTGACCGAGTTGGCGCAGCCGCTCGACATGGCGCTGCCGACCGTGATGAAACATCTGCAGGTGCTGGAGACGAGCGGCCTGGTGCTGTCGGAAAAGGCCGGTCGGGTACGGACCTATCACCTTCGCAAGGAGGCGCTGGCATCCGTCGAGCGATGGATTGCAGAGCGCAAGGCATCCTGGAACCAGGCCTTCGACCGCCTTGATCTCTTTCTTAGCGACACCTCGACGGAGATGGCAGACGAATGAGCAAACGATCGACAGACCATACGACCATCACCATAGAACGCCATTTCAAGGCGCCGCTATCGAAGGTCTTCAACGCCTGGGCAATCCCCGAGCAGAAGCGGCAATGGTTTGCCTGTCATGAAGGCTGGAAGCCGCTGGAATTCCAGCTCGATTTCCGCACCGGCGGCAGCGAGAGCAATCGCGTCGCCTCGGCGGATGGCGTCGTGCATGCCTATCAGGCGCGCTATATCGACGTCATCCAGAACGAGCGCTTCATATATGCCTTCGACATGATGCTCGACGACCTCAGAATTTCCGTGTCGCTGGCGACTATCAACTTCGCCTCCGAGCCCGGCGGCACGAAGATGACCTTCGTCGAGCAGGTCGTCTTTCTGGATGGCTACAGCGATAACGGCTCACGCCTCATGGGCACGGAGATCGGCTTCGACAATCTCAAGCTCTTTGTCGAAGCGGATGACGCCAGGCCGAACTAGCTGCGTACATCGCCAAGAATCGCCGCCAGAAGCTGCCCTTCGAGCTCGGCCAGCGCCGGATTGCCATGGCGACGCGGATGTGGATAGGGAACGGCAAGATCAAGCACGATCCGCCCTTCGTCCAGCACCACGACCCGATCTGCGAGATGTACGGCTTCGCTGACGTCATGCGTGACGAGCACCGCCGTAAAGCCGAGCTCGCGCCAGACGCGATTCAGCAATTCCTGCATACTGATACGTGTCAAGGCATCCAGAGCGCCCAGCGGCTCGTCGAGCGCAAGGATGCCGGGCTTGCTGACAAGCGCGCGGGCAAGCGCCACGCGCTGCTTCTGGCCGCCGGAAAGACTGGAGGGCCATTCACCGGCTTTCTCGGCCAGCTGCACCTCAGAAAGAACTGAAGCCGTTTCCTGGCGCGAGATATCCTGCGGCACCCCCTCGCCCAGACCGACCGCGACATTGTCGGCGACGGAAAACCAGGGCAACAGGCGCGGCTCCTGAAAGACGATACGCGTATTGGGTTGCGCGTCGCTGCCATCAGCCGCCTCGAACCGTAGATGGCCGGCACTCGGCTCTTCCAGCCCCATCAGGATACGTAGCAGCGTGCTCTTGCCACAACCGCTCTTGCCGATGACGGCGACGAACTGGCCGGCTGGAATATCGAGATCGATACCGCGCAGGACGCGGTTGTTGCCGAAGCTCTTCTCCAGTCCCTTGATATGGATGGCCGCAGCACCCGCAACCTGCGGGGCGATTTTTGCGGCCCCTGCCCGCGGGTGATCTATCGCGATGGCGCTCATGACAGGCTCCTCAATTCTGATAGGCCGGGTTCCAGCGCAAGGCCCTGCGCTCGATCGCCCGCGCGACGACATCGGCGAGCTTGCCGAGGATGGCGTAGATGACCAGCGTCAGGACGACGACATCGGTCATGCCGAATTCGCGGGCATTGTTGGCCATGTAACCGATGCCTGACGATGCCGCGATCGATTCAGCAACGATCAGCGTCAACCACATGATGCCGAGGGCAAAGCGCAAGCCGACAAGGATGGATGGAAGTGCGCCAGGGAAGATGACCTTCCGGAATAGCGTCCAGTTGCTCATCCCATAGACCCGCCCCATCTCGATCAATCCGCGATCGACGTTGCGCACGCCATGATAGGTGTTGAGATAGATCGGGAAGAGCACGCCAAGCGCTGTCAGGAACAGTTTCGATTCCTCACCGATCCCGAACCAGAGAATGACGAGCGGCACCATGGCGAGATGCGGAATGGTGCGCAGCATCTGCAGCGTCGTATCGGTCAACTGTTCCGACAGCCGCGATACGCCGTTGGCGATGCCAAGCAGGAAACCGATCGAGCCGCCGACCAGCAGGCCAGCGAAAGCGCGGCCGGCGCTGACGAGGATGTTGTTCGGCAGCTGCCCAGAAATCGTGGTCTGCCAAAAGGCGACCACGACAGCCGCCGGCGATGGCATGATGCGATTGGAGATCCAGCCGAACGAGGAACCGAGCTGCCATGCAGCAATGACGACGACAGGCAGCAGGAAGGGCAGAAATCTCTGAAGCGAGATGGCCTGCCGAGCCGCCTTGACAGGGCGCGTGCGGCGTTCCGAAGCCACACGGACGAAGGACGTGTCGAATGCCGACATGGGGATCTTCCTCTTGAGTTGGCGTTACGAGCCGGAAACGACCTTCAGATTACCGCCATGGCTACCGCCGGCAAAAATCTGCTTGGCTCCAAATTCGTTGCGGAACCCGGCCCGCTGCTCGTCACGCTTCAATCCCAATTCGGGGAACAGCAATTCGGCCACGCGATAGGCTTCTTCCAGATGCGGATAGCCGGAGCCGATCACGGTTTCGATGCCGAGCTCCTGATATTCCCGCAATCTCGCAGCTACCGTCTTTGGCGAGCCAACGAGTGCCGTACCCGCTCCGGCGCGCACCAGGCCCACACCGGCCCAGAGGTTCGGGGATACTTCCAGCTTGTCGCGACGGCCGCCATGCAGTGCCGCCATGCGCTTCTGCCCAACGGAATCGGATTGTTTGACGAATTGCTCCTGCGCCTCGCGGATCGTCTCGTCGTCGAGTTTGGAGATGAGCTTGTCGGCTGCTGCCCATGCCTCCTCGTCCGTTTCGCGAACGATGAAATGCAGGCGGATACCGAAGCTGACCTCACGGCCGCGCGCGGCAGCCGCCGCCCTCACCTTTGCAATCTTCTCCGCGACCTGTGCCGGCGGTTCGCCCCAGGTCAGGTATTTGTCTACACGCCCGACAGAGAATTCGATACCGGCATCCGAAGAGCCGCCGAAATAGAGCGGCGGGCGCGGTGATTGTACCGGTGGCAGGCCGAGCTTTGCATTGGTGGCCGTAATATACTTGCCCTTGAAGGTAGAAGTTCCCGTCTCCAGCAATTCCTCCCATACATGGAAGAATTCATCGGCATGAGCGTAACGTTCATCATGTTCCAGATGAATGCCGTCGCCGGCCAGCTCCGCCGGGCTGCCGCCAACGACGATGTTGAGCAGGACGCGGCCGTTCGAGACGCGATCGAGCGTCGAGGCAAGGCGCGCATAATAGGCGGGAGATGCCGTACCAGGGCGGATGGCAACCAGGAACTTCAGCTTCTGCGTATGCGCCGAAAGCGCCGCAGCCGTGACGAAAGACTCTTCGCAGGAGACACCCGTCGGCAAAAGCACGCCCGTATAACCCAGCCGATCGACTGCCTGTGCGATCTGCTGGAGATAGCCGATCTCCGGGCCGCGATTGAGATCGGTCGTGCCGAGATAGGTGCCGTCGCCGGAGGTCGGAATGAACCAGAGGAAATCGATGGGTTTTGCGGTCGCGGTCATGAAGCTTTCCTGCTTTCTGGATGCGCGTGGTCGGGAGCCACCTCCCGATGTTCGATCCGGATAGTGGCATAGACTATCGATTATATCGACAATATGGATTTTCTAATCGGCGGTGTTTGACGAAATATTTTTGCCGACAAAGCCCGCACCCGTAGTGTTTCGGGCGCGGACGATATCTGCGGGCCTCGTCAGCCTCAGCTCGCCTTCGGCCGCCAGACGATATCCGTGACGTTGAGCTTCTTCGGAACGATGCCAAGATTATAGAATTCGTCAGCCAGTCCCTGCTGATAGGTGATTGCCGCGTCGGTGATGGTTGAGACGCCGCCAAGATCGGCGCCCGGACGGGTCAGCGTCACCCTGGTCACATCGGCCGGAACACCGGTGATTTCGGACAGGGCCTTAATAGTGCCGTCCAGATTCGATTGCGCCGCAGCGCCCACCTTCGCCAACTCATCTATAACATCGATGATGACCTGTGGATTGCTCTTGGTGAAATCACCGTTCGCAAGGAAATAGCTGAAGGAATCGACGATGCCGCGTGCCGTCGTCAGGACACGCGTATCCGGGTCAGCCTCGGCAATCGCGAGATAAGGGTCCCAGATGGACCAGGCATCGATGGCGCCGGTCTTAAAGGCGGCAGATGCATCCGGCGGTGCGAGATCGAGCGCCTGAATATCGTTGATCGTCAGCCCGCCTTTGCGCAGCGCCTTGACGGTGACGTTGTGGGCGCTGGAGCCGCGCTTGAAGGCAAGCTTCTTTCCCTTGAGATCGGCAAGGGTCTGGATCGGCGAATCCTTGCGCACGAGAATGGCGGAGCTTTCGGGGCTGCCGGTATAAAGGCCGACATAGAGCAGATTGCCGTTGGCAGCCTGAGCGAAGAGCGGCGGCACGTCGCCCGTGGCGCCGAAATCAAGGGCGCCGGCGCCGAGCGCTTCGAGCAGCGGCGGCCCGGATGTGAATTCAGACCATTCGACCGATATGCCGCGATCGGAAAGCCGCTTCTCAAGCGCCCCTTGGCGCTTTGCCAACGCCAATACGCCGTTCTTCTGCCAGCCGATCCGAAGCGTCGTCGCCGCTGCTGCCCGCGCCTGTCGAATGGAAGGCAAAGCGAAAGCCGCCGCCGTGGCGCCGAGAAGGCCGAGTGTCTGTCTGCGCGAAATCATCGAAGATCCCTTTTTCATGAGGCCTCGGCGCTTCCGCTGCCATCGGCTTGTTGTCGATGGCCTAAGATCGCAAATCCATAGATTATATCGACAAAGGATATTATGAAGATTCGCACCGAAAACGAAATTCTATTCCCATATGAACGGAAACAAGAAACCAAATTTCAAATCATATGCCATGGTGACAAGTTGCCCGAGAAATCGGCCTTTCGTCCCCCTGGCCTTTCGGCTAAGCCTTCGAAACAAATTCGGTCAGGGAGTCATAAAATGGCAAAGGTCTCGTTCATCGGCATGGGCGTCATGGGTTATCCTATGGCAGGACATCTCAAGGTCAAAGGCGGGCATGACGTCACTGTTTACAATCGCACCGTCGCCAAGGCCGAAGCATGGGCCAAGCAGTATGACGGCAAATTCGCCCCTACCCCGGCTCAGGCCGCTGAAGGCGCCGATTTCGTCTTCACCTGCGTCGGCAATGACGACGACCTGCGCTCGGTGACCACGGGCGAAAACGGCGTCCTTTCAAGCATGAAAGCAGGCGCAATACTCATCGACAATACGACCGCAAGCGCCGAGGTCGCCCGCGAACTCTACGCTGCCGCCAAGGAAAAGGGTGTCGACTTTATCGACGCGCCGGTTTCCGGTGGACAGGCAGGTGCAGAAAATGGCGTACTGACCGTCATGTGCGGCGGCGATGAAGTCGTGTTCGAGAAAGCCCGCCCCGTGATCGATGCCTATGCCCGCATGGTCGGTCTTATGGGACCGGTGGGCGCCGGCCAGCTGACCAAGATGATCAATCAGATCTGCATTGCCGGCATCGTCCAGGGCCTTGCCGAAGGCATTCACTTCGGCAAGCAGGCAGGACTCGATATCGAAAAGGTCGTGGACGTCATTTCCAAGGGTGCCGCCGGCTCCTGGCAGATGGAAAACCGCCACAAGACCATGAATGCCGGCAAGTATGATTTCGGATTCGCCGTCGACTGGATGCGCAAGGATCTCGGCATCGTGCTCGAGGAGGCCCGCCGCAACAAGGCCAAACTGCCGCTCACGGCCCTCGTTGACCAGTTTTACGGCGATGTCCAGGCGATGGGAGGCGATCGCTGGGATACCTCCTCGCTGCTGGCGCGCCTGGACAAGAAATAACAAAACAAAAGCGCTCAGCCGATATCGGTTTCGGCTGAGCGCTTTATAAAAGAGTTGCTCAGTCCTCGTTGGACTTCGCATTCTCCAGCAGCATGTAATCCAGCGGTAGTTCCGTCGAGTACTTGATCTGCTCCATCGCAAACGCCGAGGAAACATCGCGGATTTCGATCTTGGCGATCATGCGCTTGTAGAAGGCGTCATAAGCGGCGATATCCGGAACGACGACACGCAGCAGATAGTCGACATCGCCGCTCATGCGGTAGAATTCGACCACTTCCGGAAAATCGGCGATCACTTCGGAAAAGCGCTTCAACCATTCGATGGAGTGGCTGTTGGTGCGGATGGACACGAAAACCGTGACCTTCGTGTTGACCTTTTCCGGATCAAGCAGGGCCACACGGCGGCGAATGACGCCATCCTCTTCCATCTTCTGGATACGGCGCCAGCAAGGCGTCGTCGACAGGCCGACCTTCTTGGCGAGATCGGCTACGGCCAGAGTGGAATCCTCCTGCAGCAGGCGCAGGATTTTGCGGTCTAGACGGTCCATTAAAAGCATCCCTTCGAATTATATTCTCTCTATAGCCTATTTTAAGCGAGAGAAAAGAAACTTTTTCTCAAGGAAGCAGGCTTTTCACACGTTGTTGCAATACGGGAAGCAATTCGGCTTCGAACCACGGGTTACGTTTCAGCCAGCCGCTATTGCGCCAGCTCGGATGCGGCAATGGCAGGACGGCGGGCGACCGGTTGGTTAGAAGGTAACGCCGCCACTCCGCGACCGTCTCGGTCATCGAACCCATGCGCTGTGCCCCAAGATGCCACGCCTGCGCATATTGACCGATCGTCAGGATCAGCTCGATCTGCGGCATCGCATCCATCGCCCGCTGCCGCCACAATGGCGCACACTCCTTGCGCGGCGGCAGATCGCTCCCCGCCTTATCATAGCCCGGAAAGCAAAAGCCCATGCCCATTATGGCGAAATGATCCGGATTGTAGAAACTCTCGCGATCCACAGCGAGCCACTGCCGCAAACGGTCGCCCGAGGCATCGTTGAAGGGCAGACCGCTCTCGTGAACGCGTAATCCTGGTGCCTGGCCCGCGATCAGTATCCGTGCGCTCGACGATAGTGTCGCAACCGGACGCGGTTCGTGCGGCAAGCGATCCGCCTCGCCTTTGGCCGGCGCATCTCGACAGAGACGACAGGCCGCGATCGCCGAACGCAGGATCTGCAATTCGCTTTCCTGTTTCATGGGGCGCTCCATCCGACAAGCTGGCGCAAATAGCTGAACAATCCGGCGATCGGATCGTTGTCATTGTCATGCGCCATATGCTCCTCGCGCCGATAGTCGCTCGGCCTCTCGAAATCACTGGCCCAAAGCCCGGCTTTCGCCTGCTGCGCGATGCGCTCCTCGCTGGCATAGGCACCATAGGAAACCGCCATGCCATTGCGCACCATCGCTGCATTGATATCGACATCGCCAGCGACACATGTCACCAGCAGGCGACCATAACGATCCCTCTCCCACCCTCGGCATTCAGGCACCCCGGCCTTAATCATTGTGGCAAGCGCTTTGCGCGCGTCTTCGCCGCAAGCCCAATCCGCACCACTACGCTGGCAACGCTGCCTAAATTCAGGAGCGTCGATACCTTTGAGCCTCAGGCGCTCGCCATTGGCGGAAAGCGTATCGCCATCGATGACATAAAAGCTGCCGTTTTGAACTATTTCCGGTCGATTGTTCATCTTCAACGCGAATAACGCAAGAATGGCAAGCAGCGCGAAAGTGGCCGCGCCGTCACGAAACAGGCGGCCCGACCGCATCACGTTGTTACCTCCTTTAAGAACAAATCCTTGGCGAAGATGGCAAACAAATCATTTCGGTGCAGCATCTTCTTAAGGTTTGGACGCTAGTGTGTAGTCTCAGGCAGGCCAAGTTTCAATGTAACCATGAGCACCGGCGTCAGCACATCGACAGATAAAAACATTGTCGACCGATCGCGCAGTCACCGTAACCGGGCTGTGTCGAAGGCCGTGCGGCAAACGCGCGAGCGCCTGCAGAGCGGTCACAGCCGCAATTTCGACCGCGAACTGATGATGATGCATATCGACACCTTGCGGCAGAGTGCCGCCGTGGTGCCGATTTTCGTCATCGTGGTTGCCGTTCTCGGCGTCTATCTCACGCGTGATGCGGGCATTCTCTTCTGGACCATTCCGATCCTGACGGCGCATGCCATCAACATGCTGATCGGACGGCGCGCCAAGAAGCAGGAAATGTCCGCCGAAAGCGCCAGAAAATGGCGTCAGCTGCTATTGCTGGGGCAATTGCTCGTCGGCTTCTGTTGGGCGCTCTTCACCATCCAGAATTGCTCGACCTGCGGCGGCGACAGTTTTGCCTTCTACAAGGGCACGACCCTGCTGGTGGCCATCTGCATCACGGCAATGTCGAGCTTCATGCTGCCGCGGGCAGTCCCGTTTTCCTTCGCACCGGCAACCGTGGCGCTGTTCGTGACGGCCATCCTGACGCGCAGGCCTTCCGATATCGCCCTCACTGCAGCCATTTCAGTTGCCGTCATATTCTTCAGCTTCATCACCAATCGCATGTATCAGTCGAACCTGAAGATCCTCTTCTTCCAATCGGAGAAGGACGATCTGATCGCCGAGCTGGAAGTCGCGAAATCGATGTCCGATGAAGCGCGCCGGCGCGCCGAGGAGGCAAATCTTGCCAAGTCGCGCTTCTTAGCCTCCATGTCACACGAGCTCAGAACGCCGCTGAATGCGATCCTCGGCTTTTCCGAAGTCATGTCCGCCGAGGTCATGGGGCCGCTCAACAACCCGACCTACCGCGAATACACCACCGATATCCATCGGTCCGGCCAGCACCTTCTCAACCTGATCAACGAAATCCTCGATCTCTCGCGCATCGAAGCCGGCAAATACGAACTGAACGAGGAAGCGATTTCCCTGCTCGATATTGCCGAGGATTGCATCGGCATGGTGCAGCTGCGAGCCCGCGCCAAGAATATCTCGATCTCATCACAATTCGAAGCGCAACTGCCCTCGGTCTGGGCCGATGAGAAATCGATGCGCCAGGTGATCCTCAATCTCCTGTCGAACGCGGTGAAGTTCACGCCGCAAGGCGGCGAGATCAGCGTTAAGGTCGGCTGGACGGCCGGCGGCGGCGAATATGTGGCGATAAAGGACAACGGCCCCGGCATTCCCGAAGAGGAAATTCCGGTGGTGCTCTCAGCCTTCGGCCAGGGCTCCATCGCCATCAAGAGCGCCGAGCAAGGCACGGGCCTTGGCCTGCCGATCGTGCAGGCCATCCTTGCCAAGCATGACGGTCAGTTCATGCTGAAATCCAAACTGCGGGAAGGCACGGAGGTCATCGCCATTTTGCCGGCCAAGCGCGTTCTGCAAAGCCTGCCGGCTGTCGAAGATGCCCCACTCGTCGAGCGTCGCAAGAAGAGTTTCGCTTAAACGAAGCTCAGGTGCCGAGCTCTAGCGGAACAGCAGATGGCTGCCGATAACATAAAGAAGGTAGATGCCGGACGCGACCAGCATGCAGAGAACGGCAAACGAGCCGAGGTCTTTCGCATGTTTGCCAACATTGGAGATTTCCGGAGAAATACGGTCGATCACCTCTTCCACCGCCGTATTCATGGCCTCGACCGCAAACACGGCGAGGAACAACACCATCGCGATGACGATCTCGCCAATCGTCGCGCCGACGGCGATCAGCAGGATCAACGCTACTGCAGCAAAAAGCAGTTCCTGGCGGAAGGCCGATTCCTGCAACAACCGCTGAAAGCCGCCCCAGGAATAACCGGCGGCGGCGAAAAAGTGCCGAATCCCGGTCTCCTTGGTGACCGTTGATTTTGAAAACTCAGCCATTCGCGTTCCGCCCGTAATGTCCCGGTTGCAATCTGGATGCTTTGCGAATACCGCCTCGCCGCGGTCGAAGCAAGGCGATGCCAATCGCCGCCGCCAAATTCATTACAGATTTATGACGAAAAACCGATCGTCTACAGGAAATCTAGCGGCGAAACGCATATTTCGACATCTCGCCGCCCCGATCCTCAGTGCTTATTCGTAACGCCGGCGCTCTCGAATGTTGCCATGCCGGAATGGCAGGCAGCCGCAGCCTTGACGATTCCGGCCGCCAATGCAGCCCCCGTGCCCTCGCCAAGCCGCATGCCGAGCGCCAAGAGCGGCGTCTTTCCGAGCTTCTCGATGGACCGCAGATGCCCCGGCTCCGCCGAAACGTGTCCAATCAGGCAATGGTCGAGCGCGGACGGGTTCGCTGCCTTGAGAACGGAAGCGGCAGCCGTTGCGACGTAGCCGTCGATGATGACGGGGATGCGTTCCATGCGCGCGGCAAGGATGGCACCGGCCATGGCGGCGATCTCGCGGCCGCCAAGGCGGCGCAGGATCTCCAGCGGATCGGAGAGATGGTCGCGATGGAGCGCGACCGCCTTCTCGACCGCGGCAATCTTGCGCTTCAGCATCTCGCCTTCGGAACCCGTGCCCGGGCCAACCCAGTCTTCCGCCTTGCCGCCATAAAGCGCGTAGTGAATGGCTGCGGCGATCGTGGTATTGCCGATGCCCATCTCGCCGATGCAGAGCAGATCGGTGCCACCGGCAATCGCCTCCATGCCGAAGGCCATGGTCGCGGCGCAATCACGCTCGCTCAGCGCCGGCTCTTCCGTGATATCAGCAGTCGGAAAATCGAGCGCGAGATCGAAGACCTTCAGGCCGAGATCGTAGGCAACGCAGATCTGGTTGATCGCGGCGCCGCCGGCCGCGAAGTTTTCCACCATCTGCTGCGTGACCGAAGGCGGAAACGGCGTAATCCCCTGCTTGGTGACACCGTGATTACCGGCAAAGATCGCCACCAGCGGCCGGGTCACGGCCGGGGAACGACCGGTCCAGGCGGCAAGCCAAAAGGCGATTTCCTCGAGCCGACCGAGTGCGCCCGGCGGCTTGGTGAGCTGCGCATCACGTTCACGCGCGGCCACGAGCGCCCGGGCATCCGGGCCTGGAAGGTCGCGCAGCAATGCTCGGAAATCGTCGAATGGGAGGCCGCTGACGCTCATGAATGCGTTCCTTGTCTTTTAGTCTCAAATCGGGTTCTTTGCGTGCGACTCTATTAGTCCTGGGAATCGGTGCGAACAACTCCAAAAGCGCCCGATGCTGTCGCGCGTATGGCGGGGAGAGGAAGAAATGCGGGAATATATGCGTGACACCGCGCGCGCCGTCGCTTTCTTAAGCCGCGTCCCTGTGCCGTCGTCCTTCTTCGAAGGCGATGACGGCAAGCTCTCGCGCACTTCTCGCGCCTTTCCAGTCGCCGGCTTGCTGATCGCCCTGCCCTCGACACTGACCTTCAGCGTGCTGCTCGCCCTCAACGCCGATCCGTTGATGGCAGCATTGCTGGCACTTGCCGTGCAGACGATCCTGACCGGCGCCCTCCATGAAGACGGACTCAGCGACACTGCAGACGGACTGGGTGGCGGCAAAGACCGCGAGCGCGCGCTCGAAATCATGAAAGACAGCCGCATCGGCACTTACGGGGCGGCGGCATTGATACTGTCATTCGGATTGCGGGCTGCGGCGCTTGCCGCCATCGCTCGGCATCTTCCGCCTGAGGATGCTGCTGTCGCGATCCTCGCCGCGGCCACCTTGAGCCGTGGCGCCATGGTCTGGCATTGGTACGCCCTGCCGTCGGCCAAACCGGATGGGGTCGCCGCGTCGGCAGGCAAGCCTGATGGCGACGCCATGCAGCTGGCGCTGATTGCGACACTTGGCCTCGCGATACTGCTCATCGGTCCTGCCATGGGTGTTCCGGCGCTGGTTGGCTGCCTTCTTACGACAAGCGTCGCGACATTTCTGGCCACCCGATATATCAGTCAAAAATTGGCCGGTCATACGGGTGATACGATCGGCGCGACCCAGCAGATTTGCGAGATCGCCTCCCTGTGTACTCTTGCCATGTGCGTTTGAAGCATCGATATATGATCCCATGCTGACACCTTGCATCCTCGTCTGCTCCATCGACCAAAATACCGGCTATTGCTTCGGTTGCGGCCGCACATCAGCCGAAATCGGCGCGTGGATGAACTATAGCGACGAGGAACGCCGTGAGATCATGGAGCTGCTTCCGGAGCGTCTGACCAAGGTCGAACGCAAGCCGCGCCGGGAGACCCGCCGCCAAAGGATGGCACGGGAGCGCAGTGCCGTATGAACCGCCTGAACATCGTTCTCGCCATTCTCGGCATCGGCCTCGCACTGCTCATCTTCAATAACAATACCGGCTCCACCTTCGGCATGCGCAACGATGACTTCGCGCGTGTTGTCTATCTCCTGCCGATCGCGCTGATGATGAGTGCCGCCGTATGGGGTAGCCGTCATACCGTCAGCCAGTCGGTCCGCAATCTCCTGATCTGGTTCGTCATCATCATGGCGCTCGCGACGGCCTATATCTATCGCTACGATGCCGAGCAGGTGGGTAACCGCGTCTTCGCCGGCTTGATGCCTGGCCACGCCGTCGTCGTCACGACGAGCGAAGGTGGTCAGGAAGTGATCCTCCACAAACGGTCGAGCGGGCATTTCGAAGCCCAGGTAATGATTAACGGCCAGCCGATCGATATGCTGATCGACACCGGCGCCAGCACCATCGCCTTGTCGCAGGAAGATGCCGAGCGCGTCGGCATCATTCCAGAAAACCTCACCTATTCGATGACGGTATTGACCGCCAACGGTCGCGCCAGGGCAGCTCCCGTTGAGCTCGGCTCGGTGGCCATCGGTCCGATCAAGCGCAGGGATGTCGAGGCGAGCGTAGCCGAAGCGGGCAAGCTCGATCAGAGCCTGCTCGGCATGAGCTTCCTCGAAACTCTCGGGTCCATGCAGATGCAGACCGACGAATTGCGGCTGCGCGACTAAAGGATATGAGCCATCGCATGGGATAGTTCGGTTGGGACCGAAGCATTCGCCGGTCTCTTCACTCTAGAAAACGGCATGTCCGAACTGCATGAAGAGTGAAACGCCCATGACACCTGCAAGACCCAACCTGACAACCGAACTGCTGCTTCTCCTTGCCCTCGCAACCTGCTGGGGCGCCTCCTACACTTTCATCCGCGTCGGCGTGGCAACCATTCCACCGATCACGCTGATTGCCGCCCGTACCTTGATCGCCGGCCTTGTCCTGCTCGCCATCATTCGCTGGCGCGGCCTGAGCCTGCCGAGGGATGCAGCCACCTGGAAGCGCTTTCTCATTCAGTCCTGCCTCAACAGCGCCATCCCCTTCACGCTGATCGCATGGGCAGAACAGACCGTCGATGCCGGCCTGGCGACCATATTGAATTCCACGACGCCGATCTTCGCCTTCCTGATCGCCGCGTTCCTGCTGCGCAGCGAGCCGCTGACGGGCCGCAAGCTGTTTGGCGTGATTGTGGGCATGGCGGGCATTTGCCTGGTCATCGGCCTCGATGCGCTGCATGGCATGGGCCGCCAGTTGCTGCCGCAACTCTCTGTCGTCGTCGCATCGATCTGCTATGCCTGCGCCGCGCTGTTCGGCCGCAACTTCAAGGGCCTGGACCCGATGATGCCCGCGGCAGGCTCATTGCTCTGCGGTGCGGCACTTCTCATTCCCGCCAGCCTGGTTTTCGAACACCCCTGGCAGATCGCGCCGTCCACGGCCTCAATTCTGTCATTGCTCGGGCTGTCGGTCATCTCGACCGCGCTCGCCTTCAGCATCTACTTCCGGCTTATCCAGACCCTCGGTTCGGTCGGCACGACGGCACAGGCCTATCTGCGCGTCCCGATCGGCGTCGGCATCTGTGTGATTTTCCTCGGCGAACCCCTGTCCCCGACCGCAGCCATCGGCCTCGTCTGCGTGGTGGCCGGCGTCATGGCCATGACCATCGCGCCGCGCAAGCGAGCCATAGCGGGATAAAGCGATCGGCTCCGACCGGCCCGCGATGGATCAGGTCAAAAGCGAAAGATCATCCCAGGCAAAAATCAGATTGTCGGAGCGCCAGATCGGCCCCGGATCCACATACTGGCCGACCAATTGTCCGCCGAGCGCGCGGTAAAAGGCAATTGCCGGCTCGTTGCCCACAACCACGCCCAGACCGATAGCGGAATACCCCATCGACACAAATTCTCGCGCCATGTCTCGCATCAGCCGACGGCCGATTCCCTGGCGCTTGATAGCTGGATCGACATAGAGCGACTTTATCTCGCCACGTCCCTCGAATGCCGGCTCGAACGAAGCCGCAATTGCGCCGATGCCGACGAGCCGGTCGTCCAGTACCGCCAGAAGAACGCGCTGATCCCTTCGGGGATTGGCAAGCATGTCGGCCCAGCGCATGCGACGGTATTCCTCGTCAAGCGCCTGATAGACATCGGCAGGCGCAAGATCGCGGTAGGCGTCGCACCAGATCGCGCGATGCAGCCTGGCGATATCGGCAACGTCATCGACGAGAGCCGACCTGATCGTGATATCAGCCGTCACCCGACATTCCCCAGAACGGTGCCGCGCAATGCCCCGACAAGATAGAGCGATCCGGTGACGAGCATCCAGCCGTCCGTTTCGGCAAGCTTCATAGTCGCCAGTTCCAGCGCCCTGTGCGGGTCCGGTTCAGCCTCGCACGCCAAGCCCATGGATTTCGCCAGCATTTCCAAATCCCGCGCGGCATGGGCGCGGCCGGATCCGGACGCCTCGGTAAACACCACATAGGCGACGTGCCGTGAGAGCACTTCGATAAAGCCGGGCGCATCCTTGTCGGACGCCAAGGCAACGACGGCAATGCAATCACCGCTGACGCTGGCGGAGCGAGCGATATCGCGTAAGACAGCCTCGATATTGAACGGCACATGCGCGCCGTCCATAATCACCGGCAGTGTCTGTCGTCCGTCCTGCAATGCCGGCGGCAGCAGGAAGTCGAAACGCTCCATTCGCCCCGGCAGCCGCGCCTTGTCGACAACGGCCGGATCGAGCAGCCATGCACCGATCGGCTGGCCTTTTGCATTTCTTTCCAGCACGCTCTCGCCTTGTCGTCCCAGATGATCGAACACAAGGCCGACCAGCGCGATGTTGGTCTCCACAATCGTCGCATCTTCGGGAAGCTCGGTTCGAAGCACCTTGCAGCCCAGTTCGTCGGCGCGCTGCTGTACGACCTGCCCCGCGGCATCATCGGCGGCAAGCGTGGTGACAAGCGTTGCGCCGCGCTTCAATATGCCCACCTTCTCGCCCGCGATCGCCTCGCGCGTGACCCCAAGAATTTCCGTGTGCTCCAGTCCGATGTTGGTGACAATGGCCACTTCGCCGAAGACCACGTTTGTCGAATCCAGCCTGCCGCCCAGCCCGACTTCGACCACGACCCAGTTCAAGGCTGCATCTCTGAAGGTGACGAAGGCTGCAGCCGTTATTACGTCGAACCAGGTAGCATCCTCGCCGGCAGTTGCGGCTTGCTTCGCGCTCTCATAGCTGTCCAACACCTGCATGATCGCCTTCGCCAGCGCATCGTCCTCGACCTCGCGGCCGAGAACGCTGACACGCTCGTTCACACGGTCGACATGCGGCGACCCGTAACGACCGACCCGCCACCCTGCCCGCAACAATCCAGCTTCGAGAAGCGCCGAGACCGATCCCTTGCCCTTGGTACCGGCAACGTGGATGGCGCGGAAGCTTCGATGAGGGTCGCCCAAACGCTGCATGAGATCGAGCATCGGCTCGAGACCGACCCGCATCTCTCCGCGCGGCTTGCGCTCCCAGTTGGTCAGTTGATCGAGCCGGGAGAGTGCTTGGGATAGCAGCTGGCTGGGATGGGACTGCGACATGGGACCGCCTTTTCAATGATTTTCTTGCGGCTCTACGAAGGCCGCAAGCTTCATTAGCCCCACCCATCCAGTACCGCCATCAGTTTCTCAATCGATACCCCGTCCTGAAAATCCACCCAAGGATCGCCAGACAGACGACGAGGAAGAGCGTGATCATGGCAAGACTTAACACCGGATTGACGTCGGCGATGCCATAGAAACTCCAGCGGAAGCCGCTGACAAGATAGAGAACCGGGTTGAGATGGCTGACCGCCTGCCAGAAGGGCGGCAGCATGTTGATCGAGTAGAAGCTGCCGCCGAGGAAGGTCAGTGGCGGCACGACCAGCATCGGGATCAGGTTCAACTGCTCGAAATTGCCCGCCCATATGCCGATCATGAAGCCGAACAGGCTGAAGGTGACTGCCGTCAGCACAAAAAACAGGATCATCATGAACGGATGCTCGATCCTGATATCGACGAAGAAACTCGCGGTTGCCAGGATAATCAGACCGATCAGCATCCCCTTGGTCGCCGCCGCACCCACATAGCCGAGAACAATCTCGGTCATGGCGACAGGCGCCGACAGCACCTCGTAGATCGTACCGGTGAATTTCGGGAAATAGATGCCGAAGGAGCCGTTGCTGATGCACTGTCCGAGCAAGGTCAGCATGATCAGGCCCGGCGTGATGAACGCCCCGTAGGAAACGCCCTCGACCAGATTGATGCGCGATCCGATCGCCGCACCGAACACGATGAAATAGAGCGATGTGGAAATGACCGGCGAGACCACGCTCTGCAGCAGCGTGCGGCGCGTGCGGGCCATTTCGAAAGCGTAGATGGACTTGACCGCTTCGAAGTTCATTTACCTGCCTCCACCAGCGAGACGAAAATATCCTCGAGTGAGCTTTGACGCGTCGAAAGATCCTTGAAATGAATCCCCTGCTCGGCCAGCTTCGACAGCAGGGCCGCAATGCTCGACTGCTCATGCTGGGCGTCGAAATCATAGATCAGCGTCTGACCGTTCGGCCCGAGCGAAAGCCCGTTCCCGTCGAGAGACTGCGGTACAGCGTCAATCGGTTCGTTCAAATCGAGGATGAGCTGCTTGCGGCCGAGCTTGGCCATCAGCGCCTTCTTCTCCTCCACCAGCAGCAGCTCGCCGCCATTGATGACACCGACGCGGTCGGCCGCTTCTTCGGCCTCTTCGATGTAATGGGTCGTCAGGATGATGGTGACGCCGGAGGCGCGCAGGCGCTCGACCACATGCCACATGTCCTTGCGCAGCGCGACGTCGACGCCGGCCGTCGGTTCGTCGAGAAACAGGATCTCCGGCTCGTGCGAGAGCGCCTTGGCGATCAGCACGCGCCGCTTCATGCCGCCTGAAAGCTGGCGAAGCATATTGTCCTTTTTCTCCCAGAGCGAGAGATCGCGCAGTATCTTCTCGATATATTCAGGATTCGGCTTCTTGCCGTGAAGCCCGCGTGAGAAGCTCACCGTGTTCCAGACGGTTTCGAACTGATCGGTCGTCAACTCCTGCGGCACGAGGCCGATCAAGCTGCGCGTGGCGCGGAAATCGCGCACAACATCATGGCCGCCGACCGTTACCGAGCCCCCGCTTGGATTGGCAATCCCGCAGACGATGGAAATCAGTGTCGTCTTGCCCGCACCGTTCGGCCCAAGCAGCGCCAGGATTTCGCCCCGTTCGATGTCGAGATCGATGCCCTTCAGTGCCTGAAACCCGTTGGCATATGTTTTCGTGAGATTGCGTATGGAAATGATCGCAGCCATGGTCAGGCAAAGTCCGGCTTTTATGATGAATTTCGCGGCGTTTGCCCGCTATATAGCCGGTCTTGCGTTTTTACCACCCCATGGTGGTGGAACACAGCGTTCGCTTAAGTCAAATAAGCTGTCATCAAATCGTGACCTTCGTCGGGCATATAGCTCCTTAGGTGAGCAACGTTTGTCGCAACTCCGCCCAACGCCTCTTGGCGACACCGTCAGCGCCTGCTGTATTGGCCGATTTATTGCCCTCGCATTCATATTGCGTGCATCATCATTGCAACATGAAGTTCTTTTCTGGAGCAGGCAAGGATCCCCCGTCGTTGCCATGCTCCGCTCAAGCCGGCCCAGCCGGCTTTTTTCTTTTTTGCCAGCTTACGATCGGAAAACGTGACCTACCAGTTGCCATTCACACCACAGCCGGCAGGTGGCAGGGTCTTGTGCTCGAAGCGCGCCTTCAGCATTGCGCAGCCCTTGTCGCGAATAGGTCCGGGCATCATGGAATTGAGACCAATGCCGACTTCATCGAAGGGATCGTCGGCATAGGCGACATAAGCGTACCAGCGACCGCCGATGACGATAACGATGGCAATCAGCGCGGCAACGAGCGCCCTTCCCAGGCTTCTCTTTCGTCTCGGTACGTCTTCCATGAGCCCCTCTCTTGCCCTCGGCGCGCGCTGTTAAGCGCGATCCCACCGATAGGTAAATCAGCTTCTCCGTTTGGCAAGGGTGGATGCTGTCCCGGCAAAGGGCCAATCAAAGGCTGCAATAGCGCCGGCCGCCCTTTCGATCCCTGAGGTCGAAATGGAAGTGATTCCAGTGCTCCGGATTGCTGCCCGGTCCGAGCACAGTATCGAAATAGCGGCAACTGTCGCTGCGTACCGCTTTGAGCAAGCGTCCTTCCCTGAAGGAGAACAGGCCCTTCCTCCGCACGTCGATTACATGGCCGTTCTTGAGAATGAAGGTGCCCACATCGATCGCATTGCCATGGGCATGCTCCGACATCGGATTATAGCGTTGCCGGCTATTGTTCATTCGCCGGCAGGAATATCCGCCAAGCGGTACGATCGTGCCGATGCCCGTCCAGTAGCGCGTGCGCGCGGCTGGGGCGAGCTCGTTCTTCACCCATTTGGCGAAGGCGAGCGTCACTTGGCAATTCAATGTGACAGCAGGTCTGACCGCAATATTGCCGGACAGACCGCTCAGCGAAACCGGATAGGGAACCTGACATGCAGGCCCGTTGGATATGGCCGGCTTGTCGGTATAGACGACGCCCATGCGCTGCAACTCCTGTCGGCAGGCAACTTCCGAGGGCGGCATCATACCCGGCGTCGATTGCGGCGCTTCGAATTGCTGATCGAGGCGCGGTATCGGATTTTCGACACGCGGCAGCATCGCGACCTGCGTTCCCGGCAACTGCCTCGGTATCCGCGATTGGTTGAGCTCGGCCTGCGCGGCCGGGCGCTGAACAATCGACCGGTTGGTCTGTACCGGAGCATCGGTGCCGATGCCGTCGACCACGGGTTGGTCAGACTGACCTTCGGCAATATTCTGCTGCTCTTCCTGCGCCAATCCGACAACCGATCCGGATTGCTCTTCCTCACTCGGCCCGACGCCGAGTTCGGCATCCATATTGACGCCTTGCGAGGGAACCTCCGATTGCTGCGCCAGCCCAACCTCGACGTCCGAAGTGGTCACGGCCTCGCCGGTTCCGTTGGAGCGAACGGGACCACCGCTCTTGTAATTGCTCGATGCGGAGACGACGGGATCCTGTACCCCTTGATAGGCAAACTGCCGCTGCGGCACGCTGCGATGCGGCTTGATGGATCCGACACGCGAGGAACTATCGATGCTGGAGGGCGGCACGAGACTATCTGCCGTACAGGCGACCAACGCCGACGACAACAGCAATGGCAGCGCGATCCGCCGTAGAATGGGTAAAATGGTCATACTCCTGATCCGCTGCCCCAGCCACGGTCGGTAACGATTACAAATCCTAAATGGGAAGGGTGAACGAAAGCTTACCGCAGGAGGATCTCGTTGTTTCGTGCTGGAACCACAGGAGCATGGAATGACATGAAGCAAGGCACACGGTTCACAGGAGTCCTCCATGGAAATGCCGGCATGGCTTTTCCATCGCGGCAGGATTGCATAGGCTGATTGTCGGAATCGACCGTGAACAGGAGCAGACGAATGAATGATAGCGTCAAACCGAGAGGCGAGCTGACATTGCGCACGCTTGCCATGCCCGCCGACGCCAATCCTGCCGGCGATATTTTCGGCGGCTGGGTCATGGCACAGATGGACTTGGCAAGCGGCATCCGCGCCGCCGAACGGGCGCGCGGCCGCGTGGTCACGGCAGCGGTCAAGGAGATGGCTTTCGAGCTGCCCGTCAAGATCGGCGATACGCTGAGCGTCTTCACCGATATCGAACGCGTCGGCCGCACCTCGATCACCTTGAGCGTCGAAGCCTGGGCGCACCGTGCGCGCTACAATAGCCTCGAGAAGGTCACCGCCGCGACATTCATCATGGTCGCCCTTGATGAGGATGGCTTGCCGAAGGCTGTACCAGGGGAGAGCTGACGCAATGGGTTCCGCACACGCACCGGAAGTCTACGTCTACATCAGGACGGTCATGAGCATGGTGATCGGCCTTTCGCTCGCCCAGCTTCTGACCCGGCTTGCCGGCTTCGTGCAGGCGCCGGGCAAGAACAAGATCTACCTCGTCCATATCGGCTGGGTCTTGTCGATGTTCCTGTTCATCATCCATTTCTGGTGGTGGGAATATCGGCTGCAATCCGTCGCTCAGATCAATTTCGGCGTCTACCTCTTCCTGATCTGTTTCTGCTGCCTCTTCTATTTCCTCTGCGTCTTGCTCAATCCGCCCTCGGTCGAAGATTACGGCGGCTTCGAGGAATATTTCATCTCCCGCCGGCGTTGGTTTTTCGGCCTGCTCGCCGTGACCTATGCCGTCGATCTCATCGACACATTGCTGAAGGGTGGAGCCTATTTCCAGTCGCTAGGCTGGGAGTATCCAATACGTAATGTCGTCTACGTCGTCCTGTGTATCATCGCCGCGATCACGGCCAACCGGCGTTTCCAGGCGGCTTTCGTGACCGTCGGCCTGATTTACCAGATTACATGGATCTTCCGTCTCTACGACGTGCTTCCGGTCTAGCGATCTTATTCCGCTCGGCGTTAAAGCGGCTGCCATTTCGATGCTTCACGATCTTTAACCAAGACATCGCCATATTGTTCAGATCGATTATGCTCTGAGACGCAGGTGGGAGACTCAAGCCTTGAAGACAAAGAGCTATGCACTGGGATTGGCCTTTGCTCTATCGTTACCGTGGCTTGCTCATGCCGAAGACCCCGCACCAGGACCTGCCAATACCACGATCGATCTGAAATATTGGGTGGAATTCGCAAATCAGGGCAATCCGGCTGCCCAATATGGTCTTGGCTATCGCTACGCCCACGGTGAGGGCGTGGAGCAGGACGATGCGCAGGCGGTCGACTGGTATCGGAAATCGGCTGACCAAGGCAATGGGCAAGCCCAATATGCTCTGGCCTATATGTATGCCAACGGTCGCGGCGTCGATACCGATCTGAAACAGGCAAACGACTGGTATTTGAAGGCGGCGCAAAACGGCAATGCCGATGCTCAATATGCCATCGGCTATTCCCATGCCAATGGCCGGGGCATGGCTGTCGATAATGAAGGTGCCGTCACCTGGTATCAGAAATCCGCCGCTCAGGGAGAGGCACAGGCACAATATGCGCTCGGCTATATGTATGCCAATGGCCTCGGCGTGCATCAGGACCGCGCCATCGCACTCGGCTGGTATCGCAAGGCGGCCGACCAGGGCCGCGCCGATGCGCAATACGCAATCGGCTATATGTACGACAACGGCCAAGGCACGGAAGAAGATCAGGAACAGGCCCTCGCCTGGTATAAAAAGGCCGGCAACCAAGGAAGTGCGCAAGGTCTGTATGCGGTCGGCTACGCCTATGCCAATGGCAAGGGTGTCGGGCAGGATGATGCCGAAGCCTATTCCTGGTACATGAAAGCAGCCGAGAAAGGGCGAGCCGAGGCACAATACGCCGTCGGCTACAGCCTTGAGAATGGGGTCGGGGTGGCACAGGACTACCGTCAGGCGCTTCAATGGTTTCGCAAATCGGCTGACCAGGGACGCCCCGACGCGCAATATGCCATCGGCTATCTCTATGCCAACGGCCAGGGCGTGAAGGTCGACGATGACAGCGCAGTGAGATGGTATCGCAAGGCCGCCGAGCAAGGCGATGCACGAGGCGAATACGCCCTCGCCTTCATGTATGCTGCCGGCCGTGGCATTGCTGCGGACTACGGCAAGGCCATTGACTGGTGTCGGAAAGCCGCCGGCCAGGGCCATGCGGACGCACAATATGCCCTCGGCTACATGTACGAAAACGGCCAGGGGATAAAGGCTGACAAATCGGTCGCGGCAAGCTGGTATCGCAAGGCTGCGGACCAGAACAACTCCCAAGGTCAATACGCCCTCGCCTATCTCTATTATCAAGGCGCCGGCGTGGCCAAGGACTACGGCCAGGCGGCCAATCTATTTCGCAAAGCCGCCGATCAGGGTGACGCCCGCGCAGAATACGGTCTTGGATATCTGTATTATAACGGCTATGGCGTGCCGAAGGACTCGACGATCGCTGCCGACTGGTTCAACAAGGCGGCGGCGAAGGGGTTGCCCGAAGCACAGCATGGGCTCAGCTATATGGAAGCAAACGGCGACGGCCCGATCAAGGATCTCGGACCACTGGGACAAGGGGCGACCGGAAAAAGGGACACCGGCGATATGACGGGCTGGGTCCTATTTCATTTGCTGATGGCGCTGGTGCCCTAGCGGTCACGAAGCGTTCGGCATCTTAATTCAACGGATTTCGACTGAGGGGTAAATCGTGAACTGGAAGAAGGGGGCAGCAGGTTTGCTCTTCGCACTGGCGTCCATGGGAACGGCACAAGCCGATGTCGGACGAAACAGCTACGATCGCGGCGATATCAAATCGGGCCTGGATTACTGGCGCCCCCTGGCGAACAGGGGCAATGTCGCGGCACAGCTGAAACTCGGACAGATGTACGAGGACGGCAACGGCGTCGGAAAAAACCTCACCCTTGCCCTTAGCTGGTATAAGAAGGCCGCCGATCAGGGCAGCGCCGAAGCACAGTTCAACGTCGGCACCATGTATGATCAGGGCGAAGGCGTTACCGCCGACAAAAGCGAGGCTATTGCCTGGTACAAGAAGGCTGCGGCACAGGGATACCTCAATGCGCAATACAATCTTGGCGTCGTTTACGACACGGGCCAAGGCGTAGCGCAGGATAAGCCGCAGGCTTTTGACTGGTACAGCAAGGCCGCCGAACAGGGCGATGCCGAAGCACAGTTCAATGTCGGCACCATGTACGATCAGGGCGACGGCACGGACAAGAACAAGAGCAAGGCCGTCGTCTGGTATCGCAAGGCGGCCGAGCAGGGAAAAGTCGAGGCGCAATACAATCTCGGCATCATGTACCGCGACGGCGAAGGCGTCGCCAAGGACGGCGCTGCAGCCTTCTCCTGGTTCAAGAAGGCGGCGGATCAAGGCGACGCCAGTGCGCAGTTCAATCTCGGTGCCATGTATGCCGATGGCGACGGGATCAAGCAGGACGATGCCCAGGCGATCGCGTGGTTTCTGAAGGCCGCGGCGCAGAACGATGTCGAGGCCGAATACAATCTCGGCGTCATGTTCCGCGATGGCGAAGGCGTCGCCAAGAATGGTCCTCGAGCCGTCTACTGGTTCGAGAGAGCAGCGGAGCATCGCTATGCCGGCGCAGCCTACAATCTCGCCGTGATGTATCGTGACGGCGATGGCGTTGCTGCGGATGCGGCCAAGGCGGCGGAATGGTTCCGCAAGGCGAAGCGCCTGGGTTATGATGGCGACACGGACGACCAACCGGAAGACCCCTCCGGTGGACAGACTATTCCGATATGACGCGCTGCACTGTCCGATCGGTACCATCATGCCCTGCCGGTCACCTGCCTTCACTCCCGGCGAATCGCGGCAAGATATGCTAATGCCCACAACTTGAAGTACGTGATGCGGCGTGTGGGGCGTCGTGACGCGCGCTGAGCCGGGGGAAACTATGAGTTCTGCTGCTTCCGATCATCAAATGGCCTCTTTGCCGCCTCGCCATTTTTGGCGACGCCTCGGTGCCTACGCGGTCGATATCGTCATCTTCCAGGTCGCCTTTACGCTGTTGTTTCTCGCGCTGTCGGCGGTAACGTCGTGGGATTTGACCCTGCCGCTGCTTCAAAAGCAGCAATGCGAAGAAGCAACTTCGGCGCCTCTCGTTGCGAAGGTGGAGGCAGAATGGCCGCTGCAGCCAGGCGAAGTGAGAAGCAACCAACTGTGCCGCATATCCTGGCTGGGCAGCAACGGATACACGGTCTTTCTTTCAATCGTCGCATCGCAGCAGGGATCGGCCGCATTGAAGCGCGCCTTTTCCGTACCCGTCGACGGCAATGGCAACCCGATCGATCCGAATATCACCGTAAGGCCAACTTCAAGCATCGTCCTGCTGCTCCTTCCCTTCGCCTTCGCCCTCTGCTCGATCCACGGCGGGCGAACACCAGGCAAGCGCTTGACCTCGTTGCGCGTGACAACCGCGGAAGGCGACGCCATGCCCTTTGCGCTTGCCGCCAAACGGGAGATGTTCAAGTTTCTGCCGTTGATGCTGCTCGCAATCGTCAATCTGGTCAGCCTGTTCCTGTTGCCTTCCTATCTGCCGCCCATCGACCAGTTGATTCAGCAGGCGCGCGATACCAACCTTCTCAATGCCATCGGTTTCTTCGCCCTGACCGGGGCGTTGGCACCGCTTCTGTTCGTATTCGCGCTTATCTGGTGGGTCTTTCCACTAATCCTGTGGCGCGGACAGACCTTCTACGACCGCTTCTGCGACACCATGGTCGTCAAGGAGTAACCATCAAAATCGGGGGGATTGCCTTGGCGGAAGAAGAGATGGAAGACTGTCGCCGCGCCAGGCCTGATTTGCTGCTTCTTCTCTTGAGAGGATAGATCGTCGTGAACCTGAAATATCCCATGTCCCCCTTCTCGCTTCTGCCGCCGCTTCGCATGTCTCTGCTGGCCATGGCGGTCGTGTTGCCGCTCTCTCCGCTTCCCATAGCAGCAACGCCAGCAGAAGCCGCACCCGGCTCGTGCTGGTCACTGCTGCAGAGCAAGTTTGGCCCGCAGATCGAGAAGTCCGTAAACGAGGCCGACCCCTGCAAGAAACTGCCGGGCGTTGATCACAAGGACAAGTTCGAGGTGAAGTCACTCGATGTCTGCGATGCCGCAGGCGGCGGTGTGCAGATCAACGCGCATGCCGAAATGGCCTGCAAATCGCATGGCGTGCTGAAGACGACGATCAAGGGGGAACTCGATGCCTCGATGACGGTCGATGTCGGCGCATGCCACATCACCGACCTGCATCTCGGCATCAACGGCCCGATCGGCGAACTGATATCCTCAGTCGGCGGCCTGCAGGAGTTGGCCCGTGGCTTTGCCCAGGCCAAGATCTCGGAAATTTGCGGAAAGTGACCTGAAAGGGCCGGCAATATCAGCCGGCCCTTGCTTGCCCGGATAATTGAGCCTCGTCAGGCCCGCACGGCGCTGTCCGCCTGCCCGGCATCCTTGCCGCCAAACCGAACACCCTTTTTCTCGAAGCCAAAGCCGGCGAAAATCGCAACGACCACGGCAACTATGCAGGCAACGATCAACAGCGCCAGGGCATAGTCGCCGTTCCATTGCTTTGCTAGTCCCGCCTGGATCGAGGCATTGCCTGATGCCAGCAGGTTCCCAAGCTGGTAGGCAAATCCAGGGAAGGTGCCGCGCACCTCGTCCGGCGACAATTCGTTCAGATGCACGGGAACGATGCCCCAGGCACCCTGCACGAAAAGCTGCATCAGGAAGGCGCCAATCGCGAGCATGACCGGGCCCTGACCCCAAACCCACAGCGGGGCGACGGGAATGGCGAGAAGCGCCGCGATGACGATGGTCCGCCGCCTGCCCCAACGCTGCGACAGAGCACCGAACGTCAGGCCGCCGACGATCGCGCCGATATTGTAGACGATGGCGATGGCGCCGACCGTATAGGAATCATATTGCCGCTGGGTTTCCAGGAAGGTCGGATAGAGATCCTGGGTGCCGTGGCTGAAGAAATTGAACGCAGTCATGAGAAGCACCGCCCAGATGAATAGCGGAATATTCTCGCGCAGCACGGTGAGAAATGGCCGCTGTGGCTTGGCCTGCCGCTGCAGGAAGGCCGGAGATTCCTCCACATTGCGCCTGATATACAGCACCAGCAACGCCGGCACCGCGCCGACGAAGAACATGCCGCGCCAGCCGATAATCGGAAACAGCAGAAAGAAGACGATCGATGCAAGCAGATAGCCCGAGGGATAGCCCGCCTGCAGGATACCGGATACAAGGCCGCGCGAATCCTCGGGTATCGTCTCCATGACGAGCGACGCGCCGACACCCCATTCGCCGCCCATGGCAACGCCGAAGAGCGCGCGCAGCACGAGAAACATCGTCAGGCCGGTCGAAAAGCCGGTCAGGAATTCGAAGACGGAATAAAGCAGCACGTCGACCATCAGGGTCGTGCGCCGCCCGAACCGATCCGCCGCAAGTCCGAAGATCAAGGCTCCGAGCGGCCGCATGGCAAGCGTGAGGAAGATTGCCACGGCGACTGCCGGAACGTCCGTGTGAAATTCTTCGGCTATATGCTTGAGAACGAAAACCAAAATGAAGAAATCGAAAGCGTCCAGAGTCCAGCCCAGATAGGCCGCGATCACGGTGTTTCGTTGCTGGGGGGACAAGGAACGTAAGCTATCCAATGCGGTCATCATGATCCTCCGACCGGATGGCGGCGGCGAGGCGGGCAATACCGGATGCCGTCGAAGCTGGGGGAACCCGGCAAGTGGCCGGGCATGTCGACGTTGCGGCTTGTTCCTCCTTTGGCGCCTGCGAGGATCGCGCTATGCGGACTTTGGATCAACGATAACGCATCGGCCGCCCTTGGGTTGTAACATATTTGACATCTTCGGCGAATGGAAAAATCCTCTACTTTGTTTCCCTTTTGTACTCTTTGCCCCTTCACATCTGTGCGATCTGTCTCCATATTCGCCCCATGGCCAAATCACCGAAAAAATCCCCCGCCCCGACCGGTTTCGAAGAGGCGCCACAGGCATCGTTTGAGGGTGCGCCGCTCAGCGGCAGCGTTGCCGATTGGGTAAAGCAGCTCGAAGCGGATGCGGAATCCTCTGGCATCGAAACCCAGCGCGAGATCGCCTCCAAGGCCGGCAAGCATCGCAAGAAGGTGGAAATCGCCGCTTCCAAATCGGCACGCGGCACCTCGATGGGTGGTTCGACCGACCCGAAGACGCGCGCCGCCGCCGGCCTCAATCCGGTGGCTGGCCTTGATATCGCGCTCGAGGATGCCGACAAGATCGCAACGAGCGGTGTGACTGCGACCGTGGAAGCGTTGTCGAAGCTGATCGAGAGCGGCAATCCGCTCTTCAAGGACGGCAAGCTCTGGACGCCGCATCGCCCTGCCCGTCCGGCAAAGTCCGAAGGCGGCATCGAGATCCGCATGGCCTCGGAATATCAGCCCGCCGGCGATCAGCCGACAGCGATCCGCGATCTTGTCGAAGGATTGGAGAATGGCGACCGCAGCCAGGTGCTGCTCGGCGTCACCGGCTCCGGCAAGACCTTCACCATGGCCAAGGTGATCGAGGCGACGCAGCGTCCTGCCGTCATCCTCGCGCCGAACAAGACGCTGGCCGCGCAGCTCTATTCCGAATTCAAGAACTTTTTTCCGGACAATGCGGTCGAGTATTTCGTCTCCTACTACGACTATTATCAGCCGGAAGCCTACGTGCCGCGCTCGGATACCTTCATCGAGAAGGAAAGTTCGATCAACGAGCAGATCGACCGCATGCGCCACTCGGCGACGCGCTCGCTGCTGGAGCGTGACGATTGTATCATCGTCGCCTCGGTGTCCTGCATCTACGGTATCGGCTCGGTCGAAACCTATACGGCGATGACGTTCCAGATGAATGTCGGCGACCGGCTGGATCAGCGCCAGCTTCTCGCCGACCTCGTGGCGCAGCAATACAAGCGCCGCGATATGGATTTCATCCGCGGTTCCTTCCGCGTCCGCGGCGACACGATCGAGATCTTCCCGGCCCACTTGGAGGATGCCGCCTGGCGCATCTCCATGTTCGGCGACGAGATCGACGCCATCACCGAATTCGATCCGCTGACCGGCCAGAAGACCGGTGACCTGAAGTCGGTGAAGATCTATGCCAATTCGCACTATGTCACGCCGCGCCCGACGCTGAACGGCGCCATCAAGGCGATCAAGGAAGAGCTGAAAATCCGGCTTGCCGAGCTGGAGAAAGCCGGCCGCCTGCTCGAGGCGCAGCGGCTGGAACAGCGTACCCGCTATGACGTCGAAATGCTTGAGGCCACCGGCTCCTGTGCCGGCATCGAGAACTATTCCCGCTACCTGACCGGCCGCAATCCCGGCGAGCCGCCGCCGACTCTGTTCGAATATATTCCCGATAACGCATTGCTGTTCATCGACGAAAGCCACGTCTCGGTCAGCCAGATCGGCGGCATGTATCGCGGCGACTTCCGGCGCAAGGCGACGCTTGCCGAATACGGCTTCCGCCTGCCCTCCTGCATGGACAACCGTCCCCTGCGCTTCGAGGAATGGGACGCCATGCGCCCGGACACGATCGCGGTTTCGGCAACGCCGGGCAGCTGGGAAATGGAGCAATCCGGCGGCGTCTTCGCCGAACAGGTCATCCGTCCGACGGGCCTCATCGACCCGCCGGTGGAAGTGCGCTCGGCCCGTACGCAGGTGGATGATGTCGTCGGCGAAATCCGCGAGACCGCCGCCAAGGGCTATCGCACGCTTTGCACGGTGCTGACCAAGCGCATGGCCGAGGACCTGACGGAATATCTGCATGAACAGGGCGTGCGCGTGCGTTACATGCACTCTGACATCGACACGCTGGAGCGCATCGAGATCATCCGCGACCTGCGCCTCGGCGCTTTCGACGTGCTCGTCGGCATCAACCTTTTGCGTGAGGGTCTCGACATTCCGGAATGCGGCTTCGTCGCCATCCTTGATGCCGACAAGGAAGGCTTCCTGCGCTCGGAAACGTCGTTGATCCAGACCATCGGCCGCGCCGCGCGTAACGTCGACGGCAAGGTCATCCTTTATGCCGACAACATTACCGGCTCGATGCAGCGGGCGATGGACGAGACCAGCCGCCGTCGCGAAAAGCAGATGGCGTTCAACATTGAAAACGGCATTACGCCGGAATCGGTCAAAGCGAAAATTTCCGACATTCTCGACAGCGTCTACGAGAAGGACCATGTCCGCGCCGATATCGGCGGCGCCTCCGGCAAGGGCTTTGCCGACGGCGGCCACCTCGTCGGCAACAATCTGCAGGCCCACCTCAACGCGCTGGAAAAATCCATGCGCGATGCCGCAGCCGACTTGGACTTCGAAAAGGCGGCACGACTGCGCGACGAGATCAAGCGCCTCAAGGCCGTCGAACTCGCCGCCATGGACGATCCACTGGCCCGCGAGGAAGCGAAAAGCCTCGAAAATCGAGGTGCGGCGGCAGGCAAGCGCGCACCGCCGGCGCCGGATTCTCGCTCTTACTTCGCCAAACCGAGCCTCGACGAAATGGGGCCGGGCAGCGATGCCGGTACGCCGCTTTTCCGCAAGAACACGCTGGACGAGATGACCGTCGGCCGCACCGAAAAGCCAGTGACGGGCAAGGTGCCGGACAAGCCGATCACCCGTGCGAAGCCTGGCGTCGGTTCCTACGAGGATCCGGTCGACGAGAAGCAGCGCAAGGGACGGACGAAAGGCAAGACGGGACGGCCCGGGCGATAGGGCGCAGGCGTCTATCAGATGCCGACCCGCCCCGAGTTGTCGATTTGTGAGGGCTGAGCCCGCGAGCATTGAGCAATGCCTTGCTGGCGAGGCCGCAACCGCTACATGTTCTCATGAGGAGGCCCACGGAGGGACGGAAGGTGCTTGAGTGCATACCGAACCGGTGGGAAGCGACAGCAACCTGGGGAGAGAGACTGATGTCCGAGCCTTTAATCGTCCGTCGCGAGACCCATGTCCCGGCGCCGCCTGCAGCCATATTCGCATTGCTCACCGATCCGGAGAAAATCCTGCGCTGGATGGGCACGGAAGCCCAGACGGAGCTGCAGCCCGGCGGCATCTATCTCGTCAATGTTACCGGAGCCCGCTTCGCGCGTGGCTCGTTTCGCGAAGTCGTGCCGGTCCATCGCCTCGCCTACAGCTTCGGCTGGGACGGCAGCGAGGAAGTGCCTCCCGGATCAAGCCTGGTGGAAATCGATCTGATAGAGCAGTCGGACGGGACGCTGGTGCGCCTCACCCACACCGGCCTGCCGACCGTTGAACAATGTGAAGCGCACGCAAAGGGTTGGGCGCATTATCTCGACCGTATGGCCGCAGTGGCCGCCGGACGCGATCCCGGCCCCGACTCCATGCGCGGTCACGACGGCAGAAGCTGACGACGTTTAAGCGCAGCGCCATCGAGTTCTATGCCTTGGCGCGCAAGCCATGTCACGAGCCAGAGGCAACAACTTCGCCTTCGATATCGTGACGATCCAACGCTGGCCGCAAGGTCGCATCGGCACGGATGACAGGCTGCAACCGCCATGGCATGATCGCGGCATGGATCTACCCGCCCCCCTTGCCTGGCTGATTGACGAGGCCGGCACCTCGCCCAGCCCCGAACGCTTCCTGGCCGATCTGGGCGGACAACTATTGGCCGCCGACATCCCGCTGGCCGGCAGCGCGCTGACGCTTGCAGCGCCGCATCCGATCATAACCCAACATACATGGCTCTGGCGCGCCGAAACCGGCGCGGTGACCGAAGCCCTCGGCTTCGCCGGCACGGCGCTCGGCCAGGCCGGCCGCGATTGGCTCGGCGATCTCGGCCCGACCTGCGAGGAAACGATCGGGATTGCGCCCGGCAATTCCGCTCTTGCCTGGGCCGGTACTCGGCCCTTCACCTCCGCCGAGACGGATAGCCTGCGCGAGATCACCCGCTTTGCCGCCGCCCCCTTGGCGGGCTTGGCCGCCCGCGCCACCCTATCGACCCTGCTTGAAGCCTATCTCGGCCGCAGAAGCGCTGCCCGCGTGCAGGCCGGCGCGCTCAGCCGCAATAGCGGCGAGACCATCCGCGCAGCCCTGCTCTGCGCCGACCTCCGGGATTTCACCGCCCTTTCCGAAGTGACGGAACCGACCGTCATGATCGCCGCGCTTGATGCCTGGTTCGACCGCGTTGCCGGCGCCGTGCATGCTTTCGGCGGCGAAGTGCTGAAATTCATGGGCGATGGCGTGCTGGCGATCTTCCCGGTGACCGGGACAGCGAAGGAAGCATGCGAGGCAGCCTTGCGCGCCGCCACCGCCATCCGCGCCGGCATGGCGCATCTCGACGCGTCTCGCGCAAACCAGGGCCTGCCGCCGCTCCCTTTCGGAGCCGCCCTGCATTTCGGCGACATGCTCTGGGGCAATATCGGCGCCGCCGACCGGCTGGACTTCACCGCCATCGGCCCCGCCGTCAATCTCGTCAGCCGGCTGGAGGGCCTCTGCAAGCCGCTCGGACACAATATTCTGATTTCAGGCTCGGTCGCAGCTGAGACGACGATGCCGCTGCTAGCGTTGGACAGCTATGGGCTGCGAGGGATTGCGGAGCCTTGCGCGGTGTTTACGCTGGCGGAGACCTAGAACCGCAAACGTCTTGAAGCCGCCAACGCATCATCAATCTTGCGGCATATTGAGATGAAGATTGGCTCTAACGGCGGCCTGAAAATGCGAAGCCCCGCCGGTCAGCCAAAACTCCTCCGTGGTCGTATCAAGAAACGCTGCAAAAAGCTCGCACGCCTCTTGGCGACGAACGCCTCCAACGATTTCCACCGGTCTCGAAAGATGCCTGGGAGGAGAATTTTCCAATCTGACATGAGCGCATCCGCCATATGCATCCGGCATGGCGAAGACGAGACGCATGATCGGCAGATGAAGCATGGTGCCGAAACACATGATGCAAGGCTCGAGCGTTGTGTAGAGCGTGATGCCGTCATCTCGAGAGAATGTATAATTGCCTTTGAATACCTGATGAAACAGATTTATTTCCGCATGGTTCAGATGATTTGAAACCATGGTCTTGTGCGAGCGCCCCAGAATCCGATCCCCGGCTGACAGAATCGCCCCCACGGGAAATATACCTTGTTTCAAGGCAGCCGCTGCCTCGGCCAATGCCAGGCCCATCATATAGTCATCGTTCGATTGAGCCATGAGGCCTCCACAGCACCTGGTATCAAAAGTTGCGGATTCGCAAGGTACTGGCTTTTGCTACAACCGTACGACAGATTCTCACAATTCGGATCCGCCTCAAACCCGCCGCGATAGGCAGCAAGCTTATTATATACGTCCGTAATCGTAGAATTATCGATCAACCGAACCCGAAGCTTTCCCAACCCCTTGAAATTCCCACCCAATCCTACCCGTTTCCCACCCTGCCCTAATATTGCCCCTTGCCTTTTTCCACAAACCCTGTCACCCATACACATGCTCGGGCATTTGCATGCCGGTGACTGGACTGATTTGGTGATCCGCTGGCGGCAGGCAGTGGTTGGGTCTTTAGACCCGCGCAGACGTTCTTTCCCCGTACGTGAACTTCTCGACTGGCTTTCGCATGTTGCGGAAGCAAAGCCGTCCGGGTTCATCCGGATAAACTAAGACTGATGGGTAAAGGACTATCCCCCATGGCCACCAAGGGCACCGTAAAATTCTTCAACCAGGACAAGGGTTTTGGTTTCATCACTCCTGACGGCGGCGCAAAGGACGTTTTCGTCCACATCTCCGCTCTTCAGGCTTCCGGCATCCAGTCGCTGCGCGAAGGCCAGCAGGTTACCTTCGACACCGAGCCGGATCGCATGGGCAAGGGCCCGAAGGCTGTCAACATCCAGGCTGCCTAAGCCTCTGGTGACTGCCTGATCAAGGTTTCGAACGGCGCGGTGAAAACCGCGCCGTTTTTCGTTTGTGAGGATGGCACCCTCGTCCTGAATCAAGCTTGTCTATGCCCCTCGCCGCAAGTCCGTTGTCTGCCCCGAACCATCCTAACATTCCGTCATCCTCGAGCTTGACCCGAAGATCCAGGCACGAGCCTCGCTGCCTCCTCTGGTGAAAAGGGATGCGCTCCAAAGCAAGACCAGCACCCTCGTCGATTTAGACGCACCAATGTGCTTGGACATGGATCCTCGGGGCAAGCCCGAGGCTGACGGATGTGAGGTGATCTTTCGACACCAAACTGCTCCTTAACTTCCAGCCGATCAGCCCTCTCCGTGAGGTGGGAGCGAAAGCTACCTCGAATGACAAAGGAAGTGGGAATCAGTATTCCCTCAAGCGCTCGCCCGTTCGCGCTCTCCGGCAAAATCCACTGCGGCGAAAGCAGCCGCAATCACTTCAGGCCCCGCGCCCGGCTTGTTAGCGTCGGTGGAGAGGATCTGGCGATAACGGCGCGAACCCGACAGGCCGGTAAAGAGACCGACCATATGGCGCGCCACATGCTGCAGGCGCCCGCCATTGGCTATATGGCGCTCCACATAAGCCATCATCCGATCGCGCAGCCCGTCCCAATCGGCCTCAACGGCAGGCTCGCCATGGAAGCGATGATCGACATCCGAGAGGATCGCGGCATTCTGATAGGCGGCGCGGCCAAGCATGACGCCGTCGACATGGGTCAGATGTCCCTCGGCCTGATCCAGCGTCTGGATGCCGCCATTGATACCGATGAAGACGTCCGGCCAACGCTGCTTCATGCGATAGACGATATCGTAGTCGAGCGGCGGTATTTCGCGATTTTCCTTCGGCGACAGGCCTTTCAGCCAGGCCTTGCGCGCATGCACCCAGATCGCATCGGCACCGGCGTCGAGTACCCGCGTCATCAACTCGGGGAGCGCCTCTTCCGGCTCCTGTTCGTCGACACCAATCCGGCATTTCACAGTAACGGGTGCCTTCGAAATTGCCTTCATCGCGGCAACACAGGATGCGACCGTCTCCGGCGTCAGCATCAGGCACGCACCGAAGGTGCCGGACTGCACGCGGTCGGACGGGCAGCCGACATTGAGGTTGATCTCGTCGTAATTATAGGCTTCCGCAATTCGCACAGCTTCGGCGAGTTTGGCCGGATCGGAGCCGCCAAGCTGCAGCGCAACGGGATGCTCGGCGACATCATGCCCCAGCAGCCGGTCGCGCGGCCCGTGGATGATCGCATCCGCCACCACCATCTCGGTATAGAGCAACGCATGCCGGCTGATCTGCCGATGCAGGTACCTGCAATGGCGATCCGTCCAGTCGATCATGGGGGCAACCGCAAAGATTTTGCGGCCAGTTTTCAGCGCGTCGCTATACATGGGAAACCTTTCTGCCCGCCCTCTACACCAAATCCCTCAAAAACGCCAGTTTTCGTGGCTGTAACAATAATGCTAGCTTGCTGAACGGAGTCGGACGGCAGTAGCCCTCTGAAAAAGATGAGAGTTTCGAAAGCCCCTATGAACGCCCCACTGACCACAGTCATTCCGCCACCCGCCCCCGTCCTTCTGCCGATCGAGGGTGAGACCGAGCTTTTCCCCGTGCGTCGCGTCTACTGCGTCGGCCGCAACTATGCCGACCATGCCATCGAGATGGGGCATGACCCGAGCCGCGAGCCGCCTTTCTTCTTCCAGAAGAATCCGGACAATTTGCTTGTGTCGAGCGATTTCCCCTATCCCGCTCTGTCGTCGGACGTGCATCACGAGGTGGAGCTTGTCGTGGCGTTGCGCAGCGGCGGCACGAACATCCCGGTCGAACAGGCGCTGGATTGCGTCTATGGTTATGGCGTTGGCATCGATTTCACCCGCCGCGACCTGCAGGGCGAGGCCAAGAAGCTCGGCCGCCCCTGGGAAATCGGCAAGGCCTTCGATCATTCGGCGCCCGTCTCCGCACTCGCACCGGCCACCCGCGTCGGCCATCCCGACAAGGGCGGCATCTGGCTGATGCGCAATGGCGAGGCTGCCCAAAGAGGCGATCTCTCGCAGATGATCTGGAAGGTGCCGGAAGTCATTGCCGAGCTCTCCAAGCTCTTCACCCTCGCGCCGGGTGATATCATCATGACCGGCACACCGGCCGGCGTCGGCCCCGTTGCACGCGGTGACCGGATCAGCTGCGCCGTCGACGGCGTCGCCAATCTTGTCCTGAACGTCGTCTGATCGAGGAGGATCGACCATGCCGCTCTACGCCCTTGCCGGCCTGACGCCGAAAACGCCTGGTCCGGACCGGTACTGGATCGCACCGGATGCAAGCGTGATCGGCAAGGTCGAGATCGGCGAGGATGTCGGCATCTGGTTCGGCTCGGTCCTGCGCGGCGACAACGAGCTGATCAAAATAGGCAAGGCCACGAATATCCAGGAGGGCACGATGGTCCACACCGACCCGGCCTTCCCGGTCACGATAGGCGAAGGCTGCACCATCGGGCATCACGCGATCATCCATGGCTGCACGATTGGTAACAACTCCCTGATCGGCATGGGCGCAACCATTCTGAACGGCGCGAAGATCGGCAATAATTGTCTGGTCGGCGCCAATGCGCTCGTCACCGAAGGCAAGGAATTCCCGGATGGCTCCCTGATCGTCGGCGCACCGGCAAGAGCAATCCGGATGCTGGACGACACGGCAATCGAGGGTCTGCGCCGCTCCGCTCAGCATTACGTCGCCAATTGGCAGCGCTTCGCTCGCGATCTTAAGAGATTAGATTAGAAAATTCTTACAAGTAACTGGCAAAGCGTCCGATGGACCTCCACCCGGAGTTCAAGCCGCGCAATTAGCACAATGGCCGCGAATTTCGATGGTCGACTTCTCAGCCTTGAACTTCTGCGACTTCAGCCAGTCCATCAACCGGTGATCCACTTCGTGATCGTGGAACTCGATCACCTGGCCGCAGCTTTCGCAGATGGCGAAGGCGACCAGACCGTGGCTGTGGCAATCCTCATGCGGATGCGCGCAGGCGACGAAGGAGTTGATACTCTCAAGCCGATGCACCACGCCATATTCCAGCAGCTTGTCCAGCGCGCGATAGACCTGCAGCGGCGCGCGAAAACCCTGATCGCGCAGCTTGTCCAGGATAGTATAGGCGCTAAGCGGCGCTTCCGCCTTGGTCAGGACATCGAAAACGAGGGACTGGTTCTTGGTGAGCATCGGAGTGGTCATGATGACTGTCCTCTCTGTTGCGCCGCTGGCGTGCCGGCCCTGCGAACGAGGGGCAGCAGACTGATGATAAACAGGACGAGCGCCGCGACGACGATGGAAGGTCCGGACGGCGTATCATAGCGCAGCGATCCGAAAAGCCCGCCAACAACAGCGATGGCGCCGAGCAACGACGCGAAAATCGCCATTGTCTCCGGTGTCGCGGCAAAGCGGCGCGCGGTGGCCGCGGGAATGATCAACAGCGCGGTGATAAGGAGAATGCCGACGATCTTCATGGCGATCGCGATCACGACGGCCATCAGCAGCATGAAGAACAGCCTTGCGCGCTCCGGCCGCAGTCCCTCGGCCTCTGCAAGCTCCGGATTGACCGTCGAAGCCAAAAGCGGCCGCCAGAGCCAGGCAATCGCCGCCAGCACGAGAATGCCGCCGCCCCATATCACCGCTATGTCGGACTGGCTGACAGCCAGAATGTCGCCGAAGAGGAAGGCGATGAGATCGATCCGCACCCAGCTCATGAAGGCGACGATGACGAGGCCAATCGCCAGCGTGGCATGAGAGAGAATGCCGAGCAGCGCATCCGCCGACAGCGCCTGCCGCCGCTGCAGGAAGAGCAGTAGAATCGAGACCAGCGCCGCGACCGCAAAGACCGAGAGCGTCAGATTGAGCTGAAACAACAGCGACAGCGCCACACCGAGCAGCGCCGAATGCGAGATCGTATCGCCGAAATAGGCCATGCGCCGCCAGATGATGAAGCAGCCAAGCGGCCCGGTTGTCAGTGCCAGCCCGACGCCGGCAACGACCGCGCGCAGGAAGAAATCGTCAAACATGGCGCTCTCCCTCGGCATGGTCATGGCCGTGATGGTGATCATCGTGATCGTGGTGATGTTCGTCATGCTCATGATGGTGGTGGCCATCATCGGCGTGGCAATGGTCCGTGATCGAGCCGTCCTCGTGCTGCACGCGGCCGTCAGGCAGATGCGTATGGTCGTGATGGTGGCTGTAGATGGCCAGGGACTGCGCCGCCCGCGTGCCGAACAGCTTCACATATTCGGGGCTCTGGCTGACAGTTTGCGGCGTGCCGCGGCAGCAGACATGGCCGTTCATGCAAACCACCGTATCCGTCGCCGCCATGACAACGTGCAAATCATGCGAAATCAACAGGATACCGCAGCCCTCTGTATTCCGGATCGACTTGATGAGATCGTAAAGCGCGATCTCGCCGTTGAAATCCACGCCCTGTACAGGTTCATCGAGAACGAGCAGGTCAGGCTTGCGGGCAATGGCGCGTGCAAGCAGCGCCCGCTGGAATTCTCCACCTGAAAGGTGCTGCACCTCTGCTTTCGCGAGATGGGCAATGCCAACCGATTCCAAAGCGCCGATCAGCTCGCGTTCGGGCAAAGGTCCCGTCAACGTCATCAGACGCTGAACGCTGAGCGGCAAGGTCCAATCGATGGCAAGCTTTTGCGGCACGTAGCCAACCTTCAGGCCAGCTATCCGCTCGACGCGCCCCTCGTCCGGTTTCATGACGCCGATCGCCGTCTTGGCGCTGGTCGATTTGCCGGAGCCGTTCGGGCCGATCAGGGTGACGATCTCACCGCGGTTCACGGAAAAATCGACACCGCGCACCAGCCAGCGGCCGCCGCGGCGGACGCCGACATCATGGAGCGACACGAGCGGCCGGCTCTTGCTGTCGATGGAAGAAAGCATGAAATTTCCAATTGCACTATTGCGCCATGCTATCGCACACGTTATAGCATAACGCAATTGATGTAATAACATAACAGACCCATTCAAGGGCATTTATCGCATGAACGCAGCAAAAGCTTTCCTTCCCCTCGCCGCCTCCCTTCTCCTTTCAGGTCTGCTTGTGAGTACGGCTGCCACCGCAGCCGATGCTCCGCGCGTCGTCGTCTCCATCAAGCCGATCCATTCGCTGGTCGCCGCGATCATGCAAGGGGTCGGTACGCCGGATCTGATTGTCGATGGCGCCGCCTCGCCGCACACTTACGCGTTCAAGCCGTCGAATGCCCGAAGCCTGCAAGAGGCACAGCTGGTCTTCTGGGTCGGGCCTGGCATGGAAGCCTTCCTGCAAAAGCCGCTCGCCTCTCTTGGTGCCAACGCCACCGTCGTCGAGCTTGATGACGCACCGGGAATAACGAAACTCAAATTCCGCGAAGGCGGCGCCTTCGAACCACATGATGACGGCGACGAGCATGAAGGCAATGACGATCACGCGCATGGCCACGACCATGATCATGGCGAATTCGACACTCATCTCTGGCTCGATCCACACAATGCCAAGGCGATGGTTGCCGAAATCACCACGTCGCTGGTCGCCGCCGATCCGGCCAATGCGCTCACCTATGAAGCAAACCAGAAAGCGCTGAACGACAAGCTCGACGCCCTGGATACGGAAATCGCCGCCACGGTTGCTCCGGTAAAGGACAAGCCCTTCATCGTCTTCCACGATGCTTACCAGTATTTCGAGCGTCGCTATGGCGTGCGCGTCTCCGGCTCCATTACCGTCAGCCCTGAAACGATTCCTGGCGCACAGCGCGTGGCCGAAATCCACAGCAAGGTCGCCGATCTCGGCGCCACCTGCGTTTTCGCCGAACCGCAATTCGAGCCGAAACTGGTCAATGTCGTGCTGGAAGGGACCTCCGCGAAATCGGGCGTCCTCGATCCGGAAGCGGCAACGCTGCCGCAAGGACCCGATCTCTATTTCGACCTGATGCGCGGCATTGCAAGCTCGTTGAAAACCTGCCTTTCAGCGCAAGGCTGAACATTTCCGAAGGAAGCGAGCCCGCGCTCGCTTTTTTCATCACAACAAATGTAATGATATTACATTACAATGAGGTTACCATGAACAAGAAGCTCCCGGTCACCGTCCTCTCGGGTTTCCTCGGCGCCGGCAAGACGACGCTGCTCAATCATATCCTCAACAACCGCCAGGGCCTGCGCGTTGCCGTGATCGTCAACGATATGAGCGAAGTGAATATCGATGCGGCACTGGTGCGTGATGGCGGCGCCAATCTCTCTCGCACGGAGGAACAGCTCGTCGAAATGACCAATGGCTGCATCTGTTGCACGCTGCGCGACGATCTCCTGAGGGAGGTCCGTCAACTCGCCGAGCAGGATCGCTTCGACTACCTGCTGATTGAATCCACAGGCATTGCCGAACCTCTGCCCGTCGCCACCACCTTCGAGTTTCGCGATGAGGATGGTCGTAGCCTTTCCGATGTTTCCCGGCTCGACACCATGGTCACAGTTGTCGACGCAGCAAATCTTTTGGCCGATTATGGATCGACGGATTTCCTTGCTGACCGCGGCGAGACCGCCGGCGAGGGCGACAACAGGACCATCGTTGATCTGCTGGTCGAGCAGATCGAATTTGCCGATGTCGTCATTTTGAACAAGGTCGGTTCGGCTACGGCTGAACAACGAGACGCCGCCCGCAAGATCATTGTCGGCCTCAATCCCGATGCGCGCCTGATAGAAGCCGATTTCGGCGCGGTGAAGCCAACCGAGGTTCTCGGCACTGGTCGCTTCGACATCGATCGCGCCGAAAGCCATCCGCTCTGGTACAAGGAGCTGTACGGCTTCAAGGATCATATTCCCGAAACGGAAGAATATGGCATTCGCTCCTTCGTCTATCGCGCGAAAAAACCCTTTGATCCTCTTCGATTCCAGAGCTTTCTCAATCGCTCCTGGCCAGGTGTCGTGCGAGCCAAAGGCTTCTTCTGGCTTGCCACGCGGCCCTATCATGTCGGCGAAATGAGCCAGGCTGGTGCGCTCGTCCGCACAAGCAAAATGGGCCTCTGGTGGGCAGCCGTTCCTCAAGATCAATGGCCGCGCGATCCGGGCTTCAAGCGGGCACTGGCGCCCTACCTCGATCCGATATGGGGGGACCGCCGCCAGGAGCTCGTGTTCATCGGTGCCGATCCGATGAGCGAGCAGCAAATCACGGAGGAGCTGAACGCCTGCCTGGTCGAGGCAAACGGCTTCACACCTGAGCGCTGGCGGAACCTGCCCGATCCATTCGCCAGTTGGAACAGACCGACAGCATGAAGAAGCCGAAGGTAATCAGATTTCGCTGCCATTGCTTCGAATGCAGCGGCGACAACGACCAGGCGAACGATAGATCGCGGTCCGACACGGTCGAAACGGATCGAGACATCACAAAATCAGGCGAAGACAACCCTCGCCTGATACCGGACGTGATTGGGAAACTGTTATTTGGGGCCTGAACGCTAAGTTCAGGCCACCAGCATGCCTGCGGGAACGGCGATGATCTCATGCATGACGAGCAAGACGCCGATCACTTCCGCCTTGGCGCGCAGCGGCGTCATGGTGCAGTGAAATACCTTGCCGGGCTCGATCTGGCGATAGGACGGATAAAGACACTCCACCTTCTCCCCGGTAAAGCAGGCATCGAGCTTCGCCTTCAGACTGCTTTCGAAATCTTCCGCACCGACGAATTCAGAGATGTGACGTCCCACGAGTTCCATCGGCTTCGACTTCAGAAACTCCGAATTGGCGGCGTTACTATAGAGGTAGCGATAGTCCCGCGTCACGACAGCGACACGATCCGGCAGGCTGTCCAGAATGACATCGTTCAGCACGCTGCTTTCTTCAAAGCCGAACGCGTCGTTCCGATCGATTTTCTCGCTTGAAAACGCCCTAAGAACTTCGCCTGCTGCCTCACTTGCACCGCCGAAATAGCGATCGATCAGCACCGAAAGCGATGCAGAATTGCGCATGACGCGCGAACGATCATCCGATTCTTCTCGGATGAGATTGTTCATGAACTGGAGCTGCATGTAAATTTCAAGCAGACTCGTGGCTTTGTAGGCCAGTATAGCTGCGATAAGTGGCTCCAATTCGCGATCCAGTGACGCTACAAGCTCATCGTCGCCAAGTTTTATCGCACGCTGAATCTGATTACATTTCGTGGAGAAGGCATGAAAGAGTGCCAGCAAAATTGCCCTCCTGTCCCTAAGCACAACAGGACGCAGGGGCCTCGTTTCCCGGCGTAGCCATGCCCAAGGATATTCAGCTTGGTGTCCGCTTTCTCACCAAACTTTCTGTATTGTGAATTAACATGACTTACCCCCACTTTCAATCCAGATGAGCGGAAGTTCTCGGGAAAGGAGAACTTTCTGAAATACAAGGCTTACTGGGCGTAATGACTGCATGAAGACCGGATGCAAATATACATGCAGAACTGTCGGTAACGCGCCGAAATGGATGCCTAGAAAACGCTCTTCTTGATATTCCAGCGGTCATGATACCAGAGCCACTGTTCAGGGTTTTCCCGCACCCAGCTTTCCACCTTGTCGTTCAGCATCTGCGCCGTCGCAGTCAGATCGAGACCGCCGGCTTCATTGCGCGGCATTTCGAGCTTCGGCTCGATCTCCAGCCGGTAGCGATTATCGGGCAGACGGACGCAGCGGGCCGGATAAACCTCGCAATTGAACTGACGCACGAGCTTCGGCAGCAGCGGGTTCGTCTTTACATCGCGGCCGAAGAACAAGGTCTTCAAACCCTTGCGAAATTTCTGGTCCACCAGCACGCCGACACCGCGACCCGCCTCGAGCTCGCGTGCAAGGCTGAAGGACGAGCCGGCATGGGAAGGTACGAGATTGCCCATGCGCTTGGCACGAAAGTCGAAAACCTTCTGGGCGACATAGGGATTGTTCGGCGGGCGAAAGAGCACCGTCACCTTCAGGCCGAAGGCGGCGCCTGCAACCGGCAGCAGCTCGAAATTGCCGGTGTGGCCAGTAAAGACGATGAAGGGCCGCGGATTGTCCCTGAGGTCGAGGAAGATCGGAATGCCCGAAACTTCGATGCGGCCCGGTTTGTCGCTATGGGGATCGAAGTCGAAAAGCCGGTCGAGAAAGACGTATTCCGCCGCTAGCCGGCCCATATTGCCCCAGCTTGCGCGCGCAATTTCCTCGATCTCCGCCTCGCTCTTTTCCGGAAAGGCGTTTCGCAGATTGGTCAGCATCAATTGATGCCGACGCATGCGCGGGCCGATCTTGCGGGTCAGCCAATCGGCGAAATTGATGCCCGCATCCGCCGGAAACAGCTTCAGGAAATTCAGGAATCCGAAAATGACCTGCGCCACCAGCCACTGCTGGAAATTTCTGAGCGCAAGGACGATCCGGGTGATGAAGAGCTTCACGCGGCTCAATCCATCTTCAGGATGATCTTGCCGAATATCTGGCGCGATTCCATCCGCTCCAGTGCCCGATCGATATCATTGAAGCCGACTTCAGTATCGATCACCGGGTGAACGAGCCCGCGTGCCATCTTCTGCATGGCATTGGCCATATTCTCCATACGGCAACCGAAGGAACCGAGCAGCTTCAGCTGCTGCTGGAACAGCATCATCAGATTGATCTCGGTCGAGACACCCGAGGTCGAGCCGCAAGTGACAAGACGACCGCCACGCTTCATGCAGAGCATGGAGCCCGCCCAGGTATCCTTGCCAACATGCTCGAAGACCACGTCGACACCCTTCTTCTTCGTCAACTTGCGCACGACGCCCTCGAAGCGGTCGGTGCGGTAGTTGATGACGTGATCGGCGCCCAATGCCTTCGCCTTCTCGATCTTGTCGTCGGAACCGACCGTGGTGATAACAGTGCAGCCGATCTTCTTGGCGAGCTGGATGGCAGCCGTGCCGATGCCGGAGCCGCCGGCATGGACGAGGATCGTTTCGCCGGGCTCGAGCTTGGCATTGTCGAAGAGCATGTGCTCGACCGTGCCAAAGGTGACGGGAGCGAGAGCTGCACCGATCGCATCGACGCCGGGAGGGGCCGGAACGAGCAGGCGAGCCGGAAGATTGACCTTCTCCTGCGCAAAGCCATCGAGATGGAAGCCGTGCACGCCGCTGACGTGTTCGCAGAGATTGTCACGACCTTCGCGGCAATGGCGGCAAAGGCCGCAGGTCTGTGCGCCATAGATAGATACGAGCTGTCCCGGTAGGACATTGGCGACACCCGGCCCGATCGCCTCGACCACGCCCGCAGCCTCCGCGCCGATGACCAGCGGCATCTTGCGCTTGGCAAATGCCATGCCGCGCCAGCCCCAGACATCGATATGGTTGAGAGCGACGGCCTTGACGCGCAGCGTCACCTCACCGGCACCTGGCGCCTCCGGCTCCGGCAGATCGGTGATCTCAAGTTTGCGGTCGTCGATCAGTTGCAAAGCACGCATAGCAAAGTCCCTCGCCTCTCGGGCGCAGTTGTATCCTGTTTTTCAGAAGTCCGCTTAAGCCGGTTCAAGCGCCATGACAAGGCTGGCGTTCTGCCCGCCGAACCCGAAAGAGTTCGAAAGAACGGCATTCACCTGCTTTTCACGCTTCTTGTTCGGCACCACGTCGAGGATGATCGACGGATCCGGATTGTTGTAGTTGATGGTCGGCGGCAGCGTGCCGGTCAGCATCGTCTGCAGCGAGAACACCGCCTCCACAGCACCCGCAGCCGTCAGCGTATGGCCGATCATCGACTTGTTAGACGAAACCGGAATTGTCGGAAGCCGTTCGCCGAAGACGGCGGACATCGCGCCATATTCCATCTTGTCGTTCTCCGGCGTCGAGGTGCCGTGAGCGTTGATATAGCCGATATCGGTCTCGGCCATGCCAGCATCGGCAAGCGCTGCACGGATCGTCGCGATCGCCGGACCGCCATCGGGCGAAGAGCGGGTGCGATGGAAGGAATCGGCCTTGTCGCCGGCGCCCTTCATGATGCCGAGGATCTTGGCGCCACGAGCGATAGCGGCCTCCAGTGATTCCAGCACCAGCGTCGCCGCGCCTTCGGCAATGACGAAACCGTCGCGGTCCTTGCTGAACGGCTTGGAAGCCTTGGTCGGCGGATCGTTCTGCGTCGACAGAGCCGACAACAGTGAGAAGCGGATCAGTGCTTCGGCGCTCAACGAGCCGTCGGTCGCAACCGTCAGAGCCCGTGTCGTCCGACCCTGGCGGATCGCCTCGATGCCGAGCTGGATCGCGGTCACGCCCGATGCACAGGCCGTCGACAGCGTCACCGGCAGGCCACGCGTGCCGAACCGGTCAGCGAGACGCTCGGAAATGGCGCCGAAAAGAGCGGCTTCGTGGAAAGTGGGATCCGGGCGCTGGCGCATGGCGGCAAGGAAGCGCTCATAGGCATCGCCGTCATGATCGGCCGGAGGAGAGCGGTCGGCCAACTCGAAGCGGGCGCTCCATTCGGGTTCGATCGGTGGCGCAGCCAGGAAGAGCGGCGCGTCGAAATCGCCGGAAATGCCGGCCTGAGCCAAAGCTTCGATGGTTGTTTCGCGGGCGAAGGCGTAGGAGCGCTCGACAGCGTTCGGAACGGGAATATCGATGAAATCCACTGTGCCGGCAATACGCGTCGAAAGCCCGTCCGTCGGGAAGCGTGTGATGCCGTGAATGCCCGACGTGCCCGAAGACAGCGCATTCCAGTTATCCTGCAGGCCCTGCCCCAGCGACGTGATGATCCCCATGCCGGTGACGGCAACGATCGGACGTCCGAGATGATCCTTGTAAGCGGTCATATCCTGTTCCTCACGCTTCAGCTGATAGTACGGCGATGCCTTCACCGCGCACATGGCCGACGGTCGTGACTACGGCCTTGCGGGCACCCGTCGGCATCGACTTTTCATGTGCGGCATCGAAAGGCGGCACCTTGGCCTGATTGGCCACAGCAAGTGCCGCGAAGGCGAGCCCGAGCGGGAATTGGCTTTCCAGCCCGTGGCCGGAAACGCCGGAATAGGCACGAATGGCCGAGCCCGGAAGCTGGGCTTCGAGCACAGCCCTTTCGCGCTGAGCAAGATCGGGGATTGCCGTCGTGCCGGAAAAGATGATGGTCGCATCGCCGGACGCTTGCTTGGCAGGCGCGAGCATGCGCTCCAGCCGCGCTTCGAACTTGCCCCCGTCACGCTTGCCGCGATCGCCCTCGACCGCGTCGATGGTTGCGTAGATATGCGCGCCGCGACCTTCGGCGTGGGCACGCGATTCAAGAACGAGGAAGGCGCTCACAGAACCCATGATCATGCCGCCGCCGTCTTCCGGCTTGCGCGACCAGATGGGATGCCAATCGCCGATCGCATGCGCGTTGATCGATTCGATCAGCAGGATCATGTCGAGGCGCTCGGCGGAAAATGCTCCGCCCACCAGGGCATGGCTCGATTCGCCTGACTTGATGCGATGAAAAGCGGTCTCGACAGCGGAAATGCCGGAGGCTTCCTCACCCATGAAGGTGCGGGACGAGCCCGTAACCTTGTGGACGATGGAGATATTGCCTGCAAGCAGGTTGGAAAGCTGCGCCAGGAACAGCGTCGGCCGCAGTTCGGTCGTCAGCTTCTCGTTCAAGAGCAGCTCGCGGTCGTTCCGCTTCAGTCCTTCGTTGACGATCAGTGTGTCGACATTGGTGTCGCGTTCGCCGCCGCCGGCCGCAACGATCATGTCCATGGTACCGCAGGCTTCCAGATCATCCTTGAAGCCTGCGTCGTCGAGCGCGAGCCCGGCAGTGAAAACGCCGATGCGCTGCCAGTTTTCCATCTGGCGCTGATCGCCGCGCTTCGGGATCTGCTGCGACCAGTCGATCTCTGGCAGAGGATGCACGGGATAGGGCTTGAATTTCTCGGTTTCGACGATGGTCGGCGGCGCCTTGTCCGCCTTCAGCAGCGCGACATGCGCGTCCTTGCCAACGCCTTGGCAGGTAACAATGCCGATACCCGTGATGACCACATCATTCTGAGCCTTGCTCATTCATCAATCCTCTTCCAATGCGGCGCCGATCAAGCCGGCATCGTCAACCGTTGGCGGCGATCGCGTCGAGAAGCCCGACCTCGCCTGCCCGCTTACGCACGATATCGCCGAGCGGCACCTCATTAAACGGCATGGTGCGCAGCTTCAACTGCGCATCGCAAACCTTCTTTCCGGCGATGGTGATGCGCGCCTTGGTCACTGCAAAGCCCGAACCCTCGTGTTCCAGATCGGCCTCGATATCGAGTTCGGCTTCCGGCTCCACGAAGGTCCGCATCTTGGCGCCGTCGACCGACATCAGGAACGGCATATAGGCGAATTTTGTCGCCGCAAGCACGAGCATGCCCGAGGCCTGCGCCATCGTTTCGATAAGGAGAACGCCGGGAACGAGCGGCATCCCTGGGAAGTGGCCCTCGAAGACCGGGCTTTTCGCCGGAACGACGGAACGAGCCTTCAACTGGCCCTTGGACAGATCGACGGATTCGATCCTGTCGATCATCTGGAAATATTCCAGCAGCATCAACGCCTCCGATCCAACCCGGCAAGCCAGGATGCTGCGGGCGGGATACGCTATTTAAGAATGAAACCGCCCGGCCGCCATATTCAAGGGCGGCTGGGCGTCAAAAAAATGCAAGGATGTCGCTCAGCCCTTGGCGGCGCGCAACTCATCGATCTTGGCACAGAGATTCTTCAGCACGAAGTACTCTTCGGTCGAGACCTTGCCTTCGTTGACTTCCTGCGTCCACTGCTCGAGCGGGATCTTGATGCCGAATTCCTTGTCGATCGCGAAAACGATATCCAGGAAGTCCAGGCTGTCGATGCCAAGGTCGTCGATCGTGTGGCTATCCGGGGTGATCGTGTCACGGTCGATTTCGCTGGTTTCAGCGATGATGTCGGCAACTTTGTCAAATGTAGCAGTCACTGCCCATACCTCTTGAAATAATAATTCAATCCCCCTCATAGGGAAATCCATTCCAAAAGCCAATGGTTTCCACCTGAAGCCACGGCAATTTGGCGACGCACTGTTGCGCAAACAGCAAAATGACGGTCGCGTCACAATTGCGGAATTATGGCGACATGACCGTCAGATGCGGCAGCATTGCGGCCGAACCGCAAGGACAAAGCGTTATCCCTTCGCTAGAGATCACTCGCTGATGACGATGCGCGTATTGTGAAGCCCTGCATCCGCTGCCATCGCGAAGAAGGTGGCAGCATTGCGGGTATCAAGCCGCACGCAGCCATGCGACGCCGGCCTGCCGAGTTGTCTCACCTCGTAGGTGCCGTGAACGGCATAGCCGCCATTGAAGAACACGGCGTAAGGCATCGGCGCATCGTCATATTTCTTCGAACGATGATCCTTCGACAACCATTTGGCCGTGTAGGAGCCGGTCGGTGTCACATACCCTCTGCGCGCCGTCGACACTCGCCAGCGATACTTCAGAGCTCCATCCTCTGAAACGGTCATTGTTTGCGATCGAAGATCGACCACCGCAACAACAGTTCCGGCATGGGCCGAAATGGTGTGGAATTGCATGCATAGGCATGCTGTTACTGCCAACGCGATACGCTTCATCTTGCCCCTCCGACTGTTTGCTTCCTCTCGAAGCAATTCAGACGATGGGAGAGTCTATCGCTATGCTAATTATACCAAATTAATACATATAGTGAGCGATTGCTTAATTTGGGGTACTTACAGCAGCAGCAGGAATCCCAGGAAAGCGAGAAGTGTCAGCATCGAGCATGCGCAATAGAAGATCGAAATGCCGGCTTCGATATCGCTGACGGTCGCCGTATCGCGGCCGGCTCCGTTGATCATCGGCTCGCGCACCAGCTCGCCGCCATAGATTCGCGGGCCGGCGAGCTGGATGTCGAGCGCACCGGCCATAGCCGCTTCCGGCCTGCCGGAGTTGGGCGAGCGATGCAGCCCGCCATCACGGACGGCGATGCGGATGGCATTTCCAAGCGCGGAGATCCCCCGCTTGATCAGAGCACCGGCGGCGATCAGCAAGATGGACAGGCGCGCGGCCGGCCAGTTGGCGATGTCGTCGAGGCGCGCGGCAGCGCGGCCGAAATCGACATAGGTCTCGGATTTGTGCCCGATCATCGAATCGGCAGTGTTAAGCATTTTGTAGAAAAACAGGCCCGGCAGCCCGAAAACCCCGTACCACAGCGCCGGAGCGACAACGCCATCGGAAAAGTTCTCGGCCAGGCTTTCGATGGCGGCGCGGCAGATACCCGGCTCGTCCAAGGTCTCGGGATCGCGGCCGACGATGCGGGAAACGGCAAGACGCCCACCCTCGAGGCCATCGGAACGCAATGCCCGCGACACCTCGCCAACATGATCGGCAAGGCTCTTCTGCGCCATGAAAACCGCCACAAGCCCCGCCTCGACCAAGATGCCGAGCCAGCCGAAGAAGGCCAGAAAACCATGAATGGCCCAGCCGGCGATCACGGCTCCCATCAACAGTGCGACGATCGACATCAACCCATTGCGGCGGCGAAGCACGCCTGGCAGATGCTTGGCATTGAACCGTTGGTCGAAGGACGAAATCGCCTTGCCGAACAGCACGACCGGGTGCGGAACGCGGTGCCAAAGCCAGTCGGGATCGCCGACGATGCGGTCGAGCAGCAATGCAAGGACCAGAATGAGCAAATGTTCGTCGGCGGTCATGTCGAATAATCCTCTAGAGCATGATGCCGAAAAGTGTTTGAGCGGCTTTCGGACAACATCATGCTCTACTTCTTTGATTCTAGAGCGGATTCAGATTTCAGGTCGAACAGACCTAAAATCATCCGACCCTAGTGCCCCGGCGAGTCGTTGATCTGCCTCTTCATCCGGAGCCAGTCCGAAACGCAGCCAATTGCGCGCATAATCGAACTTGCGGACCAGAATATGATGACGGCAGAGATGCGTATATATGCCCTCGGCGCGGTCGTCTGCAACCAGTGCAAACAGGCGGGTGCCGCCGGCGACCTGAAGCTTCGATCGACGAAGAACCCCTTCCAGCGCCGCATGCCGTTGAAGGATGCGGTTCCGAATGGCGCTCGTGTCGCTTTCCATCAGAGAAGCAGCAATCGAAAGGGCCGGTCCGGAAACCGCCCAGGGGCCGAGCCAGTCCTCGAAACGGGCTATGATCGAAGCTTCAGCAATCATGAAACCCAGCCGCAGACCGGCCAGGCCGAAAAATTTTCCGAAGGAGCGGAAGATGATGAGGTTCGGCATCTCGGCGGCAAAAGGCGCCATGCTTGCCGCCGGTTCGACATCTCCGAAAGCCTCGTCGACCAGAAGAATGCCGTCGTGCTCGCGCTGCCCGTCATGCAGCTCCCGCAACTGCTCGACTGACAGAGTCCGCCCATCGGGATTGTTGGGGTTGACGGCAACGACCAGCCGGTCGTCGGAGGTGAGTTCCGCAATCGTCGAAACCTGGCGAACCTGCAGGCCGGCCAGTGTGAAGGCACGCGCATATTCGCCATAGGTCGGCGAGAGGATCGCAACCCGGCCGCCGGCTACGAGCCTTGGAAGCAATTGAATGACCGATTGCGTGCCCGGAACCGGCAATGGCGAGATATCGCCGCTGCGATAATAGCCCCTCGCCGCCTCACGCGCCCGCTCCTGCAAATGCTGATCCGGAAGCCGATGCCAGGCCGCAATGGGAATATCAGGCAAGGAGACCGGATTGGGGTTGATGCCGGTCGACAGATCCAGCCATTCCTCCGGACGTCCGCCATATTGGCGCGCCGCCGCAGTGATGCCGCCGCCATGGATGATCCTGTTCGTCATGCGGCGTCACCGGCAAGATCGATCAGATGCATGTAGGAGCCGGCGACATTGGCGCGTTGCAGGCCGGCTTCACCCAGATCGGTATCGAGCGCATCGCTGACCGCAAACAGACGGTCCGCCTCGCCTTCCGATACGATCGTTGAATAGTGAAACTCATGCGCAGTCATCGGCTTCTCGAAGAAGGAGCCGGCAAGCGGCACCACGCGCCGATAGCCAAGATGGCGCTGCCGCTTCTCGTAGCTGGTCACGACGGGCAAGAGACCGAGCATCCCGTGATGCACACCCGCCGCATCCACAAGCCCCTCGCCGAGCACCATGTACCCACCGCACTCGCCATAGATGCGCGCTCCGCGCGCGGCGGCCGCCTTCACGCCATCCTGGAAATGCTGCGCGGCAGCAAGCTTTCCGGCGTGCAATTCCGGATAACCGCCCGGCAGATAGACGGCATCGGCATCGGCCGACGGAGCCTCGTCGGCGAGCGGCGAAAAGAAGGATATTTCCGCGCCGCGCCGCTTCCAGCCGAGCAGCATATGCTCGTAGCAGAAGGCGAAGGCGATATCCCGCGCTACGGCAATGCGTTGGCCGAACGGCATCAGGCGCGCGATATTGGCAACCGAGGGACGGACGACATGCTGATGCGCCGCCCGCAAGAGCAGTTCGAAATCACAGGTCTTCGAGACGACCTCGGCGGCCGCCTCGATAAATTGCTCGAGCGCCCCATGCTCTCCCGCCTGCACCAGGCCAAGATGCCGCTCCGGCAATGCCAGGCTGACGTCACTGCGGATGACGGCGGCGACGGGCATACGCACCGCATTCAGTGCCTGACGCAGCATTTTCTCATGCCTGTCGCTGGCAACGCGATTGAGCACGACACCGGCGATGCGGATATCGGCGCGAAAATTGGCAAAACCGCTGACGACGGCCGCAACCGATTGCGACATGCGCGAGCAATCGACAACAAGTACGACGGACAGGCCGAGCAAGGCTGCCAGATCGGCCGGCGTGCCCGTGCCATCGGTAGCGCCGTCGAAGAGGCCCATCATCCCCTCGATGACGAGCATCCGCCCGCCGGCGCGATGAAGCGCCGAGTTGGCGGAAATAAGTTCGGCACGCATGGCCCAGGGATCGAAGTTGAGGCAGGGCGATCCCACGGCTGCCGCATGAAAGGCAGGATCGATATAGTCCGGTCCCGCCTTGCCGGATGCGACCGCAACACCCTTGTTTCGCAGTGCCCGCAGCAGACCGAGCGTAAATGTGGTCTTGCCGGAGCCTGAAGAGGGTGCCGCGATCAGAAGGCCACTCATGCCGGCACCTTATGTCCGCTTTCGCCCGGCCGTTCGACTGATGGCACCAGCGTACGGCCGGAAAGCGCGCCAAGCCAATCGAGCGACGGCCGCAATTTCACAACCTCGCCGACGACGACGATGGCCGGCGGCTCGAGGCCGGAGGCTTCGACATCTTGAAGCGCACGCCCGAGCGTCGTTTCCAATACCTGTTGAGAGGGCGTAGCCGCATTGCAGACGAAGGCAACGGGCTCTTCCGCCGAACGGCCGGCAGCGATCAGATTGGCGCTGATCTGGGCGATGTGCTTCATCGCCATATACATGACGATGACGGGCGAGCCCCTGCCAATCGCCTCCCAATTGATCGCATCAGGCACGACGCCGGACGAATCATGGCCGGTCAGGAAGGTGACGGCATGGTTGATGTCGCGATGGGTCACGGGAATACCGGCATAGGCAAGGCCGCCGATCCCGGCCGTAATGCCGGGCACGATGCGGAATGGAATCCCATGCTGGACGAGCATCAGCGCTTCCTCGCCGCCGCGCCCGAAAACAAAGGGATCACCGCCCTTTAGGCGCAGGACGCGCTTGCCGGCCCGCGCCAGCTCCACCAGCCGCAGCGAGATATCCCGTTGCTTGGCCGACGGCTTGCCGCCGCGCTTGCCGGCATATTCCAGCACGGCACCCGGACGCGCGAGTTTCAGGCAATCTTCATTGACGAGCGCATCATGCACGATGATATCAGCCTCGGCCAATCCCTTGGCGGCCAGCAGGGTCAAAAGCCCCGGATCGCCCGGCCCGGCGCCGACAAGCCAGACGGACCCCGGCTCCAGGGCCGGCAGATTGGAAAAGGCGGTATCGTTCATCCCATGTGTCCTATGCCCGGATGGGCGAAATTGCAATGTTGAGAACGGGATAAGGCGATCTCGGTTCGACATAGCTCCCACTGCAAACATTACGTCACACATCCTCTCGGCATGAGCGACAGCACGCTATGGGCTTTTCCAACGACGACAGGAAAGGAAAATAGTCGATCGATCGCATGGCGTTCCGGACTCACTATATCCGGAAACTCAAATAGGTTCCTGATAGAGCTGGAGAATGGCCTTCAGCGAATTGTGAAGGGGGCACTATCGCCCCCTTCACGGGGCTCAGTGCTTCACCTTGCCCAGAAGCACGTTGCGGATCAGGTCGAGAACCTGCTGCGAGCGAATGCCGGTGCAAGCGCTCTGGCTCGGAAGATTGTCCCAATCGCCCGGCGGGAAGCGGCGGCCATCCTGCTTGATGATCGTCTGGCCATCGGCAATGCCGCCGCAGACGACGCGGATCGATCCCTCGATCGTGTCGAACAACTCGGGCGCCACGACATAGACGCAGGCGCAGCTGTCATGAACCATCATGCCGTCTTCGACCGCATGCTTGTAGAAATCGATATAGGACTGCGAGAGGTCTGCGAGCAGCTGCACGGAGGGCCCGCCCGCCTTTGCCATGTCAGCCAGATAGCTGCGGCTCATCGTCGTCACCGACGTAACGTCGAGACCGACCACGACCACTTTCCACGGCGCCGTCATGATAAAATCGGCAGCTTCCGGATCACCGTGAATATTGGCTTCCGCGACCGGGGTGACATTGCCTGGTACGTAGAAATTGCCGCCCATGATCACGACGCCCTTCACGAGCGAGGCGATTTCGGGGTCGTGCTTCAGCGCCAAAGCCAGATTGGTCATGCGGCCGACGGCAACCAGGGTCACCTCACCCGGATTGGCGCGGACAGTGTCGATAATGAACTGATAGGCTGGCCGCGGATCGGCCGGCAGGTCGATCGTCTCAGGCACGTCGATGTCGCCGAGACCGTTATGGCCGTGAACGACTGATGGCCACGGCCGTTCCTGCCGCGAAGGATCGAAAGTGACGCTGGCGCCGCGCGCGACCGGGCACGGAATATTCCACTCGCGCTTCAGAAACAGCGCGTTGCGCGTCGTCGTATCGACAGAGGCGTTGCCGAAAACCGTCGTTACGCCGAGAAGGTCGATATCCGGGTGACGATGCAAAAAGAGAAGCGCCATGGCGTCATCGACGCCCGGATCCGTATCATAAATGACCTTATGCATGATTTTTCCTTACCAACATACTGAATAAGCTTGATCTTTCGGAAAATCCCTCCCGTCGCGGATCGCGCTTGAACTATCGGCATACACGAGAACCGCCGCCGGCGAAATGGTACCACGATGGTCCCATGGAGCATTGATGAGATTTGCGGAGCGAATTCGCTGCTCAGACGATCCTGGCGATCGCGGCCGTCGCAAAGCTGGACTTGATCTTGGGAAGCACGAGCTCCGAATCCGGGCCGGCGGCCGCCAGCGCCGCAGCCTCAGCGACACCGTGGCAACCGACATGGGCGAAGACGATCTCGGACGGGTTCATCAACCGTGGCGTCTCCCGCTCCAGAGCCGCTGCCTTGAAGAAGCGGGCAGGCAGGCGAAAATGCGTGGCGGTCTCTAGAATGGCCGGCTCATCCATGCGCGTGTCGATCGATACCACGGCCAGAACTTGCTCACTCCCGATTCCGACCTCCTGCAGTGCCCTTTCCGCAAGCATCCGCACGTCGTTCCAGTCCGTGCCACGCTCGCAGCCAAGGCCCAGAAGATACCGGCGGGTGGAATTGGCATAGGTCGTCATAGTCGCTCCCAACGGCATCGGCCGATATGACAGCTGTAGCGGGCGCCTTTCGGCACGTCAATTTCGCCCGGTGTGTCCTGATAGCAATTGCCTTGCGGCAGGCAAAGTGCCAGAAGGCCGCTGATTTCCCGCCTTCGAGTTTCCGCCTTGCCAGACATCACATTCCAGCTCCTGCTTCTGCTGTTTGCCGCCGCATTCTTTGCCGGTTTCGTTGATTCCATCGCGGGCGGCGGTGGGCTGGTCACCGTGCCGGCCATGCTCTTGGCCGGCATTCCGCCGCTGCAGACCCTCGGCACGAACAAGGTGCAGTCGATCTGTGGCGCGGCCTCGGCCACGATTGCTTATGCCAGGCAGGGACACGTCCAGCTTCGCGAACAGCTTCCGATGGCGGCGATGGCGGTAATCGGCGGCATGCTCGGCGCTTTGCTGGCGACGATCATGCCGAGCGAGGTTCTGCGCATCGTCCTGCCCTTCCTGCTGATCGCGATCGCGCTCTACTTCGCCCTGAAACCCAATCTCGGTGATATCGAAAAGCATCGGCGCATGAGCGCTGGGCTCTTCGGCGTGACGCTTGTTCCGCTGATCGGCTTCTACGATGGCGCGTTTGGCCCCGGCACGGGTTCGTTCCTCATGCTCGCCTTCGTCACCCTCGCCGGCTTCGGCCTGCTGAAGGCGACGGCGCACACGAAGCTGCTCAATTTCGGCTCGAACCTCGGCGGTCTGATCGTCTTCATCTTCTCCGGCGCCATCCTTTGGAAAGTCGGCATCGTCATGGGCTTCGGCCAGTTCCTCGGCGCCCAGGTCGGCTCGCGGCTTGCCATGCGCATCGGTGCGAAACTGATCAAGCCGCTGTTGGTCGTCGTCTGCATCGCCTTTGCGGTCAAGCTGCTGGCGGACCCCACCCATCCCGTAAGGATTTGGTTGGGGCTGTAAGAAACGCGCCTTTGATTACCTCCGACGTAATTGATAGTGCTTCGGTACGCGCCGATGATCGCCCTGCCTGAACGATTCAGGCGATCCAAAGGAGTTGACCGATGACTGACGCGAACACAATTGCAGACCGCTATATCGCCATCTGGAACGAGGCCGACACCGACCGCCGCCGCGCGCTCATTGCCGAGGCATGGGCGGAAGACTGCAGCTATATCGACCCAATGATGCGCGCCGACAACCGCGAGCAGATCCATGCGCTGGTCACGGCCGCACACGACCGTTTCCCCGGCTTCCGCTTCACGCTCATCACGAACGGCGATCGCCATGGCGACAACCTCCGTTTCTCCTGGGGTTTCGGCCCGGCCGATGCCGAGCCGCTGATCAAGGGCACGGATTTCGCCATCCTCGAGGGTGACCAGCTGAAGTCCGTTCACGGCTTCATCGACCAGCTGCCGGCTGCCGCATGATGAACCCGGCCCGCTCGCTCGGCGACCATCTGCGCGAATGGCGGCAGCGACGCCGCCTGAGCCAGCTCGAGTTCGCCCTTGAAGCCGATATATCGCAGCGACATCTGAGCTTCATCGAGAGCGGGCGGGCGCTTCCAAGCCGCGAGATGCTGATGCATCTCGCCGAACGGCTCGGTGTACCCTTGCGCGAACGCAACCCGATGCTTCTCGCGGCCGGATTTGCCCCCGTCTTTCCCGAACGTAAACTGGACGACCCGGCGCTTGCCCCGGCACGGCGGGCGATCGACATGCTGCTGAAAGGCCACGAGCCCTTCCCGGCCCTGGCGATCGACCGGCACTGGACGCTGATCGCCGCCAATGCCGCCGTCGCACCGCTGCTTGCCGGTGTCGTCGACACCTCGTTGACTAAGGGGCCGATCAACGTCCTGCGATTGAGCCTGCACCCGCAAGGCCTGGCGCCTCGGATCACCAATCTCTTTGAATGGCGGGCGCATCTACTGGAACGCCTGCGTCAACAGATATCGGCGACCGGCGATCCCGTGCTGGCAAAATTGCTGGAGGAACTATCGGCCTATCCGGCACCGCCTGCCCCAAAATCGGCGGCGCCGGAGCGGGATTTCGCCGGCATCGCCGTGCCTCTCGAGCTTGTCACCGAAGCAGGACATCTCTCGTTTCTGTCCACCACGACTGTCTTCGGCACACCCGTCGATGTCACCCTGTCGGAACTCGCGATCGAATCCTTCTTTCCCGCGAACCCGCAGACCGCGGAAGCGCTGAGGGCGATGCTGCCGGGCAGTTCAGCACCCGGCGAGTGATCAGAATTCGACGCCCGGCTGTCCCTTGATGCCGGAGCGGAAGGGATGCTTGATCAATTCCATCTCGGTCACGAGATCGGCGATCTCAATCAGCTCTTCCTTGGCATTGCGACCCGTCAGGACCACATGCGTCATGTAGGGCTTTTCGTCCCTGAGGAATTCGATCACATCCTTGATGTCGAGGTAGTCATAGCGAAGCGCGATGTTGATCTCATCCAGCAGCACCATCGAATTCCGCTCGTCTCGGATCAGCTCCTTGGCCTTTTCCCAGGCGGCGGATGCCGCAGCCACGTCACGGGCACGATCCTGCGTTTCCCAGGTGAAGCCTTCGCCCATCGTATGGAACTGGCAGAGATCGGAGAAATGCTTCTCGATCAGGTCGCGCTCGCCGGTCCACATGGCGCCCTTGATGAACTGCACGACGGCGCTCGGCTTCCCATGGGCGATGTGGCGGAAGATCATGCCGAAGGCGGAGGAGGATTTTCCCTTGCCCTTGCCGGTATGGACGATGATGAGGCCCTTCTCGTCGGTCTTGGTCGCCATGATCTTGTCGCGCGCGGCCTTCTTCTTGGCCATCTTGTCGGCGTGACGGGCATCGTCGTTCTTCGGTGCGTCCGCGCCGGTTTCGGCCAATTCGTCGCTCATTGCGTTCTCCCTGATATGATCGATTTCTGTGCCAGCGGTCCGCCGCGCCAAAGATAGAGCGCGACAAGCGGCTGATCTTCCGTGCGCATGGCATGGCGGATGTTCGAGGGGTGATGAATGACCTCGCCGGACCAGCGCGGCAGGAACGGCTGCGCGTCCTTACTCCATAGGGAGCCATCGGTCAGAGGGATATAGATTTCCTCGGCCACGTGATGATGATCTGGATAGTGGACGTCCGGACCAAGGAGCAGAAAGCCCCCGGCCATCTCCTCGCTCGCAAAATGCCCGCGCGTGCCGAACAGCTCAACCCAGCCATATCGCTGCAGGAAATCACTGCCAAAATCGGTGATGCTATAGGTCTGAGCCCAATGCAGTAGATCCGCCGCATGGGAAAGCCTGCCGAGCAAGGCCCTTTCCGCCCCGGCGGCAACCTGATCGAGCTCGCGAAGATGGGAGACGACGGGCAGATCCCTCGGCGCCAGCGCGCGCTCCTCGGTCGGCCAATCAAAACCGTCAATGAAATGCTGCAACAAGAGATCGCTGCGCGACTGCAGATAATCTCGAAAGGCGACCAGAAGCTCGTCGACCCCGCTCATGCCGCCGCCTCCTTCCCCTCTTTCAGGCTTTCCAGATCGAAGCGTGCCGAATTGCTTCTCGGTGTCCAGAGCTTGCGGTCGATCGCCTCAAGAAGACGTTCCCGCATCTCCCGCAGCGCGGCCGGATTCTTCTCCGCCATGAAATCCCGCACATGCTGATCGACCACGAAAGCCTGGTAGACGGCTTCGAAGTGGTGATTGCCTACTGCCCCCGTCGTCGCGGCGAAGGCGAAGAGATAGTCCACGGTCGCGGAGATCTCGAAGGCGCCCTTGTAGCCGTGGCGCATGATGCCATCGATCCACTTGGGATTGACGACGCGGCCGCGCACGACACGACCGATCTCTTCCTCAAGCGAGCGGATCACAGGCTTTTCCGGCCTCGAATGATCATTGTGATAGATCGAGGGCCGCGCGCCGCCAAGCTGCTCGGCAGCCGCCGCCATTCCGCCCTCGAACTGATAATAATCGTCGCTGTCGAGCAGGTCGTGCTCGCGATTGTCCTGGTTCTGCACGACCGCCTGAATAGAACGCAACCGCTCCTCGAAGACGCCGCGTTCGGCTCTGCCTTCCTCGCCGGCGCCATAGGCATAGCTGCCCCAGACGAGATAGGCTTCGGCGAGATCGGCGCGCCGCTCCCACCCCTTCTCGTCGATGAGCGCCTGCAGACCGGCACCATAGGCTCCGGGTTTCGACCCAAAAATGCGATAGCCGGCCCTGCGGCGGGCGGAGGCTGCGTCGAGGCCAGCCGCTTCCAGCCGCGCGATCTCGCCACGCATGCGCTCCGCGATCGGATTGTCGCTCGCATCCTCATCGAGCATGCCGACTGCGCGGATTGCCTTGTCGAACAAAGCGATCTGCTCGGGAAAGGCATCGCGGAAAAAACCGGAGATACGCAGCGTGACGTCGACACGCGGCCGCCGCAGCATGGCCGGCGGAATGATCTCATAACCAGTAACGCGGCGAGACGTCATGTCCCAGACGGGCTTGACGCCGATCAGCGCCAGCGCCTGCGCGACATCGTCGCCTCCCGTCCGCATGTTCGACGTGCCCCAGGCCGTCAGCCCGAAAGAGACAGGCCATTCGCCATGATCCTGAACGTAACGGCGGATCAGCAGCTCGGCCGATTTCTTGCCAAGTTCGTAAGCGGCCGGCGTCGGAACCGCACGGCTGTCGACAGAATAGAAGTTCCGCCCCGTCGGCAGAACATCCGGCCGGCCGCGCGTCGGCGCACCGGAGGGTCCGGGCGGGACGAAACGGCCGTCGAGGCCTTTGAGCAGAGCGGAGATTTCCGCATCGCCGCAGGCGAGGATGGACGGCTGGAGCTTTGCGGCAATTTCTTCAAGGACCATACGGGTGTTTGGCCAGTTCTCTGGGCAAGCCGTTTCGCCAGAGACCAATTGTGCGGCCAGGAGTTCGATCCGCTCCACGGTATCGCCTTGGGTGCGCCAGGGGGTGTCAGAGATACTTTGCAGAATAGACGGACGCGGGCCTGCCCATTCCGCGGCCATGTCGCAATCCAATGGATCGAACGGTTTGATCGGAGAGATACCCCCCTCCGTCAGCTTCGCTGACATCTCCCCCACAAGGGGGGAGATTGGCGGGAGTGTGCCGCTTCGCTTTACCAAATCTTTATCATTAGCGTCAGCGGATTCGATCTCGGTTTGATGAAGAGAAGCGCCACGGGCCACCAATCTCCCCCCTTGTGGGGGAGATGTCGCATCAGCGACAGAGGGGGGTGTAGCACTCTCCCCATCCACAAGCGCATCCCGAGCAATCGCCCGCTGCAGGCTCTGATCGCCACCTTCGCCCAGCCCGCGCGGCACTCTTGCCAGCGCCACCGTCAAATCCGTCAGCAACCGCCCGGAAGGCGAAACGCCGAAAATATGCAGGCCGTCGCGGATCTGCATTTCCTTGAGATCGCAGAGATAGGCGTCGAGCTTGCGCAATGCCTCGTCTTCGCCCTCGCCCTTGGCAATGCCGGCATCCTGATCGAGCCCGATATCGGCGACGAGATCGAGGATCTGCTTGCGGAGCAGCCGGATACGGCGAGGGTCGCCGCCCGAGGCCTCGTAATATTCGTCGACCAGCGCCTCCAGATCCTTCAGCGGACCGTAGCTTTCAGCGCGCGTCAGCGGCGGCGTCAGGTGGTCGATGATGACGGCGCTCGTGCGGCGCTTGGCCTGCGTACCCTCGCCTGGATCGTTGACGATGAAGGGATAAAGGTTCGGCAGCGGCCCGAGGATCGCTTCCGGGTAGCAGCTTTCCGAAAGCGCCAGCGCCTTGCCCGGCAGCCACTCGAGATTGCCGTGCTTGCCCATATGGATGACGGCATGGGCACCGAAGGAGCGACGCAGGAAGGCATAGAACGCAAGGTAGCCGTGCGGCGGAACGAGATCGGGAGAGTGATAGCTCTCCTTCGGATCGATATTATAGCCGCGCACCGGCTGGATGCCGACAAGCATCTCGCCGAAACGGGCGAACGGCAGAGCAAAGCCGCTGTCGAGCGCATAAGGGTCCGCCTGCGGCTCGCCCCAGCGCGCCGTGATCTCATCCTGAATCTGTTTGGGAAGCGACGAGAAGAAATCTCTGTAGTCGCTGAAAGAAAGCGTCTCGCGAACGACGCGGCCATCATGCCCGGAATTTGTCGGGCCTTCCGCCAGATGCCGCATCAGCGCATCGCCATCGGCAGGCAGATCGGCAACATCATAGCCTGCCGCTTGCATCGCCTTCAGCACCTCGATCGTGCCGGCCGGCGTATCCAGCCCGACGCCGTTGCCGAGACGCCCATCGCGGTTGGGATAGTTCGCCATAACAAGCGCGACACGGCGATCGCCGGGCGGCGTGCTGCGCAGCCGCGCCCAATTGGCGGCGAGCCGCGCCGTATAGCGCATGCGGTCCTCAAGCGGTTCGCTGGCGACGATATTGGCCTCGACCCTCTCGTCATAGCGGGCAGCCGCCTTGAAGGACACGGCGCGAGCAAGAACGCGGCCATCTACCTCGGGCAGCGCTACATTCATGCCGAGATCGCGGGCCGAAAGCCCCTGTGAGGACGCCTCCCAGGCTTCTTTCGACGACGCCGAGAAGATGGCCTGCAGAACGACGGCCTCGCCCGTCTCCAGCACCGTCGCTTGACGATCCGCGCCCGGCGCCGAAACCGCAAAGCCGGTGGCATTGATGACCACGCCCGGCTTCAGCTCGGTAAAGACGCTTTCGAGAATGCCGACTGACACGGCATCCTTGAGACTATAGGCAAAGACCGGCAGCGGCCGCATACCCTCGGCGATAAGCGCCTCCATCATGGCTTCGACCGGCTTGGTCTCACCGCTCTGGACCAGCGCGCGATAGAAGGAAATCGCGACGGTCGGGGGTTCGGGTCCCTCCGGGACCACCACCCTCGAATTGGAAATTCTTCTCCAATCCTCAACACCGATCACACCCCGACCCGGCCACCAGATACCGGCCTTCATCAGGGGCGCAGCCGACATCGGCTTCTCGGCGCCTGAGAGCATAGCCTCGGCATAAGCGAGAAACGCACGCGAATTCGCCTCCCCGCCCTCGATCAGGTAGGACCAGAGCGCATTGAGATCATCGAGCGCGACGTTGGAAAAAGGCGTCAGCCCCGGATCGGGCTTCGAATCCCCCGGCAGCACCGCAATCATTGCACTCTGCCGCGCCGCACAGGCATGCAGCGCCTCCAGAGCATAGTGGAAGTAGCTTGCCCCTCCCAGCGCCCGTACGATGATGAGCTTCGCATGCCGGGCCGTCCTGTCGACATAGGTATCGACGGACATCGGATGCTTGAGGCTCATCAGGCTCGCAAGTCGAAGGGAACGGCCGCCCTCGCCGTACGCTGCGGCAATCGCCGCAAGCTCGGTATCGGCGGCAGACAGAAAGAGGATATCGCCGGGCGACTGCCCGAGATCGATAGCCTCCTCGCCGTCGCTGATCGTTCCCTTCTGTGCCAGGAGGAGATGCATGGATTTCCCTTAGACCAGCGCTTCGATCGCCCTACGCACGACGGTCTCGTCCATCTCGTGCAGGCCGATCACCACAAGCCGTGTCGCGCGCGCTTCGCCCGGCGTCCAGGCGCGGTCGAAATAGGTGTCGATGCGGCTGCCGACGGCCTGCAGCTGCAGGCGCATGGGCTTACCGGGGACATCGACGAAGCCCTTGAGGCGCAGCACGTCATGCTCCGCGATCACGCCCTTCAGCGCATCGATGAATGCGGCCGGGTCGGCAATCGGGCCGAGTTCGACGACGAAGCTGTCGAATTCGTCGTGGTCATGCGGCGTGCCATCCTCGTGCTCCAGCTCGTGATGGGATTTGCGGTTGACGATATCGTCTTCGGTGCCGATGCCAAGGCCGAGCAGGACGGCGGCTGGTACGTCGCCGTTCTTCGCCTCGATGATCGTCGGCTTGCGCACCGTGCGCGAGGCGACTTCGGCGCGGACGCGGCCGAGACCATCGACATCGATGAGATCGGTCTTGTTGAGCACGATCAGATCGGCGCAGGTCAGCTGGTCTTCGAAAAGCTCTTCGATCGGGCTTTCGTGATCGAGCGAGTCGTCCTCGACACGGCGGGCTTCGACTGCGTCATGATCATCGGCGAAGCGGCCGGCGGCGACGGCGGCGCTATCGACCACGGTGATGACGCCGTCGACGGTCACATGCGTGCGGATGTCAGGCCAGTTGAAGGCGGCGACCAGCGGCTGGGGCAGAGCGAGACCCGAGGTCTCGATGACGATGTGATCCGGGCGGGCGTCGCGCTCCAAAAGCTTCGTCATGGTCGGAATGAAATCATCGGCAACGGTGCAGCAGATGCAGCCATTGGTCAGCTCGATGATATCGTCTTCGGTGCAGTTCTCCGCGCCGCAGCCCTTGAGCACGTCGCCGTCGACGCCGAGATCGCCGAACTCGTTGATGATCAAAGCGATCTTCTTGCCGCCGGCATTCTGCAGGAGGTTGCGGATCATCGTCGTCTTGCCGGCTCCCAGGAAGCCGGTGATGACGGTGGCGGGAATCTTTTCCTGGTTCATATTCATCAACCCTTCATTTTCAGCGGCAGGCCCGCTGCGATAAAATAAACTTCGGCACTCGCCGCCGCGACCATCTGGTGCAGGCGGCCGGCATGATCGCGAAACTCGCGCGCCATGCGATTTTCAGGCACGATGCCGAGGCCCACCTCGTTGGAGACGAGAACGAGCCGTGATCGTGCGGTCGGCAGAAAGGCAGCCAGGCCAGCAAACTCCGCGACCATATCCCGCTCGGCCATCATCAGGTTGGTGACCCAAAGCGTCAGGCAGTCGATAAGCACTGCCCGCCCCTCGGCGTCGATGGCGGCGAGCTGCCCGACAAGGTCGATCGGCTCCTCATGCGTCTGCCATTGATCACCGCGGTCAGCGCGATGCTGGGCGATGCGCTCACGCATCTCGTCGTCCCACGCCTGCCCTGTCGCCACATAGTGACGTTCGAGGCCGGCATCCGAAATCAGGGATTCGGCAAATCTGGATTTGCCGGAACGCGCGCCCCCAAGGACGAAGACTGCTCGGGAAGTTGAAGACGACATGCCTTATGCCCGCTCCCACGCAAAAGCGGAGGTCGGCAGCCTACAGCTGAAACCGGAAAAAGGGCGTCTACACGCCAAAAACTCGTCTTGCGCCACGACAACCTCCGTGCTGGCAGCGGAACTCACGTTCCAGAACAGGCTCTGTGCCCGGCACGTATGGCAGGTCTCCTGGCTCGCGGATAAGGCGCCGCGACGGGGGCCGACCGAAACCGGTCGCCCCCGATCGTGCGCCAGCGGGTCTTTCTCGCCTTCCCGGCATCCATCATGAAAAGGCGGACGATTCGTAGAATGAGAGGCGTCCAGCCCCGGTTGATCATGATGCCACGCCAGTGGCTTTTTCGATTTGCGCCTGCCCCGCCCGGTTCGCCCCATGCGAACCATCGACGGAATTGGCTTCAAACCGAACGAAAGACCCTGACCGCTCTACAGTCGCGGGGTCGGCTGTGATGAGAACGCCCGGCTTGGGTCCGTCCCGTCACATTCCCTTTTCATCCCATGCGGCAGATCGCCGCTCAGGAACCATTCGTTATGCCGCAATGATTAGGCTTTCACTTAGTTCAAGTCAATCAAGGGCATGGATGCGACCCGCGCCATCCTGATTGCGAAATCGGTTGAAAATTCCCATAAAACCAGCGGCTTTTTTGCCGTATTTCTTTGATGTTAGGAGTTTATAGAGGGTAAGCCCTCACATTCGAGTAAAAACGTATCGTCCGCTTCCAATGTTGCAGAAATTCCAACCGCGACGCCTCGGCGTCTTCTCGGCCCTATTCGATCTCGGTCGCTTCAGGGCATTGCTGCGCCGTGGCGAGTTGGGACTTGTTTTTGCCGGCGCGCTGGTGGGAATAGCATCCGGCTGCGCCGTAACTGCGATGAGCTATATCTCGCGCAAGCTTCACAGCGTCATCTACGGCATAACCGACTACGAACGCCTGAGTTCGGCGGCAATGGCGATTCCCGATAAATCGGTATTGTTCATCGCGCCGATCGCCGGTGGCATCATTCTCGGCATCCTGCTCTATATATTGTCGCGCACGCGCAAGAAACCGATGGTCGACCCGATCGAAGCGAATGCGCTGCATGGCGGTCGCATGTCGCTCACCGACAGTATCATCGTCGCGGTGCAGAACCTGATCTCGAATGGATTCGGCGCGTCTGTCGGGCTTGAAGCGGGCTACACACAGCTCGCCGCCGGCATTGCCTCCAAATTCGGCTACAAGATGCAGATGCGCCGTGCGGATCTGCGCATGCTCGTCGGCTGCGGCGCTGCCGGCGCTATTGCCGCCGCATTCAATGCGCCGCTCACGGGTGCTTTCTACGCCTTCGAGCTGATCATCGGTAGTTATTCGATCCTCACGCTGACGCCCGTCGTCGTCTCGGCGCTGATATCGACGATGATTGCAAGACTGCTTGCCGGCGATGACTTCGCCATCGACATCGATCACTTCGGTGCGATCGTCCCGGCGGACTATCTCCCGGCCATCCTGCTCGGCGCTTTCTGTGCCGGTATCGGTATCCTGATCATGCAGGGCGTTGCCTGGGTCGAGGAACTGGCACGCAAGAGTTCCATCGCGCCGCCCTTCCGGCCCGCGCTTGGCGGCCTGGTCGTCGGAACGTTGGCGCTGATCTCGCCGCAGGTCCTTTCGGCCGGCCATGGTGCGCTGCATCTCAACCTGTCTACAGACGTAACGCTCGGGGCCTTGGTGGGTCTGTTCCTGCTAAAATCGCTCGCTTCCGCAATATCGATCGGCTCGGGCTTCAGAGGCGGCCTTTTCTTCGCCTCGCTTTTCATGGGCGCGTTGCTAGGCAAGATTTTTGCCTATTGTGCCCCCTATTTCGATCATGCAACGCTGACGCCGGTCGTCTATGCCGTGGTCGGCATGAGCTCGCTGGCGGTTGCGATCATCGGCGGTCCGCTGACCATGACGTTCCTGGCACTGGAAATCACCGGGGACTTCCCGATCACCGCCCTGGTACTGGCCGCCGTCATCACCTCGTCGCTGGTGGTGCGTACCACCTTCGGCTACTCCTTCGCCACATGGCGCTTCCATTTGCGTGGCGAAAGCATCCGCAGCGCCCATGACGTCGGCTGGATTCGCAACCTTACCGTTGCCCGCATGATGCGCCCGGACGTCCATACGGGCAGCATCGACATGAGCATCGAGGAGTTCCGCAGGAATTTCCCGATCGGCTCGGCCCAGCGCGTCATCCTGATCGACAAGAACGAGAAATATTCCGGAATGGTCCTTGTGCCCGATGTCTATGCGAGCCCGATCGAAAAGGACGACGAGGAGCACGGACTTGCCGATTTCATTCGCCTGCGCAACGAGTTCCTGCAGCCGCAGATGAACGCCAAGCAAGCCGCCGCGATGTTCGACCAGACCAAGGCCGAAGCGCTCGTCGTGGTCAACGATCTGATCGAACGCAAGGTCATCGGCCTGCTGACGGAGAGCTACACGCTGCGTCGCTATAGCGAGGAGCTCGACCGCCGCCGCCGCGAGGTATCGGGCGAACTCTAGAGCAACTCCAGGAAAGGTGCACAGCGGTTTTCCGTCCGGAATTGTGAGGAAACCAGGAGCTAGATCAGCTTGGAGCTTCCGTGAAAAGCTGAACCGCTCTAGCGCACGAGACTGTCGAGCCACGCAGGATCGAGTACGCTTTCCAGCTCTGCCGCAACTTCGTCCAACGCCGCATCGACGCTGGCGCGATAATCCATGCGCTCGCCAGAAAGGCCGAAGCTTGCCAGCAGCTTTGCGCGATAGCTGTCGCTGCCGAAAAGGCCATGCAGGTATGTGCCCATGACGCGACAATCCGGCGATAGGGCGCCATCGGGCCGCCCGTCAATGATTGTCGATGGCCGCTCGCAATCAGGCCCCCGCGTCACGCCGAGGTGGATTTCATAACCCGACAGCGGCACATCATATTCTTTTGAGACCGCGAGGCTGTTGCGCACCGTCTTTTCCGGCGCCATTTCCGTCTCGATATCCAACAGGCCCAATCCGGGCGTCTCGGTCACCGATCCTTCGATGCCGAGTGGATCGAAGACGGTATGACCGAGCATCTGATAGCCACCGCAAATGCCGATGACGCGGCCGCCGCGGCGCACATGTGCAGCAATATCGCGATCCCACCCCTGCTCGCGCAGATCGAGGAGGTCACCGATCGTGGACTTGGAGCCCGGCAGTACGACAAGCGCCGCATCGGCAGGCAAACGCTCACCTGCGCGGACGAAGACGAGATCGACGTCGGGCTCGGCCCGCAGCGGATCGAGATCGTCGAAATTGGCGATACGCGACAGCACGGGCACGGCAACCTTCAACGCGCCAGAGGAGCCGCGGGCAAGCCGCTCCAACACCACGGAATCCTCGGCCGGCAGGCGCGCCGCCGCTTTCAGCCACGGCACGACACCATGACATTGCCAGCCCGTGAAGCCGCCAATCGCCTCTATGCCCTCACCGAATAGCGAGATATCGCCGCGAAACTTGTTGATCAGGTAGCCGCGGATCATCCGCCGGTCTTCCTCCGGCAATATATGGTATGTGCCGACCAGCGACGCGATCACGCCGCCGCGGTCTATGTCGCCGACCAGTACGACGGGGACATTCGCGCGCGTCGCAAAGCCCATGTTGGCAATATCCCCGCGTCGCAGATTGATCTCGGCGGGCGAACCCGCCCCTTCGACGATCACGAGATCCGTTCCCGCACGCATCGTGGCGAAGCTTTCAAGCACCGCGCCGAGCAGCTGCGGCTTGAGTGCCTGATAATCCCGGCCCTTGGCATGCCCCCAGACCTTGCCCTGAACGATGATCTGGCTGCCGGTTTCCGATTGCGGCTTCAGCAGCACCGGATTCATGTGCACGGATGAGGGAACGCGTGCCGCCAGCGACTGCAGCCACTGCGCGCGCCCGATCTCGCCGCCATCTTCGGCAACGGCCGCGTTGTTCGACATGTTCTGTGGCTTGAACGGGCGCACCCTCACGCCCCTGTTTGCAAACAGCCGGCACAGTCCCGCGACCAATACCGTTTTTCCGACATCGGAGCCGGTTCCCTGCAGCATGATCGCTCTTGTCATTCCCCACTACCCCTATGGGCCACAGCCACTGAAAATCCGGAGTTTTGCCTTGATTTCGCCGCGATCTCTAACCGCTGGAAACGGCTGCGACGATACAAAAATGCATCACGTTCAAACATGCTCTGTTTGCGACATTGGATGACGATTTCATCCATTGTGAGTTACGCCGAAGAGGATTATCTCCATCGCGAAAACACACAACGAAACCGGCCGGTCCGGGTCGGAGGATACCCCAATGCTCTTCATCTTCAACAGACAGAATTCCATTCAGATCGCCTGGAATGGCAAGCTTCCGGCTCGCCGCCCGGAGAGCCGCCTGCAGCAGCTTGACACGCGCTTCGGCACGATCGGCTTCATCCGCACCTATAATGTCGGCTGACACAGCGTCAAGCCGCCAGCCCGACACGTGAGAAGCCGCCATGCGACAGCATCGGCGGCCTTATTTTTACTCGATATCAAGATGAGAAATTAACAACGCTGCTTCTTGCAGACGGCAAGGTGTCTCAAAACGGGACCCTTTAAAGCGCGAAAACCGCGCGATCCGAGGATCAACGCGGCTTGCCAAAAACGCCGGCTCCCCTGCACAAACACCGCAAGGTTCGCTTTCCCCGGTACGCAATACCTGATCCAGGGAAGCAGCGGTATGTCCCCCGCCACGCATCGATTGATAAACCGACATCGTTACCGGAGGGTTATTAAGTGCTTAAATTAGAGTGAATCCGAAAATTTTTTGAAAATTTTCCCCTTTGCGTTGAGAAATCGCAAACGACGCAAATGGAACACAAAACGTCTTTCAGGGACGCGATATTTGAGCGGCATTTAAATCCGCCTTGGCGGCAAAGCTTCATGAAAGCCATGCAATGATCGTTTTGCAGCCACGAATAGCAGAAAACAGGCTAATTCAGGCGCTTAATTGAGCTTCTCCAAGATGCACGATAACTTCCGTTGGTCGACGGACTGTTGATTTCTTCATTCAAATCCTTACGCTGCCCAATGTCGATGCAACGAATGCCCGGCCGCGACAGGGTTCCGCGGTCGCAAAAAGACCAAATGCACGACGGCAGCAAAGGGGACCGTACGGGCGTCGTCAGCGGCGTATGAACGGTTGCAATTAGACCGCGCTGACAGGGGATCGACAGAAATCGAACGCGTTTGGAGTCGATTTCCGCAACGTAACGAAAAATTGGGAGACGATATCAATGAAGAAGCTTCTCGCTTCGGCCATCTTCGCATTCGGCGCCTATGCTTTGGCTGGCTCGGCGCACGCCGCGGATTGCGGCAGCGTATCCATCGCTGAAATGAACTGGGCATCGGCAGGCGTTGCCGCCCAGGTCGACAAGATCATCCTGCAAAGCGGTTACGGCTGTAACGTCACTCTGGTGACCGGCGACACGCAGCCGACCTTTACCTCCATGGACGAAAAGGGCCAACCGGACGTCGCGCCCGAGCTTTGGGTCAATGCCGTGCGCACCGCGCTCGACAAGGCCGTATCCGAAGGCCGTTTGATCGAGGCGGCACCGCTCTTGAGCGATGGCGGCGTGGAAGGCTGGTGGATTCCGAAATTCCTCGCCGACGCCCACCCGGATATCAAGACCGTTCAGGACGCGCTGAAGCATCCGGAACTCTTCCCTGCCCCGGAAGATTCTTCCAAGGGCGCGGTGTACAACTGCCCGGCCGGCTGGAACTGCCAGATCTCGACCGCCAATCTCTACAAGGCCCTCGGCGCCGAAAAGCTTGGCTTCACGCTGGTCGATACCGGTTCTGCGGCAGGCCTTGACGGCTCGATCGCCAACGCCTTCGAGAAGAAGACCGGCTGGCTCGGCTACTACTGGGCGCCGACCGCCATCCTCGGCAAGTACGACATGGTGCGCCTGAGCTTCAACGTGCCGCACGACAAGAAGGAATGGGACGCCTGCACCGCGATCCAGGATTGCGCCAATCCGAAGGTGAACTCCTATCCGGTTTCGGATGTCTATACCGTCGTGACCAAGGACTTTGCGGCAAAGGCCGGCATTGCCATGGACTATATGAAGACCCGCAAGTGGGATAACGCGACCGTCGGCAAGGTTCTGGCCTGGATGACCGACAACCAGGGTACCAACGAGGACGGCGCCAAGTACTTCCTCAAGACCTACCCCGACATGTGGACCAAGTGGGTTTCTCCGGACGTTGCCACCAAGGTCAAGGCTTCGCTCTAATCCATGCTGCAGAATCGGCGGCAGGCACGCGCCTACCGCCGATTTTACATTCGCGCACCGCAATCGGTATGACGCTCATACCGACAGAGCGACATGGCGCAAGGTCGCAACGAGTGCAGATTGACGGCGGCGAATGTAGTAAGAATTCAGGGGCAGCCTGAAGAACCGGTCGCAGCGCTGCAAAGCCATCCGCAAGTGAAGGCCACACGGGCGGAGCAGGACAGAACCGGACTAAGAAGGGGAAATACATGGCTATCCAGTGTACGATCCTGCCGAATGTGCTCTGCAACTTTCCGGCAATAGACGAGTCGATCATACGTCTCGCCCGCAAGAACATCGATGACGGTTTCAGGGCGTCCGTACGTGCCTACGGCAATCTCATCGACGCCATCGTGCAGCCGCTGCAATGGTTTCTGAACTACCTTGAATGGGCTTTCACCAATACGCCCTGGTTCATCGTACTCATCGTCATGATGCTCGTCGTCTATGCCGCAAGCCGCAATCTCAAAATTGTCGCCGGCACCGCGATCTCCATGATCCTCATCGGCGTCTTCGGCCTTTGGACCGACACGATGGTCACACTCGCCATGGTGACGGTCTGTACGCTCATCGCCATCGTCATCGGCCTGCCGATCGGCATCCTGATGGCGCGCTCCGACCGGCTGCAGTCGATCGTCAATCCGATTCTCGACGTCATGCAGACCATGCCGAGCTTCGTCTATCTCATTCCGGTCGTCGTGATCTTCGGCATCGGCAAAGTGCCCGGCCTCATCGCCGTCGTCATCTATGCCGTCCCGCCGATGATCCGTCTGACCAATCTCGGCATTCGCCTCGTGGACAAGGAGGTGCTGGAAGCCGCCGACGCCTTCGGGTCGTCGCACCGCCAGAAGCTCTTCAACGTACAGATTCCACTTGCGCTGCCCACCATCATGGCCGGCATCAACCAAACCATCATGATGTCGCTCGCCATGGTCGTCGTCGCCTCGATGGTCGGCGTTGGCGGGCTCGGCAAGAACACGCTGCAGGCGATCAACAACCAGTTCTTCACCGTCGGCTTCCTCAACGGTTTTGCTCTGGTCGCCATCGCCATCATTTTCGACCGTACGAGCCAAGCCTATGGCAGACGGCTCCAGAAGCACTCGGAGGTCATCCATGGCTAGTCACGCGATCCAGATAAAAAGCCTGTATAAAATCTTCGGTCCGCGCGGACGCGATTACATAGACCAGGTCAAGAACGGCTTGGGCAAGGCCGAGCTCAATGAAACGCACGGTCATGTGCTCGGCCTGCAGGATATCAACATCGACATGCCGGCCGGCGCCATTACCGTCGTGATGGGTCTCTCCGGCTCGGGCAAATCGACGCTGATCCGCCATATCAATCGGCTGATCGAGCCGACCGTCGGCGAAGTGCTCTATGACGGCGTCGACGTCTGCAAGATGAGCGAAAAAGATCTGCGCGAATTCCGTCGCCACAGGACGGCGATGGTGTTCCAGAAGTTCGCGCTGCTCCCGCATCGCACCGTGATCGAAAACACGATCTACGGCCTGGACATCCAGGGCGTACCGCGCTCCGAAAGCGAAAAGAAGGGCCGGTACTGGATCGAACGTGTCGGACTCAAGGGTTTCGAAAGGCACTTTCCGAACCAGCTTTCCGGCGGCATGCAGCAGCGTGTCGGCCTTGCCCGCGCGCTGACCAACGATGCCGATATCCTGCTGATGGACGAAGCCTATTCGGCGCTAGATCCATTGATCCGCGTGGATATGCAGACTGTCCTGCTCGATCTGCAGAAGGAACTGAAGAAAACCGTCGTCTTCATCACCCACGATCTCGACGAAGCGCTGCGCCTCGGCGACAAGATCGCGATCCTGCGCGACGGCAAGGTCGTGCAGCAGGGAACCGGCCAACAGATCGTGCTGCAGCCCGCGGACGATTACATCACCGCCTTCGTCAAGGAAGTGAACCGCGGCCGCGTCATCCAGGCTCAGACGATCATGAAGCCGCTTGCAGGCGAGCCGGGCGGAACGCGCGTACCCGGGGATATGATACTGGAGGTCGCTGCGAAGCAGATCACCGAGGCGGGCCAGACGGGGGCCGTCGTCACCGATGCCGGCGGCAAGCCCATCGGCATGATTGACCTGCAAAGCATCATCGCAGCCATGGTCACGCCGACAACACACGAGACGGCGCAGATGGCGGCAGCCTAACGGCTCATCTTCATCCCAAACGGCAAAGCGCCCTCACCGGGGCGCTTTTTTCTGCCCTGATTGCCGCGCGACATATGGGCAGCTATCTTGCCATTGTGTTCACATAAAGAAATGTTTATATCTGCATTTGACATCCCGAGAGCCGGCGTATCCGAGGACACACCATGACCGTCGCAATCAATCCCTTGACCGATCTCCTTGCCGAAAAGGGCGTACTGCTTGCCGACGGCGCAACTGGCACCAACCTCTTCGCCATGGGCCTTGAGGCTGGCGAGGCGCCTGAACTCTGGAACGAGCAGCATCCGGACCGGATCACAAAGCTGCATCAGGATTTCGTCGATGCGGGTGCCGATATCATTCTCACCAACACTTTCGGCGGCACCCGTCATCGCCTGAAGCTTCATCATGCGCAGGATCGCGTGCATAGCCTTAACAAGACGGCAGCCGAGATTGCTCGTGCGGTGGCCGACAAGGCCGACCGCAAGGTCATCGTCGGAGGCTCCGTCGGGCCGACGGGCGAATTGTTGATGCCGCTCGGCGCCCTGACCTATGAAGATGCGGTCGCGGCCTTCGTGGAACAGATGGAAGGCCTTCAGGCCGGCGGCGCCGATGTTGCCTGGATCGAAACCATGTCGTCGCCGGAAGAAATCCGCGCCGCTGCCGAGGCCGCCGCCAAAGTCGGCCTGCCTTACACCTATACCGGCTCGTTCGACACCGCCGGCAAGACGATGATGGGCCTGCATCCGAAGGACATTCACGCCGTCGCCACCGATATCGGCGCAGGCCCTCTCGCGGTCGGTGCCAATTGCGGCGTCGGCGCCTCGGACATCCTGTCGAGCCTTCTCGACATGACCGAGGCGGATGCTTCCGCAATCGTGATCGTCAAGGGCAACTGCGGCATTCCGGAATATCGTGGCGCTGAAATCTACTATTCGGGCACGCCGCCGCTGATGGCCGATTATGCCCGCCTTGCCCGCGACGCCGGCGCCAAAATCATCGGCGGCTGCTGCGGCACCTCCTGCGGCCATCTCGCTGCAATGCGGCAGGCGTTGGACAGCTACGTACCCGGCCCTCGCCCGACGCTGGAAATGATCGTCGAAAAGATCGGCCCCCTGCGCAACAAGACCGCCAACGAGGGCGGTGCCGCCCCCGCGCGCGAACGTCGCAGGCGGTCTTAAAGGAAAAAAGAAAGCCCGCTCGTCGGGCTTTCTTTTTTATAAATCAATCATTTTTTCACGAAGACCAATCGGCCATGTCTTTAGGGCATGCCGAGGGCCATAGCGCGTACCGCCATCTATTTCTCGCCGCCGATCGCGCGTCCCTCGGTAAAATGCGGGACAACGCGACTGTCGAAAGCCTTCAAGGCCGCGCCGATTGCCTGATGCATGTCGAGATAACGGTAGGTGCCGAGCCGCCCGCCGAAATGGACGTTGGTCTCCGCCTCCGCCCGCTCGCGGTAGCGCAGGAAGACTTCCTTGTCCTGCCGCGTATCGATCGGATAGTAAGGCTCATCTGCGCGCTTTGCCGAGCGCGAATATTCCCGCACCACGACGGTCTTCTCGTTCTGATAGCTGCGCTCGGGATTGAAGTGGCGAAACTCGAGGATACGCGTGTAGGGGATCGTCTCGTCGGCATAGTTCATGACCGCCATCCCCTGGAAATCGCCGGTATTCAGCGTCTCCTTCTCGAAATCGATGGTGCGCCATCCAAGCTCGCCCTCGGAATAATCGAAGTAGCGATCGATCGGGCCGGTATAGACGATCGGGAGACCGGCTGGCAGCGAGGACTTCAGCGAAAAGAAATCGACGCCGAGAGCGATCTGGATCTTGGGATGCTTCAGCATCCTCTCGAAGATCGCCGTATAACCATCGACCGGCAGGCCTTCATACTTGTCGTTGAAGTAGCGATTGTCGAAAGTGTAGCGAACCGGCAGGCGCGTGATGATGTGCTCGGGCAGATCACGCGGATCCGTCTGCCACTGCTTGGCCGTATAGCCGCGGATGAAAGCTTCGTACAAAGGCCGGCCGATCAGCGAAATCGCCTTCTCTTCCAGGTTCGCCGGATGACGGCCGGCCATTTCCGCCGCATGGTCAGCAATCAGCGCCCTCGCCTGATCGGGCGAAAGGCGCCGATTGAAGAATTGCGAGATCGTGCCGAGGTTGATCGGCATCGAATAGACCTGGTCGCGATAGGTCGAATAGACGCGGTGCTTGTAGTCGGTGAAAGCGGTGAACCTGTTGAGATAGGTCCAGACGACCTCGTTCGGCGTGTGGAAGAGATGCGCGCCATAGCGGTGGACTTCGATCCCGGTCTCTCCGTCGAACTCGCTATAGGCATTGCCGCCGATATGGCTGCGCCGATCGATCAGAAGCACGTTCTTCTGCAGCTCGTTCGCGACCCGCTCCGCAATCGTCGCGCCATAGAAGCCTGCGCCGACGATCAATAAATCTACCTTGGAAAAATCAATCATGCCCTAAAGCTTTCGGTACCACCAAATCTCGGCGGCGGTTGCAATCGAACGTGTCAATCGGAATTGGATATATGAAGGGGCGACGGCGGCGCGGGGATAAATCCAGGCGCACTTACCAGACGCCAGCATATTTCAGGGGCGTATATTGATACGTCCTGAAGAGTGCTGCCTGTTCCTCCACCGCTGCATTGACGTTATAGGTCGCACCCAGCGGCCGGGTATGGGCAACCGAGATGGCGTCGATGATCGCCATGCGCGCTGCCGGCCGGCCGAGGAAGGACGGCCAGAGATGGTCGAGACCGTATCCGGATTCGACATCCCTCATGGACTCGATGCAGATCTGCAGCGCACGCCGCGAGAAGACCGGGCACATGATTTCGACGAAGCCTTCGAAACGCACGACGCTGTTGGGTCGCTGAACCGTCAAAGGATGGTTCGGGTAAGAGCCCGGACCTTTCTTGAGCGACGGCTGCGCCAGATCCAGACCATGCTTGTGCGACAGGTGGAACATCCTGTTGATGTCCTCGCCGTCGCACAGCAGATCGTCATCCGGCAGCCAGATCCGCTCGTAGTTCCAGAGCGGGCTGCCTTCATGGAAGAGATCGTAGATGATCTTGAACTTCTTGGTCTTTGGGATGTGCGCAAGATATTCGTAAGGGCTACCGGAAACCTCCGGCGTCTCGGCGCCATAATAGCCGATGCAGAGATCCCAGTTACGCGAGGCATCATCGATCTTCTCGAACCAGCGCGGATGGAGCGACTTCGAGCCGGCCGGCACCACCACGAGATTGGGGCGCCTCAGCCCTTCCTGAGGCTGGGTAAGGAAGGTTGCCCTGCGCTCGACGCCCGCAGGCGTCGAAAACAGCGGATGCGGAGGATGATCAGCCGGCACCAGCAGGTAGGTGGCATCAACGCCGCCGACGACACCTCGGCCTGCAAACGCCATGAGATTGCCGTTCTCGATATGCGCCGAATCGAAGATGACCGACGGCAATCCATCCCTGTCGATCAGGCAAAGCCGACCGCCCATGACATGCCAGAAATCGACGGCCGGATCGAAATAATTGCCGATCATGCCGTCGGGTGCCAAAACCACGAAGCGTGCAAACATCCCGCGATTGACGTCGCCAAGGCTCCAGAATGTGCCGCTCAACATGTCCTGGGTCAGCGGCGGCGCATCGGACCATTGTATCTGGCTCGCAGGATGCGCTCCGTAGGCGGGCGTGTGCAGGCTGTTCGCTGCCAATGACATGTGGACTGTCCCCTAATTCCGAACCCCAGGTAACGGCCCGACCCGAGGAAAGCAGTCCGGCGACGTAGCTCTCGGAGATTCGCTCGCGATCGAGTTCGTTTGTTCGGCACTTTGGCCATCATTCCTTTTGCGAAGCTTGTGCGGGAGATCAAAAGCCGCCTGCCGTACGGGAGACGTTTCACGCAATCCAGCCTCGCGAAAGTTGGTCGACATAATCTCGGAGCTGGAATTTCTGTGCGGGGACAGTCGCGCATTCAGAATATTGCCAACAACGTCGGTGCTCGGCGGACACGAAGGTCGGTCGTGTCGTCCGTCAGGTCGAGACTAAGAACCACTCGTCTCTTTTACGGTAGCAGAAGATGCATCAGAAGAAAAAGCTGGCCATAATCATCGAAGTCGATAGCTTCATCGGCGACATAATCCAACATCTGTCAAAGACCTACGAAGTCATGGCCATACAGCCAAAGACTTTCAAGGAGATCGAGACGGCTGTGGAATGGGCCGACATCGTCTGGTTCGAATTCTGCAACGAGCTCTTCGTCCACGCGATCAACCAGAACATCAAGCGGCGCGGCAAGCGTGTCATCGCGCGCTGGCATCGCTTCGAGATCGTGGAATCGAATTTTCCCGATCGTATCGATTTCGGCGCCATCGACGATCTGATCCTGGTGTCCCACGACATGCTCCGCGTCCTGAAGCTCAGGGCGCCGCAAGTCACGCAGAAGACCCGTACCCATGTCATCTGGAATGGCCTCAACCTCGACAAGTTCAAGCCGATCCCTTCGCTCGACAAGAAGAAGATCGCCTGGGCCGCCAAGCCCTTCATGCGCAAGAATCAGCCGCTGTTCCTGCAAATCATGCACTCGCTGGTGAAGCGCGATCCTTCCTACACGCTGCATGTGGCCGGCGAACAGGAAGAGTTCGTCATGATGCCGTATCTGAAGCGCACGACGGAAAAGCTGGGCCTCACCCGCAACGTCTTCTTCCATGGCTGGCAGCGCAATATGCCCGCCTTCCTCGCCGACAAGGGCGTGATACTGTCGACCTCGGTGCACGAGAGCTTTGGTTATAACATTGCCGAAGCCATGGCTATCGGCGCCCTCCCGGTGGTCCATGATTATCCTGGTGCGGAAGAATTCTGGCCCGACGAAATCCGCTTCTCGTCGGTAGATGAGGCCGTCGAAAAGATCATTGCAGGTCAGACCCATCAATGGACGCAATATGTCCATGAGAAATTCCCTCTCGCCAAGCAGCTGCGCGAACTCGATATCGTCATGGGCGATCGGGTAGCCGAAGCCCCAAAAACCTTGAATTGGGCATCTCTGGAACAGCAGGCGGGTTCAAATATGAAGCGGCCAGTCCCGCTTTGGCTGGCGCAGCGGCCTGCCGCCGTGCAGCAACAACCCGCGCCTATTCCGCAGGCCATATCGGTGCAGCAGGTTCGTGAAGCCATGCCGGTTGCCGAGATAGCGATGCAGCCGATGCAGCAGCCCTATCCGACACAGCCGCACCCCATCCCGGCGCCATCCGTGGAACGGCTTGCTCCTGTTACGCCGCTGGAACAGCCGATGCGGAGATCGGAAGCTGCGCCTTCCTTTGACTCCAACGGCTATTGGGAAGGCCGTTACCGCAACGGCGGCAATTCGGGTGCCGGCTCCTACGATGTGCTTGCCAAGTACAAGGGACAGTTCCTGAATAGTCTGGCCCGGAAGAAAGGGCTGAAATCCTTTGCGGAGATGGGCTCCGGCGACGGCAATCAGCTTAAATATTTCTCGTTCGACCGCTATACCGGCTTAGATGTCTCGAAGACGGTCATCGAACGCACGATGATGATGTACAGGGACAAGCCGAACTACAATTTCATCTGGCTGGGCGATCCGTCGCTCGATTGGGAAATGCACGAGGACGCCTATGACTGCGCCCTGTCGCTCGACGTGCTCTACCATCTGGTCGACGACAATATCTACGTCAATTACCTCGACCAGCTCTTCTCCCTGCCGCAGCGCTATGTGGTTATTTACGCCTCCAATTTCGATGGTCCGGATATTCGTGGCGCATCGCATGTCCGGCACCGCAAGTTCACGACGGATATCGCAAACCGGTTCCCGCAATGGACCCTGCTGAAGCTGGTGGAGAACCCATACAAATTCAAGGAATCGACCGAAGCGGATTTTGCGATCTACAGCCGCGACGAATTCGAAAACGCACTGGACCTGAACGAGCTAGACGCCATCAGATAAACCAGCCTGAAAAGGAAGAGAGGCGCCACGGTCATACCGTGGCGCCTCTCTTTTTATTGCTAGTGGATCAAGCGACAAACATTATCTTAGCCGACTATCTTGGCGTCTTGCCGAGTATCAGATGCGGGGCTTGTTTCAGCCTGAGCGCGATATCCGCGGTCTCGAACGACTGCCGGCGCACGTTCTCATAGTCAGCCTGGCTATATTCTTCGTAGCATTGCCGAACCAGCGAGAAGAAGCGCTCCCTGAGATCGAACGGCAATTGCGGGTAGATCCAATCGAGCAAATCGAACTTGCTGCGAAGGAACCACTGATAGTAGGCCTGCTTTATCTGAGGCAGGCGGGCAAACAGCGCTTCCACCTCGGCAAAGGCCTTGAAGACCTCGAACCGCTTTTCGGTGAAGACATTGGTCAGCTGCGCCCTATCCTGGTAGACGCGATGGCCGATAAGATAGCGGTTCATCATGCCGATCCTCCGGGCATGCAGATAGATGTGCCAGTGAGCATAGATATCGTTATGGACACGCGTCTCCGAGAAGCGGAGAGCCGTCTCACGGCATAGCTTGGCGCTAACGATCTTGTTCCAGGGGAAATTCACGGTGAACAGCAACCGACCGCACTGATCGAGCGTAAAAACGCTTATGTCGGTATCGCCGACCAGCTCGCGCCAGGCATCATTGTCGATCGGCAGCATCGGATCGAGGCGACCGTTCCTATCCGTGACATAACGATAGCGAAACACCATCACATCGCAGCCGCTGGCTTCCATGTGATGGATGACTTCATCGATCGAGCGATGCGCCACCATGTCGTCGGCATCGAGGAAATAATAATAGTCGCCACGGGCGGCGGCCATGCCGGCATTCCGGCTGTATCCCGCCCCGCCATTTTGCGGATTGCGCAGCAGCCGCACCCGCGGATCGCGCTCAGCATGTCGCTCGACAATCATCGCAGTGGCATCGGGAGACATGTCGTCGACAACGATCACCTCGAGAACATCACGATTTTCCAGAACCGCGGCAATCGTTTCACCGATGGATTCCTGCGCCTTATAGGCGGGAATGATGACACTGACTTTGCTCACGGGGTCTCCTGATACTGACATGGATGCCAAACCCTGGAGGTATCGGTTGATCCATGTGCCTCTGGCTATCCAACCGTTTTCGAGGGAGAGGCAACCTCGAAGACGGCAATCGCTTCCTGCCGGGATTGCAGAATGCGCTGGCTGGAGCATAGGGAGCGGAACTTGCACTGAACTGGAGCACGGGCGCTTCCCGCAATCAGATCGCTCAAAACTCTCCAGCCCCGCGAAAGCAATCCGGCTTATTCATGGATCAAAGTCCGTGCATAGAATCACGCTGATGCCTCGTGGAGAATATCGATGTCTTCTGCTCAAGTCCCCGTCCTTTCGATCTGCGTTCCGACCTATAACCGTCAGTTCATGCTCGAGCGGAACGTCAATTTCCACTTGGAAGAATTCCGTCGGCTAGGCCTCCCTTTCGAGATCGTCATTGTCGACGATTGTTCGACGGATGAGACCGCAGCCTACATTCAGTCGATCTCGCATCACCCGGAAATCAGCGCCTATCGCCGAGTGCGCAATTCCGGTTTCATCAGCAACTACGCCTTTGCAATGCAGAGAGCCCGCGGCCACTATGCGGTTTTCCTCGGCGACGACGACTTGCTGATCCCGGAGAAAGTCGTCGAATATCTTCGCATCATGGTAGACGACAAGAACATCGGCATGATCCAGGCGCCGTGGCTTCTGGTCGATGGCCGGCCGGGCGGCGGCGATATGGAGCCCTTCTATCACCTCTCCTATCCGACACGTCACACCAAGGGTGACTTCCGCGCGATGCTGGAATTCATTCTCGACAAGCACATCTTCCCGGAATTCATGATCATCCGGCGTGACGTTCTGCTGAAATCGATTTCCAGCCCGACGCCATTCATCTTCTGGGCATTCCTCTATACGACCCGCGCTCTGGACAAGGCCGACGTGCTGTTCATGCCGGAACCTTTCGCGCGCGTCACCGCCGTTTCCGACGATCCGCGCCTACAGCAGGGCAACAAGGAATGCATGTTCCAGTGGGATACCTACAGGGGTGGCCTCGAATACCTCGCCTCGCAGGCTCTGCGCGACAACCGCTATCCGCCTGACTATCGCGGCTCGCTGATGCCTCGCATCACCGAATTCATGCTGCAGCGCCAGGCGGTCGCCATGCGCTTGCATGTCAATGCGCAGAACTGGGTCGAAGCCTATATCATGTATCACCGCATGGCCGCCTATCTGCCGACGCCGCTGCCGCCGGAATCCTACGATCAGATCCGCAAGCTGGCGGGCATCTCCACCGCCGCAACGGAAGCGATCGCCTTCAATGGCGAACCTGTCATCATCGAGCCGATCATCGACGATGCCACGATCAACCTTCTTCCGCAGTCGATCCGGCAGCATCTTTCGAGAGAAGCGCCGCAGTCCGGCACCTATGGCGGCAAGCCGAGAGCCTATCTCCGCTTCACCGAGGATTTCCCGGCCAATCCGGGTCCAAAGGACGGCCTGTTCAGCATCATGACCTATATCGATCAGTTCGTCTGAGATTTGGTGGCAACAAGCGAGGGCTCCGCGATGCAAATGTGCTGCGGAGCTCTTTGCGTTTCAGGCGCGCGTCAGCCCGGTAGCATTTCCGTCACAGCAATGATCGGCCCGAGCGGGAACAGGCTGTCGCGCCTTTGCCATTCCGGAATGTCGAGGCTGGAAATGCTGCCGTCCAGAAACAACGCATTCGGGCATTTCAACTCGTCGCGAAACAGCGTCGCAAAATCGTGGAAGCGCACCGCACCATCGGAAATGGCAAAGACGACCTTGCCGTCGGCTGTAACGCCAACGCCGTTGCGCGTCTTCAAGCTCGGGCTGTCCGCCAGAAATGACGGATGGAGCTTGCCGCCGATGACCAGCATCGGACCGGACTGCGTTGCGTAGAAAGGCTTGATGCCGGACACGGCGAAGGCCTTGCTTTCCATGATGCCAGCCTTGCCCGATCCGAGAAAGAAAACCCCGTTCGGCAGGAGATGGAAGTTGCCCCATCCTTTGTTGGTATTGATCGCCTTCACCTCGTGTGCGTTTTCGACGAAGAGGCCAACGGGAGACTGGTCGTCGAGATACATGCCGCCATTCATGGCGAAGCGCACATAGATGCGATCCTCGCGCAGATCGTTTTCGAGCGCTCGGAACGAGCCATAAGGCTTGCCGCTGTGGTCATTCTGGAAAATCTGGATATCGTCGCCGGCGGGATCGAAAGTGCAGACCGTATAGCCGTCGCCGAGATGCCGAACCTTGCGACAGGCTTCGCCGGCCGATGCGGTGGCGGCAAAAGCGAGAACGGCAAGGATGATGATCAATCGAATCAAGCGCATGGCCCCGCATGAATAGCACAGGCTTCAGAACGCATCGCAATGCGGCGAAACAAGGAATAGGCGAGGTTTAAAGCCGCAGCGCCGCCATGTGGAATGCAAGCTGCTCGGGGAGATAGCGATAATCGGCGCCGATCGGACAGGCGTCGCGTGCAAGACAACCGCCGGCCATGCAGCCGGCCAGCCCTTCCGGCGTGCGCAAATGCGAGCGACAGCCCCGAACATCAAAGCCGGCTGCCGTTACAGCGGCGGCGGGACAGGCGGCAAGACAAGGCTTTTCCATGCACCGATCACAGGGATGCGAAGAAAATGCCGGATCTTCCATTCCTTCCAAAGCATCGGCAAATCCCAATGCGCCACGATAGCCGTGCCACAAACCATAATCCGGATGGATCAGGATGCCGAGCGGCGATGCTTTCAGGCCCTCGGCCTGCATTGCCCATCGCTGAAACGGTTGCCAGGGAGGGTCCGACGGAAAATAGGCCGTGGCCCCCAACTCGATTGCGACTGGCCGGATGATCGCTTTCGACCAATCGTCGAGGGGATCTTTGCGTGTCCTGTTGGCGGACATATCCAGCCATGTCGAGAACGCCGGCCAGATCGAGCCGCCGATATTGCCGAGCAGGATGACGCTGCGAGCCGCTATGCCATCGCCGAGGAGCGGCCCCTCGCCTTCGCTGAACGACAGGCTTCCTCGAACGAAAACTCCGTGGACGCCGAGCGTCGCACGGAGCTGTTCGAATATGACAGAGCCGCGGCTCACCGTGGCCCCTTATATTCATAGTGCGGCCGCCAGACCTCCTTCTGGATCAGGTCGGCAACGCGCGTCGCACCGCCTTGCTCCCTGGCGGCCTCGGGCTCTCTTCAGGTGAAGGCGTCCGGCATGGAGTCCTTGCGCTTCTGGATATAGGCAAGAAGAGCCTCGTCGATGGCCGGATCGAGCGGCGGCGCTTCGTAATGATCGAGCCAGGAGCGGCAAAGTGCGTTGGCACGGTCCTCGATGCGCTTCTGGCCTTCGATTTCCCACTGCTCGAAGGAATTGTTGTCGGCGAGCGGCGAGCGATAGAAGGCGGATTGGAAATTCGCCTGCGTGTGGCCGCAACCGAGATAGTGGCTTCCCGGACCGACTTCGCGGATGGCATCGAGCGCCTGACCATTCTCTGAGAGATCGACGCCCTCGGCCATCTTCTGCATCATGCCGAGCTGGTCCTGGTCGATCATGAACTTCTCGTAGGAGGAGACGAGGCCGCCTTCGAGCCATCCCGCCGCATGCAGCACGAAATTCGTGCCGGCCAGCAGCGTCATGTTCAGCGTATTGGCCGATTCATGCGCCGCTTGCGCATCCGGAATCTTGGAGCCGCAAAGCGAGCCGCCGGTACGGAACGGCAGGCCGAGACGGCGGGCAAGCTGAGCTGCACCATAGGAGACGAGCGACGGTTCCGGCGTACCGAAGGTCGGCGCACCCGACTGCATCGAAATCGAGGCAGCAAAAGTGCCGTAAAGCACCGGCGAACCCTTGCGGATCAGCTGCGTGAAGGAAGCACCGGCCAGCACCTCGGCGAGAATCTGCGTCAGCGTACCCGCAACCGTCACAGGGCTCATCGCGCCCGAGAGGATGAAAGGAGAAACGACCGAAGCCTGATTGTGCCGGGCATAGACCTTCAAGGCACCGAGCATGGTCTCGTCGAAAACCATCGGAGAATTAGCGTTGATGAGGTTCAGCGTCACGCAATTATTCTCGACGAAATCGTCGCCGAACACGATCTTCGCCATGGCGATCGTGTCTTCGGCACGCTCCGGCGCGGTGACGGAGCCCATAAACGGCTTGTCGGAATATTTGATATGGCTGTAGACCATATCGAGATGGCGCTTGTTGACCGGGATATCGACAGGCTCGCAAACAGTGCCGCCGGACGAATGCATCGACGGCGCCATATAGGCCAGCTTCACGAAATTGCGGAAATCCTCGATCGTCGCATAGCGGCGGTTGCCCTCGAGATCGCGCACGAAGGGCGGGCCATAGACCGGCGCGAAGATCGTCGCCTTGCCGCCGACATGGGCGTTGCGGGCGCTGTTGCGGGCATGCCAGGTAAATTCCTTCGGCGCCGTCTTCAGAAGTTCGCGGCAAAGCCCCTTCGGAAAATGCACGCGCTGCCCGCGCACGTCGGCGCCGGCTTCCTTCCAGAGCGCCAGAGCTTCCGCATCGTCGCGAAACTCGATACCAATTTCTTCCAGAACCGTATCGGCGTTGCGCTCGATGAGCTGCAGGCCTTCCTCGTCGAGCACTTCGTAGACGCCGATCTTGCGGGTGATATAGGGAAGCGATGGGCCGGGACCTCCGCCGCTGCGCGAAGCGCGCCGTGCTGCAGCACCCCTACCCTCGCTGCGCGAACGCCGTCCACCGCCGTCATTGCCTGCAGCCGGTTGCTCAATCATATCGTCCATGATGTTTCCTCACTCCTGCGCATGGATGCGTCTATCATGACCCCATGCTATCCGATTCCGCCAAGCGGACGTTCCTTAATGCGCCAGCAATTAGCATAGGACAGACATGGGCTGCGAATATCAACTGTTCTTCCTCCGTCGCGATTGATCCGCGCGACGTCGCATTCAAAAAGAGTTTTGGCGGCCTTCCGGTCTATCGATAATGGCGGCAGTGTTTTATACAAGTCTCTGATGCATTGCACGAAAACGGGATGGAGCGCATGTCTGACGACGAAATCATTCTCTCGGAACTTTCTGATGAAGAGCTCGTGCAGCAGATGCATGACGACCTGTATGACGGGTTGAAGGAAGAAATCGAGGAAGCAACACAGATCCTTCTAGATCGCGGCTGGACGCCTTACGATGTCCTCACCCAGGCGCTGGTCGAAGGCATGCGCATCGTCGGCATCGACTTCCGTGACGGCATTCTTTTCGTTCCGGAAGTTCTGCTTTCCGCCAATGCGATGAAGGCCGGCATGGCGATCCTGCGGCCGCTTCTGGCGCTGACCGGTGCACCGAAGCTCGGCAAGATGGTGATCGGCACCGTCAAGGGCGACATTCACGACATCGGCAAGAACCTCGTCGGCATGATGATGGAAGGCGCCGGCTTCGACGTCATCGACCTTGGCATTAACAATCCGGTCGAAAACTACCTCGACGCCATCGAGCGCGAACAGCCCGACATTCTCGGCATGTCGGCTCTGCTGACCACGACGATGCCCTATATGAAGGTCGTCATCGATACGCTGAAGGAAAAGGGCCTGCGCGACGATTACGTCGTACTGGTTGGCGGTGCGCCGCTCAACGAGGAATTCGGCAAGGCCGTCGGTGCGGACGCCTATTGCCGCGACGCTGCCGTGGCGGTCGAGACCGCCAAGGAATTCATGAAGCGCAAGCACAACAGCCTCGCTGCCGGCGCCTGATCGCCTTGTTTTTCGAAGCCGGCGACGAACAAAGGGTTGTCGCCGGCCGATCCACATCTCACATTAGAGCATGTCGCTCAAAAGTGCGCAGTGGTTTTGCGACAGCGACATACGCAAAATCAAAGACCTAAAGCGCGAGACGCGAATCTGAAAGATCGCGACGCGCTTTAGTTCTGAACAGCCCGCTTGACCTTGTGACCGGCATCTTCCGTCGCGTTGACGGCGTTGGCCGTATCTCTGCCCATGCCGCGAATTGTGTTGGAGCATGAAGCGAGCACCATAAGCACGGCGAAGGCAGCGGCGATTTTGCTAGATGTCGATGCGGTCATGATCAGGAGCCTCTTTTGGAATGGATGTTGATCGGCAAAATGCGGAGACAACCCCTCCGTACAGTAAACGCATAACAAAGCAAAAGGTTCATGTAATCGCGTGCGGGGCAATCGCGCGCGAAATATTGGCGGTCGCCAGAATAAACGGGCTCGACCACATCGATCTTCACTGTCTTCCCGCAATCTATCATTCCTATCCCCAAAAGATCGCACCGGCTCTGGAACAAGCAATTGCGGATGCCCGCGCGCGCGGCTTCGAGAAAATCTTCGTCGGCTATGCCGATTGCGGCACCGGCGGCGATATCGACAGGATCTGCGCGCGGGAGGGGATAGAGCGCCTGTCCGGCCCGCACTGTTATTCCTTCTTCACCGGAAATGAGGCTTTCGCCGGGCGCGACGACGATATTACTTCGTTCTTCCTCACCGATTTCCTGGCCAGACAGTTCGAAGCCTTCGTCATCGTCCCACTCGGCCTCGATCGCTATCCGGAGCTGCGTGATATGTATTTCGGCAACTACCGCAAGGTGGTCTACCTCTCGCAGGAAGAAGATCCGGCGCTGCAGGCAAAAGCAAAGGAAGCTGCCGCTTATCTCGGACTGGACTACGAATATCGCTTCACTGGCTACGGCGATTTGGCGCGCGAATTGCTGACTGTCTAGCTGCGACATCCGCGTCGCTTTCTGGCCTCGCGCTTCTTTGCCGAGACCGACATGCTGGACGAGTCATCGACATTCAATCACAGTTCGAACCTGGCCGTTTCAAAGGATAAAGCGCGTTGGCTGTACTTGCGGACGAGGTTTTCATGTCGCGTCGCTTTTCGGCATGTGGCGCGTCGTGGCGAGCGCAGTCTGATGATCGGTCGACGTGCATTCTTGCGTGAAGAGGAGATTTTGTGCATGGCGGATCGCATTGTCGTCTACTGGCGGGACATCCCCGCCCAGGTGATTATCAAGAAGGGCAGGCAGACGGCAAAACGCGAGCTTTCGCTGCGCTTTACCGAAGCAATCGACATGTGCGCCATGCGCACCGGCGCTGCCGAAACCGACGATTATCTCGCCGAATGGCGCAAGGCCGATCCCGTGCCTGTATCCGACGATCTCGAAGTCGAGGCTGACAAGGCGGCAAGCGAGCTCGAAGCCGCCTATGATCGCGAGCGGCTGGTGGCACTGGTGAAAGCCGGAGGCCGCGACAATGGCTGATGCCGTCCAGAAGCCCGGCAATGCCGCCGCGGGCGCCAAGGCTGCCAGCGGCGCCTATACGCCGGCAGGCGTCTCACCCAACCGCCGCGCCCGGCGCAAATACACGGTCCGCCTCTGGGCGGTACGTCACTCGCGCTTCTTCGAATGGTTCTATCGTCGCTTCGCCGACGCCTTCCTCCTGCTTCATCCGCTGTGGAAGGCATTCGGCTATGAACGCGTCGAGCGTCCGATCACCTTTATCGAACGCAATGTGAAGGGCTTCCTCTTCGATTGCCGCATGTGCGGCCAGTGCGCACTGTCGTCGACGGGCATGTCCTGCCCGATGAACTGTCCCAAGCAGCTGCGCAACGGACCCTGCGGCGGCGTTCGTGCCAACGGCAATTGCGAGGTGGAGCCCGACATGCCCTGCGTTTGGGTACAAGCCTGGAATGGCTCGCAGAACATGACTCAGGGTGATGCGATCCTGAAGGTGCAGAAGCCCGTCAACCAGTCGCTGCGCGAAACCTCCTCCTGGCTCCGCGTCACGGCGGAAGCGGCGGCAGCCCGCGAAGCGGCGAAAAAGGAAGCCTGAGCGATGTCGCATATCGATGAAAATCCGCTTGGCGTCCATCTGCCGCTCGATCCCCTGCCCGGCCATTATTCGCTCGGGCGGCTGGAGCGCGTGCTTCGCCGCGGCGAATTCGCCGTGACAGCCGAGCTGAACCCGCCCGACAGCGCCAATGCCGAAGACGTCTACGAGCGCGCCGCCATTTTCGAAGGCTGGGTCGATGGCATCAACGCCGTCGATGCCTCCGGCGCCAATTGCCATATGTCCTCGGTCGGGATTTGCGCCCTGCTGACCCGCATGGGCTATGCGCCCATCATGCAGATCGCCTGCCGCGACAAGAACCGCATCGCCATCCAGGGCGACGTGCTGGGCGCTGCCGCCATGGGCGTGTGCAACATCATGTGCCTGACCGGTGACGGCGTGCAGGCCGGCGACCAGCCGGGCGCCAAGCCGGTCTTCGATCTCGATTGCATGTCGCTGCTCGAAACCGTGCGCATCATGCGCGACAACGCCAAATTCCTCTCCGGCCGCAAGCTGACGTCGCCACCGAAAGTCTTTCTCGGCGCCGCCATCAACCCTTTCGCACCGCCTTATGATTTCCGGCCCTACCGGCTGGCGAAGAAGATCGAGGCCGGAGCGCAGTTCGTCCAGAGCCAGTATTGCTACGACGTGCCGATGTTCCGGGAATATATGAAGAAAGTGCGCGACCTCGGCCTCAACGAAAAATGCTTCATTCTCGTCGGCGTCGGCCCGCTCGCCTCGGCAAAGACCGCCCGCTGGATGCGCTCCAACGTGCCGGGCGTCCATATCCCCGATGCGGTCATCAAGCGCATCGAAGGTGCGCAGGATCAAAAGAAGGAAGGCAAGCAGCTCTGTATCGACATCATCAACGAGGTGAAGGAGATCGAGGGCGTTTCCGGCATCCACGTCATGGCCTACCGCCAGGAAGAATATGTCGCTGAAATGGTGCATGATTCCGGCGTGCTGAAGGGCCGTCAGCCTTGGAAACGCGAGGCTAGCCGCACGGACGCGCTCGTCGCCGAACGACTGCACCAGATCAGCGAAGGCAGGGAAGAAAACCAGCAGGCCATGGCTGAAATCGCTGCCCACCACACGCCGCAGCAGGCACATTGAATTCGACAGGACCGTGGCGGGCCAGGAGAGGAACCGGCCGGCTTGTAACCCAAATCACCGCACGATAGACAGCTATCGGGCCAACTGACCAGAGGACCAGATATGACGCGTACCATCGTTGCCTCCGCCACCCGCGAGATCATCATAGGCTTCGACCAGCCTTTCTGCGTGATCGGCGAGCGCATCAATCCGACGGGGCGCAAGAAGCTCGCCGCCGAGATGATCGAAGGCAATTTCGACACCGTCATCAAGGACGCTCTGGAGCAGGTGGCCGCCGGTGCGACCATGCTCGACGTCAATGCGGGCGTGACTTCGGTCAACCCGAACGAGACAGAACCGGGCCTTCTCGTGCAGACGCTCGAGATCGTGCAGGGCTTGGTCGACGTACCGCTCTCGATCGACAGCTCGGTCACGGCGGCGATCGAAGCGGCGCTCAAGGTTGCCAAGGGCCGGCCGCTTGTCAATTCGGTCACGGGCGAAGAGGAAAAGCTCGAAGCCATCCTGCCGCTGGTCAAGAAATACGACGTGCCCGTCGTCGCCATCTCGAACGACGAAACGGGTATTTCCATGGACCCGGATGTGCGCTTCGCAGTTGCCAAGAAGATTGTCGAGCGCGCCATGGATCATGGCATCAAGCCGCATGATATCGTCGTCGACCCGCTCGTCATGCCGATCGGGGCGCTCGGCGATGCCGGCCGTCAGGTCTTTGCGCTGCTGCACCGCCTGCGCAACGAGCTCAAGGTCAACACGACCTGCGGCCTTTCCAACATCTCCTTCGGCCTGCCGCATCGCCACGGCATCAATGCCGGCTTCATTCCCATGGTGATCGGCGCCGGCATGACCTCGGCGATCATGAACCCTTGCCGCCCGCAGGAGATGGAAGCCGTGCGCGCCGCCAACGTGCTGAACGGCACGGACGCCAATTGCACCAACTGGATCATGACCTATCGCGACTACAAGCCGGCAGAAGGCGGCGTCGCGGCCGCAACAACGGCAGCACCCGCCGCCGGTGGCGGACGTCGTGGTGGCCGTGCTGCGCGCGCTGGCGCAGGAGCTGTGAGGGAATAAGATGTCGTCCGGTCGCGGCCTTTCCAATGATCTTGCCACGCTCTGGCTGCAGGCACCTGTCGTGATCGCGATAAGGCTGCAGCAGATGTGGATGGACGCGCTGACCGGCAGCGTGAACGCGACCGAAATGAACCGGATGGTCTCAGAAAAGATGATGGCTGCGGCCGAAAGCGCCGCTGCCGTCAACGCCGAAATGATGCAGCAAGGCCTCGCGCTCCTGACGGCGACAAGCCATTCGCGCCAATCGGCACGCCGCGTTGCCGACGCGGTCGCCGAGGCCGCGATAAAACCTTATAGCAGGCGTGTTCGCTCGAATGCGCGCCGCCTTAGCAAATAGAAAGGCTGATCCATGGCCGAAGCCAGCGACAGCGCGAAACCCCTCGTCCTTTTCATGCCATCCGGCAAGCGCGGCCATTTCCCCGTGGGAACGCCCGTGCTGGAGGCAGCCCGCCAGCTTGGCGTCTATGTCGAAAGTGTCTGTGGCGGTCGCGCCACCTGTGGACGCTGCCAGGTCTCCGTGCAGGAAGGCAATTTCGCCAAGCACAAGATCGTCTCCTCCAACGACCATCTTTCGCCGATCGGGCCGAAGGAAAAGCGCTATGCCGAGGTGCGCGACCTGCCCGACGGCCGCCGCCTCTCCTGCTCCGCCCTCATCCAGGGCGATCTCGTCATTGACGTGCCGCAGGATACCGTCATCAACGCGCAGGTGGTGCGCAAGGCGGCCGACGAACGCGTCATCGCCCGCGATCCGGCCGTGCACATGTGTTACGTCGAGGTCGAGGAACCCGACATGCACAAGCCGCTTGGCGATCTCGATCGGCTGAAAGCGGCAATCGCAGCGGACTGGAAATACGATAATCTCGAAGTGGATTTTCACCTCATTCCGCAGGTGCAGTCGATCCTGCGCAAGGGCGAATGGAAGGTGACGGCCGCCATTCATCGCGACCAGGACAGCGAGCGCCCTCGCCTTATCGCGCTCTATCCCGGCCTGAAGAACGAGGCCTATGGCATCGCCTGCGACATCGGCTCGACGACGATCGCCATGCACCTGTCATCGCTGCTCTCGGGCAGAACCGTCGCTTCGGCCGGCGCCTCCAATCCGCAGATCCGCTTCGGCGAGGATCTGATGAGCCGCGTCTCCTACGTGATGATGAATCCGGACGGTCGCGAAGCGATGACCAACGCCGTCCGTGAAGCACTGAACGGCCTGATCGACAAGGTCTGTGTCGATGGCGGCGTGTCGCGCCAGGATATTCTGAACGCCGTCTTCGTCGGCAACCCGATCATGCACCACCTCTTCCTCGGCATCGACCCGACCGAGCTTGGCGGTGCGCCCTTCGCGCTTGCCGTATCCGGTGCTGTGCATCTGAAATCGGCCGAGATCGGCCTGCCGATGAATGTCGGCACCCGCATCTACATGCTGCCCTGCATCGCCGGCCATGTCGGCGCCGACGCGGCTGCCGCGACGCTTGCCGAAGGTCCGCATCGCCAGGATGAGATGATGCTGCTGGTCGACATCGGCACGAATGCCGAGATCGTGCTCGGCAACCGCCATCGCGTCGTCGCCGCTTCCTCGCCGACCGGCCCCGCCTTCGAGGGCGCCGAGATTTCGAGTGGCCAGCGCGCAGCACCCGGCGCGATCGAACGCGTGCGCATCGATCCCGTCACCCTGGAGCCGCGCTATCGCGTGATCGGCATCGAGCCATGGTCGGATGAGCCGGGCTTTGACGAAGAAGCCGCCAAGGTCGGCGTCACCGGCATCTGCGGCTCGGCCATCATCGAGGTCGTCGCAGAAATGTTCCTGACTGGAATTATCTCGGAAGATGGTGTCGTCGATGGCTCGATGGCAGCGCGCTCGCCGCGCATCCTGCAGAATGGCCGTACCTTCTCCTATCTGCTGCGCGACGGCGAACCGCGCATCACGGTCACCCAGAACGATATCCGCGCCATTCAGCTTGCGAAGGCGGCACTCTATGCCGGCGTCAAGCTGCTGATGGACAAGCAGGGCATCGATCATGTCGACCGCATCGGCCTTGCCGGCGCCTTCGGTACCTTCATCGACCCGAAATATGCGATGGTGCTGGGCTTGATACCCGACTGCGAGCTCGACAAGGTCAAGGCTGTCGGCAATGCCGCCGGCACTGGCGCACGCATGGCGCTGCTGAACCGCGGCCATCGCCGCGAGATCGAAGAAACCGTCAGGAAAATCGAGAAGATAGAGACGGCGCTTGAATCAAAGTTTCAAGAGCATTTCGTCTATGCTATGGCCCTGCCGAACAAGGTCGACGCCTTCCCGGAACTCTCCAGGGTGGTGACATTGCCAGAGCGCAAGCAGATCTCCGACGATGGCGGAGAAGGCGGCGGCCGCAGGCGTCGCCGCAGCCGCGAATAAGACGGATTGGCCGCGTTCACGCGGCCATTTTGCGCCCGATCTCAACAAAAGCCTGGCGGATGCTGTCGGCCACCGCCTTCATCGGCCCGGTCATCTGCGAAGCTGTCAGCAGGCGAATGTCGAACGACGTCAGCTCCGGCAAGCCTTCATTTGGCCCGAGGATTTCCATATCATCGGTGATGTAGGAGCGCGGGAACGGAGCAATGGCAAGATCGGAAACGATCGCCGCGCGCTGCGCCATCGTATGGGCACTGAGATAGGAAACGCGATAGGCGCGCTTCTGCCGCTCCAGTTGCGCCATGGCTTCCGATCGCCAGATGCAGCCCTCTTCCCAGATCGAGATCGGCAGCGGATCGCGACGATAGGCGGTGCCGCACTTGGCGCCGGCCCAGACGAGGCGCTCCGTATAGATCACCTCGCCTTCCGTCGGGAAGGGCCGCGTCGCGCAGTTGATCAGCGCAAGGTCCAGCCGCTGCTCCTCGATGCGCTTCTTGAGTTGGATGCTCATATCGACGACGACATCAACCATGATCCCCGGATAGCTCTCGGAAAAGCTCTTCAGGATGGTCGGCAACAACCGTTCGCCAATGTCGTCAGGAGCGCCGAGACGCACGACGCCGCTAAGCTCGGGCATGATGAAGCGCGAAACCGCCTCGTTGGAAAGCGCCAGGATGTTGCGGGCATAGGAAAGCAGCATCTCGCCATGCTGCGTCAGGCTCACCGAGCGCGCGTCGCGCAGGAATAGCGTGACGCCGAGCTGCTCTTCCAGCTTCTTGATCTGCATCGAAACGGCTGACGGCGTGCGAAAGACCGCATCGGCCGCAGTCGAAAAATTCCCCGTTTCGGCAATCGCGACGAAGGTGCGCAGAACTTCATTGTCAAGCAACGGTATGGGCCGGCGGAACGGTACGGTCATATCGAATACCTTTCAATTTTTCTGATCCTAAACACCATATCATTTCATTTGTCTGAATGTCAACGAAGCACCATATTAGACGTAATGGAAATTCACGCAGACAGCCTCAAAGGAGCAAAAGTCATGGCTGGCACGGCATTGGACGAAGCCTCTCGCCTTTTCTCTCTTCTCCGCCTTCGCAAAATTCAACGGATGGCGCAGCACACGCTCGACGAGATTGCCACGCGCTTTCCCGCTCATCTGATCGATGACGTCAATGCGCGCGGCCTCCCGCCGGATCGCACCTTGGCAGCGCTTGAGCGAAAGCCCGGCAAGCTGCATTCGTTCAAAAATACTAATGGCAGCTATAAGATCTATTCGTTTGATTGATGAGCCAGCCAGATCCATATTTACACTCGGTAGGCGTGACATTTTGAACGGTTGACACTGAAAGGAACCTGGAAATGACGACGATCAGTTATAGACAGACCGGCACGCGGAACCCGTTTCCGTCCGGCAGCAGCTATATGCCCTTCTTTTCTCGTCTCGCTAATCGCTGGCAGCAGTGGCGCTCCCTTCGCGAGCTCGAATCCCTGTCCGACGACATGCGCAAGGACTTGGGCTGGCCGGCCGCGAACGAAATCAAGAATCCGAAAGCCACCCGATGATAATTGAAGAGCATAGTGGCTGAAGGCGACGCTCAACCCAAGCGAGCGTCGCCTTTTGAACATTTCCGCATCCAGATGCGAAGCGCACTTTAATCCTGAGAATTACCTGCAAATATATTTCGCCGCTTGAGCATCTTGCTCGCCTCCCCTTCGTTTCCCTCCTCTAGAGCCGTATTTTTCATAGCAGACGCAAATATCCCTTTGCGGCCGCGATTATCCATGCCAATGTCGCTTATAGACCATCGGGCCGACGTATTTGACGCAAGGAATACGTAACGGCCCTGGAGCATGGATTTTCACAACATGAGCAAGACTCCGATCAAGACGCGTTCCCTGGTTTTCTTCCTCGTTCCGCATTTCACCATGCTGCCGTTTTCCGCCGCGATCGAGACGCTGCGGATTGCCAACCGCATGCTCGGCTACCCTGCCTACACCTGGCGGCTCGCCTCGACGGACGGTCAGAAAGTCTATTCCTCGAGCGGCATCGGACTGGAGGTCAATTCCTCCCTCACCGACGAGCGCCGCTATCTCGGCGGCGAGAACCGCCCGAACATGGTACTGGTCTGTTCCGGCATCTATGTCGAAGAATTCCACAACAAGTCGGTCAATGCCTGGCTGCGAGAAACCTACAATCGCGGCGTGGCCGTCGGCAGCCTCTGTACGGGCGCCCATGTGCTTGCCCAGGCAGGTCTGCTGAACGGCAAGCGCTGCGCCATCCACTGGGAAAATCTGCCGGGCTTCTCCGAAACCTTCCCGCAGGCGGAGGTCTATGCCGACCTCTATGAGGTCGACAGCAATCTCTACACCTGCGCAGGCGGCACCGCCTCTCTCGACATGATGCTGAACCTGATCGGACAGGATTTCGGCGAGAACCTCGTCAACCGCGTCTGCGAGCAGCAACTGACCGACCGTGTCCGCAGCCCGCATGACCGCCAGCGCCTGCCGTTGCGCGCGCGCCTTGGGGTGCAGAACTCCAAGGTTCTGTCGATCATCGAGCTGATGGAAAGCAACCTTGCCGAGCCGCTGTCGCTTCTGGAAATCGCCGACGATGCCGGCCTGTCGCGCCGGCAGATCGAACGCCTGTTCCGGCAGGAAATGGGCCGCTCGCCGGCTCGTTATTACCTCGAAATCCGTCTCGATCGCGCCCGGCATCTGCTGGTGCAATCTTCCATGCCTGTTGTCGAAGTGGCCGTCGCCTGCGGTTTCGTTTCCGCCTCGCACTTCTCCAAGTGTTATCGCGAACTCTATAATCGTTCCCCGCAGCAAGAGCGCGCGGAACGCAAGCTGACCATGTCGACCAACCGCACGGGCATCGTCGTCTGAGAGTGGTGGAAATCAAAGCAGTCGGAACATCGCAGGCGGCCTACTGGGCTGCCTCTTGGGCCATCTTGAAATCGGAATAGACTTGATTTCGGCCATTGTGCTTCGCCATGTAGAGAAACTGGTCCGCGGCATTGAGATAGTTGTCGAAGGACTCGTAACCAGCAATCTCCGCCACGCCGATGGAAACCGTCACCGAAAGCTCTTCGTCGTCGGCATGAACCTTCAGGCTGGCGAGGCTAAGGCGGACCTCGTCGCATAGCGCGGTCGCCGCGCGCGAATTCATTTCAGCAAAAAGAATGGCGAACTCTTCACCCCCAAGGCGAGAGAGCAGATTATCGGTGCCCTCCAACAGTCCATGAAGTCGGCCGGCAACGGCCTTCAGCACCTGATCGCCGATTTCGTGACCATAAGTATCGTTCAGATGCTTGAAGTGATCGATATCGAGAATAGCGACCGAGCTTGGACGTTGGCGACGCAGGCACTCGTTGACCAGGCGCGGGCCGTGATCATAAAAATAGCGCCTGTTGTAGAGCCCGGTCAGATAGTCGCTTGCCGCTGCCGCTCGCAATTGCTTCAGCTGCGACAGCGTCTCGACATTCAATGCGATGCGGCATTGCAGCTCCTCCTGAACGAAGGGGCGATAGATGAAATCGCTCGCGCCCGCCTTCAGGAATGTCGCAGACAGCAAACGATCGTTCGAAGACGAAATGCCGATGATCCGCATTCGGTCCGAGCCATAGCGATGGCGGATGCGGCGGGTCAGTTCATGGCCGTTCATGTCGGGCATATTGTAGTCGGTGACGACGATTTCGATGTCGTCGAATGTCTCGAGCATCGCCAGGGCTTCGACACCCGTGCCGGCTTCGGCGACCTTGAATTGCTGTGCGTGCAGCAAATCCGTCAGCATTTTCCGGGCCGAAGGCACATCATCTACAACCAGAACACGCATCGACCGGTTGGCAATGGCGCGCCTTACGGAAGAGACGAGATTGTCGAGAGCGAACTCGCCATCCTTGAGCACATAGTCGACGACATTTCGCTCCATAATGCGATTGCGCGTCGCCATGTCGAAAGACGCCGTAAAGACGATGGTAGGAACGTCATGGGCGACGGCAACATCCAGGGCTTCTCCGTGGGCCGCGTCCGGAAGATTAAGGTCGATCACCGCCATCGTGAAGCTGCTATCCGGCGCCGCCAGTACCTCGTTCAGCATTTTCAGGGAAGAGCAATGCGTTACGGCCAAGCCGAGTTCGGTTTCGAACCGATGCGACAACACCGCGGAAAACATGCGTGAATCCTCGACCAGAAGTATTGTCTGGCTGCCATTGCGGTGACCGATGCCACCGCCGAGGGATCCCACATGCAGTACCATTTCCCGTCAATTCCTCCCACACCATCAGGTGCATGAATATTCAGTCAATTGCAGGTCTGCCAAACCATCTTCCACCTATCCTGAACAGGATTCGTGAAAAAATTGGAACCGCTGATTGCGGAGATTTACATAAAAGTGATTTTCCCTCACTTTTTTCGAGGTTATTTTGCCTGACTTCTCGCGTTTATGCGTGCTTGCCGGTCGGTTGAGACGACTGAATCTGCAACAAAGTGTCGAGGTTTTGATTCACGCGGCAGTAGAACTCCTCGTCGATGAATGGCCGCAGGATGAAATCATTGCCACCTGCCTTGAGGAAGCGGGCCGAAAGCAGCCGGTTGCTGGATGACGAGACGCCGATGATGCGCAACTCGTGGGAGCCAGTGGTCGCACGAATACGTCGCGTCAGCTCGAAGCCGTCCATGTCAGGCATATTGTAGTCCGTGACCATAAGGCCGATATCCGCGCTGGCCTTCAGGATTTCGAGCGCTTTTACACCATTCTCCGCAACGCTGACGCGGAAATTATAGCGCTTCAGCCGACTGGACAGCAAAGCGCGTGCGGTCGCACTGTCGTCGACAATGAGGACATGGTGACGATGGTTTGTCAGAAAACGGCAGATAGATTCCGCCAGCATATCCACCGCAAACACATTGTCCTTGAGAATATAATCCACCACATCCTTGGCGATCAACTCGTCGCGCGTGCCCTCGAGAAAAGTGCCGGTGAAGGCGATCGTTGGAATGCTGAGATCAAGCAGATAGGCCAAGGCCTCGCCCTTTTCGGCGCCCGGCAGGTTCATGTTCGAGATTGCCAGCTTGATCGGCTCAGACGACTTGTCGTAGGCGAGCTGCAGTTCTTCGAAATTGCGGCAAATCTCGACGTCGATGTCCAGAAGCTCCTTCAGCTTGGCTCTGACCATCGATGTAAAAAGATTGGAATCCTCGACGAGAAGAATGCGCGAGCCGGCAAGAGACGCGCCGGAGTATTGCATCCCCGAAACACCCAGAAATGGCATAATGAAAACCTGTTTTTGAAAATGATCCCCTCTGTATTGTTTTAGAACAAAGCCTTTGCGGATTTGTTAAGCGGACTGGTTTCCCGGAGATGAAGAAAACAGCCTCTATCGATCGGCGCCTTTCCGGATGCGCCGTTGCGATAATGTTGCGTGCTCGTGGGAACGCGAGCCGAAAGTTTCCAAAGGAAGCACAGACTTCGACGGCCGATATTGGCTCTGCCCGCGGCACCACGCTGTGTTTTGGCTGTTCGGTCGATAGTCAGATCATTCCGCAGCGGTCCTGCCCCGACGACGGCCTGTGCGCTTTGCTTCTGGCACCTTGTCTTCGGCGGACAGAGCGGAATCTTCCCTCATGTCATCCTCAACCTCCGGCCCGTCTGCGAAATCCGACAGCGCATCGGCTGCGACATCCGACTGCCTGCCTCTTCTGCCGTCACGAACGATATGCAGCTCCTGATGCGGATAGGGAATGGAAATCCCCTCTTCGTTGAAGCGCTTCAGGATTTCGATGCGCAGATTGTTGCGGATTTCCATGCCATCGGAAAGATCGGACAGATAGAAGCGCATCTCGAAATCGAGAGACGACGGCCCGAAACGTAGGAACTCCACATGCGGCTCCGGATTCCTGAGAACCTTCGGGATCGAACGCACCAGCTCCAGCAGGATATCCATCACCTTGCGTGGATCGGCATCATAGCTGACGGATACGGGGATTTCGGAGCGAGCGAGCCTGTTGCGGTGCGTCCAGTTGCCGACCGACGCATTGATGAGCTCGGAATTCGGCACGATGATCGACTGCTTGCGGAAGGTCTCGATTTCGGTCGCGCGCACCGAGATGCGCTTGACGATGCCTTCCGATGTACCCGAGACGATCCAGTCGCCGACCTTGAACGGCCGCTCGACCAGCAGGATCAGGCCGGACACGAAGTTCGACACGATGTTTTGCAGGCCGAAACCGATACCGACCGAGAGGGCACTGGCGACGAGCGCCAGGCTGGACAAATCGATGCCGGCAGCGGAAATGGCAAAGATCGCTGCCAATGCTATGCCCAGATAGCCTATGCCGGTTCTCACCGAATTGCGGACACCCAGATCGACTTGCCCACGCGCCATGACATTGCTGTCGAGCCAGCGCTGGAACCAGCGCGTGACCAGATAGCCGCCCGCAAACAGCAGGATGCCAACGAAGATGCCGAGCAGCGAGATCGACATGTTGCCGATCTTGATCTCGGTAAATAGCCTGTAGGCAAAGACCTCCAGATCCTGAATGTGGAAGCCCCAGGAGAGCAGGATCAGCGGAATGCCCGTCAGCAGCGCGACGGCGTAGGTCGCAAGCCCGGCGGCAAGGCCGGCCTGATCGAGCGCCACTTCACGCAGCTTCAGGCGATTTTCCAAAAAGCGGCCGATGATCGTTTCGGCAAAGACGCCCTGCTTGGATACGGCCTTGCCGAGCTGGAAGCCGAGATACATGGTCGCAATGACGGCACTCGTCACAATCATCTGCGTTGCCATGAAACGGGCAAGCCCCACATAGCCGATGAACGAAGTGAAGATCACCAATATGCCGAGAACGCGAAGAATGATGGCCATGCCATGCGGCCAATGGCGGCCTGGCGCGTCCGGATCGCCGTTCTTGGCCAGCATCGGCGAGCCGAAGGAGGCAGCAATCAGGATGAGGCCGATCAGCAGTGCTGCCAGAAAGCTCTTGGCCACGGTAACGACGACCGGCGAACCCATGGACTCGCTGATGCGGTCGAAGACGTAATCCAGCCCGTTGACAACGGCCATCGCCTGCAGGCACCAGGTGAGCGAATGTGCTCCCTTGTTCGACAGCTTGACCAGGCGCCAATGCGGCCGAAACGGCGCAAAGACGGCATTGCTCAGGCGACCGACGAAATAGACGAGGCCGATGAAGCCGAAGACCCCCGCCAATATCGGCGCGATGTCAGGCCGCAGCACATTGAAATTCGAGAGGAAGAAGAATGAGGTGACGAGGAAGGCCGCCAGCGACAGCGTGCGGATCAAGGTCGACCAGAAGGCGACCGAGAGCCGGCTGATATAGGGCGGATTCTCGACAGCCTCATCCTGCACGTAGTAGCGGCGGAACAGCCGATAACCACCGGAGAGAAATATCAGCGCCGCCCCGATCGACAGGCAGACGGCGGCCAGGAATGAGGCAAGCTTGGCCTTGAGCACGAAGCCGATCCAGCTCGTCACAGCGGTGCTGAACTTGACGCCCTCGTCGACCAGAGCCGCCCCCGCATCATCGAATGTCGTGGTGGAAATCTCCGTCCGCTTGAATAGCGTCTCGGCAAACAGCTTTCGGCGCATCTCCATGAATTGCATCGAAAGCCGATTGGTCTCCGCGGTCAGATTGTCCGCATCGAGGATCACCGCGCTGATCTGCGAGCGCTCGGCATTGAGCCTCTCGCGTTCCTGCGTGACGATCGGAGCCTCCGGCGGCTGACCTTCCTTGGGAGCAGCACCGAGCTGCGTCAGGCGGGCATCGATCTCGGCGGTACGGGGTTTCAGGCGTGCGGAAATAGCGGCAGTGGTACGATTGAGATCGTCGACCTGGCCGGATAGCGCCACGAGCGTCTCGTCATCCAACGTTGCCTGTTTCGCCGCGTCCTGAAGCGACGCGTAGGTCTTCTTCGCTTTGCCAAGATCGGTAGCGGCTGCGTCCAGCAGCCCATTTGCGAGTTGCCCCGGCTGTTGATCCGTTTGCTGCGACGCCTGGGCCGGTTGCTGATCCTGCGCAAGGGCATCCCCGCCCGCCAGCGGGATGACGGCGGCAAATACGCCCAATCCCAGCAGCAGAAAAGGTAACAGAAAAAGACGAGATTTCAGCGGGCGCAAGCAGAGCTCCTCGTTGCACATGAAGTCGCAGGCAATGGATGACTGAAATCGCCGCAAAATGGAGACCCGAGTCGTCCTATAGCATGATTGCGAATTCCATAGTCTTTACGCGTACGCCTTGTAAGACAAAGAAAGGCGACACGAAGGCATCGATGCCCTTATCCTGTCCAGAACCTCGCTCAAAACCGGGTATCTCGCGCTCTCATCTTGGAGACGACTTGTCACACCGATCATTGTCCGCCCGGAAATAGGCCAGGAAAACACCTTGGCAATGGGTAGATCTATGCGCGTCCGCTCCGCAGGATCAGGATGAAGGCAACGCCTCCGGCAAGCCCGGTGACCACACCGATCGGCATGTCCTCCGGAGCCATGACCAGACGCGCGATGATATCCGCCCAGATCAACGTCAGCGCACCGAAAGCAGCGCTCAGCGGCACCACGCGCACATTATCCCCACCCACGATCAGCCGCACGAAATGCGGCACCATCAGCCCGACGAAGCCGATTGCGCCTGAAAAGGCGACCATTACGCCGGTCAGCAGCGCGGTGATGATGAAGAGCAACAGGCGAAACTGCGCGACGGCGATGCCGAGCGTAACTGCCGTTTCATCGCCCATCGCAAGCGCATTGAGCTCCCTCGTCTTCGGGAGAAGCAAGGCCAAGGAGAACAGCAGGATGCCGGCGGGATAGATAAGATGCTGCCATTGCGCCAGCCCCAGCCCGCCCAGCATCCAGAAGACAACGGTGTTGGCCGCTCTCGGATCACCCAGAAAGATCAGGAGGTTGCCGAGCGCCGTGAACACGAAGGCTACCGCCACGCCCGACAGCACGAGCCGATCGGCCGAATGCGAGCGCGTCAGGCGCGTCGTCAGCCCGACGGCCGCGGTAGCGAACAAGGCGCCGGCAAAGGCGAACAACGGCACCGTCAACAGCCCGAGGATCAGCCCGGTATGCAACAGCGCCAGGATGGCACCGAATGCCGCCCCGGAGGAAACGCCGAGGAGATGCGGGTCCGCCAATGGATTTCGCGTCAGCGCCTGCAGGACGGCGCCGGTGATGGCAAGCCCCGCTCCCACGAGCGCGGCCAGCACCACGCGTGGGAAACGGACGTCCCAGACAATGCTTTCCTGCCCGCTGGACCAGGCAACCGGAAAGCTACCGGCATGCAGTTTGTTGCCGACAATCGACCAGACGGTGGAGAAAGGAATGGATGCCGAACCGAGCGACACACCGGCGGTGATCGACAGGATGAAACCCATGGCGAGCAAGGGGATGAGGATGGAGAGGTTGAGACGCATGCTAAAATCTTGAGGAAGAGATCCGCCAATGATCGACTGGACGGATCGGCATTGCAGACGGTTACATGGAGCTCGGGTGAAAGGCCTTGGCCAGCGCGGCGATGGCCTCGATATTGCGCGGCCCCGGCGTCGCCTCGACATAAGGCAGCACGACGAAACGGTCATTCTTCACCGCATCGATGTTCTTGAAGGCCGGATTGCTCTTGAGGAAGGCAATCTTCTGCGCGGCGGTCACCTGGCCGTAATCCACGATGACGATCACTTCCGGGTTTTTCTCGATGACCGGTTCCCAGGATACCTCCGTCCAGCTCTTCTCGACATCATCCATGATGTTTGTGCCGCCGGCCGCCTCGATCATGGCAGTCGGGATGCCGTAACGCCCCGATGTGAACGGCTTCTCCTCACCGGAATCATAGACGAAGACGCGCGGCGGCTGATCGACATGGCCGATCTTTGCCTGGATCTCTGCGAGCTGCTTGCGATAGCCGGTAACGAGTGCCTCCGCTTTATCTTCGACGCGGAAGATCTTTCCGAGATTGAGGAGATCCACGAACATATCGTCCATGGTCGGCTTGTCCTTCTGCATGACGAAGATGCAGGATTCGGTGAGCTCGTAAACCTTGATGCCGAAAGGTGCGAGCGTTTCCGGCGTCACCTCGCCGCCCGCCTTCATGCCGTAGTTCCAGCCGGCGAAGAAGAAGTCCGCATTGGCGCCGAGAAGCACCTCCTTGCTCGGATATTTCGGCGACAGCTCCGGCAATTCCTTGACGCCTTCACGCAGCTTTTCATCCAAAGTCTTCCAGCCGGAAATGCCGGTATAGCCAACCATGCGATCCTGCAGCTTCAACGCCAGCATCATTTCCGTCAGATTGACGTCGTTCGAAATGGCGCGCTCAGGCGCCTTGTCGAAGGTGACGTCGCGATTGCAGCTGTGCACGGTGACAGGCTCTGCCAATGCTGCTCCCGCCAGCACGCTTCCGACAAGCAGGGCCGCGACAGATAGGGATATGCGAGAAAACATGAATAACTCCGGTGATCGTCTTATCGAAGAGAGAAGGAAAATCGTTGCGGGCCGCTTTCGCTGCAGTGCAGCCGAGCGCCAACCCTGAATGCGCTTGAAACATGCTCCGCGGTCAGCACGTCGGCCGGCTCGCCGTGGCCCGTGAGCCGCCCGCAATCCATGACGGCGACCTGGGTGGCAAAATCTGCGGCGAGGTTGATATCGTGCAGCGTCGTGATGATCGTCGGACCAAGCCCCTTGAGCAGTTCCAGAATTTCGAGCTGGTGCCGTATATCGAGGTGATTGGTCGGCTCGTCGAGGATGATGAGCTCCGGTTCCTGCGCCAAGGCGCGGGCAATCAGCGCCCGTTGCTTCTCGCCACCGGAGAGTGACGCGTACTGCCTCAAGGCCAAAGGCTCCAACTCCAGGCGAGCAAGAGCCGAGGTCGTCACGTCATGATCGCGATCGCTCCAGCGCGCCATACCCTTGCGGTGCGGAATACGCCCCATCAGCACGACGTCTTGCACGCTGAAGGGAAAATCGCCCGGCGTCTCCTGCGGCACCACGGCGATGCGCCGCGCCGCTTCCCGTGGACCGATGGACCACAAATCCACGCCGTCGAGACACACCCTGCCCCGATGCGGCTTCAGACCGCGATAGAGGCAACGCAGCAAGGTCGACTTGCCAGCTCCGTTCGGACCGATGATGGCAAGCCGAGCACCAGCCTCGACGGACAGCGTGATACCGCTGATGATCGGCATCCCCTTCTGGGGACCCCATGTAATGCCCTCGGCTTCCAGTCGCGCGCTTCGTTCGGACATGACCGGCTCCTATTGCAATACGACCAGCTGGCGTTCGGCTGAAACGATAGCGGCGGGAATGCGCGCAAGTGTCTTGCCTCCAAGCGCGGTCGGGCGTTCGCCTTCGCGGGTCAGCCCGTCGGGGCGGTCCCGATACAACTTCGCGAAAGAAACGAGCGCATCGATATCGCTCGCATCCTCGATGTCACCGAAGAGGTACGTCGCTTTTGCCGTCGCCTGGAAGGAGACCGTGCAAGGCCGCTCGCAGCCTGCCATGCAGACGCTGCCTTCAAGGCTGAAATCATCCGCGAGTGCGGCGCCAGCCTGGGAAATGGCCAACTGCAAATGCTTCAGGAGATCAAGGCCCGGCCGGCATGGTTTGCCGACATGGCGGCAATTGGTGCACACGGTAATCCGGTGCGTCGTGTCTTTTGCTTTGTCCATGAGATGCCTCCCGGAGATTTCGCCGGAGGCAAAGTCAAGATAGGGCCGGCGGACGCAACGGCGCCCTCGCCCAACCACTGATTTTCCATCGGAACACCCCGTCCGTTGCGGTTGATATCATCGATGGCAGGTCTCCTGGCTCGCGGGTCACAACTCGTTCGCGCCTTCCCGGCTTCAAGCCAGTGGCATATTGCGAACGCGCTCTCCGCTTACAGTTGCGGGGGCAGCCACGGTCTTGGCCCCTGATGGGTAATCCGCACCGTGTTCCCTTTTCAGCCGCCGTCGGGATCGATCCGAAGGCGGCACCATCTGCGGTATTCATCTCATAGAAAGCGGATACGGGCAACGGCGATGTCATATGCGTTTTCATTTGTCATGGAAGTTCGGTTTAGGTTATGGATTTTGGTTAGGTTATTACATTACAAAAGGCAAGCCGTTATCTACCTTTCGAGGTTAAAGCCGCAATATACGTGTGCGGAGAAACTGCGGAGTTGTTAGACAGCCTTGCACTGCGGATGGAAACGCTCCGCGACGCTCTCTGCCGCAGCATAGGCTTGCGTCACGATCTCAGGCACCAGATCGATGTCGGGGAGACTTCCAAGTCCTAAGGGGCCAATCGCAAAAAGCCCCTCCGTCGTGCGGCCGTTGACCTCGAGCGAGCCTGTCGCCTCTACGGCGAGACCGAGGCCAAGCTCGTCCGGCACCGCAAGGCCGGCATCGATGAGGCTGCGCAGCAAGGGCGCATTCAAATCCGGCGCCTGACACCGACAGTCAATCACATCGTCGGCGTAGAGCTGCTCGGTCTCCTGCCGTCCAGCGGGTCTCAAAACGAGCCCTGTCGGTGTCCGGCGGATGAAATGACCGCGCCGCAGCAGGGTATTGCCCTCGGCAAGCTCCTGATTGAGGCGCACATGCAGCGCCTCGGGCAGCCGATTGCGATGGCTGTCATAGAGCGCCCGCAAATGGCGGTTGAACTGCTGTTTCTGCCCCGCCGGCAGGGCTCGCCAAAGCGAGCGCGCATGCTTGCGCAAGCCGTTCATGACGGATTGCCAGCTCTGGCCATTCGCCTCCGCTTCACTACAAGCCTTGCGGACGAAGCGGACGATCTCGCTGAGCTTGCCGGGCATCTCATCGGCAGGAAAAACCGGATCGGCATTGTTACGCGTATGGCTCTGCGGCAGAAAACCCCGCCGCGAGACGATGGTGATCTGCCCCGTATAGCCGCTTTCACGCATCTGCAGCAGCCGATCGACGACACGCAGGCCGCTTCCGAGCAGGATCGTGTGCGGTCGCGACACGAGACGGCGTGCCCGCACCGTCGTCGGCACGGTCACGAGATCGCTGGCCTGGAACTCGTGATCAGTAATGCCGTAGCCTGTCGCCAGCACCACCATGTCGAACGGCGCATTGGCAGCGCCATCGCTTTCCACCACGAAGCGGCCGCCGCGGACGCGTCGAAGCCCGAAGACCGTCTCGCTGCTGACCTGCACCGCCACATCCCGCCGTGATGAGAAGGCTTCCGAAAAGCGCTGATAGACGTAGTCACTGAAAATGCTCTTCGGCACGAAGATCTGCAAGAAACCGGGTATGGCGGCGGGAACGGCGCTGCGGAAAGGCGCATTGCCGCAAAGCCATTGATTGAAATCGTCGGGATCCCCAGCGGAAACGGAAAGATCGCGAACGCGGCTGTTCAAGATCTCGCTGCTATGACCGGAGGCGAGCGCCTGTCCGCCGCTGACGCTGGAATTTGGGTCGAAAAGCTGCAGATGGAAGGGAAAGCGAACCGTCTTCATCAGCGCGATCGCCATCATCATGCCGGAAAAACCGCGCCCGATCACGGCGATGCGAGGCATCGCATAAGGCTGCGCTGTCGCGTTCGTCCTGGCGGAAAAGAATCCCTGAACCGTCATATCAACTCCTGGGGCGAGAGGTGGTCGATCATGCCTTTCTTGGGGCTTGCTCACTTTACAGGCCCGGAGACGCAGACATCGATACCGGGCCACGGCAACCTTGGAACTGCGGCTGACAGAACGCACAAAAGCCGCTTCCGTTCTCAATAAACGTCGCGCTTCTTCAATCGGGAATCCCTTCCAAATAAAAGATGCGACAGGCAGGTCCAACTCTGATCCAACACCAGATGCCTGCAATCGGCCGCCATATGATTACTTCGTCAAAAGCCATCAGGCAGCAGGATTATTGCCATTGTCTACTTATTTAGTCGTATATGAAAGCGCGAAAACGCTCCGCTAGCAAGCGCTTTCTTGTCTGGGCGGTGCAGGGTCGACGACGCAGCAGCACAGAAAACGGCGGATGATCGGACCCCTTCATATCCTGCACTTGCTTCAATCGGCAAAAAGGGAAAGCAATTCCAAGCTCTAGGGTCAGCCTATGAAGCGGCTTTCGATATTCATTGACCGCAGGAGAGAGAGTTCACAACTCGCTATCCCCAACGCTCCCTATCGGATTGCGCGCTTACAATTTCCGCGGTCGACGCCTATCATGCCGGGCGGCGTGATACGAACTCGCCAGGAAAATCCATTGTAGACTTCGCCTATCGAATTTAAGATCGCAGCGATTTGCCGCGCCTGAGAAACCGACCTGGCGCCGGCCGAGGAGTGGTGAATGGGGACTGTTTCGCAGTTGCACGAACGCGTCAGGCCACCCGCCCATCGCGTCCAAAGCGAAGAGGAAGCGCTCGACATCGCACGTTCGCTCGCGGCCGGCTTCGCTCAGCAGGCAAGCGATCGCGATATCAACCGCATCCTGCCCTATGACGAAGTCGAGGCTTTGTCTCAATCGGGCCTGCTTGGGATTTCCGTTCCTTCGGAACATGGCGGCATCGATATTTCGAACTGCGTTCTCGCCGAGGTTATTGCCATCCTCGCGGAAGCAGATCCTTCCATAGCACAGATATTGCAAACGCATTTTCATGTGCTGGAAGCGGTAAGAATTGCGGGTGGCGAGGACCAACGAGCCTCCCTTTTCGACCGCGCCATTACAGGCGATCGTTTCGGCGGCATCTTTTCCGAGCCTGATGCAAGCGGCACCGACCAGCATTCCTTGCATCTGACGGCGGATGGGCTTGGCTTCCGCGCCAACGGTCGGAGCCGACCTTCCGCCAGCATTCTTTTTTCGGACTGGATCGCGCTATTCGTGCCGGACAAACGCAAGGGACTGATAGCCGTCGTCGTGTCCAGAAATACGGAGGGCATCCAGATCATCGACGACTGGGATGGCTTTGGTCAACGCACCTCCGGAAACGGCACGACCATATTGCATAATGTCTATCTCAATGCCGATGCCCTGCTCCTGCACCAGGAAAAGCTGACTGAACCGACAGTGATCGATTGCGTGAACCAGCTCACGCGCGCCGGCATCAATCTCGGTATTGCCCGCTCGGCGCTAGCGGCAACGATGGAATTCGTACGGGCTCGCCCTCACTCAAGGGAAAGTAACGGCGATGAGCGAGCGGTCAATGATCCGCTGATCGTGACGAGGATCGGCGAGATTGCCGTCCGCATCGAAGCAGCGACGGCGATGGTGGAGCGTGCCGGCGGCAAGATCGATGCCGCGCAGATCAATCTCACCGAAGATCATGTCATCGATGCCGCACTCTCCGTTGCGGCGACCCAGACGATTACGGCCGAGATTGCGATGGAAGCAGCCGACACGCTGTTCGAGCTTGCGGGCACGGAGTCGGCGCGCATCGGTCTCAACCTCGACCGCCACTGGCGCAACGCCCGCATTCACACGCTGCATGAACCGGCCCGCCGGAAATATCACATCGTCGGCAACTACCATCTCAACGGCGTAAAGCCATCGAAAAACTCATTACTTTAATCGGCGTCAGGGCGTCGGCAAAGTCAGCCGATATGCGAAGCGCGACGATCTTCCCGTTCCGGGATATCAGCATCCGCGCCGCCGGCAACGAACTGCTCCAGCGACATGTTGTCGAGAATCTCGGCAATTGCGTCGCGCACCTCGGTCATGGAGCGCCGAACCTGACAGCGCTCCGGATCGGAACAGTCGTCGCAGGCTTCATAGGCCGTGCGGCTGGCGCAGCGAATCGGCGCCAACGGGCCGTCCAGTGTGCGAATGACGTGGCCGATGCGGATTTCCGATGCGGGACGCGACAGCGAATAACCGCCGCCCGGACCTTTCTTCGAACGCAACACGCCGGCATTTCGCAATTCGAGCAGGATGGTATCGAGAAACTTCTTCGGAATATTGTTGCGTAACGCGATATCGTTGATGAACGCCGTTTCACCCGGACCGAGGCGTGCGAGATCCACCAGCGCCTTCAATCCGTATTTTCCTTTTTTCGTAAGCATCGCCGTCCGCTTTACTGCAAAGTCGATTGTTGAAACCCGGCGCGTCTCGAAAGAGACTCAACGGGCCGGTCTTGTCAGCATGGACTGCGGAAGTAACCCCGCAAGCCCTTACGAACAAGACAGTAACTCACAAATTGTATAGTTTATATGAGTAAATTTAGGCAATTGTATCGCCTAAGCAACGAATTTGCGGTTTTTCTTGGATTTAGGCGGCGCTGCTGTCCAAATATGCCTTCCCTTGCCCACGTCTGTAATCGTCGATCGCGCCGGCCACCTGGTCGGCCACCAAAACGGCGTGCTCGACCACCTCGGGCAACCCCATCAATTCGCCAAAGGTTCCGCGCGCAAGCGGTCCGGAGATAAACAGGGAAGGAACCACCGTTCCATCGCCGGCAAGCGCCCGCGATCGCATGTCGCAGGAAAATCCCAGCCGTGCGGGATCCATCGCAAGATATCCGGCCCTCGATAGCTCATCGATCCAGCCCTGCGATTGCAGAATCCCACGGTGCCCTGGTCCGGTGGTGACCACGACCGCATCGAATTGCCTTTCAATAGACAGCTCTGAACGGCTGAGTTGCAGGGTGCAGTCGACTACGCCATCGGCAACGCCGACAGCCGCGACCGAAGCCGCTAATATTTCCAGCCGGCCGCTTGCAAGCGCCCCTTCGCTGACGGCCTCCACCTGCGGCGCAACACGAAACCGATGTACATCCCAGAACGGCCTCAGATGCCGGACGAGACGCCGCCGCTCCTCGATCGGCAGCGCATGCCAGATTTGCCGGCCTTGCGCCCGCACCTGATCGATGACGGCATGCCAGCTGCGACCTTCGCCCTGCGCTTTGCGGATGGCGGCGCGCACGCGGCGCAGGAGATCGATTGCCGTTTTCGATGGCTGGGCAGCGAAATCGCCAAATGGTTCCTGCTTGATCGCCGCATGGCCGCGCGAACGCAGACCACGTCGGGATATGGCGGTGACCGGCCCCTTGTGACCTCTGAGCGCGAGCGAGGCAATGACGTCGGCTGAAGTCAGACCATTGCCGACGACCAGAACGCGATCCCCGGCGCGAATGGCCACAAGCGCATCCGGTCGCGTCGGATCGGGAACGAAACGCGGGTGATCGGCAAGGGCATCCTGCAGCACTTGTGGCGGCAAAGGAGACGGATGGCTGGTGGCGATGACAAGAATATCAGCATCCACGCGCTCTCCATCAGCACCGGTGACTGTCCAGCGGCTGCCCGTCCTCTGGATGCGCTCGACGCTTTGTCTGACATGGACGAGCCGCCCATTCTCAACGAAAGGATGGATCATGCTATTGATATAATTGCCGAAAACGGAGCGTCGCGGGAAAAAACCACCATTGGCGGCAACCGCTGCATCATCATCGGCAAGCGCATCACTCTCCAGCAGCCAGCGCTGAAAATGTTCGATGTCATCGGGCAGCAGGCTCATCTTCGCCGCCGGCACATTGATGCGGTGGGCAGGATCTTGCGTATCGTAGGCAAGCCCTGCGCCCAAACGCTCCCTTGGCTCGAATATAAAGAGCTGACCGGCCTGCACCGACTGCTTCTGTAGCAGATGAAAGGCAACCGCTGTCCCGGAAACACCGCCGCCGACTATGACGATAACAGGCAGATCAGGCGCCTGGTGGTCCGAGCCAATGGTCAACAGCCAACTCCCTCCAGATCGATCACCACGCGAATTCTGCATCCATCGGGCAACCGCAATTATCATTGAAATAAAGATATACTCTATAAAATTTATTGACAACACGATTGCAGCGCGTGCCCACTCCCTCTGCAACCAACGGCAGTCAATACAATGCTGATATGCCTTTGCAAACAAGTGGTTATTTGTGCCTCGCACAACATTGTTTTTGCACCGCAGGATGCAAAAAACTTGGCATACGCCTGCTGGAGGAACATACTGGCGGTTGTCCTGGTTCGTGTTCTCTGTGGGAGGAGAAACATCATGGAACTACTTCGTCTGCTCACTGCGTTCGACTATACGTTGGTGCTGATTCTGGCCGCCATCTTTATATTCAGCGTCATGGAAGGCGGACATAGGAAGCACTGATCGCACACGGTCGAAAGCTTTGGCCGTTGCCGTCAGACGGACATGTCTGATGCGCGTTGAAATGCGCAGCGGAACCATCTGGAAAGCCCTCAGATCGACATGATCAGGCTCTCGGCGAAGCCGCCTATAGCAACGACAGAATTTGCTGACGCAGATAGGCCGCCGCTTGGCGAACCTCCTCCTCTCGGAACCTCCAATCATCCTGGGTTTCCCCCAGATAGGCATCTCGGGCAAGCTGCACTGCCGTTCGGGTTACTTGTTCGGACAGGCGTGGCATGACCCAATCGGCAGCGATGTCCTTGCTGACGAATTCTCCCGTCGCGGCCGTTCTCCACATACGGGCTAGTGTCAGCAGCACATTCCGCTCATCTCCGTGCAGATTGGCAAGCAAGGTTGGCAGCGCATCCCGTATAGCGCGCCCTGTATCTTCCATTGGAATTTCAGCGAGAAGATTGCCAGGAGCCGGGCCGAACAGCGTTAGAGCCTGCTGTCGCGCCTGAGCCAGGACGAGCGTGATGTCCGGATCGCAAAGAGGCTCAGGGAACCCGCCGGCCTCGAAACTGTCGCGCAACCATTCACCATAGATGAACTCACCACACGCCGGAAAAGCCGGTGCTGCAAGATGATCCTTCAGAAACACCATGAGTTCGATGCAGCGCGGAGCACCGGGCCGGACGGGGTAACGACCCGAAACCCCCAGCAGACGAGCAAGCAGGCGTTTGCGCATGGAATCGGTCATCGGGAGATCGATGATTACCAAAACATCCACATCGCTTTGCGGCCGCAGTCCGCCCGCGACCGCCGATCCGTGCAGATAGACGGCCTGGAGATGGTCACCGAAAACATCCTTGGCAATTGCCAGAGCCACCCGGGCTTCCGGCGGAATTTCTGGTGTTGCAGTCTGCATGCAATCTCCGAACGTGATCATTCCCATATGATGATCGAAGAGCCGTTTTTGCAGACCAACGCAAGCTCTTCATCTTTATAGCCGTCAAATCAGAAAGTATGGATCTCGCAAGATCCTAAATAGGAGCCGGATCGAAGTCTTTTGATTTGAGAACGAAACCGCGTAATTACACTTGCAAAAATCAAAGCCAACATTGCAGCACAGGATTGTATAATCCGACACATCTATTTATGGGTCCGTGAAAAATATTCCACAAGCTTCGCGCAAACAATTCCTAGGATATTTCCCGACATCGACAAGACATGAAGCAAAGGGGATATACTTATGAGTTACGACTGGGATGGTACAAAGACACGCCGGATGAGAAGGCTGAAATATGGGCTTTCCCTATTTCTCTTCACAATGTCGATAACCGCACCGACTGCGTTTCTGCTGCACCTGCGCTGATCCAGTGCGGCTTTCCGCTTGTCGGACGTACTCCGATCGGCAGCGGAATTTTATCTCGAAGCAATGGTTGCAACATCCAGAGCCAATCCACCGCGACGGGGAACCAAAGCAAGCCTCCGTTCGTTCCTAATGGCACTTTCCGCTATCAAGGAGAACATCATGGCAGACGTCTCGCTGGACAAGGATATCAATGCTCAGATCAACGAGCTCCGCAGCCAGATCGATAAGCTCTCTACCGAACTGGCGAGACGGATCGACAGTGCTTCGGATCGTGCCGACGAGGCTCTTTCTTCGGCAAGAGGAAAAGTTGCAAGCATCGCGGATCATGCTCGCTCCGAGGGCCGGAACGTGGTGCAGGCCGCCCGGGAAAATCCAACGGCCACGAGCTCCGTCCTGATCGTGACGGCGCTTCTCGGCCTCTTTACTGGCCTTCTTCTGGGTAGACTTTCCGACTGATGCGACACCTCTCAGATGAAAACGTGACCAGCCGTTGATCAAGCCTGCGGCCGATTGCGGGCGAGCGGTTATACAAGCGACGGTGTTTGCCGGATTGAAGCGTCGATCATTTGCAACCAGCTTATAAATTTGCTGTCCGCGGCGGAAGCAAAATGCGGAAAATGAATTGGAAACCGTTTCCAATTTCCCGGAAATCGCGCAGCCGAAAACCCTTGAGGCGCTGCAAACTATTCAACGATTTCAAGAGGTTTTTGGTGGGTGATGTAGGGCTCGAACCTACGACCCGCTGATTAAGAGTCAGCTGCTCTACCAACTGAGCTAATCACCCGTACCGCTTGCTGGCGGCGTGACCGGGCATATAAATAGGATCGGTTTGATTGTCCAGCGGCCAGACGAATTTTCTTTGTCTTTTTGTCAAAAAAATTTCAGAGGCGGCGGAAAACTCAATAAAATCAAAGCTCAAGAATTCCTGACGCAACACGCACCGCCTGGCCGCCGATACGAGCATTGGCGATCAGTCCGCCATCGATGTCGAGGTGAAGATGAATCAGCGACGGCCGCCCCATCTCTATGCCCTGCTCTATGATAACAGGATGATGCCCATCCGGCAGCGCGTCGAACTGATTGATGGCACCGGATAGCGCCGCCACTGCAGCACCTGTCGCCGGGTCTTCGACGATACCCATTCCCACGGGGAACATGCGCGCATGGAATTTGGCGACGTGATTGACGCCGCCGCGACAATAAATGAAAGCTGAGGCAAGCGCGCCATCGACGAAGGGCACCGTCTTTTCCCAGAGCTGCAGATCGAATTCCAGCCGTTCCGCCGCGCCGACATCATGCACGGGCACCAGAAGGAACGGCACGCCGGCACTCCAGATCGAGGGAACATGGTTTTCGAAGCCGATCTCGGTGATTTTCAGGCTGAGCGCGTTGGCGATATCGGCTCTGTCGAGCGGCAGAAGGATCTCCTGCGACTTCTTCGGCAGATCGAACTCGGCAAAGCTTGCCCTGTTCTGCCGCAACTTGATGGCGCAGCGCACCGGCCCGACGCGCTCGTCGAGAACGGAGACGAGATCAAGGTCTCCGCCATGATTGGCATGGGCCTTCTCCGCCAAGGCGATCGCTGTGCCGACGGTCGGATGTCCGGCAAAAGGCAGTTCGCGGCCTGGCGTGAATATTCGCAGGCTTGCCGTATGGGCGGGATTTTGCGGCGGCAGCACGAATACGGTCTCGGAAAGGTTCATCTCCCTGGCGATCGCCTGCATCGCCGCGTCGCTCAACCCCTCGGCATCGAAGATGACCGCGAGTGGATTGCCCGCCAGTTTGCTGTCGGTGAACACATCATAGACACTGTAGCTGCGCGCCAATCCGGCCTCCATCCATGCTTCCAGACTTGATTATTCATAACGGCAAGCGACCCCAGCGCAAGCCTAAGCTATCTGCCGCCACCGAAGAACCAGGAGAGGATCGGCAGCATCGCGACATTGTAGCGCTGCGCCGCAGGATCAGCCGAGCGAATTGCGACCACACCGTCGACTTCATCCTCTTCGGAAATCAGCACATGCGCCTCGATTCGCCGCAACATATCCTCGGCCGTCCAGGGGAAGCGGAAAACACGGAAGAGCGTGACCGAACGACTTATATGGGCAGCGTAGTATTGAGGATCTGCGGTCGCATCATTCAGATCCAGACCGGTTTCCTCCAGCACTTCCCGCCGCATGTTGCCAGCTATATCGGCATGCCCGTCGACGATATCGTTCTCATCCAGCGATCCGGCGGCGCAATAGACCTGTCCGGGATTGGCCGTGTGTGGCGCCATGCGGATCGCGATGATCGCACCATCGGACGACACCACGACCGCAAGGCCGAAAAGGTGAAAGCCACCCGGCTGCCTCTGCCTGCGCCACCAGAGAAACGTCGAGAAAGACGTCACATACGATTCCCCCGTCACAACGCCATCGACAATCGACAGTCGATGCTGAAAGACCATGCGGCCGTCGTAAAGGGCGGGATTGGCGTCGATTTCCCGCGCCCAGTTCTCCTGAGCGGCCTCTCGTTCCCGCAGATGGAAGGGATGCTCCCCGGGGAGCACGGCAAGATCGATGCTGGAAACGGGAAACACGGTACCTTCCGGCGGCCAGCCGGCCATGTCGTTCTGTTCTGAGATGCTCATATCAAATCCAATGTCATGACGACGGGGCAATGGTCCGAGGCCTTTGGCCTGTCCCAGCCGACGCGCGGATAGCGCTCCACCTCCTGCCCCGGTGGGAATATGGTTCGAAAAGGCTGGCCCGATCGGACGATATCGGGAGAGCGCTTCGCATTGGCGCGCGCCAGAGCCGGAGAGAGCCAGATATAGTCGAGCTGGCAAAGCCGTTGCTCCTGTGGCCCGCGCGCATGGTAGAGCGTCCAGCGGTCAAGCTCGTCTCGCCGCCGCACGACATTTTCGGCAAAGCCGTCATGGCTGAAGGCATCGAGCGCACTGCCCTTCTCCTCGCTCCGCGGCTCGAAGCGATAGCCGGTGCGGCGCGTGCCGATGACATCGATCCATTCCTGGTAGTCGTTCATGTCGCCGCAAATCGCGAAATTCTTCGACGCCGTATGACCTGCGCCAAACCGATCTTCGATGATGCGACGAACGGCCAGCGTCTCGGCGCGGCGGCCCCATCGATTTCAGATGGATGACATAGAGCGAAAACGGCACGCCGCCGATGTGAAGATGCAGTTCCAGGCAATCGCGCTTGAAGATCTTGTCTTCCACATGGTGGCCGAGTTCCGCCAGCTCGTCGTTGAAGAGCCCGAAATCGCTATAGGTCACCATGGCGTGACTCTTGATGTCGTTGAGCACGATCGGCTGGCCGTCACGCGTCTCCTCGCGCATCATCACGGCAACATCGATACCGCGGCTGTCATTGCCCTCGATCAGATATTTCTGCCGATAGCCATTGCCGACCATGCGGTAGAGATAGCCATATTCGAAGGCCTGGAGCGCCGCCATGTTGTCCACTTCCTGCAGGCAGATGATGTCGGCATCGGCGTCTGCGATCGCGAGCGCGGTCATCTGCCTGGTGTCGTCGGTCGCGGCGACCACCCGCGCCGCCTCCAGCTGCTGATAGACTTCCTCGTTACGGACATCGAAGAGCTGCAGCACGCGATCCTGGCGCAGCTGGTTGCGAAAACCGGTGTAATCGAAACGGGTCAGAAGGTTTTCGACATTGAAGGTAGCGAGGCGCAGGGACATGAAGCATTCCAGTTTATCAAGAATATGAGCCGGCTCACCAAGCCGGCATCAGCCGGCTTTGGCTGTTACGGTCGATTTGAACTTGCCCATCAGATAAGGGCCGGAGAGAACCGGAGCGTATTTCGGCTCCTCGCCTTCCTTCAGGCATGACGGCAGGCAGGCGATCTCGGCAAACCAGTTCGGCTGATGAAAGAAGGCTAGGGATTGTCGGCGCTGCATGCCCCCCTCCTCCTGCGGCGGATTGACGACGCGATGGACGGTCGAAACCCAGCGATCATTGGTCCACAGCGCCATGAGGTCGCCGATATTGATGACGAAAGCACCCTCCACCGGCGGCACCGGCGTCCAGTTGCCGTCAGGCGCAATGATCTCGAGCCCCTTGGAGCCAGGCTGCGGCAGAAGGATCGTCAGGCTGCCGTAATCGGTATGCGCGCCGGCGCGAAGCTGGCCCGGCTGCGGCGGCACATGCTGCTCGGGATAGTTCAATGCGCGCAGTGCGCTGATCGGTGCATCGACATAGGAATCGAAGAAATGTTCGTCGAGACCAAGCGCCGTTGCGAATACGCGCATGATACGCGCCGCCAGATCCTCCATCGCCCCGTAATAGGCCTTCCATGCCCCCGCAAACCCTTCTGGTCCCTCCGGCCAGATGGTTGCGGCATAGCAAAAGCCGAGTGCTTCCGGGTCGGTCATGCCAGCCGGAACGGAAAGCGGACCGCCATTGAAGCTCTCTTTCAGATCTGGCGGCGTATCGACATTGCGCGATTTCGCAAGCGCCTCAGTCCCAGGCCCTAGATAGCCGTAAGGGTAACCGGGATAGAGCGTCTTGGCGCGCTGCTTCACCTCGGGCGGCAGATCGAAAAAAGTCTGCGTCTTCTTCCAGACCTCGGCGATCACGGCATCGGCGATGCCGTGGTTGGCAATCGCCAGGAAGCCGGTCGAGCGGCATATCCGATCCACCTCCGCGCCGAGCCGCTTTTTCTCGTCATCACCGGCCACCTCGAAAGCGCCGAGATCGAAAATCGGAAAGCTATGATCGGACATGAGCGACTCCCATTCGTGACGTCGAGCAAATCAAGCATAGGAGACGACGGGGAACAACCATCTTGTCCCCAGCCCGATCAAAGCCGCCATACCGAACGGATGGCAACCGGATAAACATCACCCGCAGCAACAGCCTCGCGGCTATAGGCCCGCAGCGCCTGCCCATCCGGCATCGACAGCCTCATCGCATAGCGCTCGCCCTCATAGAGAACGGAAACGACCCGGCAGGAAATACCCTCGGCATCGGCAAGCACGTCCTCCGGCCGCACGAGGATATCCGCAAGCGCCGAGCCATTTGCACGGTTCTCCCAAAGGCCCTGGAAAGACGACCAGTCGATGCGTCGTGGCCCGCCATCGGGAAAAGCGAGCGACAGGATGGCACCCTGCCCGACAAGGCCGCCGACCATTTTTCCTTCGGGACGCGCGTAGATCTCAGCCGGCGGTGCCACCTGCAGCAGCCGCCCCTCGGACATGACGGCGACGTCGGTCGCAAGCGCCATCGCCTCGCTCTGGTCATGCGTGACATAGACCATGGTGGCGCCCGAGCGCTGATGAAACTCGCGGAACGTCTCCTCCATCTCCTTCTTCAGGTGACGGTCGAGGTTGGCGAGCGGTTCGTCCAGCAGCACGACATCGGGCGATGTCACCAGGCAGCGAGCAAGCGCCACGCGCTGCCGCTGACCGCCGGAGAGATCGGCGGGCCTGCGTTCGGCATAATCGCCAAGACGTACGGTCGCCAAGGCCTCGCGCACTTTCTCGCGGTAGCCTTCGCCCGAAATGCCGCGCACCTTCAGTGGATAGCCAACATTGTCGGCGACGTTCATATGCGGCCAGAGCGCGTAGGATTGAAATACCATCGCCATGTTGCGCCGCTCCGGCGGCAGCATGTTTGCGGCATCGGCCAGCAGCCGCTCGCCGAGATGGATGGAACCATCCGTCGGCTGCTCGAAACCAGCGATCATTCTGAGCACGGTCGTCTTGCCGCAACCGGAGGGGCCGAGCAGCGCCAGGAAACCGCCCTCGCGAACATCGAGCGACAAGGCGTTGACGGCAGCGCGGCCGCCAGTACCAAAATCCTTGCTGATATGATTGAGGATCAGCTTCGCCAAGGCACGACTCCTTTCGGCAGGCGCTTGGCCATGATCTCCAGAAGCACCATCATGATGACAACCATGGCGATGACGATGACCGACATGGCCGAGGCAAGATCGGCGCTGCCGCCATCGTCGAGATTGTAAATGACGACGCCAAGCGTTTGAGTGCCCGCCGACCAGAGCAATGCCGAAACGGTCAGCTCGTTGCAGGCGATGAGGAAGACGAGGATCACCGAGGCACCCGCCGCCGGCGCGATCAGCGGCACGATGATGTCGGTCAGGCGGCGGAAGAAGCCGGCACCGGAAAGACGCGCCGCCTCTTCCAGCGCCGGATCGAGCTGCAGGAAGGCGCTCATGACCGGCTTCAGGCTGACAGCGAAATAGGCGGAGAAATAGGCAAGCAGGATGATCCAGATCGTCCCGTAAAGCGTAATGTTGAGGATCGGCAGCGGGGCCGCAAACACCAGGATGAAGCAGACGGCGATGATGATGCCCGGGAGCGAATACGGGATCTCGATCATGCCGCCGACGATGCGGCTCAGCATGTCCTTGCGCCGTGTCAGCGCATAGGCCGCAAGCACTGTCACCAATAGGAGACCGAGCGCTGTCATGCCCGCAAGGAACAGCGAGTTGGAAAAGGCGGTGCGCGTGATGCTCTGCCTAAACAGGATCTCCGTGAAGGCGTTGAGCGATGCGGTCTTGAAGGTAAGCGGCACGCCATAGGCTGGCACGAGCGCGCCTGCGACCAGCGCCAGGAAGGGCGCGACGAGCATGACGAAGAGGATGGCGCAGAGCACCGGCAGCGCCAGGTAGCGCCAGCGACCGAGCGAAAAGGCAGCCGTCGCGCCGGAAATGCCGATCACGCGATAGTCACGCCCCTTCAAGGCCCTACCCTGCACGGCAAGCCCCGCAACGGCAATGACGGCGATCATCGTCGATAGCACCGCGATATCTCCGAAGGTGCGCGGCCCGAAACTGGAAAACTTGGTGAAGATCAGCGTCGACAGCGTGTAGATCGAGGCGGGAATGCCGAGGATGGCGGGAATGCCGAAATTGCCAATGGACGAAACGAAGGCAATCGCAGCTCCGGCAATGACACCGGGCAGAGACAAGGGCAGGATGATATCGCGGAAGACGCGCAAACCGGAGGCTCCAGAAAGCCTTGCGGCCTCGACACCATCGCGCGGCAGCGCCATCAGACCGGCGCGCAAGGCGAGATAGACGAGCGGCGCATGCTGAACGCCATAGAGCAACGCGATGCCGCCGACTGAATAAAGCGGCTGCGGCGAGCCAAGCGGCGGCGCAATATGCAGCGCTTTCAACAAGGGGCTCGATGGTCCCGACATCTGCACCCAGGCAAGCGCCGTCACCTGCGGCGGGATCATCATCGGCAGCACGAACAGGAAGCCGAGCAGTCCCCTGCCCGACAGATCCGTCAGCGTTAGCAGGAATGCGAAGAGGCAGCCGAGCAAGACGGAAACGATGGTGCCGAGCACTGCCGTTTCGATCGTGTACCAGGCCGAGCGCCAGAGCGCCGGATCGGTGATGAGCTCATAGGCGCCGCCTCTCAGCAGCGCCTCGATGCCGGCAAGCGCCAGCCGCGCCAGCGGCAGGACGCTGAGCAAGAGCACGACGGCAACAACAAAAGGAAACAGCCAGGCCGGCTGGCTGTTTCCCTTACGCACATATCCGTACATTCCAAATCCGGGTCGGATTACTTCGACTTGAAGTAGGTGGAGAAGGTCTTCAGGTCCTGATCGGTATTCTTGAGAGCATCGGCTGCATTCAACGGCAAAACCTTGATGCTGTCACGTGCCGGGAAACCTTCCGGCAGCGGCGTGCCGTTACGCGCCGGAATGTAGCCGAGCTTCAGGAAGCCTTCCTGGCCTTTTTCGGAGAGAACATAATCGACGAATTTCTTCGCGGCGTCGGCATGCTGCGTGCCGGCGAGAATGCCGACCGGCTCGGTGACCGCCGAAACGCCCTCCTTCGGGAAGACGAATTCCAGGGGCGCGCCCTTGGCCTTTTCGCGGATCGGCATGTAGTCGACGATCATGCCATAGGCCTTCTCGCCGGAAGCGACGGACTTCAGCACGGCGCCGTTGCCGCCGGAAGCGATTGCGCCATTGTCAGCGAGGTTCTTGTAATAGTCCCAGCCGAGGCTGCTGACGCCGGCAAGCGTCTGCGCGTGGATGAGAGCGGCACCTGAAGCAAGCGGGCTCGGCATGGCGACGAGACCCTTGGCTTCCGGCTTCACCAGATCCTGCCAGCTTGCCGGCTTCATCGCGGCGGCGGTGTTGTAGACGATGCCGGTCGTGATCAGCTTGGTGGAGTAGTAATAGCCATCGGCGTCATAAAGCGCAGCGTCGTAATTCGCAGCTTCCGGCGACTTGTATGCGAGCAGCCTGCCGGCTTCCTTCAGGCGCTCCAGCGTCACCGTGTCGGCGATCAGCAGGACGTCAGCGACCGGAGCGCCGGCCTGCATTTCAGCCTGCAGCTTGGCGATGATCTGCGGCGTGCCGTCACGAACCCAATCGACCTTGATGCCGGGATTGGCGGCCATGAAGCCATCGACAGTCGCCTGCGCATCAGCATTCGGCTGGCTGGTGTAGAGGACGAGATCGGCAGCGTTTGCGGCACCGGAAAAAAGGGCAATGGCCAACAGGCCGGCAAAGGCGGAAACAAAGGTCTTCATGAAAACGTCCTCGGCTAGGTTGTAGGAGGGTTGTCTAGACGCACGGCTTAACATGATTGTGACAGTTGAATTTGAATAGATTGCCGTTCGTACGATGATTGAATCTTGACCATCGCCATCCAGCACTATTTCTTGACGTACGTATTTCAGATGGGATCGAGGAGGATAGATCTATGGAATATCGCTTGCTTGGCCGCTCCGGCCTCAAAGTTTCCACCATCACCATGGGCACCATGACCTTCGGCGGAGTCGGCTGGGCAAAAACCGTCGGCGATCTCGGCATCAAGGACGCAAAGAAGCTTGTCGACATGTGCATCGATGCCGGCGTCAACCTGCTCGACACGGCCGACGTCTACTCGCAAGGCGCCTCGGAGGAAATTCTCGGCGAGATCATCGGCGGCCCCCGCAAGAACGGCGTGCTGATCGCCACCAAGGCGCGCTTTCCGATGGGTCCCGGCGTCAACGATGTCGGTTCCTCCCGTCAGCATCTCATCCAGGCCTGCGAAGCAAGCCTGAAGCGCATGAAGACCGACGTGATCGACCTCTACCAGCTGCATGAATGGGACGGACAGACGCCGCTGGAAGAGACGATGGAAGCGCTCGACACATTGGTTCGCCAGGGCAAGGTCCGCTACATCGGCTGCTCGAATTTTTCCGGCTGGCACATCATGAAGGCGCTTGGCGTCAGCGAACGCGACAAGCGCGAACGTTTCGTCAGCCAGCAGATCCACTACACGCTCGAAGCCCGCGACGCGGAAAACGAACTGGTGCCGATCAGCATCGACCAGGGCCTCGGCATCCTCGTCTGGAGCCCGATTGCCGGTGGCCTGCTATCCGGCAAGCATCGCCGCAACCAGGCGACACCAGAGGGCACCCGCCAGTTCGCCGGCTGGACGGAACCGCCGATCCGCGATGAAAACCGCCTTTGGAATATCGTCGATACGCTGGTGGAGATTGCCGAGGGTCGCGGCGTTTCGGCCGCTCAAGTGGCGCTTGCCTGGCTCATCGGCCGCAAGGGCGTGACGTCGGTCATCATCGGCGGCCGCACGAAGGCTCAGTTCAAGGACAATCTCGCGAGCGCCGAGCTGAAGCTCACGGACGAAGAACGCAAGCGGCTGGATGATGTCAGCCTGCAGCCGCTGATGTATCCCTATTGGCACCAGCGCAACACGGCCAGCGACCGCCTGAGCGAGGCCGATCTTGCACTGATCGGCCCGCATCTGGCGAAATAAGAAACTCCTTCTCCCCGCGGGGAGAAGGTGGCCCGAAGAGTCGGATGAGGGGGCTAAGCCCGGTTTGAATTCATGGGTTTTCGTACTCTTGGCAGCCCCCTCATCCGCCTGACGGCCCCTTCTCCCGAAGGGAGAAGGGGTTGCGCGGCAACGATTTCATTTCACATATGATTGCGCTTCTCTCGTGGGAAGCGGCGAAGCTTAGGCCGCTATCGCCCCGATTTCGCCTGATATCAGCTTGCCGAGCCGCGAGATGCCCTCTTCTATCATCTCGTCATTGGCGCAGGAGAAGCTGACGCGGAAAGTGTTCGCACCGCTGCCATCGGCAAAGAAGGCCTGACCGGGCACGAAGGCGACCTTCGCCGTTTCCAGAGACCGGGCCAGCAGCTTGGCGCCATCCATGCCCTTCGGCAGGGTGACCCAGACGAACATGCCGCCTTCAGGCTTCGTCCAGCTCGTGCCCTCTGGCATGTACTTCGCGAGTGCGGCCAGCATGCAGTCGCGGCGGTGGCTGTAGGTCTTGCGGACCTTGGCGACCTGGGCCTCGAACCCGCGCTCGGCAACCTGATGGATTGCGATCTGGTTGATGGTCGAGGAATGCAGATCGGCGGCCTGCTTCATCAAGACCAGCTTGCGGATGACAGGCGCATTGGCGACGACGAAGCCGACGCGCAGGCCGGGCGCCAGCGTCTTGGAGAAGCTGCCGCAATAGATCGTGCGCGTGTCGTTGATATTGCCCTTGCGCGCGATTTCGAGCGCCAGGATTGGCGCGACCGGCTCGCCGTCGTAACGCAGCGACTGATAGGCAGCATCTTCGATGACGGCGATATCGAGCTCTTCCGCCAGATCGAGCAGCTTTTCGCGGCCGGCCAGATCGACCGTCTCGCCCGTCGGGTTGGCGAAATCGGCCGAGAGATAGGCGAACTTCACCCTGCCACCCGCCTGCGAGGCAGCGGCGCGATAGGAGTCCGGAGTACGGTTGCCGTTCGGCGTCAGCTGATCGTAGGTCGGCTCATAGGCGTTAAAGGCCTGCAGCGCACCGAGATAGGTCGGCGCCGTCACCAGTGCCGTATCCTTCGGCGACAGGAAGAGCTTGCCGAGATAATCGAGCCCCTGCTGCGAACCGGAAACGATGAAGACGTTCTCGAGCTCACAGGGAATACCGAGCGCCGCCATCTGTCCAACCAGCCATTCGCGCAGCGGCTTATAGCCTTCGCTGACTGAATATTGCAGCGCCGCGTTGACCGTCGGACCGGAAAATATATCGGCATAGGCCTGTTTGAATTCGGCATCCGGAAACAGTGCGGGATCGGGAATGCCGCCGGCGAACGAGATGATGTCAGGCCGCTCCAGCAGCTTCAGCAGTTCGCGGATTTCGGAGGCGCGCATACGGCTCGAACGCGTCGCAAAGATATTTTCCCAATTCAACATGGGGTTTCCTCGTAATTTTCGGTCTTTCCGACACAAGATCACGCAACAAAAGATAAGTCAACAATGCTGACCTATTTTGTTTGTCACCGTGACAGATATTGTCAGGCTTTCCTGCTAGCAGTGGTCTCTCGAATGAAAAAAGCGAGCGCCAGGCAACAATGAGCACCGACCCGACATCGTCCTTCTATACTGACAATGCAGCCCTCTACGCCGCGCGCGACCGCAACCTGCCGAGAAAGCGGCTTGATGCCTTCCTCGACGCCTTGCCCGCCGGCGCGCCCATCCTCGAACTGGGTTGTGGCGGCGGCCAGGATGCCGCCTACATGCTCTCGCGCGGCTTCGACGTCACGCCCACGGACGGCTCTGCCGAGCTCGCCAGGGAAGCCGAAAGCCGCATCGGTAGGCCCGTTCGAATCATGCGCTTCGAAGCCCTGGATGCCACGGAGGCTTTCGGTGGCGTATGGGCGGAAGCCAGTCTCTTGCATGTTCCGCGATCCGTCCTGCCGGATGTCTTCGACCGCATTTTGCGCGCCTTGAAAAAAGGCGGCATTTTCCACGCCAGTTTCAAGGCGGGAGAAGCAGAAGGCCACGACAAGTTCGGGCGCTACTACAACTACCCTTCCGCCGCGTGGCTTGAGGCTATGCTGAGCGCCGGAGGATGGAAAGACATCATCATGACCGAAGCCGATGGCGGCGGCTTCGACGGTGAGCCGACAAGATGGCTCCACGTCAAAGCCCGAAAATAAAAAGGCCGGAGCTTTCGCCCCGGCCCTCCAATCCGGCTTTCGCCGAAAGCTTAGTTGACCGACTTGTCGACCAGCTTGTTCTTGCCGATCCAGGGCATCATGCCGCGCAGCTTGGCGCCGACTTCTTCGATCTGGTGGCTGTCGTTGTTGCGGCGGATACCCTTGAAGCGGGCAGCGCCCGAACGGTATTCCTGCATCCACTCGGAGGTGAACTTGCCGGTCTGGATGTCCTTGAGGACGCGCTTCATCTCAGCCTTGGTTTCTTCAGTGATGATGCGCGGACCGGTGACGTATTCGCCCCATTCTGCCGTGTTCGAGATCGAGTAGTTCATGTTGGCGATACCGCCTTCATAGATCAGATCGACGATGAGCTTCACTTCGTGCAGGCACTCGAAATAGGCCATTTCCGGAGCGTAACCAGCCTCGACCAGCGTTTCGAAGCCGGCGCGGATGAGCTCGACGAGACCGCCGCAGAGAACGACCTGTTCACCGAAGAGGTCCGTTTCGCACTCTTCGCGGAAGTTGGTTTCGATGATGCCCGAACGGCCGCCGCCGACGCCGCAAGCGTAGGAGAGAGCGAGTTCAAGCGCATTGCCGGAGGCGTTCTGGTGAACGGCTACAAGGCAGGGAACGCCGCCGCCCTTCTGGTATTCGCCGCGAACCGTGTGGCCCGGGCCTTTCGGAGCGATCATGACGACGTCGACCGAAGCCTTCGGCTCGATGAGGCCGAAGTGAACGTTGAGGCCGTGTGCGAAGGCGATCGCAGCGCCGTCACGGATGTTCGGAGCGATTTCGGACTTGTAGATGTCGGCCTGCAGTTCGTCCGGGGTCGCCATCATCATCAGGTCGGCCCAGGCGGCAGCTTCGGCAACGGTCATGACCTTGAAGCCATCGGCTTCGGCCTTCTTGACAGTCGGGGAACCGGCCTTGAGCGCGATCACAACGTTCTGTGCGCCGCTGTCCTTCAGGTTCAGCGCATGGGCGCGGCCCTGGGAACCGTAGCCGATGACGGCGACCTTCTTCGACTTGATGAGGTTGAGATCGGCATCACGATCGTAATAGACGCGCATTGTTTGTCCTTCCCTTTGCTTGTCTGGGTGCAGATTTTAAATTGTCAGACGGTCGCTGCTGCTTCCGCCAATACCTTTTCCGTGCCGTAAAGCTTGAGGAAGGCGCTGACCGCCTTTTCCGCCTGACGGCTCGTATCCTTCAAACCGGGCTCGCCGAGCAGCATGCGAACATGCAGATCGGAGACGACGAGCCCGTAAAGCGTGTGATATGCCTCGTCGGCATCGGTGAAGCGCAACAGCCCTGCCCGCTTGCCGGCATCGATGAGGCCGATTGCGCGACGGTCGATCTGCCGCCGCCCGCGCTCCAAAAGCAGCTTGCCGAGCTTCGATCCGTCGCGGTTCGACTGGCCGATCGCCAGGCGGTTCAATGCGAGAGAGACGTCGCCGGCCAGAACCTCCAGCAGATCGCGGGCGAAAATCACCAGATGATCATGCAGGCTTGCCGTATTCAGCCGCTCGCCATTGCGCTCGAAGGTGCGGACCTTGCTGGCCTGATAGGTAATCATGGCCGACAGCAGGCCGTCACGATCGCCGAACCACTTGTAGAGGCTTTCCTTGGAGCAATTGGCGGCGCGCGCGACACCCGAGGTCGTCAGCGCCTTTTCGCCGCCGTCGACGAGGAGACGTAGCGCCTGTTCCAAAACCGCGTTCTGGCGCGGCGAAAACTCGCTCGACTGTCCTACTTCGCTCAGCACGATGGCTACTCCCAAATGCGTACCGTACGGTACGGTTCGTGGCGCTTTATGCAGGAGGTCGATGCAGCCGTCAAGCGGAATTCGTTGCTGCACTGCGCCAAAAAGAGAGCGCTTGTCAGGGCAGGTTCATGCCAGCTAGAGCTTGCGCCTATCCGCTGTCGCGCTGGAGCCTCCCGATGAAAGTCGAACGATCGTTGCCTCTCGATATACCAACCATTCTGACGCCATCCAGCGTCAGAATGGCCGAAAGCAAGCAACGCATGCTTGTCCGTATCTCGGGGATCGGCATGGCGATAGGCCTGCTTGCCCTGCCCGCCTCGGCCCACTCGACGGCAAAACCAGTCCCCGGACCCGCAGGACGCTATTGCGGCAAACTTCTCTCTGGCGACAAGCTGGTCGATGTCGAAACTTCGCTTAGGGTCGACGGACAAGGTCACATCTCGGGGACTTATCGCTTCGATGACGATGGAACGACGACGGTCGGATCATTGTCCGAAGTTGGAGCGTCTGACGGCAGGCAGCGCACACTGCGTTGGTTCGACAAATATGGAATGGGGTCTCTGACGATCCACTTCGCCGCTGGTTATCACCGCTTCGAAGGCCTGTGGGGATCGCAGGGTGCCACTCCCAGCTACATCTGGAATGGCAGTGACTGCAGCGCCCCAATCAGTTGATCGAAGGTCACGCGTGAAGACGGCTATTCTGCAGCCACAGCGCTGCGCATCGCCTCGACGTCCCTCAGAGGAGGGAGACCATAAAGGCGGCTGTATTCGCGGCTGAACTGCGAGGGGCTCTGATAGCCGACGCGATGGCCGGCCGATCCGACATCGAGTTGCTCGACGATCATCAGCCGCCGCGCTTCATGGAGCCGGAGTTGCTTCTGATATTGCATCGGCGACATGGCTGTCACCGCCTTGAAATGATGGTGCAGCGATGAAACGCTCATGCCGACACGCTCGGCCAGATCCTCGATGCGGAGCGACTGGGTGAAATTGCCGCGTATCCAGGCAACAGCACGCGCCACCCTGTTGCTTTGGCTCTCGGCCATGGCAACCTGCAGCAGCCGAGGGCCGTTCGGTCCGGTCAGCAGGCGATAGAGAATCTCTTGCTCGATCAACGGCGCCATCGCCGGAATATCATCCGGTCGGTCAAGCAATCTGAGCAGCCGCAGCGAAGCATCAAGCAGTTCCGGAGATGCGGCATTGACGGCAAGCCCGCGCATCGGTTCCGCCGTCATTGCCTGGCGGGGAATATTGACCCGCGACAGCAACTCATTCAGCCGTTCGCTTTCTAGCACCATCGAGAAACAGAGATAGGGGGTCTCGCTGCGGACATTGGTGACCTGCGTCGATACCGGCAGGTCAAGCGCGGTCAGAATATATTCGCCGACACCGTAATGGTACGTATCGGCCCCGACCGTCAGGCTCTTTCGACCCTGAACAACAACCGCATAGGAGGGCCGATAGGCGCCATGTTGCCACACGGTGACAGCCGACTGTCTGTACAGGTTCAGGCCCTCGATGGCGGTGCGATGCTCTCCGTCCCCGGTGGCGAAACGGGCAACGATGGAGGCGAGTTCCTGGTTGGGATTGAAAGGCAGCGTCATGCACAACCAACTGTTTTCGAGTAGATATTGAGGCTTATCTAGGTAACCTACCCCAGCAGCGAAAGGGCGACCGCATAATTAGATTCGCAGGATCGTACATAAAGCTTGCAGGATCGCTCTAACGCTGCAGCCGGGTCCCGATGCATAGTGCAGCGTCTCAATTCCACTCCCAACCCGTCCCAAAAAGCAAGGAAACTCCCATGCCTATCGCAAAGGGTTACGCCGCCACCGACGCGTCCAAGCCGCTCGTTCCCTTCACCTTCGAACGCCGCGAACCGAATGATGACGACGTCGTCATCTCCGTTCAATATTGCGGTGTCTGTCATTCCGACATCCATCAGGCCCGCAACGAATGGGGCTTTTCGAAATATCCGATGGTTCCTGGCCACGAAGTCGCTGGCGTTGTAACCGCTGTCGGCTCGAAGGTGTCGAAGTTCAAGGTCGGCGACCGCGTCGGCGTCGGCTGCTTCGTCGATTCCTGCACGACCTGCGCCACGCGCGACCTGGACTACGAGCATTACATGCCGGGCCTCGTCCAGACCTATAACGACGTCGAAGCCGACGGCAAGACGCCGACCTTCGGCGGCTATTCCGACTCGATCGTCGTCAAGGAAGGCTATGTCCTCTCCTTCCCCGACAACATTCCGCTCGATGCGGGCGCGCCGCTGCTTTGCGCCGGCATCACGCTCTATTCGCCGCTGCGTCACTGGAAGGCCGGCCCCGGCAAGAAGGTTGCAATCGTCGGCATGGGCGGCCTCGGCCACATGGGCGTCCAGCTGGCGAATGCCATGGGCGCCGATGTGACGGTTCTCAGCCAGACGCTGTCGAAGAAGGAAGACGGCTTCAAGCTGGGCGCAAAGGACTACTACGCGACCAGCGATGCCGAGACCTTCACCAAGCTCGCAGGCACCTTCGACCTGATCATCAACACGGTCGGCACCGCCATCGACTGGAACGCCTATCTCAACCTGCTGAAGTATGACGGCAGCATGGTGCTGGTCGGCGTTCCCGAACATGCCGTTCCGGTTCATGCCTTCTCGCTGATCCCCGGCCGTCGCAGCCTTTCCGGTTCCATGATCGGCTCGATCAAGGAAACGCAGGAGATGCTCGACTTCTGCGGTGAACACAACATCGTCGCCGAGATCGAGACGATCAACATTCAGGAGATCAACGAAGCCTATGAGCGCGTGCTGAAGAGCGACGTGCGCTACCGCTTCGTCATCGACATCGCCTCGCTGGCCTAATTTGAAAAGGGCGGCGTCCGATACGGACGCCGCCCTCGCAATTATTCCTCGCGTATGCTTTCCCTTTGCGTGATCAGCCGGGCGCTGTGCTGCCGGCTGATATAGATCCACAGCCAGCTCCAGGCGACCGCGATACGCCAGCGCACGCCGATCAGGAAGTAGATGTGGGCGAGCCCCCAAACCCACCAGGCGAGCCATCCCTTCAGCTTCAGCCAGCCGAAATCGATGATCGCGGCACTCTTGCCGATCGTCGCGAGACTCCCTTGATGGCGATAGTGGAACGGCCCTGCCGCAGCCTTGCCGGCAAGTTTTGCCTTGATCACCCTGGCGACGTAGGCGCCCTGTTGCTTTGCGGCCGGCGCGATCCCCGGCACGGGGCTTCCATCGTCACGCATGACGGCGGCGGTGTCCCCGATGATGAAAATGTCGTCCTGGCCCGGCGCCCTCAGGTCTTTGTCGACTATTGCGCGGCCGGCGCGATCGGCCGGGATTCCAAGCCATTTCGCCGCCGGCGATGCCTCTACACCCGCCGCCCAGACGATGGTGCGGCACGGCACGAAGCTATCACCGATCGTAACACCTTCCGTCGAGCATGAGGTGACGGGTTTGCCGAAACGAACCTCGACACCCAGCAGCTCGAGTTCCTTTTGCGCGTAGTCGGAGAGTTCCTGGGCAAAAGCCGGCAGCACCCGCGGACCGGCCTCCACGAGCAGGATCTTTGCCTTGCGGGTGTCGATGTTGCGGAATTCCCTGGGCAATGTCGTCCGCGCCAGTTCCGAGATGATGCCGGCAAGTTCCACGCCCGTCGGACCGGCGCCGACGATCACGAAAGTCAGCAACGCCTCGCGGACGGCCGGGTCCGTTTCCAGCTCCGCCTGTTCGAAGGCCAGAAGCAGGCGACGGCGAATGGTCGTCGCGTCCTCGAGCGTCTTCAATCCCGGCGCCACCGGCTCCCATTCGTCATGCCCGAAATAGGCATGGGTGGCACCGGTCGCCAACACCAGCGTATCGTAAGAGATCTTCTGACCGTTTTTCAGCAGCACCTCATGCGCCGCGCTGTCGACACCGATGACTTCGGCAAGCAACGTCGTCACTTCGGGCCTATCCCTGAAGAAATTACGGATCGGCCAGGCGATTTCGGAAGTTGCGAGCAAGGTCGTTGCGACCTGATAGAGAAGCGGCTGAAACAGATGGTGATTGCGCCGGTCGATCATCGTGATGCGAACAGGAGCGCCTTTCAGATCGTTGGCGCACTGCACTCCACCGAAACCGCCCCCGACGACAACAACGTGATGATCCTGCATGGCAACACCTCATATCTAGGTTTCGCCTGAAAACGTAGGGTTGAGACGCATCAGCAGCAACCATCTTTTCTGCATGGCACCTGTGCAGCCGTCACCCGCCGTTATACCTACTTTGCATAGTCGACAGGCACAAAGGCGCCGCTTTTCAGCTCTTCCATCGAAATCGACGCCGAGACATCGAATAGCTCGATCTTGCGCACCAGCATCTTATAGATGACGTCATAATGCTCGACGCGCGGCAATACGATCTTCAGAATATAATCGTAATTGCCAGTCAGCCGGTGCGCTTCCACGATTTCGGGAATATCGCCGATCGCCTTGCGAAAAGCTTCGATCCACTCGTCGGCGTGATGCGCGGTCTTGATCATCGCATAGACCGTCGTCGGCACCCCCATCTTTTCACGGTCGAGCACGACGATGCGCCGGGCGATATGCCCGCTTTCCTCAAGACGCTGGATGCGGCGCGAACAGGCCGAGACCGACAAGGCGACGCGATCGGCAAGTTCCGTGACGGATATACCAGCATCCGCCTGCAAAATTTCGAGAATCTTTCGGTCACGTTCGTCCAGCATGTGCGGTAATCCCCATCTATGCGCCGTTATTTTGCATACAAATCGAAAAATGCGCAAACTTTTGCAGGGAAACCCTGATAAGATTCGAAAAATGCAAACACATCGCGCATGAATCGCAGCACTATTCCTCCATTCACAACTAAGGAGCGGAGAACAGCATTATGCGCACCATTGGCCTGATCGGCGGCATGAGTTTCGAGAGTTCGGCAGTCTACTACCGCCTGATCAATGAAATGGTCCGCGAGCGGCTGGGCGGTCTCTCTTCCGCCGAAATGGTCATGTACTCCGTCAATTTCGAAGAAATCGTCGCCCTGCAGAAGGCCGGACGCTGGAACGACGCCGCCGATCGGCTCGGCGATGCCGCACAGCGACTGCAGGCCGCCGGTGCCGAATGCGTGCTGATCTGCACCAACACCATGCACCTGATCGCGCCTCAAGTTGCTGAGCGCGTTTCCGCGCCGCTCATCCATATCATCGATGAAACTGCGGCGGCGCTGAAGGCCGCGGGCCGGGTCAAGCCGCTGCTGCTCGCGACGCGCTATACGATGGAACACGGCTTCTATGCCGAGCGCATGGCTGAAAACGGCGTCTCCATCATGGTTCCCGGTTCCGAGGATCGCACGGTAACGCATGACATCATCTTCAACGAGCTCTGTGCCGGCATCATCAAGGACGAATCCCGCCGGAAGCTGAACAGCATCATCGAGCGCGCCAAGGCCGAAGGCGCCGACAGCGTCATTCTCGGCTGCACCGAGATCTGCCTTATCCTCGATCCGAAGGCGCTGATCCTGCCCGGCTTCGACACCACAACGATCCATGCGGAAGCAGCCGTCGACTTCGCCCTTGCGGATGAAAAGGCCCATAGCAGCTGCGCTGCCTGATCTCGATCAATTTACTTGACTGAGTCCAATAAATAATGGACATCGTCTTCCATATTTGAGGAGACGATGTCATGCCCCCTGCTGCCGAATTCACGACCATCGATGCCGTCCGCGACTTCAACCGGTTCTACACGAATTTTCTCGGTGTCCTGAACAAGGCCTATCTCGACAGCCCCTACACTTTGACGGATGTGCGCGTGCTGTTCGAAGTCGGATTTCGCGGCGGCGTTGCCGCTTCGGCCCTGACGCGCGACCTGCATCTCGATCCCGCCTATCTCAGCCGCATCGTCAAACGCTTCCGCGAGGACGGGCTGATCGAGACGACGCCGGACCCGAGCGACGCGCGCAGCCAGGTCATAAAAGTTACCGAAAAGGGACAGGCGCAGTTCGAGGAATTCGTCCGCCGCTCGCGCGCGCAGATCGCCGGCTATTTCGAAAAGCTCGCAATCGGCGAACCGGAACGGGTCGTGGCAGCGATGCGGACGATCCAGGATACGCTCGGCGCCGATGAAACAACCGTCGCTCCCGCCGTTATCCGCAACCATCGTTCCGGCGACATCGGCTGGATCGTGCAAAGCCAGGCACGTTTCTACACCGAGGAATTCGGCTGGGACGATCGCTTCGAAGGACTGGTCGCCGAAGTCGCCGGCAAATTCCTGTCCAATTTCAATCCTGAGAAGGATCGGTGCTGGATCGCCGAGCGAGGCGGCCTGAATGTCGGCTCCGCCATGATCGCCGATGGCGGCGACGGCATCGCCAAGCTCAGGCTGCTCTATGTCGACAAGGCCGCACGCGGCCTCGGCCTCGGCAAGTTGCTGGTCGACGAATGCATCCGCTTCTCGCGCGACGCCGGCTACAAAAAGCTATCGCTTTGGACCAACGATATTCTCGATACGGCGCGGGCAATCTACATCAAGGCGGGCTTCAAGCTTGCGGCGGAGGAAAGGCATCGCATGTTCGGCCCGGAACTGAACGGCCAGACCTGGGTGCTCGATCTCTAAACAGGCTAGTCGCGAGGTCCATGGACACGCTGCGGCTTCACTTCTATTCTCCATGCACCCCTGATTTGCATCGAGACATCGACATGGCCGCAAACATCGAAATCCGGATAGAGCCCATTGCCGACGAGTATATCGAGGATTTCCGCGCAGCGCTCGATACCGTCGCGCGCGAGTGGAAATATCTATCGCTCCTCGAAGCCCCACCGCTGGAAGACACGCGCGCCTTCGTCCTCGGCATGATCGAAAAGGGCAATCCGCAATTCGTCGCGCTGGCCGATAGCAAGGTGGTCGGATGGTGCGATATCAGCCGCCATACGTTTCCGTCCCATGCCCACACCGGCAGGCTCGGCATGGGCATCATCCCCGCCTATCGCGGCCAGGGACTGGGACGTCGCCTGATAGACGCAACGCTGCAGGCAGCGCGCAATGTGGGAATAGAACGCGTCGAGCTTAGCGTGCATGCCGACAATGACAGAGCCATCGCGCTTTATGAGAAAGTCGGCTTCGTCCGCGAGGGCTTTGCCCGCAAATCCGTTCGCATAGACGGACGCTACCTCGATGCCATCTACATGGCACGATTCCAGGAATAGCCAATCGGTGACCAGCCGATTTTGTCGTTAACTTTGTTGCATCGCAAAAATTCACTTGATTTGGAAACGATCATTTCCTAAAAGAGTGTCATGACGACAAACGCTCTCGACATCGCACCAAAGCTTCGCGGCCGGCCACGGGAATTCGACATGGATTCCGCGCTTGACGAAGCACTGCGCGTCTTTTCCGAGCGGGGCTATTATGCCGCCTCGATCAGCGAATTGACCGAGGCCATGGGACTGACCGCCGGCAGCGTCTACAAAGCCTTCGGCGACAAGCGCGGCGTGTTCCTTGCTGCTTTCGATCGCTATCGCCACGTACGGCAGCGCCTGATCGACGAAGCCCTTGCCGAAGCGCCAAATGCTCATGAAAAACTGCGGACATTGGCGAGGTTCTTTGCTGAAGCATCGTGCGGCGAGATCGGTCGCCGGGGTTGCCTCGTGGTCGGCAGCGCGACCGAGCTTGCACTTTTTGACGAAGAGGTCGCAAACCGCGTCGGCGTGGCCTTCGATTTCGACGAGAAGCGCATTCTGGATCTCATTCGCCTGGGTCATTCCGATGGTTCCGTGGCGAAGCATGTCGACCCTGAAAGCACCGCCTGTGCCCTGCTGGCCCTGACAAAAGGCATGCGTGTAATTGGCAAGACCGGCCGTAAAGCCGAACATATGCTCGCCGTCGCCGAGACGGCCATGAAACTGCTGAACTGATTTTCATCGAAATTTTGGGGAGCCCCCCTGCCCGCACCGAGGACAAGACATGCCCGCAACTGCCGCCGCCAGACGGGAGAGCACGCCGCTCCCTGAAAAGACCATTTCGCCGCTGCTGACCTTCATGTTCGCCGCCGCCTGCGGGCTGGTGGCCGCCAATCTCTATTATGGCCAGCCGCTCGCCGGCCCTATCAGCCAGTCGCTCGGCTTCACCCCCGCCGCAACAGGCCTCATCGTCACGCTGACCCAGATCGGCTACGGCCTCGGACTCTTGCTGATCGTGCCGCTCGGCGACCTTTTGGAAAACCGCAGGCTGGTGCTGACACTGGTTGCGCTTTCCGCCATCGCACTGGTCGGCGCCGCTTTTGCCTGGTCGCCGTCGCTGTTCCTGCTCGCTTCGCTCTGTATCGGCCTTGCTTCCGTCGCCGTGCAGGTTCTGGTTCCCTTCGCGGCGCACATGGCGCCTGATGCCAGCCGCGGTGCCGTCGTCGGCAACGTCATGAGCGGCCTGCTCGTCGGCATCATGCTCGCCCGCCCGGCGGCGAGCTTCTTGTCCGAGCTTCTGTCCTGGCACGCGGTCTACATCATCTCCTCCGGCATCATGATCGGGCTGATCGTCATCCTGCGCCTCGTCCTGCCGACCCGCGTGCCACATACGAAGCTGCACTACGGACAGTTGCTGTCCTCCATGGGTCACCTCGCGCTCCATACGCCGGTCCTGCAGCGACGCGCGCTCTATCAGGCCTGCATGTTCGGCGCCTTCAGCCTCTTCTGGACGACGACGCCGCTACTGCTGGCGAGCCCGGCCTTCGGCCTGACACAGAACGGCATCGCCCTTTTCGCGCTTGCCGGCGCAGCCGGCGCGGTCGCATCCCCGATTGCCGGACGTGTAGCCGATCGCGGCTGGACGAGGCCTGCGACCGCCTTTGCGCTGGTAATTGCGATCGTTGCCTTCCTGATCGGTCACTTTTCCGGCGGCGGCTCGCTGCTGGCACTGGCTACGCTCACGCTGTCAGGCATCATGCTTGACTTCGGCGTTCAGACGAATCTCGTGCTCGGACAACGCTCGATCTTCGCGCTCAGCGCCGAACATCGCAGCCGTCTCAACGGGCTCTACATGGCGACCTTCTTTGCCGGTGGCGCCCTCGGTTCGGCGCTCGGCGGCTGGGCTTATGCGACCGGAGGCTGGAACCTGGCCTCCTGGATTGGTGTAGCTTTCCCGGTCATCGCGCTGCTTGCCTTCCTGACCGAACGCAATTCCAGGAAAAGTGCGTAGCGGTTTTCCGTCCGGAATGGCGTAAAAACAAAAGGATAGAACATTTTCGCGATTCGAAGAAAAGCGGAAAGGTTCGAACGCTAGAACTGATCAGGACGGCTGCGGCACGGCCAGCCGCAGCCAGTCACATTCCCGCAAGCCTGCGCCATGAAACGGATCGACCAGCGTGCCGGAAACGATGCCCGCCAAGATCTGCGGCGCCGGCGGCACCTTCGCGATGGTGGCGACCAGCCGGTCCCGAATCCAGGCCAATGCCGCCGAATCCGATTGGTAAAAGGGCGTGAAAGCGGCAGACAGCAGCTGGAACAGCCGCACATGCATCCGCCGGGCTTTCGCATAGGCACCAAGTGCAGCTTCAATCGTGTCATGGCCGGCAAGCGCATGTGCCAGCGCCGCGACATCCAGCAGAGCCATGTTGGCACCCTGCCCGAGCTGCGGGCTGGTGGAATGCGCCGCATCGCCGACGAAAACAGTTCGCCCGCTATAAGGCATCATCACGGTGCGATGGGCATAACGCGCTAGCGTCAACTGCTCCCAATCGGTGATCTGCTCCAGCAAGGGCTCGCATTCCGGCCAGTAGCCGCGGATCGTCTGCTTCCAGCAATCGAGCCCGCGCTTGCGCACCTCGTCCGCATCCGCCACTTTCAAGCTCCAGAACAAAGCGGCCTGTTTCGGCAAATCCGGCCTTCTGCTGCCGATCGGCAAGACGCCGATCATCACGCTCGCCCTGTCATAACGCTGCGTCAGCGCCGCCTGATCCACCAATCCGTCCGGACAATCGAGCGTCGCCCAGAAGGCACCGTAGACGAGGTTGCGTGCACGTGGCGCAACGGGCGAGGCTGCTACCAGCTCCGAGCGCGCGCCACTGGCGTCGATGACGAGATCGTAAGGTCCGAGGCGCTCTCCCCCTTCGATGGAGAGATAGCTTTCACCGCCCTCCTCCATCACACCGATGACCCGCTGCCCGATATGGATCGGGTGTCGCCGTGCGGAGACCTCATCATAAAGGGTATCGAACAGAGCCGCGCGATGGACGCCAAGCCCATAACGCCCACCCGGCAGCGCATTGTAGCGCACATCAAGAACGATGCGGCCGTGGGTGGTTTCCGTACCGAACAAGCGGTCGATGCGGTTGCCAGCGGCATGGATGGCCGGACCGAGCCCAAGCGATTCCAGCACGGTCAATCCGGTCGGCTGTAGCATGAGCGCCGAGCCGACGGGGGCCGGGCTATTGAATCTTTCGATGATATCGGTCGTGTGCCCAGCACGGGAAAGAAAGAGAGAAGCGGCAAGCCCGGCAGGCCCGGCGCCGACGATGGCGATCTTCAAAGGCTTCACGATGGGCAGCTCAATCCGGCGATTGATCGAAACGGGTACGCGCGGCCCGCACGGCCTCGTGATTGGCCTCGGCCCAGTTCAGAAGCTGTGCCAGCGGCTCGTAGAGCGAATAGCCGAGATCCGTCATGCGGTATTCGACGCTCGGCGGCTTTGTCGGGAAAACCTCCCGACCGATATAACCATCGCGCTGAAGTTCCCGCAGCGTCTGTGTCAGCATGCGCTGGGAGATATCCGGCACCATGCGGCGCAGCTCGCCAAAACGATAGGGCCGCTGCGCCAGAGCTTCCAGCAAAAGCACCGACCATTTGCCGCCGATCTGCGAGACCAGATCCCGCACCGGGCAATCCGTAAACGTAACCTTGCTGATATCGACGGCACGCAACGGTACCTTCGTGTTGCGCAGATTGACGACAGTGCTGGTGCTCAAGGCGGTTCCCTTTTGGTAACGTAGAGCCAAAAAACTGCCTCCTTTACAGGTCGAAGTCAAACACCAATGTAGAGCTGGTCTCTTTTTGAGAGCGACAAACCCCTGCAATCCGCGGCGGTCAAACAAGGAAAAAGATATGAGCAGCACTCTTCTCGTCACCGGCGCCGCCGGTCAGCTTGGCCAGCGCGTCATCCATCACCTGCTGGAGACATACAAGGTCGCTCCCGGCCGCATCATTGCCGCCACGCGCAGCCCCGAAAAGCTTTCCGACCTCGCCGCCAAGGGCGTCGTTACCCGCAAGGCCGATTTCGACGATGCCGCCGGCCTGACCGCCGCCTTTGCCGGCGTCGATCGCCTGCTGATCATCAGCACCGATGCGCTCGCCGTTCCCGGCCAGCGCCTGAAGCAGCAGACCGCTGCTGTGGAGGCCGCCAAGAAGGCTGGCGTCAAACATATTCTCTATACGTCCATGCCGGCCCCCGAAGGTTCGCTGGTCAGCTTTGCGCCGGACCACCTCGGCACCGAAAACGCCATCAAGGCAAGCGGCATCGGCTACACGATTCTGCGCGACGCCTGGTATTTCGACAACTTCCTGCACGGCCTGCCGCACAGCCTCGAAATCGGCAAGTGGTACACCGCGACCGGTGGCGGCCGCGTCAGCAATATCAGCCGCGAAGATTGCGCACTCGCGATCGCCGCTGCCCTGGCTTCCGACACGACGGAAAGCGCCACCTACACGCTGACCGGCTCGACCGCCGTCACCATCGAGGATGTCGCAAGCGTTGTCAGCAAGATCACCGGCCGCCCGCTTGAGGTCGTTCAAGTAAACGACGAACAGTTCGCCGCTGGCCTTGCCGGCGCCGGCCTGCCGCCCTTCGTGGTCGACATGCTCGTCTCCGCCGACGCCAACACCCGCGCCGGCAAATTCGATATCCTCACCAACGACTTCAACAAGCTGACCGGCAAGGAGCCACAGACGCTGCGCAGCTTCTTCGAGGAACACAAGGCTGTATTGGCTGGCTGAGGTTTGGGAAGGTCAGGCAAGACTTGCTTTGTCTCGCCTTCAAGCATGGCCCCTCACCCCAACCCTCTCCCCGCATTGCGGGGCGAGGGAGTTTTGAGGCATCATCCGCAAACTCTCACCGAATGATGCGATCGCCAGTTTGCGCTGTCGTCCCTTCTCCGCGTCCTGAGCTTGTCGAAGGGGCGCGGAGAAGGCTAGGATGAGGGGGCAGGCAAGACGGCGCGGCAAAAACCAGCGCGCCAGACCACCCCAACCCCTTCCGTTCAAACTACCTGCCCGCAAGCCCGGCGGAACCGCCTCACCGTTTCGACCATGCCATATTCCAGCGCATCGGCGGTCAACCCATGGCCGATCGAAGTCTCCGCAAGCTTCGGAATACGCCTCAGCAGTGCCGGCAGATTGGCAACGGTCAGGTCGTGGCCGGCATTGACGTCAAGCCCGTTGGCGAAGGCGGCATCGGCGGTCTTGCCAAGCGCCTCCAGAATGACGGCAGCCTTCTGCGGATCGTCGTAGCAGCCGCCATAGGGGCCGGTATAGAGCTCGATGCGATCGGCACCGACCTCCCTGGCAATCTTCACGGCGTCTGCATCGCCGTCGCCATCGGCAAACAGCGATACGCGGCAGCCGATCTTCTTGTACTTGGCGACAACGTCGACCAGCAGTTCGCGGTTATTGCGAAAACCCCAGCCGTGATCCGAGGTCGCCTGCGCGGGGTCGTCGGGCACAAGCGTCACCTGCTCCGGCTCGGCGGCGGCGCAAAGATCGAAGAACTCGTCGCTCGGATAGCCTTCGATATTGAACTCCGCTTCGGGAAACTCGTCATCGATCAGGGCGCGGATATCGGGCAGATCGGAAAAGCGGACATGCCGCTGATCGGGGCGCGGATGAACCGTCAGACCGCTGGCGCCGGCGGCCAGTGCGATGCGGCCAAGCCCGATGACGCTCGGCCAGGGAAGATCACGCCGGTTGCGCAGCATCGCGATGGCGTTGAGGTTCACGGAAAGCTTGGCGGGCATAATCGAAATCCCTGATTTTCAAAGCGGCTGATATCAGCCGTTCTATGCCATTATGCCCAGCAAAACCAACGAGATTCCGACATCAACCCATGCAAAACTTTGATGGGCACGACAAAGCCGCATCACCAGGTGGTGACGCATCGGCAGCAACGTCCTTTTGCGGATATTTATGACCGCGAACGCCGCCCTATCGGACGATCGTCAGCGTCTCAGCGGCGCGGGTAATGGCCGTATAGAGCCAGCGCTCGCGCGTATCGCGAAATGCCCAGCTCTCGTCGAACAGCACGACATTATTCCACTGCGAACCCTGCGCCTTGTGCACCGTCAGCGCATAGCCGTAGTCGAACTCGTCATAGCGCTTGCGGGTCGACCACGGGATCTCACCCTCGACATCCTCGAAGGCCTGTTTCAGCAGCTTGATCTTCGCGGCGCCGCGGTCCATGTCGTCGTCTTCCGGGCGGATCAAAAGATTGATGCCCGGCTTCGTCGTTTCTCTGGAAGACGTCATGACCTGCCAGAGCGAGCCGTTGAGCAGCCCCTTGGCGGGGTCGTTGCGCAGGCAGACCAGCTTGTCACCAGATTGCGGATACTCGGCCGTAAATCCTTTAAGCTCGCGCAGACGCTGATTGTAGCGCCGCCGTGTCCGGTTGGTGCCTACCAGCACCTGATCGGCCTCCATCACCAGCGGCTGCGTGACCTCGTTCTTCGAGATCACCTGCGCGGTGCCATAGTCGCCGTGCATGATCTCCTTGCCCTCGCGCACCTGCATGGCGAGCTGGATGATCGGGTTGTCGCGGGCCTGGCGATGAATGTCCGTCAGCAGATAATCCGGCTCCTCGTTGGTGAAGAAGCCGCCGCCGGAAACGGGCGGAAGCTGACCGGGATCGCCAAGCACCAGAATGGGCGTGCCAAAACTCATCAGATCCTTGCCGAGCGCTTCGTCCACCATCGAGCATTCGTCGACGATGATGAGCGCAGCCTTGGCGACCGGGCTCTGGCGGTTGATGGTAAACATCGGCGCGATCGACGTCTTGCCCGTCTCCTCGTCCTCGACGGCTTCCTCGCCGCGCGGCCGGTAGATCAGCGAATGGATGGTCTTGGCATTCGAGGCGCCGCGCGAACGCAGCACCTGCGCCGCCTTGCCGGTAAACGCCGCAAACAGCACATCGCCGTCCACATGCTCGGCAAAATGCCGCGCAAGCGTCGTCTTGCCCGTACCGGCATAACCGAACAGACGGAACAGCGGCGAACGCCCTTCCTTCAGCCACTTGGCGACGGCCTGGAGCGCTTCATCTTGTTGCGGCGCGAATTGCATGCGCCGAATTGGCAGGATTCGGCCGATGGAAGCAAGCAGTAAAAAATACCCGGCGAGCTGGGAATAAAATCCCGGGCAGCCGTGTCTCATGTCCGGCAACGCAAAATGCGAGGCCTGGACGACCATCGTTCACCCACCCGAGGAGAGACATCATGAAGACCCTGAGTTTCCTGGCCACGCTCGCTGCGGCATCGGCCTTTGCCACAGCCGCCTTCGCTGCAGCACCCGTCAAGACGGTCGAAAGCGCCAAGGGCAAGGTGCTCGCCGGCGAAAACGGCAAGACCCTCTACACCTTCAAGAACGACAAGGCTGGCGTGTCCAACTGCAACGGCGATTGCGAGAAAGCCTGGCCACCCTTCATGGCCGATAGCAAAGCCAAGGCCGAGGGTGCATATTCGATCATTACCCGCAAGGACGGGATGAAACAGTGGGCAAAGGACGGCATGCCGCTCTACTTCTTCGTCAAGGACGCAAAGTCCGGTGACATCGCCGGCGACGGCTTCAAGGGCGTCTGGGATGTCGCGAAGCCCTGATGAGAACGGAAAGGGCGTGGCGGGAACCTCCCCCGCGCCCGATAGCTTCGAGGCGGAGGTGCTGGCGCTCCTCCCCTCGTTGCGACGCTATTCGCGCAGCCTCACCCGCTCGGATGCCGACGGCGAGGACCTGCTTCAGGATTGTGTCGAGAAGGTTTTGACCCGGCGCAGCCAATGGCGCGGGCTAAACCTGCGCGGCTGGATCCTCACCATCATGACCAATCTTTACCGCAACGAGCGGCGCCAGCAGGGCGGCCGCAGTTTCGTCGATATCGATGACAACAGCCATCTGCCTGCGGCCGAAACCGACAACGACCCGCTGCGGCGATCCCATCTGGAGACGGCGCTGAACAGCCTCGGCGAAGAGTATCGCGCGGTGCTGATGCTCGTCATCGTCGAAGGCTACAGCTATCAGGATGTCGCCGACATGCTCGATATCCCGATCGGCACGGTCATGTCGCGCCTGTCGCGCGCGCGCCAGAAGATGACCAGCCTGCTGAACGCAGACAATGTTGTCACGCTTCGGAGACCAAAATGAACGAACGCAAACCAACCGTTACCGAAGCGGACCTTCACGCCTTTGCCGATGGCCTTCTGCCGCCGGAAAAACAGGTGGAATTGCAGGCATGGCTGGCCGAAAATCCCGACGAGGCTGCTTCCGTGGCTGCGTGGCAGGCTCAGAACAATGACATCCGGGCCATGTTCTCTTCCTACGCAGTGTCAAAGGACCACGACGCCGATCTGATTTCCAAAAGCAGACGCACACCTTCTACCGAGACGATACAGCCACGGCGGAGTCACAGGCTGATGATGCTCGCCGCCTCGCTGGCGCTCTTCATCGCGGGCGCGGCGGCCGGTCATTTCGGTCCCGATCTCTTAGCACCACGCGAACTGCAGCTAACCTCGATCGAAGCCCTGCCGCAGCAGGCGCATTCGGCCTTCATCGTCTACGCCAGCGATGTCCGCCATCCCGTCGAGGTCGGCGCGGATCAGGAAGCGCATCTCGCCACCTGGCTCGGCAAGCGCATGAATGTCGCCGGCCTCAAGGTGCCGAGCCTGCAAAAGCTCGGCTTTCAGCTGGTCGGCGGCCGACTGCTGCCTGTCAACGGGACTCCCGGCGCCCTGTTCATGTATGAAAATGCCAGCGGTCAACGCCTGACCGTGCTGGTGGGGCGCAATAGCGGCAACACCACGACCAGCTTCCGCTTCGCCAGCGACAATGCCGTCGAGACCTTCTACTGGATCGACGGCGACCTCGGCTATGCCGTGACAGGCGAGATTTCGCGCGACATGCTGCGGCAGGTGGCGGACGAATGCTACAAGCAATTTTCGTCCTGACGCCGACGGGACACTTGCATAGCTGCTTAATGGTTGCTCACCATGAGGGCTAGTCTTTCTCCGTGTCGATAAAAATCGGCTTCATCGAATGCGGCATCGGCTCCATCCTCATCCTGAGGTGCGGAGGACGCAGACCGGAGCCTCGAAGGACGAGGATGGCCCGAGGAAGCTCATCCTTTAACGCTGTGGATCATTCTCCAGCGCAATCGGCTTGCCGTGTGGTGTTGCTTCCGCCGCGCGTTGCCAGCTTTGTTGCAAAGCAAGGATCACATCGGCATCGGCGATGCCCTTCGCGACCAGCAGCCCTGACAGTGCAGCCACCCAGCAATCGAAATAATCACTGCCGTCAGGCGCGCGGCCCGGCTTGTGCAGTTCCGTCGACAACTGCTCAGCCCATTCGCTCCAGGCAAACAGGCCCTTCTCATGCAAATGAACGGTCATCGCGAAAGCATCCGCCGCCCAGGGCTCGGGAAAGACCGGCTCGCCATCGGCCGACTTCGGCAATCCGGGCGATTGCGCCAAAGGCGAAACGACTTCACACGCGCTCAAGATAGCTCTCCCAGGCATCGATCGAGACCGTTAACGAGGGATCGGCACCCTCGCCCCAGATCTCGCCGCCATCGAAGACCACCGTATAGACCCATTGCGGATTTTCGCCGCGGCCGTGAGCGTTGTCGTCCGGGAAGACGAAAGAGCCCTGCACAGCCTCGACGACACCCGCCTTGGCCCGGGCATAGCGCGGCAATCTCGTATGGCCCGTCGGATTGAAATTCTTCGTCCGCACGTGATCGCCCACGGCGAAAAGCGGCGCTGAATCGAGCGGTCGGTCGCAAGGGCCGCCCTTGGCCAAGACGCCATCGACCATATCAGCCTTCAGAACGCGCTTCGGCATTCTGCCCTGTTCGATCGCGTGACCCGCGCGCAGCTCCTCGGCCGTGGCAAAGCCATGCCGCTCGAGCAACGTATCGACGGCGCGAGTCCAGATCTCGTAGTAGCTGGCGCCGAGATAGCTCGCCGGCGGAATGTTTTCGCGCGCGTGCCGGCTTTCATCAATATTCCAGGCACCGAAGGCGCCACAGGAAAGCGTGATGCCGAGCGCGCGCTTTTCCCATTCGGCGTGGAAATAAGGCTCATTCGGCTCCGGCGCGACAGCGCCGAAACCCATCTGGCCGCCAAGATCGTGCGGGCCGTTCATAGCGCGGCCTCCGGCGTTTTGGCAATTGCCGTTCCGATCATGGCATCGCGGCTGACGAGATCCGCGAGCGCCGCCTCATCCATGCCTTCGGAACCGGCCGGCCGCTCCGGGATCACCAGATAACGGAGTTCGGCAGTCGAATCCCAGACGCGGATCTTCGTCTCCTGCGGCAAGGTCAGGCCGAACTCGGCAAGCACGCCGCGCGGATCGATCACCGCGCGCGACCGATAGGCCGGCGCCTTGTACCAGACCGGCGGCAGCCCGAGCACGGCCCAGGGATAGCAGGAGCACAGCGTGCAGACGATCAGGTTATGCGTCTCCGGCGTATTGAATACCGCGCGCATATGCTCGCCCTGCCTGCCGGTAAAACCGAGGCTGGCAATCGCCGCCGTTGCGTCGCGCCGCAACCAATCGGCAAAATCGGGATCGCTCCAGGCCTTTGCCACCACCTGCGCGCCGTTGCGCGGCCCGACCTTCGTCTCATAGGTCTCGACGATACGGTCGATCGCCGCCGGGTCGATCAGCCCCTTTTCCGTCAGCAGCGTCTCGAGCGCCTTCACGCGCGCCTGCATGTCCGAATAGTGGTTGTCGTGGTGATGGTGATGATCGTCGTCATCATGCGAGTGTCCGTGGGACATGGCTGTCTCCTGTCTCTTTGCGACTACTTTAGCATCGGCCAGAGACTGAGCACCAGCAGGATAGCCATGGTTATGTTGAACCATTTGAGCCGGACGGGATCAGAAAGCCAGTCGCGCAGCGCCGAACCGAAGCCGGCCCAGGTCGAAACGCTCGGCAGATTGACCGCAGCAAATGCCAGCCCGACAAGAAGGACGGTGACGAGGTAGAGCTGCTCATTGGTATAGGTCGCCATGGCGGTGACTGCCATCACCCAGGCCTTGGGATTGACCCACTGGAATGCGGCGGCGCTGATGAAGCTCATCGGCTGCGCCGAGCCCTCGCTCTCGGTCAGGCTGCGGGACGTGCCGATCTTCCAGGCGATCCAGACGAGATAGGCGCCGCCGGCGAATTTCAGCACGGTATAGAGCAGCGGCACGGTGTGCAGCACAGCACCCAGGCCGAGTCCAACACCGAGCAACAGCGAGAGAAAGCCAACGCCGATGCCGAGCATGTGCGGAATGGTACGGCGGAAACCGAAATTCACACCGGATGCAAACAACATCATGTTGTTCGGCCCAGGCGTGATTGAGGTTGTGAATGCGAAAAGTAGAAGAGCCAGAAATGTATCCAGCGCCATGATGCCTCCTAGGACACCGTATCGTGACAGGGCGGCATCCAAAATTCTTCTTCATGCGCACAAAATGTAACGACGCATGGCCGTGCGACATTAGTTCGCCAGCCATACGAAAGCCATAGGGTGATTGTCACGGTGACATGACGGATGTCGATTGAAATCCGGTCGAATGCCCTTATCCTTCGGTTTTCTGCAGTGAGGAATGACCATGCGCGAACCCATCCCAACCGTCACCCTTCCTTCCGGCATCATGGTTCCGGCACTCGGCCAGGGAACGTGGAATATGGGCGAGAGCGCCGCGACCACCCGGGACGAGATCACCAGCCTGAAAACCGGTCTCGATCTCGGCATGACGCTGATCGACACGGCGGAAATGTATGCCGATGGCGGTTCCGAAGAAGTGGTCGGCAAGGCTATCGAAGGCCGTCGCGACGAGGTTTTTCTTGTCAGCAAGGTCTATCCCGCCAATGCCAGCCGCAAAGGCGCGGTCGAAGCCTGCGAACGCAGCCTGAAGCGCCTGAACACCGATCGCATCGATCTCTATCTGCTGCATTGGCGCGGCAACTACCCGCTTGAAGAAACGGTAGAAGCTTTCGAAGGTCTGAAGGCTGCGGGCAAGATCGAGGCCTGGGGCGTTTCGAATTTCGATGTCAACGATATGGATGAGCTGCTTTCCGTGCCGAATGGCGGCAATGTCGCCGCCAACCAGGTGCTCTACAATCTCTCCCGGCGCGGCATAGAATACGACCTGTTGCCCTGGTGCCAGGAGCGCAGCATTCCGATCATGGCCTATTCGCCGATCGAACAGGGCCGTCTGCTCCATCACCCGGAATTGATCCGCGTCGCCAAGACCTATCAGGCGACACCGGCCCAGATTGCCCTCGCCTTTCTACTGGAGCGCGACGGCGTGATATCGATCCCGAAATCCTCGAACGCCCAGCGCATCGAGGAAAACCGCGACTCGATCGATATCGACATCACGGACGAAGATTGGGCTATCCTCGACGCCGCCTTCCCGCCGCCGTCGCGAAAGAAGTCACTGGACATGCTGTAGGTTCAGGCAGCGGCCTTCTGCTGCGCGACGATCAGCTCGACCGCCCGAAAAACGTCGATCTCCCGCCAGTCTGCCGGATCGCGATAGGTCGGATAGAGCGAAAAGGCGGCGGCAGCGATCTGATCGACGGTCCGAAGCTTCGTTCGACGGCCGGCAAGCGCGGCCTTGGTATAGGCACCGAAATGATCCTCCGTCACACCCCAGCCGGCATAAAAGGGTGCGGCATAGCAGCGAACCGGGATGCCACGCAGCAACGCATCGAAACCGAATTGGCTGGAAACCGTCCAGACTTCATCGACGACGTCGAGGATCGATGCCACCGACACCTCTTCACCGACAAGGATTGCATCGCCTTTCGAAGCACCATCCGTAAGATACCCCTTACGAAGTCGGGCCATCACATCCGGATGGGTACGGATCAGGCATTGCGCATCGCTCGCCAGCCCGTCAGCAAGCATTTTCTCGAAAGAAGCCTTTGAGCCGAGTGCACGGCCGACGGAAACGTCGCCGACGACCTGGTCGACGAGCAGAATGCGGCGCTTCGTCGTTCGCTCAATGCTGGGCGGGCGATGTGGGAGATGATTGTATTTCGAAAGCCTGTTGAGAACGATCTGCTCGCGAATGGCGCGGCCACGCTCGCCTGCCTCTCCTGCGCCTTCTATCAATCGCTCAAGCCGCGATGGCCGACCGGCATCGACGGGCAAGCCAAGATCGTCAATGACGATCGACAGCGGAATGGCACCGGACTTGCCGAGCCCCATGGACCGAAGAAAACCATCCTCCAGATGCCAGTGTCGAAGATGGCGAAACCGCGCAACGCTGTCCGCTAGCTTCGCCGGCGCACGGCCACCCCAGGAGACGACACCGCCTATTCCAGGAGAGAGGACCGAGGCCAGTTTCTGCGAGCCAAAATAATGCCCAAGCCAGGGAAAATCGCCACGGACGAAGAACGCAGCGCCGAGACGCATATAATCAGGCGGATGCCATGGCTTTCTGCTGATCTCAAGCAAAGTCTCGCCGGCAAGGACTGCCACCATATTCTCCCGCTGCAAATATCATCGTCGACCGAAGCAAAAGATAGAGCGGTTCAGTGTTCCACGGAAGCACTGAACCGCTCTGATTTCTAAGGCGATTCCGAACGGCGAACCGGTCAACGACGCAGGCTCTTACATCCCTTGCGAGCCGCGGTTCATCGCGGCAATGCCGGTGCGGCAGACTTCGATGAGGCCGAGCGGCTTGATGATGGCGATGAACTGATCGATCTTCGAGGACTTGCCGGTGATTTCGAGAATGAAATGCTCGACGGTCGCGTCCACCACCTTGGCGTGGAAGGCATCGGCCAGCCGCAACGTCTCGGCGCGCATCTCACCGCTTCCGGTCACTTTCAGCAGCGCCACTTCGCGCTCGATCGGCCGCTCCTGGCCGAGTTCGCGGGCGCGCACCGTCAGATCGACGACGCGGTGAACGGGAACGATGCGCTCAAGCTGCGCCTTGATCTGCTCCAGCACCTGCGGCGTGCCGCGCGTTACCACAGTGATGCGCGACAGATGCGCCTGATGCTCCGTCTCCGAAACCGTAAGGCTTTCGATGTTGTAGCCCCGGCCGGAGAAGAGGCCGATGACGCGGGCAAGAACGCCTGGCTCGTTATCGACAAGCACCGAAAGCGTATGGCTCTCAGCCGCTGCGGTTTCGGGCGAAATGAAGTAGGCGGAGCCCGTGGGTTGAAGGTGTGCGTTCATTATCCTTGTTCCGTTTCCTCGGTTCTTGTTCGGTATGCCAGCGGGATCGGCTGGGGCATGGCAACCGCCGCGCCCCAGCTATCGATCAAACCAGCTGGCGACCCTTGGCGTCGATGGCGTTGGCAACCGCTTCGTCGGTCGCCTCGTCCGGCAGCAACATTTCATTGTGCGCCTTGCCCGAGGGGATCATCGGGAAGCAATTGGCGAGATTGGCAACGCGGCAATCGAAAATAACCGGCTTGTTGACGTCGATCATTTCCTGAATGGCGGCATCGAGATCGCCCGGCTTTTCGCAACGCAGTCCGACGGCACCATAGGCTTCGGCGAGCTTGACGAAATCAGGCATCGCCTCGGTATAAGAGTTGGACAGGCGGTTGCCATGCAGCAGCTGCTGCCACTGACGAACCATGCCCATGTACTGGTTGTTCAGGATGAAGATCTTGATTGGCGCATTGTGCTGGATCGCAGCCGACATTTCCTGAATGCACATCTGGATCGAGGCATCGCCGGCGATGTCGATGACCAGGCTTTCCGGATGTGCGATCTGAACACCGAGTGCTGCCGGCAGGCCGTAGCCCATGGTGCCGAGGCCGCCTGAGGTCATCCAGCGGTTCGGCTGTTCGAAGCCGTAGAACTGCGCCGCCCACATCTGGTGCTGACCGACTTCGGTCGTGATGTAGGTATCGCGATGCTTCGTCAACTCATAAAGACGCTGGATCGCATACTGAGGCATGATGACATCGTCGCTCGGCTTGTAGGCGAAGGAATTGCGCGCGCGCCAGCGGGCAACATCGCCCCACCAGTCACCCAGGCGCTCCGCCGCCGGCTTCTGCGGCAGCGCACGCCACAGGCGAACCATGTCTTCCAGAACATTGCCGACATCGCCGAGAATGCCGACATCGACACGGACGTTCTTGTTGATCGAGGACGGATCGATATCGATATGGATCTTCTTCGAGTTTGGCGAGAAGGCGTTCAGGCGGCCGGTAATACGGTCGTCAAAACGCGCACCGATACAGACCATGACGTCGCAATCGTGCATCGCCATGTTGGCTTCGTAGGAGCCGTGCATGCCGAGCATGCCGAGCCAGTTCTTGCCGGATGCCGGATAGGCGCCGAGGCCCATCAGCGTCGAAGTGATCGGGAAGTCGGTCAGCTCGACCAGCTCGCGCAGCAGCTTGCAGGCTTCCGGGCCGGAATTGACGACGCCGCCGCCGGAATAGATGACGGGACGACGGGCATTCTTCATCAGCTCGATCGCCTGGTTGATCTTGTTGAGATCGCCCTGGATCTTCGGCTGATAGCTCTTCTGGACATGATGCGCTTCCGGCGGCGTATAGGTGCCGGTCGCAAACTGGATATCCTTCGGGATATCGACGACGACGGGACCCGGACGACCCGATTGCGCGATGCGGAAAGCTTCGTGAATGACGGCCGCCAGCTCGTTGACGTCCTTGACCAGCCAGTTGTGCTTGGTGCAGGGCCGCGTGATGCCGACGGTATCGCATTCCTGGAAGGCGTCGGAGCCGATCAATGTCGTCGGAACCTGGCCGCTCAGGCAGACGAGCGGGATGGAGTCCATCAAGGCATCCTGCAGCGGGGTGACGGCATTGGTCGCACCCGGACCGGAGGTGACCAGCATGACGCCGACCTTGCCGGTGGAGCGGGCATAGCCTTCGGCCGCATGGCCGGCGCCCTGCTCGTGACGGACGAGAATGTGCTGGATGTCGTCCTGCTGGAAGATCTCGTCATAGATCGGAAGCACGGCGCCGCCCGGATAACCGAAAATGTGTTCGACGCCGTTGTCCCGGAGCGCCTGCAACACGATCTCCGCGCCTGTCATTCGATTGCCGCTCGCCTGATTATCTGTGCCGGTCATACGTTTGTTCCGCTTGTCTGCTGGAGGTTTGGAAAGATGAAATCTCGATTTCGGGCATAAAAAAAGGCCCCTTAGGGAGCCTGTCATCTAGCGCATGGGTGGCTATCGCCGGATGGTTACACCATCCTGCCCATGCGCCTTCCCACCACGATAAGAACGATCGAGTTTTTCATGGGCCGAAGTGATAGACAGAAAATTTCGAAGCGTCAACGCGTGAAGCAATAAAAAATCGCGGCTTCTCGTAAGCCGCTTACCCTCGGTTAAGATTCGAGCCGATACTCTACCCCTGATTTTAGACCTCTTTCAACTTACTCACGCAATGAGATTCAGTGATGTTCGAACGCATATTGGAAAAACACCTGGAACCTACTCAAAACATTACGTTAGAGAAAAATGAACTTATGTTCCGCGGCATGAATGTTCCGTCAGTAGATGGTTTGCAGGCCGATATAGGCAACAATCTTTGGGTGTACAGAACTGAGGTTGACGCAAACCAATATGCATCGGCATTCGACCCAAAGAAACGAAATACACCCGTCATCTTCGTCTATCAGACACGACGGAAGCTCGAACTTGCGGCGTTAAAATTAGGGGAAGCTACGCGTGAACTAGTCATGTCAAATCTGCTCCAAGGCTCTCCGCAGATTTTTCAACGAGACAAGCTCTTACCCACTCTGGAGCGGATGTTGCGACGCAACATCGACGGCTTTTACGATTTCCCTACCGACGAGATATTGGTCAAAAAGGGCCTATTAGCTCATTGCAATACAAGATTTCCACGCAGTCGCTGACAACTGACGAGGCATTTATTTTAAAAAAGCAGGCACAGCAGACAGCATTTTATTAAGCCACCGTCTCTATGCTCCAGCCACTAATGATTGGGGTAGCTGTTTGCTGAATAACGATCTGCAGACATCAGGTAACGCTGGAGATCTTGATCGCCGCGACAGATTGAAACCGGGAAATCGCTTCCTCGGTCGCGTCGTCGCGTGCAATGGCTCAAGAGCGACAATCGCCGCCGTGGCCGAGGCCGGCGGCACGGACCTGACCGAACTCTGGTCGGTCGGCCGGCTGATTTCCATCAGCGTCGGCAAGAACCGCGTGGCCGCCCTCGTCTATTCGATGAACACGCAAAGCGTCGGCTGGGGCGAAGGGCAGGACAATCTCTTCCGCATCGAAGTCGAATTGCTGGGCGAGGTCCGCGTCGGCCCGGATGGCCGCGAGGAGTTTTCGAGCGGGATATCGGCCTACCCCTATCTCGGCGCCATCGCACACCGTATCCGCGCCGCCGACCTCATGCGCATTTTCGATGCCGGCAAGGGCAGCAGCTGTGTCATCGGCAAGCTGACGCAGGACGAAAGCATCGACGCTGCCATCCACATACCCTCGATGCTGGCGAAGCATTTCGCGGTCGTCGGCTCGACAGGCGTCGGAAAATCGACGGCCGTCTCGCTGCTGCTGCACAAGGCGATCAGCGCCGATCCGAAACTGCGTGTGCTGATCCTCGATCCGCATAACGAGTTCGCCGCCGCCTTTCCGAAGCATGCCGTTGTTATCGACACGGATACGCTCGACCTGCCCTTCTGGCTGATGCGGCTTGAGGAATTCAGCGAAGTCGTCTTCCGTGGCCGCCCCGCGATACCGGAAGAGCTGGATGCGCTGCGCGATCTTATTCCCGAAGCCAGGCGCGCTTTCCGCGGCAGCGATTCAACCTTGATGCGCCGCCAGACGGAAAAGGCCTCGGTAACGGCGGATACGCCGGTCCCATACCGCATGGCCGATCTGCTCGCACTGATCGACGAGCGCATCGGCCGCCTTGAGGGCCGTCAGGAAAAGCCGCATCTGCGGTCGCTCAAGATGCGCATCATCTCGGCGATCAACGATCCCCGCTATCACTTCATGTTCTCCAACAATACGATCACCGATACGATCATGGAGACCATCGCCAAGATCTTCCGCATTCCTGGCGACGGTAAGCCGATCTGCACCTTCCAGCTCGCCGGCATCCCATCGGAAGTCATCAATTCCGTCGCCTCCGTGCTTTGCCGTATGGCGTTCGAGCTGGCGCTCTGGAGCGACGGCGCGATCCATATGCTCGTCGTCTGCGAGGAAGCGCACCGTTATATCCCTGCCGATCCGAACCTCGGCTTCTTCCCGACGCGCCAGGCCATCGCCCGCATCGCCAAGGAAGGCCGCAAATATGGCGTTTCGCTCGGCATCATCACCCAGCGCCCGGGCGAGCTTGACCAGACGATCCTTTCGCAGTGCTCAACGCTCTTTGCCATGCGTCTTGCCAACGACCACGACCAGGAAATCATCCGCTCGGCCATCCCGAATTCCTCGATCTCGACGACCAGCTTTCTCTCATCGATCGGCAATGGCGAAGCGATCGCCTTCGGCGAGGCCATCGCAGTCCCGATGCGCATGCGCTTTTCCCAGGTCGAACGGCATTTGCTGCCAAAAGCCAGCGGCAGCGTCGCGAAAACCAGCGAGGATTCGCCGGATACGGTCGATCTGCGCACGATCATCGGCCGTATGCGCTCGATTTCCGGCCCCGATCTCGGCTCTCTGCAGCAGAACTACAATGCTGCACCGATGACCGATATCGGGGACGATTTCGACGATGTGCCCGTCCAGCAGACGACCCGGTATCAGGCGGAGCCGAATCCGCCGTCGATCGAACCCTACCGTCCCGACATGCTGCCGCGCACTGCCGTACCGCAACCCGCAGTTCCTTCGCAAACATCAATCGACAGCAAGCTTGCCGAATTGCGCCGCGAATTCCGCAGCGATGAAGGAGGCGCATGCTCGCTGCCGCCAAGGGAAACTGCCCCATCCCTGCGGCGGGAATCCGGCTTGTCATTGCGGGACAGCATTCTGAAGAAGCCCCTGAGCAGCCTTTACGACAAGGACTGAGGCCCTTCGCGAACTACGGGCTCAAGCGTTCCCAGCTCTCGTCCATCTGATTGCGGAACCAGGTCATCTGACGCTTGGCATATTGCCGCGTCGCCGCAGCCCCGTTTTCGACGACCTCGGCACGCGTCATCTCTCCCCTCAACATCGCGGCGATCTGCGCGACACCGATAGCCTTCATGACAGGCCTTTCCGGCGGAAGATCCAGAGCCAACAGAGCCCGCACCTCGGCTTCCGCTCCCAAGGCCAACATCGTCTCAAAACGGCTGTTGATACGCTCATGCAGGATAGCGCGCTCGGGCAGAACCACGATCTTTCGCGCGCGGTCTGGATCGATGATCATTGGCCCGGTCTTGCCCTGAAAAGCGGCGATGGACCGGCCCGTCGCTTCGAGCACCTCCAGGGCGCGAACGATGCGCTGCCCATCCTGCGGATTCAGCGTTTCCGCGACGGCATTGTCACGTTCCGCAAGCTCGCGATGCAGCACTTCCGGCCCCTCCGCCAGCAGGCGGCCGCGGAGCTGATTGCGGATATCGGGCGGAATCTCGGGCATATCGGAAAGCCCGCCCGTCAGCGCCTTGAAATAAAGCCCGGTGCCCCCGACAAAGACAGGCATGCGGCCCTCGTCGCGTAGTCGCTCGATCAATGCCCCGGCCTCGCGCAGCCAGACGCCGGTCGAATAGGCTTGGCCAGCTGGAACGTGACCGTAAAGATGATGCGGAATGCCTTCCATATCGGCTTCGGATGGCCGCGCAGTCAGTACGCGCAGGGTGTCGTAGACCTGCATGCTATCGGCATTGATAACGACGCCATCATGCGAACGCGCCAATTCTACCGCCAGTGCGGACTTGCCGCTGGCGGTCGGCCCGGTTATCAGGATCGCGTCGATATTGCTCATAGGGTTTCTGCTCATGGCCTTCGTTGCCACGCTTATTGCCAATCCGTCAAACCCCGTTCTTGTTCCGGCCATCGCAGAGAAAGCGGCTGAAGCCGTCAAGGCGTCCGGGCTTTACTGGCTGGCCGACGGCGTTGCCTGCGATATTGCGCTTCGCGACGATACGGACCCGCAGGCCGCGGAAGCCAATATTCTGGCCGTGATCGGCAGCGAGCCTATCGATCTGGTGATCCAGGAAGTAGACACCCGCCGCAAAAAGCTGCTGATTGCCGATATGGATTCCACAATGATCGGCCAGGAATGCATCGACGAGCTCGCCGCCGAAGTCGGCCTCAAGGAGAAGGTGGCCGACATCACCGCCCGCGCTATGAACGGCGAGATCGCCTTCGAGCCGGCCCTCCGCGAGCGCGTGGCTCTCCTGAAGGGACTACCGCTCTCCGTCGTAGATGATGTCATCGCCAAACGCATCACGCTGACACCTGGCGGTCCCGAACTCATCGCCACAATGAAAGCGAAGGGCTATTACGCCGCCCTCGTTTCCGGCGGCTTCACTGTCTTCACCAGCCGCATCGGCGCGACCCTTGGCTTCGACGAAAACCGGGCCAATATCCTGCTCGAAGAAAACGGCATCCTGACAGGCCTCGTCGAGGAGCCGATTCTCGGCAAGCAGGCCAAGGTGGATGCGTTGAACGATATTGCCGAAAAGCTCGGCATTTCCACTGATGACGCCATGGCCGTCGGCGACGGCGCCAATGATCTCGGCATGCTTCAGCTCGCCGGCGCCGGCGTCGCGCTGCACGCCAAGCCGACGGTCTCCGCACAAGCCAGGATGCGCATCGACCACGGCGATCTGACTGCCCTGCTGTACATCCAGGGCTATCGCAAGACGGACTTCGTTAAACCATAGAGCAGCGCAAGTCGCTGATATCGGAGGCCACAGATGATTATCACCGAAACCGATCGCCTCATCATCCGCAACTGGCGCGAGACCGATCGCGACCTGGCCTACGAGATCAACTCCGACGAAATGGTCATGGAATTCTTTCCGTTTCGCCGCAATCGAACGGAGGCGGATGCCTTCTTCGATCGGGTTCAATCGATGATCACGGAAACCGGGCTCGGCCTCTACGTGCTGGAGCTGAAGGAAAGCGGCGAAGCAATCGGCTATTGCGGGCTGATGCGAACGGATCATCTGGAGCCCTTCGTCCCGGTCGGAACGATCGAGATCGGCTGGCGGCTGGTGGCAAGGCACTGGGGCAAAGGATTGGTCAGCGAGGCAGCGCGCGCGCTCCTTGCCCACGGTTTCGGGAAACATGGCCTGGACCAAATCGTTTCTTTCGCCGTGCATAACAATGTCAGGTCCACCGCAGTGATGGAGCGGATTGGCATGCACCGCATCGAGGGAGGCGATTTCAATCACCCCAACGTTCCCGACACCCATCCCCATTTGCAGCGCCATGTCCTCTACCGCCTGACCTCGGCCGAGTGGCGCTCCGGGCGATGACGACAATCGAAACATCTCGGCTAATCCTGCGGCCATGCCTGGCAGAGGATCGCGAGCTGTTTTATGAGCTGAGCTCCGATCCGGCCGTTCTCGAATTCTTTCCCTTCAGCCGCAGCCGTGAGGATGCCGACACCATCTTCGCCATGATCCGGAACCTCATCTGCGAACCCGGCTTCGATTTTCTGGTTCTGGTGCTGAAGCATAGCGGCGAGGCAATCGGCTTCTCGGGGTTGTCCAGGGTGCAGCTCACCCCTTATTTGCCGAGAGATGCCGTTGAGATCGGCTGGCGAATATCAGCGCGCCATTGGGGCAACGGCTACGCAACCGAGGCCGGCATGGCCCTTATGCGTCACGCTTTCACCATCCTGAATCTCGAAGAAATCCTGTCCGTCGCGGTGCATGACAACCGCCGAGCGCTTGCTGTGATGCACAAGATCGGCATGCACCCCAATCCGGCTTGGGATTTCGACCATCCGCAAATCCGCGAGACACATCCGCACCTGAAGCGTCACGTCGTCCACCGCCTGAGCGCCGCCGAGTGGCGCGCGCAGCAGACGGAGCAAGCCGGGAGCTGAATCTACTCCAACGCGACAGCGATGAAGCGCAGGTCACCATTCGGAGACGCGATCATCATCTGCGCATTGCGACGTCCCTCACGCTTCAGCGAGGCCACCTTGTCCGCGGCGGCACTCGGGGTCTGGACGAACTCCTGCGCAACCTCGACGACGACGTCGCCAGGCTTCAGCCCCTTTTCCGCGGCCGCTGAGCCTGGTGCTACTTCGGTGATGACGACGCCATCGACGCTGTCGGCAATGCCGAAGCTCTTGCGGTTTTCCGCCGTCAGTGTCGAGAGCTTCATTCCAAGGATATTCGAGGTCGCCTGCGCGGGCGGCTGAGCCTGCGGCGATTGCTGCGGATCACCACCCTGATCCTGCCCGTCCATGCCGTCGTCGTCACCATCGTCTCCCTGGTCGGGATTGATGACGCCGTCGCTATTGCCTTTATCGTCGGGTGCGAGCTGCGGCTTCTTGTTCTTGTCGGTGCTTGCGGCTGCCGCCTGGTCGCTGTCCTCCAGCCGCCCGAGCGTCACCTTGACGGTCTGCTGCTTGCCATCGCGATAGATGACGACATCGACCTCCTTGCCGACGGGGCTTTCGGCGACGACACGCGGCAGGTCGCGCATCTCGTCCACATCCTTGCCATCGAATTTGAGGATGACATCACCCGCCTTGATCGAACCGTTGTCGACCGGACCGCCCTTGATGACACCAGCCACGAGCGCGCCCTTAGCCTCTGAAAGGCCGAGACTGTTGGCGACATCATCGGTTACCGGCTGAATGCGCACGCCGAGCCAGCCGCGGCGCGTCTCGCCGAAGTCGCGAAGCTGATTGACGACGCCTTCGGCCAATTCGGACGGCACGGCAAAGCCGATGCCGATCGAACCGCCACTCGGCGAGATGATCGCCGTATTGATGCCAATCACCTCGCCCTTCATGTTGAAGAGCGGACCGCCGGAATTGCCCTTGTTGATCGCCGCATCTGTCTGGATGAAATTGTCATAGGGGCCGGCGTTGATATTACGGCCGCGCGCCGAGACGATGCCGATGGTGACCGATCCGCCGAGACCGAAGGGGTTGCCGATCGCCATCACCCAGTCGCCGATCCGCATCTTGGAGGAATCGCCGAACTTGACGGCCGTCAACGGATGTTTTGGCTCGACCTTGAGGACCGAAAGATCGGTCTTCGTATCGGTGCCGATCAGCTTGGCCTTCAGCTTCGTGCCGTTCGGGAAGATCGCCTCGATATCGTCGGCCCCTTCAATGACGTGATTGTTGGTGACGATATAGCCGGAAGGGTCGATGACGAAACCAGAGCCGAGCGAGCTCACCTTGCGATTGCTGTCGTCGTCTTTCTTGTTGTTGAAGAAATCGTTGAATTCATCCTGGTAGGGCGAGTTATCGGGCACCTTCGGAGTCGCCGGCCCATTCCCCTCATCCTTGACCTTCTGCGATGTGGAAATATTGACCACCGCATCGAGCAATCCGGAAGCGAGATCGGCGACCGATGCCGGCCCCGCATTCATCGCCGGGTTCGTCGTGATTGTGGGAGATGCTGCCGGCGGCGTCTGGTTATTGGTGGTGGTGGGCGCCTGAGCGCCCGCGGCCGCACCGCTGTTCTGCGTCTGCGCATAAGCCTGTTCGGTAACGCCCACAATGGGGCCGGCAATCAGCGCGATGCTCGCAAGCAAGGCAAACGAACGGCTGAAAAGCAGGCGATTGGTCGAAGCCATCAGGCATCCTCATCGAAAAAGGGAAAACTTGTATAAGCATCAACATAAGGCGGAATGATGAAGCGTGAAATCACCTTTTTGAGAAATCCCCGAACCTCCCGCCGCCGATGCTTGCAGGCTGAAGGTGATGCAATCCGCCATAAAAAAAGGGCCACCCGGGGGCAGCCCTTCCGTTTGCTTGAGATCGACGTCAGTTCGCAGGCGGCGTCGGGTTGGCGAGCGCCGGAGCCCCCGATTTGGGCGCAGAACCTGCCGGACTGTCGAAGTACTTGAAGAAGTCCGACTGATTCGGCGGCAGAACGAGTGTTTTGCCACCCGAGGCAAGTGCCTTGTTGTAGGCGGCCATCGAGCGATAGAACTCATAGAAGTTCGGATCGCGCTTCGAGGCATCGGCGAAGATGCCATTTCGCTCGGCTTCGCCTTCACCGCGCAACACTTCCGAATCCTTCTGCGCATCGGCAACGATCTCGACGACCTGACGGTCGGCGACTGCACGCCGGCGCTGGCCTTCTTCGTTACCGCGGGCGCGGATCAGTTCGGCTTCCGCCAGACGCTCGGCCTTCATGCGGTCGTAGGTTTGCTGCGACACTTCCTGGGTCAGGTCGGTGCGGCGGATGCGGACGTCCTCAATGTTGAGACCGAGCGTTTCGGCATCGCGGTGCAGATCGTTGCGCACTTCCGTCATCATCGAGGCGCGCTCGCTGGAGAGCGCCGCATCGAAGCTGCGCAGGCCGTAGACACGGCGCAGCGAAGCATCAAGGCGGGTTCTGAGACGCGATTCCGCCGCATCCCGATCGCCCGAAACCGTTTCGCGGAACTTCCGCGCATCGGCGATCTTGTAGACGACGAAGGCGTCGACTTCGTAGAACTTACCGCCCGAAACCTGAACACGGATATTGTCCAGATCGAAGCGCAGTTCCTGCTGCTGGATATACTGCACGCGATCGGCGTCCATGAAGGCGAAGGGAAGCTTGAAGTACAGGCCCGGCTCCGTCTTGACTTCGCGGATCTGACCGAAGCGCAGGACGATCGCCTGCTCTCTGGCATTGACCACAAACACCGACGAGTAAATGAGCAGCAGCACTACCGCAAGCGCGATAAGAATGGCTGGCAAACGGCTGGACGTCATTATTTGGCCTCCGGCTGAGTTGCAGCAGCGGGCTTGCCCGCCTGTGTCGTGGATTGCTTGCCGATTTCGTTCAGCGGCAGGTAAGGCACGACACCCTGCTTGTCGTCGATGATAATGCTGTTGGAATTGCCGATGACGGACTCCATGGTTTCCAGGAACAGGCGCTTGCGGGTCACTTCCGGCGCCTTGACGTATTCGTCGTAGATCGAGATGAAGCGCTGCGCCTCACCCTGAGCTTCCTTCACGACACGATCCTTGTAGGCAGCCGCCTCTTCGCGGATCTGGGCCGCGCGGCCGCGAGCCTGACCGAGCTGCTGGTTGGCGTATTGATTGGCCTCTTCCACCTGCTGGTCTTCGTTCTGTTCGGCACGCTGCACTTCGTCGAACGCGTCGGCCACTTCACGCGGCGGAGCCGCATCCTCGATCGGCACGGCATTGATGGAAATGCCGGCGCCGTAGCGATCCATCGTATCCTGGATAATGCTTCTGACCTCGGTCGCGATTTCCTGACGCTTGTCGCGATAAATGTCCTGAGCAGGACGGCGACCGACGACTTCACGCATGGCACTTTCCGCAACCTGCTGCAGCGTCTCGTCGGGGGTTTCGAGATTGAACAGATAGGATTGCGGATTGGTCACGGTATAGAGAACCGAGAACTGCACGTTGACGATGTTCTGGTCGCCCGTCAGCATCAATCCGGACGTCGAACCGGCCGTGGAGCGGCCGCCGATATTACGCTGCTGTTCGGTAACCTTGACGAACTCGATGCGGTCCATCGGCCACAGATGGAAATGCAGGCCGGGCATCGAGACTTCCTCGCGCGGCTTGCCGAAGCGCAGTTCAACGCCCCGCTCGTCCGGCTGCACGGTGTAGATGCACTGGATCAGCCAGAAGATGCCGATCACCGCGACAATGATAAGGACGACGCCTGCATTGAAGCCACCGGGCACGAAACCTTTCAATCGGTCCTGACCACGGCGAATGATATCCTCAAGGTCCGGAGGTCCTCCGTTGCCGCCACCTCGCGGCCGGTTCGGTCCTTGCCCCCAAGGTCCCTGATTATTTCCGCCGCCGCCACCGCCGCCCCATGGGCCGCCGCCGCCGCCATTCTGATTGCTCCAAGGCATCAAAACCTCTTTATCTGTTGACTCCCGAAATCGCTCCAAACCCATGAAATTCATGGCTTGAACTCCGCAGGCGGTGGCGATCGTTTCCCGTTATAGGTATCGAAGCACCTGCTTTCAACGCGACTTCAGGAAGTTCGTCGGATTCATTGGAAAATATTTGCTTTTTGGGGGCAGCTTTTATGCTTTTCGCCTTAAATAGCTAACGAAACGCGTCGGATAAGTATCCTTTTCGCCTGCCGGAACGGCAAGCTCGCTATCCGTTTGCCAGATATCGCTATCGATCTCTGGAAAGGACGTATCGCCTTCCACATCCGCCTCGACATGCGTGATCAGCAATCGGTCGGAGAGATCGAGCGCCTGCCGATAGATTTCGCCGCCGCCGATGATGCAGATTTCGTCAACATTGCTTTCTTTAGCCAGACGGGATGCAACCTCGATCGCTTCATCGAGCGAATGGACCGCCACTATCCCCTCAGCCGAAAAACCGGCGTCGCGAGTAATGATGACATTCGGGCGGCCGGGTAACGGCTTGCCAATCGACTGGAACGTCTTGCGCCCCATGATAACGGGTTTACCGAGCGTCATCGCCTTGAAGCGCTTGAGATCGGATGACAGTCGCCAGGGCATATCGCCTTCGCGCCCGATAATGCCGTTGCGCGATACGGCAACGATGATGGTCTTGATCGGCTGCGTCATGCATCTTCCTCGGTCTGCCTCGCCGACACCAATGCGAATCGGCCCGCCGACTTTACATCATGATGGCCGCAACGGCAGATGGAACGCACCTGTCATGGCCATGGATCAGCTGCCGCTATTCAATTTACCGAGCTGGTCTGCCAAAAGACCTCCCTCTTCCCGATCCCTGGCCATCTTTCGGTAGAGCCCGGCCATGCCTTTGAAGATCAAGGCGGCTGGATCATCCTCGCCGAGAAACTCGGAAATCTCCTCCATCTCCGCGACCCAGCGATAGGCTTTCGGATACATGTCGGGAATGCCGTGGACGAATTTTGCATCGAGATCCGGCAAGCTTTCCTGAAGCTCGCGTTTCAACGCCGCATCGGCGCCGGAGCGGATCGCGGCAAGCAGCATGGCGGTGCCGAGGCCAGTGACGCCCTTGTTGATGCCGGCGTAACACATCTTCAATGCCGAAGCCGCGCCGATCGCGCCGTCGATGCGACGAACCTGTAGTCCGTGCTCCACAAGCACGCCACTGTCGTTGGCGGCATCGCCGCTCACATAAAGCTTCGGTCCCTTCTGGCCGGGCTTCGGCGGACCACCAATGATGGAGCCATCGAGCACCACGCCGCAGTCGCTGCCGAAGATCGCCGCAACCTCGCCCATGGTCTTCGGCGAGATCGCGTTGCAATCCATGAAAGTCGTCTTGCTGCCGCGCCGGCGGAGCTCGGCGGCGACCTGCTTGGCCACGGCAACCGCCTCGGCCGGCGGAACGATGGAAAGAATGAGACGCGACGCGGCAATCGCGTCCAGCCCGACCGGCTCCATGCCTGCTGCTTTCGCGCGCTCAACAGTCGAAGCCGAGCGCCCCTCAAGATAGGTGACCACTCTCGCCCTGTTTTCGACCAGACGGCGAGCGATGGCACTCCCCATGGCGCCAGCTCCTATGACTGCGATCTCCACGGCCAATCTCCTTCTCCGCTTGAGGAAGGTGGCACCATATCGCCTATCGCCCGGCCGGACGAGCGGAATGCCGTACGGTAACGCTAAGTTTAGCGCCCCGCCTCACGCGTTGCGAAGCACAAGGACGGCATAGGTGCAGGGCACTTTGCTTTCATTCCTGAAGACGCAATCCGTCGGTGGACCGAGTTCCAGGCAATCGCCCGCCGACATCAGATGCCTGGCGTCTCCTTCGAGAAAGGTCAGCCGTCCCTCCAGTACCCAGATCAGCTGCCGCATGAAGGCATAGGCCGATGCGGGCATCGGAACTTCCGCCCCCGCAGGCAATTCGATGCGGACGAGATCGAGCGGCAGGTCCGACTTCGGGGAAACGTGCCGGCGTTCATAGCCCGTCTGCGGATCGACCCAGACAGGTTGCTCTTGCCTCCGGAGAAAACGTCCCTGCTGCATCTCCGCACGCGCCATCAAGGTCGACATACTCAAGCTGAAGGCGCCGGAGAGCTTGCCGAGCAGCGTTGCCGTCGGGCTGCTCTCGCCGCGCTCGATCTTATGGATCATGGCACGGGATACGGTCGAGCGCTCGGCCAGCTCCGTCAACGACCAGCCGCGGCTCTCCCGTTCGATGCGAATGCGTGCGCCGATGCGCCTGTCGATATTATCAAGTTGAGACATTCCGTCACTATAGTAGACAAATATGGGAAAGACAATCAATGTCAGACGCCTTTGAAAGATCGCGCTATCCAAACTTAACGATCCGGCGACAATTGAATTCAAGGGCCTATTTAGTTATTGAAATGGTGCTATATTTCATCACATCGCGCATGATGCGCCGTTGATCTCATTGCTTTCGATTTGTTGGATTTTTGTAATAACATAGTAGACGAATGCAAAAATCGGTGTATGACAGAGTGGAACGCCGAACCAAATACCCATCCAATTTAGTGGATGACCACGGAGCCGCCGATGCAAATTCGCGATGCGAGAGACGAGGATCTCGCGGGGATAACTGCGATCTACAATGACGCTGTTGCCAACACCGCTGCGATATGGAACGAAACGCAGGTCGATATCGCCAATCGCCAACAATGGCTGCTGGACCGGCATAAGCTCGGCTATCCAGTACTGGTGGCGACCGATGATCAAGGCGACGTGATCGGCTACGCCTCATTCGGCGACTGGCGCGCCTTCGACGGCTATCGCCATACGGTCGAGCATTCCGTCTATGTCCGCAACGATCAATATCGCGGCGGCATCGGCAAGGCGCTGATGATCGAACTCATTGAACGCGCCCGGTCGATCGGCAAGCATGCGATGGTCGCGGGCATCGAGGCCGGTAATGAGGCTTCGATCAGGCTGCACGAAAAGCTCGGCTTCCAGCAGGTCGGCCTTCTGCCACAGGTCGGCACCAAGTTCGGGCGCTGGCTCGATCTGGCCTTCCTGCAGCTGTTGCTCGATCAGCGCACCGATCCCGACTCCAAACCGATGGCCTGAGGGCAGAAGCACCATGCCGATCACTGTGGCAACGCTCATTCTCGCCGGCATATCTCTGGTTCTGCAGAACGCGCTGATGGTGCGGATCACCCAGTCGGCGTCGACAGTGCTGATCGCCCTCGTGATCAATTCCTCTGTCGGCTTGTCGACATTGCTTGCGATCCTGATTTCGCGCAACGGCCTCGCCGGCCTTGCGGAAGCCGTCGGTGCCATCAGGCCGTGGGCCTTGCTACCAGGCCTGCTCGGCTCGTTCTTCGTCTTTGCCGGCATCCTGGGATATCAACGCCTTGGCGCGGCGCCCACCATCGCCGTACTCGTCGCCAGCCAGCTGCTGGCCGGCCTGGCATTCGATGCCACAATATCCGGAAAGACGACGGCCGGCTTTGGCGTATGGCAGCTCGTCGGAACAGCGCTGCTCGTCACAGGCGCCGTGCTCGTTGCCGGCCGGAATGCCTAAACCGCGACTTCGGCCGCAATCGCGGCATGTGGCTCGTAGCCCACAACCTCGAAATCCTCGATGCGATAATCGTCAATGCTGTCGGGCTGGCGCAACAGGCGCAAAGTCGGGAACGGCTTCGGCTCACGGCTGAGCTGCTCGCGAATCGCATCCAGATGATTGAGATAGAGGTGAACGTCCCCGCCCGACCAGACCACCTCTCCGAGATCCATATCGACCTGCTGCGCGACCATGGCCAGCAAGGCCGCCTGCTGGCAGATGTTGAAGGGATTACCGAGGAACAGATCGCAGGAGCGCTGGAAAACCATCAGACTGAGACGCGGCCGCTTGCCGCCTTCTGCCGCGATGTTCGATACATGGAACTGATAGACCATATGGCAGGGATGCAGCGCCATGTCGGCCAGTTCGCCGACATTCCAGGCATGGAAAATCATGCGGCGGCTGCTGGGATTGGTCTTGAGGTCCTTGATGACGGTAGCGAGCTGGTCATGCACGCGACCCTCGGCGTCCCGCCACTGCCGCCACTGCTTGCCATAGACCGGGCCGAGATCGCCCCATTGGAGAGCGAAAGCTTCATCCTCGAGAACACGCTTCTCGAAGGCAAGCTGATCGATATCTTCGCCCGTCGCCTTACGATATTTCGCGAGCGGCCAGTCGGTCCAGATCCGTACATTTTCCTTCAGCAGATTGCGGATATTGGTGTCGCCGGTCAGGAACCAGAGCATTTCCTTGACGGCGAGCTTCCAGTAGACGCGCTTGGTCGTGAAGATCGGAATCTGCCCCTTCGAAAGATCGAAACGCATCATGGCGCCGAGGCCGCTCAAGGTGCCGACGCCGGTACGGTCGATCCGGCGATCACCATGGTCGAGCAGATGCGCCATCAGGTCGAGATATTGATACTCAGGGTGACGAGCCATCTTCCGCTCCGAAATCGCTTGAAATTTCCGGCCATGAGGCTTGCCCAAACAGCAACCCGCCGATTCCTTTTTCGCGATTTTAATGACAAGCCGATACGAAACCAACCGCGGCGAAACGTAATTCAGGCAAATCTTGCGGCCTCACAGACAAACCGATGTTTCCGCGAAGCATTTATGACAATTGCCCTTCCCTTCGCCTGCGGAAAACACTATATCACCCTTGCCGGTCTTCGGGCCGGCTATGGCGATAAATGAGCGGTGTAATAAACCTATTGGACCCGGGGGCGGTACCCGGCGCCTCCACCAAAAACCGGCCGGCAAGACTGGCGTCAGACCGGCTTTTGATGGGGGCGAAACAGGATCGACAAGGGTGTAAAGATCGACTTTTCGCTCGGCATTGTACCGCCGTTATCGGGCTAAAATTGTAGTTGCAAACGACAACTATGCGGAAGCTCGTCTCGCTGCTTAATCGCGGTGTGACACTTCAAATAAAGTCCTAAGGGGTCGCACTCTTAGGCGGGGTTCGAAGGCACCTGGCAACAGAAGCCTTCACCTTCTTCTCCAGTGCTATATTATAGATCGACATGCGGTGACTCGCGCATAGGGCTTTTCCGGCGGCGTTCAGCGTGGCATAAGCCTATAAAAAACATGGCCAACGAAAGACAGGAAAGCATGGGGCAGGATCATATCCGCTACGACATTTTGGCACAGGACGCCCTGCGTGGAGTGATCCGCAAGGTGTTGACCGAGGTCGGCGCCACAGGCCGCCTGCCCGGTGACCACCATTTCTTCATCACATTTCTGACGGGCGCTCCCGGCGTGCGCATTTCGCAGCACCTGAAGGCGAAGTATCCCGAGCAGATGACCATCGTCATCCAGCACCAGTTCTGGGATCTGAAGATCAGCGAAAGCCAATTCGAGATCGGCCTCTCGTTCTCCGACGTTCCTGAAAAGCTGGTCGTGCCCTTTAACGCCATCCGCGGCTTCTATGACCCCTCCGTCAATTTCGAGCTGGAATTCGACGTACCGCTGGCCGACGAAGAAGAAGAGACCTCCTCCAGCGAGATAACCGCCTATCCGGTGCCGGTCGAAGGCGAAGAGGCGCCGACGGCAGCAGCCAAGGAAGGCGAAGAAAAGAAGCCGGGATCGGTCGTCTCTCTCGACGCATTCCGCAAGAAGCAGTAGGCATTGGAGGGGAAGCATTCGCTTCCCCCTTTTCATATCGGCAATGGAAGAGATCGATGAGCGCCGAAATCGTCAATCTGCGCCAGTTTCGCAAGAAGCAGGCCCGCTCGGACAAGGAAAAGCAGGCGGAGCAGAACCGTATCGCTTTCGGGCGAACCAAGGCCGAGAAGAAGCTGACGACGACACTTAACGAAAAGGCCGCAAAGACGCACGAGGCTGGGCGAATCGAGACCAAGAAGACCGAAGACTAGTTTAGACCCCGAGATAAAAAACTTCAGAAATCAGTTGCTTACTTCCGCATTTTGAATCACTTTCAGAAATATCCCACCATTTCCGATTTTTGATCGATCCGCCGATGATCCGTAAACATTCCGCGACGCTGCATGGCCATCGCACAAGCTTTTCCCTTGAAGATGCCTTCTGGACAGAACTGAAGGCTATCGCCAACGCGCGCGGCATGTCGCTCGCAGCGCTAATCTCCGAGATCGATGACGGACGCGAAGCCGGCAGCAATCTCTCCTCCGCGCTCCGCCTCTATGTCCTCAAATGGCTGAAAGATCGCAATTGATCTGCTAGAGCAATTCCAGGAAAAGTGCGTAGCGGTTTTCCGTCCGGAATTGCGTAAAAACAAAAGGATAGAGTGTTTTCGCGATTCGAAGAAAAGCGGAAAGGCTCTAGCACGGGGCTTGCGGCAACCTCGCGAGTACGCTTACTTCATTCGATACGGATCGGTTCGCAATTGCCCAGCCTACTGGGCAACTCCCGGTAATTCATTGAAGTTCAAAGGTGCCGTCGTTTGCGGAGCAGGACTATTGAGCGGATGCTGAGCTTCCGCCTTGGTTCGCGCGTCAGCCGCCGCCTTGGCCTTGGCTGCTTCCTCCGCTGCCTGCTTGGCGCGTGCGTCTTCCTCCGCCTGCTTCTGCGCAGCCGCCTGCCGGGCTAAATCGCGTAACCGTTCCTCTTCCGCACGGCGCTGCTGCTCGATGGCGGCATCGCGCTGGCGCTGGGCCTCGCGCACGCCTGCCGCATATTTGTAAAGCGCTACCTCACGCCGCAGCCGTTGCTTCTCAAGCACATTGGCCTGCAGGCGCTCGACACGCCGGCGTTCACGCTCGAATGCCCGGACCGACAGGAAGCTGGTCACATCCGTTACGTCCATTGTCCGACCAGGTGCAGCCAGCGGTCCGGCAAAATCGAGGCGCAAGGCCGGCTCCGCCCCGCTCAGCGCTTCGACGCCGGCATTGAAATCGATGCCGAGAGAGCCGCGCATACGCTCATCCGGCAGACTGATTTCAGCATTGCCCGAAAGTTTTGCCAGATCGTTGCTCGCAGCAATATTCGTAGCCCGCGCCACGCCCGCGGAGATGTTGAAGGGTATGGTCGTGGCCGAAAGGACCGCTTCGCCATTATTGAGCAACGTCTGCACGATCGGCAGCACCTTGGCGGCGGTGATATCGCCCTGGATCTGATCCGTCGCCGAAAGGAGCGGAGGCAGGACAGAGAGATTGAGGCCACGCACATGCGTCTCGCCGACCTTCATTTCGCCCGAGCCGCTGGCATTGGCCGCAAGGTCGGCAATGCTCTTGCCGCTTGCCTCGGCATTCATCGCAAGACCGAAGCGACCTGTGGCAAGCGGCGCTCCGTCGCGCTGCCAGGCGACCGTCGCAAGATCGCCATTGGCGAGGCTGAGCTTCGCCTGCAGCAGGCCGGTACCGTCGGAATTGGCGAACATCGCGCTTCCGGTCAGCGTGCCGCCATTCCAGCCGCCCGTCAGATCGTTAAGCCGCAATTCTTCGCCCTTATAGGTTACATTGGCGGTGAAATTCGAAATGGGACCGAATATGCCGGGCCATACCTGCTTTGCGGAAAGCTTGACGCCGATATCCATCCCGCTGAAAGCTGGCAAGCCGAGCTTATCCTGATTGAGAGCCCCCGTTTTCGGATCGCTCATCGGCCCGTAGATGGCTTCCGCCAGCCAATCGAGATCCGCCTTGTCGAGCGACAATTCGCCTGATGCCTTGAGATTCGGTGCTTTCCGATCGATGGTCAGTGTACCGGACATGTTGTTGTCGGCAAACAGCCCCTTCATGTCCGAAAACACGATCTTGTCCGGGTTCAGCGCGGCATTGGCCTGGAACTTGACCGGCAAGCCGGCGCCCATCTGCGGAATGCCGATACCGTTCATTACGAAATAAGGATCGATGTCGGCACTTTCGAGCGATAGCGCTATGTTGCCATTGAGGAAGGTGGCAGGACGGACATCCACCTTGCCGTTTGCGGTAAACGACGTCTTGTCGGTCGCAAAGGTGAGAGCGGCATCCGCCGGATCGGTACCACTTGCAGACACTTTCAGCGTCAGACGGCCATTGGCATCGGCTTCGACGGGCAACGGATCGAGACCCGCCTGGCCGAACAGGATCGACGTCACCGAATTTTCCAGCGTTCCTTCTAGGGTCGTGGTGCCCTTGCCCGTGAAAGCCGAAAGATCGGACATGCGATAATCGAAATTGACGCGGCTGCCGTTGGAAACGCCGGCTAGCGTCACCGTCAGCGCGTTGTCCTGATCGCCGCCGAGCGTCACTGCGCCGCGAAGCGCAGTGTTTCCATACCATGCAGCATTGCGCACCAACCGGTCCATGACGGGATGATGCGGCAAATGCTGGCGCAGCATTTCGAAGAACGGCCCCGGATCGGCGGCCTTGAAGGTGATCTCGCCCGATCCCTTGTAGTCGGAAGGCGAACCGTCAGCGCGGCCGGTTGCGGTGATTTCGGCTCCGGCAACGTTGCGCACCGAAAGCTTGTCGAGCGTCAGAGCACCATCGGCGACGGAAAATGAGGTATCGACATTATCGGCCGGCACGCCGAAAGCCATGAATTTTTCGGCCTGCAGATGCGCCGTGATCCGGTGATCGAAGAGGGATTCCCCGGCATCCTGGCCGGTAAAGAGCCCGGTCAGTGCCCTCAGCGCGTCAAGGTCGAGGGCATCGCCGATCAGGTCGACGGCAAGCTTTGGCGGGGCCTTGTCCGTCCCGCTCTGGCGATCGATCCGACCTTTCAGCGTGGCCGAACCAATGGCGATCTCAAGGTTTTCAAAGCGCTGCTCGTCATGCTGCAGGCTGACATCGGCGGAAAATCCGGCCTGGCGCAGCTGCCGGATCGACGGATCGACGGACCCTACAAGCCATGATGCCAACCCTGAGGGCTGGTTCGACGCGACGACCAGATTGCCGATGAAATTCGGCTCGCCGCGCAGCATGAGATTGCCCCGCGCCTCGACCTGCGTGCGTCCAGGCATCATGCCGATCGCATGATCGATCTTCCATCCCGTTCCCGCCGGCTCGAGATCGAGCTGCACGTCGCGTATGGTCGTGTCGCCTGCCACGATCGCCGGCAGCCGAAAGGTCGCCTTGCCCGGAACCTGTGGCACGGGGATTTCGGCAGCGATCGCAATCAGACTGTTCAAGCGCTGCCGCGCCGAAATTGCCGGGTTGCGATTGGTCTTGCCGTTGGTGCCCTTGTTGCTGCCGAGACGGTTGACGTCGATCTGTTGCCCGTCGGCCGTCAACAGGAATTCCGGCTTGGAACCCGTGTCCAGCGTCGCCTCGCCGGTCACGACATAGGGATCGTCATCGGCGCCGACTTCGAGACGGTACTCGGGAACGCGAATGCGATCATTCGTCAGCTCGAAACGGCCCTTGATGCGGGGCTGCGCCTTCTGATCGGCTGAATCATGGGCTTGTTTGTCGTTGACCCCGGCCGTGAAGGAACCCATGTAATCGGGCTTGCTGTTGACCAGTTTCAACTCGCCGTCGAGATCGACATTAAGCGGATGGCGATCCGGCATCAGCCGGGTGCGAACGCGCAAGACGCCGTTGTCATCGGGCTGACTGCTGGAAACAGTGAAATTGCCATGCTCATTGTCGAGCGCCGCATCGCCCTCGATGCGCCATGGACCGGCAAGCGATCTCGCCGACATCTGGGCGTTCAGGCCCGTAACATGCCGAGTCCTGCCCGTTTGCTCGTCGATGAAGAGAATATCGCCGTCTTCGACATGAACGCTTTCGAGCACTACGGATTTTGCAGGAATTTCCGGCTGGCTGCCGCGCATCCAGTCGAGTGTGCCATCCTTCAGCAGCCGCAGCCGCACCTTGGGCTTGGATACCCGCATGTCGAAGATCAGCGCTTCGCCAGAAAGGAAAGGCGCGAGTTCCGCATCCATGGAGAATTCGGCGATCTGCACCAGCGGCGTGCCATCAGGTTCCTGGCCGACACGGACATCGTGCAGCGTCACCGACGGGAACGGCAGGAGGCGGGCATCCACGGTGCCGTGAACGGTCACCTTCTTGCCGATGATGCGGCTCGCCTGATCCTCGAAATTCTTGCGAAAATCGGTCCAGTCTATGAAGAGCGGAGCGAGCAGCGCCACGAACAGCACCACCACGAGCAATCCACCCAGAAAAACCAGGACCTTACCTAACAACGCGTATCGTCTCCAATCTTCATTCCCAACATATGCAGGTGTCGCTTATCAGAGCGCATACACGGCATAACCTAGAATATGCACAGTTCTACCCGATCCCTGCCGATGACAGCAGCTCTTTTTAAGAGGTATGCCACCCATCTAGCGCATGCATGTGGCTTTTCATGACAAAAACCGGAAAGTGCGGCTGCAGCCTAGCGTCATTCGTGCCTGTAGCAAGCCAAGATCATGAAAATATTCCATCTTTCAGTGCCTGCGGAATATCTTCCCCGGATTGAAAATGGCATCCGGATCGAGCGACTCCTTGATCTGGCGCATCAGATCGACCGCATCGCCAAGTTCCTGCTCGAGAAATGCCATCTTTCCCTGCCCTATCCCATGTTCGCCCGTGCATGTGCCGTCCATGGCAAGCGCACGCGCATTGAGGCGGGCGACGAAATTCTCGACGACGGCGATCCCTTCCGGGGTCTTGTCGTCGAACAGGACGAGCACATGGAAATTGCCGTCACCGGCATGGCCGACGATGGGTGCCAGCAAGCCGTGCGCCTCAATATCGGCCTGGGTTTCCGCGACGCATTCGGCAAGCCGCGAGATCGGCACGCAGACATCAGTCGACAGGGCAGCCAGCTCCGGCGCCAGCGCGCGGCAGGCCCAATAGGCATCGTGGCGGGCTTTCCAGAGCTTGTTGCGCTCCTCCGCATTGCTTGTCCAAAGGAATTTGCCGCCACCGCATTCGGCCGCAATCTCGGCAAATTGCGCCGATTGCAGCGCAACGGTCTCATCGGTGCCATGGAACTCGAGGAAAAGCGTCGGCTTCTCATCATAGGTCAGGCCGGAATAGCGATTGCAGGCCCGCATCTGCATGGCATCCAGCAACTCGATGCGCGCGACGGGTACACCCATCTGGATCGTCATGATGACGGCATCGCAGGCCGACTTGACATCAGGAAAAGCACAGGCGCCGCCGGCGATCTTCTGCGGAATGCCCTGCAGGCGCAGCGTGACCGAGGTCAGCACGCCGAGCGTGCCCTCGGCGCCGACGAAAAGTCGCGTCAGATCATAACCGGCGGATGATTTCTTCGCTCGTCGAGCGGTGCGGATTTCCTCGCCATTGGCGGTGACCACGGTCACGGACAGAACATTGTCCTTCATCGTGCCATAGCGCACGGCATTCGTGCCCGATGCCCGCGTCGATGCCATGCCGCCGATCGAGGCGTTGGCACCCGGATCGATCGGAAAGAACAGACCGGTGTCGCGCAGATAAGTATTGAGCTGTTCGCGCGTGACGCCAGGTTCTACCGTGCAATCCAGATCCTCGGCATTGACCTCGATAATGCGGTTCATGCGGCTGAAATCGATGGAGATGCCGCCCTGTGGCGCATTCACCTGGCCTTCGAGCGAAGAGCCCGTGCCGAAGGGAATGACCGGAACCTTGTGCTCAGCGCATGTCTTGACGACGGTCTGCACATCTGCCCGTGTTTCGGCAAAAACCACGCCGTCCGGGAGCTGCGATGGGATATAGGTCGTCGTGTGAGCGTGCTGGGCGCGAAAACTCTCGCCGGTCTGGAAGCGCTCTCCGAAAGCCTGTTTGAGAATGCCGAGAACGGCTGCTATCCCTGCCTCGTTACGTGCCCCCGCCTTCGCATCAGCCAGAACCATAATCCGAATCTCCCATCGCGATCATCGAAGGGTGTTAACCCTTTTATCGGTTCTATGGGACATCAGCGCGGCGCTGTCCAGTGATGAAAGTCAACCGCAACTGTCGCACCCTCCCACCTCTCAATCTTTGATCTGGCTTCGATCCAGGCCAACTTGAGCGACGCAGGCGGACAAGGACATCAGCAAACACCACAAACAGAAATTGCCCATTTTTTCAGCAGCACGCGACGCAAACTGATCATTAAGGATGAACGATCTGGAGGTCTGGATCCGCAATCGACGGGAGTGCCGGCATTGCCGCAGCGACTGGCACGGGTCTTGCGTTTTGCCTTCCAGCTTTCACACAGCCCGATTGGAAGGATATTCGATGAAGCGTAGACAAATGCTCATGGCACTCGGCATCGCGATGCTCGCGATGGGGTCGATTTCCGCCCCCGACGCAGCTCGGGCGGATGCCCTGAGCGACATAACCTCTCGCGGCACGCTCCGCGTCGCCGTTCCGCAGGATTTCCCGCCTTTTGGCAGCGTCGGTACGGACATGGCGCCGATGGGCTATGACATCGATATGGCAAACCTGATCGGCGAAAAACTCGGCGTCAAAACGGAGCTTGTCCCGGTCACCAGCGCCAACCGCATTCCCTATCTGCAGACCAACAAGGTCGACCTGGTGATTTCAAGCCTCGGCAAGAATCCGGATCGCGAAAAGGTCATCGATTTCTCCGACGCCTATGCGCCCTTCTTCAACGGCGTCTTCGGCCCCGGCGATGTGGCAGCTGCCAAGCCGGAAGACCTTTCCGGCAAGACGATCGGCGTCACCCGCGGCGCGATCGAGGATCTGGCGCTGACCAAGGTCGCGCCGCAGGATGCGACGATCAAGCGCTACGAAGACAATAACGGCACCATCTCGGCCTTCCTGTCCGGACAAGTCCAGCTGGTTGCGACCGGCAACGTCGTCGCGGCAGCGATTCTTGCCAAGAACCCGCCGAAGAAGCCCGAGATGAAATTCCTCATCACCAACTCCCCCTGCTTTATCGGCATGAACAAGAACGAAGCGGCGCTGCAGAAAAAAGTCGATGAGATCATCGCCGCCGCCAAGGTGGATGGGACGCTCAACAAGATGTCGCAGAAGTGGCTAGGCGCCGACCTGCCGGCCGGCTTCTGATCAACGCACGACCGATCGCGCCGTTCGGCGGCGTGATCGGTCAGAGCGAGGCTTCATCCCATGCGTTATCATTTCGACTTCGGCTGGCTCGCCGAATACTATCCCACACTGGTCAAGGGCGTTCTCGTCACGGTGGAGCTGACCCTTATCGGTGCCGTGCTTGGCATCATCCTTGGCATCGCCTGCGCCTGGGCTCGCGCGCTCGGCCCATCCTGGCTCAAGCCCTTCGTCGCCATCTATGTCGAGCTGATCCGCAACACGCCGTTTCTGATCCAGCTCTTCTTCATTTTCTTCGGCCTCCCCGGCATCGGCGTCCAGATGAACGAGATGACCGCCGCCAATCTCGCCATGGTCATCAATCTCGGCGCCTATAGCTGCGAGATCATCCGCGCCGGCATCCAGGCGACACCCCGCGGCCAGTTCGAAGCCGGCGCCAGCCTTGCCATGACACGGTTCGAAACCTTCCGGCATGTCGTCCTCGTGCCGTCGCTGCAACGCATCTGGCCGGCGCTGTCATCGCAAGTCGTCATCGTTATGCTCGGCTCCTCGGTCGTCTCGCAGATCGCTGCCGAAGACCTGACCTTCGCGGCAAACTTCATCCAGTCGCGCTCCTTCCGCGCCTTCGAAGCCTATTTCGTATCGACGGCGATCTACCTCGCGCTCGCGATCCTGCTCAGGCAAGTGCTTGCGGCTATAGGCACGCTGATCTTTCCACGCAGGGTTCGCCAATGATCCAGTTCACCACCTGGGATATTCTGCGCGGCCTGCTGCTGGCGACGCGCTGGACGATCCTCCTCTCGCTCGTCTCTTTCGCCGGCGGCGCCATCGTCGGCGCAATCCTGCTGTTCCTGCGCATCGGCAAGGCAAAGGCCGGCCGTGTCGCCGTCAGATATTTCGTCGAGCTGTTTCAGGGCACGCCGCTGCTGATGCAGCTCTTTCTTGCCTTCTTCGGTCTCGGACTCTTCGGCATCGACGTGCCGGCCTGGCTGGCTGCCGGCGTCGCACTCACCGTCTGGTCGGCTGCCTTCCTTACCGAAATCTGGCGCGGCTGCGTCGAGTCAGTCGCCAAAGGGCAATGGGAGGCCTCCGCCAGCCTCGGCATGGGCTATATCCAGCAGATGCGTCACGTAATCCTGCCCCAGGCACTGCGTATCGCCGTGCCGCCGACGGTCGGTTTCTCCGTGCAGGTCGTCAAGGGCACGGCCCTCACCTCGATCATCGGCTTCGTCGAGCTGTCGAAGGCCGGCACCGTCATCACCAACGCGACCTTCCAGCCCTTCACCGTCTACGGCTTCGTCGCGCTCATCTATTTCGCCCTGTGCTGGCCGCTGTCGAAAAGCAGCCAGATCCTGGAGAGGAAGCTCAATGTCGCTCATCGAAATCACTGAAGTCCGCAAGAGCTTCGGCGCCAACGAGGTCCTCAAAGGCATCAACCTCGATGTCGAGCCCGGCGAGGTCATCGCCATCATCGGCAAGAGCGGTTCGGGAAAATCGACGCTGCTGCGCTGCATCAACGGGCTGGAAACGATCAATGACGGCTCGATCTCGGTCGCAGGTGCACAGCTCCTGCCCGATGACCTGCACCTGAAGGCGCTGCGGCTGAAGGTTGGCATGATCTTCCAGCAGTTCAATCTCTTCCCGCATCTGAGCGCGGGACGCAACGTCATGCTCTCGCAGATGGTCGTCAAGAAGACCACCAGGGCCGAAGCGGAAGCCATGGCGCGGCGGATGCTCGATCGTGTCGGCCTCGGGCACAAGTTCGACGCCTATCCGGATGAACTCTCCGGCGGCCAGCAGCAGCGCGTCGCCATCGCAAGAGCACTCGCCATGCAGCCGATCGCACTGCTCTGCGACGAAATCACCTCCGCCCTGGACCCGGAGCTGGTTGCCGAGGTTCTCGCTGTCGTCCGCGAACTGGCAAGCGAAGGCATGACGTTGCTGATGGTGACCCACGAGATGAAATTCGCGCGGGACGTCTGCTCACGCGTCGTCTTCATGCATCAAGGCCGCGTGCACGAAATCGGACCGCCCGGCGAAGTCTTCGCCAATCCGCAAACGCCGGAACTCAAGCAGTTCCTCGGCCTTCACTGAAGACTGGCGGAGCCGCTATCCCGCTCCCCGCACCATGTTGCGCCATGCGCCCGGTGCGATGCCGAACGCCTTCTTGAAATGCCGGGTCAGATGGCTCTGATCGGCAAACCCGGTTGCGGCGGCAACCTCCGCAATCGGCTCGCCCACGCCGATCATCGCCTTCGCCTGCTGCAGCCGCCGCATCAGCAAGAACCGGTGCGGACTGGTAGCAAAGGCCGCACGGAAATGCCGTGCAAGCGCAAAGCGATCAAGGCCGGTGATGCGCTCCAGCTCCTGGGATCTCACATCCTGCATGCTATTCGCCTCGAGATAATCGCGTGCTACCTTCACCTGCCCCCACGCAATGCTGCCCAAAGGTCGTTGCGGAAGCCGGGCATGCCGAACGAGACCGTCCGTTAGACGAGAAACGAAATCGTCGACAAAGAGGTCATCGAGCTCACGATCGAGCTCGCCGAGCGCCGCCAGCAACAGCCCGGCAAGCCGATCATCCCTAACGATCGGATCATCGACAAAAGGCAGTCCGACCCGCGCTGCCTCCAGACATTGAAACAGCACCGAAGGCTCCAGATACAGCATGCGATAGACCAGGCCGTCCTCAGTCGCCGCCCCGCCATCATGCAGCTCGTCCGGATGAAGGATGATCACCCGCCCCGGGAGGCTGTAGCGCTGCTCGCCGCGATAGCGGAACGTCTGCACGCCCCGCATGGTGACGCCAAGCGCATACGTATCGTGCCGGTGCAGATCGAAGGCATCGCCCCGGAATTGCGCCTGGATGCGTTCGATACCCGGATAGGCCGGCGCAGACAGGATGCGGTTGGCCTCCGGCGTCACGCACAAACGTTCAAGACCCTCGAAGATCTGTCCGGCTACATCGTCGCGCAATGTCCCATTCCCAGACTGCATGAAAGTGACCATCGATGTTCGATACCAAAATCGCGATCGTTTTGCGAAGCGACCTTCAATCCTGGCAAAAGCTGAACGTAACTGCCTTCCTGTCGACAGGCATCGCCGGGCAACATCCCGACATCATCGGCGAACCCTATCGCGATCGTGCCGGCAACGTCTACAACGCATTGTCGATCCAGCCGGTCATCGTTCTGTCTGCCGATCAGGAGAATATCGCCGCCATTCATCGCCGCTCGCTCGAACGTGGCGTGACCTCTTCCATTTTTATCGAGGAAATGTTTGCGACCGGCCATGACGTCGCAAACCGTGCCGTCTTTTCCGAATTCGCGCCCGAAGACGCCAAGGTCGTCGGCATCGCCTTGCGCGCGGACAAGAAAACCGTCGACAAGATCACGAAGGGCGCAAGCATGCATGCGTGATCGGACGCGCAGAGAGAACGGCCGGATCGTGAGACCCGGCCGCTTTTGTTGAGAAGGCTTAGCCGTTCTGCGTGATCGGTGCGATCTGGATCTCGACGCGACGGTTCTGGGCGCGGCCAGCCTCGTTAGCATTCGTTGCAACCGGCTGCGACGGGCCGAAGCCGATGGCCGACATGCGGCGCTGGTCGATGCCCTGGCTGCCGAGGTAGGAGGCAACCGATCCGGCGCGGCGCTCAGACAGATCCTGGTTATGCTGCAGGCTGCCCGTCGAATCCGTATGGCCGTTGACGTCGATCAGCGTGCGGTTGAACTTGCGCAGAACGATCGCGACCGAGTTCAGCGTCGCAAAGAATTCCGGCTTGATCGCATCCTGGTCGATATCGAAGGTGATGGCCGACGGCATGTTGAGGATGATGCGGTCGCCGACGCGTGTCACCGAAACGCCGGTGCCCTGCAGCTGCGCGCGCAGCTCGGATTCCTGCTGGTCCATGTAATTGCCGATGCCCGCACCCGCGAGCGCACCGACGCCTGCGCCGATCAGCGCGGCATTGCGGCGCGAGGCCGGCGAATGGCCGATCAGAAGACCGGCAACGGCGCCAACACCGGCACCGATCGCTGCACCGCCCGCCGTGTTAGAAACTTTCTGCTCACCCGTATAGGGATCGGTGGTGGTGCATGCGTTCAAAAAACCTGCCGCTAGGGCAAGAATGGCAATTTTCTTGATCATAGAATCATCGCTCTCCGGTTCGATGGCCGCAGCAGATATGAAGCATTGCGGCAATATCATGAAGAGAAATCTTATCCAGACCTTTGTCCCCTGTGCATAGCCTATCAGTGAAGATTTTCGACGAAGTCGACGCATTCGAAGGGGTGGAGACGCCCACTTGCCGGCCCCATCAAATTCAGCGGCGCCCCGCCGGCAATCAGTGATTCTGGAAGAGTTGCAGAACCGTATTGTAGCTCGCATTGGCAATCGCCAGGGATTGCACCCCGAGCTGCTGCTGGGCCTGCAGCGCCAGAACCTTGCTCGATTGTTGCTCCATATCGGCATCCACAAGCTTGCCGACGCCGCTGGTCAGCGAATCGGTGAGGTTCTTGGCGAATTCGGTCTGAAGACTGATGCGCGATTCGAGGGAGCCGAAGGCGGACCCGATCGTCTTGAGCTGGTTCAGCATCCCCGTCACGGTGTTGACCATGTCGACGATGGCACCCCGGGTCGTATTCGCGTCGAGCGAAATCTCCACCTGGCCACTCGTATTGCCGTTCTGGCTGCTGACGAGCACATAATTCTTGGCAGCCCCAGCCTCGGTCGCGAAGGACGTCGACGTCAGCACGCCATATCCGCCGGTGCCGCTTGACTGGTCATCGATCAGATAACGCGCATCGGCCGAGGTGATCGGGCCGCTCGTCGAACTCACGCCCGCATAGCTCAACATGCCGATCGAAACCGTACCGTTGCTGCCTCGGATCAGGGAGCCCGGCACTTCGTGCGGATCGGTCGGATCGGCGCCGTCACGCAACACAATCCAGTTGACACCGTTGAAGGTCGCCGACTCCCCTACAGTGCGCAGCTGCTGCTTGAGCTCGGTGATCTCGTCATTGAGCTTCGTCTTGTCGACGCTGGTCTCATAGGCGCTGACGAGCTTCGTCCTGATTTCCGTCACGACGTCGATCGCGCTGCTAACACCCGTGGAGGCGGTGCTGACCGTCGAAGCTGCGAGACCAAGCGCATCCTGAACCGACGAAATCGCGCCGATGTCCGTATGCGTCAAAGTCGAGATTTTCCAATATGTGGCATTGTCTCTGGCCGACTGAACCCGCAGGCCCGACGACATCTGTCGTTCGGCATTACCCAGTTTGGTCTGGGTGTCCCTCAGCACTTCCAGCGCTGTATTCACAGAGGGACTGACCCTGATGAAGGTCGAAAAAATACTCACGGCACATGAACTCCGGACGCAACAATACGCAACAAATACAAGGAGACATTGAAACCTTGCCGCGGGCGCTCATGCGCGCGGGCCGAGCGTGTCGGCGAACGGGGAAGCGAGGCAAAAACAACGCCTGCGCTCCAGCGGTTACATACCGCTATGATTAGCAAACATGCTTAAAAAAGCGCTAAACGATACGCCTGATTTACCATAAATAAGCGCAACGCCTGCAACGGGCGCAACCGGCCCGTTCCGGCCTACTCCGCCGCGCGAAGACTGGTGAGCTTCGCGCGCAGAGCCGCGTCCGACATCTCGTCATGCAGCCGCCGCTCTTCATGCGTCTGCGGTTTTGCAAAGCGGGCGATCAAGAGATAGGCGACCGGCGTGATGTAGAGCGTGACCAGGGTCGCGAAACCGAGACCGCCGACGATCACCCAGCCAAGCGCGACACGCGCTTCCGCGCCCGCCCCTTCGGCAAAGACGAGCGGTACGCCACCAAGGATAGTCGCGATCATCGTCATCATGACCGGCCGCAGGCGCAGCGCGCAGGCCTTCTCGATCGCCTCGCGCACACCTTCTCCCTTGTCGCGCAGCTGATTGGCGAATTCGACGATCAGGATGCCGTTCTTCGCCATGACACCGACAAGCAACACCAGACCGATCTGGCTGTAGATATTGAGGCTAGACCCGGTGATGACGAGCGCAAAGACGGCACAGGCAAGACCGAGCGGCACGGTGGACATGATGATGACCGACGACAGCACGCTTTCGAACTGCGCGGCCAGCACCAGGAAGATGATGACGATGGCAAAGCCAAAGGTCAGCATCATGCCGCTGGAGTTTTCTTCCAGCGTTGCCGCTTCGGCGAGCGGCATCAAGCGCGAACCCGGCGGCAGGAGCGGCGTCGCGATGCGAGTGACTTCCTCGACCGCCTGCCCGAGCGACATGCCATTCTTCAGACCGGCGGTGATCGCGACCGAAGCCAGCTGCTGCTCACGGGTCAGCTGCGGCGCAACGGCATTCTCCTTCAGCGACGCGATGACAGACATCGGCACGATTTTGCCGTCGCCGGTCTTCAGGAAGACGTTTTCGAGATCGGTGGGATCGTCGATCGGCCGCATGGTGGAGGTCAAAAGCACCGGATAGGATTCACCGGCAACGAATACGTCGACGACGGAGCGCCCTTCCAGCAGCGACTGCAGCGCGACCGAAAGACCCGTGATATCGACCCCGAGATCGGAAGCGCGCTCACGATCGATGGTGACGGAGACCTGGGCCTGCGTCGGCTCGTTGTTCAGCCGCGGCGTGTCGAATTGACCTGTTTTGTCGAGTTCCTGCACCAGCTTCAGCGCAGCTTCGGTCAGCGCTTCGTGATTGTTGCCGATAAGGGCCATCTGCACGCCACTGCCGGCGCCTCGGATGCGCAGGCTGTTGGCCTGAATGACATTGCCGCGAAGCGCCGGCACCCCGGCCGTGGCGCGATTGATATCCGAAACGATGTCCTGTTGCGTGCGATGGCGCTCGCTCCAGGGCGCCAGCGTCAGCACCATGAAACCGCTGTTCTTTTGGCTGTTCATGCCTGAAATCGCATAGATATTCCGGATGTCGCCACTCTTCATCAGCGGCTGCAGCCGCTCTTCGACGCGCTGCAATTGATCCTTGGTGTAATCGAGGCCGGCGCCTTGCGGCGTGGTGAGACGCAGCATGACCATCGCGCGGTCTTCATTCGGCGTCAGTTCGCTTCTGACGTTGATGAACGCGAAAACAGCGGCAACCGCAAACATGACGCAGAACACGATGACGACAAAAGGCGTGTTGAGACAGGCGCGCAACGTGCGACGATAGACACTGGAAAAAAGCTCACCGAAGCGACCGAGCGCTCCGTGCTCCTCGCGCATCTCCTTGGTCAGCATCCGCGAAGCGAGCATCGGGCAGAGCGTCAGCGCAACGACCGACGAGAGGCCGACGGAGAAGGCAAGCACGAAGCCGAATTCGCGGAACAGACCGCCCACCTGCCCCGGCAGGAAGGACAGCGGAATGAACACGGCAGCAAGCGTGGCCGTTGTCGCAATGACGGCGAAGAAGACTTCGCGCGTGCCAAGCACGGCAGCGGCGCGCGGCCCGATCTTCTCGGCCCTGCGCCGCACGATATTCTCCAGCACGACGATCGCATCGTCGACCACGAGGCCGGTCGCAAGCACGATTGCCAGCAGCGTGAGAATATTGACCGAGAAGCCGACCATGTAGAGCGCGGCCAGCGTGCCGATGAGTGCCACCGGCATGGTGACGACCGGGATCAGCGTCGCCCGCCAGTCGCGCAGGAAAAGATAGATGACGACGGTCACGATCAATGCGGAAAGCACCAGCGCCAGCACGACTTCATGGATCGCTCCCTGAATAAACACGGCATCATCGCTGGTAATGGCGATGCGGGTGCCCTCGGGCAGCGATTTGGAGAGCTGCGCGACGACGGCCTTCACGCCCTCGGAGATATTCAGCGTGTTCGACTGCGCCTGGCGGATGATGCCGAGGCCGACGCCCTGCACGCCGTTGGAGCGCAATGCGGTCGTGCCGTCCCGCGGGCCGAGCGTCACGGTCGCGACATCGGAGAGCCGCACGCGATCCCTTATGATCAGCCGGGAAAAATCCTCCGGCGTCTGCAGCGCCGCCGTGGCGCGCACGACGATATCCTGGCGCGCGCTCTTCAGCGATCCGGCCGGCACGTCGAGCGCGGCGGTCGCAAGCGCCGTCGTCAGGTCGCCGATCGTCAGACCCCTGCCCGCCAGAGCCGCCTGATCGACGTCGATGCGGAAAATCTTCTCCTGATCGCCGTAGAGCTCGACATCGGCAACGCCCTCGACTGCCGCCAGCCTATCCCGGATTTCCTTGTCGACGAGCTGCGTCAGGTCGTCCATCGTCAGCATCGTCGATGTGACGGCAAGGCGCATGATCGGCTGCGAATCCGAATCCGCCTTGACGATCTGCGGCGCATCGGCCTGATCGGGCAATTGTTCGGCGATACGGCCGATGGCGTCGCGAACATCGTTGGCGGCGACCGAAAGGTCAGTCGCGTCGGAAAACTCCAGCGTCACCCTGCTCTGCCCGAAGGACGAGCTGGAGGAGACCGATTTCAGGCCGCTGACACGCGCAACCGCCCCTTCGATGATCTTCGTCAATTCCTGATCAACCGTCTGCGGCGACGCGCCATCGAATACGGTTCTGACCGTGACGACCGGACGGTCGACATCGGGCAATTCGCGCACCTCGACGCCGAAATAGGCGGCAAGACCGGCAACGACCAGAAGCGTGTTGAAGACCAGCGCAAGGATCGGCCGGCGAACGAAAAGCGCGGTAAAGGATTGCTTGGCCGCAGCCGAGCCGGCATCCACCGTATCATCGCCATCGGTCATCATTGGGTGATGACCTCACTGGCCTGAGCGACATCGCGGGCAAAGCGAACCTCCCCGCCTTCGGTCACGCGCTGCAATCCCTCGACGACGATGAGGTCACCATTGTGAAGATCGCCTCTGACAAGAACGGCATCCGGATTGCGCTGCACGATGCTGACGCGCACCTTTGAGGACTTGCTGTCAATGACACGCCAGACATGCGCGCCCGCACCATCCCACTGCACGGCGAGCGGATCGACGGAGGGGTAGGCTTCGCCGGCAAAGCGCATCCCGACATTGAAGGACATGCCGGCGCGCAATTCATCGGAGGCATTGTCGATGCGGGCGCGTACGCGCAAGGTCCGGCTCGCACCATCGACGCGGTTGTCGACCGCCTCGACGGCGCCTGTGAATGCTCGTCCCGGCAACGCCACCGAGGTTGCCTCCACCGGCTGATCCACCTTGACAGTGTTGGCGAAGCGTTCCGGCACCCAGTAATCCACCAGGATTTCCGAACGGTCGTCCAGCATGACGATGTTGGTCGCCGTCGTCACGTTGTCGCCGACGACGACAGGCACGATGCCGACGATCCCGTCGATCGGCGCGACGACATCGCGGCGCTTCAACGCCAGTTCTGCCGATTGCAGCGCCAGCTTTGCGCCCTGCTCCACGATCTCGGCATCGAACACGTCCATGCGGGAGACGGTGGATTTGATATTGCGATAGAGTTGGGATTTCTCGACAGCGCTCTTCAGCGCCACTTCCGCCTGGCCGCGCGCGATGATCTGCTCGTCATCGTCGAGACGCGCCAGCACCTGCCCTTGGCTGACCCTGTCGCCGGACTTGATGAGAATTTCGCGGATCGTACCCGCCGCCTGCGGCATGACGACGACAGAACGGATGGCATCACCGGTGCCGATAGCGCTCAGACGGTCATTGACGACGCCGCTGACCACAGGTTCCGTCACGACAAGCGGTATGTTCTGACCGCGCCGTCCGCCGGAGCTCGCCTTCGTCTCTGCCTTTCCGTCGGCCGCGCCATCGCGTGGTGCGATCCACGCGACGATCGTCTCGGGAACGCCGACCCTCTGTAGCAAGCCCGCCGCACTCGGCACGAAGGCCACGACAGCGGCAATGCCGGCTGCCAACAAGAAAAAAGACAAGGAAAGCTGCTTCCAGGCGGTCATGCACGTCTCCGGCTCGTTGTGTCAGAGGCGATGAAATCGCGTCGTTGGTTTTCTGTATGGCCCTCTTCACCCAGCGCACTTACCAGGGCCAAAAATCGGATCAGGTGGCTCTATAACGCAAGATTGTGCCCGATTTGCTGCAATATCGTGTTTTTGTACATATGCGGCAAGTTTCGCCACAGATTATGACAAAGTTGTAATCTTGGCATGGACAACGAGACGTTTTACCGGCGTATTGACTGATCGGTCCCGATGCAAAAAATAGCCTTATGGCGAGCATAAATCTCTGCAAATGTGCACTTTTTGTTCTAGTTTCGGGCCGTTTCTTTTGCCTTTCGGGGTAGAATCATTACATTGGGCGGCATGACCATTGGACATGACGATATTCCCTTCTTTGACGAGGAGCCGGAGCACACGGCACCGCGCCGTTCTGCGCCGGCTTCCGGCAGCATTGGCGGCGGTATCGCGGCCCGCGCCATGGCAGCACGCGACAGCGGCCGCCGACCCGACTATCTCTCCGGCCTCAATGCCGAGCAGGCCGAAGCCGTGGAAACGCTCGATGGCCCCGTTCTCGTGCTTGCGGGCGCCGGCACCGGCAAGACGCGTGTGCTGACCACCCGCATCGCCCATATCCTCTCCACCAACCGCGCCTTCCCCAGCCAGATCCTCGCCGTGACCTTCACCAACAAGGCGGCCCGCGAGATGAAGGAACGCATCGCACTGCTCGTCGGCGGTGCAGTCGAAGGCATGCCCTGGCTCGGCACCTTTCACTCGATCGGCGTCAAGCTGCTGCGCCGCCATGCCGAGCTGGTCGGCCTCACCTCCAGCTTCACCATTCTCGATACCGATGATGTCATCCGTCTGATCAAGCAGCTGATCCAAGCGGAAGGGCTCGACGACAAGCGCTGGCCGGCCAAGCAGTTTGCCGGCATGATCGATACCTGGAAGAACAAGGGCCTCAGCCCCGCCGATATTCCCGAAGGCGATGCTCGCGCCTTTGCCAACGGAAAGGGCCGCGAGCTCTATGCCGCCTATCAGAACCGCCTGAAGACGCTGAACGCCTGCGACTTCGGCGATCTCCTGCTGCATCCGATCAATATGTTCCGGCAGAATCCGGATATCCTCAAGGATTACCACCAGCGCTTCCGCTATATCCTGGTCGACGAGTATCAGGACACCAATACGGCGCAATATATGTGGCTGCGCCTGCTGGCCCAGCGGCAGAAGGGCGAGCCGCAGAACGTCTGCTGTGTCGGCGACGACGACCAGTCGATCTATGGCTGGCGCGGTGCCGAAGTGGACAACATCCTGCGTTTCGAGAAGGATTTTCCCGGCGCCAAGGTCATCAAGCTCGAGCGCAACTATCGCTCCACCGAGCACATTCTTGGAGCCGCCGCGCATCTGATCGCCCATAATGAGGGCCGGCTCGGCAAGACGCTGTTCACCGATCGCTCCGACCCCGACGACATCAAGGTGCAGGTGCACGCCTCCTGGGATTCCGAGGAGGAAGCCCGTGCGATCGGCGAAGAGATCGAGCAGCTGCAGCGCAACAAGCACAATCTCAACGACATTTCGATCCTCGTGCGCGCCTCTTTCCAGATGCGCGAATTCGAAGACCGCTTCGTCACGCTCGGCCTGAACTATCGCGTCGTCGGCGGCCCGCGCTTCTACGAGCGCCTCGAAATCCGCGACGCCATGGCCTATTTCCGCCTCGTCTGTCAGCCGGCCGATGATCTCGCCTTCGAGCGCATCATCAACACGCCGAAGCGCGGCCTGGGCGACACCACGGTGCGCGCCCTGCACGATTACGCCCGTGTGCGCGATATCCCGATGCTGGCGGCAGCGGCCGATATCATCGAAACGGACGAGATGAAGCCGAAGGCGCGCAAGGCGCTGTTCGACGTCGTGCAATCCTTCCGCCGCTGGCAGGGTCTGCTCGAAAACACGCCGCATACCGAGCTTGCCGAGCAGATCCTCGAAGAGTCCGGCTATACGGATATGTGGAAGAACGACAAATCGGCGGAAGCACCGGGACGCCTGGAAAACCTGAAAGAGCTCATTCGCTCCATGGATAGTTTCGAATCCATGCGTGGCTTCCTCGAGCATGTCGCCCTCGTCATGGATGCCGAGCAGAACGAAAATCTCGACGCCGTCTCCATCATGACGCTGCATTCAGCCAAGGGCCTTGAATTCGACACGGTATTCCTGCCCGGCTGGGAGGAAGGCTTGTTTCCGCACCAGCGTGCGCTCGACGAAAGCGGCCGTGCCGGCCTCGAGGAAGAGCGCCGCCTCGCCTATGTTGGCATCACCCGCGCCAAGCGCCGCTGCCACATCTGGTTCGTCTCCAACCGCCGCATCCATGGCCTCTGGCAATCGACCATCCCCTCCCGCTTCCTTGACGAGCTGCCGGAAACGCATGTGCAGGTCGCCGAAGTCGAGCAATCCTATGGCGGGTATGGCCGCGGCGGCTACGGCCAGTCACGCTTCGACAAGGCCGATCCCTTCGCCAACACCTATTCGACACCCGGCTGGAAACGCGCACAGGCCAACCGCAACGACGCGACGCGCGACAACTGGGGCAGCCGCTCCGGCCACGCCGTCGAACGCATCGGCTACGGCGAAAGCGGCCCGAAAGTGCGCACCATCGACGGCGAACTGGTGGCCAAATCCACCTCCGCCGAACCCTCCAAATTCGCCATCGGCGACCGCGTCTTCCACATCAAGTTCGGCAACGGCAACGTCTCGGAGATCGAGGGCAACAAGCTGACCATCGAATTCGACCGCGCCGGACAGAAGCGCGTACTGGACGGGTTTGTGGAGAGGGTTTGATTAGGAACCGACGTACGATTGAATGACAGCTTGAATTAGCGCTTTGGCTTTAAAGATATCCGTAGTCTGCGCTATGTCGAATCGAGACCCAGCTTTTTCCGCATCGAAAATCGTTAGAAACTTGGTCTTCGAGTTAAAGTGCAATCTAACAATTGGCTTACGGTTGTTGTCATCGAAGTTGATGCCGCAATAAGATTTTTGATCGCGCATGACAATTCGAGAAACATCTGCGAGCTCCGCTCCGATAGCTCGCACAATATTGAATCCGTCGATCTCTTCTTGTGTGGTTTCAATCCCGTCTCCATCGTCGTTTATCTGAGTGACGGAATCTACGTCCTTAATCGTCGGTATATTCACATTCTCATTGAATGCGGCGCTCAATTTCTTCTGGATTTTTTGACGAACGAGATCATCAAATGCGCGTTTGATTATCGGTTTGAACTCCGCGACGACGGCTGCAGTAAGCTTGCCATCATGTATTTCTTTAGAAATGAGTCGAACGAATTCATCATCGGGATCATTAAATTGCGCCTCTATGCAATTAATGGTTGCTTTCATTCGCTTCAAAGTGCTGGCTGAGCTCTTGATATCTTCAATCGAAAATTTTTCTTTGTGAAACTTTTCAAGCTCCTTCAGATCGTTATCGTCATAATCAAAAAGATCGAATTTAAAAAATGGATTGCTATCAAGCTTATTGGGTGCATCAAGGTCGGTGAAAAACCAGATCTGTATACCGTTTGTAAGAATTGCAATTGAGCAATCTGTGGTCGAAAAATATCGGTAAAGTTGGCTGTATTGGGCCTGCGAGAGATTCGCGCTGACAGCTTTTGCTTCTAGAATAAACTCAATTCGGTCATTTATCTTTACTGCGTAGTCGACCTTTTCTCCCTTTTTCAAGCCAACGTCAGCTATAAATTCTGGGACAATTTGCGTTGGATCAAAAACATCGAAACCAAGCGTGCGCAAAAATGGCATCACAAGCGCGTTCTTTGTCGCCTCTTCAGTAAGAGCAATATTTTGCGCAGCAATTGCGCGCTTCGATAGTTCAGCAACTTGTTCCTTGAACGACATAATTAGCCCCCAAATCGATCTCCAAGCAAACAATATTATATTCGTCGCCGGATGCAATCGATGCGAGTGCATATTTTTGATTGAGTTTAGCTTTTCCGACTCGCGTCAACCGGAGAGCTAATACACATGAAAGTTCCCGGAAACGCTGGTATCGCCAATGGAAGGTCGAGCTGATCGAAAAAACAAATCCCGATTGGCGGGATTTATACTAGGAGCTCTGGTGAAGCTCCTCGCTCATCCGCACATCCCGGTCCTTCAGCCACAGTCCAAATTCCTTGACCACGGCTACCACCTTCTCCAGCCGGGTCCCATCCTCCGTCAGCGAATATTCGACCTTCACCGGAACAGTCGGATAGACCGTGCGCCGGATAAGGCCTGCCTCCTCCAGCGCCCGCAGATCGAGCGTCAGCATTCTCTGCGAGATGCCGGGCATCAGCCGCCGCAATTCGTTGAAGCGCTGGGGGCCATCGACCAGGTAGGAGACGATCAGCAGCCGCCAGCGACCTCCCAGCAAATGCATCGCTTCCTCGACGGAGCAGCCAGTCACGGTCTTTTTCATCGGGCATACCTCATACTCGAGGCGGTATAATTTTTGTACCTAGATGTCAAACTTTTCCGTTCTTACGATTTTATACTAGGTGGATTACATGGTTCGGCAGCCAGCTTTCCAAGGGGAGCCGGCGTAAGAAACACCATGGAGATTCCTAGTGAAACTGTACTACATGCCCGCCAGCTGCTCGCTCTCGCCCCATATCGTCATCAACGAACTTGGTCTGGACGTGGAACTGATCAAGGTCGACCACACCAGCCACAAGACAGAGACGGGGCTGGATTTCTATGGCGTCAATCCGAACGGCTATGTTCCCGTTCTCGAACTCGCAGACGGCAGCCGTCTGGGGGAAGGACCGGCCATCGTCCAGTATCTTGCGGATTTGAAACCCGAGGCCGGCTTGGCGCCTGCCGCCGGCACGATGGCGCGCTACAGGCTGCAGGAAATGCTCGGCTTCCTCTCGACGGAAATTCACAAGGGCTTCATCCCACTTCTCTATGCGCGGCTGGCGGGAAACTATGTCGACACGGCAAGGCCGAAGCTTGAAAAGCGGTTTCAATGGGTCAATGCGCACCTCGCCGATCGCCCCTTCCTGATGGGGAAAAACTTCACGGTTGCCGACGCCTATCTCTTTGCGCTGACGGGCTGGGGCCAGGCGCCGTGGCTCAAATCCTACTACAAGGCCGGCATTCATTTCGACGAATTGCATAATCTCGAAGCCTGGTATGCCCGCATGCGGCAACGCGACGCCGTCAGGAAATCCATTGCCGAAGAAGGACTGGCATTCGACTGAGCGCGGCAGCCTGTAATATAAAAGCCACCGCGAGGGACTGTCGGTCTCGCGGTGGCGCCATTTGATCTCGCTTTATTTTCGACGATGGAGGGTCATGTCGCCACAAAGGCTCTTGCGCACCCGCCGCTCCATTTCAGTTGCGCCCGCCGTTTGCCCTGATGATCTGACCGTTGACCCAACCACTCTGCGGGCCGGCCAAAAACGACACGATCTGCGCAATGTCTTCCGGCAGTCCGAGACGGCCGAGCGGAATGTCGTTTATCAGCCGCTGGATTAGCGCCTCGGATCGGCCCTTGAACAGCAAGTCGGTGGCGATCGGTCCCGGCGCGACGGCGTTGACCGTAACGCCGCGCGTGCCGAGTTCCTTGGCGAGTGTATGCGTCATCGCTTCCACCGCCGCCTTCGTCGCTGCATAGACTCCGTTGCCGGGGGAGTAGTGTCCGATGATGCTCGTGGAGAGATTGATGATGCGGCCGCCGTCGCGCATCCGCTTTGCACCCTCGCGCATTCCGTTAAAGGTGCCCGTGAGGTTGACCGCGATCTGCTGCTGAAAATCCTCGTCCGAAACCTCGGCCAATGGCGAGAACTTGCTGACACCCGCATTGTTGACGAGCACGTCGACCCTCCCGAACTCGGCTTCGGCACGGTCGAACAATGCCGCCACGGCCGAAGCATCGGCGACATCTGCACGGACGGCAATCGCGCGGCCACCCGCCGCCTCGATACCAGCGACAACATCCTCGGCCCCTCCCAAACTCGATGCGTAATTGACGATGATCCGAAAGCCATCGGCGGCAAGCTGCCTCGCAATGGCAGCCCCGATGCCCTTCGATGCGCCGGTGACGATTGCGGTTTTGATTTCGTCGGACATGTATTTTCTCCTTTGTTCTTCCTGCCCAACGTTGAGCAATGCACGCGCATGCGCTCTCGAACACGCCGAGGGAACTCAATCCCGAGTATGGCTGGAACGCTTGTGTCGTTGGGTCGTGATCTGTAATATGAGCGATAATTCGCTTTTTGCTACTCGCATTCCGGGATCATGTCCGAGAACCCTCTGAAGAGCCGTCCCGCGCCGAGAAGAGCGCCGAAACAAGCCCGCTCGCTCGCGACCGTCGAAGCGATCGTGGAGGCTGCGGCTCGCATTTTGGAAGAGCGTGGCCATGAGGCCTTTTCCACCAACGCCGTCGCGGAGAAGGCCGGCGTCAGCGTCGGCTCGCTCTATCAATACTTTCCGCGCAAGGATGCGTTGATCGGCGCTTTGATCCTGCGCGAGACTTCCCGCCTCGTCGAAGAAGCGGAAATCGCCGCCGACAAGCCTACCGGCAATGAGGCCCTGTCGGCGCTGATCCTCCCCTGCGTCGAGCAACAACTTCGCCGGCGGGCACTAGCCCGCTTGCTCGATTTCGAGGAAGCGCGCCTGCCGCTCGATGCCGCCACCGAAGCGGTGAAGAAGCGATTCTTCGAGCTTACGCGTGCGACACTGCTGCGATCGGATCTGCCGCCGCAGCCGGATATCGAGGTGGCAAGCCGCGATGTGGTCGCGATCATCAAGGGAATGGTCGATGCCGCCGGCGAACATGGCGATCAGGATAGAAATCAGCTGGCTCTGCGTGTGAAACGCGCCGTTCTTGGCTATTTGCACAGCCTCGACTGACGTCCGCAACCTGCAACAATCGGGTGTGCGGCCCGAAAGCCGAAAGGCATGGCTAGATACTCCGTCTTTGCAAGCGATTGCATTGCAGCATTGCAGAATCTGCATCTCTAGCATGCTACCAATATGAGCCTAATCGATTATATCGATTTAAGCGGCTTCGGGGCTCTGCGTTTCCTGCAGGCATCTCGGCAAGCCGCTGCCAGTCCTTCTTCCGGCCCGTTCGGGCTTTTCGCCCGGGTCGCTATCGAAGCCTGGCAATAACAAGAACCGAGGATAAAAAAGTGGCTGGCTCAGCAACAAGCTCTGCGCCCACCAGCGCGCGTGCATCCGCACACCATGGCCAGGGCAATTACCAATTCGCGCTTATCGCACTCACCTCACTCTTTTTCATGTGGGGCTTTATCACCTGCCTGAACGACATTCTGGTGCCGCACCTGAAGAGCGTCTTTCAGCTTAACTATACCCAAGCGATGCTCATCCAGCTCTGCTTTTTCGGCGCCTACTTCATCGTATCGCTGCCGGCCGGAGCGCTCGTGAAGCGCATCACCTATAAGTGGGGTATCGTCGTCGGCCTCGCGATCGCGGCAGTCGGCTGCGCCCTCTTCATCCCGGCGGCCAGCTACCGCGTTTATGCACTCTTCCTGGGCGCGCTCTTCGTGCTCGCCACCGGCATCACGATCCTGCAGGTCGCCGCCAATCCCTATGTCACCGTATTGGGACCACCGGATACCGCGGCCAGCCGCCTGAACCTGACACAGGCCTTCAATTCGCTCGGCACCACGATTGCACCGTACTTTGGCGCCATGCTCATCCTGTCCGCCGCGACCGTTGCAGCTGCCAACGCGACACCGGAACAGCTCGATGCCATCAGGCTTGCCGAAGCCGGCGCCGTGAAATTCCCCTACCTGCTGCTTGCCGCAGCCTTCCTTGTACTCGCTGCCGTCTTCGCAGCTCTCAAGCTTCCCGAGGTCGAAGATGAGGAGACCATCGAGCCGATGCGCGGTGGCGGCTCTGCCTGGCAGTATCGCCATCTCGTGCTCGGCGCCGTCGGCATCTTCCTCTATGTCGGCGCCGAAGTCAGCGTCGGCAGCTTCCTTGTGAACTTTCTGAGCCAGCCTGATATCGCCCATCTCTCCGAGGCCGATGCCGCCCACTATGTCTCCTATTTCTGGGGCGGCGCCATGATCGGCCGTTTCGTCGGCTCGGCAATCATGCGCCATATCGATGATGGTAAGGCACTGGCCTTCAATGCCGCTGCAGTCATCATCTTGCTCGTGGTCACCGTGCTGACAACGGGCCATGTCGCCATGTGGTCTGTACTGGCGATCGGCCTGTTCAATTCGATCATGTTCCCGACGATCTTCAGCCTGGCGCTGCACGGGCTTGGCAAATATACAAGCCAGGGCTCGGGCATCCTGTGCCTTGCGATCGTCGGCGGCGCGATCCTGCCGGTCATCCAGGGCGGCCTTGCCGATACGATCGGCATTCACCTTGCCTTCCTGATGCCGATCATCTGCTACGTCTACATCGCCTTCTATGGCCTCAAGGGCCACAAGCCGGCGTAAGCCTTTGCAAACCATCGCGCCTCGCCGCCTCCCTCGGCGGGGTGCAAAGGGCTTGATCCGAAACGCGTCGCTTGGCATCGTGCAGCGCAACAAATCGGAAGGATAGGCCCATGAAAGCGCTGCTGCTCATCGACATCCAGAACGGCTTCTGCCCCGGCGGAAATCTCCCTGTGCCGGATGGCAATCAGGTGCTGCCCGTTGCCAACAAACTCATCGACAGCGGCAAATACGATCTGATCGTCGCCTCACAAGACTGGCATCCGGCCGGCCATGGCAGTTTCGCCTCCGCCCATCCGGGCAAGAAGCCTTTCGAAGTCGGCACGCTCTCGGGCAAGCCCCAGATGATGTGGCCCGACCACTGCGTCCAGAACAGCAAGGACGCCGAGTTTCATCCCGACCTCCATCTTGGCGCCGTCGATTTCATCCAGCAGAAGGGCCAGAACCCTGCGGTCGACAGCTATTCCGCCTTCCGCGATAATGATCAGGCAGCCCTGACCGGCCTGGCGGCCTACCTGCGCAACAAAGGCGTCACCGAACTCGATCTTTGCGGGCTGGCAACCGATTACTGCGTCAAGTTTTCGGCGCTCGATGCGGTCGAAATGCTGCCCGGCGTCACCGTCCGCTTCATCGAAGATGCGAGCAGAGGCATCGATCCCGCTGGGGTCAAGGCCGCGATCGATGCCATGCGAGCCCGCGGTGTCGCTATTGCCAGCAGCAAGGAGGTGCTTGCGTAAAATCGCGCCGACCAAGCTAAACCTTCCCTAAACAAAATGATGCAAGCTGTTCCCGATCGATAGAACGGTTCAGCTTTTCATGGAATCTCTGATCCGCTCTATCTCATTGTTTTTACGCAATTCCAGACGGAAAACCGCTTCGCACTTTTCCTGGAATTGCTCTGAGATATCGGGATCCTTGGCGTGCAGTCGATTGTCATCAACGGGCGTTTCCTCGGCCAGCCCTTGTCAGGCGTGCAGCGCTTCGCGCGCGAGCTCACCTTGGCGCTCGACCGCAAGATTTCCTCAGGCGCCCTGCCCGCCTCGCTGAAGGGCGCACGCTGGCGTCTGGCCGTGCCGCGCAACACGCCCATCGACATCAGGCTCACCGCTATCGAAATCGATCGTTTCGGCACCGGGCCTGGGCATGTCTGGGAACAGACATCCCTACTTTCCCGCTCACGCGGCAGCCGGCTCATCGGCTTTGGCGGCAGCGGGCCGCTCCTGCATCGCCGCCAAGCTGTCGTCATCCATGACGTGACGATCTTCCGCCATCCGCAGTCCTTCAAGCGCAGCTACCGCCTGCTGCATGGAGCGCTCGGCACGGTGCTGACACGCACCGCCAAGATCGGCACCGTCTCCGAATTCTCGCGACAGGAACTCGCCTCCGTGTTCCGGGTTCCCACGGCCGGCATCGACGTCGTCTACAATGCCGTCGATCACTACGCCGCCATCGAGCCGGATGAGGCCGTCATCGAGCGGCTTGGCCTGAAGACGAACGGCTTCTTCCTGCTCGTCGGGACGATGAAGCCGAACAAGAATCTCGATTTCGCCATCCACGCCTTCGAGGCGCTCAAGGATGACAATCAGAAGCTCGTGGTCGTCGGCGGCTCCGCGCCGACCGTCTTCAAATCGGAAGGCCAGCAATCGAACGGCAGCCTGCTCTTTCCCGGCCGGCTCGAGGACGCGGAAATCGCCGCCCTGGAGCGCCATGCCACGGCTTTCGTTTTCCCGAGCCTCTACGAAGGTTTCGGCATTCCGCCGCTGGAGGCCATGACGCAGGGCTGCCCGGTGCTTGCGGCCGATATTCCTGCCGTGCGCGAGGCATCGGGCGATGCCGCACTCTACTTCGATCCCTTCCGACAGGATGAGCTTGTCTCCGCCATGCGAAGGATCGCCACTGACGAGGTATTGCGGCAGGATCTGCGCCGACGCGGCCATGAGAACGTCACGCGCTTCTCCTGGGACGGCAGCGCCGATCGCGTATTGTCCATTCTGGAAGATCTCTAAGAGACTTCAGGACCCGAACTGCGGCCGGAACATCGTGACGAAGTAACTGTAGAGGCCAAGCAGACAGAAGAGCGCGCCACCGACTACGCCGACCGCCACCGATATCCATAGCGAATAGCCGAAACCGGCCGTCGCCAGCACTGGGACGGCGAGGCCGATAGCGGAGAAGACGACGGGCGGCCAGACAAAATCGAAGGCAAGAGACATCATCACTTTCACGCCGATCGCCATGGCACACAGCGCGCCGATCATACCACCGGCCATAAGGGCAACGTCGCCGAAAGAACCGAGATAGCCGCCGATGAGCGTGCCCGCGTTCAGCAGTACGCAATCCAGCGCTGCAAGCAGGAAGATCGTCAACAGCCGGTGCTGCAGATGTGCAGGCGTGGGCATCATGTTGGCCGTCAGCGCACGGCATGTCGCAAGACCGATGACAAAGGGGGCAACGGAGAGAAACTCATTGCGCAGACCGGCAGCGATGACCAATTGCCCGACAGGCTGCAGCAGCGCAAAAATGCCGGCGGCGGTCATGAGCGTGAGACCGGTCAGCAGCGAGTAATACTGCCCGAGCTGCTTGGCAAAGGCAGGCGTTCTCCCATCGCGATCATAGGTCGTGACGACATCGGGATATTGAATGGCCTGCAGGGCAGAAACGATCAGGACGAAGGGTCTCTGCAGCAGATCAAGCGCCAGAAGCGCACCGGCGGCACCACCCGCCCCCAGCGTTGCCGTGAGGATCGATTTCAATCCCAACGGCGACAGCATGCCGATAACGGAGGCACTCGCCGCAACGCTGCCATACACAAAATGCTTGGGCACCAGCGCCTTCTCGAACGAAGCCGCCTCGTGAAGACTGTTGCGGGTCAGAAACGCCGCGAGGAGTCCATAGGCAAGATAGCCGACCAACAGACCGACGACGGTATAAGTGAAAGTCGGAGCAATGGCAGTACCCGCAAGTGTACCGATTGCCAGAATAGTAGCGCGCGAACCCTGCAGTCGCGAAAAGACGCGAAACTCCTGACGGAAGCGCAGCATGGTAAGATGCAGGTCGCTGCCGCCCTGGAAGATCGCGACCAGGCCGCCAAGCACGGCAATCTCTGCCGAGACCGAAAAGAAGATCGAAGCCGAGGCGGCAATCAGGCAGATTGCCGAGCACACCGCAAATTCCACCGTCAGCGCCTTGCGCTCCAATGCCTCGCTTCCAGGCCCCTGCCCAGGATAGAAGCGGCTGCAGGCAAAGCGGACCCATTCGAAACAGAAAATCGCCGCGAACTGGCTGATCGAGATGAACAGCGAATAGGCAGCATAATCCGCCGGAGCCAGCAGATGCGCCACCGCGATCAGCAGCCCGAAAGCCACTGCCGCCTGATAGAAATATGCAGCCAACGCCACGATCTTTGCCATGCTGGCAGCTAACAGCAAAAGATTGAGGAAAGCGCTAATCCGGACGAGGTAGTGCCGCGCCTGTTGGCAAAATCGATGAAGCGCAATGCGGATTTGCCGTTGCTGCCCGCAAGCCTGCTTGAATTGCCTTTTTGCACCGCACACGTTAGAAGTCGCGGCCAATTCGAGGGATGGAAGCAGGCAGCTTGGAACGGGCGTAGCTTGCGGAGGAGCGCCACCATGGACGTCATCAACACGATAGCCGCCCTGCGCGAAAGGCTTGGCGAACATCGCAAGGTCGGCAGGTGCATTGGCCTGGTGCCGACCATGGGCTACCTGCATGCAGGCCATATGGAACTGGTTTCCCGCGCCAAAGCCGAGAACGACGTCGTCGTCACCTCCATTTTCGTCAATCCGCTGCAATTCGGCGCCAACGAGGATCTGGCGAAATATCCGCGCGATCTCGAGCGTGACAGTGCAATGTTGCGTGATGCCGGCGTCGACTTTCTCTTCGCACCCGGTGTCATCGACATGTATCCGCGCCCGATGCAAACCGTCGTTGACGTGCCGAAGCTCGGCGCGGAGCTGGAAGGTGCGGTTCGCCCGGGCCATTTCGCCGGTGTTGCCACCGTCGTCACCAAGCTCTTCAATATTGTCCAGCCCGACAGCGCCTATTTTGGCGAGAAGGATTACCAGCAGGTGGCAATCATCCGCCGCATGGTCGAGGATCTTGCACAGCCCGTTCGTGTCGTGCCGATACCGACCGTCCGCGATAGCGATGGCTTGGCGCTCTCTTCGCGCAACGTCTATCTGACGAGGGAAGAGCGCGCTGCTGCCGTCATCGTTCCCAAGGCACTGGCGGAAGCCGAAAAACTCTATGATCTCGGCGCGGATGACCCCACCGCACTCGAAGAAGCACTACAGGCCTTCATCGGCAAGGAACCGCTTGCGACTGTGGAAGTCGCCGCCGTTCGTCATCCCGAAACGCTGGAGCCGCTGAGCAAATTGCAGGGGCAGCCGATCCTCGTTGCGTTATTCGTCCGCATCGGCACCACCCGCCTGCTCGACAACAGTGTCATCCGTCGCAGGCCGTCCACCAACGAAAGGACCGCCTGAGATGAGCACCGTCGGACACACCAAGCGCACGACGCCTGCCGCCATCGAGGCGATGAAAGGCACGCGCCCGATCGTCAGCCTGACAGCCTATACGACGCCGATCGCCCGCCTGCTCGACCCGCATTGCGACCTGCTTCTGGTCGGCGATTCCCTCGGCATGGTGCTCTACGGGATGGAAACGACTGTCGGCGTTACGATGGAGATGATGATCGCCCATGGCCAGGCCGTCATGCGCGGCGCCAAGCATGCCTGCGTCATCGTCGACCTGCCCTTCGGCTCCTACCAGGAATCAAAGGAGCAAGCCTTTCGCAATGCCGCGCGAATCCTCAAAGAAACCAGCTGCGATGGCGTGAAGCTGGAGGGCGGTGAGGAAATGGCTGAAACCGTCTCCTTCCTGACCTCTCGCGGCATTCCGGTCTTCGGTCATGTCGGGCTGATGCCTCAGCAGGTGAACACGACCGGCGGCTATCGCTCGCTTGGCCGCTCGGAGAAGGAAGCCGACAAGATCCGGCGCGATGCTAAAGCGATTTCCGAAGCCGGCGCCTTCGCCGTGGTGATCGAAGGCACGATCGAGCCGCTCGCCCGAGAGATTACCGCCGCCATCGCCATTCCCACCATCGGTATCGGCGCATCTGCCGCCTGCGACGGGCAGATCCTCGTTTCCGACGACATGCTCGGCCTGTTCAACGATTTCAAGCCGCGCTTCGTCAAGCATTTCGCAGAGCTGGCGCCCATGATCTCGAAAGCGACGGAAGCCTATGCCGAGGAAGTGAAGGCCCGCACTTTCCCGGCTGTTGAGCACACCTTCCAGCCGAAGAAATGAGGCGCCGTCAGCTCTTGGCCGGCTCCTTCTCCAGCAGATAGATCGCCTCACCGAAATCCTCGATCTTGCTTACCAATGCGGCATGAGCATCCCGCAGACCTTGATTGTAATAATAAGGACCGATCTCGGCGGTGAAGAAATCGAGCAGGAATTCGGCGGGCAACGTGCCGAGCGTCTGGTCGAGCTCGTCGGCGAAATAGCGCTGGAGGCGGGCGACCATGGCTGCCTTCTCCTCCTTCGCAAAAGTGATTTTCTTCATCTTGCCCATCTCCCATTTCACAAGCGCACCCAAGGACCTGGATCAAGGAAATCAATTGATCCATCAAGGAAATTCAATTGCTGGTTCTACAGGCACGGCTTACACCTCCCGCCATTGAACAGCGCGGCAACAAATGCGCAAGGGGTGCAACTATCGTTGTTTCCCATGCGGAATGTGCGCCCTCGACACGGCATCCGGGCGAAAGCGTCGGATTTTCCACAAAGGACAAAGCGGACCATGAGTCGCGCGGAATTTCTTGAAGGCTTGAAGGGCGGCATTCCCGTCGGCCTCGCTGCGGCGCCCTTCGGCGCCCTCTTCGGTGCACTGGCACGCGACCAAGGCATGTCACTCGGCGAATTGACCCTGATGAGCGGCACCGTCTATGCCGGCGCCAGCCAGATGGTGGGGCTGGATCTCTTCGGCCACAATGTCCAAGCTTGGCTCATCGTGCTGTCGATCCTGGCGGTGAATTTCCGCCATGTGCTCTATTCGGCGGCGATCGCGCGCTACATCAGGCACTTTTCCGGGGTGGAGAAGTTCTTCACCTTCTTCTTGCTGGTCGATCCGCAATTTGCAGAAACGATCAAGCGCCACGAGAGCGGCAAGTCCGTGACCTTCGCCTGGTACATCGGCTTTGCGGCGATGGTCTATATTCCCTGGGTGATCATCAGCCTGATCGGCGGCCTTCTAGGCAGCCTGATCGGAGATCCGAAAGCCATCGGCCTCGACATCCTGCTGCCGATCTATTTCCTCGGCATCGTCATGGGCTTCCGCAAGAGAGACAATTTCCTGCCGGTCGTTGCCGCCAGCGCCGTGGCATCGGCAATCGCACACCATTATGTCGGCTCGCCCTGGCATGTCAGCATCGGTGCGCTGGCGGGCGTCGCCCTTGCCGCGGTACTGCCGCCGGTGAAGGCGAACCGCAAACCTGATATCGCTCATGAAAGTCACGAGGTCTGACCATGCTCGATTTCAATTCGCATATGGTCCTGCTGATCGCGGCCGCAGCCGTCGTGACGTTCCTCACGCGCATCGGCGGCTACATCCTCATTGTCAAGATGACGCGCATTCCGCCGCGCGTCGAAGCCGCGCTGAATGCCGTGCCCGCCGCTGTCCTTACGACCCTCGTCGCACCCGCCTTCTTCATCGGCGGCTGGGATATCAAGGTGGCGATGCTCGCAGCCCTCCTCGTCGGTCTGCGCTACCCATCGACCTATATGCTCGTCGCCGGATGGATCGTCGTGATGGCATGGCGCCATTCCATCGGTACTTGAGGCATTGAGAGATCTCCATCCCGTTTCGAGGCGGGATGGGGTTCATACGTCTCAGTGGCTAAGCGCGAGCGTAGCGTTCTCCAGCCATGCCCGGATATCGTGATCATGGATCAGCGGCATCAGCGCCTCGCGCGTCCGCATGTGATATTCGTTCAGCCAGTGCAGTTCCTCATGCGTCAGCAGTTCGACGAGCACCAGGCTGCGATCGATCGGGCAGAAGGTCAGCGTCTCAAAGCCGAGCATCGGCATGTCGCCACCCTCGATCTCTTCCGGATCGCGGATGTAGATCAGGTTCTCGATGCGGATGCCGAAATGGCCCGGACGATAGTAGCCGGGTTCGTTGGAAAGGATCATGCCGGGGAGCAACTCCTGTACGGCAAGACGCGCGATGCGCTGCGGCCCCTCATGCACGGAAAGATAGGAGCCGACGCCGTGGCCTGTGCCATGGGCGAAATCGACGCCCGCCTTCCAGAGCGCGATGCGCGCCAGCGGATCGAGATCGCAACCGCGCGTGCCCTTCGGGAAACGTGCCGTACTGATCGCGATCATCCCCTTGAGCACCAGCGTGAAGAGACGCTTCTGCTCTTCGGAAACGGAACCGATACCGACGGTACGGGTAATGTCCGTCGTGCCGTTGATATATTGTGCGCCTGAATCGATCAGGAACAGCTCGCCAGCCTGGATCAACCGGTCGCTCGCCGTTGTCACGCGGTAATGCATGATCGCTGCGTGCTCGCCGGCCCCGGAGATCGTGTCGAAGGAAATGTCTTTCAGCGGGTTCTGCATGCTCTCGCCGACGCGGGCGCGGCAGGCTTCCAGCCGCTCCGCCGCGACGATTTCCGTCACCGTTCCAGGCTTGCTCGTCTCGAGCCAGTAGAGGAACTCGACCATGGCGGCGCCATCCTGCAGGTGCGCAGCCGCGGAACCATTGATTTCAGCGGCGTTCTTGCAGGCGCGCGGCAGCTTGGCAGGGTCATTGCCCTCCACGACCTCTCCGCCCTCGCGACGGATGATATCGGTCAAGGCGTAGGACGCAAGATCCGGATCGACCAGGATTCGCCCGCCATTCGCAGCCGCAGCGGCCAGACGCCTGGTAAGTTCGGACGGGGGCAGCTGCTCGCAGATCTGCGTCAGATAGGCTTCCGCCTCGACCTTGGTCTTGCGCTTGTCGAGAAAGAGTGCCGCTTCCCCTTCCGCATAGATGATGGCACGCGCCAACGGATGCGGCGTGTGCGGCACGTCGCTGCCGCGGATATTGAAGATCCAGGCAACCGAGGACGGATCGGTGATCAGCACGGCCTTGAGGTTCTTTTCCTTGAGGCCATTGGCGATCGCCACAAGCTTGTCCCTGGCCAGAACGCCGGCTTGACCGATATCCTGGATGATGACGCCGCCAAGCGGCTCGGCCGGACGATCCGTCCACAGCCTGTCAAGCGGATTGTGGGGCAGGAAGACGAGCTTGCCGTCGATCTCGGCCAGCGCCTTTTCCAGCCGGCGCACTTCCGCGCCCGTATGCAGCCACGGATCGATGCCGAGCCGGAAACCCTTTTTGGCATGGCGTGGCAACCAGATGTGCGGCGGCTCGTTCACCAGATCGCCACCGCTGAAGACGCTGCGGTCCACCTGCTCAGCGAGCTGCGTCACATAACGGCCATCCACGAATACCACGGCCTGGGAGTGTGTGATAAGCGCAACACCTGCCGATCCAGTGAAACCCGTGAGCCATGCGAGACGCTCCGAGCATTTGGGCACGTACTCGCCCTGATACTCGTCGGCTCGCGGCACGAGGAAGCCGTCAATGCCGAGATCACCGAAGGCGGCACGCAGACCGGCAACACGTTCGCGGCCGAATTGCGGGGTGGAAGTGACGTCGAAAGACTGAAACATGAGCTGATCCGAGACTGGTGGAGAATCCGTGAAACCGAATGGTGCCAGTATGTTAGAGCATGATAGTTGGAAGTGCGACGTGATTTTAGATCATTGAGACGATATGCGAAACAACGACAACATCGCACCATATGAGAGCGCTCGATCCCATCTCTGGCCGTTAACGAATCCGCCCATTTCGTGAGCATCACCTACCGAATATGACAACTTCACGGCACGAAATATGCATATCGCGCATAGCTCCCATGAAACCTCCCCCCTGCCACTCAGACGAGCGAGTCGTTATATCCGGCGCATCAAACGGGGTTCACGAAGAACCAGCTCAAACTAAGGACTTAAGACAATGCCTATCTCTCGCTCCGCATATGTTAGCCCGGCGCTGGCTGGCGAGCGTCGTACCGTACGCCATTCCGTCGGTTCACTTCGTCAGCTCGAAGTCGAAACCTCCAAGGCAATCGGCGCAAGCCGCGGCGATCGCCGCTAAGAAGTTTACGATCTACGCGTTCCAAGTCGATCGCAATCCGGTTCTCCTCCTCCCTCTCGGATTATGATCAGAACGCTTAGAGCCCGCTTGAGCACTCCTCCTCCACACGCTCGCGGGCAAGATCGGTGAAAACCGGTCTTAAGGCGGTGCTTCGGCACCGCCTTTTTTGTTTGCCTAAACCAAATCCGAGGAAGCGACCGGCTCAAGGCCGGTCAAGATGGATTGTGACCCAGCCATTGCGCCAGATCGTGCGTACGTGGCGCAGATTCGCGCCGTTGTAAGCCGCCAAAACCTTCCAGCGCTGCTCGGCAAGGATACCGGAAAGAATCACCGAACCACCCGGCGCCAGATGGGCCACAAGCTGCGGCGCCATCTTGATGAGAGGCCGCGCCAGGATATTGGCGATGATGAGGTCGAACGGCCCATGACGGGAAAAGGCCGTGGAGTGAAATCCCGGAGCCGTCTCAAGCGCAATCCCCGAGGCGATGCCGTTGCTGCGGACATTTTCCCGCGCGACACGGACAGCGACCGGATCGATATCGGTTGCCAGAACCGGAATGTTGCGGAGCTTGCGCACCGCGATCGCGAGCACGCCGCTGCCCGTCCCGAGATCGAGCGCGTTGCGCACGCGGCGGCTCGCAAGAACCTTCTCGATCGTCTCCAGGCAGCCCGCCGTCGTCCCATGATGACCGGTGCCGAATGCCTGCCCCGCTTCGATTTCGATGGCGATATCGCTGGGGCCGACCTTGTCGCGATCATGCGAACCGTGCACCAGGAAGCGGCCGGCGCGCACGGGCTTCAACCCTTCCAGCGACTTGGCGATCCAGTCGATATCGGGAAGCACCTCCTTCTGGATGGCGAGATCTGCAAAGGCAGGCTTCAGCAGTGCTTCGAAACGACCGCGGACCTCTTCCTCATCCGCGGTATACAGATAGATCGACGCTTCCCAGATATCGTTCTTCTCGTCGATTTCCGTCGTTGCGATCGGCAATTCTTCGTCTTCGAATACCGGCGTCATCAGGTCCATAACCTGTTCGGCCTTTTTCTCGGTCGTCGTTACATAAAGGCGGATTTCACTCAACTCGTCGCTCTTTCTCGTTCCTATTCGGCCCAGTCGATCCAGGGTGGCCTTGGCGTATCATAGCCGGCAACGCTTCGAAGCAATGTCCGACGAGCCGGGCCGAAGCGCAAGAACAGCGGCGCAAACAGATTGCGCGCGGCGATCGCCAGCGGATTTTCCATGGTCACCAGTCGCGTCAGGCTATAGGTCTGCTTCAATACCTGCTTCACGGCAGGAATTCTCAAGGCCGAATACTCCTGTTCGCGACCTTCCGCAATGAGCCACGCAAGCCAGCAGGCGTCTTCGATACCGAGGTTCATGCCGCGCGCGCCGGCCGGCGAATGAATATGCGCTGCATCGCCGGCAAGAAAGACGTTGCCCTTGGCCATCGGCTCGACATGCCGGAAGTGAATGCGGAACTGCGAGGCCCAGGTTCTTTCCGCAACGGCCGACGGATGAGCGATGCGGCGTTCGAAATCTTCGAGCGTCGAAATATAGCGGATGATGTCGGCCGATACGGGCAAGCGCGCGACCATGCCGGGATCGAAGATCGAGACTTCGCCAAAACGGGTATCGACCGGACCGGCATAACGGAAATCGGCAAGATAGAAGGACGCCTCCAACGCCTCGCCCGGAAAGCCGGCGCCGAGCGCTTTGCGCACGACGGAATGGGCTCCATCCGCACCGATTAATATATCCGGCCGCACGGTTTCCGATGTGCCGTCAGCCCGGCGAAGTGTCACTTCCGGCCTCTGAAAGTCCGATATGGCCTCCGCCATCACCGCGGTCCGCCATTCGGGCTCGATACCATAGGACGACAGCGCCTCCAGCAACAGGCGCTCGGTTTGCCCCTGCGACAGGGCTCGAATAGCACTGAAGCGGCCCTGCAGCTGGCGGGTATCGAGCTGGATCAGGACTTTCTCGGCCGAACGGACACGAAACTGCTCGATCGGCTGGGCAGCGACGATGATGCGCTCCGCGACGCCAGAAGGAGACAACAGCGTCAGCGTGCGCGCATTGACCCCGAGCGCCCGACTTTCCTCCAGCGGCGTCGGACCAGTGCCATCATCGACAATCCGCGGCGAGAAGCCGCGACGGGCAAGCTCCAGAGCGGCAGTAAGACCAACCGGCCCAGCCCCTACGATCAGGATCGATCTTGATTTTCCCTCTCCGCCAATCCCCTCGCCCATGCAGGCCCTATCCCTTCTTGACCAGGTTCTCCAATTTCTTCACCGCCACGTCCGGGTCCTCTTCATAGGCGATGGTACCGGCAAAGCGGCCCTGCGAATCCAGCAGGAAGACGGAAGCGGTGTGATCCATGGTGTAGTCACCATTCGGTTGCTTGTCGTCGGCCGGCACCTTCTTGGCATAGACACGGAATCCCTTGACCATATCCATCACCTTGGCGGGATCGCCGGAAATTCCGGTGATGCGCTTGGAAACGTTAGAGACGTATTGGTCCATGATGGCAGGCGTATCGCGCTCAGGGTCGACGGTCACGAAATAGGCATTGAGCTTGCTACCATCAGGATCGACCTTCTGCAGCCAGGCGTTCAGCTCGAACAGCGTCGTCGGGCAGACATCGGGGCAATGCGTATAGCCGAAGAAAACGGCCGACGGCTTGCCGCGGAACGCCTGATCGCTGATCGGCTGGCCGCTCTGGGAAACGAGCGTAAAGGGCACGCCATAAGGCCCGGACGCGGCTACCTCAGGTGACTTGCCGCCACCAAAGCTAAACCAGCCCAATAGTCCGGCCACGATCAACACGGCCACCCAAACTGCAATCCGCACGCTTCTCATGTCTGCCATTCCTCACCAACCCCCGGCAACCGCGCCCAGATGCGCACGGCCAACTCACCTGCCGATGTAACGGCTCGAAGTGGAGGACGCAATTCAAGAAGATGTTCAGAAGAGGCCGAAATCGTCGCAGGGTGGAAATGGAGATCTTTCAAGCCCCGTTCGGTCCGCTTTCCCGCTCTTCTCGGTCCGGTAAGGCGAAATCTGCATTCATGTTAAACCAATCCTAACCAGTCCGCGCCAACATCTGCGTCAAAGGTCGAACTCGACTTCGCCCGCCGCCCGAAAGCGCGGCAAACCTCTTTATCCCAGAAGGGCATGACGCCCGCCGGAACGCCAGGCGTATTTTTTGCCAAAGCACCGGACGCTGCCGCTGCCCAAGCCGCTCCAGCCGATCTCTCTTTTCAATCGCGAGCGTCGCTTGCGGCGATGCCAAACGGGAAGTTCTCGAACATGACGAACGCCATCAAGCAATCGGGCACCTATCTGGAAATCGTCTCTTTTCACCTTGGCGATCAGGAATTCTGCATCGACATCATGGCTATCCGCGAAATCCGCGGCTGGGCGCCAGTGACGCCGATGCCGCACACGCCGCCTTACGTCCTCGGTCTCATCAACCTGCGCGGCGCGGTCATCCCGGTCATCGATATGGCCTGCCGTCTCGGCATGAAGATGACGGAACCTTCGGAGCGCTCGGCGATCATCGTCACGGATATTGCCGGCAAGCTGGTCGGTCTGCTGGTCGAACAGGTGTCGGATATGATGTCGATCAAGAGCGAAGATCTCCAGCCGGCTCCGGAAATCATCCCCGAGGCACAGCGCGCCTTCTGCCGCGGCATCGTGGCGCTGGAAAAGACCATGGTCTGCTTCCTCAACCTCGATACGGTCATTGCGGATCAGTTGGCGCAGGCAGCCTGATTTCAATAAGTTAGCTCATCAAAAAGAAGATCGCCCTGAAGCCAAGCTCCAGGGCGATCGCTTTTTATGTAACCGGTTTTGGCAGGGGTGTAGCCAACGACACGGTCTTGCAGGCCGTGAACAGGGGCGAGAGTCGCCTCGCTGTTCGCCTTCGAAATTGCATCAAAAAGGTGCAAACCGAAAGCAACTAGAAGGAATTCGACAACCCAAGAGTATGACTTTTTTTGGTATTATCTTTCTACGAGTTATTTTAGAGGTAAAGAAATACCGTCAATTCGGCTTGCCATTCTTCCACGTAACCTGCTGGCCGAACAAGGGGATTGTCGAAATGGCCATCTTGGCGGAACCATCCGTCAACTGCCGCGAATGGATGAGATAGACCAGCGTATCGTTCTTCTTGTCATAGATACGGGTGACGACCAGCTTCTTCCAGATGAGCGACAACCCGGCGCGAAACACCTCTTCACCGCTCTCGGACAGATTGATATTGCCGATCTCGATTGGGCCAGTCTGACGGCAGGCGATGGAATTGTTGGAAGGATCTTCGAACCAGTTGCCCTTGCGCAGCCGGTCGATCACGCTGCGGTCGAAATAGGTCACATGGCACGTGACGCCCGTGACCTCGGGATCCGGCACGGCATCGATCAGAATATCATTGCCCGTCCAGTCCACACCGACCTTGCCGACAACTTCGGCGGAAGCGGAAACGGGCGCCAGAGCCAGAAAAGACGCGGCAACGGCGGCAAAGAATTTGGGTGAACGCATCGATCATCCTCCAACAACAGCCGCCGGGAGCAAGAGCGGCTTGGCTAAGGTAAGATGGCCCATGAGCGATGCAAGGTGGGACGGCTTATATCCGCGCAGCAACGCCTTACGATCGATACGCGGCAATCTGCACGGTGGACGCCGCCGCCAAAGCAACGACGTCCGAACACACTCAGGTAACGCATCATCTCATTTCTGGCTGATTGCGACCGTTCCGGTTTCCAGCAGCGATTTGAGGTTGGACAGGATCTTCGGCCAACCGCCGGAAACCGCCTCGATGAACTTGGAGTTTTCGACCTCGATCGTATGGGTGACGGTCAACTTCACGACGCCATCCGCCGGCTCCAGCTCCATCACGCAACGTGACCAGCCTTCGGCCTTTAGTTCGGAGCGCCACTCGTTGCGCCATTTGATGGCGAGCCGTCGCGGCGGGTCGAACTCGGCGATCTCCCCCATATCGGCGACACGGCCATCCGGAAAGAGCATTCTCCAAGGCGAGCCGATCTCCCAATCCGTGTCATGCACCATGTCGAACCAATATTGCCTGATGAATTCCGGCGTGGTCAGTGCCGACCAGAGCTTTTCCGGCGTGGTGCGGATGAAGGTGACGTAGACGAATTTGCTTCCGGTCATGTCATTTCTCCTTGCTTGAATTTTCTTGGTGATCGAGGTCATTGCTCGCCCTCGTCTTCCAGCGCCTTCTTCAAGGCAGAGAGCGCGCTCAAGTGCTGTCGTTCGAACTTGTTGATCCAGCGTTCGGCAATACCGTTGATCGGGACTGCGTTGATAAAATGCAGCTTCTCGCGCCCATGCTTCTCCGAAGAGATCAAATTAGCCTCCTCCAGAATGACAAGGTGCTTGGCGACCGCCTGGCGGCTCATATCCAGATCCTCGCAGAGCGCATTCAAGGTCTGCCCGTTCTGCTCATGGAGCCTGTCGAGCAATTGTCGCCGGCTGGCATCCGCCAGCGCCTTGAAGACTGCATCATCATTCACTGATATGAAACCATTTGGTTGCCTTTTCTTACTTATAGGCAACCAAATAGTTGCCTGTCAAGCCATACGTAAGACGAGGCAATTCCGTTCCGCTTCGGTGACACGGCGATCAAGAATTCGTGCAACGAACGATTGACAACCTTCAGATCGCATCAGATCATCCGCCCATGATCGCAAACCGCGCCAAAGTGATGCACCTTCACACCATCTCTCCCCCTGCAGGGCGAGTGGAAGCTGTGTTGCGCTGAGCTGACTGCGATCCATCTCAACCCTGCCGAGGCGAGCAGGGTTGAAGTTTCCTTGCTCTCCTCATGAATATCAAGGAGAGCCCATGTCTTTCGAAGAGCAAGAACCCGCCAAACGACGATCAGGCAAAATCGGCGCAGTCGAGATTCGTGCCTCGCGCCCGTCCGACGCAGAAGGGATCGCGGCAATCGCTAATCTCCCCGGCTTCCGCGCCGGTACGCTTCGCCTGCCCTTTCAAAGCGTCGAGGAAACACGGCAATGGTTGGAGAAGTCGTCGCCCAACTCGACCGGCCTTGTCGCCGTGCTTGACGGGCAGATCGTCGGCAATGCAGGCATGAACCGACTTATCGGCCGGCGGATTCATAGCGCCAACATCGGCATGGGCGTGCATGACGATTTTACTGGCTGCGGCATCGGCTCCGCGCTGTTAGGCGCCCTTGTCGACACCGCCGACAACTGGCTGGCGATCAAGCGACTGGAACTGACCGTCTATGTCGACAATGCGCGGGCGATCGCCCTCTACGAAAAATTCGGGTTCGAAACCGAGGGGCGTCTGCGCGCTTTCGGTTTCCGCAACGGCAAATACGTCGATGCATTCACGATGGCGCGCCTGAAATTCTGAACAATGGAGAGGCGGCGGATTGTGTTTCCGCCGCCTGTCATCAGCCTATCAAATCCAGCCACTCGTCTTCCGTCATGACCTGGACATTGAACTCGCGCGCCTTGTCGAGCTTCGAGCCCGCACCCGGCCCGGCCACGACGATATCCGTCTTCTTCGACACCGAACCGGAAACTTTGGCTCCAAGGCTCTCCGCCTTCGCCTTGGCCTCGTCGCGAGTGAACTTTTCCAGCGAGCCCGTAAAGACGACCGTCTTGCCGGCGACTGGACTGCCAGAAGTCACCGGCTGCTCTGCCTCTTGCGGCTGAACTTCCTCCAGGAGCCTGGCGATAACTTCGGTATTGCGCGGCTCCTTGTAGAATTCGACGATGGCCCGCGCCACCACTTCGCCGATACCCTCGATATTGTTGAGATCGTTCCACGCATCGCCGCTAAGGGGTGCCGCTTCTTTCATCCCTGTCTCGAAGGCCGCATAAGTGCCATAGGATCGCGCCAGCAGCTTGGCTGTCGTCTCGCCGACATGGCGGATGCCGAGCGCGAAGATGAAGCGATGCAAGGCGATCTGCCGCCGCTCATTGATCGCGGCATAGAGCTTGCCGACACTGACCTTGCCGAAGCCGTCGATGTTCTCCAGCTTCGCAAGCGACGTCTGCTGACGTCTCTCCAAAGTGAAAATGTCCGGCGCGATCCGCACCTGCAGCGCCGGGTCCTCGCTCTCGAAAAAGAAATCGATCTGCTTCGAGCCCAGCCCCTCTATGTCATAGGCATTGCGCGAGACGAAATGCTTGAGATGCTCGGTCGCCTGCGCCCGGCATATGAAACCGCCTGTGCAACGCGTAACCGCATCGACCTTACCGGTCTTCTCGTTGATATCGCGCACCGCATGGCTGCCGCAGACCGGACACACTTTCGGGAACTCGTAAGGCGTGCTCGAAGGCTCGCGCTTCTCCATGACGACATCGACGATCTGCGGGATGACATCGCCCGCGCGCTGCACGATCACCATGTCTCCGACGCGGATATCGCGGCCGTCGCGGATCAGCTCGTCCTTGTTGCCGATACCCTTGATGTAATCGGCATTGTGCAGCGTCGCATTGGTCACGACAACACCGCCGACCGTGATCGGCTCGAGGCGGGCGACCGGCGTCAGCGCGCCGGTGCGGCCGACCTGGATATCGATGCCGACCAGACGCGTGAACGCCTGTTCCGCGGGGAATTTATGCGCCGTCGCCCAACGTGGCGAGCGCGAACGGAAGCCAAGGCGGGCCTGCAGTTCCAGGCTGTCGACTTTGTAGACAACGCCGTCGATATCATAGTCGAGATATGGGCGCTGCAGGCCGATCTCTTCGTAATGACCGAGAATGTCGGCAACCGAGCTCAGCCGCTCCATCAGCGGATTGACCGGGAAGCCCCAGGATTTGAAGATCTGCACCATGCCATATTGCGTGTCGGCGGGCATATCGGACATCTCGCCCCAGGCATAGGCGAAGAATTTCAGCTTGCGGCTGGCCGTCACCTTCGCGTCGAGCTGACGCAGCGAGCCGGCAGCCGTATTGCGCGGATTGACATAGGTCTGCTTGCCCTCGGCCTCCATTTGCGCGTTGAGCGCCAGAAAGTCGCTCTTGGCCATGTAGACCTCGCCGCGCACCTCGACAACCGAGGGTGCGCCTGCCGGCAGAGTCTGCGGGATTTCCTGGATGGTCCTGATATTGGCGGTGACATTCTCGCCCGTCGTGCCGTCACCACGCGTCGCAGCGCTGACCATCCGGCCGTTCTCGTAGCGAATGGACATGGAAAGACCGTCGATCTTCGGCTCGGCGGTAAAGGCGATCGAATTGTCCGGCAGGCGACCGAGGAAACGATAGACGCTGGCGACGAAATCCTCCACGTCCTCCTGCGAGAACGTATTGTCGAGCGAGAGCATCGGCCTTGCATGGATAACCGGCGCAAAGGTCTCCGACGGCGCGGCCCCTACCCTGCGCGAGGGGCTGTCGGCTCGAATCAATGCGGGAAACCGAGCCTCGATCGCATCATTGCGCCGCTTAAGTGCATCGTAGTCCGCATCCGAAATCTCCGGCGCATCCTTGCCATGATAAAGGGCGTCGTTGCGTGCGATCTCCGCAGCCAGGTAAGCAAGCGCCGCGGCCGCCTCCTCTTCGCTCAAATCTTCCACGGGCTTCTGTTCGGTACTCATGAATCTACACTCCCGATTTCGAAGATGTTTTAGAGCACTTCCGCGAAAAGTGCGAAGCGCTTTTCAGCCCGGCGCACGTAAAAACAAAGGGAAAAATCCGCCGTTCAATCGCCGACCAACAATGGTGACGGTAGAGTTCACGACAACTTTACGCCATGATTGATCGTCCTTGGTGTTACAGATGCGGGAAATATCGGCGTTCAGACAGCCTTAGTGGAGTTCTCCATCCAATTCCTGAGACTGGGGCTCTTCCGTGTCTATCGCAGGGGATTTAAGGTAGGCTATTATGAGAACCAGATCTCTGGAAATGATTGGATCATCAGCGGAAATTCGACATCACGCATGAAGCATCGTCTTACCCTTCTCTCTATTTCTCTCGTTATTGCAGTCATGATCATGAGCTCTTTCGTCAGCCGTTCTGCTTTGGGGCTGGTCGTTAGAGCGTGCGAGATCAACTCCACCCTGACAGGCTCACCATATCCGTGCCTCAAGATAGTCCAGTCGCAGGACCCGATGTCTTCGTATGTTGTTCTTCGCGAGCCGGCGGACAAAGAGCGAACCATTCTTGCACCGCTCGCCGACGTGCCCGGTATCGAAGATCCACGCCTTCTGGCTGCGGGAGCGCCGAACTATTTCGGCGAAGCGTGGAGAGAATTGTCAGCAATCGATCCGCGTGCAATGAAGGCTTCGCCACAGAATTTTGCACTGGCGATAAACGCTGCCAGTTGGCGCACGCAAGATCGGCTTCATATCCACATGGGCTGCGAGACGCCTCGCTTTACCGCTCTGTTGAAGAGTCATGCGACGGAGATTGAAAGCGGCCGATTTACAAACCTGAAGACCAAAGCGGGTTGGTGGGCAACCTTCCATGCGGCCGACGACCTCACGAATTTAAACCCATTGAAGCTCGTCGCAGACGGCGTTGATGGCGCCCGCTCCAATATGGAAAACGTCGTGGTTGGCGTCTTTGGCTCGATATTGCCGGACGGACAGCATGGTTTCTATATTCTCGCAAGAATAAACGAAGCACACAAATCCCGCGGGTCGGCTGAGGATATGATCGATCCCAAGTGCCAGCTCTAGTGCATGTCGCGTAAAAGTTCGTCCGTCAGCCGTCCCGGAATCTTACGGAACCGCAGTGGCAAGCTGTGTCGTGCCGCTGTCCTTCAGCCCCCATTGTGAGGGCATTGCACCCGTTTCCGCAAAGCAACCGGGCCAAACGCTGACCGCAAAGTCGCCAGGAGCGGATCAGGACCAGCGCTCGCAAAAGGCTTCGATGTCGCTTGACTGAAAATCGGCGAGCCGCCCCATGATGGTTTCGAAAGGCCAATCCCACCAGGCGATGGAAATAAGTCTCTCTGCGACGGTTCGCGTGAACCGCTCTCGAATGAATTTGGCGGGAATACCACCGACAATCGTATATGGTTGGACATCTTTGGTGACGACTGCACCTGCCGCGAGCACGGCACCGTTTCCAACCTTGACGCCCGGCAAAACAATCACGCCGTGACCGATCCAGACATCATTGCCGATGACAGCACGATCTTCCTTTCGCCGATCGAAAAAAGCATGGTCCCGCACAGCATCAGCCGAGTAATATTCCGGACAGTAGGTGAAGCGGTGCATGGACGGGCGGTCCATCGGGTGATTGGGAGCGCCAATCCTGACCTCTGTCGCGATGGCGCAGAACTTTCCAATCGTTGCATCACCGACAATGCAGCGCGGCCCCAAATAGGAGAAATCCCCGAGCTCTACCGTGTGCAGAGATGTGTCCGCCAAAATCTCACAGCATCTGCCGATGCTCGAATCCCTTATGCTCGCCGTCGAGTGAATGACGGTTTCCGCGATTTTGGGGCGATTTGGCTGTGCAGTCGAGTGCATTGGCAGTCTCCGGATTCTGGCCTGCCTAACCGGGGACGATGAAGGATATATGACGCAAGATCGTCGAAAGACCGAAGCGAGATGTCAGCGACAGACGACGCAGTTCAGGCGCGTCGCAGCCATAGCAGCTGGCCTTGCTGCTATATCCGCTTCGGGCAGGTAGTCGCTGGCATTTGCTGCATGGACAGCACCGCAGGAAACGATCAACCGTTGCCTGCCAACAGGCGCTTGGCAGCCGCCCTCGCCTCTTCGGTCACCGAAGCGCCCGCGAGCATGCGGGCGATTTCCTCGGTACGATCCTTCGGTTCCATGGTGGCGACGCGCGTGGAAATCTTTTCCGAGCCGTCCGCGACCGGTCCCTTGGAGATCAGCAGATGCGTTGCAGCGCGGGCTGCGACCTGAGGTGCGTGGGTGACCGACAGCACCTGCACGCGATCGGACAGCCGTTTCAGCCGCTGGCCGATCGCATCCGCGACCGCACCGCCGACGCCGGTGTCGATTTCGTCGAAGACAAGGGTCGGCGCCGAGCCGCGATCGGCAAGCGCAACCTTCAACGCCAGAAGGAAACGCGACAGCTCGCCCCCTGACGCGACCTTGGTGATCGGGCCTGGACGTGTACCGGGATTGGTCTGCACATGGAATTCGACGACATCGATGCCATCCGCCGTCCCGGCTTCGGGATCGCTTGTTATCTCCACCATGAAACGCGCGCGCTCAAGCTTCAGGGCCGGCAATTCCGCCATGACAGCCGCAGCAAGCGCCTCGCCAGCATGACGGCGCTTCTCCGACAGGCTGCGAGCGGCAACATCGTATTCCGTCTTGGCGGCGGCAAGCTCGGCATCGAGCCGGGCCAGCCGCTCTTCGCCAGCGTCGACATCGGCAAGATCAGAAATCATGCGCTGCACCAATGCCGGCAATTCGATGACAGGCACCGAATATTTGCGCGAGGCTGCGCGCAACGCGAACAGACGCTCCTCAACGCGCTCCAGTTCGCGCGGATCGTATTCCGTCTTGCGCAGCGCAGTCTCGACTTCCATCTGCGCGTTGGAAAGCTGGTCGAGAGCGGCGTCGAGCAGTGCGACGGTATCTTCCAGCAGGCCGGGCGCTTCATGGCTCTTGCGCTCCAGTCGGCGCACCAGCGACGCGATATGCGGCACGGGCGATGCGTTGCCATTGAGGAATTCGGAAGCCTCGGCTATATCGCCGGCGATGCGCTCGGCCTTCATCATTCGCGAGCGCTTCTCGGCAAGTTCGTCCTCTTCGCCATCCTGTGGCGAGAGCTTTTCCAGCTCCTCGACGGAGGCGCGGAGATAATCCGCCTCGCGAGCGGCCCGTTCCACCTGCTCCCTGTGCTTTTTCAGCGTGCGATCGGTATCGCGCCAGACCTTGTGGAGCCTGCCGACGTCCTGCGCTTCATCGGCGAGATTGGCGAAGGCATCGAGCAAAGTGCGATGCGCATCCGTGTCGACGAGTGCACGATCATCGTGCTGACCATGAATTTCGACGAGGAGCTGCCCGATCTGGCGCATGAGCTGAACGCTGAGCGCCTGATCATTGACAAAAGCCTTGGTTCGGCCGTCTGCCGATTGGACCCGGCGGAAAATCAGGTCCCCGTCATCGTCGATGTCGTTTTCGCGCAGGAGTTTGCGGGCGGGATGCTGCGTGTCGACGTCAAAAACCGCTGTCACCTGACCGCGATCTTCGCCATGGCGCACAAGCCCGCCATCGCCGCGCCCGCCAAGGGCCAGCGACAGACTGTCAAGCAGGATGGATTTGCCCGCACCCGTCTCGCCGGTCAACACCGAAAGTCCGGACTCGAAGGCAAGATCCAGCCGCTCGATCAAAACGATATCGCGGATCGAAAGCTGGATCAGCATCTTCGCTCAATCTCACGTCCCAAGAAGAAGTTTCTTGCCCGCTCTGGAAATCCACGAGCCCGAATTTTCGCTCGGCTCCACGCCACCCTTCTGCAGCAGCTGATAAGAGTCCTTATACCAGCGGCTGTCCGGATAGTTGTGTCCGAGAACGGCAGCTGCCGTTTGCGCTTCGGGTACGATACCCATCGCATAATAGGCCTCGACGAGTCGCGCCAGAGCTTCTTCGATCTGGTTTGTCGTCGGATACTGCTCCACCACAATACGGAAGCGCGAGATTGCTGCGAGGTAATCCTTGCGCTCCAGATAATAACGGCCGATCTGCATTTCCTTGCCGGCGAGCTGGTCGCGGGCGAAGCGGATCTTTTCCTGAGCGTCGCTGACATATTGCGACTTCGGATAGGTATTGACCAGCTTGGTCATCGCCTCGATCGTCTGCTGTGCCGCACGCTGGTCCTGCGTGACGTCGACGATCTGCTTGGCATAGGACGAACCGACCAGGTACTGCACGTAATCGGCGTCTTCCGAGCCCGGATATTGCTTGAGATAGGTATTGCCGGTCTGCACCGCGTCATCATAGCGACCTGTACGGTACTTCACGAAGGTGCTCATCACCAATGCCTTGCGCGCCCACTCGGAGAAGGGCTGCTGCTGGTTGATGGCATCGAACTTCTTGCCGGCTTCCGTCATGTTGCCAGCCTTGATATTGGCCAGGCCCTGATTGTAGAGCATCTCCGGCGGATCGGTCTCGACACCGAGCTTGGTGATGTCGATATCCTTTTTCGTATTACACCCCGTCACCACCGCACCGGTACCGGCCAGAAGGAGCGATACGAGCAAAGCCCGTGCTGTGATATTCATGCGTTCAGACCTTGCAAAACCCATCGGATGACTGTCCCATAGCCGTCGTTGCGGAGACGGCGTTCTCTCTCGCTGGCGTTTCTAGCCGCAAAAACACCATCAGGGCAACGCATTGATGGTGCATTAACGCATTTTTGTGGCAAAGACTGCATATCCGCAGCCTTTAATCACTGTTTTGACAGGCATTTCCCATATCGGCCCGCACCATCCTGCCGCCACCTCGCGACCGAAGACGAACCCAATGAGTCGTCCGTCAAAAAAAGAGCCGCCCTTCATCAGAGCGGCTGCTTTTTCTCATTCCAATCCCGAAAAAATCACGCCGACCAGGGAGCGAATTCAGGAGCGTTGACTGCGATGAACTCGCGACCGTGACCACGCTGACGCGGCGCAGAGGTTTCGACGACCTCGTAAGCCGAAGCGTCGCTAAGCAATGCCTTCAGGGCATTCGCATTCATGCGATGACCGCCACGATAGGAACGGTAGCAACCGATGAACTGTGCGCCGGCCAGAGCCAGATCGCCGACGGCATCAAGCGTCTTGTGGCGGACGAATTCATCCTTGGGGTAACGCAGGCCTTCAACGTTGATGACAGTGTTGTCATCCGAGATGACGACGGAATTTTCCAGCGACGAACCCAGCGCATGGCCCGAGGCCCAGAGCGGCTCGACATCGCGCATGAAGCCGAAGGTACGAGCGCGCGACAGTTCTGCCTTGAAGGTCTCGGCGGTCAGATCGCCTTCCCACTTCTGGCGGCCGATCAGCGGGCATTCGAAATCGATCTCGACTTCGAAGCGCGTGCCGTCATAGGGGCGGAACTCGCACCAGGAGCCGCCGGCTTCGATCCGCACCGGCTTGATGACACGGATGTAGCGACGCTTGACGCCGAGCGAGACGATGCCCACCTGCTCGATCGCCTCGATGAAGGGATAAGAGCTGCCGTCCATGATTGGCATTTCCGCACCGGACACCTCGACGACGACGTTATCGAGGCCGATCGCGTAGATTGCTGCCATGACGTGCTCGACCGTTGCGACAGAGCGCGCCGGAGAAAAACCGAGAACCGTGCAGAGATCCGTATTGCCGACCTGCGAGGAAACGGCGCGAAGTTCGGTCACATCGCCATTATCGTGCAGGCGCTGGAAAACGACACCGGTGCCGGCTTCGGCGGGATAGAAGGTAATCGACACGTTGGCACCGGAATGAACGCCAATACCGGAAAGTGTCACAGGGTTTGCAATGGTGGTCTGAAAACCAAGCAATCCAATTGCCATGTAATTCTGCCTTCGTCTATCTGATCCAGGCCGGGCGGTCATCTTCGGACACTTACCCTTATCGCCGGTTCAGTCTGTTAACTATGCCACGCACCTCACATACATTCGTCATCGAATGTGATTCAGCGGGCTTGCTTGGTATCTACATACGCGCCAGGGCATCTCATTCCAAATCACTGTTTCTTTCGTTTTGTTACGAAAGCAGCCGATTGAATTCATTGGATAATTTTAAATATGACAACAGGTATAAAATAAGGAAATCCGGGGTCTTGCGGCCCCGGATTTTATCAGGATGGTTAGCAACCTATTAAAAGGCTGCCCATTGCGGGTCAGTTCGACTGGCGGCGCAGGAAGGCCGGAATCTCGAGCTGATCGTCCTCATGGCTTGCCATGCGCGCCTGCGGAGCCTGGCGACCGTGATCGTCGAGATTGCCGCGACGCGGAGCATAGAGGCTTGCTTCCGGCGACGGTGCACGACGCTGCTGCGGAGCGGCGTTGTTCGTCGGAGCCATCATGTCGTCGAAAGCCGGATCTTCTTCGCGGCGGCCGAGCGAATTGGTGATTCGCTTCAGCAGACCCATCGGACCACGCTCTTCGGTCGCCTGGGCGACAGCCGGCTGGGCGCGGTGTTCCATTTCGGCCTTAACGACCGGCGGGAAATCCTCGACCTTCGGCATGCGGACCTGCTCGGGAGCCTGGCGAATGACCGGCTGCTGATGCATGACAGGCGCCTGCTGCTGCGGCTGAACCGGGGCCTGACGGACCGGCTGAGCTTCCGGAGCGGCTGCGAAGATGCGGCTCTGCGGACGGAAATTATCTTCCGGCGCTGCGGCCTGCGGCATGACCGGCTGCTGCTGGACCTGTGCCTGGCGGCCCATCTGGAATTCCAGTTCGCGCTCCAGATCGGCCTCTGCCGCACGAATGGTCTGAGCAACCGGATCCACGGTACGAGGAGCCGGAGCGGCAGCCTGTGCGATCGGGGCCTGCGCGACATGGGCAGGCTGAGCTGCGGCCGCTACCGGAGCGGCGGCCGCGGAAGGACGCATAGCGGGCTTTGCGGCCGGGCGGAATTCCATACCCCGATCGGCAGCTTCGTTCATCGCGCGGTCGATGCCCGTTGCGACGACGGAAACGCGGATGATGCCCTCAAGCGATTCGTCGAAGGTGGCGCCGAGGATGATGTTGGCGTCGGGGTCGACTTCTTCGCGGATGCGGGTCGCGGCTTCGTCGACTTCGAACAGGGTCAGATCGCGACCACCGGTGATCGAGATCAGCAGGCCCTGTGCGCCCTTCATCGAGGTTTCGTCGAGCAGCGGGTTGGCAATTGCGGCTTCGGCAGCCTGCATTGCACGGCCCTGGCCGGAAGCTTCGCCGGTACCCATCATGGCGCGGCCCATTTCGCGCATGACCGAACGGACGTCGGCGAAGTCGAGGTTGATGAGACCTTCCTTCACCATCAGGTCGGTGATGCAGGCAACGCCCGAATAGAGAACCTGGTCGGCCATCGAGAACGCGTCGGCGAAAGTCGTCTTGTCGTTTGCGATGCGGAAGAGGTTCTGGTTCGGAATGACGATCAGCGTGTCGACCGACTTCTGCAGTTCCTGGATGCCCATTTCGGCGAGACGCATGCGGCGACCGCCTTCGAAGTGGAACGGCTTGGTAACGACGCCAACGGTCAGGATGCCCTTGTTGCGAGCGGCCTGCGCAACGACCGGTGCAGCACCCGTACCCGTGCCACCGCCCATGCCGGCGGTAACGAAGCACATATGCGTACCGTTCAGGTGATCGATGATCTCATCGATGCACTCTTCGGCAGCTGCACGACCGACTTCCGGCTGCGAGCCGGCGCCGAGACCTTCCGTGACGTTGACGCCGAGCTGGATGATCCGCTCCGCCTTCGTCATGGTCAGCGCCTGCGCATCGGTGTTGGCGACGACGAAATCGACGCCCTGCAAGCCTGCCGTGATCATGTTGTTGACGGCATTGCCGCCACCGCCACCAACACCGAACACGGTGATTCGCGGCTTAAGCTCGGTGATATCTGGCTTATGCAGCTTGATAGTCATTGTACCCGTTCCTTCTCTTTATGGCCGCATCGCCACGCCGGCCAATTCACTCGATTTCACTTGCCTGATGCTTGCCCCGGACTGAATTTCCGGGATCAGGCACTCAGAAACTCTCTTTCAGCCATTGGCCGACGCGGCCGATCCGGCTGTTGTTACCCCCAAACGACGAGAGCAGACCGCTGCTCGGCGCATGTGTTTCCATGTCTGCGACCTGCGGATAGATCATCAGACCGACCGCTGTCGAAAAAGCCGGCCCCTTGGCTGCCGTCGGCAGACCAGACACGCCCATCGGACGACCGATGCGGACATTGCGGGCAAGAACCCGACGCGCCACATCGGGCAAGCCGGTCAGCTGGCTGGCACCGCCGGTCAGGACGACGCGCTTGCCGACGATCGGGCTGAAGCCCGAACGCTGGATGCGATCGCGAATGAGCTCGAGGGTTTCCTCGATGCGAGCCTTGACGATGCGCGATACAAGCGCCTTCGGCACCTGCGTCGGCTGGTCACGCTCATCTTCGCCGATCGGCGGGATGGAAATCAGTTCGCGCTCTTCGGAAGAATTCGCGAGCGCCGAGGCGTGAACGACCTTCAGCCGCTCCGCATCCTCGATACGGGTAGAAAGGCCGCGGGCAAGGTCCGTGGTGACATGGTGGCCGCCAAGGCTGACGGCATCGGTATGCACCAGCTTGCCCTCGGCAAAGACCGAGATCGTCGTCGTGCCGCCGCCCATATCGATCGCGGCGCAGCCGAGCTCGACTTCGTCGTCGACGAGGGCCGCAAGGCCACTGGCATAAGGCGTTGCCACCATGCCTTCGACCGAAAGATGCGCGCGGTTGATGCAGAGCTCGAGATTGCGAAGCGCTGCACGCTCTGCCGTCACCACATGCATGTCGACACCAAGTGCATCGCCGAACATCGCCAACGGATCGCGGATGCCGCGCTCGCCATCAAGGGAGTAACCCGTCGCCAGCGAATGCAGCACGGCGCGCTCCTGGCGAACCGACTGCTGGCAGGCCGCGGCCAGAACCTTCTTCAGGTCATTGGCTTCGACTTCCTGACCGCCGAGATCGATGGTCGCGGTGTAGATATCGCTGCCGAGGCGGCCGGCCGAGACGTTGACGATCAGGCTGTCGACAGTGAGGCCAGCCATACGCTCTGCGGCATCGACTGCAAGCCGGACAACCCCTTCCAGGGCGTCGAGATCGGCAATCACGCCGGTCTTGATGCCGCGGGAGCGCTGATGGCCGATACCGATGATCTCGATATTGTGTGTGCGGTTCGGGAGAACCTGGCTCTCCTCGCGCGGTGTCAGCCGGCCGATCATGCAGACGACCTTCGTCGAGCCGATGTCGAGGACCGACACGATATGCGACCGCTTCGAAGATAGCGGTTTCAACCGAGGCAGGCCGAAATGGGACGAACCGAATAAGCTCATGTATCCTGACCTGCTTTCTTCAAAGCCTTGTTTCTTGCATCGACTGCGGCCTGGCGACGAACTGCGGCATCCGGAGTTAACTCAATGGCGGTACGATCATCGATACGAAGATCGATGGCAGCGATATCGCGCTCGAGAAGGTTTTCGTCCTTGTCGAGCTTGGTCAGCCGCGCGAGCGCACCATCGATATTGTCTTCCGGCAATTTGATGATCACGCCGCTATCCAGATAGAGATCCCAGCGACGGCCGGCGACGCGCACGAAAGCCTTCACATGACTGCGAACATCGGGCCATTTTTCAAACTGGTCGTCGATGGAGGCAGCTGCGGTTTCGGCATCGCGACCGACGAAGAGTGGCAGCTTTGCAAATTTGTTGTCGCGCAGCGGCGCAATCACGCTACCGTCCTTCTGGATCAGCGAAAGCTCTGAACCGTGCTGCCAGATCGCATAGGCCTTGCGCTCCTTCAGCCTCACCTCGACGGTCCGCGGATAGACCTTGCGAACCTCGACATTCTGAACCCACGGCAGATTCGCAATCTTCTGGCGGGCCGCATCGGCATTCAGGGCGACGAGCGAGGTCGTGCCGTCGAGACCGAGCAGCTGCAGGATTTCGATTTCGGAGGTCTCGTCATTGCCGGAAACTTTCACATCCTCGATCGCGAAACCCGCGGCAGAGGTCGTTGCCTCCGCCACGGCCTGGGTATGACCGCCGACGGACATGCCGTAAAGGCCGGTCGCCGCAAGGAGAACCAGGGCGGAAACCGTACCCGTGTGAGCCGGAATATTGATGCGACCCGAGCCGAGGCTCACCAGGAAACGAACAGCGCGACGCAGCGGACGCGGCAGGACGAACGCGTCCTCAACGTCGTCGATGGCGAGCGGGACGCGATGACGGGACCGCCTCATATTTTTGACCGTCAGCGCAAACAAGACGCGTCCTCCACCATCCACCGGAGAAATTCACCAAAAGAGTAGCCGGCATGCGCGGCCATTTCAGGCACCAGGGAGGTAGGAGTCATGCCGGGCTGGGTATTGATTTCCAACCAGACAAGTTCGCCCTCTTCGGAAAAGCGATCGTCAAAACGGAAGTCAGATCGACTAACACCGCGGCAGCCGATAGCTTCATGCGCCCTTAACGATAATGTTTGTATGTTTTGGTAAAGATTCGGTGAAATTTCCGCCGGCAAGACATGTTTTGACCCACCCTTGGCGTACTTGGCGTCATAATCATAGAAGCTGTGGCCGAGCGGCACGATCTCCGTAACGCCGAGAACCTTGCCATCCATGACACCGCAAGTCAGCTCACGCCCGTAAATATAGCGCTCCACAAGCACCTCGTCGCCATAACGCCATTCGGAGGACGTGACGATCTGCGGTGGATGCGCCTGATCTTCCTTGACGATAACAACACCGAAGCTCGAACCCTCGCGCACCGGCTTGACGACATAAGGCGGCTTCATCGGATGTTCACCGACAATAGCGAAGCGGTCCATGACGATTGAGCTGGCAACCGGAATGCCCGCCGCCGCCGCAACCGTTTTCGCACGGGACTTGTCCATCGCAAGAGCGGAGGCAAGCACGCCGGAATGCGTATAGGGGATCTGCAGATACTCCAGAATGCCCTGAATGGTGCCATCCTCACCGAAAGGCCCATGTAGCGCATTGAAGACGACATCGGGCTTCAGCTCGGCCAGACGGCTCGCGACGTCATGATCGACATCGACACGAGTAACCTGAAAGCCTTCCGCTTCGAGGGCATCGGCACATGCCTTTCCCGAAGAAAGGCTGACGGGCCTCTCCGAGGAAAATCCGCCCAAAAGGACAGCCACATGCTTGCCACCCATCAATACCCCCGACTCCACGGTCTCTACTTTGCGTTTGCAGGGCTTCGCCTAACCGCGATTCTCGCCCCGCTTTCAATAGGCCGATTAGAACGACATTAAGGTTAATGAAGCGTTTACTTTCGTTAACTTTCCGCCGTCCTGGCGATGGCCGAATGGTTCGAATCAAACCGACTTAAAGAATTCTGCCATTGGAATCATGGAGTTGCTACTTTTGAAATTGCTACATTTAGATTTTTTTAAACAATAAGCCCCGCATCAAGGGATCGATGCGGGGCGCAAGGCTTTAAAATGACACCGATATCACTCGCTGTCGTCGACCAGTTTCCAGACGAGTCCACCCAACGCTCCGCCGACGATGGGCGCGACCCAGAACAGCCAAAGCTGCTGCAGAGCCCAACCACCGACGAACAGGGCCTGCCCCGTCGAACGGGCCGGATTGACCGACGTGTTGGTGATCGGAATCGAGATCAGATGGATCAGCGTCAGCGCCAGGCCGATGGCGATCGGCGCGAAGCCGGCCGGCACCTTGCTGCTCGTTGACCCCAGAATCACGACCAGGAAGAATAGGGTCAGCACGATCTCGGCCACCAATGCCGACACCATGGAATAGCCACCAGGGGAATGTTCCCCGTAGCCATTCGCCGCAAAGCCGCCGAGCTGGAAATCAGCCTTGCCGCTGGCAATCAGATAGAGCACCGCCGCCGCGACGATCGCACCGATCACTTGCGCGATGATATAGGGAATGAGCTGCCCGCCGGGAAAGCGGCCAGCGACGGTCAGGCCGACCGAAACAGCCGGATTGAAGTGTCCTCCCGATATGCCGCCGACGGCAAAAGCCATAGTCAGCACGGTCAGACCAAACGCAAAGGCAACACCTAGAAAACCGATACCAAGGCTCGGAAATGCCGCTGCAAAGATTGCACTGCCGCAGCCGCCAAATACGAGCCAAAACGTCCCAAGAAACTCAGCGATGAGTTTTTTCTGCATGAAACCCTTCTCCTCAGCCCGCAATCCAAGCGAGAATCGGCCATTGGTGAAAAAGATTCCGGCAAGGACTCGCCGGAGCACGCCTCTCCAATAACAAACGCCCGACTGATTGCTCACGAATCAACAATTACGGCAAAATAATAGCACGCAACCGCTGATTTCTTGCGCAGTTAGCGTTTGCGTTGAACAAAAATTACGCTAAGGACAATTTTTATCCGCTAAGCGCGCCTTAGCATCATCTGAATTGGTGGGAACATGACTGACGCGATATCTCCCTTATCGCCGACCCCCTCGTCATCGAACAATGCTGTTGCGAATTCCCCGGCACGTGTTCTGATCGCGAGCCTCATCGGCACAACGATCGAATTTTTCGATTTCTATGTTTATGCAACGGCGGCGGTTATCGTCTTCCCGAAGCTGTTCTTCCCGGCAAGCGACCCGACGTCGGCGACGCTGCAGTCCTTTGCCACCTTCTCCATCGCCTTCTTCGCTCGCCCCATCGGCGCGATGATCTTCGGCCATTTCGGCGACAGAATCGGCCGCAAGGCGACGCTGGTCGCAGCTTTGATGACCATGGGCCTGTCGACGATCGTGATCGGCCTGCTGCCGACCTATGAATCGATCGGCGTTCTCGCACCGATTCTGCTGGCGCTTTGCCGCCTCGGTCAGGGTCTCGGCCTCGGCGGCGAATGGGGCGGCGCGGTGCTGCTCGCCACGGAAAACGCTCCGGAAGGCAAGCGCAGCTGGTATGCCATGTTCCCGCAGCTCGGCGCACCGATCGGCTTCATCCTCTCGGCCGGCCTGTTCCTCATCCTGCGCGAAACCATGGCCGATGCGGACTTTTTGAGCTATGGCTGGCGCGTTCCCTTCCTGATCAGCATCGTGCTGGTTGCCGTCGGTCTCTATGTCCGCCTGAAGATCACCGAAACCCCGGAATTCCAGCGGGCTATCGAGAAGGAAGAGCGGGTTTCCGTTCCGATCGCAGTCATCTTCCGCTCGCATTTCCGCAGCTTGATTCTCGGCACGATCATCGCGGTCGCTACCTTCGTGCTGTTCTATCTGATGACGGCGTTTACGCTCAGCTGGGGCACCAGGCCTCCGGGCAACGGTCCGCTGCCGGCCGGTCTCGGCTATTCGCAGGGTCAGTTCCTCGTCGTCCAGCTCGTCGGCGTCGTCTTCTTCGGCCTGATGATCCCGCTCTCGGGCCTGTTGTCGGATCGCTATTCACGCCGTCTGGTTCTCATCCTGACGACGATCGGCATCCTGATCTTCGGCCTGTTCTATTCGTCGCTGCTGACGGCTGGCCTTGCCGGCGCCTTCGCCTGCTCGATCATCGGTCTCGCTCTGATGGGCTTCACCTATGGTCCGATCGGCGCCGCGCTGGCGGCCCCCTTCCCGACCACCGTGCGCTATACCGGCGCGTCGATGACCTTCAATCTTGGCGGCATCGTAGGCGCGTCGCTGGCGCCCTATATCGCCACCTGGCTCGCGACCAACTATGGCCTGGTCTATGTCGGCTATTACCTCGCCGGCGCAGCAATGCTCTCGCTGATCGGCATCCTGCTCTCGGGCAATGACGAAATCTGAGCAAACAAGCATAAGCAATTGAAAAGGCCGGGTGAAAACCCGGCCTTTTTCTTGATTCATTTTAGGAGGTTGGTGCCAATTGCAGCCCGGACCTACTCCGTCGTCACACCTTGGAACGGACGGACTTCCCGGCCCGGCATGAAGTGGCCGAGGCGCTTGATTTCCCATTCCAGCTTGACACCGGATTTTTCGAAAACCTCGCGACGCACCTGCTCGCCGAGATACTCCAGATCGTAGCCTGTGGCTTGCTCCATGTTGATCATGAAGTTGCAGTGCAGCGACGACATCTGCGCGCCACCGATAACCAGACCGCGGCAACCCGCCTCGTCGATCAGCTTCCAGGCAGAAAGACCGTCCGGATTCTTGAAGGTTGAGCCGCCAGTCTTTTCGCGTACCGGCTGCACCGTTTCGCGATGAGCGCGCACCGCATCCATCTCCGCGCGAATCTTGGCTCGATCTTCCGGGTAGCCTTCGAAAAGGACATGCGTGAAGATCAGATCTTCGGAAGCATCGGAGTGACGATAGGAGTAGCCCATCTCGGCGTTGGTCAGGACGTGCTTGTCACCCTTACGGTCGACCGCATGGACCTCAATGACACGCTCGCGGGTTTCGGCGCCATTGGCGCCTGCATTCATCCGTGCAGCACCGCCGATACTCCCCGGAATGCCATAGTAAAAATGGAAACCGCCTATGCTGTTGTCCATCGCCATGGCTGCGACATGCTTGTCCGGGCATATCGCGCCGGCCAGGATGCGGTTCTCGCCAGCAAGCTCGACGGAACCGAAACCCTTGGCCGAAAGCCTGAGGACAACGCCGGGAATGCCGCCATCACGCACCAATATGTTCGAGCCCACGCCGACGACCGTCAGCGGCACGTCTTCCGGCAGGATCTTCAGAAATGCGATGAGATCGTCCGTATCATGCGGCTGGAACATCAGTTCCGCCAGCCCACCGGCGCGGAACCACGTCACACGATCCATCGGAGCATCCGGCGTCAGCCGTCCCCTGATGTCCCTTACACCGTCGCCGAGCGACGCCAGAAGCTTTTCCCCATCTACCTGTTTCATGCGGACTTACCCGAGAGGCCTTCCAATTCCTTTGGCAATGATGCTGCCCAATATGTGATGCTGCCAGCTCCCAAGAGAACCACAAAATCACCTGGTCGCGCAATCTCTGCAACCATGACGGCAAGATCTTCCTGTGACTGCAGATAGCGTGCATCGCGATGACCACTGGCCTTGATGCGCGAAACCAGCGTCTGTGAATCTACGCCCTCGATCGGATCTTCGCCGGCGGCATAGACAGGCGCCAGGAAAATGCTGTCGGCATCGTTGAAGCAGGCGGCGAATTCTTCGAAGAGGCTCGACAGGCGCGTATAGCGGTGTGGTTGATGAACGGCGATGATGCGGCCCTTGCAGGCTTCACGCGCCGCCTTCAGCACCGCTTTGATTTCGACGGGGTGATGGCCATAGTCATCGAAGACCTTGACCCCGTTCCATTCGCCGGTCAGCGTGAAGCGGCGTTTGACACCGCCGAAGGACGCTAGCCCCTTGGCGATCGCCTCGCTCGAAATCCCGAGCCGGTTGGCGACGGCAACTGCAGCCGTTGCATTGGAAATGTTGTGACGGCCCGGCATCGGCATGACGAGATCCTTGATCTGGATCACTTTGCCCGTGCGGCGCCTTCGGATTTCGATATCGAATAGCGAGCGCGTGCCATCAATGCGCACATTTGAGAAACGCACGTCCGCCTGCGGATTTTCGCCGTAGGTGATGACCTTGCGGTCCTCGATGCGGCCAACCAGCGACTGCACTTCCGGATGGTCGATGCACATCACGCCGAAACCGTAAAATGGCACATTCTCGACGAACTGCCGGAAGGCGGCACGCACGGCATCGAAATTGCCGTAATGATCCAGATGTTCCGGATCGATATTGGTGACGACGGCGACGTCGGCAGGCAACTTCAGGAAGGTGCCATCGGATTCATCGGCCTCGACCACCATCCACTCGCCAGCGCCCATGCGTGCATTGGTGCCGTAAGCATTGATGATGCCGCCATTGATGACTGTGGGGTCAAGGCCGCCGGCTTCGAGCAGCGTCGCCACGAGCGAGGTCGTTGTCGTCTTGCCATGCGTGCCGCCAATGGCGATGGCATTGCGGAAACGCATCAACTCGGCCAGCATTTCGGCACGGCGCACGACCGGCAGCAGCTTTTCACGCGCGGCGACGAGCTCGGGATTACTCTTCTTGATGGCCGTAGAGACAACAACGACTTCGGCATCGCCGAGGTTCTCAGCCTTGTGGCCGATATGGACCGGAATGCCCTTGTCGCGCAGCCGCTGCACGTTGGCGCTCTCCGATTGATCGGAACCCTGCACGCGATGGCCGAGGTTATGCAACACCTCGGCAATGCCGCTCATTCCGATGCCACCAATACCGATAAAATGCACAAGGCCGATTGCCTTCGGCAGCTTCATGCGCCTGCCCCCTTGAATTGCTGAATTGAACGTCCCGCGGCAATAGCCTCAACCATGTCGGCAAGCAAGTTTGCCGCATCCGGCTTGCCCGCCTGCTTGGCTGATGCAGCCATCTTTGCGAGCTTTTCCGGCATGGTCATGGCGCCGCGCAGAATGGTGGAAAGTTTCTCCGACGTCAGTTCCGACTGCGCGATAACTTTCACGCCGCCGGTTGCAGCCAATGCCGCGGCATTGGCCGCCTGATCGTGATCGAGCGCATGCGGATAGGGAACCAGGATCGCCGGGCGTCCGATGACCGCAAGCTCGGAGACCGTGGAGGCACCGGAGCGGCAGAGAACCAGATGCGCAGCGCCGATACGCTCGGCCATATCATTGAAGAACGGCGCGACATCGGCACCCATGTCGAGCTTTCTTGCGCAGCTGTTGACCGTCTCCATGTCCTCGGGGCGCACCTGCTGGGTGATCCGCAGGCGCTTGCGCAGCGGCTCTTCAAGCAGGCTGATCGCGGTCGGAACGGCCTTCGAGAAATACTGTGCACCCTGGCTGCCGCCGAATACCACCAGATTGAACGGATCTTCCGGTCCGGACGGCATATAAGGACGCTTGGCAGCTTCGATGACAGCCGGGCGCACAGGATTGCCCGTCGTCACCGTCTTCTCGGCAAACGCGCCGTTGTCCGTGAGGAAGCCGCCCGCAATCGCACGCACGCGCGTCGCCAGCATCTTGTTGGCGCGGCCCATCACAGCATTCTGCTCGTGCAGCATGGACGGTACGCCCATGCGCGTCGCGGCCAGAAGCGGCGGAACCGTGGGATAACCGCCGAATCCGACGACGCAGACGGGCTTGAGGCGCTGGATCAGTTTGCGCGCTGCGCGCATGCCGGTCCACAGCGTCCAGAGGGCGCTCGCGACCTTCACGGGGTTCTTCGAACCGATCGTTGCCGAGGGCACGACATGGATCTCATCGGCCGGAAACTTGCCGGCGTAACGTTCAGCACGGCTGTCGGTGACGAGGTGCACAGAATAGCCGCGCTCCTTCAGCTTGTAGGCCAGCGCCTCGGCCGGAAAAACGTGACCGCCGGTTCCGCCGGCGGCAAGAAGGACAATGCCTTTACTCATAATTTTCGCTCCCGCGAATACCCCACTACTCGGGGCATCTCCCTAATATAGGAAGCTGCCTCGACCGCGTCATCGGCGCGGGCCAAGCCTTCCTCATAGACTGACGCTTTGTGAAAAGCGACCGCAGAATGAGGAGCAGGCGGGAGATATGAAGAGCAAATAAACGGCAGTTCCAAGACGATCACTCCGCCGGCAAACCATGCGTCACCCGGAACATGGTACGATCCTGCGCCCGTTTTTCCGGCCTGTGACGCGTCAGCGCCAGGATGAAGCCTGCTGTCACGCAGATCGCGGTCATCGACGAGCCACCATAGGAAATAAGCGGCAGGGTCATGCCTTTGGCCGGTAGCAGCTGCAGGTTCACGCCGATGTTGATGATCGACTGGATACCGATCTGCAGCACGAGGCCGGCGACGGCGAAGCGGTTGAAGTCGTTCTTTTCCTTATAGGCGTGCGACAGGCCGCGCAGCACGAGGAAGGCGAAGATCAGCACGAGTACCATACAGAAGATGGCACCGAACTCCTCGGCCGCAACCGAGAAGATAAAGTCGGTATGGGCATCCGGGATGATGCGCTTGACGGTACCTTCACCAGGACCGACGCCGAACCAGGTGCCGTGAACGATCGCTTCCTTGGCGGTGTCGACCTGGAAGGTATCGCCCTCGCCCGTCAGGAACTTGTTCACACGTTGAGCGACGTGATCGAAGACGTAATAAGCGGTGACGAAACCGCCTGCGCCAAGACCACCGAGCACGATGATCCACAGCCAGGGCATGCCGGCCATGAAGAACATGCCGCCCCAGACGGCGGTCGTCAGGATCGTCTGACCAAGGTCAGGTTGCGCGACAAGCAAGGCAACGACAATGCCGAAAAGAATGATGGCGAAGAGATTGCCAGGAATCTCGGGCTGGCGCGCATGTTCGGAAAACAGCCAGGCGCAGACGACGACGAAAGCAGGCTTCATGAATTCCGAAGGCTGGATCGACAAGGCCGCAATATTGACCCAACGCCGCGAGCCCTTGACTTCGATACCGAAGAAAAGCGCGAAAAGCATCATCGCCAGCGACACGATCAGCAGGATGACGGCAGTCCTACGCACCTGTCTGGGCGTCATGAAGGAAATGCCGATCATCGCCGCGATCGCCGGGACGAGGAACAGGGCGTGACGTTTGACGAAGTGGAACGGCTCGAGCCCGATGCGCTCCGCCACCGCGGGCGACGCCGCGAAGGACAGCATGAAACCGATGCCGATCAAGAGGATGAAAAGGGCGAGAAATACGCGGTCGATGGTCCAGAACCACTCGGCCAAGGCCCCACGTTCAACGCGGCTTACCATATCATTTGCCTCCAGCTGCTGAACCGATCAGCATGGTGACACCATCGATCGCAGCGACATGGCTGACGAAGGCGTCGCCCCTGACCTCGAAATTCTTATACTGATCGAAGCTTGCGCAAGCCGGTGACAACATCACCGCAGCCGACTCATGTTCGTCCCTGTCTGCGTCCGCGGCAGCATGCGCAACGGCGCGCTCCAGCGTGCCCGAAATTTCATAGGGCACCTGATCGCCGAGCGTCGCGGCGAAGGCAGGTGCCGCCTCACCGATCAGATAGGCCTTGGTTATGCGCGAAAAGAGCGGCGCAAGGCTGGTGATCCCGCCCTCTTTCGGCAGGCCGCCAGCGATCCAGTAGATATTCTCATAGCTTGAAAGTGCGGGTGCGGCCGCATCCGCATTGGTCGCCTTGGAATCATTGACGAAGACTACACGGCCGCGCTTTCCGACCGGCTGCATGCGATGCTTGAGGCCGGGGAACGATTTCAGCCCGGCTCGGATCTCCTCGGCCGAAACGCCGACGGCAAGGCAGGCCGCTATGGCCGCCGCCGCATTCTGCGCGTTGTGGCTGCCGCGCAAGGTCTGGATGCCGTCGAGATTGGCGATCTCGCTCGCCGCAGCGTTCGATGCCCGCAGGATGCGGCTGCCCTCGGCATAAAGACCATCCGCCAAAGCATGCCTGCGCGAAATCCGCATCACCTTGCCGCCCGCCCGTTCGATACGGTCGGCGATCAGGGAGGAATAGCTATCATCGATGCCAACGACGGCAATATCACTGCCGGCGACGAGCCGCTCCTTGATATCGGCATAATGCTGCATCGTGCCATGGCGATCGAGATGATCGGGCGTCAGGTTCAGCAGAATGCCGGCAGACGGGTTGAGCGTCGGCGCCAGGTCGATCTGATAGGACGAGCACTCGACGACATAAAAACGGCCCGCCTTTGGCGGATCGAGCGTCAGCACTGCGGTACCGATATTGCCGCCGAGCTGCGTGTCGCGACCGCTCGATTGCAGGATGTGGGCGATCAGCGCCGTCGTCGTCGATTTGCCGTTCGTTCCGGTAATGGCGATGAACGGGCAATCCGGCGCATGTGCCCGCCGCTCCCTCACGAAAAGCTCGACATCGCCGATAATCTCGACACCGGCTGCGTGGGCAAGATCGACGGTCCAATGGGGCTTCGGATGCGTCAGAGGCACGCCGGGCGACAGAACGAAGACCGAAAGACCATTCCAGTCGATCGTCCTGAGATCGGCGACCTTTATTCCCTCCACAGCCGCCTTGGCCACACTGTCCGGATTGTCGTCCCAGGCAGTCACATCAGCGCCACCGGCGACAAGCGCGCGCGCCGTCGCAAAGCCGGAGCCGCCGAGGCCGAAGAGAGCGACCTTCTTTCCGTTCAGCGTGGTGACGGGGATCATTCTTGCCTCACCGCAGCTTCAGAGTGGAGAGGCCGATCATCGCCAGGATGACGGCGACGATCCAGAACCGCACGACGACCTGGCTTTCCGTCCAACCCTTCTTTTCGAAGTGATGGTGGATCGGCGCCATCAGGAAGACACGGCGCTTGGTCATTTTGAAGAAGCCGACCTGGATGATGACGGAAAGCGCCTCAAGCACGAAGAGGCCGCCGATGATCGCCATGACGATCTCGTGCTTGGTGGCAACCGCAACCGAGCCGATCATGCCGCCGAGTGCCAGAGAGCCCGTGTCGCCCATGAAGATGGCGGCCGGGGGCGCATTGAACCAGAGAAAGCCAAGACCCGCCCCGATGACAGCACCGAGAACAACGGCAAGCTCACCCGTGCCAGGCACGAAATTGATCGCCAGATAGTCGGCAAAGACGAAGTTGCCCGCGAGATAGGAGATGATGCCGAAGGAAGCGGCCGCAATCATCACAGGCACGATCGCGAGCCCGTCGAGACCGTCCGTCAGGTTGACGGCATTGCCGGCGGCAACGATGACGAATGCACCGAAGAACACGAAGAACATGCCGAGATTGAGCAGCAGGCTCTTGAAGAAGGGGAAGGCGACAGACGAGCCGAAGGTCGAACCGGCCGGGCCGGAGGACAGCGCGGTCGTCATCATGAAATAGACGGCAATCGCGGCAATCACGAATTCAATGCCAAGACGCGCGCGGCCGGAAAAACCCTTGTCGCTCTGCTTGGTCACCTTGAGATAGTCGTCATAGAAGCCGATCGCGCCGAAGCCGAGCGTCACAAGCAGGGTGGCAACGACATAGACATTGGCGAGATCAGCCCAAAGCAGCGACGAGACGACGATGCCGGCGAGGATCATCAGGCCGCCCATGGTCGGGGTGCCGGCCTTCTTGAAATGCGTCTGCGGACCATCGGCGCGGATCGGCTGCCCCTTACCCTGACGTACGCGCAAGGAGGCGATGATTCGCGGCCCGAAGAGAAAAACGATCAACGCTGACGTGAACAGGGCACCGCCGGTACGGAACGTGATGTATCTGAACAGATTGAGGAATCTGAAGTGGGTACTGAAAAAATGAATATGGTCCGACAGTTCGGCAAGCCAGATCAGCATAAGAGCCCTTTCTAAAGCCCCTGATGGGTGTGGAGGCCCGTGTCGGAAAATGCGGGAAACTTGTCAAGCAAACCCGCAATGATCTTTCCAAACCCCATTCCCAGCGACGATTTCACCATCAAGACATCGCCGGGGGCGACAGAATTGAGCGCGAATTCCGAGAGCTCCTCAGTCGTCTCGTGATATTCGACATGAACACTTTCCGGCAGCTCATCCCTCAAAGCCGCCATCTCCGGACCCGCCAGCCAGACATGCTCGATGCCGGCCGCAAGTAGCGGCCCGGCAAGGTTGGCATGCACGCGCTGAGCGTAATCCCCCATTTCCAGCATGTCGCCGAGCATGGCGACTCGCCTGCCCGGCCGTCCGCCTGGCCCTGCATGCGGCGATGTCGTCGCCAGCAGCGCGATGGCCGCGCGCATCGATGCCGGATTGGCGTTGTAGCTCTCGTCGATCACCGTGAAGTAGCCGTTGCCGATCGCGCGCTTGTGGCGTTGACCCCTGCCCTTTTCGGGCTGCAGGTCGGCCAGCGCATCGACCGCCTGATCGAGATCGGCTTCCACGAGCATGACCGCGCCGAGCACGGCAAGTGCATTTTCCGCGATATGGCGGCCAGGTGCGCCAAGCGCCACTTCCATCGTCTCGCCGCCGATCGTCAGCCAAAGCGTCGAATTTTCCTCCGAAGCATTGAACTCCGCGAGGCGCACATCGGCCTTCGCGTGCTGGCCGAAGCTATGCACATGCTCGATGCCGGCCGCCACCGCAGCCTTTTCCAGCATCTCGAACTGATCGTTGTCATGATTGAGAATGGCATGGCCGCCCGGCACGACACCGTCGAAAATTTCCGCCTTCGCGGCGGCAATTTCGGTGATGCTATTGAAATTGCCGAGATGGGCCGGCGCGATCGTGGTGATGATCGCCACATGAGGCTGCACCATCTTGACGAGCGGCCTGATCTCTTCGGGATGGTTCATGCCGATCTCGAAAACGCCGAAATCGGTGTCCTCGGGCATGCGCGCCAAAGTCAGCGGAACACCCCAATGATTGTTGAAGGAGGCAACGGAGGCGTGCACCTTGCCTGATGGCGTCAGCGCACGGCGCAGCATCTCCTTGGTCGTCGTCTTGCCGACCGAACCGGTGACGGCGATAATCTTCGCCCGCGTACGCTTGCGGGCGGCAACACCGAGCCGTGCAAGCGCCGCCAGGACATCATCCACGACCACCTTCGGCACGGTCAGACTGCCCATTGCCGGCAGGCGCGCCTCGCTGATGACGATGAAGGCTGCGCCGTTCGCCATGGCGATATTGGCATAGTCGTGACCGTCGACGCGATCACCCTTGATGGCGAAAAAAGCCTCGCCCGGCTGGATGGAACGACTGTCTATGGAAATGCCCGTAATGCCCTCGGGCAATGCTCCGAAGGAGCGGCCAGAGATTGCAGCGATCAAATCCTCAGTTGTCCATAACCAGCTCAAGACTTCAAATCCTCCAATGCTTTGCGCAATTCGGCATGGTCGGAGAACGGCAGCGTCACGCCGCCGATCGTCTGACCTTCCTCATGCCCCTTACCGGCGACGATCAGCGTGTCGCCGGATTTCAGCAGTCCGACTGCCTTGCGGATCGCTTCGGCGCGATCACCGATCTCGGTCGCGCAGGCTGCAGCCGTCATGATTTCCTCACGGATCGTTGCCGGATCTTCCGAGCGTGGATTATCGTCGGTAACGACGACGACATCAGCAAGACGGCAGGCGATCTCGCCCATGATCGGACGCTTGCCGCGATCGCGGTCGCCGCCACAGCCGAAGACGACGATGACGCGGCCCGTCGTGAACGGCCGCACTGAATTCAGAACGTTCTCAAGCGCATCCGGCTTGTGGGCATAGTCAACATAGGCAAGCGCGCCGTCATGCGTATGCCCGACCAGCTCCAGCCGGCCCGACGCACCGACGAGCTTCTCAAGTGCCGCCATGGCGACTGGTGCAGCAACGCCGGTCGAGATGGCAAGACCAGCTGCAACCAACGCATTCGCGATCTGAAAATCGCCGGCCAGTGGGATATGAACTTCAAAGATGTCGTCGCCGACATGAACCTCGGCGATCTGCTTGTGGCGGAAGTGCTCGACGCGCTTCAACGTCAAAAAATCGCCCTTGCGCCCGACAGTGCGGACATCATGCCCCGCATCGCGGGCGGCGGCGATTGCCTGAGGGGACCAGGCATCATCGGCAAAAATGACGGCCGGCGAGCCCTTTGGCAGCAAATCCCGAAACAACCGCATCTTGGCGGCCATATAGTCCTCGACCGTCGGATGGTAGTCCATGTGGTCACGGCCAAGATTGGTGAAGGCAGCAGCGGCGAGCTTCACGCCATCGAGCCGGAACTGGTCGAGGCCGTGGCTGGATGCTTCCATGGCCGCATGCGTGACACCCTCGTCAGCAAGTTCGGCCAGCAGCTTGTGCAGTGACACCGGGTCGGGCGTCGTCAACGCACCATATTCGTTACGGGTCGGCGAAACGACACCGGTCGTGCCGATCATCGCGGCCGGATGACCGGCATAGGCCCAGATCTGGCGTGTAAAGGAAGCAACCGAGGTCTTCCCGGCCGTTCCCGTCACCGCCACCATGGTTTCGGGCTGGCGTCCGTAGAAGCGGGAAGCGGCAACTGAGAGAAACCGGCGCGGCTCGCCAACCTGCAGCAATGGCACATTGCCGGCACCGGCGTCGTGGCTTGCAACGATGACGGAGGCACCGCGCGCAACGGCATCGGCGATGAAACTTGCGCCGTCGGCCTTCGTCCCGGCGACGGCGACAAATGCCATCCCCGGCGCTACCTTTCGGCTGTCCGCGGAGATCCCGCTTATCTCAAGATCGCCAAGCGCCCCGCCAATTTGTGTGTTGAGTTCCGGAAACGTATTTCCGGCAATATCCCGCAAGTTCATCGAATGTACTTTTCGCCTTCTCGATCAGTCCGCCCCTCGCGAATCGACGTGTGTATTCTTTCACGCTTAATAAGACGCCAGCAAGGCCGAGTCATCTTTTCCAAAACTGGGCTGCACCCCGAGAATCGGCGCCGCGCGGGCGACGATATCACGGGCGATCGGCAAGGCCGTGAAGGCCGAAATCGTCCCGCCGCCGCGCTCGCCGCTCTTCGGCTCGTCGATGAAGGTCATGACGATGTATTGCGGATTGTCGATCGGAAACACGGCCATAAAGGTGTTGAAGTTCAGCGTATTGGAATACCGGCCGTTGACCACCTTATCGGCCGTGCCGGTCTTGCTGCCGACATTGTAGCCGGGAACGCGGGCGTTGCGACCCGAGCCCCTGGTGCCGTTGAACTCGAGCAGGAAGCGCACGTCATCGCTGGTACTCTTTTTGACGACCATCTTGGCGATGGCGTCGGCCTGGTCGCGCGTGCGCGGCAGGAAGGTCGGCTCGATCAGCTTACCGCCATTGACGAGCGCCGCTCCCGCGACAGCTGTCTGCAGTGGTGTCGTCGAGACACCGTGACCGAAGGAGATCGTGATAGAATTGATCTTCTTCCAGACGCGCGGCTGCGACGGCATTTTCACCTCGGGCAATTCGGTCTGCATCTTCGAGAGCAGACCGATACGGGTGAGGAATTCCTTATGGCCTTCGATACCGACGATATCGGCGATCTTGGCCGTGCCGATGTTCGAGGAGTACTGGAAGATTTCAGGAACGGTCAAAACGCGACGCTGGCCGTGGAAATCCTTGATGGTAAAACCACCGATGCGGATCGGATTAGTCGCATCGAAGGCATCACGCAACGTCACCTTGCCATCATCGAGCGCCATGGCCATGGTGAAGGTCTTGAAGGTCGACCCCATTTCGAACGTGCCGTTCGTCATGCGGTTGAGCCAGCCTTCGGTAGCGCCCTCGTTCGGATAGTTGGGATCGAAGTCGGGAGCCGAGGCCATGCCGAGAACCTCGCCAGTGTGGACGTCGAGGACCGCGGCACCTGCGCCCTTGGCCTGAAAATTCTTGACGGCGTTGACGACCGCATCGCGGACAATGCCTTGCACACGCAGATCGATCGAAAGCTTCACCGGCTGCAGCGGCTGATCGTTGGTCATGCCGGCGGCAGCGAGATCGGCAAGCCCCTGATCGTCGATATATTTCTCCATTCCGGCAACGCCGCGATTGTCGATATTGACGTAACCCAGGATGTGAGGAGCGGTCGTACCGCCCGGATAGAAGCGGCGCTTCTCGGGGCGGAAGCCGATGCCGGGAATGCCGAGCGCCAGAATCTGGCTCTGCTGCTTCGGCGTTAGCTGCCGACGCAACCAGGCGAAGTGCGAGGATTTTGCTGAAAGCTTCTTATAGGTCGACTTGGTATCGAGATCTGGCAAGACCTTGCGCAGCTCCTCGACGGCCTCATCTACGTCGATGATCTTGTTCGGCTCGGCAAACAGCGAGACGGTGCGGATGTCTGTTGCAAGCAGCGCGCCGTTGCGGTCGACGATGTCTGGACGCGAGGCCATCAGACGATCCGGCGGCAGAATGCTTGATGTCATATCCGGCAATGTCATGGCGAACTGGGCAAGCCGGCCGCCGATCACGCAGTAGACGGCAACGAAGCTTGCCACTAGCAGGACGACGCGGCTTTTTGCCTGATTGGACTTGCGTTTGCGCACGCCCTCGAAGCTCGAACGGGAGAATCCGTCGCTTGGGCGGTTGTTGCCGTCGGTGGAGAAGTGGGCCTTGCTCTTCAGGACCATGATGCGAGAAAGAAAAGACATTATTCCCTCACCGATCCCGTTGCCATGTTGTCGACATCCGGCTTCTTACGCTTGGCAAGAGCCGGCGGTTTCGGTCGTGGCGCCGGAGCGGCGGCCACATCGGCAATCGCCTTCCTGATCTGCGCATCCGTCGTATCGCCATTGCTCGAGGCGGTCGATGCGCCGCTCTTGGCGCCACCCGCCTTGCCGCTTTTCGGATCGTTGGAGGCTGTTACCGTTGGCGGCGGGAGCTGCGAGCGCAGCATCGGCAATTCGCTCGGCTGAACGATCGCCGTCGAGAGCGTCGGCTGCAGTTGAAGTTCGCCATTATAGTTATTGACGAGACGCTCGAGGCGGTTCGGCTGGGAAACCAGCGCCCAGTCCGCCTTGAGGAGATCGATCGTATCCCTCTCAAGCTTGATTTCGGATTCGAGGCGATGAACCTCTTCCAGCTTCAGCTCGGCACGATGCTTGATCGTATAGGTCACGCTGGCCATGGCCGTCATGACGCCGATCAGCACGATGTCAAAGGTCTTCAGCATTTCAGCCCCCAAGCTTTCCAAGACTGGCGAGATTGGGCAGATCGAAGATCGAAAGATCTGCCGCCTCCGCCGGAGCCAAGGTGCGAACCCCCGCACGCAACTTGGCCGAACGAGCGCGCGGATTGACCTCCGCCTCAGCGTCACTCGCAGAAATCATCGACTTGCCGACCGGCTCGAAGGTGGCAGGCCGCTCGTTCACGATCGGCATGTGCCGCGACCCGGCAGCACGACCCGAGCGATCGGCGAAGAACTTCTTGACGATCCGGTCCTCCAGCGAATGGAAGGTGACGACAACGAGGCGGCCGCCCGGCTTGAGGGCGCGCTCTGCCGCAAACAATGCCTGGGCCAGTTCGCCGAGCTCGTCATTGACGAAAATGCGCAAGGCCTGAAAGACGCGTGTAGCCGGATGGATCTTGTCCTTCGCCTTTCGCGGCGTCACGACCTCGATCAACCCGGCCAGATCGCGGGTGGTCACGAAAGGAGCCTCTGCACGGCGCTTCTCGATTGCATGCGCGATGCGCGGCGCCTGCTTTTCCTCACCCAGAAACACGAAGATGCGAATGAGATCGGCAAGCTTGGCGCGATTGACAACATCGGCAGCCGACACGCCGCTTGCCGACATCCGCATATCGAGCGGGCCGTTCTTGCTGAAGGAAAAACCGCGCTCGGCCTCGTCGATCTGCATGGACGAGACGCCGATATCGAGCACGACGCCATCAAGGCCGCCACCAGGCGCGTGATCAGCCAGCTCGGAAAACTGCGATTGAATAAGATTGAGGTGGCCGGCATGGGCCGAAACGAGCGCCCGCCCCGCAGCGATCGCCGTCGGATCGCGATCGAGCGCGATCACATTGGCACCGGCCTTGAGGATGGCCGATGTATAGCCGCCAGCTCCGAACGTTCCATCGAGAATGATTTTGCCGGGCGCCGGAGCCAGCGCCTCGATCACCTCCGAAAGAAGAACCGGAATGTGACGAACTGGTCCGCCACCGGCGTCAGAAGAACCTCCGCCTGAATTCGCCGCCATTCCGCTTCCTCGCTCTATTCCGAGCGCCTGCCCGCCAGCCTGCGCTCCTCTCGTGCCTGCGACTGCAAGGCCAGAAAAGCCTCCGGTCGCCACAATTGAAAATGATCCGCTCGCCCGACGAAGGTCACTTCGCCTGCAATTCCGGTGAAGTCGCGAATGAAATCCGTGACCATCAACCGCCCTTCGGCGTCGAGCTTCATGAAGACCCCGCCCCCGTGAATGAGGAGCGACATCTGGTTCGCCGCCGGCGAAAACGGATCGTCCGCCGCAATCTGCCGCTCGAAGCGATCGAGCAGATCGAGACCGCCGACACTGATCGCCGGAAACACAAAATCCTGGAAGCAGTACAACTCCTGGATATTGCGCTCGGCCAGCACGGAACGAAACGCCGCAGGCACGGAAACCCGCCCCTTGGAATCGATCCGGTTGGTCGCATTTGACAGGAAGCGGTTCATGACGCGAAACACCCGTCCCCCATGACCCGCAAGCCGCTACTCGCTCACAGGCACAGCCAAAATCGGACACAGCTTCGCAAGCCGAAAGAGCCGACACCCTTTCGACACCCCCAGAACGGGAGCAATCATGGCTTTGCGATGATTGGGCTCTGATTTGCCCTTGTGCAGTGTTGCTTTGGGATACCATGGGACCATATGGGCGTCAATGGGATGAAGCCACGTCAGACGTGGCCGCAGCCTGAATATTCATAAGACGTTAAGTTTAACGAAAGGTTAGGATCGGCTTCAGGAGACCTCCCGAAACGGATTGTTTTCACAAGCGAAAACCCTCGCCCACCGAGGCCGAGAACCCCAGAAACTCAGGGCATTCGGCAGCGTCCAAAATTATTTCGCGGAAGCGTCGGACGCGCCTTTCGAAGTGACGCGATGATTTGCCAGTTGGCCTGTAAGCCGGGTTCTGTATGGCTCCGACCGAAGCCGGAACGTGGCAGCCATTCATCTGGGACGGCGCTTGCGCGACGCCTCTTGCAACCCACCCGGATGACCGGCCCGGAAACAGGCTGGAGCGCTTGCGCGCTCCGTGTCATCCCTATTCGGTTTTGCTCCCGGTGGGGTTTTCCGTGCCGTCGCTGTTTCCAGAGACGCGGTGGGCTCTTACCCCACCCTTTCACCCTTACCCGATCCTGAGACCGGGCGGTTTGCTTTCTGTGGCACTTTCCCTGAGGTTGCCCCCGCCGGACGTTATCCGGCACCGTGTTTCCGTGGAGCCCGGACTTTCCTCACCTCATCGCCTTTCGGCATTGATGAAGCGCGGCTGCCCGGCCAACTGGCACAGGCTCATTAACCGAGACCGCCCGCAATTGCCATCGAAATATGCTGATTTGTGAAGAGCGGATGTCAGTTGCGGAAATGCGCTGAGAAATCCGTGCTGTAGCCTTCGTCCTTGATTCGACCTGCGAGCAGCAGCTCCGCCCCGAGCCTGCCGATTTCATCGGAACTCTTGGCAGCCGTGCCGCAGCCGCCCGTCAGAACAGCAACGCGCGGCGAAGAGGTGTAGCCGATCATGGGGTAGCCGCTCGGCGAATAGGAGACAGCGCAGGAATTGGTAAAAGCCGGTGGTCGTTTTACGCCGGGAACGAGCCGGTGGAATATCCGCACCAGATGCTCGCGCGCCTTGTCACGGCCGGCTGTGCGGAACCATGCGCGCAGCTCCGCCTCGGTCGTGAATTGCAGATCGTCGGGATCGCCGCCGATCTTCATGTAATATTTGCCGTCCGGATAGCGGATCGGCGGCAGCATATAGATGCTGTCCACATCATCAGCTGATTTAGATATCAGCGACGGCATGCCGGAAAGCGCTTCAGCCTCCGTCTCGCTGACCTCGAAGAAAGTAACCGTGCGGCCATAAACCTTCATCTCAACCGGCTGCTGCAAGAGATTCTCGGCAATGGAGAAACCGCCGGCTGCGAGCAATATCTTTTCGGCGCTGAATGTCTCGCCCTCGGCGGTCGTCACGACTGCGAGGCCGCCCTCGGCGCGGATCGACAGCGCCGTCTGCTTGATGACGCGCGCGCCGGCTTTTTCCGCCAGCAGAGACTGCGCCTTCACCAACCGGCGAGGACTGATATGACCTGCCCCACGCGGTTCAAAGACACCTTCGCTTCCCAATGCAAAGGAGAAGAAGGGAAACTTATTCCCAAGCTCCGCATCGCCGAGGATTTCCGTTTGAACGCCGAGCCGGTCGGCGGCTTCGAGGACGTCGTCGACATAGGTGGTTTCCCCGCCCCGTTTCGGACCGGTGACGAGGCAACCGACCGGCGCATAGAACTGGATGCCGCTATCCCGTTCGATTTCCGCATAGCGGCTGATCGAACGGTTCGCTAGGCGGGCCCAATCGGCATCGGGATCGATCGTCCGGGTGATGCGGCCCTCGTCGTAATGGCTGCCGAAGACACCCTGATGGCTGGCGCGATCTTCAGGTTCATCCGGTCCGATGACGGCGATGCCGTCCGTTTGGTTTGTCAGGTGACGGGCAGCCGCTGCCCCCATCATGCCCCGGCCAACGACGATGAACCTGAAATCCGCTGCCATGCTATGATCCTCGCAAACAATAGTGGTTCGATAGCATGGAAGACGATTCCGCCCTACCCCGTAATTCCTGACGCAGCGGACGTCAGTCCAGAAGCGCCAGTACCTTGCCGCAATAGCGCTTCGAGATCGGGTTCATGCGCGTGGCGCCGTGGCCGGCATTGTATTTGAGGATGGTGTTGCAGGTCGGACCGCCACCGAGATCCTGCGCCATGGCCAGGTATTTCATGCCGAATCTGATATTCGTCTCGGGATCGTAGAGCCCCTTGGCCCCTCCGGTATATCCCATCAGCCGGGCGGTTGCCGGCTTGATCTGCATAAGTCCGATCTCACCGGCACTGCCCCGGGTTTTCGGATTGAAATTGCTTTCGATCTTGACGACGGCGGTCGCCAGTTCAACGGCAACGCCATTCTGCTTGGCATATTTGGCAATCAATGCGGAATAACGATTTTGCCGTGCGAAGGAGGTGTCTGCATCGCGCAATTCGGCGGGAACATTGGGAACCGGAAAGCCGGTAGTGCGGCTGACGATCTTGAGAGGAACCGTTTTCTGCTTTGCATGACGCTGGCCCGCAAAGGCACAATCATATCCCGCCAGCAGCACGCCCACGCATGCTGCAGCCGCAACAATCAAATTTTTCATGTAGTCTTTTGTCTCCAGGGGCGGGACCGCGGACGGCACAAGCTGTCACGTCCGGCTGGAGGCAAAAAGAGCCGCCGGAATGCACAGTCCCCATTAGTCGTCTACGGCCGCGCGACACACAAACCCAGACGGCGCGACCGCCGTTCAGCGAGCGTCGTTAGACCAATGCAATGCGGAGATAATAGGGAAAAGATGTGGCGTAGCAGGGAGTTACGCTTTTTTGCATCAATAGCCGGCTATAAAGACGGACGACAAAGCTGCAAGAGCTAGGAATAACGGGGCAGCGCCGACAGGAGACGATGCAGCGTATCAATCGTCGAAAAATCGGCGATACCATCGATACGCTCAGGCCGGAAATGCCGCTGGAAGGCTTCGACCTCGCCTTTCAGCTTTTCTGAGAATTCGCCATTTATTTCAGTGCCGTAACCATAAAGAGACAGCATGGACTGCAAAGCCTCGATCGGCTGACCTACATCGCCCTTCTGGAAGAACCGTCCGCCGGTGATCGAAGCCGGCTCAACCCAATGCCCGACACCTGCCGCAGCCAGCCGCGCCCACGGGAATTTTTCACCCGGATCGACCTTGCGCACAGGCGCAACATCGGAGTGTCCAAGCACACGTTCTGGCGCGATTGCCCAGCGTTGGCCGCAATCGCGACACAGTTCGATCACTGCTTCGATCTGCGCATCAGGGAATTCAGGCAGTCCGCCGGGATGGCCGGCATTGGCGATCTCGATGCCGATCGACGATGAATTGATATCGGTCTCGCCATGCCACGAGCTCTTGCCCGCATGCCAGGCTCGGCGCTCTTCGGGAACAAGCTGCATGACGCGCCCATCCTCGAAGACGAAATAGTGGCTCGAAACCTGGCTCTCCGGACGACAGAGCCAATCGAGCGCACCCTCGGCCGTACCCATACCGGTATAATGCAGGAGGATGATATCTGGCCGACGCCCATCCCGCCTCTCGCCATGGTTCGGCGAAGGCTGCACATGGGCGCGAGCGAAATCGGCCTTGAATGCACTCATGCTGCGCGGCGTTCTTTCTCGATCTCGGCATAAGCCGCATTCAGAGCCGCCATACGCTCATTGGCGATGGCATGGAACTCTTCCGGCACCCCACGCGACACAAGGCGATCCGGGTGGTTCTCGTAGACGAGGCCATGGTAGCGACGACGGATCGTCGGGAAATCGTCCTGGCGCGACACGCCGAGCACCTTGTACGGATCGCGACCGCCAACGTTGACATGACGGGCCATGATCTGCTCGAACCGCTCTTCGCTCATGTGAAAGATCTCGGCGACATGCTGAAGGAAGTCCATTTCCTTCTCATGGATCAGACCATCTGCCTTGGCGATATGGAAGAGACCATCGAGCACGTCTTCCAGCACAGGACAATTCTTCGTGCAGGTTTCGCAAAGAGAGGACAGCCGCTCCGCATAGGCTTCGTAACCGGCCACATCTTGACGCGCCAGATTATAAAGACGGGCGACGTTTTTCGCTTGATCGGGCGGAAATTCGAAGATCTCGCGAAACGCATTGACCTCGTTTTCCGTCACAACGCCGTCCGCTTTCGCCATCTTGGCGGAAAGAGCGATTATCGCGACGGAAAATGCCACCTTACGGCGCGTTTCCGGATCGCCTTCAAAGACGGTGCGAATGGCTTCGACGACCGCCGACAGGGCATTGCCGGCAGTGCTACCGATAGCATTCAGCAATTTTTCCCAGAACGACATGCCGGTCTCTATATCCTACTGAAACAGTAGAACACCTTGATCAAATAATGCCTATCAATGCAAGCAGTCCATTCGTCGCAAGTCCGAAAACACTTTTCACAATTTGGTAATGATGCTGCAGATGCGAACTGTCGTTCAATCGCCCTCGCCCGGCTTTTGAAGACGAAACAAACCGCTGTTTTCTTAAATTCTTTACTTTACACCCCTGCCCGCCTGTCGCATCCATTTCCACCGCAACCATTGAAATGAAGCAGCTTGACTGCAAGGAGGATCCCCCCATGGCCAAACAGAAAGTCGCAATGCTCACTGCCGGTGGATTGGCGCCCTGCCTTTCGTCTGCCGTTGGCGGGCTGATTCAGCGCTATAGCGACGTGGCGCCTGATCTCGACATCATCGCATATCGTTCTGGCTACCAGGGAGTTCTGCTGGGAGACAGCATCGAGGTGACGCCGGCCATGCGTGAACGCGCCTATCTGCTGCATCGCTATGGCGGCTCGCCGATCGGCAACAGCCGCGTCAAGCTGACCAACATCGCAGACTGCGTCAAGCGTGGCCTGGTCAAGGAAGGCGAAAACCCGCTGCGCGTCGCAGCCGAGCGACTGGCTTCCGATGGCGTGACCATCCTTCACACGATCGGCGGCGACGACACCAACACGACTGCCGCGGATCTTGCCGCCTATCTCGGCGCCAACGGCTATGATCTGACCGTCGTCGGCCTGCCGAAGACCGTCGACAATGACGTCGTGCCGATCCGCCAGTCGCTCGGCGCCTGGACGGCCGCCGAAGTCGGCGCTGACTTCTTCGACAATGTCAGCAACGAACAGACCGCGGCACCGAAAACGCTCGTCATTCATGAAGTGATGGGCCGCCACTGTGGCTGGCTGACGGCAGCGACCGCACGCGCCTACATCCAGAAGACCAGCGCCAATGAATATGTCGACGGCTTCATGATGAATGCCGAACTTAAGCGTATCGACGGCCTCTATCTGCCGGAAATGGTCTTCGACATCGAGGCGGAAGGCGAACGTCTGCGCGCGATCATGGAAAAGACCGGCCAGGTGACGTTGTTCGTTTCAGAAGGCGCAGGCCTCGACGCGATCGTCGCAGAACGCGAAGCCTCAGGCGAAGCCGTCAAGCGCGATGCCTTCGGCCATGTGAAGATCGATACGATCAATGTCGGCGGCTGGTTCCAGAAACAGTTCGCAGCAATCATCGGCGCAGAACGCTCCATGGTACAGAAGTCAGGCTATTTCGCACGCTCGGCGCCGGCAAACGGCGAAGACCTTCGCCTGATCCAGGGCATGGTCGATCTTGCCGTGGAAAGTGCGCTGAATAAGGTATCGGGCGTCACCGGACATGATGAAGGTCAGGGCGGCAAGCTTCGCGTCATCGAATTCCCGCGCATCAAGGGCGGCAAGGCCTTCGATATTTCCGCTCCCTGGTTCGCTAAAGTCATGGACCATATCGGGCAGAAATACACACAGGTCTGACTCATCGGTGACCAACCGGACTGATCTGTGATCAAACGGTCTGATTGATAATCAAGCGGCCGGATTGACAATCAAGCGGATTGACGGATCGCAAATCCGATGTCTTTGCTGGCGGCGGAAGAGGAATTGAGGAGGATTCTATGTCCATCGAAACCTGGCTCGCTTTCGCCGCCGCGTCCTGCATCATGCTGGCCATACCGGGTCCGACCATTCTCCTTGTCATATCCTATGCGCTTGGCCACGGCCGCAAGACGGCGCTGGCAACGGTGACTGGCGTCACGCTTGGCGATTTCACCGCGATGACCGCATCGCTTGCCGGTCTCGGCGCCCTTCTTGCCACATCAGCGACACTATTCACGATTCTTAAGCTGATCGGCGCAGCCTACCTCGTTTTCCTCGGAATCAAGCTCTGGAGAGCCCCGATTGTGAAGGGTCCGCTGGGCGACAATGACAATCTCCCAGAGGAAAAACCGTTAAAAATTCTCTTACACGCATATGTTGTGACAGCCCTCAACCCGAAGAGCATCGTCTTTTTCATTGCGTTCGTTCCGCAATTTCTCGACATGTCAAAACCATTTCTTGAGCAAACGCTTATTCTAGAGGCAACTTTTCTGACTTTGGCGGCCTTGAACTCGCTCATTTACGTGTTCGTCGCCGACATGGCACGCGGCTTCATTCGCAAGGCAAGCGTGCAACGCGCCGTTAACAGAACGGGCGGAACCCTGTTGATTGCAGCCGGCGCAGTGACCGCCGGATACCGTCGGATGGCCGCCTGAGGCGGTGCAGGGTTGCGGGGCGATCACGGATAGGTTAATGGGGATTCATAATTTTATCGATCCTGTGACCGAATTTGGCGGTCCTGTGGCCGAATTGCATCGAAATTAGGTTTGGTTTTTTCGAAAGTGACAGAATGGTAACGATCGGATTTCCCAGCCTGAAGCGCAGCGTTGCCTTATCGGCAATGATGTGCGGCGCTCTTGCCGGGTGCGCAAGCACTCAGCAGCAACAGACGTCTCAGGCAGAACTCCCGTCGGCACACACCAACGTGCCGCATCCGAATACGACCCTAACCGCAACTGGCACAGCCGCGCCCGCAGGCGGCGTCGCAATAGCGGCAGTATTGCCGACCTTCATCGGTCCGCAGCGGCCGCAACAGACGGCAATGGTAAAGTCCGGTCGCGTTGTTCCGGGTGCGGCAAATGTTGCTGCTGCAGCGGTAAGCCAGCAGCAGATGGACGCAGCACAGGGGCGCTTCGGCGCGCCAGTAGCAAATGCTGCCAATCAGGGTACGGCCGCAATCGCAGCTGCGACGGGTGCGCCTGCCGCCGGTACATCGACGGCTGCGGCCTACGCGGCATCCGATGTGCCCCTGGTGCCTTCCGTGGTTGCAATTCCCATGCCCAATCCGGCACGCCCCGGCGATGCCGCGCTCACGCCGGTTTCCGCATCCACGGCCCAGGGCGAGCCGACCATTCCGATGACATCGGATGTGGCAGCCATTCAAGTCGCAGTGCCGACGCCGCGTCCAGATTCGATGGCACAGGCAGAAGTCGCCTTCGCCACCCCCGCTCAGATCGGCGTTCAGCGCTATGCGGACAACCGCATGCATTACGACTTCAATTTCGACAGCAGCGGCCCGACGGTCGTTCCGGCTGTCATGACCACCACCAACACGCCGAATTACGATTCCGATGTTCCGGCCGCGGAAAAGAGCTACGTTTCGAAGCTCATCCAGAAATACGCCAAGCTCTACGAAATTCCGGAATCCTTGATCCATCGCGTCGTTCACCGCGAAAGCCGCTACAATCCGAAGGCCTATAACCGCGCCGGATATTTCGGCCTGATGCAGATCAAGTACAATACGGCCAAGTCGATGGGCTATGAAGGCCCGGCGTCCGGCCTCCTTGATGCCGAAACCAACATCAAATACGCCGCCAAATATCTGCGCGGCGCTTGGATGACGGCCGACAGCAAGGCAGAAAACAAGGAAGCCAATGCGGTCCAGCTCTACGCTCGCGGCTACTACTACGATGCCAAGCGCAAGGGCCTGACGGACGTCGCCAACGGCAATTACTGATCTATCGGGATATTGTGAAAGCCGGCCTACGTGGAGGCCGGCTTTATCACATCCATGATCCGCTTTACCAGGATTTGCGGCCGATAATCCGCCCAGGTCGGCGTCAACCCCATCCGCACGACAACAAGATTGGCAGACGGCACGATTGCGATCGTCTGGCCGTCGTGACCGGTCATCCAGAAGGTATCCGCAGGCAGGCCAAATTGCGCATTGGAGCCGCCGGGGCCGGCAAGCCAGGCTTGAGCCTGCGAGTAAACGCCCTCGGAAGCCTTCGTTGGCGTGCGCATGGCACCGACAAAACCTTCCGGCAGCAGGCGGTGCCCATTCCAAACCCCATCCTGCAGCAGAAAGAGACCAAAACGTGCCCAATCGCGGGCGTTGGCGTAAAGATAGGAACTGCCGACGAAGGTGCCGCGCTCGTCGGCCTCGAAAACGGCGCTGTACATGCCGAGCGGCCCGAAAAGTGCTTCACGCGGATAGGAGATGGCAGCGCTCAGATTGGGCAGCCGGTTCATCCAGAGGCGCGAAAGCAGCGCCGCCGTGCCGCTGGAATAGCTGAAACGTTCGCCAGGGGCAGCCAACTGATGCGCGTCGGCTGCGATACTGGTCACGTCCGGGTCGAGGTAGAGCATACGCGTCACGTCCGACACGGTGCCATATGACTCGTTGAAGGCAAGGCCGCTCTCCATGGCGAGGAGATCGCTGAGCTTGATATCCTTGCGTGGGTCCACGCTCCATTGCGGCAGAAGATTCTGATCGTCGAAGGACATGCGGCCAGCCAGCATCAAGCGACCGATGATGGCTGCATTGACGGTCTTCGTCATGGACCAGCCGATCAACGGCGTTCCCTTGCCGAACCCGTCGCCATAAGTCTCGGCGACGATGCGGCCATCCTTGACGACGACGATTGCGCGCATGGCAGGCCCGGCGAGGTCAGAATTCGATACGATATTGGCAAGCTTCGTCCCTTCGTCGCCCTGGCCAAGGTTTACCGTATCCCCATCCGGCCACACGGCATCACTCTTCGGCGCCTTGACCTTGTTGAGAAAGACGGCGCTGCGAGCCGCCTGCAGATCGCCGTCCGGCACCAGCGCACAGCCAAGCGCACCGCGATAGAGCGCACGGTTCGGCGCAAACAATCCGAGGAAGCGGGCCGTGACAACTCCTTCCTCTCGGTCCACATAGACTCGAATGAGTTTCAATGCGGGATTGCCGGGAGCCTGCACATCCTCTTCCAGTACCTTGTCCGGGTCTCGCTTGGCGACGAACGTGTTGGAGCAGACAATCTTTGCGGCATAGCCATCGCCGACCTTGAGCAATTCCGGCGGATAAACAGACAGCCAAATGGCCCCGCCGGCGACAATGATCAGCAGCAAAACAATAAGAGCCCCGATCACTCTCGATATCAAACGCATGTTGCATACCCTCCAAAAAGGTAGGCGGAGACAATCAGGAAACGTAACAAGATGAAAGGCCTATCGTGATGGCAGCCCGTTAAATCTGCGTAACGGTCCATTTCCGCGAAATCTGCCAACAGCCCGCGTCATCAGACTGTAGCATTGGCGGGTTACACGCCCTGAACTTCACAAATCGGTGACAAGACTCAGATGACGGAATTCGCCCCGGATGCCGGTCTCCAAAAGAACCGGAAACTCAAGGACGCTCTGCTGCAGCACAAGGCACTGTCTAAAGCTGGCCTCTCCGAGCGCCTGTTCGGGATGTTGTTTTCCGGCCTCGTCTATCCGCAGATCTGGGAAGATCCGGATATCGATATGGAGGCGATGGAGCTGCAGGCGCATCATCGCATCGTCACCATCGGTTCGGGCGGCTGCAACATGCTCGCCTACCTCTCGCAAAATCCTGCATCCATCGATGTCGTCGATCTCAATCGCCACCATATCGCACTGAACAAGCTGAAGCTTGCGGCTTTCCGTCTGCTTCCCGGCCATGCGGACCTGGTGCGCTTCTTCGGAACGCCTGACATCGCGGCCAATAGCCAGGCCTACGACCAATTCATCGCGCCGCGCCTCGACACGGCAACCGCCAACTACTGGGACGGCCGCGATCTCTATGGCCGTCGGCGCATCACGGTTTTCAACCGCAATATCTACAAGACCGGCCTTCTCGGCCGCTTTATCGGCGCCGCCCACGTTCTTGCGCGCCTTCACGGCGTTCGCCTCGCCAAGATGACGGAAGCCCGCACCATGCGCGAGCAGCGCCAGTTCTTCGAAGAGGAAATCGCACCGATCTTCGACAAGCGCGCCGTTCGCTGGCTGCTCGGTCGCAAGAGCTCGCTCTTCGGCCTCGGCATCCCGCCGCAGCAGTATGATGAGCTTGCAAGCCTTGCGGGCGACGATTCCATTTCGGCCGTGCTGAAACACCGCCTGGAAAAGCTCGCCTGTCACTTCCCGATGCGCGACAATTACTTTGCCTGGCAGGCATTCTCGCGCCGCTACGCTGCCCAGCACCAGGGTCCCCTGCCCACCTATCTCAAGCCGGAACACTATGCCGCGATCCGCGCCAATGCCGATCGTGTCGACGTGCATCACGCCAATTTCACCGAGCTTCTCGCTTCCAAACCGGCAGCCTCGCGCGATCGCTACATCTTGCTTGATGCGCAGGACTGGATGACCGACGAGCAGCTCAATGGCCTCTGGGCGGAGATCACCCGCACGGCGCGCGAGGACGCCCGCGTCATCTTCCGCACGGCTGCGGAAAAGAGCATCATTGAGGGTCGTCTTTCTCCAGCGATCCGCGACCAGTGGGTCTATTTCGAAGAGCGTTCGCAGGAGCTCAATGCTCGTGACCGCTCGGCCATCTACGGCGGCTTCCACATCTACGGGAAAAAAGCGTGAGCCAGGCGGATACAGGCATAGAAACCAGCGCAAACAACCACGCCAAGCTGATGGACGGCATGTACCGCTATCAGCGTCACATCTATGACCTGACCCGCAAATATTACCTGTTCGGACGCGATCGAACGATCGAACAGCTGAATGTGCCAGTCGGCGGCTCGCTTCTGGAAGTGGGCTGTGGCACGGGTCGCAATATGCTGCTCGCCTATCGACGCTTCCCCTCCTCTCGGCTCTACGGCCTTGATATCTCGCAGGAAATGCTGATCTCGGCGCGTGCCAATTTCCGCGGCTTGAAGCAGATGCCGGACTTCCGCGTCGCCGATGCCACAGCCTTTTCGCCGGCCGATTTCAACGTAGGCGGGTTTGATCGCGTGATGATTTCCTACGCGCTCTCGATGATCCCGGACTGGAAGAATGCCATCGACGCTTCGCTCGATGCGGTCGCACCCGGCGGCGAGCTTCATATCGTCGATTTCGGCCAGCAGGAAGGATTGCCTGGTTGGTTCCGTGCCATACTCAAAGGCTGGCTGAAGAAATTCCACGTCACTCCCCGCGCCGATCTTCTGACGGTGCTCGAAGAAAAAGCTGCAGCGCGAGGCATGTCGGTGAAAACCGAAAGGATCGGCCGCGGATATGCCTGGCGGGCGGTGGCAACCCGGCACGGCGCTTGAGCGGCGACAGATTCCAGCGCAAAATCCGGCCTCTGAAGGCACCAAGCATAAGAATTTGCTTGAAGATAACGCATTTTTTACGTTGATATGGTGAATAAAGTGGCAAGATCAGCTGGCAACAGTCTGGTCTGCCGCTCTTTCGGATTATCGGGGACCATATTACGGAAGCCAAGTCTTGGGGCAGCAAGATCACTCGCGCCATAACAGGATATCCATGCGTCGGCTTCTGGCATGCCTACTGCCGCTCGCCCTTTTCTTGAATGGCTGCACGACGGGCTATGATGCCCTATCGACGGCGGCTCTTCCCAAGACCAGGTTCGCCGATACGAAACCCCAGGATTTCGGCCGCGATCATCCCGAGCGTCACCCCATCCATGGCATCGATATTTCCAAATGGCAGGGCGATATCGATTGGAAAGCCGTCAAGGGTTCCGGTGTCGCCTTCGTTTTTATCAAGGCGACGGAAGGCAAGGATCGGATCGATCCTCGTTTCACCGAGTATTGGAATGAGGCGAGCGGTGCGGGACTTCTGCACGCGCCCTATCATTTCTTCTATTTCTGCTCCACGGCCGACGAGCAGGCCGATTGGTTCATCCGCAATGTACCGAAGGATGCCATGGCGCTTCCTCCAGTCGTCGACGTTGAATGGAACCCCGGCTCCCCGACCTGCAAGACCAGGCCGGCTCCCGAAACGGTGCGAACGGAAATCAAGCGGTTCATGGATCGCCTTGAGGCCTATTATGGCAAGCGCCCGATCATCTATACTTCGGTCGACTTCCACCGCGAGAATCTTGCCGGCTATTTCAAGGATTATCACTTCTGGGTCCGCTCGGTCGCCAAGCATCCGAAAGAGACCTATGCAGACCGCAGCTGGGCCTTCTGGCAATATACCTCGACGGGAGTCATCCCCGGCATCAAAGGCCCGACGGACATCAATGTTTTTGCCGGCTCCGAGCAGAACTGGCAAAACTGGGTGGCGGCAGTAGAGAAGCAGGGAAATTCTTAATACTGAGCCCATTTCACTCTTGCTTATGTCACAATCTTCTGTGAAAGCGACCCTATTCTATCACTAGGAAGGATCGCTCATGGATCGTCACACCATTCGACGCGGCGCTCTTGCGTTGCTCTTCGCTTCCGCCATGACCGGTACGGCATTGGCTCAAAGCGCGGCTCCAGCCGCAGTGCCGCCGGCGAGCAGCGACGCAACGCCAAAAGCAGCCTGCGGCGGCGATCTCGCGGCTTTTCTGGCCGGCGTAAAGGCTGAGGCGATTGCCGGTGGCACGGATGCAGCCGCCGCCGACAAGGCCCTCGCCGGCGCGCAGATCGACCCTAAGGTCCTTGCCATGGACCGTAATCAGGGCGTCTTCCGCCAGACCTTCCTGGAATTCTCGCAACGCACCGTCAGCCAGGGCCGCCTAGACATCGGCCGTCAAAAGATGAAGCAATATGCCGACGTCTTCGCAAAGGCTGAACAGGATTATGGTATTCCTCCGGCCGTAATCACAACCTATTGGGCAATGGAAACAGATTTCGGCGCTGTTCAGGGCAATTTCAACACCCGCAACGCCTTGGTCACCCTCGCTCATGATTGCCGCCGGCCGGATTCTTTCCGCCCGCGACTGATCGCCCTGATCAAGATGGTGCAGGACGGCGACGCTGATCCGGCAACGACGACCGGCGCGTGGGCTGGGGAAATTGGCCAAACGCAGATGCTCCCGCCCTCGATCATTGCTTACGGCACCGATGGCGATGGCGATGGCCACGTCAACTTAAAGACCAGCGCGCCTGACGTGATTCTGACCACGGCAAAATTTCTCCAAAGTCTCGGCTTCGTTCGCGATCAACCCTGGCTGCAGGAAGTTTCAGTACCAGACAACCTGCCTTGGGAAAAATCCGGCATCGGCGGCACGTTGACGGCCGGTGACTGGTTCAAGCTCGGCGTCAAGCCGCGTGACGGCAATACGAATTTCGCCTCGCTGCCGGCCGCGCTTATCATGCCGCAGGGCCGCAAAGGCCCCACCTTCCTGACCTATCCGAACTACAATGCCTTTCTCGGCTGGAACCAGTCCTTCATCTACACGACCTCGGCAGCCTATTTCGCCACCCGCTTTGCTGGCGCTCCGCCCTATAACAAGGGCAACCCCGAGGCAGGCCTCAACGATGTCGACATGAAGGCGCTTCAGACCAAGCTCGTCGCCCGCGGCTACGATGTCGGCAAGATCGACGGCATTCTGGGTTCCGGCACGCGTGTCGCCATCCAGAAGGAACAGTTCCGTCTGGGGTTGCCGGCAGACGGCTGGGCGACGGCGGCGCTGCTCAACGCGCTCTGATTTCTCCCATAGATCGATCGAAAAGGCGGCTCCTGGCCGCCTTTTTTGTATCTGCCCCTCGTAACCGTGAGCATCCACAACCTCAAAGCAGCAAGAAACGGGTGGAGAGCCCGCACTCTTCCGGTTTAGATGCATCGAAAGAGAGGAGAGATGTCATGAATGGCGAACATCGAATGAGCGCTTCGACCTGGGGCCTTCTATTGTTGCTTGGACTGATCTGGGGCGGCTCGTTCTTTTTCGCACGCATCGCGGTTCACCATGTGCCGCCTTTCACGCTCGTCCTGCTGCGTCTGTTCTTGGCGGCGGTGGCGCTGCACGTCTACCTTGCCGGTCGCCTTGGCATCTATCAGTCGCTGCGGCAGCACTGGCGGCAATTTCTGCTGTTGGGCTTGATCAACAACGCGATACCACATGCGCTGATCTTCTGCGGCCAGACGCAGATGGGCGCCGGGCTTGCATCCATCCTGAACGCGACGACGCCGATGTGGACCGTGTTGATCGGCAATCAGCTGACAACGGACGAGCGCCTGACATCGGCCAAGCTGGTTGGCTGCCTCACCGGTCTACTCGGAACGATCGTGTTGCTCGGCCCGAGCGTTACAAGCAGCGGCTCCGTTCCCTTCTGGGCGCTATCATTGCCGATCCTCGCGGCGATCTCCTACGGATTTGCAGCGATTTATGCCAAACAGTTCAAAGGTATAGCGCCGCCGGTTGTGGCAGCGGGCCAGTTGACGGGCTCCTCGCTCATCATGCTGCCGGTCGCGTTGGTGATCGACCAGCCTTGGACGCTCGCCACCCCTCCGCTGGCGGCGATTGCCGCCATTCTCGGCCTGGCGCTGCTATCGACCGCCTTCGCCTATATTCTCTACTTTCGCATCATCGAGCTTGCCGGCGCCACCAATACCTCGCTCGTCACACTGCTGGTGCCACCAAGCGCACTATTGCTCGGCTTCCTCTTTCTCGGCGAGCGGATGGGTCCTGCGGAAATCACCGGCATGCTGCTCATAGCAGCAGGTCTGCTCGTCCTCGATGGACGGCTTTTCATGTGGATGAAACGCGGCGCCAGAACGCACGAAACATGATCTCGTGCTCCACTCGGATGGTCCGCAGTCACAGCATATTAATATTTATTCACAGCCCGTCATTGAGCCAACAATCGACATTTATAAATCAATATCAAATCGTTGCCGCAAGTTCATCAATCACGTCGCGAACTCCATGCCGCGCCGCAGCATCGAATGTTCTTTCCAAACAACACATTTTCGACATAAAATTTAACGGCTGACTGAGGAGGAAGACATGGGATTAACGCGATCCATCAACGTCCTTGTGGTCGGTGCGGCCTTCGCTTTCGTCGTGACGATGCTTTTCATCTGATGGCTTTAGTGAAATTTGCAGACGACCAAACTCCGAAAAGCTAACAAAACCCCTGTTTCACTAGAAAAGCGCATGTCCAGGCCGGACATGCGCTTTTTTATTAGCGTGCGCGGCACACTTTAGGCGGCGGCCCCGGCCCGTGCGTCCACCTTACGCTCAAGACCCAGCCGTTCGAGCACGGCAGAAACCAGCGCTGAACGGTTCATCGTGTAGAGATGAAATTCGTGAATACCACGGCGCATCAGGTTCTGAATCTGCTCGGCAGCAACGTCGGCGGCAACTCTGGCACGCTCTTCGGTATTCTCTTCCAGACCATCGAAACGCTCGTCGAGCCAGGACGGAATATTCGTGCCGCAGGCGCCGGCGAAGCGCTTCAGTTGAGTCAGATTCTGGATCGGCATGATACCCGGCACGACCGGAATCTCGATGCCAGCCGCACGGACGCGATCATGATACCGCTCGAAAGCATCATTATCGAAGAAGAACTGGGTCAGCGCCCTGTCGGCACCGTTTTCCGCCTTGCGCTTCAGCATGTCGATATCAGCTGCCGTATCGCGGCTTTCCGGATGCTTTTCCGGATAGGCGGAGACGGAAATATCGAAATCGCCGCGCTCGCGCAAAGCCTGCACCAGTTCCGCAGCATTGGCATAGCCGCCCGGATGCGGCTGATAGGCTGCACCGACACCACCCGGCGGATCCCCGCGCAGGGCGACGAAACGGCGAACCCCCGCAGCAAGAAACTCGTCGATCACCCGATGCGTATCCTCGCGCGTGGCACCGACGCAGGTCAGATGCGATGCTGTCGTGAACGGCGTCTCATGGATCATTTTGCGTACAGCGGAAAGCGTCGGCGCCTTGGTCGAGCCGCCTGCCCCATACGTGACTGAAACGAACTCAGCGTCCCAATCGCTGAGCTCCTCAACGGTGTTCCACAGCTGCTGCTCGGCCTCTTCCGACTTCGGCGGAAAGAACTCGAAGGAGATGCGGATACCGTCATTACGGCTTTCTGATCTCGAAGACATGTCAAACTCTCCCGGCAAGAATGGGGGATGACTGGTGGCCTTGGTCGGACGCAATCAGCAACCGCGGGTCGCGCGCCAGCCAGATGGTGACGGTCAGCGCTTGACCGCCTTCCCTCCCCGAATGAAGGTCCTGTACGCGCTCGACATCCAGCCCCGCCAGTTTCAGCCAATCCGACATGGTCTGATGCGAGAAGCCGAGACGCAGATGCGCATGCTCGTCACGCAAATATTCAAGCCCGTGCGGCGCGAGGTCGATGATGACAAGCCGCCCGCCGGGCCGCAGCATTCGCGCCGCCTCGTTAATGGCGATCTCAGGCTGATCGAGGAAATGCAGCACCTGATGGATGGTAATGAGGTCGAAATCCTGCTGTTCGAGCGGCAGGTTGAAAATATCGCCATGACGTACGGAGGCGCTTGTGATGTTGGCCCGGTCGAGATTGGCACGCGCAACCGCCAGCATGTCGCGGCTGGCGTCGATGCCGATGGCGCGGCGGTAATGGCCGGTCAGAAGCTGCAGCATCCGGCCCGTGCCCGTGCCGAGATCGAGGAAGGAGTCGATCGGCTGTGGGCCGATTAGATCGATCAGCGCCTTATCGACATCCTCATCGGCGACATGGAGACGCCGCAGCTCATCCCATTCGGCGGCGTTGCGGCTGAAATAGGCCTGGGCGCGCTCCGCCCGAACACGCTTCACCGAAGAAAGCCGCTCGCCATCGCGCAACAGCACCGTATCCTTCTCGGCGGTGTGGCGCAGCAGAGCGCGCGCCAGCGTCACCGCCTTGCCCTCTTGCTTCAGGCGGAAATATGCCCAGGCGCCTTCCTGATAGCGGTCGATCAGGCCTGCCTCCCCCAGGAGCTTCAGGTGTCGGGAAATACGAGGCTGCGACTGGCCGAGAATTTCGGTAAGATCGGTCACCGTGAGATCGCCGGCGGCGAGGAGTGCGAGAAGACGCAGCCGCGTCGGTTCGCCGACCGCCTTCAGCACATCCACCACATCATCCAAGCCAAGTTTAACCAGATCCGTCATTCCACACCCAATCAAGATATAAAGATATCTTTATGTGATTTGGGCGCGATCTGCAAGAGCCAATCGCTCGCGACGCTATTTCGACGTCGGAAATCTGTTAGTTTCTGACGAAAACGGAATATCCGGTTACGCCGATAGGCAAACAAAAACCCCGGACAAGCCGGGGTTTTCGAAGAGCGAAACCGAGAGCCTAGCGCGTCAGTCGCTTGTGTGCCTGGCTGCCCGGATTGAGGGCATCGGGGCCGAGGCGGCGGATCTTGTCCTGCTCGTAATCTTCGAAATTGCCCTCGAACCATTCGACATGGCCTTCGCCTTCAAAGGCCAGGATATGCGTGGCCAGACGGTCGAGGAACATGCGATCGTGGCTGATGATGATGGCGCAGCCGGCGAAGTTTTCGAGCGCGCTTTCCAGCGCCCCCAGCGTTTCCGTATCGAGGTCGTTGGTTGGTTCGTCGAGCAGAAGCACGTTGCCGCCAGCCTTCAGCATCTTGGCCAGGTGAACACGGTTGCGCTGACCGCCAGAGAGATTGCCGACCTTCTGCTGCTGGTCGCCGCCCTTGAAGTTAAAGGCGCCGCAATAGGCGCGCGAATTCATGTCGAACTTGCCGAGCTTGATGACTTCGGCGCCGCCGGAGATTTCCTCCCAGACCGTCTTATTGCCGTCAAGCGCGTCGCGGCTCTGGTCGACATAGCTGAGATGCACCGTCTCGCCGATGCGGACCGAGCCGGAATCCGGCTTTTCCTGCCCCGTGATCATCTTGAACAGGGTCGTCTTGCCGGCGCCGTTCGGACCGATGATGCCGACGATGCCGCCCGGCGGCAGCTTGATCGACAGATCGTTGACCAGCGTGCGACCTTCGAAACCCTTGGTGATGCCTTCCATCTCGATCACCACCTGGCCGAGACGCTCGCTGACCGGAATGATGATCTGCGCATCACCAGGACGCTGATTTTCGGCAGCATCGACCAGTTGTTCGTAAGCGTTGATACGCGCCTTGGACTTGGCCTGACGGGCCTTGGGGCTGGAGGCAATCCATTCCTGTTCGCGGCTGATCGCCTTCTGGCGGCCAGCTTCTTCGCGGGCTTCCTGCTGCATGCGCTTGGCCTTGGCCCGCAGATAGGCGGAATAGTTGCCTTCGTAGGGAATGCCACGGCCGCGATCGAGTTCGAGAATCCAGCCGGTAACATTGTCGAGGAAGTAGCGGTCGTGGGTGATCATCATCACGGCACCCGGATAGTCGCGCAGGTGCTTTTCCAGCCAGGCAATGGTCTCGGCGTCGAGATGGTTGGTCGGTTCGTCGAGCAGCAGCAGGTCCGGCTGCGAGAGAAGCAGGCGGCATAGCGCGATACGGCGGCGCTCACCACCGGAAAGGCTGGTGACTTCGGCATCGCGCGGCGGGCAGCACAATGCTTCCATCGCCATCTCGACCTGACTTTCCAGATCCCAGAGATTCTGGCTGTCGATGATGTCCTGGAGCTTGGCTCCCTCTTCCGCCGTCTCGTCGGAATAGTTCATCATCAATTCGTTGTAGCGATTGAGGATTTCGGTTTTCTTGGCAACGCCTTCCATGACGTTTTCGAAAACCGTCTTGTTGGGATCGAGCTGAGGCTCCTGCGCCAGGTACCCGATGGTCGCGCCTTCGGCCAGCCAGGCCTCGCCGGTATATTCCTTGTCGAGGCCGGCCATGATGCGCAGCACCGTCGACTTACCCGCGCCGTTCGGACCGAGAATACCGATCTTGGCATCGGGGTAGAAAGAGAGATGGATATTCTCAAGGATCTTCTTGGCGCCATAGGCCTTATTCAGACCCGACATATGATAAATGAACTGACGTGCCATAGCTTGGGTTACTCCACGGGCGGATAACATTGCGAATTGTGCCGCTATGTAGGCGAAACCCGGCCCTCGGGCAACGGCGAAACCTTGTCCGAGGGCATTTATCCGCGTCGCAAAGAGCGGATTAGGCTAGAAACCAGCCGCATCCACCACGCCGCGATCGCAGCCGAAGGAGGTGCTGCCGGCGCCCTGGATCAATTTGCCGAGCCGTGGCTCGTTGCCTTGCAGGGGATCGATCGCATCTTCCGAGAGACCGATGGTCAGCTCAGAAATCATCCTGACATTGCCGACCCGGCGGCAGCTCATCTTGATGCGTGCATTGGCACCCTCGCCGAAGCTCTGGTCGAAGGCGGCCTTGATACTTTCGGCATCCAGCTCCTTGCCGATATTCTGCGCGAAGAGATCACGCACGGCCGACCCATTGAGCTCGGCAATCAGGCCGGCGGCGATGGCGAAATACTGGTCGGCGCTGAGCTTCGTGCAGGTACCGTGCTTGATCCACTCATGCCGCTCGAGGCCGGATTGCGTGCCCGGCATCACCTTGTCGAGCTTCGTCTTGACGTCCTGGGAAAGCTGCACAGCAGGCAGGTCCTTCCAGTCGCGGCCACGATCCGCCTGCTTCAGATCCTCGGAAACATCGCAATATTCCTGCCGCATCGGCCAGAGGCCGTGCAGCGAGAAATTCGTCGCATCATGATTGTCCGACGACTGGTTCCGGCATTCCGCCTTTTTCTGGTTCGTCTCACAAAATGCCGGCTCCCAGCTTGCCGCCAGGATAAAGCGTGTCCGCCCGCGACTATGCTCCTGCGCCATGGCGCCCGTCACGGTGCCGATCAAAAGGATTGCAACCGCGAATACCCGAAGCCAATGCTTCATTCCCTGCCTCCAACTAGAACATTATGGGAACAAATAAGCAGTTTGCTCGAAAGCGCGCAATCCTGAATCGCAGCGCTCGGAAAGATTTATTTCTGTGAGCTTCGGCACCCATCCATTGCAATCGGGCCGATGATAACCTCTCGTCCAACTGGGGAGGACCGAATATATGTTCGCCGAGACACAGCGCCTGAATAGCCCGACGGGCGCGACCCTTGCATATCATCATTTGCCGGCGGCGACTGATGCTCGTGGTATCCTGCTGATATCGCATGGCCTTGCCGAGCACTCCCGTCGCTATGAGGCCTTTGCGGGTGCGATGGCCGCCCACGGCTTTCATGTCTGTGCCCATGACCATCGCGGCCATGGCGAGACGACCGCCCCCGATGCCCCCATCGGCCGCTTTGCTCGAAGAGATGGGGGCACACAGGTCATCACCGATGTGCTCGCCATGCGCGAGTTTGCCGTAAGCAACTATCCCGGCCTGCCGATCATCCTGTTCGGTCACTCCATGGGCGGACTGATCAGCCTGAACACCGTCGTCACCCATCCGGACAAGTTCGATGCCGTCACCGTGTGGAACTCCAATTTCAATCCGGGTCTTGCCGGCCGCGCCGCTCAACTCATTCTCAAGACCGAGCGCATGTTCAAGGGATCGGATGTACCGAGCGGACCATTGCCGAAATTGACATTCGGCACGTGGGGTAAATCGATCGCCAACCGGCGCACCGAGTTCGATTGGCTCTCGCGCATTCCCGAGCAGGTCGACAAATATATCGCCGATCCGCTTTGCGGCTTCGATGCCTCCGTTTCGCTCTGGCTCGATCTATTCGAGTTGACTTTCCGTGCGCCGCAGAAGACCCATCTTGATCGTCTCCGGCGCGACATGCCGATCCATCTCGTCGGCGGCGGTAAGGATCCGGCGACCGACAATGCGAAAGCGATTTCCTGGCTGGCGAATCATTTGAAAAGTGCTGGCCTCTCTCATATCACCACCGAGATCTATCCGGACGCACGGCACGAGACGCTCAACGACATCGGCGCCGAGCAAGCCATTTCCGACTTTGCCGATTGGTGCAGGAAGGTGACGGCAAACAACTGATTCTCAAGGAAATTCCGCAATGAATACCTCCAGCGGCTCCCCGGTCCGATTGCCGCAATCGGAGCTGACCTTCGGTTTGGCGATGATGTTTCTTTCCGTCGTCCTCTCGCCGATCATCGACATCTTCTCCAAGCTCGCCGCAGCCACAATCCCGCCTGGCGAAGTCACTGCCGCCCGCTTCATCTTTCAGGGCCTCTTCGCCTTGCCGATGATGGCGATGCGCTGGCAATGGGGCGTCTGGACATGGCGCCGCAGCGGCGTTCATGCCATCCGTGCCGCCGTGCTGACGCTGTCCATGGTGTCGTTCGTCACCACGTTGCAGGTGATGGAGGTCGCCGATGCCATCGCCATCTTCTTCGTCGAGCCGATGATGCTCACCATCCTGAGCAGCATCTTCCTGAAGGAAACTATCGGTTGGCGCCGCTACACGGCCTGCGCCGTCGGCTTTTTCGGCGCGATGCTGATTATCCAGCCAAGCTTTCAGGAGGTCGGATTCGTCGCCCTGCTCCCCGTCGTTACAGCACTCTGCATCGCCGTCTACGTCATGATCACGCGCGTCGTTTCCCATACCGAAGATGCCTGGTCGATGCAGTTCCAGACCGCCTTATGGGGCACCGGCTTCAGCGTCGCCCTGCTTGCCATCGGCCGGGCGACGGGCGCTGTAATCCTTGATCCGGTCATGCCGGATCTGACAGCCATGCTCTATCTCTTCGGTGTCGGAGCCACTGCAGCCGCCGCCGGTATCCTGACGGTATACGCCTATCGCGCCGTGCCGGCCTCCACGCTCGCACCGCTGCAATATTTCGAGATCGTCTCCGCGACGATCTTCGGCTGGCTCGTCTTTGACAATTTCCCCGATGCGATCAAATGGCTCGGCATCCTCATCATCATCGGCTCCGGCCTCTACATCCTCTGGCGCGAGCGACGCTTTGCTTCCAGGCCCGTATCCGATACATCTGAAACAGCATTCACGCCCTAAGCGGGAGAGCGGACAGACATGACAGAGAAAAAGACCAAGAAACCTCCGCTGTCCGGTATTCGTGTCATTGAGCTTGCCCGCGTTCTCGCCGGCCCCTGGGCCGGGCAGATGCTGGCTGATCTCGGCGCCGATGTCATCAAGGTGGAAAATCCCGATGGCGGCGACGACACCCGGCAATGGGGGCCTCCCTTCGTCGAAGGCAAGGATGGCGAAAATCTCTCGGCCGCCTATTACCATTCCGCCAATCGCGGCAAGCGCTCCATCACGGCAGATCTCAGGACCGAGGAAGGACAGGATCTGGTGCGCCGGCTGGTGAAGACGGCAGACGTGGTGATTGAGAACTTCAAGCTCGGCGGCCTTGTCAAATATGGGCTGGACTACGAGAGCCTGAGGAAGATCAACCCCCGCATCGTCTACTGCTCGATTACCGGCTTCGGGCAGACCGGCCCCTATGCCAACCTCGCAGGCTACGACTATATCGTCCAGGGCATGTCCGGTTTCATGTCGATCACAGGCGAGCCGGAAGGACAGCCTGTCAAGGCGGGCGTGGCGATCGCCGATATCTTCACCGGCATCTATGCCGTCTCGGCAATCGAGGCCGCCCTGATCCACGCGCTGAAGACCGGCGAAGGACAGCTCATAGACATGGCGCTGCTCGATGTGCAATCGGCAGTGCTTGCCAATCAGAACATGAACTACCTGATCTCGGGCAAGCCACCAGTGCGGCTCGGCAACGCCCACCCAAATATCTCGCCCTATGAAGTCGTGCCTACGGCCGACGGCTATCTCATTCTCGCCGTCGGCAATGACGGTCAGTTCCGGCGCCTCTGCACCATCCTCGGCATAGGGCTCCATGCCGACGACGAGCGCTATGCGACCAACAAGGCCCGCGTCGCAAACCGCAACGAGGTTCGGGCTTTCATCTCGGCGGAGACGCTGAAGTGGAACAAGGCGGATCTGCTGAAAGCCTGCGAGGACAATGCCGTCCCGGCCGGCGCGATCAATACGATCGAGGATATGTTCGCCGACCCGCAGATTAAGGCGCGCGGCTTGAGGATCGATCTCGAAGACGATGCCGGCACGATAATCCCGAGCGTACGCACGCCGATCGTGCTGTCGGAGACACCATTGACCTATACGCGGCCGAGCCCGCGCCTTGGGGAGCATCAGGAGGAGGTTCTCGCCGAATTGGCGGAACTGGAGGGAAAGGCGAGGACATGAAACGAACGGGCGGCCAACTCATCGTCGAAGCTTTGAAGGCAAATGGCGTGCAGCGCATTTCCTGCGTGCCGGGCGAGAGCTTTCTCGCCGTGCTCGATGCCCTGCATGATAGCGATATCAAGGTGCTCGTCTGCCGCCAGGAGGGCGGCGCGGCGATGATGGCGGACACCTGGGGCCGATTGACCGGCGAACCAGGCATCTGCATGGTCACCCGCGGTCCCGGCGCCACCAACGCCTCCGCCGGCCTTCATATCGCACGGCAGGATTCGATCCCGATGATCCTGTTTATCGGCCAGGTCCAGCGCGATGCCCGCGAACGCGAGGCCTTTCAGGAAGTGGAATTCCGCCGCGCCTTTACCGAGTTCGCCAAATGGGTCGGCGAGATCGATGACGCCGCCCGCATTCCGGAATTCGTCACCCGCGCCTTTGCGATCGCGACTTCTGGGCGTCCCGGCCCGGTCGTACTGACTCTACCCGAGGATATGCTGCGCGATGAGGTCGAGGCGCCGGAAGCGCTGCCCTATGTCCCTGTTGCAGCTCATCCGGGCCGCAACCAGCTTGCTGACTTTCACAAGCGCCTTGCGGCGGCGGAGCGGCCGATGGTCGTTCTCGGCGGCACGCGCTGGACCGAGGAAGCCGTTGCCGGCATCAGGCAGTTTGCGGAGCGTTTCAGGCTGCCGGTCGGCTGCTCCTTCCGCCGCCAGATGCTGTTCGACCATCTGCACCCGAACTATTCCGGTGATGTCGGCATCGGCATCAATCCGGCGCTGGCAAAGGAAATCAAGGAAGCCGATCTGCTGATCCTCCTTGGCGGCCGCCTCTCGGAAATGCCGTCCTCCGGCTATACGCTGGTCGACATCCCCTACCCGCAGCAAAAGCTGGTCCACATCCACCCGGACCCGTCCGAGCTTGGGCGCGTCTATCGGCCTGACCTGGCCATCTGTGCCAGCCCGGCGGATTTCGTCGCGGCGCTCGCGGATTTGGCCCCACTGCACGAGACGCCATGGGCCGAGCGCACTGAGCGCATGCACGCCGCCTATCTTGCGTGGTCGAAGACACCGGAAAAGAGCCCCGGCGCGGTCCATATGGGCCGCATCATGGACTGGATCGAAGTCAATACCGCTGACGATACGATCTTCACCAATGGCGCCGGCAACTACGCGACCTGGCTGCACCGCTTCCATCGCTTCCGCCGCTTCAACACGCAGTCGGCTCCGACTTCCGGCTCGATGGGCTATGGCCTGCCGGCAGCGGTCGCTGCAAAACAGCTCTTTCCCGAGCGTGAAGTGATCTGCTTTGCCGGCGACGGCTGTTTCATGATGCATGGGCAGGAATTCGCGACTGCCGTCCAGTATGACCTGCCGCTGATCGCCCTGGTCATCAACAACGGCATGTACGGCACCATCCGCATGCATCAGGAGCGGGAATATCCCGGCCGCGTCAGCGCCACGGCACTCGACAATCCGGATTTCGCGGCCTTGGCACGCGCCTATGGCGGCCATGGCGAGACGGTGAAGGCAACGGAAGAGTTTGGCCCGGCCTTCGAGCGGGCGCGTGCCAGCGGCAAGCCGGCGATCATCGAGATCGCGCTCGATCCGGAAGCGATCACGCCTTCCCGAACCCTGACGGAAATCGCTCAAACAAAAGGCCGTTGAGCGCGAGCCCAACGGCCTTTCATAAATTAGGCTGAGCCGACTTAGTCGATCGCTGCGGTCACGATGAATTCGACCTTGTACTTCGGCGCTGCGAGCTTGGCTTCGCTGGTCGCACGGGCCGGCGTGTTGGCCGGATCGACCCAGGCTTCCCACGCAGCGTTCATTTCGGCGAAGTAGGAAATGTCGGAGAGATAGATGAGCGTCTGCAGGATCTTCGACTTGCTGGAGCCGGCTGCAGCAAGCAGACGATCGACTTCAGCCAGCGCAGACTTGCACTGATCGGTGACGCTTTCGCCTTCGCCAACCTGACCGGCGAGATAAACGGTGTTGCCGTGGATGACTGCGCCGCTCATGCGGGCGCCGACGTCGATACGCTTGATGCTCATGGTCTTCTCCTGATGTTGTTTTCGACAGGTAGACAGGGCACGGCCCATAGCCTGCCCTGCAATCTAAAGGGCCGAGGAAACAGCCGTCAGCCGCGAATGTGGTGCGTCTTCTGATAAATGGCCGTCGAGCGTGCGCCGGAACGGCAATAACCGAGCATCGGTCGCGGAAACTCGTCCAGCGCATCGACCATGCCCTGCACAGCCTCCTCGGTCACGCCCATCGGGCCGACGGGCACCTGGGTGATCTCCAGGCCGAGTTCCTTGGCACGGGCTTCGATGACGCCGAACGGCGTCTGATCCGGGCTCTCGCCATCCGGGCGATGGCAGACGATGGACTTGAAACCCAGGGCCTTGATCTCATCGAGATCCTCTACGGCAATCTGGCCGGACACCGAGTATTCATCGTCGATCGGGCGGATATCCATGGTTCATGTCCTCTCTAAAACCGTGGCCCTGATCTACGCCGCCATAGGGCGAGCGTCAACCGCGGCACGCTCTCAAACGAAGGCAAAGTTGAGCATGAAATTGCGGGCTTCACCGGGCTGGAGAATATTGAATTCACCCGCCTCCTCGAGTTCCGCACGGGAGACCCAGCGATGCGAAACCGGCTCGATGCCAAGCACATGCGCAGGCGCGCGCTGATTGCGCCAGACCTGCAGGAACGGCAGCGTATCGGTACCGAAGCGCACCCTCAAAGTCTTGCCGCCGATGGCCGCGATTGGGCCAAGGTTGATCTCCGCCCAATCCTCTCCCTTATCCTGCGCCGGCACGCAGAAGATATCGCCTCCCTCCTCACCGAAGGTCCAGTGAAAGCCGCCATTCTCCAGCATCTGTCCGGCAAGGCGCGTGCCATTGTCGAACCATTTGCCGCCGATATTCATGTGATACATCAGGAAGACCGGCATCGCCTCGGTGCTTGTATTGACGATGCGATCGGCAAGCGAGACCTCGCCGGTTGCGCCATCGATCTGCCAAAGACGTTCCAGCCTTGCGGTGCGGCGTTCGGCGGTGATGACATCGATATCCGCGCGGCATTCCGCGTTGCCATTTTCGAATTTGGTCCAGAGAATTTTGGCTGGATGAGACGAGAAAGAACCATGCAGCGGATAGCGCTTGCCCTCATATGCGCCGGACATCGGCTCGGGATGGCGGATATGATCCGGTCCGCAGGTGAAGAGGAAGCCTTGCACGGAATGACTGATACGCGGATCGCCATCATCGGGAACGGCGCTTCCGGGCGCAAGATTGTTGCCCTCGACGATGCAGGCGCCGATGTCCATGACGGAGCCTTCGTCCAGCATCAATTTCGGCCCCTTGGCCGCAGAAAAATCGATCATCCCTAAAGTCCTCCCTGATCGGCTCCGCGCGGCGAGCGTTGTCCCAAGGTGGCGCGCGGCTGAAATAAACGGTTATTTGGCTTACCAAATGTTAACTTGAAGCCTTGATCACATAAATTTTTATATTTTATTCAGCATGATAATCTAAATCTCCATACTGGCGTCAAAATTGCCATGTGTGTGTCAGCCGAACGACTATCCCAAGGATTCGACAGACGTGAACCGGTTCGTAAAATTGAGTTTTGCCCTGGCATTGACTGCCACTGTGTCCTCGCTCGCGCTCACGGACGCACAGGCACAATATTATCGCAGCGGCAACGGCAATACGGTTCTCGTCACTCCTGACGGCCGGATCCTCGACCAGTATCCTTATGGTGGTGGATACTCCATGGCGCGCGACGGACGCGGCCGCCGGGTTCTGATCGATGCCTATGGCAATGTCGTCGCCACCGAGATGAAGGCGAGCACCTATTATCCCCGCGCCCCTGCGCGCGATACCTATGGCAATAATGGCGGCCGCTATGGCGATACGCAGCTTTCCAACAATGGCGACTATCAAGATTATCGTCAGTATCGTACCGACAGCTACGGAAACTACGACGGTGCTCCCAACAATGGGTACGATCAGCAGGATCGCAGCGTAGTCACCGGCGGCATTCCGCGTGACAACGATATCCAGCGCCAGCCGCTCGACAATCAGCCATTGCCCGCCACGAAGCAGGGCCAGGCAAACCAGAACGGCAACGATTACGCATCGATCGATCCGCAGCAGAGCACGCCTGACATCGTCAACAAACCGGCAGCCGAACCCGTCATCACGCTCAAGGGCAAGTCGAAGATGGAGATCACCGCGCTGGAGGTCTTCCTCGCGCGGCAGGGTATTTCGCCGGGCGCTATCGACGGCCGCATGGGTGCGAATGTCACCAAGGCGATTTATGCCTATCAGCAGATGACCGGCCAGACGCTCGATCCGAACAACACAGACGCGATCCTCGAGCAGCTGCGCATGTCCGGCGGCATGCCGATCGTCAACTATACGATCACGGCCGCTGACGCCGCTGGCCCTTATGTCGCCTCGATCCCTGAAGACTATGCGGCGAAGGCACAGATGCCGTCGCTCGGCTACACCTCGACGACGGAAATGCTGGCCGAGCGCTTTCACATGGATGAGGGCTATCTGAAGGCGCTCAATCCCGGTGTCGATTTCACCGTTCCCGGCAGCACCATCAAGGTTGTCAATACAGGTCCCAGCAAGACCGGCACGGTCGCCAAGATCCTGGCGGACAAGGGACGCAAGCAGGTTTTCGCCTATGATGCCAACGGCACGCTGATCGCAGCCTACCCGGCCAGCATCGGCTCCGCCGACACGCCTTCACCGTCCGGCACGGTCACGGTTGAGCGCGTCGCCTTCAATCCGGGCTATACCTACAATCCAAAGATCAACTTCCAACAAGCCGGAAACGACAAGGTTCTCAACATCCCGCCAGGCCCGAACGGCCCGGTCGGTACGGTCTGGATGGCTCTGTCGAAGCCGACCTACGGCATTCACGGCACGCCGGACCCATCGAGGATCGGCAAGACGCAGAGCCATGGCTGCGTGCGTCTGACGAACTGGGATGCAACCGAGCTCGCCAAGATGGTCAAGCCGGGCGTCGTCGTCGAATTCGTAGATTGATCTGCAGGCATGATTTCACAAAAAAGCCGCCGAGCTCCCTCGGCGGCTTTTTCTTTGCCTTGATGTGCCTCACGCACCACTACTTTCGTCCGGCGCGCCAGGAAATACCTAGGACCGTATCAGAAGCAATCCCGGAACAAAGCCTTGGTGTTTTCCAACGTCATCGCCACCGGATTGCCGCCGGCGCTCGGATCTTCGATGGCCATAGCGGAGAGCTCATCAATCCGATCGGGCGCAATGCCCATGGCCGAAAGGTTCTCCGGCACGCCGAGTTCCGCACGGAGCTGCAGCACATAATCATAGAAGCCGTCGAAACCGCCCGAAATGCCGAGATAGGCTGCGGCACGTGCGATCTTCTCTTCGATGGCCTTGCGGTTGAAACGCAGGACGGCCGGCATGACGACGGCATTGGTCATGCCGTGATGCGTATTGTAGACGGCGCCGATCGGATGGGAGAGCGCGTGGATGGCGCCAAGGCCTTTCTGGAAAGCGACGGCGCCCATGGCGGCGGCACTCATCATATTGGCGCGGGCTTCGAGATCCGTTCCTTCACGATAGGCGCGCGGCAGGAATTCCTTGACGAGCCTCATGCCTTCCAGCGCGATACCGGCGGACATCGGATGATAGAAGGGCGAGGAATAGGCTTCCAGGCAATGGGCGAAAGCATCCATGCCCGTGCCGGCCGTGATGACCTTCGGCATGCCGACCGTCAGCTCAGGATCGGCGATGACGACGCCGGGCAGGAACTTCGGATGGAAGATGATCTTCTTAACATGGGTGGCGGAATTGGTGATGACGCTGGCGCGGCCGACTTCCGAGCCGGTACCAGCCGTTGTCGGTACAGCGACGATCGGCGCGATGCCTTCGACGCTGGCGCGTGTCCACCAGTCGCCGATATCTTCGAAATCCCAGACCGGCCGCGTCTGGCCAGCCATGAAGGCGACGCACTTGCCGAGATCGAGGCCGGAACCGCCACCGAAGGCGACGACGCCGTCATGCCCGCCATCCTTGAAAGCCTTCACGCCAGCTTCGAGGTTCTTCTCGTTCGGGTTCGGATCGACATCGGCAAACAGAGCCCGTCCGAGACCTGCGTCCTCCAGAATGTCCAAGGCCGTCTTGGTGATCGCCATCGAGGCAAGCCCCCGGTCGGTGACCAGGAGCGGCTTCTTCATGCCCAGGCTCTTGCAGGCGTCCGCCAGTTCCTTGATGCGGCCACGTCCGAGCTTGAAAGCGTTCGGATAGCTCCAATTGGCTGAGATAGTGCTCATGCTGTTACTTTCTTCAGGTGATAGGATTTCGGGCGCGTCAGGTTATGGAAGCCGATGATCGACAGCGAACCGCCGCGGCCGGTTTCCTTGACGCCGGTCCAGCACAGAGCAGGATCGAGATAATCGGCGCGGTTCATGAAGACGGTGCCGGTTTCGATCTCACGGCCGATGCGCGAGGCGCGTTCGACATCCTTCGTCCACAGCGAGGCCGTCAGGCCATAGGGGCTGTCGTTCATCAGCTCCAGCGCTTCCGCATCGCTCTTCACTTTCATGATGCCGACGGCCGGGCCAAAGGTCTCTTCGCGCATGAAAGCCATGGAATGATCGACGTTGACGAGGATCTGCGGCGCGAGATAGGCGCCGCCATCATCGGCCGGGAAGAGCTTGGGATCGACCAGCGCCTTGGCGCCCTTGGCAACCGCATCGGCGATCTGTTCACGCACCACCTTGGCGAAGCGCTTATGCGCCATCGGGCCAAGCGACGTCTCGGGATCGAGGGGATTGCCGAGCTTGTAATTCGAAACCCAGGCGACCGACTTCTCGACGAAGCTGTCGTAGAGCGATTCATGCACATAGATGCGCTCGATGCCGCAGCAGCACTGACCGGAATTGAAGGTGGCGCCGTCCATCAGCGTGTCGACGGCAGCGTCGAGATCGGCATCTTCCATGACATAGCCCGGATCCTTGCCGCCAAGCTCCAGCCCGAGGCTGGTGAAGGTGCCGGCAGCGGCACGCTCGATCGACCGACCGCCTTCGACGGAACCGGTGAAATTGACGAAGTTGAAGCTACCGGCAGCGATCAGCGCCGAGGTCGTATCGTGGTCAAGGACGACATTCTGGAAGACGTCGGCAGGAACTCCGGCCTCGACGAAAGCCTGAACGAGCCGCTCACCGACGAGGAGCGTCTGGCTTGCATGCTTGAGAATGACGGTATTGCCGGCCATCAGGGCCGGAGCGACTGTGTTGATCGCCGTCATATAAGGATAGTTCCAAGGCGCGATCACGAAGACGACACCATGCGGTTCGCGCTCGATACGGCGGGCAAAATTGGCGCTGTCTTCCACGACCAGCGGCGCCATTGCATCGGCAGCGATCGAGGCGACATAGTTGGAGCGCTCGTTGAAACCGCGATATTCGCCGCCATACTTGATCGGGCGCCCCATCTGCCAGGCGAGTTCCGGCACGACCACATCGGCCATCTCGTTAAGCCGGGCAACACCTTTGAGCACCAGCTGGACGCGATCCTCCAGCGGGCGGCGCGCCCAATCCTTCTGTGCCTTGCGGGCGCGTGCCACGACGTCCTTGGCGGCATCCAGCGATAGCGCCGGGCGCTCGGCATAAACCTCTCCGTTTACCGGGGAGACGCATGTGATCATGGTCATGATCGAATTCCTGTTTTCTTTGTCATCCAATTGATTGCCGGGATGTTGCACAAGCAGCAGCCGCATTCAAAGGAGAAACGGCGGACAGACAAAACATCCCAGCGCCCCGCCCGATCATAAAATGAAAATCGGGCAAGAGGCAGATCGCAAAAGCCTTACGCTCTTTCGAATCCGCGCGCCACTTCCCAATCGGTGACACGACGATCGTACTCTTCCTGCTCCCATTCGGCAGCGCGGGTATAGTGATCGACGACATCGTCGCCAAAGGCGGCGCGCAGCATCTTCGATGTCGTCAGCGCCGTCGCGGCATCACGCAAGGTGCGCGGTATCTCGCGAACTTCGCGCGCACCATAGGCGTCGCCGACGAAGGGCGCTTCGAGCTCAAGCTTGTTTTCGATGCCGTCGATACCGGCGGCGATCAGAGCCGCGAAAGCGAGATACGGATTTAGGTCCGAGCCGCCGACGCGGCACTCGATACGGATCGACTTGGTATCCTCGCCGCAGAGACGGTAGCCGGCTGTGCGATTGTCCTTGCTCCAGATCGCCTTGGTCGGCGCAAACGTGCCGGCCATGAAGCGCTTGTAGGAATTGATATAGGGCGCCAGGAAGTAGGTGATCTCGCTGGCATGGGTCAGAAGGCCGGCGACATAGTGCTTCATCATCGGCGACATGCCGTATTTGCCGCCTTCTTCGAAGAACTTCGGGCTCTTGCCGTCGAGGCTCCAGAGCGACTGGTGGATATGCGAGGAGCTGCCGGCGGCTCCGTAGTTCCACTTGGCGAGGAAGGTGATCGCCTTACCCTTCGACCAGGCGATCTCCTTGCAGCCGTTCTTGATGATCGCATGGCGGTCGGCCATGGTGAGCGCATCGGCGTAGCGAACGTTGATTTCCTCCTGGCCGGCGGATGCCTCGCCCTTGGAATTCTCAACCGGGATGCCAGCCCCCTGGAGGCCGGTGCGGATTGCCCGCATCACCTCTTCCTCCTTGGTGGTCTGGAAGATGTGGTAGTCTTCATTATAGCCGCTGGCGAGCTTCATGTTGCGATAGCCGGACTCGCGGGCGCTATCATAGCTCTGGTCGAACAGGAAAAATTCGAGCTCCGAGGCCATGTAGGCCTTTAGCCCCATGGCCTCCAATCGCTTCACCTGCTTCTTCAGGATGGCGCGCGGAGAATGCGCGACTTCCTCGTGGGTGTGGTGATCAAGCACGTCGCAGAGAATGAGCGCCGTGCCCTCGAGCCAGGGAATGCGACGCAGCGTCGCGAGATCCGGCTTCATCGTATAGTCGCCGTAGCCCTTTTCCCAGCTGGTCGACTTGTAGCCGGAGACCGTTTCCATCTCGATATCGGTCGCCTGCAGATAGTTGCAGCTATGCGTTTCCTTCCAGGCGCTTTCGATGAAGAATTCCGCCTGGAAGCGTTTGCCCATCAACCGGCCCTGCATGTCGACCTGACATGCCAGAACCGTGTCGATGCGCCCTTCGGCCACATCTCGCTTGAGGTCGTCGAACGTATAGCTGCTCATGATTTGGTCCGCCTGAACAATGAATTGAAACATCGGCCTGTCGAACAATGCTGCCGCTCGGCGATTAATCCGCGCTCCGCAGCCCTGTCGCTACCGTGAAAGGGGGCCGCAGGTCTGCGACCCCAGTGGTTGGAGAGATTTGCCCGCGCTCAGTTTTCGCCGACAGCGGCTTCCGCTGCCGCAATCTCGGCCTTGCGCTTGGCAATCGCATCGCCGATCGGCGGGCCCTTGAAGCGGCGGCGCTCGAAACCGAACCAGACGATACCGGTCAAAACGAGGAAGCCGACGGTGATGATGCCGGCCCAGTCGTTCGGCGGCTGAATGCCGAGTACGAAGATGATGATCATCGCAATGATCGACAGCACGGCAAATAGCTTGAACAGCCCTTCCCCAAGGTTCCACGGACCCATCTTGTCCCACTTCGCCGTACCCCATGCGAAGAGACCGAGCGTGATCGGGATCGCGAAGGAGAAGAACAGGAAGATGACGGTGCACGAGACGACGATGGTGTAAACCGGCGTGTCGCCGATCGATACCAGCGACGAACCCCAGACGAACAGGACGGAAAGGACCGAACCGGTCCAGATCGCGGCGACGGGCGTGCGGTATTTCGGGCTCACGCGGGAGAGAGCCTTCGACGCCGGGAGGCCGCCATCACGCGAGAAGGCGAAGATCATGCGCGAAACCGAAGTCACGGTCGCGAGACCGCACAGCCACTGGCTGATGAAGATCAGCAGGTACAGGATGTCCTTGACGACGGGGTTGACCCGGGCATCCATCGCCCAGAAGAATACGTTCCAGCCCTGCTTTGCGGCATCGTCCATATTCGGCAGCATCAGCACAAACGAGCAAAGCATGATGTAGCCGAACAATGCCGACCAGAGAACGGACGCCACCATACCGCGCGGAACGGAATGGGCGGCCTTCACGGTTTCTTCCGAGGTGTGAGCCGAGGCGTCATAACCGGTGATCGTGTAGATCGGCAGCAAGAGACCGAGCGCGAAGACCCAGAAGGTGGAGACCTGCGGCCAGACCGGCGCGCCGGTTGCAGAACCGTCAGCTGCGACCGTCGCCAGACCGGAATAATTGGTGAAGGTGAAAAGCCGGGCAAGATCATAGGAAGGTGCTGCAACCAGGCATACGACCGCGAGGGCGACGGACGTTGCAAAGATCAGATAGCCGGAAAAGTCCGTGAGCTTCGCGGTGAGGCCGATACCCATATGGTTGACGAGCGCCTGAAGGCCGGTAATGACCACCAGGAACACGATGCGCACCAGCGTGGTGTCGGTCATGTTAAAGTAGCCGCCGAAAGCGCCAACGAAGAAGTAGTACGTGCCGACGTTGATGGCGCCGAGGACGGTGACGAGACCGAGCAGGTTGAACCAAGCCGTCAGCCAGCCAGTGAAACGATTGCCGAGAATGGAGCCCCAGTGATAGAGGCCGCCCGCCGTCGGATAGGCCGAGCTGATCTGCGCCATCGCGACGGCGAAGACCAGCGATATGAAGCAGCCCACTGGCCAGCCGATACCGATTGCGGCACCGCCTGCACCGGATGTCGCCTGGGCGAGCGAATTGATGCCGCCGGATAGAATGCAAATGATCGAGAAGGACACGGCGAAATTCGAGAATGAACTCATGCGCCGTTCCAGCTCCTGGGCATAGCCCATGGAGTGCAGGATCTGAACATCCTGCTTTTTGTCTAACTCTGAATAATCAGACATGCCATTCCCCCTAAAGCCCGGTCGTCCGCGGGATTGCGGAGAACCATGTGTCACATGGGCCGCTGGCTCTTGCCATGCGGCCCGATCGCAGTTGAACTGCTCCCCGGGGTCTTTTTCTTTTATGCTCAGGCTTCCAGACTGCTCTGGAGAAGCCCCGTCAGATAATCGGCCATGACCCCTTGACCGACGTCATCTTGAATGAGGTCGTTGCGGACCTCGATCATTACGTTATGCAGACCATTGGCAAGCCCATGCAGCTTCAAGGTATGGGTGACGCCATCTTCAGGTCCGTAAGGCTGGTTGCGCTCTGTCTGATAGAGCGGCGCTTCAGCCGCTGCATCCAGCATGTGATCGGCCAGCCAATGGTCTTCGTCATGCAGAATGCCGAGCTCCACCGCCCGTGGTTTGCCATTATAGATCGGCGTGAAGCTGTGGATTGTCACGATCACGGTTTTTTGTCCGCGCACCGCCCGCTCCTTCAAGAGCGCCCGAATACGATCGTGAAACGGGATGTAGAGCCCTTCCGTGCGCGCCTTCCTATCCGCCTCGCCCAGATGCTGATTGCCGGGGATCGTATAGATCTCGCTCGTCTCCGGCATGGCGCCAGCGCTTTCCGGCGGCCGGTTGCAATCATAAATCAGTCGGGAGAAACGCTGAAAAACCAAGGTGGCATTCAAGCCGGCGGAAATTCCTCTTGCAACCGCGAGTGCACCCGGATCCCAGGCGATATGGCTGGAAAGCGCCTCGACGGAAAGTCCAAGATCGCCGAACCGCTCCGGAAGGGCGCGGGAGGCATGCTCGCAGACGAGCAGAACCGCACTGCTTCCGTCCGGTCTTTCGACCGCAACACAATCGCCATCCGCCTTCGTCAAAATGCCTTGCTGCGCAAGCATCGGAGACGCCCCATTGCCGATTAATAAAATGTTTACAAGAAAAGAATTCTTCAGGTTTTCGTCGCTGTCAACTGGAAACTGAAATTATTTCTTCATTTGTGACATTGACTCGAATTGTGACAGCGTTGTTATATCCTGCGAGGAAAGCGGCATCAGACCGTCCCGGGGAGCAAAAATCGAGTGAACAATGCGTCGAAGACAGTTTCGGACGTGATCAACGCGCGCTTTGACACGCTGACGCGCGCCGAAAAGCAGCTCGCCAAGAGCCTGTTAGACAACTACCCAGTTTCCGGGCTGGGCAGCATCACCACTGTTGCCGAGAATGCGCGGGTCTCGACCCCGACAGTTGCGCGCATGGTGCAGAAACTTGGATATAAGGGCTATCCAGACTTCCAGGCCCATCTTCATCAAGAGGTTGAGGCGACAATCTCCAACCCGCTGACAAAGCACGATCGTTGGGCATCCAACGCGCCAGGTACACATATCCTCAATCGTTTCGCCGATGCCATCATGGGGAACCTGCGGCAGACCTTGTCCGATATCGATGTGGCGACGTTCGACGGCGTTGCAGCGCTGCTGTCGGAAAGAAAACGCGGGCTTTATTTCGTGGGTGGGCGCATCACAGGGGCGCTTGCCGAGTATTTCTTCACCCATATGCAGGTCATTCGGCCCAATACGACGCTGCTTTCTTCCAATTCGAGCGCCTGGCCGCAATATGTCCTGAACATGAATCCGGGTGATCTGCTCGTCATATTCGATATCAGGCGCTACGAGCAGGAAATGGTCAATCTGGCCGCCGCCGCCCGCCGGCGCGGCGCCGAAATCATCGTCTTCACCGACCAATGGGCAACGCCCGCCGCCAAGCATGCGAAATACACGTTTCGCGTGCAGATCGAGGCGCCGTCCGCCTGGGATTCGTCGGTTGTCACCCTCTTCATCGTCGAAGCCCTGATCGAAGCCGTACAAAGCTCGACATGGGACGAGACAAGCGAGCGCATGAAGACACTGGAAGGTCTTTTCGAACAAACAAAGTTGTTTCGCAAGCTAAGCTGAAGGGGAATGAAAACACAAAATAACGATGCATTGAGCATGGTGAAATACAGCGACTGTCATACTTGTCGACTAGAAGCAAAAATCGACCGCGTTTTCAGCAAACACAACGCTTTGAAGTCGTCACACAACCTTCATGTAACGTCATTAACAGCAACGCCAGACACTGAAAACCCAAAAGGAGGAAATGCAGTGATCTCGAAAATTCATCGTCTTCTGACAATCTCCACCGCGATGCTCGTCGCTTCGACGGCTATTGCGGCCGCAGAACCGAGCGCTGATCTCATCGCTGCCGCCAAGAAGGAAGGCACGCTGACCACCATCGCCCTGCCCCACAACTGGTGCGGTTATGGTGACCTGATCGCTGCTTTCAAGGCGAAGTACGGCATCGAAGTGAACGAACTGAACCCGGATGCCGGTTCGGGCGATGAAGTCGAAGCAATCCGCGCCAACAAGGGCAACACCGGCCCGCAGGCTCCGGACGTGATCGACGTCGGTCTCTCCTTCGGCCCGACCGCCAAGAAGGAAGGCCTGCTGCAGCCGTACAAGGTTTCCACCTGGGATTCCATTCCGGACAGCGCCAAGGATGCCGAAGGCTACTGGTATGGCGATTACTACGGCGTTCTCTCCTTCGTCACCAACAAGGACGTCGTGAAGAACCCGCCGAAGGACTGGGCTGACCTCCTGAAGCCGGAATATGCCAACACTGTTTCGCTCGCAGGTGACCCGCGCACGTCGAACCAGGCCGTTCAGGCAGTCTACGCCGCTGGCCTCGCTGCCGGCGAGAAGGATGCCACCAAGGTCGGTGAAGCCGGCCTCGGCTACTTCGCCAAGCTGAACAAGGCCGGCAACTTCGTTCCGGTTATCGGCAAGTCGGCTTCGCTCGCACAGGGCGCAACCCCGATCGTTGTCGCATGGGACTATAACGGTCTTTCCTGGCGCGACAGCCTGAACGGCAACCCGCCGGTTGACGTCACCGTTCCGGCTTCGGGCGTTATCGCCGGTGTCTACGTTCAGGCGATCTCGGCTTTTGCTCCGCATCCGAACGCTGCCAAGCTCTGGATGGAGTTCCTCTATTCCGACGAAGGCCAGATCGGCTGGCTGAAGGGCTATTGCCACCCGATCCGCTTCAACGACCTGGCGAAGAACAAGAAGGTCCCCCAGGAGCTTCTCGACAAGCTGCCGCCGGCTGCCGCCTATGAAAAGGCTGTATTCCCGACGCTCGACGAGCAGGATGCCGGCAAGGCCGCCATCACCACCAAGTGGGACTCTGTCGTCGGTTCGAACGTACAATAATTTGACCTGACATGACCTCCCCGCTTCGGCGGGGAGGTTTCCGTTTTTCTGACGCCGCGGATTGGGCCAATCATGAGCATCGTCACAACATCGACAGTCAGTTCCACTCCCATGATCAACAAGCGTGTGGTTGTCGACTGGCTGGGCATAGCGCCCTTCCTGATCTTCGCGCTGCTGTTCCTGATTCTCCCGACGATCTATCTGATCGCAGGCGCCTTTCTAACGCCCGACGGCAGCCTGACGCTGAAGAATATCGGCGATCTTTTCACCAAATCGATCTGGGATTCATACTGGATCAGCATCAAGGTCTCGGTTGCATCTTCTCTTGGTGGCGCGCTGATCGGCTTCTACCTTGCATGGGCCTTGGTGATGGGCGGCTTGCCGAGCTGGGTACGCCATACGTTCCTGACCTTTTCCGGCGTCGCCTCCAACTTTGCCGGCGTGCCACTGGCATTCGCATTCATCGCCACGATCGGCCGCCTCGGCCTCGTCACCGTGTTGATGAGAGACTGGCTGGGCTTCAATCTCTATGCGACGGGCTTCAATCTCTACAGCTTCATCGGCCTGACCGTCACCTACATGTATTTTCAGATCCCGCTGATGGTGCTGATCATCACGCCTGCTCTGGACGGCATGAAGAAGGAATGGCGCGAAGCCGCCTCCATCCTTGGAGCGACCAATCGGCAATATTGGCTCATGGTGGCATTCCCCATCCTCTGGCCGAGCTTGCTTGGCACGACCCTACTGCTCTTCGCCAACGCCTTCGGCGCGATCGCGACTGCAATCGCCCTGACCGGCAGCTCGCTGAACATCATCCCGATCCAGCTCTACGCGCAGATCCGCGGTGACGTCCTGCACAACGCCAATCTCGGCTATGCGATGGCCCTCGGCATGATCGTCATCACCGGTATTTCCAACGTCATTTACATCATCATGCGCATGCGCGCAGAACGGTGGCAGAAATGAAGCTGCAGAAATTCTTCGCCTGGATCGCGGTCGTCATCGGCGCCATCTATTTCATCGTTCCGCTCATCGGCACGCTGGAATTCTCGCTGCGCATGCGCCGCGACGCCTATAGTTTCGACGCCTACGCATCGGTCTTTTCCGATGCGCACTTCCTCTATGCGTTCGGCTATTCCATGCTCATGGCCGTGCTGACCATCATCGTCGGCATGCTGCTCGTCGTGCCCACGGCCTATTGGGTCCGGCTTCGCCTGCCGCAGCTGCGCCCGATCGTCGAATTCATCACGCTGATGCCGCTCGTCATCCCGGCAATCGTCATCGTCTTCGGCTATCTGCGCCTCTACAATTCGTCGTCCATCCTGCCCCTAACAGGCTTCGAGCAGACCACGAACTTCCTTCTCGTTTGCTCCTATATTGTCTTGTCGCTCCCCTATATGTATCGTTCGGTCGATACGGCGATGCGCACGATCGATGTCGGCACCCTGACGGAAGCGGCGGAAAGCCTTGGCGCGAAGTGGACGACCATCATGTTCCGCTGCATCTTCCCCAATGTCATGAGCGGCGTTCTCTCCGGCGCCTTCATCACACTGGCGATCGTCATGGGCGAATTCACGATGGCGTCATTGCTCAATCGGCCGGCTTTCGGCCCTTACATGCAGCTCGTCGGCGCCAACCAGGCTTACCAGTCCTCGGCACTGGCCATCATCGCGCTTGCAGTGACCTGGCTCAGCATGGGCTTTCTGCAGCTCGTTTCCCGCTTCTCCAAATTGGCTCCGGTTAAGGCGTAAGGCTTCTCACCATGGCTTTTCTCGAACTCACCCACATCAAGAAGTCCTTCGGCGACGTCCACGTCGTTCACGATTTCAACATGAACATCGAAAAAGGAGAATTCATCTCCTTCCTCGGACCATCGGGCTGCGGCAAGACGACCGTGCTGCGGATGATCGCCGGTTTCGAAAATCCTACCGCCGGCACCCTGTCGATCAACGGCAAGGATCAACGGGCGTTGAAACCGAACCAGCGCAATATCGGCATGGTATTCCAGGCCTATGCTCTGTTTCCGAACATGACGGTGCATGACAACGTCGCCTTCGGCCTCAAGGTCGCCGGCATGGCGAAGCCCGACATCGACAAGCGCGTCAAGGAGATGCTTGCCCTCATCAAGCTCGATCATCTCGCCGGCCGCTACCCCTACCAGATGTCCGGCGGCCAGCAGCAGCGCGTGGCGCTCGCCCGCGCCATCGCCGTCAAGCCGCAGGTCCTCCTGCTTGACGAGCCGCTTTCGGCCCTCGACGCCAAGATCCGCATCTCGCTGCGCGAGGAAATCCGCGCCATCCAGCAGCAGCTCGGCATCACCACGGTTTTCGTCACACACGATCAGGAAGAAGCTCTGTCCATCTCCGACCGTATCGTCGTCATGAATGCCGGCCGTGCCGACCAGATCGGCACGCCTTTCGAAATCTACAACACGCCGGCAACCCGCTTTGTCGCGTCCTTCGTCGGTACGCTGAACCTGATCGAAGGCAAGGTCATCGATCCGGACAGCAATCGCATCATGATTGGCGATCAGGGCGTCACCCTGAAGCAGTCGGTCACGGCCTACAAGCCGGGCGATACCGTATCGCTCGCCCTGCGTCCGGAAGCCGGCTCTCTGGCGGAATCGGCCAAGGGCGACACGGCGCTGACCGGCGAAGTCTCCTCGGCGCACTTCCTGGGTTCGGTCATTCGCACCCGCATGAATGTCGCTGGCAACACGATTTCCTTCGACATGTTCAACAGCCCGGGGATGATGCCTCCGAGCGTTGGCGAGAAGGTGACGCTGCGCTTCGCCTCGTCCGACCTGCTCGTCATTCAGGATTGAGAATGGCCCCTGCGCCGCAGGTAAACTTTGAAAAATTATTCGCAAACGCCGGGTCAAAAGCCCGGCGTTTTTCTTTGATTTCCATGAGGGAAAGCATCTATAGTCCACGCGTTCTCAGGGCGGGGTGCAATTCCCCACCGGCGGTATGGGGATCTTCCCCGAGCCCGCGAGCGCCTTCCGAGCTTTCGGAAGGGTCAGCAGATCCGGTGAGATGCCGGAGCCGACGGTATAGTCCGGATGGAAGAGAGCAAGCAGGGTCGCACCTCCTCCGTACGGGGAGTGCCGCGTTCATGCGTGTTCGCCCAAGGGATAATTGACAACAACCCTTGAAAGGCAAAATTCATGACCATTTCGATTTCTACCCAGCCGAGCCGCATTGCGATCATTCGGGCTCGCTGGCATGCCGACATCGTCGATCGCTCGGTCGACTCCTTCGTTGCCGAATGGCAGACGGTGGAAGGCGCATCGCCGATCGATATCTTCGATGTACCCGGCGCGCTTGAGATTCCGCTGCATGCACAGACGCTCGCCCGCAATGGCCGTTATTCCGCAATCGTTGCCACCGCTTTCGTTGTCGACGGCGGCATCTATCGCCATGAATTCGTCGCCAATACCGTTCTCGATGCGATGATGCGCGTGCAGCTGGATACCGGTGTGCCTATCCTTTCTGCAGTCCTGACGCCGCATCACTTCCAGGAGTCGGAAGCCCATATCCAGTTCTTCAAGGAACATTTCATCATCAAGGGCCGTGAAGTGGCCAGCGCCTGCCGCCATATCCTTTCGGAGCGCGCCAAGCTGCTGCCGGCCGTCACGGTCTGACCAGCATGGTGGAGGCGCAGCGAAAGCCCGCCTCCACCTTTAAAAGGGAGAAACGTCAGTGACCGTCCTACGCATCATCCCGAACCTGCCTACCGCCGATCCCGCCACGGCCCGTCTTTTCTACCAAGACCTGCTCGGCCTCGATATCGTCATGGATCACGGCTGGATCGTCACCTTCGCGTCCGAAGCGGCAACAATACCGCAGATCAGCGTTGCCAGCGAAGGCGGTTCGGGAACGCTCGTCCCCGATCTCTCCATCGAAGTCGATAATGTCGACGCGCTCTATCAGCGCGCCACCTCCATGGGCTTCGGAATATTGTATGACCTGACAGACGAACCCTGGGGTGTCCGCCGGTTCTATGTCCGCGATCCCTTCGGCAAGGTCGTCAATATCCTGTCCCATCGCTGATACGGAGCGCGGCGCTCCAAATGGGCAGACCCGCCGCAACCTTGCTATCGCAGATCGAGATTGAATGTGGTGCGTTCAGCCGGCCAGACCGATTCCGAATAGGTGATCGGCACCCTGTCGGTATCCGCATCCACCTTGCGCGTCACCAGCAGCGGCGCGGATTTCGGCTGGCGCAGGATCCGTGCCTCGTCCGCCGTCGGCATGCGCGCCTCGATCTCCGTTGACAAGCGCTCATAGTCGGTGACGCCATAGCTGGCGAGTGCCGCCGAGATCGTCGCATGCTGCAATCTGGCCTTGTCGAAATCGGGAAAACGTTCGGCCGGATAATAGGAATCGCCCAATTCGACCGGAATGCCATCAGCCGTCATGACGCCGCGACGATGGATGACCATTACCCCAACTGCCAGCTTCAGATAGCTGGCAACGCGTTCCGTCGCCGGCACGATCTCATGGACGAGCAACTCGCCACCCGGCTCGAAACCCTGCTCGATCAGGTTCTTGTGAAAGCGCGTGCGCTTCGACAGCGTATAGTCGAGCACGCCCCTGTGAACGAAGGTTCCCCGTCCCTGCTCGGCACGTACCAGCCCACGCTGTTCCAGATGGCCCAGCGCCTGACGCACGGTGAACCGACTGACGCCGAAGCGCTGCATCATCTCGGGCTCGGTCGGCAATTTCTCTCCGGGCGCGAAAGTCCCGGCGGCAATATCAGCCGCCAGGATCTCGCCGATCTGATGCCAGAGGGCGCTGCCGCCCTTGCGGTCGATCGTCTCCATGTCAGATGCGCTTCTCGAGCCGGAACAACAGCTTGTATTCGGCCGGATAGCTCAAGGCGTCGAGAATGCTCGGATAATATTTGCGGTCCTTGGTTGCGCGCACAAAACCGTCATAGCCGAAACGCCTGACAGAAACATCGAAGCCGGCAGCCGTGAACGCCTCGATATAGTCCTGCGGAGAGCGATCCTGCATCGGCGCATTGCTGTTGTTGCCGATAAGCTCAAGCCATTTCGGCCAAAGCGGCATTTCATTGTGGCAGCCGGTTACAGCGTAGTAGACGCCCCCATTGCGCATGGCACGGAACATCCCCTCGGCATGCTCTTTCAGTTGCGGTAGCAGATAGATCACCTCATAGCTGAAGGCGACGTCGAAGCGATCGGCGAAAGGCGCCAGATCGGTCGTTACGTGAAACTGGAGCGGCATGTTGCCGACAGCTTCGACGGCAGCCGCCACGGATTCCGAGGCGATGTCGATGCCGACACCACGGCGGAACGGCCGCATGGCATGAAGCAGTCGCAGAAAGCCGCCCCGGTTGCAGCCGAAGTCCAGGACAGTCTTCGAGGAGAAGTCGCGCTCCGGTATCGTCTCGATAAAATGCCGCCAATAAGGACTGTGCGATTCCGCCATTGCGGCGTCGCCCTGCGGTTCCTTGTGCCAGGTTGCGTAAGTGGAGGCTGCGTTTGTCATGATGGGCTCGCTGTTGGAGTTGACTGAACCCTTGATAGCGAAGTCCCATGACAGCCGTATGAATTCGTCCGGACGACCGGACTAGTGGCGACAATCTTCTAATCGTGATCGGCCCTCGCCTACTGCAGGCAATCCACCATCCATTGCACGCCGAACCGATCCGTCAGCTTGCCGTAATAGCTACCCCAAGGCTGGACGGCGAGCAGCGTCGTCACTGTGCCGCCTTCAGCCAATCGGGCAAACATCCTGTCAGTGCTCTCTCGGTCATCCATCATGAGCATATGGGCGGAACCTCGCATCGGCTCTGCGTCGTGATTGTCCGAGGCGAAGAACATGACGCCTGGTCCTTCAAAGCGAGCATGCATTACACTGCCACGCATTGCCTCGTGGGCAAGCGGTATCCCATCCGCACCGTGCCGGATCAACAGCGTCACCTGGCCAAGCCCGCAGGTCGCATAAAAGGCAAGCGCGTCCTCACAATGCGTCGTGAAAAACAGATAATTGGCGAGTTGCATCTCCTGCCTCCCCTTGTTGCCGAACGAGCGGCCCACGCGGCCGCCCGGTATTGTTACCGATTAACTCATCTCAGGCGCGATGAGCGTCGACCGCGGGCGCTGCGGCGCTCGCAATGGCGCCGACAAGATCGGCATTGCTGTAGCTTTGTCCCGCAATGCCCCAGGCACCCTCGGGCGCATAGACGATATTCGACCAGATGTGCTCGCGCTTGATCCGCCCTTCCGCGGCCCGCTCGACGACATCGGTCGCCCTTGCAATGAAAGCACGTTTGGCTTCGGCAGTCGCGAGTGCGATTTCGGGCAGTTTGAGTTCGATAAAGGCCGCGGCAACGGGCTTTCCGGCCGCCAGCACATGTTCTGCCGGAAGCACATTGATCGAACCGATGACATTGGCCGTCATGAATTCATTCCCGGTCAATCCGGCAACGTCGAGGACGGCATCTGTCAATCCGGCGAAAGCTTGCGCCTGCGCTTCGGAGGAAAGCAGCCCTTCGGATACGGTAAGGGTAATAGGCATGGGATATCTCCTTGTTGGACCTGCGCCGGCAAATGATATATACCGATCACTCTTTAACGATACACATCGATCACTCTCTATGCAACAGATAAAGAGAGATCACTCTTAATGGAGGCGGCAGTGCGCTACAGCGCCGAACATAAGGAAGAAACCCGGACGCGGGTCGTCGCGGCGGCGGGGCAAGTCTTTCGCAAGGAAGGCTATGGCGGCGCGGGCATCGATGCGCTGACGAAAGCGGCCGGCGTTACCAACGGCGCATTCTACGGACACTTCAAGTCCAAGAGCGAAGCGTTTCGCACCGCGGTCGTGGAAGGGTTGGAGGAATTGCGTCAAGCGATCCTGACACTCAGGCAAAACCAGCCGAAAGACTGGTTGAAGGCGCTTGCCGGCTTCTATCTCGGCTACAAGCGGACCTGCGATCTCGGCGACAGCTGCACGCTGCCGAGCCTTTCTCCCGACGTGATGCGGGCCGATGAGGAAACACGCCGCGTCTATACGGTAGAGTTGAGAAAGTTGATCGCGGATGTCGCCGCCGGCCTGCCGGAGAGCACAAGCTCCGGAGAAACAACGGCGGAAGATCGTGCCATCGTTCTTCTCGCAACGCTGAGCGGCGGCCTAACGCTTGCCCGCGCCGTCTCCGATCCCGCCCTTTCCGCCCAAATAGCCGAAGCCATCGAGCGGGCCGCTCTGGCGGCAAACAATCCCTCGCAGTCGCAAGGCAAATGACGATACAGGTCACACAATGATGGGATAGCCGAGGCGAAGTTCGTCACTTCGTCTCGGCGGGGCCATTTATGCTCGGATCGCCTTGTCGTCCGCATCGAAACGATGCATCTGGCTCGCATCCGGCGTTGCATAGACCATCTCGTCCGGCTCATATTTATGTTCGCCGAAAAGACGCGCAGTCAGAAGACCGGTGGCCTCGGATTCGAGATAGATGATGGTGTCGGCACCGAGATGCTCGACATGGATGACCTTGGCTGCCCATGTGCCCTGATCGCGCGACAGCGTGATATGTTCGGGGCGGATGCCAACGGTCTTGGCACCGCTTTCGCCGAGTCGTTCTGAAGGGATGAAATTCATCTGCGGCGAGCCGATGAAGCCGGCAACGAAGGTATTGGCCGGACGGTTATAAAGCTCCATCGGCGAACCGATCTGCTCGATCGCACCGGCATTGAGCACGACGATCTTGTCGGCAAGCGTCATCGCCTCGACCTGGTCGTGGGTGACGTAGATCATCGTCGCCTTCAGGCTGCGATGCAGCCGGGCGATCTCCAGGCGGGTCTGGACGCGCAGCGCCGCATCGAGGTTCGAGAGCGGCTCATCGAAAAGGAAAAGCTCGGGTTCGCGCACGATGGCACGGCCGATTGCGACACGCTGACGCTGGCCACCGGAGAGCTCCGATGGGCGGCGGCCGAGATAGGGCGCAAGCGACAGCATCCCGGACGCCTTCTCGACCCGGCTGTCGATTTCGGCCTTCGGCGTGCCGGCCTGCTTGAGGCCCAGACCCATATTGTCCTTGACGGTCAGATGCGGATAGAGCGCATAGGACTGGAAGACCATCGAGATGCCGCGCTTTGCCGGAGGAGTGACGGTCACATCCTGGCCGTTGATCAGCACGGCGCCGGAGGTCACGTCCTCGAGACCGGCGATGCTGCGCAGGAGGGTCGACTTGCCGCAGCCGGAAGGACCCACGAAGATGACGAACTCACCATCCTTTACCTCGAGGTCGATGCCCTTCAGCACGTCATGCGTACCATAGGCCTTGCGGATGGATTTCAGTTGAAGCGATCCCACAGTCTTTTGTCCTTATAGATAAACGGGCTTGCCGGTGCGCACGCTCTCATCGGCGGCAAGGCATATGCGCAGCGATTGAACGGCATCGTCCATATGGCGATTGAGGTCGATATCCTCGCGGATGGCCTTCAGCATGAAGGCCTGCTCGAAGTCGCAGAGCTCCTGATGGCCCGGTTCGCCATCCATATGCAGATCCTGATCCGGCCGAATGAACTGGCCGTTCGGACCAGTCTCGGCGCTATGCAGCCGGATGACCGACGTCTTCGTGTGCATGTCGATATCGTCAGACTTGGCATTCTGATCCATGGCGATCGAGACCGAACCGTTCGGCGACATCACGTCCTTCACGAAGAACGCCGTCTCCGAAATCATCGGACCCCAGGCGGCTTCGTACCAGCCGACGGAACCGTCTTCGAATATCACCTGCAGATGGCCGTAATTATACATGTCCGGCTTGATCTCCTGCGTCAGCCGCAGGCCCATGCCGCGTACTTCGACGGGCTTGGCATCGGTGATCTGGCACATGACGTCGACATAATGCACGCCGCAATCGACGATCGGCGAAGTGTTCTGCATCAGCGCCTTATGCGTCTCCCAGGTTGGGCCGCTCGATTGCTGATTGAGGTTCATGCGGAATACATAGGGGCCGCCGAGCTTGCGCGCTTCGGCAATCAAGCGCATCCACGAGGGATGATGGCGAAGGATGTAGCCGATCGTCAGCTTCTTGCCGGCCTTCTTCGCGGCCGCGACCACACGCTCGGCATCTTCGACCGTCGTGGCCAGCGGCTTCTCGACGAAGACATGGCAGCCGGCTTCGAAGGCCTTGACGGCAAAATCGGCATGACTGTCGGAATAGGTGTTGATGGAGCAGAGATCCGGCTTCAGCTCTTTCAACGCCGCCTCGAAATCCGGATGGACCGTGTATCCCCGCAACTCCTCGGGCAGTTCCCGGCTGGAGCGGTTGACGAGGCCGACGATCTCGAAGCCCGGATTGTTGTGATAGGCCAGCGCATGGCTGCGACCCATATTGCCAAGGCCAACGACGAGAACGCGGATCGGCTTTTCAGATACGCTCACTTGACTGCTCCGGATGTAATGCCGCGAATGAGTTGACGCGAAAAGATGACGTAAAGGATGAGGATTGGCAGGATGGCGAGCGTCAGTGCCGCCAGCACCGCATTCCAGTTGGTGACGAACTGGCCGATGAAGATCTGAGATCCGAGCGTCACCGTCTTGGTCGCCTCGCTCGGCGCAAGGATCAGCGGGAACCACAGGTCATTCCAGATCGGGATCATGGTGAAGACGGCAACCGTCGCCATCGCCGGACGGACCAATGGCAGCACCAGTCGGAAGAAGATCGCATATTCGCTGAGACCGTCGATGCGGCCGGCATTCTTCAGGTCGTCGGAAACCGTCCGCATGAACTCGGACAGGATGAAGATCGCCAGCGGCAGGCCCTGCGCGGTATAGACCAGGATCAGGGCCGTCAGCGTGTTGACGAGGCCGGCGGCGACCATGCCCTGCAGGATCGCGACAGTACCGAGGCGGATCGGGATCATGATGCCGATGGCCAGATAAAGACCCATCACCGTATTGCCGCGGAAACGATATTCCGACAGCGCAAAGGCCGCCATCGCCCCGAACAGCAAGGTCAAGATGATCGAGACGATCGTCACGACGAAGCTGTTCTGGAAATAGGTGAGGAAGTCCCCCTGCTTCAGAACGGTATCATAGCCGATCATGCTGAAGGAGGATGGTGTCGGGACGCTCAAGGGCGCGCGGAAGATCGAGGCGCGATCCTTGAAGGAGTTGATGACGGTCAGGAATACCGGGAAGATGGCGACGAGCGTATAGGCGATGAGCGCCAGATGGACGAAGCCGGTGCGGACAAGGGAAGTGCGTGCCTTGGACATGGATCGCGCTCCTCAGAACTGGTAGCGGCGGATGCGCCGCTGGACGATGAAAAGATAGAAGGACACGCCGGCCAGGATGATGAGGAACATCACCGTCGCGATCGTTGCGCCCATCGAGCGGTCGCCCAGCTGCAGCTGGAAGCCGAAGAAGACGCGGTAAAGCAGCGTGCCGAGAATATCGGTCGAGCCATCCGGTCCCGCCAAGGCCCCTTGCACGGTATAGACCAGGTCGAACGCGTTGAAATTGCCGACGAAAGTCAGGATCGAGATGATGCCGATCGCCGGCAACACCAGCGGCAGCTTGATCTTCCAGAATTGGCTCCAACCGGTGATGCCGTCACATTCGGCGGCTTCGATCACCTCTTCGGGGATGTTGAGCAGCGCGGCATAGATCAGCATCATCGGAATGCCGACATATTGCCAGACCGAGATCAGCGCGACGGTAATCAGCGCCGTACTCGGCCTGCCGAGCCACGGGGCGAAGAACGATTTCAGGCCGATGACATTCAAAAGCTCTGGCGCAACACCCCAGAGCGGCGAGAGGATCAGCTTCCAGATGAAGCCGACGACGACGAAGGAGAGCAGCGTCGGCAGGAAGATGGCTGTGCGATAGAAGGCGACAAAGCGCAGCTTCGGCAAGGACAGGAGTGCAGCCAAAGCGACACCGATCGGATTCTGCACGCACATGTGAATGGCGAAGAAGATCAGGTTGTTGCGCAGCGCATTCCAGAAATCATGCGACCAGCGGTCATCGCCGAACAGCACCTTGAAATTGTTCAGGCCGACGAAGACGGACTGGTTGTCGACGACGTTGTAAAGCGACAGCCGCAATGTCTCGATCAGCGGCAGGATCATGACCGCCGTATAGACGATGAAGGCCGGGAAAAGGAAAACGAGGATATGCCAGCGCTTGGAGCGCCTGATCGGCATGACCTCAAGGGCATCTGATGTCGCAGCGTCGCTCATGGCTTTCTGCCTGTTTTTCTTGGCTGCTTGATGAGACGGCAGCTCAAAGGTTCAAATCCGTCCGTTGCCCCGGCTCTTAAGCCGGATGGAAGCGACATCGGGCGTGTCGAATGCAAAGGCGAGATGATCGCCGATCCAATTACTCAAGATAACGAAAAGGGCGAGGAGCCTTGAAGACCCCTCGCCCGTATTATGCAGTCATTACTTGCCCGGCTTGTACCAGCTGTCGAGGCCCTTCTGGAGCTTCGCGCCGGCCTGCTCCGGGGTATCCGTGCCGTTGATCACGTTTGCGGATTCGGTCCAGGTCTCGTTTTCAAGGTTCGGCGTGCCGCGCGACAGGATCTGATAGGTCGAACGAACGGTCGACTTGTGATTGTCGCGCCAGGAAACGAATTCCTGCGCAAGCGGATCGGTCATCTTCACCGGATGCGAGTTCAGGCTGAAGAAGCCCGGCAGAGAGTTGGCGTAGATGGTAGCGAATTCGTCGGAAGCGACCCAGTCGAGGAACTTCTTGGCTTCTTCCTGATGCTTGCTCTTCGTGTTCAAGCCGACGCCGATATCCGGATGGTCGGAGATATAGGCGGTGTCGCCAGCCTTTGCGACCGGCGGCGGGAATGCGCCCATCTTGAACTGCGCCTGGGTGTTGAAGAGAGCAATTTCCCAGGAGCCAGCCGGATAGATCGCAGCCTTGCCGAGCGTGAAGAGGTTCTGACTGTCAGCGTAACCTTGAGCTTCGAAGCCGTCACCGAGATAGGGCTTCCACTTGGCCAGTTCCTTGTAAGGATCGACCCACGGCGCGTCCGTCAGCTTTTCCTTACCAGCGATCAGAGCCTTTCGGCCTTCCTCACCCTTCCAGTAGTTCGGGCCGATGTTCTGGTAGCCCATGGTTGCGGCTTCCCAGAGGTCCTTCGTGCCCATGGCCATCGGGATGTAGGTGCCATCGGCCTTGATCTTGTCGAGAACGGCGAAGAACTCATCGCGCGTCGTCGGCACCTTGAGGCCGAGCTTGTCGAAGGCGTCCTTGTTGTAGATGAAGCCGTGGATGACCGAAGCCATCGGCACGCAGAAGGTCGACTTGCCGTCGTCGGTCGACCACGCGGCCTTGGCGACAGCCGAGAAGTTTTCCAAACCCTTAAGCTTGGTCAGATCGGCAAGATGCTTCTTGTTGAAGAGGTCGAGCGAAGCATCGAACGGACGGCAGGTGATGATGTCGCCTGCGGAACCGGCATCGAGCTTGGCGTTCAGCGATGCGTTGTATTCGGTAGGCGCCGTCGGCGAGAAGACGATCTTGATGCCCGGGTTCTTCGCTTCGAAAGCCGGGATGATCTTTTCCTGCCAGATCTGCAGGTCGTCGTTACGCCAGCTTTCAACCGTCAGCGTCACGTCGGCCGCATGCGCGAGGCTGACTGAGGTCAGCAGGCTCGATGCAAGAAGCAAGCCTTTCAGAATATTGGTTTTCATTTCCCTCTCCTGTTTTCCGCGCCATGGCAAGGCGCTGTTCTCGATCTGAAAATCCGCTGGCCTGTCCGAGGAAACGGTCAGCGCCCCATGGGAACCGCCAGAATTGCCGATCCCCCATGCAAAAGGCTTCAAAGGCTTCGCGCCCGATCGGCCCGATCAATTGCCGTCCGCCGCCACCGGACGGAGACACAGCAAGAACCGCGTGGGAAACTATGACAAACGTCGAATCGAGATCCTCCTGATCCCAGCGGCCTGGCGCAACGACGAGATGCGCACCATTCTGCTTCATCTACCGGCTGTTGTTTTTCCGCCAGCCTTGCCGATGTCCGTTCATACTGTTCCCTTGCTCCGAATTAAGTCCAAAAAAATACCAATTGTCCAGCCGAATTTAACTTTCAGGAGCAAAAAGATGGAGGCCGATTAATTTATTGATATAATTCAATAGGATATTATCAGACAAAAATGCCTGCCTTGCCTATTGGTAAATGGTATTTTTTTGGTATTGTATGAAAAAACAGGGAATAGGCGGCATCCGGAGGCATGATGGGGCAGTTTGCAATTGGTATCGATGGCGGCGGCACGAGTTGCCGGGCAGCGGTTATAGATGACCGCGGGCAGGTGCTCGGCACCGGCAAGGCCGGTGCGGCAAACATCCTCTCCGATCTGGAAAACTCGCTGATCCATATCGTCGCCTCGGCAAAGCAGGCATTGATTGATGCCGGGCTCGCCCCTGAACTGCTGCAAACACTGCCTGCCGTCATCGGAACCGCCGGAGCCAATGTCGGCAACTACGGCAAGCAGGTCGAAAGCGCCCTGCCCTTTAAAAACACGCGTGTCGTCACAGATGCGACGACAGCGCTTCAGGGCGCCCTTGGCGACGCCGATGGGATCATCGGCGCCTTCGGCACCGGCTCCGTCTACAACGCCCGTCGCGATGGCAGGATTTGGGGTATCGGTGGCTGGGGTTTTGTCATTGGCGACCAGGCGAGCGGCGCCCGTCTCGGGCGTGACTTGCTCGAGAGAGCTGTCTTGGCCCATGACAAAGTGAGGGCGGGTTCAGCGCTTACAGCATCGATCATGGCCGAATACGGCAACGATCCGGAACGTATCGTCGAATTTGCGCATGCATCCAAGCCCAAGGATTTCGCCCGATATGCACCGATCGTGTTCGAATATGCCGGAATGGAGGATGTGGTCGCCATCGATATCGTCAAGACGGCGGCAAGATCGATAGCTGAGAGCCTGGATGCACTGCTTTGGCCGGAATGCCCTTCGATCTGCCTTCTCGGCGGCCTTGCCCAGGCTTATCGTCCCTGGCTTGATGAGCACCACAAGGCGATTCTCGCTGAACCAAGAGGAGATGTTCTGCGCGGCGCCGTAGAACTGGCGGCGAAATTGCTGCGGGGTGGAGAGGAAAACAAGGCATGACCGAAGATTTGAGCGCGATCTTCTCGCCGGAGCGCCTTTCTGGAGGCGGCACGGGTCCGCTTTACGTCAAGCTCCGGCGTACGCTCGAAGAGGCCGTAAAGGTCGGTAGGCTGAAACATGGAGACGCACTGCCACCGGAGCGTGACATCGCGGAATTTGCCGCGGTCAGCCGCGTCACGGTGCGCAAGGCGATCGACGACCTCGTGGCCGAAGGCATTCTCGTCCGTCGCCACGGCTCGGGAACATTCGTCGCAAAACCTGTTTCCAAGGTGGAACAGCGGCTGTCGCAGCTGACATCGTTTACGGAGGACATGGCCCGACGCGGGATGACGGCTCGTTCCGAATGGCTGCACAAGGGCATCCATACGCCCTCCCCGGATGAGATGATGATTCTCGGTCTTGCAGCCGACACCAAGGTATCGCGGCTCAGCCGCCTCCGCATCGCCGACGATCAGCCATTGGCGATCGAGCACGCCAGTGTCTCCGGCGAATTTCTGCCGGATCCATCGGTGGTCACGACATCGCTCTATGCGGAACTGGAAAAGCGTCAGGTGCGCCCCGTCCGCGCCGTTCAGCGCATATCGGCGACCAACATGAAAGAGGCGGACGCCGGATTGCTCGGCGTTCCCGTCGGCGCTGCCGGCCTCTCGATCGAGCGCATCTCCTATCTCGGCTCTGGCCGGGCCGTCGAATTCACACGATCGCTCTATCGCGGCGATGCCTATGATTTCGTCGCAGAACTGACGATCGGCGCGAACTAGCTCAGATCCGCGAGACCGAAAAATGCCGGAATCAAAAAAAGCCGCCCCAGCCAAGATGACTGGGGCGGCTTTTGCATGCAGAATCAAATTCTAAGCTAAGCACTGCAAGCCGTTGAAACGACTCGCAATCAGGCTGCGTCGTCGACCGCGGCCTCACGCTTCTCCGGCACATAATTGAGGACCGGGCCGAGCCAGCGCTCTACCTCGGCCACCGGCATGCCCTTACGACCGGCATAGTCCTCCACCTGATCGCGCTCGACCTTGGCAACGCCGAAGTAATAGGAGGACGGGTGAGCTATGTAGATGCCCGAGACGGACGAACCTGGCCACATCGCATAGCTTTCCGTGAGTTTCACGCCGGTTGCTGCTTCGGCGTCCAGAAGGCGGAAAAGCGTGTCCTTTTCGGTATGGTCAGGCTGAGCCGGATAACCTGGCGCCGGACGAATACCGGCATAGGCTTCGAGAACGAGTTCCTCGCTTGAGAAAGTCTCGTCCGGAGCATAACCCCAGAACTCCCGCCGCACCCGCTCGTGCATCCGCTCGGCAAAGGCTTCCGCGAAGCGGTCGGCCAGTGCTTTCACCAGGATCGAGGAGTAATCGTCATTGGCACGCTCGAAGCGCTCGGCGATAGCGACTTCTTCAATGCCGGCCGTGACGACGAAGCCGCCGACATAATCACCGACACCGCTGGAAGCCGGCGCCACGAAATCCGACAGGGCGACATTCGGCCGGCCATCACGCTTCGACAGCTGCTGGCGCAACGTATAGAAAGTGGCGAGTTCTTCGCTGCGGCTTTCATCCGTGAACAACCTGATGTCATCGCCGACGACACTCGCCGGCCAGAAACCGATGACCGCACGCGGGCGGAACCAGTTTTCCGCAATGATCTTTTCCAACATCGCCTGCGCATCGCCATAGAGCTGCCGCGCCGCCTCGCCCTGCTTTTCGTCTTCGAGAATTGCCGGGAAACGCCCCTTCAACTCCCAGGTCTGGAAGAACGGAGTCCAGTCGATATATTTCGCAAGTTCGGCAAGATCGTAACTCTCGAATACCTTGGTCCCGAAGAACTGCGGCTTGACCGGCTTGTAGCTCGACCAATCCACTTTCTCCGCATTTTCACGTGCCCTTGCGATCGGTAACCGTACCTTCTCCGCTTCGCTGCGTGCGTGGGCGGCAGCGACCTTGGAATACTCAGCCCGAACGGTGTCGATATAGCCCTGCCGCGCATCGGGCGACAGCAGCGCTGATACGACGCCAACGGCCCGGCTCGCATCCGTAACGTAGACGGTTTGCCCTCGGTGATAGCCCGGATGGATTTTCACCGCGGTATGGACGCGGCTGGTCGTGGCACCACCGATCAGCAAGGGAATGTCGAAGCCCTGCCGCTCCATCTCGGAAGCAACATGCACCATTTCGTCGAGAGATGGTGTGATCAACCCTGACAGGCCGATAATATCGACCTTTTCGGCGACGGCTGTCTCCAGGATCTTCGTCGCCGGCACCATGACGCCGAGATCGATGATCTCGTAATTGTTGCAGGCGAGAACAACGCCAACGATGTTCTTGCCGATGTCGTGCACGTCACCCTTGACGGTCGCCATCAGAATCCTGCCGGCGGACTTCCGCTCGCTATCACCGCCATTGGCAAGCTTCTCGGCTTCCATGTAGGGCAGCAAAACGGCGACGGCCTGCTTCATGACACGGGCGGACTTCACGACTTGCGGCAGGAACATCTTCCCCGAACCAAAGAGATCGCCAACGACATTCATGCCGGCCATCAGCGGGCCTTCGATGACATGCAGCGGCCGCTCAGCAGCCTGACGCGCTTCCTCGGTATCGGCTTCGATATATTCGGTAATGCCGTTGACTAGCGCATGTTCGAGCCGCTTCTCGACTGACCATTCGCGCCAGGAAAGATCCTGCGCCTTCGCCTCCTTGCCGCCGGCACCGCGGAAGCGTTCAGCGATCTCAAGCAGACGCTCCGTGCTGTCCGAGCGGCGGTTGAGCACGACATCCTCGCAAGCCTCCCGCAAATCCGGGTCGATATTGTCATAGACAGCCAATTGCCCGGCATTGACGATACCCATGTCCATGCCCGCCTGGATGGCGTGATAGAGGAACACGGCGTGCATGGCCTCGCGGACGGGTTCATTGCCGCGGAACGAGAAGGACAGGTTTGAGACGCCGCCGGAAATATGGACCAGTGGCATGGTCTTCCGGATCGTCCGGGTCGCCTCGATAAAGTCGACACCGTAATTATTGTGCTCTTCGATCCCCGTTGCGACCGCAAAGATATTCGGATCGAAGATGATATCTTCCGGTGGCAGGCCTGCTACTTCCGTCAGCAACTTATAAGCGCGCGAGCAGATTTCCACCTTGCGCTCATAGCTGTCCGCCTGACCCTGCTCGTCAAACGCCATGACGACGACAGCCGCACCATACATGCGCATCAAGCGAGCCTGCTTGAGGAAGTTCTCCTCGCCTTCCTTCAGGGATATGGAATTGACGATCGGCTTGCCCTGAACGCATTTCAATCCTGCCTCGATGATCGAGAACTTCGAACTGTCGATCATGACCGGAACACGGGCGATATCCGGTTCGGCGGCGATGAGGTTCAGGAATTCCACCATGGCCTTTTCCGAATCGATCAGGCCCTCATCCATGTTGATGTCGATGACCTGCGCACCATTCTCGACCTGGTCGCGCGCCACGGCAAGCGCTGCCGTATAATCGGCATTGGTGATCAGCTTGCGGAATTTCGCCGAGCCGGTAACGTTCGTGCGCTCGCCGACATTGACGAACGGAATGTCCTTGGTGAGCTCGAACGGTTCCAGCCCGGAGAGCGACATGAAGGGGCGATGTTCGGCAAGCTGACGCGGCGGATATTTGGAAACGGCCTGAGCGATAGCGGCAATATGCTCAGGCGTGGAGCCGCAGCAGCCGCCAACGATATTGACCAGACCTTCGCGAGCGAACTCCTCCACCTGCGCCGCCATCATCTCGGGCGTTTCGTCATATTGGCCGAATTCGTTCGGCAGACCGGCATTCGGATAGGCGCAGATGAAGGTATCCGCAGCAGCCGAAAGCTCCTGCAAATGCGGCCGCATCGCGTTGGCGCCGAGCGCACAATTGAGGCCGATCGTAAACGGGCTGGCATGGCGCACGGAATTCCAGAATGCCGACGGCGTCTGCCCCGACAGCGTGCGGCCGGAGAGATCCGTGATCGTGCCGGAAATCATGACGGGCAAATGGATGCCCTTGGCCTCGAAGCGCTCCTCGCAAGCGAAAATCGCGGCCTTCGCGTTCAACGTATCGAAGATCGTCTCGATCAGAATGATGTCGGCGCCACCATCGATCAGGCCGTCGATCTGCTCTCCATAGGCGAGACGCAAATCATCAAAGCTGACAGCACGATAGCCGGGATTGTTGACATCGGGGGAAATGGAGGCGGTTCGATTGGTGGGACCGATTGCGCCCGCGACGAACCGGCGCCTGCCATCCTCGCGCTCGGCGCGGATCGCCGCGCGGCGCACGATTTCCGCGCCCTCCTTGTTGAGGTCGTAAACCGCACCTTCCATCTGATAGTCCGCCTGCGCAATGCTAGTGGAAGAGAAGGTGTTGGTTTCGAGGATATCGGCTCCAGCTTTAGCATAGCGATAATGGATCTCTTCGATGGCATCGGGCTGCGTCAGAATGAGGAGGTCGTTATTACCCTTCTGATGACAGGCGCAGCCGATGAACCGATGGCCGCGAAACTGGTCTTCATCAAAGCCAAGGCCCTGAATCTGCGTGCCCATGGCACCATCAAGCACGAGGATTCGCTCGCTCGCCGCCTCTCGCAGGGCCTTGAACACCTCGCTGCCGTCGCGCTTCGCCGTTTCCGAACCAAAAAGATTGTCAAACATAAGCGAATTCCTCTGGCCTGATTGCGACTCCGCACTCAGATCACATAAAGATATCTTTATGTCAACATATCTATGCTCTAAGCGGCATCAACGCAAGGACAATGCTTCCACAGTTCGAGGTGTTTTCGGAAAATAAGAGCGATCGGAACCGATCGTCGGCATGCCCCATGGACAAGATGAGGACAGCGACACAGTTTCATCCGTTATGCGATGACAGCACTATCGGGCAGAGCTATAGGCTTGAAGAAAGAATCCCAGGAGGACGGCATGAACATACAGGTTGAACCCGCAACGCTCGGAAACTGGAGCACGCGCGCCTACCATAGGCGTTGGCTGCTAGACCAAACCGATGCGCTTTTTGACTTCTTCCAGTATCGCGCCGTCAATCCCAAGGGTGGCTTTTACGACATGAATGATGCCGGCAAACCGCTGGATTCAGTAAATCCCGTGCGCGGCATTCATTCGACTGCCCGAATGGTGCATTGCTTCTCGATCGGATCTCTGCTCGGCCGTCCCGGCGCAAACGAGATTGTCGATCACGGCATGACCTATCTGTGGAACAATCATCGAGACACGAAGCATGGCGGCTACTTTTGGTCGCTGAACAATGACGGCCCTGTCGATTCCAGCAAGCAGGGCTACGGTCATGCTTTCGTGCTGCTTGCAGCCTCTTCCGCAAAGACGATCGGCCATCCGTTGGCCGATGGCATGCTCGCCGATGTCACCGAGATCCTGAACACGAAGTTCTGGGAGGCAAAGCACGGAGCGATTGCCGAGGAATTTAATCGGGATTGGTCGTTGATCGACGGCGGCACCTATCGCGGCCAGAACTCCAACATGCATCTGACGGAAGCGTTGATGGCCGCTTTCGAGGCAACGGGCGACAAGGCATATCTCGAAAAGGCGGAAAGCATCGCCGACCTCGTCATCCGCCGCTCGGCAGGCTCTGTCGGCTGGCGTGTCGCAGAGCATTTCAACGCCGATTGGGTCCTGGATAAGAATTACCGCGGCAACGAGATGTTTCGCCCATCGGGCACGACACCGGGACACTGGCTGGAATGGGCACGCCTCATCCTGCAGCTATGGTCGTTGGGGGAAAAGCGTCATGGCTGGATGCCGGAAGCGGCCAAGGGCCTCTTCTCTCAATCCATGTCACTCGGCTGGGACAGCGAGAAGAACGGGTTCTTCTACACGCTCGACTGGGAAGATGTGCCTGCAAAACGCAACAAACTCTGGTGGCCCGCCTGCGAAGGAGCCGGTGCCGCTCACTATCTGAACGAACACGTCCCGAGCGATTTCCACGAAGAAAGCTACCGCAAGATCTGGAGCGTTATTGGCCAAGCCTTCATCGATCGCACCAATGGCGGCTGGCACGAGGAACTGACAGAAAATCTCGCTCCTGCTCATACGCTGTTCCCTGGCAAGGGCGATATCTATCATGCCTTGCAGGCATGCCTGATCCCTCTCTTCCCGGCAACGGGCAGCCTGACCAAGGTCATCGCCGAGGCTGGCGGCAAAATCTAAAATTCGGAGCGGCGCCCGCTCCAAGGCTGGCGCCGCCTCAACCCTCTAAGTGAGGCTGAGATTGTGAAGTTCGTGACCGAGGGTCAGAGCAAGGGCTTCAACAACGAGATTGTGGTCTTCTCGCTGTGGTAGCCCGGAAACCGTGACGGCACCGATACAGCCCGTGCCGTTGACGAAGATCGGAAAGCTGCCACCAGATGCAGCGTATTCGGTGCTTGAGAGCCCGTTGTCCTCAATCGTCTTGCCCTGCTGCTGCAGCCGCAACGTGCTCGCATAGCTGCTGCGGAAGTAACGCAGCACCATATTACGCTTCCGGCGAATCCAGTTGGAATTGTCAGGTGTCGAGCCGGGCAAGGCTATATAGAAAACCGGCATGGAATGCAGTGTGATATCGATCGCAACGCCCATGTTGCGCTCGCTGGCGAGGTCGCGCAACAGCTTGCCAAGCACCCAGGCGGTCGAAAGGTCAAAAGCATCGAAACGCAGCGTTTCCTCTTGCAGCTCGATACGAGCAAGGTCCTGGTCGATCGTCATGGAAAACCTTCTCTAGAAAATAGATCGGCCTATGAAACGCGGAGAGAATGATTTGTCCACCTATCTCTTCGGTATTTCGAAGCCGAGCTGCCACTTCTGGCCAATCGAGAAATCATACTCTTCCGGCTCGAACGCCTCGAAACCTCCACCCGGGTAGAAGGTCAACTCCCCGACGCGCACCCACTCCGCCGATGCATAGAGATCGACGCGCACGAAATCGATATCGCAAGCGACCGTTTCAGCGACGTGGATCATCTCCTCGAGTCGCGGCGGACGTGCTATTTCGCCTGGATAGAGACCGAGATAATCCCGATCATAGAACGGCAGCTTCTGCCAGTCGGGCGTGTAGTTGCACGAATAGCCTCGACCATTTTCGCGTATGTCGATCTCAATATGCGAGACCTTCCCGCCGAATGTAAAGAGCCGGTAATCCCACGGAACCCGTCCATCGACGAGCAGCATGCTTTCGATGAGAATACGAGGCTTCAGCTGGCTGTAAGCCCATTCTCTGTTGTAGGACGCATGATCAATTGCCAGCCACTCGACCGATGGATCATTCTTGAGGAGCCGATCCACATCAGCCTCGTTGTAGAGAAATCGCCCGACACCGCTCGCATGGGTCGGCTTGACAACAGCCGGCAATGATATCTCTGCCCAATCCACGGCCGTCAGATCGCTCCCAACCCAAAGCGTCGGGATAACATATTGGCTGCCAACCCTTTCTCCAATCAGGACTTTGGCGTCGGCTTTGTCCACGAAACGCGGAAAGAGAGGGTTGCGATCATATAGTTTGCGTGCCTGAACCTTATCGGTAAAGGTTTGAGGGGATGACAAATTCGGAAACTTGCCGCGAATGGCGCGATACTTAAGTGCGCAATAGGGCTTATCGGGCAAAGGCGACATAAGCCGCCAGAGCAGGTTGTGCGCTCGCTCGCGCAATCCCTTCTGCAGATATCCCGGAATGAGAAATCCATCTCGGTCGGCGGCTCGATCTGTCATGGTGACGGTCTCGAATTTCAACTAGAAAGCAAGTGAAAACTATCAGCCGCCCTTTAACACAAGGTTATGCGTAAGCCTTCAAGATAGATGGCCATGAGCGCGTTCGTATCCAATCTCCTCAAAAGCTCGTTGATTAGCCTGGCAGCAACATCCATCTCCCTTGCCGCAGGCTTTGCGAGCAGCATTATCGCAGCCCGCCTGCTCGGCCCCGAGGGGTCCGGCAAAGTCGCCTACGCATTATGGATCGCCACCTCAGCCGCCGCATTGGCTGACATGGGCCTGCCTCAGACCCTGCTGCGTAATACAGGCGGTCTCGCGGGCAATGATGATGGGTGGAAAGTGCTGGTCCGGACTGCGCTCCGAAGTTTCCTTATATCGGTCAGCATGATCGGCGCGGGCATTCTTCTCTTTGCTGCGATCACCTACGCTTATCACGATGCGCGGCCTGCCTGGTTCTGGCTGGTCACGGGACTCCTCTTCCTTAGCTATGCGTTCTACGTGTTCTCTACAGCCGTAGCACGCGGAAGAAATCGGTTCGGTCAAACCGCCCGAACCACCCTGTTGGGCGGAACTATGCAGATCCCATTTGTATTCATCGGGGCCTGGTTGCTCGGCCCGACGGGAGCCTTGATCGGCTATGTCGCCCGCTATCTGCCGCAAGCATTGAAATTGCGCGACTATGTCGACCCCACCGCAAAATACTCGCGGGAAACGCTATCCCCGGAAATGTTGCGCTATGGCCGATACATCTGGTTCAGCGATCTCGTCGAGATCCTTATCCTCTCCCGCATTGAGTTCCTCTTTCTCGGCGTTTTTCTCTCTCCAGCCAGTATCGGCTACTTCGCTGCCGGGCTCGGTCTAGCTGGCCTCATCGAACAGATCATGCTCCAAATATCGCCGGCATTAATCGTCCATTTCACCGAAGCCCATGCAAAAAGCGATCAGCAATCTCTTAATGCAGCTTATAGGCGCGTCATCCGGATAGTCGCCCTGGTCATGCTGCCGATCAGCATGGGTGGCGCAACCATCATGCCCGAACTTTTACCGTTGATCTTTGGCGATGCTTTCGAGCCCGCCGTGCCGGCCGCAGCCACACTGTTAGCCTTCGTATGGATTGCCGGCATATCCGTGATCCCCTGGGGTATCATCAGCGCATCTGGGCGCAGCGCCATTTTGCTACGCGTGCAGGTTACAAGCGCTGCTGCAACGATATCCTTACTAACCGCTCTCGTGCCGTCCCTCGGCTTGGAAGGTGCGGCTCTAGCTCGCGCGATGACGGTGACATTGACGTTTGTGTTGCTTGGCTGGATGGCCTGGAAACATGTTCGAGTCTCTGTCCCTTTAACCGCGTTGGCGAAAACGGTTCTTGCAGCAGCTCTCTGTGCGGGCGCAGCAAGCTTTGGCGTTTACAGCCTCGACGGGCTGCCGGCACTTTTAAGCGCCATTCCCGCCGGAGCAATCACCTATCTGCTGGCCATTCGTTGCTTGCGGTTGATTACGCCCGAAGACATAGAAATTCTGATGGCGACGGCCGGCGGAAAATTGCCGATCGGATCACGTCCCTTCGCTGGCAGACTGCTGAGTTTCCTTGCACCCGGCTGAGCGATCATTGGGCTTCATATACGGCAGCCAGGGTTTGCCGCGCAACTTCGTCCCAGGTCATGATTCCGTCGCGGAAAGCCGCCGAGCGTGGCATGGCCAGCGCGGCATCGATCTTCTCTCGCCATGCAACCTCGCCATCCAATCTATAGGCAATGCAATTGGCGCGGGTAAAAGGAACAAGATCGGGTAACAGGATCGGCAGGCCGCAATAGCTATATTGCGCGAGTTTCAAGCTTGACTCTGCGAGATAGACCTCATCCGCGGTCAAGCGATATGGAGCAATGCCAAAATCAGCATGTTGCAGGTAAGGGATGATGCTCTCGAAATCCCTTTCGCCATAGATCGTGATATTCGGTCGAGCCCAACCATTCCATGTGGCGCCAAAAACATGGAAATTCACATCCGGCGCGGCAGCAGCCATCGCAGCGACGGAAGTCTGGTCAAAAAGCATATTGCCGATGGAAACCGCATTCCGGCTGCCGGGTATGTAAGGAGATGGCTGCTTGCGATCGAACAGGGCTGCATCAACGCCCTGCGGGATAACCCGTACACGTCCGCCCGGGGGAAGCATGGCCCCAAGCCGCTGCGAAGGAACGCAAATCGCATCAAAGTGGGCGATCTGCCGAGCTTCGATATCCTGCAGCGCCGACGTGGCCCCGATGGTTCTCAGCAGGTCGCGACAAAAATACAAAATCCGCGCCTTTGGATTTAGTTTCTTGACCTTGGCTAAGAAAGCGAGCGCGGAGCCGCTCTCAACCAGCACCAGATCTGCGTGGGCTATAACGCGGTGCGCAAAGGGCGGGAAATAGCTGCCATAGAGCCAAAAGAGCACCGGGCTAGCTGCATTGAGAAAGCGGTTGCCGGAACTGAAAGCATGCAGTGGGGGGAGATAGGCGCCGGCTCTCAAATTGGCAGCGATAGTCTGAAACCGATTCGCCTGATCTTGAGACAAAGCACGAAAGCGCCGGCGATCCTTGAGCAAGGTGAGCCAGCTGTGGCCGATAGTGAGAAAATGAACTTCATGCCCCTGCTCGGCCCAGCAGGATGCAATGAAGTGAATTGACGCTTTACGATAGCCGCGCAAAAACGCATGCGATGTCAAGATCACGATTTTTCGTCGTAGCTGAGCCTCTCGACTGGCCAGCTCTAGTTCCCCATTTGCCAAAGGCGGTCCCCAACAGCGACCCTCAGCCGGTTTATGTCATGACCGACATCCAAACGTCGATGAGGTCGCAGCGACGAACAGTCATGTCCGGGGCGTTGATAGCCGCAACCAAAGCCCAATTGCGCGGGGATATGAACCGCAAAGCGTCTAACATGCGGTTAAAGTTGCACCATCAATCATCACATTCACAGGCTGTAGCTCTCCCGGAATTAATTGGAATTGACTTGAGGGCCATCAATCCGGCGTTGAAGTAACGCTGCTCTCGCTTGCCTGCGAGAAGCGAACAGGTCATTGATAAAGCTTTACGAAAGTCACGTCACAGGAACACTCCCGCATGAATGCAAAATACGCACTGCCCGCCATCCTGGCCTGCACCTGTGCTGCAACGCCGGTTCTGGCTGATAGCCCGTCGCAAATGGTGCTGCATGACGGTTTCGACGGCACAGATTTCGCTCCCACTGGCCACCTCTACTATCGCGATAATTTCGAGCAAAAGGCGGGAACGGTCGAATTTCAGTCGGAAGTAAAACGTACCGGAGCGGGCGCGTTGAAGTTGAGCGTCAAGCCATTCTGCCCGCCAGGTAAAGCAAACTGCAGCGAGAGGGCGGAAATCTGGGAGCGCACCAAGTATCGCGTGCCATACGACCAGGGCGTTTGGTACGGCTTCGCCGTAAAATTCGCCGATCCCATACCCTCAGGCGACCATCGCTACCTTATCGCGCAGTGGAAACGGGAAATCGGGCCGAACGCCAAGGGAGACTTCAGCCCCTTCCTCGCACTGCGGCTCAATAATGGCAAACTCTTCGCAACCGTTGAAACCAACTACGTTGCACCTATCAAGAAACACGAGCCCGAAAATAACGGCAAGGCCTGTAGCGACGACGAAGCGCCGGTCTGGTTCCGTCCCGATACAAACCAAATGCGTGCACTGGTGGCCACCGATGACAATTGGGCCGAATCCGACGGGCAAGAATTTACCGGCTGCACAAACGCTATCAAAGTAATAAATCGTGGTAACAAGCTGCCGACCCCGGCATCAGGCTGGATCGACTTCGCCATTTACAGCAAACCGGGCCCGGATGGCTCGGGCCATATTGAGATATTCGCCAACAACAAATGGATCGTTACGGTTACCGGCCATATAGGACATGCCGATCACGGACTGGGAAAGAATCAATATTTCAAATTCGGCCCCTACCGCGCCGCCGACACCACCGTGTGGACCCTTTACTACGATGATTTTCGTCGTTCGCCCCACTGTGCCGATGTATTGTCGGACCTCAGCCTTTGCCCCATGAAGTGACCAGGCAGCCGAGGATATATTGCCTCTAGATCTAGAGGGCTAGGCGCTCTGCGATAGTGCGTTTTTTTTGAGAAATGGCCGAACTTTTTCCTTTCTCGATAGTTATCCTCTTTCGTGAAGGAGGTGACCGAAATGCTTACTACCCATCGCGATTGCAAGCAGCATGTGAAGAGGAACGCGATACCCTCTCTGGGTGAAATTGAAGGGCGGGTTGCGGTCCTGGAAATTGTCGCTCAGTCCGCACTAACGCATGTGTTCGACGAAGGCGAAGTCGATATCGATGCAGCGTTGCTAGCCCAGATTCGCAGAGCCATGCATCACAAATGCAAGGATTTGAAACTCGACGGAGAAGATACGGCATCGGCGCTTTTATACGCCGAAGAGTTGATCGAGGCAGCTGTTAAGGCGTCGCACCCCATCCATCAGTGATGCCTTCCAGGCCAAGACTCGTGTTATACCTCTTGGTGGCGCTAGCAATTACGCTCGGCGCCCTCTTGCTTGTTGCACCACACGATACAGGTGACAGACTTACTCATTCTGTGGCGCCCGGCGGGCATCAAAATCATCAATGATGTGCCGAGAAATAGGCCTGTGTCTTGTTAAGACACACACAGTCTGTCCCATATCAGGCTGCCGTTAACGTCGCGCGATGAACTCGGTTGCAAATTTTCAAAACCAAAGCAGTGTTCGCTTCACCCCGCCGATACCAAGCTCCAACAATGAATGGTGTAGCGAATGTCTATGATGGTCAATGCGCCGCTTTACGCCGATGACATCGATGTCCTCGCAGGCGCCCTCTTTGCCTGGTGTGCTGAACGTAGCATCAAATTACAAAGTCAGGAGGGTCTGTCGGCAGCCAATGTAGCCATTGACCTCTACAACGCCGGCTATCAAACACAAGATCGATTGCTTGGCGCCTTGCATAACTACGATTTTCATTGATGCCTCGCCCAGACATCCAGCTTTGACTCTAAAACCCGGACACAATTTGCCCAGTTAGTGCATCTGCAAAACGTGGCGGTAGCGACCGCTATTTTATGCCGACTTCTCTTTGAAGACATTGGCGATGCAGTCTCGCTCTTCGAGAATCCCTGACCATTCATCCCCATGATATGTCGAGTCGTAGATCAGCGTGAAAGGACCTTGATAACCGGCCGCGTTGGAAAGCTTGATGCAACGAACATAATCCTCTGCATCGAGACCTGTTGCTGAATAACGTCCCTTTGCATGGCAAAGTTCAGCACGGCCCATGATCTTTGCGAGATCCTCGTATTTACCGGCTCGCTCCCAGTTGCCGAAATCTCCGTTGAGGCCAACTTTGCTGCGTAGAGCGTCAAGAATCCGATTGACCTCCGCCGGCCCCGGCAGCAGATCGAACCAATTCTCAATGACGAGACGGATGCCCGCAGCAATAGCCAATTCAGCCAGTCGGTGAAGATGGGTCTCCACAAGCGTCAAGGCCGAATCGGTCGGCTGAGCCTTCCCGGCAATCACGCGCATATTTTCAGCCCCAAGGGCCACGGCAACGTCAATCCATCCTGCCATCCATTCGGCATCGCGCTGGGCGGTTTCAGAATTGCTGAGATCTCCGTCTTCAACGAGCAGCGTCTGAAGCTTTACACTGGCCTCCTCCGCAGCCTTACGCAAATCACCGAGATAGCTCGGAAGAAGACTCGGCAAATGGAAGGAGCAAATCTCAACCCTAAAGATGCCATGATCGGCGCATTGTTGCGGCACATTGATCAATTCGATCGTGCCCTCCCCGTAAGTCGGCTGCCGAACGGGATATGCTAGATCGCCAGGTTTATAGGGATAGGTAGAGCCGAGCTTCCGATGCAAGGACCATGTGGAAACCGCAAAACGATCCGACAAATCAACCACAAGACGCCCCATCTCTTATTGACCGTAAAAGGTATTCAAGAAATAGGCTGGATTGCGCGGATATCAATCGAAAATATACAGTAGCTACCCGCTCCTATGTGTCCCTTTGTCAGATGAAAGCATCGCACGACTACGGTGTTTCACGGCCTCCTTTGACCCATCTGGAAATAGCGTCGAAAACCAGATCGGCAATCCACATGGCGCATATGCCGACGACGAAAGCCGTGGCATTCATGGCTGCGACATCCTTTTGCGGCAAAGGCCAGTTGATGGCCCGCAGATAGAAAAGCGCCGGCTCCGTCAGATAGGTGGCGGCAAGTGCGCCACAGATCGGTGATGCAACGATCTCTCGTGTCGTATATCGGCGCCTGGAAAGGCCACGCAAAATGCCGCCAGAAAGGCCAGCGATGACAACTCCGACTTTGATGCCCAAGGCATCCAGAAATTCGTGTAACGTCATCGCTTTTCTCAACCAAATTCGGGGACCGTCGATTGCCGCCGCCACCTATTCATTAGGGTGCGGCACCAAATGGTTTCATTTATCGACAGGCGGCTGCGGCTTTATCAAACCTCCAACACCATCACGCGTGATGTTGATAATGATTTTCAGAGTACTCAAAGCCGCAGCTGCGGCAGCAGCAAAGCTTGGGCCGATAAAGGATTGCGAACATTCCAAGGTACCGTCTGCAAATTGCGTGCAGCCCGTCGCCAGAAGAACCGCAATCATGGACGTAGATAGTGCTATCAAAACGTTCAGAATATTATGGAATGCATTCGTATTGAGCATATGTTTTCCTCTTGAATAGATTGGAGCGGCTCACCGGTACGATACCGCCCAAGCTTTGAATTCGTGGAAAGCTGGCATGAAGGGCATATGCGAAAAGTCGATACTCTCAGTATCGTCAGCATCTAACCGTCTATAACCAACGTCGAATAAAACTACCGGGCGCGCTCAATCGCCGCCGCGAACTTCTTGGCAAAGCCGGCAATATCGATTGCCCGATCCGTACCGTTGATAATCCGGCGCGCACCGATCCAATCAGAACCGGTAGCGCTAAAGTAATCGGCAAGCTTTCTACCGGTGAAACGGCCGTTGATCATGCCGTTGAACAGGATTTCGATCGCTTTATCGTTATCGAGAGCTCGATCCGGATTATCGCTGATGCCATACTTGGCATAGTTGTCCCGCCCGGTGATTTGCACGAGACCGCGGCCACGGTAGCGCCAGCCATCATCACTCGCTTCATCGCCGTTTCCCATACGATTAGCATAAGCGCGGTTGGCTATCCGTCGCGGCTGGCGAGAATATACAGCTGCCTGTTCCATATTGAAATATTTCGGAAATGTCGCCTGCAAACCGGCGGCCGAATAGCTCAGACTTTCCGAAATTGCACACATGGTTTTGCCCGTCTCGTGATAGACTGTTGCCAGCATGTAAGCGAGCCAGCGGGGATCGAAGGGCTCTGCCAGCCAAGCGGCCAGGATTGCCTCCGTACCATTGACCTGAGTTATCGACAGCCGACCGCCAAATAATGGCGCTCGCACAGCCGAGAAGAATTTCTCGTGATCCATAAGCTTCATTCCAAACTCGAAGATATAAGATTCGAATGGCAAATACGAATGAGACGCTTGGCAACGATGCTGCTAGGCAAAGCAGCTTCGCTACTTCCCTTTATCCAGTCATATCGCTCACTTCCCGCTCTGGCCGGCAGGTCGATCAGATCTTGATGAATCAATCTTTGATTGCATGTATAGCCGGATTGACGTCTCGCAAAGCTGACAGAGCGGTCGACCGCATCGAGGCAGAAATTAACCTCGCCTTACAGCGGCATGAATTGCCTCTTGCGCACTTTAGTGGGAGTGCGCATTCGGGCTCCCTTAGGTGCTGGGTGATGCGGCCGCATTGGACGGCCAGGCAAAAGCATCGATCTCGGCCTTCGTGGAGATCGAACCCGCGATGATTTGGGCGTTCACCTCGCCCTCGGCCGCAAAAGCCGCCTGGACATGAGCACCGACCGCGTTCGCGATCGCAGCCATCTGTCCTGCCGTCAGCTCAACGAAACCGCTTACCGTCTTGAACTTCATCGCCACCTCCGGATTTGCCTGCACATAGTTGTAGGCTCCGGTAATCAGCGATTGGCTTGCCCGATCGGTCATGATGCGCATCTCGCCATCGATGATGATGCCGCCCGTTTCGACGGCGTAGCGCTTGGATGCGGCATAGGCGTAAAGATCGACCGGCTCCGGTTCTAACGACCAGCCTGCGACAATGGAAAGAAGGCTTGCCGGCGCCTCCGGCCATTCAGTAGCCGAGCTAACGAGGGCTGCCTCCTTATTGCTCAGCTGATCAAGGATCGCGTCCTTGTCGGCCGCATCCAGTCCGGAGGTGATCCTGGCGGCAAGCGCCAGCCAGTAATCCGGCACATTGTAGATCTGCTGCCGGCCGAGCCAGAAGGCGACACACGCCATCCAGCGATCGGCCTTGTTTTCCGAGCGAGCCGCAAGCAGCGCCTCGACCATCGGTTCATACATGCTGTCAATGCGATACATGGCAGTCCTTTCCTGCGGTTCAGCGCTTCAAAGTCAGCGCGTTGATGCTGCGGTTGTTGACAAGAAGGAGCGGCGCACTGCTCCCTTGAAGAGCGAGCGGCTTCACGTCGAAGCGGAACTGCGTAGAGGCGGTTCCAGCGGGCGGGGTGTACGTAAAGGCGTGCGCGAAGGTGCCGTACTTAAAGAACGATAAGGGCAGAACGGCCGTGTAGGCATTGTTGCCGTTATCCCAAACGTAAACCTCGACTTCGGTCATCGCGCCGGCCTGGGTGACGCCATTGTTGCTCATTGAGAACGAAGACATGACCAGAACGGGCGGGGAACCGGTGCCGTGATAGGCCGTGATACCCGTGATCGGAATGGGGCCAGATCCAGCATTAATGCCCGCCTGGCCTTGAATATCAGAATCAACGCGGGTGACCGCCCCGGCGGCGATTTTGTCGACGGTGACGCCGCCCACGATCAGTTTGTCGGTCGTGATCGCGCCGGCCGTAATCATGTTGGCCGTGATGGCATTCGCCGCAATCTTGTTCGCGGTGATCGCGCCATCCACGATCAGCTCGGCCGAGACGGCACGGCGCATGACAGGTTTCGACCAGTAGCAGGAGTTGCCGGTGCCCGCCGTCTTGTCTACCTGCAGGAGCATCGCCAGCTTGGTATAGCCGCTCGGGATCGTAATCCGCCCCTGCAGCCGCACAAATTGGTTTTTAACGTTGCTCGTGGCTCCGGGCACCGCCTGCGGCCCCCATGTGCCCGATGGCGTCAGTAGGCCTGCGTAGATGTTTGCTGCCCCAGCATCGGTGTTGTAGACCCAGACGTCGAAGGCATAGACCTCGCCGGGAGTGACGGCGACATAGCTCGACCGCGCCATGTCGCGACCGAGTGACTGAAGAACCCAGCCGGCCGCATCACCCGAAACGGTGTCATTGTAAAAGGCTTGCAGGTTCTGAAGAACCCAGCCGTCCAGGGTGCCGCTTTGCCAGCCGTTATCGGCCATGTTGGAGAAATCGGTCAGGACGAGCTGCTTGGCAGTAATGGCATTCGCGGCGATCTGCCCCGCGCCGATGGTGTTGGCGGCAAGCTTGTCACCGGTAATCGAGCTGCCCGCGATCGTGGTAGCGGTCACCGCGCCGGCCGCGATCGTGCCGACCGTCACGGCATTCGCGGCAATCTTGCCGGCCGTCACAGCGTTCGCTGCGATCTTGTCGGCGGTGATGCCGTTAGCGACGATGCCGTTCGGGGTGATCAGGATGACACTGCCATCGCTCCACGGTGTCGGTTCGGCCGCGCCGGCCGGGATGCGGCACAGCATCGGCTTGTTGACGAACATGTAGCTGTCCGTCTGACCGGCGTTGGTATCGAGCTTGCGCAGATGGAAGGAAGCGGCAACGGCGTTGGCAGGTGCCGCGCCGACCGTGCGGAGGCGTGGCCAAAGATCGGGATTGGTCCCATCCGAGGGAACGCCTACGTTGGCCGAGGCGGTGGTATAGCTGAGTGCCCCACCATCGGCTCCTATCCATTCGATACGCAGCTCGACGGTGCAGCGATGTGCCGATATGCAGGCCGTTGCCTCCAACCACTCTCCCGGTGCGCAGGGCACCGCATACGGCAACGAATAAGCTAGGCCATCACCGTCAGGCCGCTTCCATCGGACGTCGGTAAAGAAGCCGCTAGGACCGCTGCCCTGCCGCAGTTCCAACACCGGATTGTTGCGACCGGCCCATGCCTCGCCGGGTTGACGGATGCGCAAGGCGAGCCCTGGAATGGTGCCGCTGGTATAGGTGACGAGCCAGCAGTCCAGCCCCATCGTGAAACTGGTGTTCTGAAGCAAGTTCTTGCCCGAGCCGACCGCCAGAGCATTCGTCGTCACCGCGTTGGAGGCCAGCTTATCGGCCGTGATGGCGCTGGCCGCGATCTGCGTGGCCGAGACCGCGCCGGCCGCGATCGTGCCCGCCGTCACCGCATTGGCCGCAATCTTGCCGGCAACCACAGAGCCGTCGACCAGCAGATTGGCCGTCGCCTTCCGCAAGAAGCTAGCCCCGCCGAACGAGATATTGCCGTCCGTGTTATCCCGCTGAACATAGATGCGGAATATGGCTCCAAAGGAGTTAGCGGGCGGGGTCATCGTGATCGTATAGCTCTGAAGCCCGGAAACCGTCGTGCCTCCTGACGTGTCGAAAATGGGGGGATAGACATCAGGGTTCAGCACCTGGCCTGTCGCGTCCGTCCAATGAACGCGTGCCCAGACAGCCATCTTCGTACCGGAAGTACGGATCGCTTGGCATGATGCAAGATACTGCTGCCCAGGAACGATTGGAAACGCATCCGACTGGACAATTAGCTGGTAACCCGCACCCGCAATATAGGTGTAGTCAAGCGAACCCTTGCTATTGAATGCTTGTGTCGCCACCGGGTTGACGACCACATTGGCGGGTCTGGAGAACCAGGAATCGGAACTTTGCAGCTGATTATCGGGAATGAGATTTTCCCAATCCTGCAGAATGAGGCTCCGAGCGGTGACAGCATTCGCCGCAATCTTGTCGGCTGTGATCGCGTTTGCTGCAACCTTCTCAGCGGTGATGGCACCGTCTACAATCAGATTGCCGCCGTTTCTACGCTGGCACGAAACGAATCCAATCTGGTAGCTTCCTGCTGCGGTCAGGTTGACTCCCGGAACGAAATCCACCCAAGCGTAAACTGCGCCGGCCGGCACGATGACCGTTGCGTTCCATTCCGTGTAGGAGGTTCCGACCGTTACGGGGACGTTGAAGCCTGCCTGGTTGAGATAGCTGATTTTGTCCGCGCCCATAAAGCGCATACGCACAGACAGCAGGCCGGCCGGTGTTCCGGTCGCCCTTACGAACACCTGAAGGAAATATTGCTCGCCGGGAAGAACGGGGAAAATATTGTTGTTTCTCGACGCAATAGCGTTCGCCACGGCACCGGCACCGATGTTCATATAGTAGTTACCGGTATAGGCGTTGGCGCTGTTGCTGAGGATGGCAACGCCGGCACCGTTCACCCAGCTCTTATCCCCTTCGCCAAAGTTCGGGTTCTCGCAGCGATTGGTGAAGTCGGCCAAAACCATCTTGTCGGCCGTAATGGCGTTCGCCGCGATCTGCGTCGCGCCGATGGCACCGGCTGCTATCTGACCGGCCGTAATGCTGTTGGCGGCGATCTTGTCGGCCGTGACGGCTCCCGCTGCAAGCGTATTGGCGGTGACCGCGCCGGCAGCGAGTTTAGGAGTCGAGATCGCGCCGTCCGAGATCTGCGTTCCAACGATCTGGCCAGCAATGTCACCCGCCGCCGTCGCAGCCGTCCAGGCAGTGCCGGTGTAGCGGTAAAGCTTGTCATCGGTCGTCAGATAGACGGTGCGTCCCTCGACATTGCCCGAGCTGGGAAGGCTGGAGACGATTTCTACCGGACGAATGTCGGAGGCGAATTTTGTGGCATCGACCGCATTGGCGGCAAGCTTGGTGGCGCTGACCGAACCATCGGCAAGCTTGCTCGCATCCACGGCGAGCGCTGCCAGCTTGTTGTTCGTGATGGCGCTGTCCGCAATTTGAGAGCTGCTCAACGTGCCGTTGACATCGCCAGCAGCAACCGCCGCCGTCCACGCGCCGTTATGGTAGCGGTAAAGCTTGCCATCCGTCGTCAGATAAACCTGCCGCCCTTCGACATTATCCATCATCGGGAGCGCAGAAACGACTTCTACGGCCTTGATGCCCGAAGCGAGCTTAGTCTCATCGATCGCGCCCTGCGCAAGCTTGGCGGCCGTCACGGCACTGTCGGCGAGCTTCGTGGAGATCACCGCGCCGCTCGCCAGCACCTCGGCCGTAACAGCGGCCACCTCCAGCTTTGCTGTCGAAACTGCCTGGTCGGCGAGCTTCAGGTTGGAGACCGCCTCGTCCATGATCTTCGCAGCTGATATAGCTGCATCAGCAATCTTGGATTGGACGATTGCACCGTCAAGAACGTCGGCCGTCTGGATAAGAACATTCGGCGTCTTGACGGTCAGCCAGGCCGACCAATCCGTTGCCCGGTTCGACTGCGGAAGATATCGGCCCCGCGCCTCGTAGTTGGTATTGGCGAGCGTCCATTGGCCGGAGATCAACCACGAGTATGGGGAGGCATAGGGATTGCTGTCGCTATCGAATACGACATCGCCGGTTTCCTTCAAACGCACCTGTACCCATACGCCCGCGACATCATCGAGATCCGGCGCACAGTTGATCTTGATCGCCGGGCGGCGGTCAATGCCGCCGGCATCCTTGATGGTTGCGGACTCAACGGTCCAGCCGATCATTGGCTGCGATGGCGGCGTGATGGGGCCAAGCCAGCCGATGGCGATGGGCAACTGCAGGCCGGGATGCCAGTCGTAGTCGGCCGGATCGACTTCCTTTAACGTGACGACGATGAGGAAATTCGGCTGCGGCTCCACTTTGACGACAAGGAATTTCTTCTCCTCATAGCCGTTGCGGACAGAAGACCAGGAAACGACGTCGTTCGGCTCCAGAGGATAGGCATCCGGCGGCAGCGACACCTGGTGGACACGAAAGCGTCGATAATCCTGGATCATCGCCAGACCAATGCGCTGCACCTGGTTGGCAAAGGGTACGGCAAGCAGCTGGACTTGCGCCGGAAGACGCCGATTGCCGTCCTGCGCCTCGAGATCCGCATCGTAACGCCCCGGCGCGTCCTTCGTCGCCCATTTTTCCGCTGGCTCCGGATAGGTGGCCTCGATGGCATTGTAGGTTGCAGAGAGGGAGGGAAACGGCTGGAAATCCTGCTCCTCCGTGACGATAATATCATCATCCGTGAACGAGTAGACTGCCGCGCCTGGCGTACCCACCAGCATCTTGAAGATGCCGCCAACTTCGGCAATGCGGCCGTTGCAGCCCTTCAGCAGTTCGGAAACTGCATCGAGCGGTTCCTGATCGCACTGCACGTCATAGCCGGCACGGAAAGCCGGCTCGCTGCCGCCGCCGTCGAGCGGGACGGAGGCGTCACAAGCATTGGCCGCAGCCATCCAATTCGTTGCCGGTAGGCAGAAGGCGCCGATATTCTGGCCGCCATAGACCCATTCCGAGCCGTAATACACACCACGGGCGAGGTTGTAGATCATCACAGCCGGGTTGGTGCTAGGCTCCCACGTCGAGGGATCGGCCCAGCGATGCGCACCATTGCCGCCGACCGAAGTGTCCTTTCTGACGTCGTAAAGCGGCAGTGGATGCGGCTCGAAGAGGCCGGCGGGCACTCCCTTGAAAAGATCGGTATTGTAGCGCGAGGTCAGGATGACGACCTGGCAGCCGCGGCCGATCATCGTCGATTTCCAGGGCCGCTCGGCATGGGTGCCGAATTTGGCCGTCAAAAAGGCGTCGGGGCTCGTCTGCGTGCCGTCGAGAAACTTGATCCAGAGATAGTCCTTGTTCTTGACGCGATATTGCAGCACCGGGAAGCCGCGCCCGTCGGGATGCGGCTCGTCCCAGAGTACGCCGACCTTTTGGTCGTCGATCCAGACGCTGGTCAGGCCGCGTTCGCCGGCCCGGTTGGGGAGGCTGCCGATTTCGATGACATCGGTGAAATAGGCATTCGGCGTCTTGCCGTCGTCTCCCCAGGTGCCGGCGTACTTGCGCTTGCCGGCAGTCGCGTAGCTGCCGATGATGAAGGACATCGCATGATCGTCCCCCATGCTGATATCGAGCTTCGTTCCGGCCGGCTGCGGCTTATCCTTCTTCGCCAGCGCCTTTTCGACGAGCGAAAGGCCGATGTTGATAGCAACCGTCAGTATCAGCTTGCCGATGCTGATCGAGCCGAGAAAGTTACCTATCACGGCAATTGCCGCAGAAATCGGGTCGGCATGCGCCGCATCCGCCATCAGCCAGAAGCTGAGGACGTTCAGAAGCAGAATGAGATATTTCATGGATCGGACGACCTCGAATGGCGCATGGGAAAGAATCGTCGCAGGCAGGGCCGCGGCGACTGTCACCGGTCAGAGATAGGAAGAATGACGTGGCTTAGCCGACCTTGAAAGCGCGCTTGGCGTCGAGCAGGTCGACGGTGCCGAGCCCTGTCTCGCGCAGCACGAAGATGCGCTCGCCATTGACGACGCCGAGCGCGTAGCCGAAGGGACCTTCATGCGGGACGGCGGCGATATCGCCGATGCCGGCTTCGCTCGGATGGATCTCGGGCAACATGCTGGCGACGAGATCGGCGAGATTGTCGAAGCCCGCCGCCTTCATGGTCTTCAGCGCGCCGGCGGCGGTCGAGTATTCGCCGCGAAACTGGGCGGCGCAATCGACGCCGGTGATTGCCAGCACCAGATTGCCGGCAAGCCCCGGCCCGCAATCATGGCTGCCCCAGGCAAAGGGCGTGCGCTTCAGCCGGTCGATCTCGGCGACGAAGCAGGCGCGCCAGTTCTTGACCCTGACGAGATCGCTGTTCATTTCTGCCCCCAGGGGATCTGCCAATTGGCGACGGTGCTGGAATAGAGGCCGAATTCATCGCCGCTGCGGCGCTTCTGGCCTTCGTAGGAGGATTTTGCCGGATTGGTGCGCTCCAGCATGGCGATGGCGGCGGATATGGCGGATATTTCGATGTCGCCATCCTGCCCCACGGCCGGCGTCTTTACCGGCGCGCCATCGGCAACGCCGAGAAAGGCGATTTCCGGCGCCGCACTCGGCAGGCGCGTGCCGGTATCGAACGACATGTCGTGGATTTCGATCGGCGCCAGCCGCAGATCGTAGCCGCGCACGAGCTGCTGCACGGCGGGCGCGATCTGGCCGATGGTGATGGTTACGGTCTGGATCGTCAGATCCGCCGTGCGTGGGATCGGGCTCACCTGCAGATTGAGGCCGCCATAATAGGTCCGCGCCTCCGGCAGACCGGTAACACCGGAGGTGACGGTGATGTTGATGTCGTCATCGCCGGTCCAGAGGCCGATCGAGGCCGACCCGCCGCTGGCGAGATCCTTGCCGGTGATCCAGACGAAACGACGGGGCACGAGCCCCTTGTCGCGCGCGCCGGTCAGCGCCGCGAAGAAGGCGGAGGTGATGTTTTTCATCGTCTATTTCTTCTGGATGATCTTGAAGGTGGCGCCCGAGGTGATCGGGCCGGTCGCGGTGCCGGGATTGTGGCTGCCCGGCATGACCAGGCATTTGCAGGCCGGCAGCAGCAGCGTCACGCCGAGACCGGCGGCAAAGCCGACAGGCAGATGCGGGAAGACGCCGAAGACGGGCGTTATCCCCTGCCCGCTGGCATCAACCGTTTCCGAAATTTCGAGAAAGGCATAGCGGCCGCCATAGCCGACCTGCATCTTGTCGCCAACGGTCAGCCGATAACCGGCTGGCAGGCCCTTGAGGCTGAGCGAGGCATTGTCGGCCCCGAGTGCTGCGACGCTGACCGCGGCGCTCCCGAGCTTCGTTCCATCGGGGTCGGCCTGCGGATATTTCGACAGCGGATCATAAAGAAAAAGCGCCTCCTGGGCGCCGTGTAGCTTGCGGATGCGGGCGGCAATCTGCTTCGCCTCCGCATTGTACATGTCGGCCAGCGTCACCGTGCCGGTCCAGAGCGGCGGCGCCAGCTCCGCCTGCCAGACCCGGCCATCGCCGGAGCCGGAAAGCTCGTCATTGCGCTGAATGTCCCAGACGATGCTGGAGATCTTCAGAAGATCGGCAAAGGCCGGCAGGCTATAGGGATAGGAAACGGCCATCAGCGCCTCCGGGGATTGCGGTTGATCTGCGCGACGCGATCGGGAAGCTGCTGATTGAAATCATTCAGCCCCTGCCGCGTCGAACTTTGCGCTTCCGATTGCGCGACATTCTTCACATAGGCCTTGAGATTGCCGTCCTCATCGACGGAAACGCCGACCGTAACATGCACCCCGGAAGCGGAACCGGAGGCATCGTTCTGATTGTCAGCCCGGAGGCGACGAACGGGAACGGCAACATCCGGCTGTGCCCGCAACAATTGCGGCCCGCCTTCCCCGACCACGCCGCCATCGGCATAGCCGCGCCGGCCAAGCCGCATCGCCTCGACAACGCCGACGCCGCCCGCCCGGGCAATATCCTTCTGGCTCCAGACGACCTCGCCGGCGTGAACGATGCCGGCCGGCTCATGCTTGCCGCCAGGGCCGGTATAGCCGCCGTCGGCCCAGAGGCCGGGAATACCGCTCGCGACGGCCGCTGCCGCCTGCGGCGATCGCGCCAGAATGCCGAGATCCAGCCCGCCACCTCCGCCAAAGAGCCCGCCAAAGATGCCACCGCCACCGAACAGCCCGCCGCCTGCGGCGGCGCTGTTGACCTTGAACAGGCTGTTGAGGACATCGTTCAGCAACCTATCGGAAATCTTGGTAAGCACGGAAATCGCCGCCTTCCCCAGGGATTTCCAAAGGCCCTCGCCATTGCGCAAGCCGCTGACCAGCGTCGAGGCGAAATCGCCGGCAAGCTCGCGGGCATATTTCAGCTGCTCATTGTAGCGAATGATATTGGCCGAGGCCGAATTCATGTCGACCGGCAGGCCATATTGCTTCTGTGTCGAGGCGACCGTTTGATCGATGGTCGAGCGGCCCATCTGCTCCTGCTGGAACCGGATATCGCCCGCAAGTTTCTGCAGCGCCTGCGCCTCAGCGACACGCCGATAGGCATCAGCCTGGTCATTGGCCGCTTTCGTCAATTGCGGCATTTGCGCCAATTGTACCGCGCAGCTCTTCTGAAGCTCGTCCTGACTTTGCTTCAGCGTGACAACCTTCGACTTCACATTCTCCGTTGCGGCAGCGGATTGAGTGGAGGTCTGCGTGCCAAGTTTCGTCTGTTCGGTGTAAGTTTGAGAGGACTTCGTGAGGCCATCCACTGCGTCTTTCTGATCCCGTATAACCTTATTCGAACCGGCGTCCACGAGAGACGTTGCCTTGCTGTCGCCAACTGGCACAACAGCTGCTGCAGTAGACCAATTCTGAAGGTCGCTCTGCGTTCTCGCCGCTTTATTTTCAATAGCAATCTGCGGGGTGGTCACTACTTTGCCCGCCGCTTGCGCCGTCTCAGGCAAGCCAGAAAGACGCCTCTTATACGCGTCTTGAGCTTGCTCTTGGTATCTTTTTATTAAACTGACAGAATTTATTAGAGGTCTGCTGGCTTCGTCCAACGACGCCGCCAGCCGACCAAGTTCATCGTCACCGTTTTCAGCGTATGCTTTCTTGGAGAGCTCTACGATCTTTTGAATATCGTCAACCGTCAATCTACGGGTATTGGCCCGGTCCTGGAAATCTTCGTAGGCGACCCCGAAATCATGTAATTTCGACTCAGGATATACGGAAGCCCTATTAAGCTTCCATGCCATGCTCTCATTATCAGAACTGACATTATGTACGGTGTCCGCAATCGCCGCCCAGTTCGTAGTCAACACGCCAGTTACTTTGGTAACAAGATCACTAATGTCCTTCGCCTGTTTGATTTGGTCCGCGTATTCCTTTGCAGCTGGGATTTCATCACCGAAACGGTCTGCTAGATATCGGGCATCCGCATCTTGAGCATCAAGGCTTTCTCCTGCCCTTTCTCTGATTGCTGAAGGACGGATATAATTCGCTCCATTTCCTGCTGCCGCTGCCGCCTCACCCCCGAGACCATTAATTCGCCCTCCTCCTTGTATAAGCAGAAAAGCGGCCACGCCGAGACCAACATCCTTCCAATCAATCTGCGGCGGTTCGCTGAACTTAAAACCCGGCTGAGCAATGGCATTCACAGCCCAACTTTGCGTTAATGTGCTAGGGCCTTGGTTGTTGGATGTCGCGCCACCATTTTGTGTTTTATCGTCAACTGATTGAACAGATGGCGTACTTGCGCCGGTGTCAGCATTTATTGCGACTAAAAAGCTTTTTGCTTTACCCGCGTTACCTGCGACGGCGCCATAGCTGTCCACGAGATTCAACGCTTGCGCATTTGCTTTTCCGATAGCACCACTTGCGAGACTTGCGCGCGCACTTACGACATCAAATGCTCGGGAAGTCGCGCCAGCCGCCTTTTGTGTCCGGGTCGCTGCCGAGCTAAAATCATCCAAGCTCGCGGTAGCAGCATCGACGCCAGCGGTAGAAATCTGAATTCCCAATTTTGTAATATCTTGCACCGATACTCCTTTCGAGAACCTGATGTGAGATGCTGCGTTTCTGTCAAAGGAAACGACGCAGCGATTGCTTTCGTTGCTTAATCAGTTGCTATCCAAAAGAGCCAAGTGGACGTTTCCAATCGATTGGCTGCCCAGCTCCACTTGTGCGCGCAATATCTTCCTCCTAAGACTGTTTCAACAACCTTTGGAGGCAACATGCGTCGATTAATTTTCGCAACTTTCATGTGCACGATTAGCAGCATTGCTATCGCTGGCGACGACCAAAAACTCGAAGAACTAACGACCGCGTTTATTAATGCCAGTTACGCCAGCCTGAGTGCCGCCTATTTCTGCCGGGATGGCATCGGCGTTGATTCATATCTAAAGGTGCGCAAGGCAGTTGAAGCGGGATTGGTCAATATAACCGGAAACGTCGACGTTGCGCGCAAGATTATGGATGAATGGGAAAAAAAGATGGCGCGCGACCCACTTTACAAGAGTCCCAAGGTCACGGCTGATAAATGTAGTGATTTACTGATGGAGCGATATCACAAACTGGATGCGGCTTTCGATGCTATTGCAAATAGGAAAAATACGCGCTGACACTTTGATGGATGCCTGAAAGCGCAATAGTCATGGGGGTTCTCAAGCTCGCAGAACTTGTAATATCTGTCACTGGACCACCTTTTGATTTCATGCGAGAGAATGCCGCAAAGCTATTCGCGGGAATTTTGATGAAGCTGATTTCTGGTCTAATCGCAGCGGTTATCGCCGTGCTGCTGCTGAACAATTATGGCTTCTTCGATCCGCCGATCGTAAAAGCTTGCGAGGAACGCATGATGGGCTACTTCATTGCGCCATCGAGCTACAAGCGTCTCGGGTACATCTTGTCGGAAAGGCCATTTTCGAAGTCTGAAATCGAGAAGAGATATTTGATGGATGACGCAACATTGGAAACCTTAGGCGCCGAAGCGGCTGCCCGAATGAAGGTTTACCAGAATTTGATACGAACAGAAGGTCCAGGCTTTTTTAAAGAAGGTGGCCTGAACCCTACAGTTCACTCAGGTATAATAGAGTTCAGAATAAAGAATAAAGACAATGAGTTTGTAAATGTTCTTACTGACTGTAAATACTACTCAGACGACGGAAGTATCTCCGGAATGAGAATATACGACGTACATCCAATGGATGTCGGCAATTCGAACCTGCTTCAGGTGATTCAAGATCGGACTGAACTATCAACTGAAGAGCAGCAAAGATATGCCGAACCAATAGCCCCATATCGAGGTTGGCTCCACGACATATGGAGGCGGCTCGTTAATTGAAGTGTCTCCGGAAGAACTTTAACACCTACCCCGCCTCCCGCACGCCCTGATCGCCGCGGGCTCCTCCACCGCCCGGCAACAGCGCCCATCCATCGCCTTTCAGTACGATGATGTCCTCGCGGAATTACGGTGACACTACACTCAAATAAGAACGCATGTCCTATCTGGCCCACCGATACGCTTGCCATTTTATCGCCAAGAACATTTAGAGAACAATCTTATTGACATGCATGATATAGGATGCAACGTTCACCGAAGTTGCAATTGTTAAAAATACTACCTAGCGGAACTATAATGCACCTTCACCGAACGAAGCCTATAGCGAGCATCATGTGCCTAGTGGCTAGCGCATTGCTCTTAAACAGCTGCGACTTGTTTCATTCGAAACTTGTCACGGCCTGCGAGACAGTTCTCAAACAGCGCCTGCTCTCGTCGGCGGAATATAAACGCATCAAAGTTTCCGAACTCGACGAATAGAAAATTGCTCGAAAGCTATCTCGTCACGAGACAACAGCGATCCAAAGCGTCGGGCTACCCGCTAGCCATAGACGATGCGTGGATTCAAACCGAACTGAAGGCGTTTGATAATGGCATCTCAAGACCTTCTTTTTTCAGTGCATCGATAGTTTATGAGACGCTCAATGATCTTCAAGAGCCGGTGAGGCACCTTGCGAAGTGTGTATATGTCGGCAACAAAAGCGACTCGTCTCTCAAGTGGGAAGTTGACACCACCCTGGATGGGCTGACCGGCATAGAGTGGCGCTTCAGCAATTAGAAGTCATATTAGATCGGCTGCCTGACCAAACCAAGGCCATCACTGAGAAAATAGCGCACGTCACTGTAATTCAAATTCGCGCAGTACTTGTATTTCTTCCCACATCCCGTTAGCATCGATTTAGGTTGAAATTGTGGCGGACAATGCGCGGAATTGTTGCAATTATATGCCTATGCCTTCTGGGCGGCAGCGCTTTTGCCGGCAGCACCAAAACTAGCGATGCTAGCGCGGACGTGCTGATCAAAGCCCTCCATGACAATTTAAGTGCCACCTATCTATGCCGAAACGTTGCGGGCGTAGACATATACTTGAAAGCGCGTAGCACAGTCGAAGCTACGATGCTGAAATTTTCAAAGAACGCAGACCTCACTCAAAAAGCTCTGGCAAAATGGGAAGGCGAATTCCAAAAGAACGCAGGTTATCGAAACCCTAACATTTCAGTTGATGAATGTAAGGTTTTGCTAAAGGGACGACTTGAGAAACTCAAAGCAGCTTTAGATTCCTTTCTGCAGTAACAACGCTCGTTGTTTCGCTTTCATCGTCAGAACTCGTACTATCACGCCTCCCGCGCCCTGATCGCCTCCGTCTCCTCCTCCACCACCTGGCAATAGCGCCCATCCATCACCTTCAGCACGGCGACGTCCTCACGGCGCAGCAGGTTGCCGGTCAGTTGCAGCCAGGCCAGCATTTCCTGGTGGGAGAGCGGCGCCGGGCCGGAAAATCCGGAAGCCTGCGCCGAGCGCAGGTCCCAGAACCAGTCCCAGAGCGCATGGCCGGCCTCCGGCACCTCGGCCTCCGGGCTGATAAGCTCGAAGGCCTCGTTGCGCTCGCGCCGGGTCTCGCCGTTCGCGTCACGCACGCAATCATAGCGTGCGACGATCCTTACGGCTTCTGAAAGCCCTTCGGCAAGCTCTTCATAAAATTTGCGCGGTCCTCCGAGGCGCCGGCCACCTGATCGTAGATCCAGCCGGCTTCCTCGACGACTTCGCGGGCCTTCTCGAAGGAGAGCAGCGGCTGCTCGCCCTTCCACTGCTGCTCGCCCCAGCTCCAGGAAGCGATGGCGGCGGCGGCTTTGTCGAGATATTCGGCCTCGACCTTGCTGGTCGTCAGCTTCTTCTTGCGGCTGGCGAGGAAGCGGTCACTATGTTGGCGAACGATCTTCTTCACCTCGTTGCTCTCGGCAGAGCGGATCATGAAGGAGATGCCGAGCGGCTCTTCGGTGGCCGGATGCAGGAGCTGCAGCTCGAACAGATCTTCGGAATTGACGAGACTGGAGATATCCAAGGAAACACCTTATCGGTTGGGACATGTGAAAGCGGCCGCGCGCCGCAGGAGAGCGACGCGCGCAAGGTTCCGAAAGATCGCGCTTACGGCGTGGTGACGGGATCGACGCGGATCGGCAGCTGGTTGAGGCCGATCTTGAACTTCTCCAGATCGAAATCGTCGGAGCCGCCGCCGGGATAGAGCGGGCCGGAAACGACGCCGCGCGAATAGAACACCGTGTTGGTCTTGCCCTGCGGCGCGTCGTTGCGCTCGACCTTGATCGCCATGTTGTTGATGTTCAGGGGATCGCCGAAGGTGCGCAGGATGTCCTGGCCCGGATCGTCGGCGATGGAGGCGACTTCGAGCTCCGGATCGCCGGCGTTGGAAACGCCCTTCTGCTTCTGCTGCACCGGCTCATCCAGCGTATTGTAGTTGTTGATGGTGGATTCCGAGCCGAAATCACCGACCTTGCCGACCTTGCCCACCTGCACCCAGGTCAGCGCGGCATAGGCGGTGGCCGTCAGATCGGTATTCTGGGGCGTCTCGCATACGTAGACTTTCGAGCCCTTCTTCGTGCTTTTATTCGCCATGGATCATGTCTCCGGTTCAAAGGCGGTGTAGGGAATGGTGACCGGTATCTGCACCCGGTCATCCTCTTGGATCGGGCCTGCGGCCCACGGCTCGCCGCTGATCGTGATCTTCACGCCAGAGGCGAACAGCGTCTTGTTGTTGAAATGGTCGATGACCTGGCCGGCGGCATCGAGTGGCTTGATCAGCCCGCCGCCGGCCTTCCAATAGACGGAAACCTGCAGAAGCCCGAGCTTCTGCTGCGGATCGTCGCCGAGCGTCACCTGCCGGGGGCGGTTGGGCAGGAAGCTGACGGCCAGATAGTTATCCGGCTTAGCTTGTCCCGCCGGCGGAAAGGCAATGCCCGGCTGCGCCACCGGCAATGGCGGCTGGAATTGGAGTGCTGCCAGATGATCCAGCAGCGCAGCCAGAATGAGAGCGTCCGTCGCCGTCGCCATGCGTCACCTTGTCTAATGTTTGAAATTTCGAGGGATCAGTCCGCCGTGTCGCGCGCGGCACGCTCGACGATGTCAGGCCATTGGCGCGCCGCGAGCCGCACCATGCCCTGCCCCGCCTGTCCATCCGTGCCATATTCGACTGCGGCCGCGTGCGGCGCGGTGAAACCCATATGAATCAGACCGCCCAGCGGCACGCCGAGGCCGGCCAGATTGACCGGCTGGCCTTCATCAGATCCCTCAGCATCCCCGCTTTGCCGTGGCGGGGCGGAGACCCGGAAGGAATTGACAAGTTCGCCCGATACGACAGGCGTCGCCTCGACGATCGCCTCGGCCAGCCGCTGCGTGGAGAGGTTCACCACCTCTTCCATGCGCTTCTTGGTCCGCTCGGCCCAGGCGGCGATATCCGCGGAAAAATTAGAGGAAGCCATATCGATTGCCCTTCATAAGCTTATGCGTCATCGGCGGCGTCGCCGGGTGAAGAGCCACTCCGCTCGAAATTCAAAAGGGTGAGATGGCCATAACGAGCGCGAACCGCAGGTTTGACGGTTTGGGATTCCGCCTTCGCTCCGCCACTCCTCTCAATCCCCGGCAATGGTGAAACCCGATTGAGCAGCAGGATGACCCGTGACAGCAGCCAAAGCGTCAGAATCGTCTTGAAACGCACCAGCGCCTTCATCGCCGCACCTGCAGCTGCCAGAAGACGACCGTCCCGCCCGGCGACAGCGGCTGGATATCGACAATCGAATGTTCGGTGCCGCCGATCAGCAACCTGTCGGCCAGCGTCGGCGCGATCGATAGCCCCTCGGTCGAGAGATAAACCATGCGATCGCCGCGCTGGATGAGTGTGTCGCCGACATGCGCCTGGCTCTGATCGAGATCGACGAGCGAGCAGGCAAAGTCCTCGCTCGTCTGAACCGGATCGTAATCCGGCCCCGTATTCGCGATGCGCCGCAGACTGCCCTTCTGGCCGAACCTGGCGATCAGCCGCGCGGCGGTCGCTCGCGTCCTGTCGTAATCGAAAGCAGCCATCACACCACCAGAATGCCCGGCAGCACCGGACGCAGGAGTGGGTAGAGCAGCCCGTCAAGCATGGTCAGCACCGGCCTTGCGGAGGCAATCATGTCGTCGCTCGTATCGGCAACGGCATATTCCGTTTCCAGCGGCCCCACCTTCTCGCGTTTCACCGTGCGAGCTGCAACGATAACGGGCGTCAGGCTGCCCGGTTCCAAAAGCTCGATCGTGGCCGCCTCATAAGCCGCGTAAGTCACGGCAAGCGGCAATGTGCTCTCGGTAATCGGCTCGCCATTGACGGTCGTTGCATCGCAGCGCGGCCAGGAGAGCACCTGATCGTAGCCGCCAGCCCGCCGGCCGGTGAATCTCGGCTCGTAGAGAGCATCAACCGCCTGCGATCCGCGCACCAGCGCCGCCAAGCGATCACTGTCGCTGGCCGTGGCCCAGCCCGCCTTGCCGCGATCGGCAAAATAGGCATCCGCGGTAGCAAGCGTGCCGTAAAAGGAAGCGGACATGAAAGCTCCGATATCGATCGTTGGAAAGAAAAACCCTCTCCCCGCGTGAAACGGAGAGAGGGAGTTCAGCTTCAGGCAGCGGTGATCTCGTCGCCGTAAGCCATGGCCGCCGGCAGGCGCACTTCGGTGCCGCCGGTGCGGGCGATGATGCCGGTCTCGAAGCTCATGATCGACTTCTGGCGCGGCTGCAGCACACGACGCGGCATCGGCAGATGGAAGCGTAGAACCTCCGGATCACGGCGATAGACGACCATGCGTCCGCCACCGTCCTGCGACGCGGTCGCAAGTTCGCGCAGCGGCTGGATGTCGAGCGGCTGGCCCGTCTCGGCCGTGTAGACATTGCCGCGACGCAAAAATTCCAGCACGGTGATGTAGCCGTCACCATCGGCGAGCCGCTTGGTGGCCATCAGCCGGAAGGCTTCCGGCGGCAGGCGCAGGCTGTCGACCCACTCAACCTCGCCGGTCCGCTGCCGCACGCCGCCGATAAGATCGTTGACGTCGCGCAGGATCTGGTCGGCCGTCTTGGCGGACCAGTGGGTCGAGCCGCCCGTACCATCGGCAGCGACGTCGACGCGCGACACCTTCGGATCGTTGACGAAACCGGTCCAGCCCTTTTCCGTCGAGCCGGTCATGGCGACGGAATTGAGCAGGCGCTCGATCTTATCGGCGGCGAAAATGGCGTTGGAAGCGTTGAGATCGAGATTGTAGAGCGCGGCCTGGTTCACCTCCTCAAGGTTCCATTCCCAGCCCGAGCCGATCATCGCAAAGTCGTGGCTGGCGCTGTCGCGGGTCGACTGGTTGAACGGCATGTCCGTGCCGGCGGCGGAGAGAAACTTCGCCTCGCCGGCGCTGTCGACGGTAAAAAAGGTTGTGCCGGAGGCCCATTCATTGCCTTCGGTGACGACCGGAACATGAAGGCCGTAGTTGAGAGTCGGATAGCGTCGCTGGTAGATGCGCGTTTCGATATTGCGCCCCTGCGCAATGACGAAGGAATAGGCAGCCTGGGCATCCGCAAACTGCTGTCGAACGAATTGGTTCATGGATTAGGCACTCCTGTGCTTGAGCGAGATCTCGACGATGTCGCCGTTGCTGCCGCTCGTGTCGAAGAAACAATCGGGAATGGGGCCGACGATGCCGGTGCCGGCGGCGTTGACGTAAGCGTCCGTCGTCGGGTTGTAGTAGACGGCGTCACCATCCGAGACGCCGCCGCCGGCCCGTACATACATCTGACCAGAGGTCAGGAATGCACCGGTGACGAACTGGGCATAGCCGCCAGCCGGCGCTACATCTGGCAGCACATTCGGCGTCAGCACGGCAATGCCTATGAACTTGCCGCCGGCGGCAAAGGGCGCCACGCCATGATCGGCAAGACCGCGCTGAACAGGCTGCCCGAACTTGATGCCAGCAGCGGTTTCAACCGTGCGGCTGATCTTGTTGGCCTTTTCCTCAGAAGCGATCTGCCCGTGCAGGCCCTTCCGAGGAGCGTTTCCATAGGTGGTCTGATAAGTCGCCATTGAAGCGTCTCCTTTTCGTTGACCTGGTTAAGAGGGATTGGCAGCCAGATGCGCGCTCTCGAGATCGCGCACCATGGCGGCGTAAGCGGCAAAGGCTGGGGATGTGGACGACTGCGTCGAGACGATGCCGTCCTTGACAGCATCTGCGAAAAGATCCGGCTTCTCGCGCAATCCTTCGGCCAGCATGTCGAAGCGAGCGTCGATATAGGCGTCCGATCGGCCCTCGACTGCGCCCTCGCCCGCCTTGGCGATCACCACAGCCTTGCGGATAGCGGCGTCCGAAAGACCGGATGTCCGGACGCTGCCGGCAATCGCCTTGGCAAGACCGATCAGATCGGCGCGCAACTCGGCGCGGCGATCGATCTCCGCTTCGTCGAGGAGAGCCGCTTTCAAGGTATCCAGTTCGGCATCGCGGATCGCGATGGCCTTGTGATGGCCGGCTTCCGCGTCCGCCAGGCGCTGCCGCAATATTGTGATGATCTCAGCGGCCTGATCGGAGACTTCGATCTCGGCGCCGTCGATCATGATCGTCTTCGTGGGCATCATTCCTTCCTTGCTTTGCTTGTCATCGGAAAGGGGGCGTGGGGCTGCGAGAGGAGAGCAGCCCCACGGTGCGGCTACATCGCCGATGCGGACTTTCGAGCCCGCACGGCCACGGCGCACAATGGCGATATGGTTGATGCGAATATTTCGCTGGATGGCGTCGTAGGCTTCACCCGCAGGCGTTACACCGGCGGTGAAATCGACATCGCAGACATAGCCGGCCGAAAGCTCCTGCTTGCCGCTTTCGATGTCCTGGATCGTGTCCTCATCGCTGACCATCAACGGCACGCGAAGGAAAATACCTTCACCGGCAATCTCGTCTCCAGTCTGGCCGACAGCGTACTTCTTCCAATTTTCCGAGGTGACCATCTCGGGCGGATGCTCATTTGTCACCGGTCGGTGAGCGGCACTCTTGAGCGTATCTTCGGAAAAGACTTCGCCTCCGGAACGATAGACGCGCACGATCGGCATCTCGGGCCTACCGATCTCGGCGCCGGCATAGGTTTGAATGCCGGTACGGGCGATGCGGGCATCGGCCACGAGATAGCCGTCCCCCGTCCGCCGCGTTCCCGCGACGGTGACAGTGTCTGTGAAGTTCATGTTGGGATTTCTCCTGGCCGAAGCCAATCTGGTTCGGGTGAAAGCCGCTCGCCATGGCGAAACGGATCTACCGGCGACTACATGGCAGCGGGTTGTTGGCTCGTGTTGGCGTCCGTTTCGGATTGCTTGAGATCTTCGCCCGGTTGATCCGTTGTCTTGGCCGCCGCCTCCAATCCGGGTAGCGACCCATCTTCCACGAAGGCATTCAACAGAGCTTCCGAGAGCGCCGTGCGGGGAATGATCTCCTCTCCCTGAGCTGAACCAAACAAGGCTCGCGCCGCTTCTGCCTTCGTCTTGAAGATATCGGCCCGCTCCTTCTCGCTCATCTGCTCCAGGGGAGCCCAGGTCGAGTAGATCGCCGGATCACGCGTACCTGTGGCGGAGCGGATGAGGCACTCATCAAGCCGGGACATCGCCGGCGTGTAATCGAGCTCTTGGATCGCCTGGATTCGGTCATGATAGTTCTTCATGTCGGCGGTGCCTGTCGCATTCATCCCCGCCGGCGATTGACCAAGCAATCGCGTGACCGGAATGTCGGCCGCGCCGGCTACGATCTGCAGGAAAGCCATCAGAATATCCGTGAGACCGGAAAGCGGCGCACCCTTGCTGTCGTACTCCTCCTCGGCATCGAGGATCAGCGTCCCATTGACCCCCTTGATGGTATTGGCTAGCGCATAGCGACGCAGCACTGCATCTTCATAAGCCTGGTTGCCGATATTGGCTGAGAACTGCGGGACCTTGATGATATCGATCTTCGCCTCGAAGACGAGGCTGGCGATGTTGGCCGCCGTGCTGTCGGCGTTCTTGATCGCGTCGAAGGTCGCGGCCAGCACGCTTTCACCCCAGACATGGTGGCCCATCCCGCCGAATTCTTCATTGGGCGTCATGGCACCTTTGAAAATGACAAGGCGTGATGGATGGATTGTCACCTGCATGCCATTGGCACCGGTCAGCGTGTAGTATCTCGGCTTGCCATACCATTCCGACGCGGGATCACTGTCGATGTCTCCAGCAGCGAGTTGGTGGCGTGTCAGCACGGTGAGGTGCTTGATATCGCCCTTACCGATCCGCTCCGCCTCGAGCGGCAATGCCGGATCGGCATCTTCGGAGCCGATGAAAAGAGCAGCACCGCCGAATAGTCGTGCCTTCGTTGATGCTTCCAGCACTTTGCCGCGCAGATTGAGCCGCCGCTCTTCGGCATCAATCAAGCCGATCTGATCACTTGCAGCCTGCCAGTTTCGCCATTTCCGGCAGCTATCCAGCGCCGGGATATCGACGATCTTGCGCGGAAGCCAGGAACCGCGATAGGCGGCGATGATCTGCTCGTCCGTCAGGATCGGCTGCGTGTAGAAAACCGATGCCGCCTTGTCGCGTTCGGTGCCCATGCGGGATGCAAGGCTCACCAAGCCGTCGCGAACCATCGAGAATACCTGCCCCATGGATTGTCCTTTGATAGCGATGTGATGAAAGACCCGCGCCGCGAGCCTAGAAATTCGTGAAGCTGAAGGATGAACTCAGCGCGAGCTCGTTCAAGGCGTCGGCGAAGGCATCGACTTGGTCGTCGAACTGCCCATTCGGAAAAGCGCAGATCTCGTCGAGAAATGCCTCGTTCCAGTCCCCACGCAAAAGCTTGACGTTCCCCGCCTCCGCCTGCGCCGAGGCCGGCTTGGCGCGTGTCGCCTTATCACCGGTCGGAGATATGACTTTTACCGGAAAACCCGCGAGCAGCTTGATCTTGGTTTCCGCATCGGCCTTGCCGGCCGCACCTGGGTCCTGCGGCATCCGGATCGTCACCGTCGGCCCATCTTGCGACGCAACGTTCTTGAGATTGCGCTCCACCTCGGCGGGCGACCAGCGCCCCCGCATAATAGTTTCGACGTAGAAAACGCCACCGACCAAGGCCATCCGCAGACCTACGGTCCAGTCCGGCTTGCGACCCGGACGCGCCTTCGAAGCGGCGAAGTCCCAGGCACGACAGCGCTTTGCACCGGAGGGCAGTACCTCCACGATTTCAAAATCGCCGCGCTGGAACAGACCACCGGAACGCGGAGCTGGCCGCTGCTGGAACTGACCGGCTACGGCGTAGCTACCCAACGGTATCTTGTCGCGCTCGACGACCGCTCGAGGAAAACGCTCCGGAAAGAGCAGTTCGCCCTCCTCCGCCCTCGGATCGACAAATCCGATCGAAGTGCGGCAACGCCGCTCCGGCTCGAACTCCATCGGCAGCATCAGGTGCTCATAGCCAAGCCCGAGTGCTAAAATGGTTCCGGAGACATCTGCCTCATGCAGTCGCTGCATCACGACGACGATCGCCGAACGCTGGGGATCGTTAAGTCGCGTCGGCACGGATTCACGAAATGTACGAACCGTGGACAAACGCTCTGCCTCGGATTCCGCTCCATCCACTGAATGAGGATCGTCGACAATGACGCGATCACCGCGACCACCGGTCAGCCTCGAAAACGGCACACCCTGACGTGAGCCCGTACGGGTATTGGCGAAAGCCATCTCGCTGGTTCTCGTCAACTTGACCCGATCGCCCCAGAGCGCCTGATACCATTCGGAGGCAACGAGGTCGCGCATGCGCCTGTTGTCACGTTTGGCATAGTGCTCCGAATAGGAAGCGCCGAGATAACGCATCTGCGGCTTGCCCTTCGGACCCCACTCCCAAGCAGGCCAGAAGACACCGCACAGGAGCGACTTCATCGTACCCGGAGGCACGTTGATTAGGAGACGCGTAATCTCGCCCGACGTAACCGCCTCGAGATGTCGGCAGATAGCATCGATGTGCCAGCCATGGACATACTCGACGGAGGGCTCGACAACGTGCCAGGCTTCCCGCACGAAGCCGGTCAACGATTGGCAATTGGCGCGAATTCGTTCAGCATCCAAGGCAATCTGGGCGGCAACCTCGACCCGTTCGCGCTCAGCGCTCCGCCTCGCCTTCTCCTCCTGGATCGCCGCCATCATCGTCGCCGGATCCGACAAGCGGACCGAAGAGGGATTCGAGTATCGCAAGCTGCTCATCCGTGGCATTGGTTAAGTCGATGGTAACGCCGTGGCCTCCCTTAGCCCCGGCGCCAGAGCGTTCGCTAGGTTTCCGATGGACATAGGAGGCCGCTATCTTTGCCATTTCATCGCGCCGCTTCTGATCCGCCTCATCGTCACGCATCACTTTCAGCATGTAATCAAGCGGCGTGTCCTCGGCGGAAACGGCCTTGCGACGGCGCGCACGCGGTTTGCGCGGCGCGACTGGCTTGTCGGCATTGGTCATGCTTCAGATTTCCGATGGAATTTTGAAAGAAAACAAGCGGTTCAAAACAACACTTGCGATCGTCAGTGCGTCGCTGCAACTGTTCTCATCATGCCAAAATAGATACCCCATTTCGGCGCAGTTGGCGACACCCTTGAAGAGCTCTTGCCGTGCAAGGAATGAGAACCTTGACGAGGAATGCGAATAAGGGTTTGAAACTACTTGCAAATACATAACTGTACAGTCCGACGAACTGGACCAGATAAACCTCGATTCACAGCTTAGGCCTCAAGGAACCGTTGCCATGGGCGATAGAATTTCCGCAAAGGGAAACTCCAAGTTGATCCGCATGAGCCCGCTGGCGCCGCAGGATCGCGGTTCGGATGATCTGGTGAATAATGATTGGGTTCGGCGGTTTATCGCCGTCAATCTCCCGGTCCTGCCCGTTCCCGGCATTCCGGATATTCGCCTGCATAAGGCAGGCCCACAAAGCGGCCTGCGACGCCTCGCGGAACGGGATCCGCAATTCGGCTCGCCCTACTGGGCACACTATTGGGGAGGAGGCCTGGTCCTGGCCCGTTATCTTTTGGACCGGCCGAAAGACGTGGCCGGTCGCCGCGTGCTAGATCTTGGTACAGGTTCGGGAATTGTTGCAATTGCAGCCGCAAAGGCAGGTGCCGCGACGGTCCATGCCACCGACATCGACCCTTACGCAATCGCGGCGACCGAGCTGAATGCGGCACTCAACGGAGTGAAAGTCGACTTGATACTCGCCGATTTGACAACAGGCGACCCGCCAGAGGTCGATGTCATATGCGTCGGAGATCTCTTCTATGAAGCCGAGCTTGCGGAAAAGGTTGCAGTATTTCTGGATCGGTGCCTGGCAGAAGGAATCGTAATCCTGATCGGCGATCCATGGCGCGCGCATTTGCCGAAATCGCGACTTCGGCTTCTTGCAGAATATGCTGTCCCAGACTTTGGCGAAGAGACCACGAGGGCACGGCCGGCCGGCATCTTTGCATTTGAGTGAAACAAGTCACCAAGCAGGGACATTGGCAAGGCGTAGCGATTATTCGGGTTCGGACCGTAATCGTCGCTACGTCGCGTTAGGCTTTCATCCTGGCGCGCCTACGGTTCCCGCGCTCCAATCGTTTGGCCAACTCGGCAAGTTCGGGACTTGCTGCATCGAAAACGGGCCGTGCATCATCCGGCAACCAATGTGTTTCATGTGTCGGCGCCTTAGGCTTTACCCGATGAAACCCACCGGGCGCGTTCGGCATCATCGGTGATATGCGCGACCAATCCGGCTCCTGTAGCATGGGTGAGGCAGCGAAAAGCATGCCGGCAAGCTTCTGGAATTCGCTCTGAATGCGTCGTTCGGCCGTGCGCCGCACGCGCCCGGTTCGAGCGCAGAAATCTCGAAACGAGCCGGCAATATGAGGCGCAGCAAGGCAAATAGACCATCGCGAAAGCAGGATACGCCGCTCCTCGTCCCCGACATGAACGCGTAGCCATTCCTGTAAAACCTCTTCTGCCCGGCTGATCGCCGCAGCGCTCGGACGATAGCGAATCCGGATATCGGCATGATCCGTCGATTCGGGCAAAACCTCCGGCCAGAGCGTCCGCATCCTGTCGGGCCGGACGCCGCGCACATCGAGATGAACCATCGTATCGGCAGCCTCGATGAAACGTGCACGGATAATCAGGCTCAAGTCAGCGATCTCGACCGCGCGCTGGAATAGATCGTCAAACTGCAAGGCGGAGTGGTGCATCAAGTCGTTTCTCCAATTCCTGATAGATTAGCGTGCGCAATGTCGCCCGAACGGGCCAAGGCCGCCGCGCCACCGCATCCGTGCGCAATGTGGCAAGCGCAATATCGTCAAAGGCACCCAAAAGATCGCCGGGACGCTGCAGCGCCCAATCCTGGCGCTGCGCGAGAACATCGGATACCGCACCGATCGTGTCCGACCAGAGTTCGTCGCGATTGCTCCCGGTCTGCCGGATACACCGCAAGACGAAGACCAGATGACCATCGCCGTAACGGCCGCGGATTTCCTGCATCGTGCCGCGCGCGTGGCTCTCCGCCGGAGCGCGGCGCCGATGGACCGGAACCAGCTTGATGCCCAGCCCATCGAGAAGAAGATCTAGCCTACCTTTGGTCATAGCCGCTCAACTCCTTTCGTCGGTGAATTTGAGACCTCATCCATGTCATCGGGAAGATCAGACGACGCCCTGGGTGGTGTCGGCAACCTTGGCCGATCTGGGTTTGAAGAAGGCCGCCGCCTTGGAAAAGGCCTCGACCCGCGCTCCATCGCGCAGCATCGGCGTATTGAGATAAGCAACCATCGCCTCGCCGGCCGCAGCCTTCGCCGCATCCTGCGTCGCAAAGACGATCGGCTCACCTCGATTATCCCGGAGGATCTCGTTTGTCGCTCGGTGAACCTTGCGGATCCAGCCGAGATGGCCGCCGGCTACGGTCTCTGTTCCGATTTGAAATTCGTTCATAACAACCTCCCCCGGCCGACGGGACCAGGTTTTCGTGTAGAGTTTCCGATTGGGTTTAAGGTTTCAGTGCTCGCTAACGGCCGCGAACCTTCACTGGGTAGTTTTTCAGCGAGCGCGCGGATCTTCCGCGATCCGAAAGTGGATTTGATCCCCTTCCGGCGCACCAGTATCTTCAACCTCAAAGGGTGACACCGGCGATCTCCAAATGACCGACTTTATCGCGATCATCATGGCGACGAAAAACAACGACGCGCCGATGCAAGCGAGAAAGCCCTGAAGCATTTCGATCATGGCAGCATCTCCCCATCGATTGCCTTCGAAAAGGACCTGGTCTCCACCATTTCCTGAGGTTCGACGGCCGCATGGCAATCCTCGCAATGCAGCTCGATAATCTCCGCGATCGACAGAATTCGGAGGCAACCAGGACATCCCCAGAAGCGATCGAAATATCCAGCCCGAGATACTGCCCTCCTACTCCCGCCGTTTGTGATCATGACTTCACCTCTAAAAACATTAGTCACCGTACGCAGCGTCAATCCACTCATCTGCCAAGTTGCAATTTGCGCATCAGCATCTTGATAGACACAAATTATGTTGATAATAATAGCTATGTCAACATGATTTATGTCAAAAATTTTGCAAGGGTCTAGAGATGCAGAAATCTATGGGCGAACGACTAAGAGCGGCCCGCGAAGCCGCAAATTATCCATCAGCCACGAAGGCGGCAGAAGCGCTGGGCGTGAGTCTGTCCACCTATCGCGCGCATGAAAACGGTCAGAACGAATTCAGCGCCGAGGTCGCCAATCGCTACGCCAAGAAATTCGGCACGACTGCGGCCTATCTGCTGACTGGCGAAGGCCTGCGCAAAACCGCACGCCCGACACCGAATATCGTCATGTCATTCGACCCTGACGAGCAGGATCAGGATGGATTTGCCGAGAGTGGCGACGAACTCAGTTACAGCCGCGAGCACTGGAAGCCGCAGATCGAAGGCGCAACACCGGAAGTGGATGTCAAACTTGGCGCCGGTAGTGGCATTGTCGGCGAAGTCATCAACCTCCCCGTCGGCTCGGGCAATGTCGCCGGGCACAAGATCGTCGCGGAATGGCTTATCCCCACCGGCTATCTACGAAACGAGGCAAAAGCTTCACCGAACCATACGATCATCATGGAAGTCGTCGGCGATTCCATGCAGCCCACCTATATGCCGGGCGATCGCGTTATCGTCGATCTCTCGCAGAACCAAATGACCACCGATACCGTCTACGCGATCAGCGACGGCTATACCGAACCACAGATCAAGCGCCTGCAGCGAGTTCCCTTCACCCATCCGGGCCAAGTCAAGATCATTTCCGACAATCCAGCGCTAGAGACCTTCACCGTCGAGCTGGATCGACTGACCATCATCGGCCGAATCTGCGGCCACATCGCCCGCAAATAGAAAGCAATATAGGCCGCGAACACCTTTGGTGTTCCAATCACCCAAATAAACATAAATAATGTTGACATATATTGTGTTGAATGCCAATCTCATCAATAGGAGCCATTGGTCCTGAATGGAATGAGCCCGGGCAAGCTTAGGATCTCGCTTGAAGTCAGCGAAACCGGACACGCCAGGCGCAATGACTGAAAGGGCTGCAGGGCCGTCGAAGGGAGAGTGTCATTCATGCCAAGAAAGCCGAATGCTTTCATCATCGCGCTGGCAGATACCTTGAGGGAAACCGATATTGCCAGGATATCGTCGATTGCCAAGACGGGAGAATGATGGTGTACGCTCTGGAGTTTTCCTGCGAATATTCGTTCGATGAGCTCAGCATCCGCCTATGCGATCGTTGGGAAACCGGATTGCTATTATACGGGCGCGCTGAACTGACATCGGCGGGAGCCGATTACGAGGATGAATTCTACGTATCGGCAATCAGATTGGATGGCGGTGCCAGGCTGGCGCGGCCGAATGCCTCGCACAATGCCGGCGGATTCGAGTCAGAATTGTTTCGGCGGATAGCTGCCGTCATCGAAGACGACAAGACACAGGCAGGTCGCCACGCCGCAGAACTTTTCGTCTCTGCATTGGAGCAATCTAGGGAGACCGACCATGATCAAAACTGCAAGCTCGAACGGGAGAAAAAACTGGAGGCGTTCGCAACGCCATATTGAGGTTCACGACATGCAAACATCAATACTCATAGGAGGTCGCTAAAACTATGAACCTCTCCCAATACGAGCTTGAAGAGATCCGCCTACTGGAACAGAAGTTGCATCTCCCTGAAATCCGGCAATCGCCGGCGATCGTGGCGGAGCTGCTGGCGGAAGGCTTCGTTGAATTCGGCAGCTCCGGAACGGTCTATGACGATAGAGATGAACACATCGCCCTTCTGGCTGCAGAAAAGTCGGAAGAAGCCGCTCCATCCATTATTTCCCGCGACTATGCCTTCCGACCGATCTCGCCGGATGCCGTCCTCGTCACCTATCGAAGCATCCGACAGGCCGGAGAGAAGGACCTGGAGCGACACACTCTAAGGAGCTCGATCTGGCAGCGTATCGATGGACGATGGCAGATGATCTTTCATCAGGGAACGCTCACCACTCCGCAAAACTGAACTCACGACACGGGCGACACCGCACTCGTAAGCCATGAAATGCTTGCGACTGGGACAAACGCGGTAAGATTAGCGGAGCCCAGGCGCTGCATCGTTGGCTTTACCATCTGTCAGCCCCAAGCTATCGGCCATACGGATAAGGTCGGCGACGGAATCAGCCCGCATCTTGCGCATGGCCTGACCGCGATGGACTTTCACGGTTATTTCGCTGAGGCCGATCTCGGCGGCGATTTGCTTGTTGAGGAGGCCTCGCGCGACGAGCGCCATGACCTCGCGTTCGCGCGGCGTGAGCGTGGAAAACCGCTCGTGAAGGTCGACCTCCGCCGCCTGCTTGCGCAGCCGGGCGCGATCGATTTCAAGCGCCTGCCTGATAGCATCGAGCAAATCCTGCTCCCGGAACGGCTTTAGAAGAAACTCAACCGCGCCCGCTTTCATCGCCCTGACAGACATCGGCACGTCGCCGTGACCGGTAAGGAAAATGGTCGGGATCACATAACCCATTCGCGCAAGTTCATCCTGAAAATCAAGACCGCTCGCATCCGGCATCCTAACATCAAGCACGATGCAGGCTGGTCTTTCAGACCGGGGAGACGCCAAGAAATCCCGGGGCGATGCAAAGCCACGCGTATCATAGCCGACGGAGCGCAATAAGCTGTCCAGCCCATCGCGCACGGATGGGTCGTCGTCGATTACATAAACGGTCGACTGCTGCCCCTGCATTCCCTACCCCTTTGCCTTTCCACCGAGCGGCAAGGTAAAACCGAAGACGGCTCCGTGCGGAAAATTCGGCGCCGCATAGATCGTCCCGCCATGCGCCTCGATAATGGACCGGCTGATAGCAAGCCCCATTCCCATGCCCTTCGGCTTCGTCGTGTAGAAGGCTTCGAATATCCTGTCGAGCATTTCGGCCGGCATGCCACCGCCAGTATCGCGCACGCTGACGGTCACTTTCCGTTCGTCTGCCGCGGCGCTGACGAGCAGCTCGCGGATTTCCACATCGACCTCCGCCAGAGCTTCGATCGCATTCATGATGAGATTGAGGATCACCTGTTGAAGCTGGACACGATCGCCAGCCACCAATGGCAGATCGCCAGCCAATTCGGTGCGGAACAGGATCTGATTCCGGCGGATCTCGCTGCGGACGAGTTCCAGTACATCATTGATCGCCTCGACCAGATCGATCGTGTCACTAGACGGCGACGAGCGCGCCACGAGCCCCCGGACACGAGCAATGACATCGCCTGCTCGCCCGGCATCCGCTACAATTCGCTCGATAGCGCGGCGGGCTTCATCTTGATCAGCCGGTGTTGCAGAAAGCCATCGAAGTGCGGCGCTGCCATTGGCGGCAATTGCGGTGATCGGCTGGCTGACTTCGTGGGCTATCGATGTACCCAACTCGCCGACGATCATGAGACGCGACATGCGTGCAAGTTCCGATTGTGCCTGTCTCGCCCTGGCGTCGAGCATTTCAATCCTGATTGCGAGGTAAGTGGTCGCGCCGATCGCGACCAGGCTAAGAATACTGTTGATCAGGCCTGCTTGCGAAGCGCCATGGCTCGTCAAAAAATAGCTGATGATCGTCAAAGCCGCACATGCAATCCCGACCATCGCTATAGCTCCGGTTCGACCGGAATATACCGCCAGCAAGATCACCGAAACGTAGAGAACGGCGAAGGCAATCTCCAGATCCGTGATCGTATCACCGATGAAAATGAGGCCGGCAAGGATCGCAATGCCAAGCCAAAGCAAGGGCATCTCGAAAAGATATTTCAGAAATTCGCGCCTCATCCCTTGCATCCCTGCATCACCGTTCCCGCAGCGTTGCGTGCAGAAGCTGCAAACTGCCTGACCCTGAGCCTCAAGACAACTGCCGCATTCTTTGGCCTGCCTCTCGTATAGCATCCCCTGCACCTGACGCGAGCTTAGGCCCGCACACGCCCGGCTATCGCAAACAGCGCCAGATACCGGTAGCGCACTTGATGAGATGACGGCCTGATCAAGCACGGCGGTCATTGTTATCGTTTCCGGCACAACGGCTGACGAGACGCCGTTGCTGGCTCCGCCGGAGAACGGCCAGACTCGCCCTGTTGAGGCGTGCTGCCCAGCGGAGCAGCGTGCGCGCCTTGCTGGCGGACAAAAATCCGTTGAAGAACAAGCGTGTAGCCGACCGCATAAGCCAATGTGCGCTCCAGAGAAGCGCTATCATATATACCAAACTGGTAAGGTCCTTCAGCCGCACCATTCGTGCGCCGAAGCGCGTATGGACGCGGGATTGGCGGCGCTTTCCCTTATCCAGTCCATTTAACTTGTTCCTGTTGAGCGCTTCCAGGAAACGGCCGAATTCTTCGTTGTCTCTGGGCATGTCAATCCGTCCCGCAGCCAGACAGGCCGCGCGACCTCAGACCGCCAAAACTGGCGATCTGCCGGATCTCATGCGCTAAGTCCTGCCTTGGCGGCCTATCAAATCCAGAAATACAAGGGGGCCGGTCACCGCCTCAGCCGGCGGTGACCCTTTCGCATTCGTTCCAGCTGAAGGTTTCAACTCGGGTTCTCCAGCGTGAACAGATCGGCGTTTTCGTCGTAGGCGAAATATTCCGCATAACGAGCCCAGTTCGTGACGGCCTTGAGAGTGATGTCGGCATAATCCTCGGACATGTAATCCTCCAACTCATCGCGGAAACGCCGTGCGGGCGCGCGGTGGGTCGGCCGCTCATCGAGCACGCGGCGGATGTGCGCAGCCAGCGGCACGTAGGTTGCCAAATGCTGCTCGAAGAGCTTCTTGCGTTCATCGACATCGCTGTCGGAGAAACGCAAACCTGGCGCGGTCAACTTGATGTCGCCCCCCTCCAGATCGGCGAAACGCAGGAGCTGAAGCGTTTCCGCAACCGGAAAGAGGTCATCGATGCCGAGATGCAGATGGGTGGCCAGCGGCGGCAGGTCGGCCTGTCCGCGATAGGGCTCCGCGGCAACCGTCTCGATCAGACCTGACATTAGGTTGGTCGATACGCGGGGCAGCGCCATGGCAATGCCTGTGCCAGGGAAAAGCCCCTCGCGCGTCGGTGCGCCAGTCTTCACCGTCATGCGAGCATAGATGTCTTCGACACGCATACGAAAGGCCGGATCGAGCCGGTTGCGCGGCTGCGGCAGATCCACATGGATCTCGGCGATTACCCGGCCGGGATTCGATCCGAAGATCAAAATGCGGTCGCACATCAGCACGGCCTCTTCGATATTGTGGGTCACCATCAGGACCGACTCGATCGGCATGCGGCCCTCGCACCACAGATCGAGCAGATCCGTGCGAAGCGTTTCTGCCGTCAGCACGTCGAGCGCCGAAAAGGGTTCGTCCATCAGCAGAACCTTCGGCCGGACGACGAGCGCCCGTGCAAGACCAACACGCTGGCGCATGCCGCCAGACAGCTCTTTCGGATAGGCGCTTTCGAAACCATCGAGGCCGATGAGGTCAATGGCGGCGAGCGCACGCTTGCGTCGCTCGGACGGTGCAACGCCTTGCGCCTCCAAACCGAGCTCGACGTTTTGCAATACGGTCAGCCAGGGAAAGAGCGCAAAGCTCTGGAAAACCACGGCAACATCGGAGTTGGGGCCGACGACCGGCCGGCCCTCGAAAGTGATGTCGCCCTTGCTTGGGCGGATCAGGCCGGCAATCGCACGCAGCAGCGTAGACTTGCCGGAACCAGAACGACCGAGCAGCCCAACGATCTCATTGGGATAGAGTTGCAGATCGACATTTTCGAGCACGACGAGCGAGCCGGACGTCCCCTTGTCGTAGGCCTGGCACACCTGCTTGGCGAGAACCAGCGGCGCATTCCTTGCAATATCGGTCTTCTTGGAGATGACAACGTTTTCCATATTCGGTTCTCCGATCTTGAATTAATCGAGGCGCATGCGGCGTTCGGCGAAGACGTAGAGCGGCCGCCAGAGCGTTCTGTTGAAGAGCGTGACGAAGATCGACATCACGACGATACCGAGGATGACTCGCGGAAAATCGCCCGCTTCCGTCGCTTTCGCGATGTATGATCCCAGTCCGAAGGCTTCGAGTTTCGTGTTGCCCCAGCTCGCCAATTCAGCGACGATGCTCGCGTTCCATGAGCCGCCGGAAGCCGTCAATGCTCCCGTGATGTAGTAAGGGAATATCCCCGGCAGCATCACTCGCCGCCACCAGGTCCATGAGCGCAACCGGTAGACCGAGGATGCTTCTCGCAGATCGGTCGGAAAAGCACTCGCACCGGCGATCACGTTGAACAGGATGTACCATTGTGTGCCCAGCACCATCAGCGGCGAGAGCCAGATGTTCGGGCTGACGCCCGTCGCAACAATAGCAACCACAGCAACGGGAAAGAGCACATTTGCGGGAAAGGCTGCCAGGAACTGCGCCAGAGGCTGGACGCGCTCCGCAACAGCAGGACGCAGACCGATCCAGACGCCGACCGGAACCCATATGACGCTGGCAACCGCAATAAGAACGACAACGCGAATGAGCGTCACGAACCCGCCGGCAAAAGCGATCCAGACATCGCCCCAAGAGAGCGTCTGGCTGAGATAGGAAACCGCATCCCAGACACTCCAGGCGCCGATGACTGCGATCACGGCATACCAGGCAATATCGATAGCCCAGCTGACGGCACGCTGTCCGTCTCGCTCTCTTGCAACCGCACGCGACACCGGCAACAGCCGCACGAGCATCAATCGGCCCCATACAGCAGCCAAAGGTGTGGTGACATGCTTCAGGAGGCGCGTACGGCGGATCAACGAATAGACCCAGGAACGCGGCTTCTGCTGTCCTGCCGTCTGCTCGAAGCGAAACTTGTCTGCCCAGGCGACGATCGGGCGGAAGAGCAGCTGATCGTAAAGAAGGATGACGACCGCCATGGCGAGCACTGCCCAGCTTACGGCGGCAAAATCCTGCTTGTCGATCGCAACAGCAAGCCACGAACCGAGACCCGGAAGCTGCACGGTGGTATCGCCAACCGTAATCGCTTCGGACGCAACCACAAAGAACCAGCCGCCGGACATCGACATCATCGTGTTCCAGACGAGACCGGGTGCTGCAAAAGGAGCCTCGAGCCGCCAGAAACGTTGCCAGCTCGACAGACGGAAACCACGGCTGACCTCGTCAAGATCGCGCGGAACCGTCCGCAGCGACTGATAGAAGGAGAAGGCCATGTTCCATGCCTGGCTGGTGAAGATCGCAAAGATCGAAGCGCATTCCGCACCAAGCTGGCTTCCGGGGAAAAGCCCCATGAAGAAGGTGACGGTGAAGGTCAGAAAGCCGAGCACCGGTACCGATTGCAGAATATCGAGAGCAGGAATGATGATCTTCTCGGCACGACGGCTTTTTGCTGCAAGCGTTGCGACGACGAATGTGAAGATGAGCGAAGCGACGATGGCTGCCATCATCCGCAAAGTCGTGCGCAGGGCGTATTCGGGCAGATAGGCCGGGTCGAGCGACAAGGGTGTTGTGGAAAGGCCGGCCAGCGGCGCGCGCATTTCAGCTATGCCGTGAAGCGTAAGATAGGCGATGGCAGCAATGAAAGCGAATGCGGCGAGATCATAGCCATTTGGCAGGATACGTGCGCCAGCCAACGCAGCAACGGCACTACGCTCGCGTCGATCGTTAGCAAGGAAAACCATATAATAACCCTTTGAGAACAGGATGTTATCAGCTTGGGCGGACCATATGGCGCCGCATCCGCGACACCATCGGTGCGCTTGTTTGAGGTGGACGCTTAAGCCGCGCGACGGCTGCCGTCCTCATCGAGGACAGGCTCGTCCTCGGTCGTCCAGAAACACTCCAGCTTCCCGGTCTGGGAGTTGGTGTGCCAGACGGCGATCAGACGCGGACGATGCGACGATACGGAGCGTTCAGCCGGACGGATGCCGGTCGAAGCGGCAAAAACATGCGGGGCGGAAAACTTGGTTGCGAACTTGCGTCCACGAAAAAGAACGATGTTGTTCATGGCTCACCTCCTCGGCCCGCCTGACGGCGGATCCGAAGGGCGAGCCGAACAGGCTAGGCCCGACCGGCGCTCGCCCGGCGGATGCCGGCAGCGGTCCAGGTTGTTGTGATGACCGTCCGGATGCGGCATGACGCCACAACCGGACAGCGACTAGGGTAGCTGTCCATTGGTTTCTTGATCTGTTGGTTTCGTTAGCCTTCGCATCACGTTGCGAAGACATCGCCGTATTGTCACAACCACCGAGAGCGGTCAATCAGGCGATGGTGCACCGCCATTATACCAAAGTATATGCCGCGCGATCTCGATAGTGGACAGCCCGGTGGCGAGCAACGGAAACCCTGGTTTAACGGGGTTTGCCGCCAGCGCGCATGCGGAAGTCCATAAATCTCCAGGCCTTACTGCAGCAATCAATTTTCCGGTCAGCCAACCGCATCAAGGAAGGTATCCTTCAATCAGCCAGAAGGGTTTCCCTGCGAGCTCATATGCGAAACAGCCTGCCGTGCCCCATGAGAAATGGAGCCGAAAAGCTAAGCTTTTATGCAACAATAATTTTCAAAATAGAGGCAAGAGAATAGTTAATTTGCAAATATTCATGCCTTGCATCAGAAATATATAACCGACTCCACTTTCGTTTCGGCGTTTATCCAGGCGGAGCCTCGAAAGACGACGGCCATTATATATCTAAAGCAATATAGAAAGCGCGATGAAATTTTTACTCAGAACTTTTGGTGAAATCGCTCTTTTGGATAGCGACGAACACCAAATAGCGTTTCCGAAGAAGGCGCTTCTGATTATTGCCTATCTGCTCGCGAACGATAACAAATCCGTCAGCAGAACAAGCATGGCGCGATTTCTCTGGGGTGAAGGTGACTTGGCGAATTCGCTGACGAACCTTCGCAAGCTCGTTTCTCGTATCAAGAGCCGGCAATCGGACTTGAACATCGAACTTCTGACCTTTGACGATACCGGCATCCACCTAGCAGATGGCTCGATCGCGAGCGATATTGTCTCAATGAGCGTAAGCCCGGCCAAGAATCCGGCCGAGCACCTCGCCTCCTTAACGGAGCGCGCTCAATTAAAATTTCTGGAAAGAGCCAACTGTCAAACCAGAGCGTTCATCGATTGGCGAGAGGGCGCAAGAAGACGCCACCTCACCGCGTTGAAGGAAACGCTGCATGCCGCTGTAAAGCTTCCGGTCGCGTCTGGCGATATCGCGCTCATCAAGGAGGCTGCTCTCCTTCTTTTCGAAGCCGAGCCGCAAGACGAGGCCACACATCGTATATTGCTGAAGGCATTTGACGCAGAAGGTGGCGTCGAACAGCTCAAACGTATATTCGCGCGGCGTAAGGATCTCGTCTCACCATGGTCAGCAGCCCTCGCGGCATGGCCTAGCGCTCCGACACCAGCCGTTCCCACGCATTCGACCGCTGTATCCGAGCAGGATGCCGCCACGCAGCCCATCTTGCGCATACCTCGCCTCGCCTTGCTGCCGCCAGACAACGACAGCCCCGACGGCGCTGCGTCCATGATCGTCTCTTCTCTCATCGAAGACATCACGCTCGGCTTTTGCGCCCTACACAGCCTGCGCGTGATTGCCCCCTATTCCGCTACCCAGATCAGCCGCCAGACCGATGACCAAACTGCGCTTTCTGAGCGATATGACATCAATTATGTCCTGGAAACCCAATTGAGCGGGCCGGATGACGACCTGTCGCTTTTCACACGACTCATCTCCCTGCCAGGCAGCGAGATCCTGTGGGCGGAGCGCTTCAATTTCGCCACGCTGGATCTTGCCCGCAACAAGCACGAAATCTCGCGACAGATCGTGCTCGCCGCCGCGGCGGAAGTCGAGCGTCATGAGATGGCGCGTGCTCATTTCGAAGATAACCCCCTCGCTTACCGTCAGTATCTTGTTGGACAGCAATATCTCCATCGCTTGCCCCTGCCGAACATGCGGCGCGCCCGCGAGGAGCTGAAAGCCGCGCTGAGCGAGAGTGTCGACTTCGCACCGGCACTCAGCTCTGTTGCCCGTACCTAGTCGTAGGAATGGCTGCTGACTGCGGGCGGCGATGACGAATTGCTGAAATCGGCAGAGGATTTTGCCGCGCGCGCTGTCTCAATTCGCAACGGCTTGCCGGGCGGCTATCGCGAACTTGGTATTGCCAAGCTCTTCCTCGTAGCTATCGAAGAAAGCGTGGAAGCGTTGGAAATGGCAGAAGTCCTCGGCCCGTATCGCGCTGATGTCGTCGCCGACCATGTGGACACGCTGATCCACGTCTCCCGCCCCGGTCTGGCTCTGGAAGAAATTCAGCGCGATGGAACTCCACCCCATCAATCCGGATTCCTACCTTTGGACGGCCACCGGGGCAAATTATGCTCTCGGCCAATTCCAGACCGCGTTTGATTATATCAGCCAGATGATCGATCGCAGCCCCGCAGACAGGCTCGCGGCGGCAAGCTTGGCGATGCTGGGCCATCAGGACGAGGCACGCATGCTCGTACGCCGCATCCGCGAGGCCGATCCCGCTCTCGATATGGATAGATGGCTGTCGCTCGTTCCAAGCAAGGAGCAATGGCACAGGGATCCATATCACGAAGGTCTGAAAAGGCGGCGGGTTGAATAGAGGCACATGCCCTATCTCCAGACCCGTTTCAGGTAGGCTCTTCGGGATATACGCGGCGATGACACTCCGAGTTTCTGCTATATCTGTGGCACCGCACCGTTCATCAATCGACCGAGCAAACACTTGGGCTTGATCACAGTAATTGCGAGACCAAGCGACACTTATAGCTTGATCTCGTAAATCGCTTTTGCAGCCTGCTTTGGAGATGCATGACTGTGCTACTGAAGAGCCAATCCGAACTCATTCATGCGGAAGGTCGATAGTCTTGATTACTTTGCGTGCGGAAAAGCCTGAGGATATCGATGACATTCGCCAAATCATCACCGCAGCATTCAAGGGCGCGGCGCATAGCTCCGGCACGGAGGCAGCGATCGTTGACGCTCTGCGAACTGCCGGTGCGCTGACCCTTTCCCTCGTCGCTCTCGATAATAGTAGTGGCGAGATCGTCGGCCACCTGGCATTTTCCCCTGTCACGATCGGGTCTGGAATTCCGGGATGGTTCGGCCTCGGGCCTGTATCGGTCCGACCCAACCGGCAGGGACAAGGTATCGGAAAGCAGCTGATCGAAAGCGGGCTGGCGCAGCTCAGAGAACGGGGCGCAAGCGGCTGCGTCGTTCTCGGAGATCCGCATTATTACATCCGCTTCGGTTTCGTGAGTGATCCCGCTCTGCGATACGCCGACGTGCCGCCCGAATATTTTCAACGGATCGTATTCAAGGGAACACCGCCCATTGGCGCCGTTGCGTATCACCCAGGGTTTGATGCCGGCTAAATATATAGGGGAAATGGTGGGCCCGGAGGGACTCGAACCCCCAACCAAGCGGTTATGAGCCGCCGGCTCTAACCATTGAGCTACAGGCCCGGCGCAAGAAAAGACTCCGCGCTCGCGACTCCGGAGCAATGGTTCCCCGAAGACGACTTGGCTCTAACCCAATTTCTGTTTTCCGACAAGGGACTGCCGTAATACCTTCACAATCAATCCGCAAAAGCGGATCTCGAGGGATTATCAACCAAGGAACGAACCATGCTTCTGACGAAAACCAGAGATTTTGCTCTTGCCGCTCTTGTCAGCGCCACTTTCTTCGTGCCTGCGGCTGGAGCTTTTGCCGAAGATGCCAAGCCGCGCGAGGCGGTCATCACCGTCACCGGCGAGGGACATGCAACCATTGCACCCGACATGGCCGTGGTGACGCTGTCGGTTGTCCAGCAGGCGAAGGCGGCCCAGGATGCGCTCGATCAGAACAACAAGGCCATGGGCGCCGTTTTGGCGACGTTGAAGGAGAGCGGCATCGCCGAGCGCGACCTGCAGACCTCCGGCTTTTCCATTCAGCCGCAATATACCTATCCGAACGACAAGGACGGCCATAACCAGCCACCGGTTCTGACCGGCTATCAGGTGACCAACGGCCTGACCATTCGTGTGCGTGACCTCTCCAAGCTCGGTAGCTTGCTCGATCAGGCCGTCAAGCTCGGCATCAATCAGGGCGGCAATATCGAGTTCACCAACGACAAGCCGGATTCCGCGCTTGAAGAAGCGCGCAAGAAGGCGGTCGCCGATGCTGCGGCCAAGGCGAAAACCCTGACCGATGCCGCCGGCGTCAAGCTTGGTCGCGTCGTTGCCATCCACGAGGGTGGCGTTGCAACGCCGCCGCAGCCCTACATGCGCGCCATGGCCGCATCCGCGCCGATGGACAAAGCCGTTCCCGTCGCAACCGGCGAGAACGAATATAACGCATCGGTGAGCATCACCTACGCGATCCAGCAATAGCCAAAACAAAACCGCCCTTCGCTCAAATCCAATAAGGTCGAGCAAAGAGCGGTTCCGCGGCCCCCGCCAAAAAGGCGAAAAGGTCAGAAAATGAAAAGCGGGCGCCTCAGGCGCCCGCTTTGCCTATCAGCGGCCTAGCAGCGGGCAACCGCGAACATTGGCAAACATCATCGTATCCGGCCCGCGCCGGCCGAAACCATCAACGACGACGCGGCGCGGCGTCACGTCCACGACGCGGGCGCGGCGCAGACCATAGCTGCGAGCAACATCCACGGCCTGCCGAGGATCACAGCCACGACGATCAAAGCGCGGCGGCGGGCGATCATAATCCGGCGGTGGGGGGCGATGACGGCCCGGGTTGACATAGATATCCACACCCTGTGCGGCGGCAAAATCCACCGTGCCCGACAACGCAGTCACTGCGACGCAGGCGGCGACCCCCAACCTTGCCAACATTTGTTTCATTATGTTCTCCATGAAGCAGAAGGCTTCTCTCTCATGCCTGCAATATTTGCTGAGCGAGTGCCCGAGAGGTAACGGCGCTATGCTGAATGAGCCCAGAATCAGGCATTCATCCACTATTCAGCTACATTGAACGCTAAAGGGAAACCAGACGCCCAATAATAGCACAACATAAAAAATAAAGCCGCCTCCCTTTCGGAAGCGGCTTCGAATCCATCGAATAGATGTGGAAAACTTGGGGGAGCGCTGCGATCAGCGGCGGATCAGTGGGCAACCCGGTGCATTGGCGAAGACAACGCGATCAGGACCCCGACGACCGAACCCTTCGACAACAACGCGGCGCGGCGTGACATTGTCGATGCGGGCACGGCGCAGGCCCATGTCGCGTGCTTTCTCGACGGCGAGGCGCGGCGAGCACATGCGACCGCGTCCATGTCCATGGTCATAACGAGCCTCCTGGATACCCGGGTGGAAATCGTTGGCGGAGGCCGTGACGGCCGTTGCGGAAATGGCACCGAGCGCGATGATGGCTGCAATACCTGCCTTGGCGAAAAGATTGGTCATGGTGCTTCTCCTTCAAATCCTTGCTACGGATCGTTACAATCCCGTATCGGCCAATACCTTTGGGATTGAGGCCACGTTAGGTCGGCCAAGCTGAACCGAACGCGAATTGTCCGTTCAGATTGTATTCATGACAGTTAACAACCGGTTGACGCAAAAATACCGGAGATCAGCTGGAAAGGTGCAGCACGATTTCGCGCCGATGCGGCCGGTCGCGATGCTCGAAGAGATAGATGCCCTGCCAGGTGCCGAGCACCAGCCGGCCGTGCATCACCGGAATGCCGATCGAGACCTGCATCAGCGCCGCCTTGATATGCGCCGGCATATCGTCCGGTCCCTCCATCGTGTGCACGATCCAGCGCATCGAGGGATCGGACGATGGCGGCACGAGCCGGCTGAAGAAGGCCTTGAGATCAGTCTTCACATCAGGATCGGCGTTTTCCTGAATAAGGAGGGAACAGGAAGTGTGGCGGACGAAAACAGTCAGAAGCCCTTCGCCACCGGGCGCCGCGGTACGAACAAATTCCGTCGCCTTATCGGTGAATTCGTAGAGCCCCTGGCCATGGGTCGAGAGCGTGACAACGGTTTGTGGCATGGCATTCCCCGAGCATGGCGATTGCGATCCGCATCAGGTCGGGCGCAGTGGCCTGAATGTCAAGTCCGGCCACTGCTCCGGATTATAGCTCAATGGCGATCTTGAAGCCGCCGTAGATCATGCGTTTGCCATCAAAGGGCATGTTTTCCATGTCGTCCTTCAAACGCGGATCGGCCATGACCTTCGCCAATATCGCATCACGGCTCTCCCGCGATTCGTAGGTGATCCATGAGAACACCACGATCTCGTCTTCCGTTGCCTGCACGGCACGCGGAAAAGACGTGAGTTCGCCATAGGGCACATCGTCGCCTATGGCCTCGACATAGCTGAGCGCGCCATGCTCCCGCCAGACATCCCCGGCCCGGCGCGCTTGCGCCTTGTATGCTTCAATCTTGTCTTTCGGCACGGCAAGGATGAAACCATCGACATAGGACATTTCTGCCTCCTCTGTTCTATGTTCACTTTTAAAGGACGATTGACGGCAACCAGATCCGACATTGGCTGTGGATATTTCCCGCACACCATCTCGCCGGTCCGAAACGATACCGAATTCACTGAACGATCCCGCGGAGGATTGCCAATGACGATAGAATACCAGAATGATCCGAAGCTCGAAAATGAGGCGCTCAATGCCCTGTGGGCAACCGCATGGAACAGCCCCTCTCCGCGGGATTTTCAGCCCATTCTCTCCCGAAACCTCGCGCATGTGGGTGCATTCGCGGGCGCAAGGCTAGTGGGTTTCGTCAATGTCGCGTGGGACGGTGGCATTCATGCCTTCATTCTCGACACCTGCGTCGATCCGGATTTTCGGCGAAGAGGTATCGCAAGCGCTCTGGTCGAGCGCGCGAAAATTCTGGCCCGCGAACGCGGCGCGGAATGGCTGCATGTCGATTTCGAACCGCATCTCACCGGCTTTTATCGAAGGCTCGGTTTTGCTCCCACTGAGGCCGGCCTCATCCGGCTGAGCGATTGACGGACATCCTGTGCTAGCTTGGCGACCGGACCTGCGAGAGCAGCCAGCTGCGGAATAGAGCCGCGGCCGGGTTCAACAGGGCATTCGGCGGATAGACCAGATTGTAGCTGACGGCAGCCGGCTGCACTTCCACAAAACATCTGACCAGCTTTTTCTCGGCGAGATCGCGTGCCACCAGCGAGCTTCGGACGAGAGCGAAGCCACGGCCCTGCCGGCAAGCCTCCAGCATCTCCGCGAGGGAATTGAACAAGGGTGCCTCCTCGACTGCCCGTGCAATGTCGAAATGCGGATTCGCTTCGCCATCCAGCCCACTGGTGATCTGCTCGTACCAGCGCTGCCAGTCGAGGCTCGTATGCGGCATCCCGGCATATCGCAGAAGCGGAGCAGCCCTTATGGCTTGGCGCGGCGGCAGTCGCGCGGATAAATCGGGTGAACTGACGACAAGCTCCTCATCCGTCAGCAGCTCCTCCTGCGTGAGACCAGTTTCGGCGCGGCCGAGCCAGATCGCCAGATCGACGCCACCAGGCTGGAAATCCGGACGCTGATAACCCACGGCCATCTTTACCTCGATCTCCGGATGATGCTGGCAGAAATCCGGCAAGCGCACCGCCAGCCACTGGCTGGAAAATTCTGGTGAGACGGAGACCGCAACGCTGCGAACCGAAATACTCGCACGCGCATGATAAAGCGCCGTTTCCAATTCGAAAATCGTACCGGCAACTGCGGGATGCAGGCGGGCGCCCAGGGGCGTCAGCCGCGCGCCGTTTCGGCCTCTGTCGAACAACCGCCCTCCGATCCATCCTTCGAGCTGCGCGAGCTGATGGCTGACGGCCGTCTGCGTCTGCCCGATCCGCTCAGCGGCGCGACCGAAGCCGCCGGTCTCGGCAATGGCGCAGAATGTCTGAAGCACCGAGAGCGGTGGTAGCGGTCTCTTTCCCATGAAAATCCCTCATGCTTCATAGCGCAAGGTTTCATTATACATCACCATATTGGGGGCGTATCTCTCTATTGACGAAATACTTCGAGGTCAGAGATAGATGAACATTCTTCATATTAACAGCTTGCAACACTGGGTCATGCGGCTCCTGATCCGACAAGGCGGCACGGAACGACGATCGCATATCGAAGGCGGCCGGAAGCGAGACATGCTATCTCAGGCAAACCAACATCTGCTGCGGGATGTAGGGATGAGCAACCCTATGGAAGAGCGCCCCAATGATAGACGTCGCTAGCCTCTGAGCGTCTTTACTCTGGTCAGGTCCGGAAAGAGACGCATCCAGAGCAGCACCACGACAATGGTCCCGACGCCGCCAACAATGCCGGTCAACACAGGTCCAAGTGCACCGGCAAGCATCCCCGACTCGAATTCACCGAGCTGGTTGGATGTGCCGATGAAGAGCGAATTCACGGCGTTGACGCGGCCGCGCATGGCATCGGGCGTCAAGAGCTGCACGAGCGAACTGCGCACAACGACGCTGACGGTATCGGAAGCGCCGACAACGAAGAGCGCGGCGACCGAAAGGACGATGTTGCTCGACAGCGAGAAGATGATAGTCGCGACCCCGAAGATGAGCACGGCAAACAGCATCTTCTTGCCGACATCGCTCTGCAGCGGCCGGCGTGCCAGCCAGATCGACATGACAAGTGCGCCGATCGCCGGGGCAGCACGCAGCAAGCCCAATCCCCAGGGTCCGGCATGCAGAATATCGCGCGCAAACATCGGCAGCAGCGCCGTGGCTCCGCCCAGCAGCACCGCGAAGAGATCAAGCGAGATCGTCCCCAACATGACCGGACGGCTCTTGATAAAGGAGACGCCGGCAAAGACTGAACTCAGCGTTACCGGCTCGCGCGACGACGGCTGCTCCCGTTCGACCTGGATCGATATGACGTTGATGCTCGCAATAACATAAAGTGCAGCGGAAACGGCAAACGGTGCGACAGGGCTAGCACCATAGAGCAGACCGCCGAGCGACGGCCCGATGATGAAAGCCGTCTGCATCATCGAGGTCGAGGTCGCGATGGCAACCTGCAGCAGCGACGACGGCACGATGTTCGGCAAAAGCGCCGCCATGGTCGGACGCTCGAAGGCCGTCGCCGCACCCATGACCGCAACGGCGGCCAGGATGCCGGCAGGCCCTATCCAATGCTGCCAGACGGCGACAGCCAATACCAGCGCCGTCAGCGCCTCGATCAATTGGCAGGCAAGACCGATGCGGCGCCGGTCGAACCGATCGGCGACATGGCCGACAACGAAGGTAAGGATGACCATCGGCAGAAACTGGCAGAAGCCGACGAGGCCAAGAAAGAAGGCGCTATGGGTCTGGTCGTAGATCATCCAGCCCATGGCAACAGTCACCGACTGAAAACCTATCGAGGAAAAGACACGCGACGCAGCGAACGAACGATAGCCGGGGTGACCGAGCACGCTTGGCCGGTCAAGGTTCTGCAGGGTATCCATGAGCCTTCTTCGTCTGCCGGTACGGACGCTCGCAGACATGCTTCTCAACAGTCGGAAATTCTACAGTCCCTGCTCTGCCTGAACACGCCTTCTGTCAATCTGGTTTTTGCTGCAGTTGCAAATTCATCGCGGACGACAGATCAAATCGCGGTGAAGACGGGCCGAGAAGCCCCTGCCTGGCCTCGATCGACCAGATGGCTGCCAATTCCGCAGCGATCGCGTCGATCAGCGTCGCAACATCGCTACCTGCCGAATCGTGCAATGCCTCAGCGACGATGAGCGCCGAATGTGTATCATTGCGTACCGCCGACAGGCCACTTTGGCGATTGGTCCAGCGTCGGGCATGCGCCTGCCCTGCTCCATCGGCAAAGATCACCTCCCTCGCCTCGGGATGCTCCGTCTCACCGGAAAAGGTCAAATAGGATTCGCTACCACTCGCATGCCGCACTTCGAGATCGCCAGATATTTTCGCGAGATCGAAAACAGCGATGGGAATGGCGAAAGCGATCGAAATGGCATTGCAGAGGTCGACAAGCGGATGCAGCCGCGGCAACGACCCTTCCTGGCGAAAGCGGCGCAAGAGAGCTTCGGATGCACAGCGATATTGCGTCGGCTTCAGGCCCATCTTGGAGAAACTCCGCCGCCAGGCCTGGATTTCTGCCATCTCGCCCTCAGGGCCTTGCATCAGCCGATCTGCGGCGATCGCATGATATCCGGCGATCCGATCGCCGACATCAACAGTCGAGGTAATCCCTTCGGCGAACAACACGCCGGGAACCAGCTCGGGAAACTCGCTCCACATCTCGTTCGAATGGCGGAAAAACATGGCATCTCCTTATGGGTATCTGCTTGGCGCAGCAGAAAACCCCGTCATCGTCCTCCGGTCTTGAATAAAATTGCAGAAGCTTCAGCCGATGGCGGCCGCATAGGCGCCGGGCGAAACGCCGAAATTGCGGACGAAAAGGCGCGTCATGTGGCTCTGGTCGGAAAAGCCGCTGGCAAAGGCCGCTTCCGCGAGGGATGTGCCGGCCGCAATCAGCCGCCGTGCTTCGTTAATGCGGCGCTGCATGAGGTAGGCATGGGGCGTCAGACCCGTCGCCCTGGTGAAAGCACGCAGGAACCGGAAGTGGCTCAAGCCGCACAACTCCGCCAGCTCGGCAAGGGTCAGGGGAGCAGCAGGATCGTCATCGATCAGCTCACACGCCCGGTTGATATCAGCCGGAACGGCATCCGCACGCAAACCGCCCGTTCCTTCACGCATCACGGCAGCGAGGAGCGACAGCAGCAGCCCATCCCGCAAGAGGGAACCCTCAGTCACCTCTTCAATTAGGAGCGAAAACAGGGCCTTGAATTGCCCGGCCATCTTGCAATCACGCATGACAGGCGACGGGAATTCCATCGCACCGAACTTGCCTTCACTGACATCGCGCAACAGATCGCCAATCAGCCGGGGATCGAAATAGAGCATGGACCAGGCGCGGCTTTCGCCGACAGGCATGCCGTCATGCACCTCGTTCGGGTTGACACTGATGACGTCCCCGGCCTCGGCCTGCACCATCCCTCGCCCGCTGAGTGAAACCTGCGCGCCAGCCTCGACAACCCCAATGCCGAACTGATCATGCGTATGCTTGGGGAAGCTGTGGCCGGTTTCGGCCCGGACTGCCTCGATGCCGGCAAGGCGAGAGCGGTATATTCGGAATTGGCCTGACTTCATCAATATCGCCTTCCATACCGCCAGTATCGCCACGCCAGCGATGGCATCGCCTCCAATGCGGCAATGTTGCTCGCCAACAATCTGGAATCAACGCTTTAAGCGCCTCCGCCCCCTTTTTCATCCTCTGCCGTCGCCAATGCCGCCTGCGTATTGCCGGCAACTGCGGTCGGCAGCGGCGTGCCGCGCTTGCGCTCCCGCGCCAGCGTCAGCAGACCGGAAAAGATGATGAGGACGATACCGAGAGCCATCGGCGTGTCGATACTGTCATTGAACAACAGGTAGCCGAAGGCGATCGCCCAGAGCATCTGGCTATATTGCGGCGGCGCGACCAGATTGGCCGGCGCCATCTGCGCGGCGGTCAACAGCAGAACGTTGCCGAATGCGCCAAGCAAGCCATAGCTCGCGAGGAATATCCACTGCGTCGGCGTCGGCATTGTGACTTCGGAGAGCATGAGGAAGCCGCTGACGATGAGCGTTCCGAAAAGGCCCGCCCCATAGAGCGAAATGCGCTTCTCCTTCGAGCCGAGCGCGCGGTTGATGACGATGGAGATTGCTGCCGCAAGACCGCCGATCGCCGCGCAGAGATGTCCGACGGAAAGCTCGCGAAAGCCCGGGCGCAGCACGATCAGCACACCGACGAAGCCGAGAATGACCGCGGTCCAGCGCTGCCAGCGCACATCCTCCTTGAGAAAGATCACCGAGAGAATGGTCACGAAGGACGGCAAGAGAAACAGCAGCGCAAAGGCTTCCGCCATCGGCAGCATGGTGAAGGCGATGACGGAGCAGATGGCGCCGGTCGCGCCGCAGACGAAACGGAGCAGCCACAAGGGACGATTCGACGTCCTCACCATATCGAGCCAGCCATCCTCCCGCTTCTTCAGAAACGGCACGGCGGCAAGGCCGAACAACGCGCCGATGAAGGCGACCTGATAGGAGGGGATCACCCCATGCAGGATCTTGATCGAGGCGTCACTGAAGGCAAAGACGGCATAGGACGCGAATGCCACAAGGACACCGCGCAATGTGGAGCGGCCCGCGGCCGCGGAACTGGAATCGGCTGTAATCGAGGACATCGGAATCTTGAGAAAAATGCGATGGGAGGACACTGAATCAGTGAGATACAGGCAATTGTATGATGAAATGGGCTGAATTTCGATTGGGTGGGGAATAAACTATTGTTTCAACCGGACGCGCGAGGCGATCCTGCCGATCAATTTCCAAGAAAGCCTAGCTTATCGAGCTGGCTCGGAGGAACACGCCCTCTGACAGTGTAGGAAAACGCGGTGACTTTCAGTGCATCGCTATCGACCTCACAGGTGAATGCTACCCTCTGCCAGCCATTGGGAGTCTGCACGGCGACGCCGTCACCAAACAAGGTAGCATCGGAAACCATTGCCTGCGACAATGCGGAATTCACATAGCCGACGGCCTGCAAATCATGGCGATATTGAAGTTTTTCCTCCGAATTGCATAGGTAGGCGACACGCTGCCGTCGCGGCAGTTTCTTCCAGGCGTCGTATTCGCTCTTCGACAAGCGCGCCATCTCGGCACTCGAATAGAGCTTCTTGGCTTGAATGGCTCTCTTCGGCGCAATCGATTTAGGCACTGGCGGCTCGGCAACCAATGCCGTGCCGCTCGTCGGCTCGCCTTGGCTGCTCGAAGCGGACTGGCTCTGCGAGCTTTGCTGCGATGGCTTTACCGCCGGAACGACGATCTGTGGCGGGTCCTTCGCCTCATCCTTGGCCTGCTCGGCGGGAGACAGCTGCTGCGGATCGGATGATGGCGGCTGCGCAGCGGCTTGTGCCTGCAGGTCATTCGGATCGCTCGGCGGCACCTGTGGCTGCTGCACCTGCGAATCCGATGGCTCGTTGGTCGCCAGGACATCGGGTGCGGTGGAGGAGGCTTTGGCGGTCGCGTCGCTTGCCGGCTGCTGAGCCGCATCCGCCGGCTGATCTCTGGAGTCGGCCTGTTGTTGGGCTTCCTGCGTCTGTTGCGCCGCCTGTGCCTGGGCCTGAGCTTGCGCAGCAGCCGCAGCTGCTTGAGCCTGAGCCTCCGCTTGTTGCTCGGCCGTATCGCTCGGCTGCTCCGACGCGTCAGCCTGCTGCGTGGTATTTGCGTCCTTCTGATCGCCCTTCATATCCGGAAGGGGCGTCTCGGTAGCCGAGGGCTGTTGCTCGGCCTTCTCGACGGGCTTCTCAGCGCCGGGATCGTCTGGTTTGGCTGCGGGCTTTTCGGCCTGCTCTACCGGCTTATCAGCCTTGGCCTCATCGGGTTTGGCCGGAGGCTTCTCAGCCGGCTCCTTGCCCTGAGGGTCGGATTGCTTTGGCGGCTGCTCATCCGACTTCTTTCCCTGAGGCTGCTGCGGCTCCTGTTGAGCCTCCGCCGTCTGCTGCGCCGGCTTTTCGTCGGGTCTCGGCGTGGGCGTGGGAGGTTGGTCGGGCTTCTCGTTCGCCTTCGTCGCAAGCTCCTGCTTTTCCTCCTGCTGCGGCACCAGCTCGACATTGACGCTCTGCTCGGGCTTTGCCTCCGGCGGCGCCGGCAATAGTGGCAGCAGAAAAATCGCGACAAACAGGACGTGCAGAAGGATCGACAGGACAAAGCCCGGCCTTATTTCCCTATCCCGTTTTTCCGCAACCTTTTCCATCGTTCAGCGGATGGCTCGCGAAGAGAAAGCAATCAGGCGAAAACAACGCATCGATTCATTCGATCCTTGCCGGCTAAAAGATCAGAGGACTTCTCGGTCGCTGACATATGGTACACGACCACGCACCGCGAAAGAGGCATCTGTCGAAATCGAACTTGTCAGGCCTGCGCGCGATCCGCAATGGCGCAAAAACAAACCTGCGTGATCGCGGCGCAAGGACGACCGCTTCCATCGCTAGAAGAACTCATCCAGCAGCTGATAGTATGCCATCTTTTCAGCCTTCGGTTCAAAATCGCCATAAGCCTTCAAAAACTCGGCAACCAATTCCTCCCCGAAATTGTATGCGATGCTGCCGCAGGCAAGCGCAATATCCTGATGACGATCGGCAATGCCGAGACGGCCGCAATCGATATAGCCGCTGAATCTATCGCCATCGACTACGAAATTCGGAAGGCATGCATCGCCATGGGTGACGACGAAATCCTCCGTTGACGGTCTCTTGGCCTCAAGCTCACGGAAAAGATCCTCTGCCGACCTTCCCAACCGGGTCTCATCGAAGTCGTCCTCGTCGACGCGGCCGGCAAGCAAGCGCGCCCTTGCAGCACCAATTCTATTCTCCAGCCGATGATCGAAGGGACATGCAGCGATATCGACGGCGTGCAATCGCCGCAAAGCACCCGCCAAAAGCCGTACCCGATCGAGCGGCTGTAACCACTCCGCGCTGACGAGATCGCTGCCGGGAAGAGCGCTCATCAAAACCCATTCACGTTCGCCGTCCCTCTCATGGGCAATGACATCCGGGCAGGCAAGACCCTGCGAGGCCAGCCATCGCAATCTCTCAACCTCGCCGACCAGCTCGCCCAGGGGATCGAGCGGCTCGGTCTTGAGATAGACCGGCGCGCGTCCATCGGCTTCAAGCCGGAAGACATGGGCCGAGGAACGACCGAGTGCATCCTGCCGCCATTCGTATCCAGCCAACGCATCGCGGAGCCGGACAGGGATCGATGTTTCCATGAATTGCGGCTTGCTTGTCATGTTCACCCCCTGATGCCCATATCGTCAATGAAAAGCCCGGCTCGCTTTCGCGAGCCGGGCCTTGTTTCGTAAACTACCGATACTGGTTTGCGCCAGACCTCAACTGTCGAGGAAGCTTCTGAGCTTGCGCGAGCGGCTCGGATGCTTGAGCTTGCGAAGCGCCTTGGCTTCGATCTGACGGATACGTTCGCGCGTCACCGAGAACTGCTGGCCCACCTCTTCAAGCGTGTGGTCGGTGTTCATGCCGATGCCGAAGCGCATGCGCAGAACACGCTCTTCGCGCGGCGTCAGCGATGCCAGAACGCGGGTCGTCGTTTCGCGCAGGTTCGCCTGGATGGCGGCGTCGATCGGCAGAAGCGCGTTCTTGTCCTCGATGAAATCGCCGAGATGCGAATCTTCTTCGTCACCGACAGGGGTTTCGAGCGAGATCGGCTCCTTGGCGATCTTCAGCACCTTGCGCACCTTCTCGAGCGGCATGGCGAGCTTTTCGGCCAGTTCTTCCGGCGTCGGTTCGCGGCCGATTTCGTGCAGCATCTGGCGCGACGTGCGAACGATCTTGTTGATCGTTTCGATCATGTGCACCGGAATACGGATCGTGCGTGCCTGGTCGGCGATCGAGCGGGTGATCGCCTGACGAATCCACCAGGTGGCGTAGGTCGAGAACTTGTAGCCGCGGCGATATTCGAACTTATCGACCGCCTTCATCAGGCCGATATTGCCTTCCTGAATGAGGTCGAGGAACTGCAGACCGCGGTTCGTGTACTTCTTGGCGATGGAAATGACGAGGCGCAGGTTGGCTTCGACCATTTCCTTCTTGGCGATACGTGCTTCGCGTTCGCCCTTCTGCACCATGTGAACGATGCGGCGGAATTCCGAGATCGAAATACCGGTTTCGGTCGCAAGGTTCTGGATTTCCTGGCGGATGTCGCGGATCGTCGTGTTTTCGCTCTTGGCGAATTCCTTCCAGCCGCGAGCAGCCAGATTGCCGATCGACTTCATCCAGTTCGGGTCGAGTTCGGCGCCCTGGTACTGTTCCAGGAAGCTGTCGCGCTTGACGCCATAGGATTCGGCAAGACGCAGCAGGCGGCCTTCGTTCTGCACGAGGCGCTTGTTGATGTCGTAGAGCTGCTCGACGAGCGCGTCGATGCGGTTCTGGTTCAGCGACAGAGACTTGACCGACTTGACCAGCTCATCCTTGAGTTCCTTGTAGCGGCGCTCCTGCGCGGAGGACAGCGTGCCCGAAGCCGACAGGCGCTGCTCGACCTGCTGGTCCTGCAGCTTGCGCAGCTTCTTGTAGGTTTCGGCGATAATGTCGAGCGTCGTCATCACCTGCGGGCGAAGCTCGGCTTCCATCGCGGCGAGAGAGAGGTTGGATTCGTCTTCGTCCTCTTCCTCTTCCTCGATCGGCAGGCCTTCGCCACCGACATTGGTGATGTCGTCGTCACCGGAAGGAGCGCGGCCGCGGCGTGCCTTTTCCTTCTCTTCGGCAGCCTTGCGGTCAGCCTCGATCTTCTCGGGGCTCTGGAACTGCGGTGCAGCCTTGGCCTCAGGACCGGAATAGGTGGTTTCGAGGTCGATGATCTCGCGCAGCAGCGTCGTGCCTTCGTTGAGTTCATCGCGCCAGATAATCAGCGCCTGGAACGTCAACGGGCTCTCACAGAGGCCGCCGATCATGGTTTCGCGGCCAGCCTCGATACGCTTGGCAATCGCGATTTCGCCTTCGCGCGACAGAAGCTCGACGGAACCCATTTCGCGCAGATACATGCGCACCGGGTCGTCCGTACGATCGGTCGGCTCTTTCTTCTTGGCCGTCGCAAGCGCGGAACCGGTGGAGGGGGCCAGCTCGCCGCCTTCACTTTCATCGTCGCCGCCGGCATCGTCGTCGTCGTTCGAGGCAGCACCTGCCTCTTCGACGTCTTCGTCTTCGATGACGTTGATGCCCATGTCCGAAAGCATGGCCATCGTGTCTTCGATCTGTTCGGACGTCACTTCTTCGGACGGAAGAACGGCATTGAGCTCGTCCATCGTCACGTAGCCGCGCTTCTTCGCGGCCTTGATCATCTTCTTGACCGCGTCATCGGAAAGATCGAGAAGCGGGCCGTCGGAGGTGCCGTCGCGTTCGACTTCAGCTTCTTCGTTCTCTTTGACCTTTGTTGCCATCTCTATATCGTCGCTTTCCCTGACGCTGCAAACTTACACGCGGTGAAACATTCACACTGACTGGCGCGCCCTGCACCAGCCGCGACTCACCGACGAACACCTAACGGAATGACCTTTAATGCCCGATTAACCACGATCACCGCCACCGGAGTGCAAAGCTGGATTGCGTTTGGATTTCCGGCCATGATATTAGGTGATCCGCTCGATCCAGTTTACCGTTCTTTCCGAAGACAAACGGTGATTCCCAGAATTTTAGTTCTCGTCAAGCTTTTCCAGCAAAAAAGCCCGTTAAATACGCGAAAAAGCCTTATCCACAGGCTTCGCACGCCGCAATTAATTGTTTCCCGTATTTAGGAAGTCCCCGCGCGATGACAAGAGGATTCTAAACAAAGCCGCACATTTCCAGCATCGGCAGGTATTGCCAAGGCCGGAAGTGTGTCCGAATGGCATCAATTCCAGTCCATCACCACCTTGCCGGAGTTGCCGGAACGCATGGCTTCGAAACCATCACGGAAATCATCGATGCCGATGCGGTGGGTAATGACAGGCGATACATCGAGGCCGCCCTGAACGAAGGCGATCATCTTGTACCAGGTCTCGAACATCTCGCGGCCATAGATGCCTTTCAGGTTCAGCATCTTGAAGATGACCTTGTTCCAGTCGATCTCGAAGCCGGCCGGCGCAATACCGAGAATGGCGATCTTGCCGCCATTGTTCATCTTATCGATCATGTCGCGGAAGGCAGGCGCGGCACCCGACATTTCCAGGCCGACGTCGAAACCTTCGGTCATGCCGACGGATTTCATCACATCGGCAAGGTTCTCCTTAGAAGCATCGACGACATGATCGATGCCGACCTTGCGGGCAAGCGCCAACCGGGTTGGATTGATATCGGTGATGACGACCTTGCGGGCGCCGGAGCGCTTGGCAACCATCGCCCCCATGATGCCGATCGGCCCTGCGCCGGTCACAAGCACATCCTCGCCGACCAGATCGAAGGAAAGCGCGGTATGGACCGCATTGCCGAAGGGGTCGAAGATCGCCGCGATCTCATCCGGAATGTCGTCCGGGATCGGCACGACGTTGGATTCAGGAATGCAGACGAATTCGCCGAAGGAGCCTGGGCGGTTGACACCGACGCCGAGCGTGTTGCGGCAGAGATGACCCCTGCCCGCCCGGCAATTCCGACATTTGCCGCAGACGATATGGCCTTCGCCCGAGACCCGCTCGCCGACATGATACTTCGTCACGGCAGAACCAATCTCGGCAATCTCGCCGCAGAACTCGTGGCCGACGACCATCGGCACGGGAATGGTCTTCTGCGCCCATTGATCCCAGTTCCAAATATGGACATCGGTCCCGCAAATCGCCGACTTCTTGACCCGGATCAGAACATCGTTCGGCCCGACCTCCGGCACCGGGACATGCTCCATCCACAGCCCGACTTCGGGCTTGGCTTTGACCAGCGCTTTCATCATGTTCGACATGATCGGTTCTCTCCAACCAATTCAAATGATTCCAAGTTCTTTTCCGGCCTCCGCAAAGGCTGCGATCGCCTTTTCGACATCAGCCTTGGAATGGGCGGCCGACATCTGCGTACGGATGCGCGCCTGGCCTTTCGGCACGACAGGGAAGGAGAAGCCGATGACGTAGACGCCCTTCTGCAGCATCAGCGCCGCCATGTCCTGCGCGAGCTTCGCGTCGCCGAGCATGACGGGGATGATCGGGTGATCGGCGCCGGCCAGCGTGAAGCCGAGCTTCGTCATCTCGCTGCGGAAGAGTTCCGCATTGCCTCGGAGCCGCGCACGCAACTCGCTGCCGTTCTCGATCAGATCGAAGACCTTCAGCGATGCAGCCGCGATGACCGGCGCCAGAGTATTGGAGAAGAGGTAAGGACGCGAGCGCTGCCGCAGCCATTCGACGATCTCGCCCCTGGCCGACGTATAACCACCGGATGCGCCTCCGAGCGCCTTGCCGAGCGTGCCGGTGATGATATCCACCCGGCCTTCGACGCCGCAATATTCCGCCGATCCCCGGCCATGCTCGCCGATGAAGCCGACCGCATGGCTGTCATCGACCATGACCATTGCGCCATATTTTTCCGCCAGATCGCAGACACCGCCGAGATTGGCGATGATGCCGTCCATCGAGAAGACACCGTCCGTGGCGATCAGCTTGAAGCGGCTGCCCTCGGCCTTCTTCAGTTCCTCTTCCAAGGCCGCCATGTCGTTGTTGGCATAGCGGAAGCGCTTTGCCTTGGAGAGCCGCACACCATCAATGATCGAGGCATGATTAAGGGCATCCGAAATGATGGCATCCTCTTCCGACAGCAGCGTCTCGAACAACCCGCCGTTGGCATCGAAGCACGAGGAGTAGAGGATCGTCGCTTCCATGCCGAGGAAGGCTGAAATCCGCGCCTCGAGCTGCTTATGCTCCTCCTGCGTGCCGCAGATGAAACGAACCGAGGCCATACCATAGCCATAGCGATCGAGTGCCCTCTTCGCGGCCTCGGCGAGCTCCTCGTTATCGGCAAGGCCGAGATAGTTGTTGGCACAGAAATTGAGAACGCGCGCGCCGCCAAGCACGGCGATCTCGCCGGCCTGCTTGGAGGTGATGACACGCTCGGCCTTGTAGAGGCCGGCTTCTTTCAGGCCGAGAAGTTCATTGCGCAAATGGGATATGAACGCTGAAGTCATGGTCGCATTCCGATGCTGGTCAAAGTGCCTAATTAATCAAGAAATAACATAGGATCCGGCCGCTTGCTGCACCCAGCAGCGGCAAAAATGCGCAACACGGTGACGTCGGCGCGATAGGGCGCAGTTTCGATATTATCTGTCAAACCGACCCGCTTGCGCGCAACTTCCTGGTCAAACTTCATCAGCTTCCATCGCAAAAATTACTTGACTGAGTCCAATATTTTGCGCCAGATTGCCATCGGTCTCAAGATAAGAGAGCGCTATGAACATATTTCACAGATTCTCCCTCGCAGGGCGAATTGCCCTTGTTACCGGAGGCGGACGCGGACTCGGATTTGAGATGGCAAAGGCGCTCGCCGATGCCGGCGCGCACGTCATCATCAACGGGCGGACCGCGGCTACGTTGGATACGGCCGTCGAGATCATCCGAGCAAGAGATGGCTCGGCAGAAGCTGCCGCCTTCGACATTTCCGACCGCGACGCACAGCGTGAGGCAATGAATGACATCGAGAAGAGCCACGGCCGGCTCGACATATTGATCAACAATGTCGGCGCCCGCGACAGGCGCGCTCTGGCCGATTTCGACGACGAGGCGATCCTCACCTTGCTGAACACCGATCTCGCCGCCTCGATCATGCTCTCCCGCGACGCCGCCCGCCTGATGAAGCGAAACAGTCATGGGCGGCTGATCTCGGTCACCTCGATCAGCGGACAGGTCGTCATGCCGGGTGATTGTGTCTATCCCGCTGCCAAGCAGGGGTTGGCGGGCCTCATGCGCGGCATGGCGGTGGAATTCGGTCCTTACGGCATCACCAGCAACGCCATCGCTCCAGGCTGGTTCGCAACGGAAACCAATGCCGCAATGGCCGCGAACGAAGAACTGATCCCCTTCGTGCGCCAACGTATCCCGGTTCAGCGCTGGGGGCGTCCGGACGAAATTGCGGGGGCTGCGCTATTCCTTGCCAGCGACGCCGCCTCCTTCGTCAACGGCCACGTCCTGACCGTCGATGGCGGCATGACGGTGCGGATGTAGCGCATCGACCGTCGGGCTTCAGCATGTCATCGGCTGCTGAATTCCGAAATTACAGCGAGGAATGCATCGCCGTAGCGTTCAAGCTTCGACTGCCCGACACCGGAAATCTCAAGCAGAGCCTTGCGGCTGCCCGGCCGCTCCGTCGCAAAGGCGATCAGAGTCGTATCCGGGAAGACGACATAGGGCGGCACGCCCAATTCCTTGGCAATCCGAGTGCGCTCGGCACGCAGCGCATCGAAGAGGAGCTGGTCCTCGCCGGCCAGACCGTGCGCCTGCTTCTCCGGTCGCCCCGCCTTCTTGCCGCGACGGCCGGGCTCGGGCCGGTCCTTGCGAAAGAAGACCTGCCGCTCGCGCTTGAACACCGCCCTCGCCTGCTCTTCCAGCTTCATGGCGCCAAAGGCCGTGTGATCGATGCTGATGAAACCGTTTGCCAATAATTGCCGGAAGATCGATTGCCAGGTGCGGGAAGGAATATCCTTTCCTGCGCCGAAGACAGGCATATCGACATGGCCGAAGCGTTCGGTCTTCTCGTTGATCGTACCGATCAGCACATCGATGACGTGGCCGGTGCCGAAACGCTCGCCGGTACGATAGACCGCGGCGAGCGCCTTGATGGCCGCTTCCGTGCCGTCCCAGGTCTCGACAGGCTTCAGGCACGTATCGCAATTGCCGCAACCGCCGCCATGCGCCTCGCCGAAATGCGCGAGGATCGACTGTCGCCGGCATCCTGCGGTTTCGCAGATCGCAAGCAGCGCATTGAGCTTTGCCCGTTCCACCCGCTTGATTTCCTCGGATGCACCACCCTCGTCGATCATTCGACGCCGCTGGATGACATCGGCCATGCCATAGGCCATCCAGACATTGGAGGAGAGACCGTCGCGCCCGGCACGACCCGTCTCCTGATAATAGGCTTCGACAGAACCCGGCAGATCGAGATGGGCAACATAGCGCACGTTCGGCTTGTCGATGCCCATGCCGAAGGCGACCGTTGCCACGAGGCACAGATCTTCTTCCTTCAGGAAGGCGTCCTGATTGGTGTCGCGAAGCGACCGATCCATGCCGGCATGATAGGGTAGCGCGCGAACACCCTGCCCGTTCAGCCACTCCGCCGTGTCCTCGACCTTGGCACGCGAGAGGCAATAAACGATGCCGCTGTCGCCGCGATGGCCGTCGAGAAAGCGCAGCAATTGCTGGCGCGGCTGGTCGCGCTCGACGATTTCATAGGTGATGTTCGGACGATCGAAGCTTGTCGTGAACACCTCGGCATTGTCGAGAGCCAGCCGCTCGATGATGTCGTCGCGGGTATGCGGATCGGCCGTTGCGGTCAGCGCGATGCGCGGAACGCCGGGAAAGAGTTCGGCAAGCCTGCCGAGATCGCGATACTCCGGCCTGAAATCATGGCCCCATTGCGAGACGCAATGCGCCTCATCGATCGCGAAAAGCGCGATCTTCGCTCTGCCGATCATCTGGCAGAAGCCTTCCGTCGCAATGCGTTCCGGCGTCACATAAAGCAGATCGAGCTTGCCGGCGGAAATGGCGCGATAAATCTCGCTGGCCTCTTCGCGCGACAGGGATGAGTTCAAGGCGGCCGCCCGGATGCCGAGCTGCTTCATCGCCTCCACCTGATCCCGCATCAACGCGATGAGCGGAGACACGACGATCCCGACACCATCGCGGCAAAGCGCCGGGATCTGGAAGCACAATGACTTGCCGGCACCGGTCGGAAACAGCACGACCGCATCGCCGCCGGAGACAACATGCTCGACCACTTGCTGCTGCTTGCCGCGAAAGGCCGAGTAGCCATAGACGCGCTTCAGGATGTCGAGCGGCGCCAACGCACCCATGCGTTCATCGAACAACGCGTCGCCTACGGAAAATCGCGGCTCTTGTCTCTCAAACTGAGGCATCTATTCCCTATTTTCCAGCGGCACCTTTGACGCGACCGGAAAGCACGCCGAAGCCATCGATGATCGCCTCCTGATTTTCCAGTCGTAGCGCCTCGAGCTGCACTTCCTGCAAGGCGCGAATCAGCGGCTCAATCGCTTCACCGTCGCCTTCTTCGGTTGCCTCGGCAATAGCACCTTCCAGCTCGATCTTATGCCAGCGCAATGCTTTCGAACGCTTGTGGAGAGCAAGCGCCTGGCGATAGCCCTCGCGCGCGTCCTCCATGGCGGCTTCCTCGGTTGCCGTCCACAGACGGGCATTGCGAATCTGCTGCTCCAGGCCCTTCAGCAGGACGCCGAAATCCTGTTCTTCCAATTGCTCGAGCAGTCGCTCGCGGACGAGCTGAGGCCCGACCAGAGTTGCGGCCGCCCCGAGAACCGCGGACCAGAGCCGCTGCAGTTCACGGCTGTCATAGTCGATGGCGGCGATCTCGTCATATTCGTCCTGCAGTAGCGCCGGATGGTTGACGATGGTCAAGGCGAGCACACTTTCGCGAAGGCTTGGAATATCCTGATGCCCCTTGATCATGGCCGAGCGCTGCAAGCGATCGGATGCCGTCGTTGCCATCGCGGCCCCAGCACGCGCCTGTCCACCGCGTCCTGCGAAGTTACGGCCGTTGCCGTCGCGGGAAAAACCGCGCGCCTGCTGGCCACCGTTCCGCTGGAACTGCGGCTGGAACAGCCCGTTCAACCGCTCACGCATATTCTGCTGATAATGGCGGCGCACATCTTCATCGCCGATGACCGAAACAATACGTCGCAACCGCGCTTCCAGCTCCGCCCGCGCTTCCGGCGTCTCGAAGGCGCCGCCGCCCGCCTCTCTTGTCCATATCAGATCAGCCAGCGGCTTTGCCTGCGCCAGTACCTTGTCGAACGGCGCGCGTCCGTCCTGCCGGACAAGATCGTCAGGATCCTTGCCGTCGGGCAATAGCGCAAAGCGCACGGTGCGGTTCGGCTTGATATGCGGCAGCGCCAGATCGGCGGCGCGATTGGCTGCACGGATACCGGCACCGTCGCCATCGAAGCAGAGCACCGGCTCCGGCGTCATCTTCCAGAGGAGATCGAGCTGGCTCTCTGTCAGGGCCGTGCCGAGCGGCGCGACCGCATTCTCGACGCCGGCCTGATGCAGCGCGATGACATCCATATAGCCTTCGACCGCGATAATGGTGCCGGCGCCATCGGCACCTTGGGCAGCGCGGCGCGCACGGGTGAAATTGTAGAGCACGTTGCCTTTGTGAAAGAGCTCCGTCTCGTTGGAATTCAGATATTTCGCCGGCGCATCCGGCGACATGGCGCGGCCGCCGAAGGCAATCACCTTCTCGCGCGACGACAGGATCGGAAACATGATGCGGTCGCGGAAGCGGTCATAGGAGACCGGCACGTTCTCATGGACGACGAGCCCGCAGGCTTCAATCTGCTCCTTCAGCACGCCCTTGCTGGCGAGATGTTCTTTCAAAGCGTTGCGGCTATCGGGCGAATATCCCAAGCGGAAGGTTTCGATCGTGCGGCCGCTGAGCCCGCGGTCACGCAGATAGGCACGTGCTTTCGCGCCATTGGCGGTCTGCAGCTGATCCTGAAAGAACTGAGTCGCCATCTCCATGACATCGAGCAGCGACGTGCGTTCCTTCTCCCTTTTCGCCTCCATCGGGTCGGCAACCGGCATCGGAACGCCGGCCATATCGGCGATCTGCTGCACCGCTTCCGGAAAGCTCAAGCCCTCCAATTCGGTAAGAAAGCGGAAATGATCGCCCGTCACGCCACAACCGAAGCAATGATAGCGCCCCTTGCGATCCTCGCAGTGGAAGCTCGGCGATTTCTCGCCGTGGAATGGGCAGCAGGCCCAGTAATCGCCACGCGGCACATTCGTCTTGCGCCGATCCCAGGTCACACGACGACCGATCACGTCCGAAATCAAAACGCGGTCGCGAATCTCGTCGAGAAACGTATTGGAAAATCGCATGGCTACCTCTGGCTCATCCCATATAAACAGGAATGGAGGGCATTGCCACGACGACCCGGCCGCCTCCCACGCTATTCACAGCCCTTTGTCGGCGATTGCATTTTCGCCCTACGATCACAACTCCGTGAACACAACAGCGCATTCATCCGCATTCGCGTCGAAATCCCAGGCTGCGTTTAACAGGCCCGAAGCGCCCCAAAATCCCTTCACCATGACCGGAACTGGCGTAATCGCGCGCACGGAAGTAACTATTTCGTACGCAAAAATCCGCAAAAAAGCAAAGGCTTGCACAGCCTGCAGTCGATAAACGCGAGCAAGCTCGGCACCATAGACAATCAACGGCTGCAAAGCGATCACACCCTGGGGACACTCTCTGAAGGCGCATCTGCGGCAAGGTTCGTAAGCCAAACATTATTTTTTTGTAATTTGATTGTTGGTGTGCGCCGCAATAGCGTTCTTCTCACAGGGCGAGACAAGCCGGCGAAGAAACTTCTTTGCGACGCGACATGCCGAGACGCCCTGACGAACCGGAAGCCACCAGGTACGGGCTTTCAGTTTAGGAGAGGGAAATGCGCGTTCTTATCGTACCCTTGGCAGCAGCAGCCATCTTCGCCACGGCTACCTATAGCTCGGCCACGATGGATAGCGGCGCCAGCGAAAAGAATGTGCTCTATGCCGGTGCGGGATATCAGTTGCCGGCGAATATGAAAGTTCCTGCCCTTACGGCAGGCGTAAAGGTTCAAATGTCCGAACTGCCGCCGCAGGCGTTGGCTTTGCCCCAGCAGATCAGGATTTTCAGATAAGTTCAGCAGATACTCAGGTGGGGCACCATCCCTACCCCCGGCGCCGCCCCACCTGAGTGCCTTTGCAAAAGACGTTTGATTTTTGGGCCCCACCCTGCGTCATCAAACGTCAGCAAAGCGCAAGAAGGCAGGAGCTCCCCCAGCTCCTGCCTTCTCTAATTTTGCGCCATCTCAATTTCGCGACAGTACGAGTATTCAAGATATGCTGCGGAACATCTTTGGTTCATCGCCGCGAGTATCTTGACGCAACGATATCGATCGATATCTTTTATTATCTACGTATATGCGATCTTAGTAATTATCTCGTCAGACAATTTGAAAATTTGTTCAGTTGATCGGAGACGGTTGCATGTCTTTATCCGCGAAGGAACTTGCTCAGGACCCGAAATTTTTCACGGAAATCCTCGGTTATACACGAGAGATTATATCCACTTATGATGAGAATCAGAGCGTATGCTCTGTCTTTGCTTCACAGCAACGTTGGCTGATGGCGCTCGCCGGCTTCGCCCTTTATTGCGGCGGCATCGACGGAGAACCGCCCGGCATCCATGCCAATCGCTTCGCCAACTATATCGTCGAACACGAAATCGCCAGCCACAACACCGCGCTCAGCTTCATTCAGGAGATGCTGGCTCTCGGTTTTCTGCGTTACCTGCCTGTTGCAAGCGATCGGCGCGCGCGGCCAATGCAGCCCACGGAAGAGGCTGCAAAACAGCTTGCCAAATGGATGGGTATCCATCTTTCGGTGCTGGATCGATTGGATGGCGGCAAGCGCAACGCCCTATTTAGCAAAAAACCGGAACTCATCGGCCTGCTACAGCCCCCGATCTCGGTCGGCATCATCGAGAGTGACGACCTGCGCCATCCGGGAGAAACGTTCGATCTGTTCACCTGGGCAAATTCAGGCGGCATCATCATGGATTACCTGATCTCCCGCATCGGCACGATCAACCCGACGACTCGGAAAGCGATCATCGGGCCGGTAGCCTTTACGGATATCTGCAGCCGGTTTCTCATCTCAAGAACCAACGCAAAGCGGCTCATGAACAAGGCCATAAAAATGCAAAGCGTCGGATGGACCGGATCGCCGGGACGGAGCCAGCTTTGGCTCTCCACCGCGTTCATCGAGGAATATCGGAACTATCAGGCGGGGAAACTCGCCATCATAGACGCCGCCTGGCAAAATACCTTCGGCACACGGCCGGTCCGTATGCCGAAGGTGAAGCAGAGTTTTACTTCAGCAGTTCCTTCAGGATAGCCGAGGCCTTTGCGAAATCCATCTGGCCGGCATACCGCTCGCGCAGGGCAGCAACGCACCTGCCCATATCCTTCAGGCCCTGCGCGCCGAGTTCCGCGACGATCGCGACGCAAATCTCGCGCACCTTCTCTTCGGAAAGCTGCTCGGGCATGAAACCCTGGATGACGGTGATTTCTTCACGTTCCTTGTCGGCGAGCTCCGGGCGGCCGCCGTCGATGTAGATCTTCACCGATTCTTCGCGCTGCTTGATCATCTTGGCGAGCAGCTGCAGGATTTCATCCTCGCTCGCCTGTTCCTTGCCGAGACCGCGATTGGCGATATCCTTGTCCTTGATGGCAGCGAGGATCAGACGAACGGTCGAAAGCCTCGCCGTATCCTTTGCCCTCATGGCATCCTTCTGGGCATTGGAAAGGGTCTCGCGGATCATGTCTTTAACTCCTTGAAGCAGGCCGGCAACGATCGACCCGGCCACCTATATCATCTTGCCTGTCTCTTAGACCAACAGTGTCGATCAATGCAATTGTGGCCCAGAGCCCGAATTCCTTGATAGGAAAGCAAAAGCGCGCATTGACCGGCTCGCCTTGTTTAGCTATGTCCATCACCTGCACATTAGATCGATAGGAAGATCTCAAGCCGCGACCTGGGTCGCCGGCTGTACCTTGCTACAAACATGGCGGAAGCCGACGGTCTGTTCAAGGCCGCGCTCGACGCCGGAAACGGGATGACTATGACCGCGACAGCCCCATGGACCACTGAAAAGCCGACCGCCCTGCTCGTTCTTGCCGACGGCACCGTGATCGAGGGCAAGGGCATCGGCGCGACCGGCAAGGTCCAGGCCGAAGTCTGCTTCAACACGGCGCTGACAGGTTATGAGGAGATCCTGACCGATCCCTCCTATCTCGGTCAGATCGTCACCTTCACTTTCCCTCATATCGGCAATGTCGGCACCAACGATGAAGATATCGAAGACCTGACGCCCGCCGCCCGCCATGGCGCCGTCGGCGTCATCTTCAAGGCCGACATCACCGATCCCTCGAACTACCGCGCCGCCAAACATCTCGACCAATGGCTGAAGGCGCGCGGCATCATCGGTCTTTGCGGCATCGACACGCGCGCACTGACCGCCTGGATCCGCGAAAACGGCATGCCGAACGGCGTGATCGCCCATGATGTCAACGGCGTCTTCGATATCGACCAGTTGAAGGCGGATGCCAAGGCCTGGAGTGGCCTCGAAGGTCTCGACCTTGCCAAGGTCGCCTCCTCCGGCCAGTCCTCGCAATGGTCGCAGACGCCCTGGGTCTGGAACGAAGGCTATGGCGAACTCGGCGCCGACAACGCAAAGTATCACGTCGTCTGCCTCGATTATGGCGTCAAGCGTAACATCCTGCGCCTGTTTGCCGGCCTCGATTGCAAGGTCACCGTCCTGCCGGCGACAGCATCGACGGACGAAGTCCTCGGCCTGAAGCCGGACGGCATCTTCCTCTCCAACGGCCCCGGCGATCCGGCTGCAACCGGCGAATATGCCGTACCTGTCATCAAGGATCTGCTGAAGGCGGAAATCCCGCTCTTTGGCATCTGCCTCGGTCACCAGATGCTGGGCCTCGCACTCGGCGCCAAGACGGCAAAGATGCACCAGGGCCATCACGGCGCCAACCATCCGGTGAAGGACCACACGACGGGCAAGGTCGAGATCGTCTCGATGAACCATGGCTTCGCGGTCGACTCGAAGTCGCTGCCGGAAGGCGTTGAGGAGACTCATATTTCGCTCTTCGACGGCAGCAATTGCGGCCTGCGCGTTGCCGGCAAGCCGGTCTTCTCCGTCCAGCATCACCCGGAAGCTTCTCCCGGCCCGCAGGACAGCCATTATCTTTTCCGCCGCTTCATCAATCTGGTGCGCGAAAAGAAGGGCGAGTCCGCTCTGGCAGAACGCGCCTGATAACGTCGACGACCCAATCGCATAAGAAAAGCCCCGGATTGATCATCAATCCGGGGCTTTTCTTTTTGCGCGTCAACTTGGGAGGTCTGCCGTCACATTGGTTCATGCTTGTCGAAACTCAGGCTTGCAGGCGGCGCTGCTTCACCACTTCAAGCTCGCTCATCAGGATTTCCTCGAGGAACTCGAAGTCGGATTGTCCGAATTCAACGAGACCGAATCTGAGCTTGTAGCCCCAATTCTTGTCCTGGGTGAAATCGAGCCAGCCCAGCAGTGGCCGAAGCGGTTGTTCGGGCGCGTCCAGCCAGTCCACATCCTTGCGATAGGCTTTTCCGCAACCCATTTCGCCAAGATAAGGCTCACCCTCACGGACAAAGCCGATAGCGGTGAAGCTCTGAAAGCCGTCCCTCTCGCCCATTTTGACGGATGGGGAGTAGTAGACGATGCCGTCGCCCGGCTTGATGCGCTGCAAGGGGGCTCGTTTGCCGTGGTTCACCTGCATGAAGCCATGCTGGCGCCCAATGCGAACGTGCTCGGCGCTGGCCACCGCCAGCCAGTAGGATTTCTGCTCCGGCTCCCGTCGCCGGGACAAGCTGTTGGCGTGTGGCAGGAGGCGTACGGCCGCCCCCCGATTGATCTGATCTTCCCGCGGGAAAAGCGCGGCATCACTATGATTGCTTGCCTTGAATATCATGGTCGTCTCCCGTCTCTGGTATGAGACAGATATAGACGATCATGCTGTCAATTTTTGTCAGTAGTCTTGTAGCGCAAGGAAGGCTGCCGCAATCAGCTGGCCGCCTTGTCCGAGCGCACCAGAATATAGAACCGCGCGCAAAGCATCGCCGCCGCGGAGGCAAGGCCAATCAGGAAGCCGAACCAGATACCGATGCCGCCGAAGCCGACCGGAAATGCCAGCAGCCAGGCCAGGAAGAAGCCGATCGGCCAATAGGCGATCAGCGCCATGATCATCGGCACGCGCGCATCCTTCAGACCGCGCAGCAGACCGCTTGCGATCGCCTGCAGCCCATCGACGAGTTGGAACAGCCCGGCCACGACGATCAGCGGAGCGGCAAAAGCCAGCACCTGCGACGCTTCGGCCGAGTGGATGTCAAGGAACCAGCTTGCCAGCCAGGATGGCACAGTCGCAAACAGGATGCTGCCGCAAAGCGCGATGCAGCACGAAACGACGAGCACCACGATGGCCGCGCGCTTAAGGCCGAGATGATCGCCCTGTCCGTGGGCGACACCGACGCGTACGGTCGCCGCCTGGCTGAGGCCGAGCGGGATCATGAAGGCGATGGACGCCCACTGCAGAGCGATACCATGAGCGGCAAGCTCGATCGTGCCGATCTGACCCATCAACAACGAGGCAGCCGTGAAGAGGCTGACCTCAGCCAGAACCGTCACACCGATCGGAAAGCCAAGTCGGATGACATCCCACAAGGCATTCCAGTCGGGCCGCCAGAACCGGACGAAGATCTCATAGCGACGCGTTTCCTGGTGGGCCTGAACGTAACCGACGATGAAGAGGAAGCCGGCGGTCTGCACGGCGACGGAAACAATGGCCGCACCATGCAGGCCCATCGCCGGCTGGCCGAAATGGCCAAGCACCAGAATGTAGGCGAGCACCGCATTCATGACGAGCATGGCAATGGTGACCTTGAGGATGATGCCGGCGCGGCCAATGGCGCTCACCAGCGCCCGGATGACATTATAGAGCAGCCCCGGCAACACGGCGAAGTGGCCGATGTCGATATAGCCGCTCGCCAATTTCGCGACGTCGGGTTTTTGTCCGGCCGCGAGCAGAATCTCTTCGGAATAGAAGAAGGCCGGCTGTGCCAACAGCCAATAGGCTGTTACGACCCATAGGCCCATGCGCAGCGCACGGCGTACCGAGGTAACGTCGCCTCTGCCATAGGCCTGCGCCACCAGCGGCATGACCGCGATGGAAAAACCCGAACCGAAAACCAGGATCGTGAACAGAAATTGCGCGGAAAGCACCATCGCCGCCAGCTGCTCGGCACCGAGCCGGCCCACGATCATCACGTCGGTGGTGTTGATCCCGAGCTGCGCCAATTGCGCTCCGATTAGCGGAATGCCCAGCGCGAGCGTTGCGCGGACATGTGCAGACCACGAATTATCATTGTCATGCGCGAGCGGGCGCGCAGGTACCGGCATATCCATAGCGAAGACTCGATCTTTAGAACCGCGCGAACCGCCCTACCCAAGGGTGCGCGAGCCTGCCGCATTACCGCAACTTGGCTCAAAAAGCCAGCAGGCAGGCCTATGATGCTAAAGAATTCATCAGAACATCAAAATATCTGATGAATTTTTAGGCCGCCTCACCTGCTTGCGACTGCGAAACGACAGCCGGTTCGGTCTTGCGGACCTTGGTCAGAAGCACGATCAGCGCCGTGGCAACCAGGATCGCTCCCATGATGAACGGTGCGCCGGCAAAGACGACGGGCGCTGTCGGCGCTGTGTAGTATTGGAAAAGATAGGGGAACAGTACGGGGCCGATGATCGCGGTGATGCTCGTCAGGCTGCCGAGTGCGCCTTGCAGCTCGCCCTGCGCCGAGGGCGGCACCTTGCTGGCGGCAATCGACCGCAAAGGCGCATCCGCGACATTTTCGATCACGGTCAGAACAACGACCGCGTAGACCATCCATCCCTGCCATGCAAAGGCATAGCCCAACAGGCCAAGGCAGGAGAACATCAGCCCGAGCAGCGCCGTTTTCCATTCGCCGAGCACCGGCACCAGCCGCGGCAGCGCCAGACCCATGGCGATTGCCGCACCGATCCCATAGACAGCGAGCGAGAAACCGATCTGTCCTTCGCTCCAGTCGTAACGATAAGAGGTGACGAAGGCCCAGACGGCCGGATAGACGCCGTGCGCCAGCCAGTTCAGGAACATGACGACGCAGACCCAGCCGATGCCCTGATAGCGCCGCATCTGCCGGAGAGCGCCGAACGGATTGGCTCGCGCAATCTCGAAGGGTCGGCGATGCTTGGCATCCAGCGTTTCCGGCAGCAGGAAATAGGCGCCGACGAAATTCAGGAACGCCAGAGCCGCAGCGCCATAGAAAGGCACGCGCGGCCCGAATTCGCCGAGGAAGCCGCCGATGACCGGGCCAAGGACGAAGCCGACGCCGAAGGCCATGCCGATCAGGCCGAAATTCTTCGCGCGGTTCTCGTCATTGCTGATGTCGGCGATATAGGCCGAGCAGGTCGAAAAGCTTGCGCCGCTGATGCCGGCAAGAATGCGGCCGACGAACAGCATCCAGTAGGTGCCGGCGATCGCGCAGATGAAATTGTCGATCGCAAATGTCAGCACGGAAGCAAGCAGAAGCGGCCGGCGGCCATAACGATCGCTCAGATTGCCGATCAACGGCGAAAATAGGAACTGCATGGCGGCATAGGCCAGCAGCAACCAGCCACCCTCGGTCGCCGCGGCACTGACCGACGCACCCGTCAGCTCTTCCAGATATTTCGGCATGACCGGCATGATGATGGCGATGCCGATGACGTCCAGGAAGAGAATGAGGAAGACGAGGAACAGGCCTCGGCGGGCGAATTTCTGATCGATCATGGAGATGCCTTTGGGCGGCTCCGCCTCGATGAAAGAGACAGAACGTGAACGAAAAACCGGAGCGTCCCCCATACATAAAGATTTTGGCAGAAACAATCCGTGAACGCTTCAATCTTATTGATTTATTGACCGCTTTTTTTGATCCTTGGCAGAAAAGTGACTATGTGCCGCGACCCCGCCGTTGCTCGCGATTCAGAAAGTCGACGAAGGCCCGAAGCGGCGTCGGCATATGCCTGCGGCTCGCGTAATAAAGAAACGGGCCGGAGAACTCCGTGTCCCACTCTTCGAGGATGGGCACCAGTTCTCCACTGGCGATCTGCGGCGCGAGGAACTCCCGAAAAGTGCGGATGATGCCCAATCCCGCGGCAGCCGCATTGCGCTCGATCTCGATCGAATTGGTCGAGACGACCATCGGCGGCGCGATGAAGATCGTCTCCCCTTTCCTTTCGAATTCCCACGGCGCCACCGTGCCGCTCAGGAACCGATGGCGGATGCAGCGATGCTCAAGTATGTCGCGCGGATGCTTGGGCGTGCCATGGGTCGCAAGGTAGTCTGGCGAAGCGGCCGTAACATAATGCTGGCGCCGCGGCCCGATCGGTACGGCGATCATATCCTTTTCCAGTCTCTCGTCGTAGCGGATGCCGGCATCGTAGCCGGCGGCCACCACATCGATGAACGTGTCCTCGGCGACGATTTCCACTGATATTGCCGGGTATTCCTTCAGGAAGCGGCTTATAATGTTGGGCATGACAACCGTGGCGGCGACTGTCGGCACATTCAGCCGCAATGTCCCGCCGACGCTGTCGCGAAAGCTGTTGATGTCGTCGAGGGCGACGGCAATCTCGCTCATGGCCGGCGTCAGGCGCTCCATCAGCCGCTCTCCTGCCTCCGTCGGTGTCACACTTCGGGTCGTGCGATTGAGCAGGCGCACCGCCAGCCGTTCCTCCAGACGCCGCACCGCTTCGCTTAACGACGAGGCGGAAACGCCGCGCCTGCGTGCCGCTTCCCGGAAGCTGCGCTCGCGGGCAACGGCGGTAAAGGCAACCAGATCGGCCAGCGGCAAGTCATCCATTGTGCGAAATTCCAAACAACCTGTTTCAATTTACCCGGATTATCGCACAGAGCACGATCGAGTAAAACAGCATCGACAGAGGCCTGCAAGAAAATGAGCGCGCCTTCGACCAAGGAGACTAACGATGAAAAAGCATCAATTGGGAAAGACGGGGCCGCAGGTATCCGCGCTCGGCCTCGGCTGCATGGGCATGTCCGGCATGTACGGCCCGTCCGACCGCGCCGAGAGCATCGCCACCATCCACGCCGCGCTCGATGCCGGCATCAACTTGCTCGATACGGGCGACTTCTATGGCATGGGCCACAATGAGATGCTGATCGGCGAAGCCATCAAGGGGCTGAACCGAGACGATCTCCTGCTCAGCGTCAAGTTCGGCGCCCTGCGCGATCCTTCCGGTGCATGGCTCGGCTACGACGCCCGCCCGGCGGCGATCCGGAATTTCGTCGCCTATTCGCTGCAGCGCCTCGGCGTCGACCATATCGACATTTACCGCCCCGCCCGTCTAGATCCAAATGTACCGATCGAAGACCAGATCGGCGCGATATCGGATCTCATCAAGGCAGGCTACATCAGGCACATCGGCCTGTCCGAGGTCGGCGCTGACACCATACGCCGCGCCGCCGCCGTGCATCCGATCGTCGATCTGCAGATCGAATATTCGCTGATCTCGCGCGGCATCGAGGACAAGATCCTGCCAACCTGCCGCGAACTTGGCATCGGTATCACTGCTTATGGTGTTCTTTCCCGCGGCCTTATCAGCGGCCACTGGCAGAAGGATAATGTCCAAAAGGGCGATTTCCGCACGATGAGCCCGCGCTTTCAGGCAGGAAACGTCGAAAAGAACCTGGAATTGGTGGAAGCGCTACGAGGGATCGCTGAGGCGAAGGGTGCCAGCATCGCCCAGATCGCCATCGCCTGGGTCGCAGCCCAGGGCACGGAGATCGTTCCTGTTATCGGCGCCCGCCGCCATGATCGCCTTACGGAAGCCTTGGGAGCGCTTTCGGTTGAATTGTCTGAGGCCGACATGGCTGCGATCGAACGCGCGATCCCGAAAGATGCCGCGGCCGGCGGCCGCTATCCGGAAGCACAGCTGACACATCTCGACAGCGAGAAATAATGCGGAAAACGACTTGCCCGCTCGCCGATGCTCAGCGAGCGGACAAGCAAGATCAGACCGGATTGTTGAGAGTATCGCAATCCGAGAGCTTGCCGGAATCGAAACCCTGCTTGAACCACTTCACGCGTTGCGCCGAGGTGCCGTGGTTGAAACTGTCGGGAACGACATAACCCTGCGTGCGCTTCTGCAGCGTATCGTCGCCGATCTGCTGCGCAGCATTCAGCGCCTCTTCAAGATCGCCGGTCTGCAGGATGCCCTTCTGCTGCGTGAACTTGCCCCAGATGCCGGCAAAGCAATCGGCTTGCAGCTCGATGCGCACGGACATCTTGTTGGCGTCGACTTCGCTCATGTTGCGGCGGGCCTGATTGAACTTCGGCAGGATACCGAGCAGGTCCTGGACATGATGGCCGACCTCATGTGCGATCACATAGGCTTGCGCGAAATCGCCGGATGCGCCGAACTGATCCTTCATCTGCTGGAAGAAGGCCATGTCGAGATAGACCTTCTGATCGCTCGGGCAATAGAAGGGGCCGGTTGCCGCCGAAGCTTGGCCGCAAGCCGAAGGGAAGCTGCCGGAGAACAGCACCAACTTCGGATCCGTATAGGTCTGCCCCATCGACTTGAAGATACCGGTCCAGGTGTCTTCCGTATCGGCAAGAACAGTCGCAACGAACTGCTTCATCTCGTCATTGGCCGGCTGACCGCCGCCGCTGCTGTTGGAGGTGCTTTGCTGATATCCGGAGCCGCCGCCCTCCAGCATGCCACTTTGCTGCAGCAGGCCGATAACGTCGACGCCCATGGCTCTCAGGATCAGGAAGATCACGATGAGCACGATAATGGTACGGAAGCTCAAACCGCCGCCGCCAATCCCCCCGCCGGGAAACCGGAAGCCGCCACCGCCGCCGCCGCTCATAGGCGATGAGCCGCGTTCGTCCTCGATATTGTCGGATTGCCGACGCCCCTTCCAATCCATAGTGCACCTCCTGGCGATGCCTAAAATCAAAGTCCCTTGAGGCATTTATATATCCAGGAAGTGTAACAAAGCCAGTTGGCTATCGACAGAACATTAGCTTAAACGCCGCCGCCGCCATATTTCTTTGGACGTGGACCATAAAAGCGCAATGGCTATAGCTATCGCGACCAGAAACGGCGCCGTTTCGTCGCCATCGAAAGCCACTCTGTTCATGATCCGCCCCGGAAGAAAGGTAAAAGCTCCGGCACCAACGATGCCACCGAAGTAAAGGCTTCTGACGATGCGCTTATGCGCCTCGATATTGTGCCTGCGCGCATTGGCGATCGCTCTCCAACAACCGAAGAGAACGAGTATCGAGAGCATGTGAATCGGACTGAAGCCGTAGAACATATTGATCTGATGAATGAAGAAGCTCGATAGTGCGGTCACGACCATCAGGACCAACCATATCTTGCCGAGCAGGCGATGCCTTGGCGTCCCCTTGGGCCCAAGAAGGAGATAGGCTCCGAGCAGGGCGGCCGGAACGACCGCCGCGACATGGATCTGGATCGCGATTGGGGCATCAAGAAGCGGCTCAAAGGTCATCATCTGTATCCGGTTGAGTTTATAGAGCCTTTCCGCGATAGTGTTGTTCTCTCAATCGAAATTGCGCAAGAGAACGGGAAATCTTCGTGGATCACACCTTTCTGCAGTCCACGCTTCGTGAATTGCAGGTCATCCAGCGTTCGCCGCGCTTCTGGGCGACCTTTGTCACCATCGTCCTGATCTTCGCCTTGACCGGACCGTACGGCACCCTTGACCGGCTCATGCCGGGAGCCCGGCTCGGCTACTGGCTCGCCCTTCATGCCATGGCATGGTCCATCGCAATCGTATTTTCCGTCGTCGCCGAAATCCTGCTGCGGAGACATGTGGCGGGCATGTTCGCCCGGATGATGATCGGCTCCGTCGCCGCCGCATTGCCGATCGGCTTCGGCATCACGCTTGTCGACTTCGCCTTCTTCGGCACGCTGCCCACCGTGAGCGGCAGCCTGCGTCAATCGCTGGGCTCCATACCGCTTTGCGCCCTCTTCTGTATCCTCACCTATTTGACCATGCATCGGCAGATCGCGATGGCAGCTGCGGGAACGGATCTCGCGGAAGCGAAGACAATGTCCACCTCTGCACCCGAGATTCGGCCCCGGACACCTCAGCCGCCGATTCTCTTGCGTTTGAAGCCGGAAAACCGCGGAGCGCTGATAAGGCTCACCGTTCGCGACCATTACACCGAGGTCGTGACAACACGCGGCCGCGAACTCATCCTCTTGCGCTTCGGCGACGCCCTGATGGAAATCGGCAACATAGAAGGTATCCGCCTGCACCGATCGCATTGGGTCGCGACGGACCATGTCGCCAGCCTGAAACGCGACAATGGCAAGCTTTTCGTGATCGCGCGCGACGGCGCGGAGATGCCCGTCAGCCGCTCCTATGCCGAAGATGTCCGGCGTCGTTTCGGCTAATGGCGACAAAGTCGGCAGAATTCATGTCGATTCCGCCATTTATGGGGTTCCGTTTGCAAATACATTTGCCTATAAGCCGCTTCTAGCCTGAAAATATTGCCCATGCGCCCCGACCGGTGATCTCCCACCCTGGCCGGCTTTTTGCGCAACGAAAAAACGGATGAGAGCCCATGCCGAAGCGCCAAGATATCAAATCGATCCTCATTATCGGTGCAGGACCGATCGTTATCGGACAGGCTTGCGAATTCGACTATTCGGGTACTCAGGCCTGCAAGGCACTGCGAGAGGAAGGCTACCGGGTCATCCTCGTCAATTCCAATCCGGCAACGATCATGACCGATCCGGGCCTGGCGGATGCGACCTATGTCGAGCCGATCACGCCTGAAGTCGTCGCCAAGATCATCGCCAAGGAACGCCCGGATGCGCTGCTGCCCACCATGGGCGGCCAGACGGCACTCAACACCGCGCTCTCGCTGAAGCGCATGGGTGTGCTCGACCGCTACAATGTCGAGATGATCGGCGCCAAGCCCGCAGCCATCGACATGGCCGAAGACCGCGCCCTCTTCCGCGAGGCCATGGCCCGCATCGGCCTTGAAACGCCGCGCTCCATGCTGGCCAACGCCACCGACATCAAGGATGCCGACCGCAAGACGCACGAGGCCGAGCGCAGCAAGCTCAAGGCACAGCTGTCCGGTGCCGAGCTCGACAAGGCGCTCGACGCGCTCGAAAACCAGTGGAACCTCGGCGAAAGCGACCGCAAGCAGCGCTATATGAGCCATGCCATGGCCGTTGCCGCGCAGGCGCTCGACCACGTCGGCCTGCCCGCCATCATCCGCCCGTCCTTCACCCTCGGCGGCACCGGCGGCGGTATCGCCTACAACCGCTCGGAATTCTTCGAAATCGTCGGCGGCGGTCTCGATGCCTCCCCGACCACGGAAGTGCTGGTTGAGGAATCAGTACTCGGCTGGAAGGAGTTCGAGATGGAAGTCGTCCGCGACACCGCGGACAATTGCATCATCATCTGCTCGATCGAAAACATCGATCCGATGGGCGTCCACACCGGCGACTCGATCACCGTCGCCCCGGCGCTGACGCTGACCGACAAAGAATACCAGATCATGCGTAACGCCTCGATCGCGGTCCTACGCGAGATCGGCGTCGAAACCGGCGGCTCGAACGTGCAGTTCGCCGTCAATCCGAAGGATGGCCGCCTCGTCGTCATCGAAATGAACCCGCGCGTATCCCGTTCCTCAGCGCTGGCCTCGAAGGCAACCGGCTTCCCGATCGCCAAGGTCGCGGCCAAGCTCGCCGTCGGCTACACGCTGGACGAACTGGAAAACGACATCACCGGCGGCGCGACCCCGGCCTCTTTCGAGCCGTCGATCGACTATGTCGTCACCAAGATCCCGCGCTTCGCCTTCGAGAAGTTCCCCGGCGCCTCTCCGGTTCTGACGACCGCGATGAAGTCGGTCGGCGAAGTCATGGCGATCGGCCGCACCTTCGCAGAATCGCTGCAGAAGGCATTGCGCGGCCTCGAAACCGGCCTGACGGGTCTCGACGAGATCGAGATCCCCGGCATCGAGGAAGGCGAAGGCAGCCAGAACGCCATCCGCGCCGCCATCGGCACGCCGACGCCGGACCGGCTGCGCATGGTCGCGCAGGCCTTGCGCCAGGGCATGAGCATCGAAGAGGTGCATGAAGGCTGCAAGATCGACCCTTGGTTCCTCGAGCAGCTGAAGAACATCGTCGACATGGAAGTTCGCATCCGCGAGCATGGCCTGCCGCTGGATGCCGCCAACCTGCGCATGCTGAAGGCCATGGGTTTCTCCGACGCGCGTCTTGCGACCCTCACCGGCAAGCGCCCGAAGGAAGTGGCTGAATTCCGCAATTCGCTGAATGTCCGCCCGGTCTTCAAGCGCATCGACACCTGCGCCGCCGAATTCGCCTCGCCGACCGCCTATATGTATTCGACCTACGAGACGCCTTTCGTCGGCGCTGCCCGTTCCGAAGCGCAGGTTTCCGACCGCAAGAAGGTCGTCATCCTCGGCGGCGGTCCGAACCGGATCGGTCAGGGCATCGAATTCGACTATTGCTGCTGCCACGCCGCCTTCGCGCTGAAGGATGCAGGCTATGAAGCGATCATGATCAATTGCAACCCGGAAACGGTTTCGACCGACTACGACACATCGGATCGTCTTTATTTCGAGCCGTTGACGGCGGAAGACGTCATCGAAATCTTGCGCGCCGAGCAGGAAAAGGGCGAAGTCGTCGGTGTCATCGTGCAGTTTGGCGGACAGACGCCGCTGAAGCTCGCCGAAGCGCTGGAAAAGAATGGCATCCCGATCCTCGGCACCGCGCCAGACGCGATCGACCTTGCCGAAGACCGCGACCGCTTCCAGAAGCTCCTGATGAAGCTCGATCTCAACCAGCCGAACAACGGTATCGCCTATTCGGTCGAGCAGGCTCGCCTCGTCGCCTCCGAAATCGGCTTCCCGCTGGTCGTGCGCCCGTCCTACGTTCTCGGCGGCCGCGCCATGCAGATCCTGCATTCGGAAGGACAGCTCCAGACCTACCTGCTCGACACGGTTCCGGAACTGGTGCCTGAGGACATCAAGCAGCGCTATCCGAACGACAAGACCGGCCAGATCAACACGCTGCTCGGCAAGAACCCGCTTCTGTTCGACAGCTACCTTGCCAACGCCATCGAAGTCGATGTCGATTGCCTCTCCGACGGCACCGACGTCTATGTCGCCGGCATCATGGAGCATATCGAGGAAGCCGGCATCCACTCGGGCGACTCCGCCTGCTCGCTCCCCCCTCGCACGCTCTCCGCCACGATGATCGACGAGCTTGAACGCCAGGCGAAGGCCATGGCCAAGGCTCTCAACGTCGGCGGCCTGATGAACGTCCAGTTCGCCATCAAGGACGGCACGGTCTACGTGCTCGAAGTCAACCCGCGCGCCTCGCGCACGGTCCCCTTCGTCGCCAAGACCATCGGCGCGCCGATCGCCAAGATCGCCGCACGCGTCATGGCCGGCGAGAAGCTGGACGCGACATTCGCTGCCTATGGCGACAAGCCCGATCCGCGTAAGCTGAAGCACATCGCGGTCAAGGAAGCCGTCTTCCCCTTCGCCCGCTTCCCCGGCGTCGACACCCTGCTCGGGCCGGAAATGCGCTCGACCGGCGAAGTCATCGGCCTCGACACCGATTTCGCGCTCGCTTTCGCCAAGTCGCAGCTCGGCGCCGGCGTCGAACTGCCGCGCGACGGAACGGTGTTCGTCTCGGTCCGCGACGACGACAAGCCGCGCGTACTGCCCGCCATCCGCATGCTGGCCGAACAGGGCTTCAAGGTGCTCGCAACCGGCGGAACCCAGCGCTTCCTGGCCGAAAACGGCATCGAGGCGACCAAGATCAACAAGGTTCTGGAAGGTCGGCCGCATATCGAGGATGCAATCCGCAACCGCCAGGTCCAACTCGTCATCAACACGACGGACAGCAACAAGGCGATCTCGGATTCGAAGTCGCTTCGTCGCGCCACGCTGATGCAGAAGGTGCCCTACTACACCACTATGGCCGGCGCCGAAGCAGCCGCCATGGCGATCAAGGCACTGAAGGCCGGCAACCTCGAAGTACAACCGCTGCAGAGCTATTTTTGAGGCGCATAAATCAGCTGCAAAGGACGTGGGCGGGATAGCCGGCTCACGTTCATAATTGCGCAATCAGGCGATCGAGCGGGCAAGGAGCTTCAACGGGAGCTTTCCTTAAACCTTCGAATTTTCTGGCTTTCGTCTGTCGCAATCTGCTATAGGTGAAAGAATAATGACTCTGGATGGTTCCGAAGTACCGCTTCGGGACCTGTTTTCTTTTGTGTCTGCAGCAGAGCAACACAGGGAGTGAAGGACAAGAAAAATGGTTGAAAAGGTACCGATGACACAGAACGGGTTCGTCAAGCTGCAGGAAGAACTGCGCTGGCGTCAGCAGGAAGAGCGCCCGCGGATCATCGAGGCAATTGCGGAAGCACGCGCCCATGGCGACCTGTCCGAAAATGCCGAGTACCATGCAGCCAAGGAAGCTCAGAGCCACAACGAAGGCCGCATCACCGAGCTTGAAGACCTGACGGCGCGCGCCGAAGTCATCGACCTCACCAAGATGTCCGGCTCGAAGATCAAGTTCGGCGCTAAGGTGAAGCTTGTCGACGAAGATACAGAAGAAGAGAAGATCTACCAGATCGTCGGCGATCAGGAAGCCGATGTGAAGGCAGGCCGCATCTCCATCTCCTCCCCGATCGCCCGCGCCCTGATCGGCAAGGAAGTCGGCGATTCCATCGAGGTCAATGCCCCTGGCGGCGCCAAGGGCTACGAAATTCTCTCCATCACCTGGGGCTGATTGCCCGTGCGCGATCGCGAGTCAGCGCATGCGGGCGATCTCCGCGAGATCGAAATCATAGCAACGAATTTCAAACGCCGGCTTTCTGGCGTTACCTCGACGATCGTGCAGCTCATCCCCAAGCAGGTCGAGCTCGGTTACCATATCGCCACGCTCGGCCCCGGCCTGCCGGAGGACCTGCCGAGGCTCGGCTGGCGCCGGCTTCCCGGCCTTTGGACGAAGCCACGCCGCTATCGCGTGCGCATCTGGCACGCCCGCCGCAACAATGAAATGCTTGTCGGTCTGCTGCTGCGCTCCGTGCTGCGCATGCGCCTGAAGCTGGTCTTCACCTCGGCGGCCCAGCGCCGCCATACCGGTTATACGCGCTGGCTCATCCGCCGCATGGATTCCGTGATCGCCACCAGTACCCGCTCCGGCAGCTTTCTTGAAGTGCCGCACACCGTCATCCAGCACGGTGTCGACCTCAACAGCTTCCACCCGCCGGAAAAACCCGACGACCGCATGGCTGCAACCGGCCTGCCCGGCACCTATCTGATCGGCTGCTTCGGTCGCGTCCGCCATCAGAAGGGCACGGATCTATTCGTCAAGGCGATGATCGAGCTCCTGCCGCGCTATTCCGACTGGACCGCCGTCGTCTGCGGCCGCGTGACATCAGAGCATCGCGGCTTTGGCGAGCAACTGGAAAAAATGGTGGCAGATGCGGGCCTTACCGATCGCATCCGCTTCATGGGCGAAGTCGACGACATCAAGCCCTGGTACCGCCGCGCTACTCTCTATGTCGCCCCCTCCCGCAACGAGGGTTTCGGCCTGACGCCGCTCGAAGCCATGGCTTCGTGCACCGCCGTTGTCGCATCGGATGCGGGCGCCTATGCCGAGATGATCGTTCCGGGCGAAACCGGTGCCGTCGTGCCGGCAGGCGATGGCGAAGCCCTGACTAGGGCGATCGCCTTCTATCTCGCCAATCCAGAGGAAACGCTGCGCCAGGGTGAGAATGCCGTGCGCCATGTGCGCAGCGAGTTCGCGCTGGAAAAGGAAGCGAACGCCATCGGCGACGTCTACAAGCGGCTGCTCGTCGCCAACAAGTGAGCGGCTTGGTCAGCGACCGAGATCGATGCGGTTGCGCCCGATGAAATCGATCATCGAACGATCCTCCACCATATCTTCCTCGATGCTTTTGACGATGGACAGGACCTTGTCCCGATATTTCGTCGTACTGCTGTCATAGGCCCATCCCCGCGCCAGCTTCTCCATCAGTTCCTGCCGGGATTTCGTATAATAGTGGTTAAGCTGCAGGAAGCGGTTCGAATAGAACTCGGGCGACTTCCGCGCCCGCCGCGTAAACCGCTTCCCGGCGTCGTTGGCCGTCAGATCGCCGTACGCCCGTGTCTGGAACTGATGGACGCTGACTTCGCTCACCTCGCACGGATCGACGATACATTTGAAATTGCTGACATTTTCTTTCGTTGTCATCGGATCGGCGCCGCGCATCGTATAGTTCAGCGCCAAAGGCCCGTCTGGCGGCGTCTCATGACCGCTTGTGGCAAACATGTGCCAGGGCAGCGAGACATTCGGAAAATTGCCGACCGCCTCCAGCGCCTGCTCGACGGTCTTCGCATCCTTCGGAAGAAGGAACTCGTCGACATCGATGAACGCCATCCAGCGATAGTCGCCGCCGAAATTCAGGATCGCGTGGGCAAAAGTGATGACCTGACCGTTCAGCATCGCCGACGTCGCGGCATCGCGCATACGCCCAGCCCAGGGAATGATCGTCAACGCGTCTTCAGAGAGCAGGCTTCGAAGAAATGCGCAGGTCTCGTCCGTCGAACCGTTGTCATAGATATAGAAATGACGAATGCCGACCGCCTTGTGGAAGCGTACCCACTCCTCAATGTAGCGTGCTTCGTTCTTGACGCAGGTGGCGATGGCGATGCCGTGGCGCCCTGCCCTTGGTTCCGGCGGATCGATGGACAGCTTCTTGGCGTCGGACGCCTTGGGTTTCAGCCAGCGCATAAGCTTCATTCCATCAACCTTAATTTCAATCGGGCTCGCCGGTCCTGCCGGCTCCGGCAAAGATCAAGCCTGCGACTTCAATGCAAACCTGTCGTCGTAGCCAAAATCATATTTGCGCAACGCCGAAACGCGGGAATAGTTGACGAAGGAGACGCCGCGTTCAGCGGCGATCTGCCGCGCAAGCACCAGATGCTCGATGATACGCCCCTCGGCCCGGGCAATGCCGGAGAACGCCATCTCACTGGGAGTCTCATAAAAGCGGGGCTCGCCGGCATTGGATATATCGATCCCCAAGAAGCCGACCTGCTGCTGCGCACAATAAAGAGCAAATTGCAAAGCCGAGACGGCGACGGAGCCTCCAAGAAAGACCCCACGGTCCGGAGAAAGCGAAAAACCGGCCGAACCCTCGGCATCCAGCCTGACATATTGCAGCTTCTTGAGATCGTCGACCGAGCGGCGGCGCGCACCATAAGGCTTGCGGATATCATCGATCAGAATGATAGTCTTGTCCGCCAGCCAGCTTTTGTCGATCTCGCAAAGCGCGCGCAGCACCGCCACGGAAAACAGGCAAAGCGAGCCTGGAGCAACCTTCTCGCGCAGCATGTCGAGATGCCGCCAGACAAAACGCTCATCTTCGACAGCGATCGCCAATGGCTCGGCGATCCGATCTCCTGACAGGCCAATAGCCCCGTTCAGAAGAATCGCGCTGCGAAATTCGAGACCACTGAGATCGCAATCGCGAATTGATGGGCCTGAACCGACGATGTAAACCGCATCGCCGCAACGTTCGCGCAGACGGTCCATGCCAGCAAGGCTCGCAACCTTGATGCCCCGATAAAGCACTTCGCTGACATTCTGGCTGCGGACGATGCTGAGCCCCGGAAACCAGTCCTGCACATGAGCCCGCGAGCCACCCAAAAAAAGGCGCACGCCGGACTTGATCAGCGACCGATGCCAGGGGCGATCTGCCATTCGCCTAAAGCTCCACCAGGCCGAGCTTCTTGACTTGCCGGATGGTCAGCATGGTGCGCACGGTGTCCACATGTTCATTCGCCGTCAGAACCTCGATGACGAAATCCTGGAAACGCGTGAGGTTTTCCGCAACGCAGTGCAGCAGAAAATCGCTGTCGCCCGAAACCATCCATGCCTGCCGAACCAGCGGCCATGCCGAGGTTGCGCTGGCAAAAGCCTTGAGGTTCGCTTCCGACTGATGCTTCAGGCCGACCATGCAGAAAGCCACGAGATCGAAGCCCAGTTTCGGGCTGTTCAGCATGGCGTGATAACCTTCGATGACGCCAGCCTCTTCCAGCTTGCGCACGCGGCGCAGACATGGCGGTGCCGAAATGCCAACTCGGTCTGCGAGCTCGACGTTGGTCATGCGTCCGTCCCGCTGGAGTTCCCGCAGAATCTTGATATCGATGGCATCGAGCTCAGCGCGAAGCACTTTTTTGCCTTTCTTTAATTCCCCCTCGCCAGCTTCTATATAAGGCAGGAAAATACGCAAGAAAGTTTCTCTCGCGTAGTTGATTCTTACACAAAGCAGATTTGCTCTGTGTGTAATGCAAGGCTGCCCTTGAATAAATGCATAAGGCAATCATAAATGAAGCGGCAGATCGCGAAATCGCCTGCTTTGCGCGCTTGAAGCCGCGGTTTCCCAATCGCCGAAATTGAAAGGACTGACTATGCCTGCCCGCCACACAAAGGTGCTCATCATCGGTTCCGGCCCAGCCGGCTACACCGCCGCGGTTTATGCCGCGCGCGCGATGCTGCAGCCGGTTCTGATCGCTGGTCTCGAACAGGGCGGCCAGCTGATGATCACGACCGATGTCGAGAATTATCCGGGCTTTGCCGATCCGATCCAGGGACCATGGCTGATGGAGCAGATGCTTCAGCAGGCACAGCATGTCGGCGCCGAGATCGTCAACGACCTCGTGACCGAAGTCGATACCACCAAGCGTCCTTTCGTTGCCCATACCGATAGCGGACAGATCTGGACGGCCGACACCCTCATCATTGCGACCGGCGCCAAGGCGAAGTGGCTCGGCATCGAAAGCGAACAGCATTTTCAGGGCTTCGGCGTCTCCGCCTGCGCCACCTGCGACGGCTTCTTCTATCGCAACAAGGACGTCATCGTGGTCGGCGGCGGCAACAGCGCCGTCGAGGAAGCACTTTATCTCTCGAACATTGCCAAATCGGTAACTGTGGTGCATCGCCGCGATACTTTCCGTTCGGAAAAGATCCTGCAGGAACGCCTGTTCGCCAAGACAAACGTCAAGATCCTCTGGAATTCCGAGGTTGCCGAGATCACCGGCACGCCGGCCAAGCCGCCGATGCCGCCATCCGTTACCGGCGCCCGCCTTCGTGATGTTCGCACCGGCGCGATCACCGAAACGTCGATCGATGGTGTCTTCGTTGCCATCGGCCACGCGCCGGCGACTGAGCTCTTCAAGGGCAAGCTGAGGCTCAAGGATAATGGCTATCTCTGGACCGCTCCGGATTCGACCGCAACCAGCGTCGAAGGCATCTATGCCGCCGGTGACGTGACCGACGATACGTTCCGGCAGGCGATCACGGCAGCGGGAATGGGCTGCATGGCCGCACTTGAGGCGGAACGTTATCTGACCGGGCACATGCCCGTCGCCGTGGCTGCGGAGTGATGCAGCCGATGAGGGGAAACGGCATGCCATTGGACTGGGATAAGCTGCGTATCTTTCACGCGGCTGCCGAAGCGGGTTCGTTCACGCACGCGGCCGATAAGCTGCACTTGTCCCAATCAGCCATCAGTCGACAGGTCAGCGCTCTCGAGCAGGACGTCGGCATAAAACTCTTCCATCGCCATGCGCGCGGCCTCATCCTGACGGAACAGGGTGAGCTGCTTTATCGCACGGCCCATGACGTTCTCTTGAAGCTCGAGACGGTCAAGATGCAATTGACCGAGACGACCGACAAACCGAGCGGCAAGCTGCGTGTCACGACGACAGTCGGCCTCGGCCAGGGCTGGCTCACCGACAAGATCCAGGAATTCTTGCAGCTCTATCCCGATATGTCGATCCAGCTCATCCTCGATAACGAGGAGCTGGATGTGAACATGCGCCATGCGGATTGTGCCATCCGGCTGCGCCAGCCGCAGCAGTCGGATCTCATCCAACGCAAGCTCTTCACCGTGCATATGCACGTCTATGCAGCCCCCTCCTACATCAACCGCTACGGCGAGCCTCAGTCGGTGGAAGATCTGGACGAACATCGCATCATCAGCTTCGGCGAGCCGGCACCGAACTATCTGCTCGACGTCAACTGGCTGGAGATCGCCGGCCGATCATCCGACAACAAGCGCATGCCGCATCTGCAGATCAACAGCCAGACGTCGATTAAGCGCGCCTGCCTGCTCGGCATTGGGATCGCCGTGCTGCCGGATTATATCGTCGGCCGTGACCCTGGCCTCATTCAGCTGGCAATCAATGCAGACGTCCCATCCTTCGACACATACTTCTGCTATCCCGACGAAATGAAGAACGCGGCCAAGCTCAAGGTTTTTCGCGATTTTATCGTAGCGAAAGCCCGTAACTGGAATTTCTGACGAAGGTAAGTCACTGATAACGAACTCTTTTTATGGCTAGTATATCAGCCACGCATATGACGCATAGCTGATATGCACAAATGAGAGTTGAAGCCTGCACATTTAACTACCATATCGCACATAGCTGATGCACACGGTGGCTTTTCCTCCCAGTTCCACCGCATTGGCTGTTCCCCTCTGGAGGTTTTTGACCTTCATACCTATAGGGCCCTGGTTTACTCCGGCGGCCCTTTTTTTTGCCCTTTTGCCCCTGACGTTGCAAACGCATAACTGCCATGCACAAAAAAGCATTGCGCACTGCACAAATTAGCATCATAACGCACACAGCTGATGCACACGGTGGCTTTTCCTCCCAGTTCCACCGCATTGGCTGTTCCCCTCTGGAGGTTTTGACCTTCACACCTATAAGGGCCCTGGTTTATTCCGGTGGCCCTCTTTTTTTGCCCAATTTCTAACCACGCGCTCCGGCTGCCTTGCAGAAAATAATATCTTGCGCCGCCCTTGATATATCGAAAACAATCGATACATAAATCGAAATTATTCGATATTCATGCGGTGAACGCCATGGACAAGAACGAGATATTGAAAGCGCTGGCCAACCCGGCCCGGCTCGAAATCCTCAATCATCTGAAAGATCCATACGCCCATTTCCCGACTCAGGAACATCCTCTCGAGCTGGGCGTCTGTGCGAGCCAGTTCGAGCGCTGCGGCCTGTCGCAGTCGACCGTATCGGCCCATCTGAGCACGCTGCATCGCGCCGGCCTGGTGACGACGCGGCGCCTCGGCCAGTGGATTTTCTACAAGCGCAACGAGGAAACGATCGCCGAATTCCTCGCAGCCATGCAGAAGGAACTCTGAAGATGCCTCTTGCGCTTCTCGTACTCGCCCTCAGCTCCTTCGCTATCGGCACAACCGAATTCGTCATCATGGGGCTGCTGCCCGAAGTGGCTTCGGACCTTGCCGTGACGATTCCGCAGGCGGGCTGGCTCGTCACCGGCTATGCTCTGGCCGTCGCGATCGGCGCGCCGATCATGGCGGTCTCGACCGCGCATTTGCGCCGGCGCTCGGCACTCATCATGCTGATGGGTTTCTTCATTCTCGGCAATCTCCTTTGCGCCATCGCACCCAATTACTGGGTCCTGATGGTCGCCCGCATCGTCACTGCGCTTTGCCACGGTGCCTTCTTCGGCATCGGTTCGGTGGTCGCCGCCAGCCTGGTGCCGGAAGACCGCAAGGCCCGTGCGGTCGCTCTGATGTTCACCGGCCTGACACTCGCCAACGTGCTTGGCGTACCGCTCGGCACCGCGTTCGGCCAGGCTTTTGGCTGGCGCGCACCGTTCTGGATCGTCACGCTGCTCGGCGTCGCCTCGATCGCCGGTCTCATCGCCGTGCTGCCCAGGAATGAGGAGGCTCGCGAGGGCAGCCTTGGCCGCGAAATTGCAGCGCTACGTGGCCTTGGCCTCTGGCTGGCATTGCTGACGACCGTGTTCTTCTCGGCCGCCATGTTCGCGCTCTTCACCTACATCGCCCCGATGCTGCGTGATATCACCGGCGTGTCGCCGCAGACGGTAACCTGGACGCTGCTTTCGATTGGCGTCGGTCTGACGATCGGCAATCTGATCGGCGGCAAGCTGGCGGACTGGCGTCTTGGCACCACGCTTGCCGGCGTCTTCCTGGCGATCGCGGTGACCTCGGCGATCTTCAGCGTCACCATCCACTCGCTCATCGGTGCCGAGATCACGCTTTTCCTGTGGGCTGCCGCAGCTTTCGCAGCCGTGCCGGCACTACAGATCAATGTCGTCAACTTCGGCAAGGATGCCCCGAATCTCGTATCCACGATCAATATCGGCGCCTTCAACACCGGCAATGCGCTTGGCGCCTGGATCGGCGGCGTTGTCATCGACAAAGGCTTTTCTCTGGCTCAGGTACCGCTCGCCGGCTCGGCTATGGCAATCCTCGGCTTCCTGACCGTCTTGCTGACATTCGCGGCCGTACGTCCCAAGGGCGAAGCGCTCGCCTCATCCTGATACTTTCCCTCCCTCCTTCTCCTCCCCCAATATAGAAAGGACGACCCATGACCAAATTGTTCGAACCGACGAAGCTTGGCGATATCTCCCTTGCCAACCGCATCGTCATGGCGCCGCTCACGCGCAACCGCTCGCCAAATGCCGTGCCGAACGACCTGAATGTCAAGTATTACGCCCAGCGCGCCAGCGCAGGCCTCATCATCACCGAGGCAACGGCGATCACCCATCAGGGTCAGGGCTATGCCGACGTTCCCGGTCTTTACAGCAAGGAAGCGCTGGACGGCTGGAAGAAGGTGACTGATGCCGTGCATGCCAACGGCGGCAAGATCGTCGTGCAGATGTGGCATGTCGGCCGCATCTCTCACACGACTCTGCAGCCGAATGGCGGCAAGCCGGTCTCGTCGACCTCCAGGCGCGCTGAAAACTCAAAGACCTATCTGGTCAACAGCGACGGCACAGGCGCCTTTGCCGACGTCTCCGAGCCGCGTGCGCTCGAAACCTCGGAAATCCCCGGTATCATCGAGGATTACCGCAAGGCGGCTCGCGCCGCGATCGATGCCGGCTTTGACGGCGTGGAAATCCACGGTGCCAACGGCTATCTGATCGACCAGTTCCTGCGTGGCGATGTCAACGACCGCACCGACCAATATGGCGGCTCGATCGAAAACCGTGCCCGCTTCCTGTTCGAAGTGGTCGATGTTGTCACCAAGGAAGTCGGCGCCGGCCGCACCGCGATCCGCCTCTCGCCGGTAACGTCATCCGGCGATGCTAGCGATCCGGCTCCGCAGCAGCTCTTCACCTATGTCGTCGAAGGTTTGGCGAAGTACGGCCTCGCCTATATCCACGTCATCGAAGGCCAGACGGGCGGCAAGCGCGACTCCCTGCCCTTCGACTACGACGCCCTGCACGCAGCCTATAAGGCCGCAGGCGGCACGGCTGGCTGGATGGTCAACAATGCCTATACCCGCGAAATGGCGATCGAAGCCATCGAAAGCGGCAAGGCCGATGTCGTTGCCTTCGGCAAGCCGTTCATCTCAAATCCGGATTTCGTTCGCCGCCTGAGGGAAAACGCACCGCTCACCCAGTGGGACCAGGCGACGCTCTATGGCGGCGGCGCAAAGGGCTATGCCGATTATCCGACGCTCGACGAAGCAGCCTGATTCGGATCTTTCAGCCAGATTCTGATATCAGCAAGGAGCCCTCGCAACCTGGGTTGCGAGGGCTTTCCATATCGGCGTTTGAAATCGGTGAATAGGTCGGACTGACGAGGCAAGGGCTCAGCCGGGGCAAGCTTACGCGGCCTGCAGGCACCCGATCGAGGCCAGGCTGCTACGCACGGCCTCATCGATCGGCGTATGCGGCTCTTCTCCCAGCACGGCCAGCAGCTTGTCGTTGCGCATCTCAAGCGGTACGTCCCAAAGATAGCTCATTTCACGCAGTTCCCGCATCAACGTCACGAAGGGGGCCGCCAGCGGCACCATCCACCAGGGAAATGCCCTCACCTTCACCTTTTGTCCAAGCACGCGCTGCACGGCTTCGATCATCTGCCTGCCGTCGCCATCCCAGTGGCCGCGCATGTGATAGACTGCAAAGGCCGGCAGCTCGTCACCCTTCTCGATCAGCCGGATCATGGTCTCGGCGACATCGGGCAGATAGGCCCATTGGTGACCGACACCGCGCTTGCCCGGATAGGTCATGGAACTAATCGGCTTGCCCGGCGTCACCATCGCCTGCGAGAACCAGCTATTGGCGCGCGCACCGCCAAAGAAATCGCCGGCGCGAACGATGATAACCGGGGTATCGCCCTGCTCCGCAGCCGTCCGTAGACGCCGCTCCATCTGCACGCGGATGGCGCCCTTGCGGGTCTTCGGCCGTTGCGCGCTGTCCTCGGTCACATTCGGGAACACATCCGGACCGAAATTATAGACCGTGCCGGGCAGCACGATGCGGGCGCCGACGGCCTTGGCGGCGGCAATGGTATTATCGAGCATCGGCAGGACAACCTTGCCCCAATTGCGGTAGCCAGGAGGATTGACCGCATGCACGATGACATCGGCACCTTGCGCCGCCTTCAGAACATCCTCCGCCTGCATGGCATCGCCCTGAAACCAGTCGAATTCCGGTTGGCGGCGAGCCGCCTCGGCGGCATTGCGGTTCAGCGCCCGGATACGCCAGCCGCGAAGGGCGAGCCCGTCCGCGACAGCACCGCCGATGCCGCCGGTAGCGCCGAGTATCAGGGCCGTTTTGGTATTTTCTGTCTGGTTGCCCATGGTCATCCCCATCTGTTTCGATGGGCTGACTATGCTTCCAACTGTCTGTAAACGAAATTGCCGAAAAATCTGCACATGATATACATAAATGTATGGCATCATCATCTGAACCAAGCTGGGATTTCTATCGCACCTTTCTCGCCGTGCTGGAGCATGGCTCATTGTCGGCTGCTGCGCGTGAACTCGGTCTGACGCAGCCGACAATCGGCCGTCATATCGACGCATTGGAGCAATCGGTCGGCGCGGAGCTGTTCACACGTTCCCAACAGGGCCTCTTGCCGACCGATGCCGCGCTCGTTCTGAAACCCTATGCCGAAACACTGGCGAGCACGACCGCCGCCCTGTTGCGGGCAGCGTCCGGCTCCAGGGACAAGGTCAGCGGCACGGTGCGCATCAGTGCCAGCGAGGTCATCGGCACGGAAGTCCTGCCACCGATCCTTGCCAGGCTGCAGGCACGATACCCCGATCTGATCGTGGAGCTTTCGGCCTCCGATACGGTGGAAGATCTGCTACAGCGCGAGGCCGACATCGCCGTGCGCATGATCGCGCCGGCGCAAGAAGCATTGCTCGCCCGGCATATCGGCATCATCTCACTCGGCCTCTTCGCCCACCGCACCTATATCGAGCGGTATGGCAAACCGACAACGATCGAGGAATTGCATCGGCACAAGCTCATCGGCTTCGATCGTCAGACTGCCTATATACGCATGATGCAGAAGCGCTATCCGATGCTCGAAGGCACCTCCTTCAGTTTTCGCTCCGACCACAGTATCGCGCTTCACAATGCACTGCGCGCCGGCATCGGCATTGGCTTCCTTCAAATCCCCTTGGCAGGCCGCGATCTAAACCTCGTGCAGCTGTTGCCCGAGATCGAGGTGCAGATCGACACCTGGATCGTCATGCATGAAAACCTGAAGACATCGCCACGCTGCCGCGTGACATTCGATGCCCTGGTGACGGGATTGCTTGATTACACAAAGGAAAACAGCGCTAGGAACGGATCTTGAACACGGGAACAGCGGTGGAATTAGTGCCGTACGACCCACGATGGCCGGAAGATTACGAACGCATCCGCGAAAAGCTCGAACGATTGCTGGCGCCCTACATCGTGACGATCGAGCATATCGGCAGCACATCCATTCCCGGCATCGCCGCAAAACCGCTCATCGACATCGACATTATCCTGCGCGGCTCAGCCGACGTCCCTGCGGCGACACAGATTCTTCTGGAGGAGCATTACGAACCCCGCGGTAATCGCTATGATGACGACGTATGGGCTTTCATGCGGCGGGACGGCAGACCGCCGGAGCGCATCTATCTCTGCCCACCCAACAACCGGACACACGAGCGCAGGGTGATCTTCCGCGATTATCTTCGGACACATCCGGCAGAGGCGTCTGCCTATGCCGCGCTGAAACTGGAGCTCGCCGAGATCCATCGGCATGATGGCGATCGCTACACCGCCGAGAAACGTCACTTCGTCGACGCGATCATAGAAAAGGCATCAGACAAACCGAAGGACTAAGCGCCAGGGGCAGTATCGACCGGCGGAAAATGCATCTGGCCATCGATGACTTCCGTTTCCGGGCGGTCACCGCCATCGGCATATTCCTCATGCCATTTGCCACTCTCGTCCTGCCAGCTGATTTCGGCTGAATCCCCACCGATTTGCTGCTCAGCCGCAACGATGCGCGCGGCCTCCACAGCTTCGGAATGCGTCGGAAACGCCTCCGAATAAACATCGCGGAAACGATAGGCCCATCCACCGTCATGTGGCACGATTTCGTAAACGACCTTGATCATTCAGACCCTCCTTCTCATCTGCCAAGACCTTCGAACCGGACGTTGCCGACAGGATCGCGTGCATCTGAGACGGGTTCGAGGATGCCGCGGCATTGTGGTTGGGCAGACCTATCCGCGCAGTATTTCATTAAACTGCGTTAACTGCAAATTTCGCCCTCTTCCCCGCAAGCTTGATGTGCGAAATCCTTGCTTTAGAGTGCAACCGTGAATCGGCGCAAAGGTGGGGAAAGTGATCACAGCGAAGTGGTTTAAGCAGGAGAAAAACCTGTTGGTGGCATTGGCAATTGCCGTTGTCGCCTATATCGGCGAGCATTCCGTACTGGAAATGGGCCAAGGCGCGGCGATGCTGGCAGCCGCGGCATTGATCGCAACGATTGTACTGGCCTCCATGCGCGTCGCCCATCATGCCGAAACCCTTGCCGTCAAGGTCGGCGATCCCTACGGCACGATGATCCTCACTCTTTCGGCCGTTGCGGTCGAGGTCATCATGCTCGCCATCATGATGAGCGGCGAGAGTTCGCCGACATTGGTGCGCGACACGATCTACGCCGCCGTCATGCTGGATATCAACGGCATCCTCGGCCTCGCCGCCCTTCTCGGCGGGCTAAAGCATGGCGAACAGCCCTATAATGACGATTCCAGCCGGACCTATGGCGTGATGATCCTGACTGCCATGGGCATTTCGATGATCGTGCCGGAGTTCATCCCCGACGCGAAATGGCACTATTATTCCGCCTTCACCATCGCCGCGATGATCGCGCTTTACGCTCTTTTCCTGCGCATGCAGGTCGGCCGGCACAGCTATTTCTTCAGCTACAGCTATCCGCGCACGGAAAAGAAACTCGCAGTCGCCGATGCTGAAGAGCATCACGAAGAGGAATCCACGACGACGTCGATCGTGACAATCCTGATCGGCGTCGTCCTGATCGGCGTGCTGGCGGAATTCATGTCTGCTTTCATGGATACCGGCCTAAAGGGCACCGGCGCACCGCCCGCCATCGCGGCCATCGTCGTCGCCGCCATCTCGGCAGCACCGGAAATTCTGACGGCACTGCGCGCAGCCCTCAGAAACCGCATGCAGGCGACAGTCAATATCGCCCTGGGCGCGTCTCTTTCGACCGTTATCCTGACGGTGCCCGTCATGGAGGCGATCGCGCTCTATACCGGCCAGCCCTTCATCATGGCCATGTCGCCGGTACAGACGGTCATGGTGATGATCACGCTGATCGTCGCCGCCATCAACCTCAACGACGGCGAAACCAACGCCATCGAAGGCATGACCCATTTCATCCTGTTCGCCACCTTCATCATGCTGACGGCACTCGGTCTTTGATCCCGATTTCAAGGACTTGCGACGACCGGCGGATTCAAATTGCGAAACGCTTGAATCAACGAATGAAGATGAAACCGGCAACCTGAATACGAAAAAGCCCGCCATCTCTGGCGGGCTTTTCAATTGAACGATTATGGATTGCTTACTTGCAGGCGCCGCAGAAGCGCTGGATGCGGCGGCAAGCTTCTTCGAGCAGCTCTTCCGAAGTCGCATAGGAGATGCGGAAGTTCGGGCCGAGGCCGAAGGCGGAGCCGTGAACGACGGCAACGCCTTCCGATTCCAGCAGCTCGGAGACGAAGTCCTCGTCCGTCTCGATGACCTTGCCGGTCGGCGCCGTCTTGCCGATCAGGCCAGCGCAGGACGGATAGACGTAGAAGGCACCTTCCGGAACCGGACACGAAATGCCCTTCGCCTGGTTCAGCATCGATACGACGAGGTCGCGGCGACCTTCGAAGATCTTCTTGTTCTGTGGAATGAAGTCCTGCGTCCCGTTCAGCGCCTCAACGGCAGCCCACTGGGCGATCGAGGTCGCGCCTGAGGTCTGCTGACCCTGGATCATGTCCATGGCCTTGATGAGCTGCAGCGGGCCGGCAGCGTAGCCGATACGCCAGCCGGTCATCGCGTAGGCCTTGGAAACACCATTCATCGTCAGCGTGCGGTCATAGAGGCTCGGCTCGACTTCGACCGGTGTGGCGAATTTGAACTCGCCATAGGTCAGGTGCTCATACATGTCGTCGGTCAGGATCCAGACATGCGGATGCTTGACCAGCACGTCCGTCAGCGCCTTCAGCTCGGCATGCGAATAGGCAGCGCCCGACGGGTTGGACGGCGAGTTGAACATGAACCACTTGGTCTTCGGCGTGATCGCCTTCTCGAGATCGGCGGGCTGGAGCTTGAAGTTGTTGGCCTGCGTCGTCGCGACGAAAACAGGCGTACCGCCGCACAGCGCAACCATTTCCGGGTAGGAAACCCAGTAAGGCGTCGGGATGATGACTTCATCGCCTGGGTTCAGCGTCGCCATGAAGGCGTTGAACAGGATCTGCTTGCCACCCGTGCCGACGATCGTCTGCTCCCAGGTATAGTCGAGATTGTTCTCGCGCTTGAACTTGGCGGCGATCGCCTTGCGCAGTTCCGGAATACCGGAAACCGGCGTGTACTTCGTTTCGCCGCGATTGATCGCGTCGATGGCGGCCTTCTTGATATTATCGGGCGTATCGAAATCCGGCTCACCGGCACCAAGGCCGATCACGTCGCGTCCTTTTGCTTTCAGCTCGCGCGCTTTCTGGGAAACGGCGATGGTGGCAGAAGGCTTTACACGGGAAAGAGCGTCGGCAAGAAAGGCCATGGTGATCGGTCCTATTCGGTTGAAAATGGCAGAAAGCCTGCGGACCAGATTTCTGCGCTAAGCTCTATGTCGAATATGGGCCGACGTTTCAAGCACAAAGGCGTCACAGTGGCTTTATTTCATGGCTTTCCGGGCCATACGCTGTAGCTTCTCTTATCCGGCTAGAGCCGGATGATTTTAGGTCTGTTCGACCTAAAATCTGAATCCGCTCTAGAATCAAAGAAATAGAGCGTGATGTCGTCCGAAAACCGCCCACACTTTTCGGCATCACGCTCTGGAAGCCTGCCTGGGAAAACGATACGCCTCTTTCGCCCGGGCTTGATCGATTGCGGGCAGACTCCGGCAATCCATGCGAACTTGAATCATCACGCGAAGCGCCTGAATCAGATTCTGAAGACCATGCAAATTGCCAATGCAGATCAAATACTTCCCTGACATGCGCTTCTGGAGACACAAGCCGTGCGCTCCTTGCATGGCGAGCGCTTCGATTTGCAGAAGGGCTAGAGAGGCCCAAAGGGCCTGCCTCCGCCGCAAGCAAGAACACAAAGACGTTATCGGCTCCGCAATCGACCTTGAATGGCAATCGATAGGTCCCACCTTGCGAAAACAAGGCTATTGGGGAGGTCGGATAGATGCGCGCTACGAGAACGGAGCCGGGAAGAACGGGATTTTCGATCGCCTTGATCGCTTGCGCCATACTGTCGGCAACATCAGCTCTTGCCGAGCCGGCGCAGACCATCAAAACGCAAAAGGTGACCGTCAAGGTCGAGAGGATAGCGACAGGGCTTGAACACCCCTGGGCGGTGGAAGTGCTGCCGGATGGCGCCTACCTCGTGACCGAGCGGCCGGGCCGCATGCGCCTTGTCCGCGATGGAAAGGTTTCAGCCCCGATTTCCGGTGTCCCCGAGGTCTATGCGCACGGCCAGGGCGGTCTGCTCGACATAGCCCTTGATCTTAAATTCTCCAGCAATCGTACCCTCTATTTCACTGCCTCCGTGGCAGGCGAAGGCGGAAGCGGCACGGCCGTCTTTCGCGCCAAATTATCGCCGGACGAAAAGCAGCTGACGGATGTGAAGCGCATCTTCGTGATGAACAAGCTGTCGCGCGGCAACATCCAATATGGTTCGCGCATTGCGATTGCCCGCGACGGCAGCCTCTTTGTCAGCCTCGGCGATCGTGGCCAGCAGGACCGCGCCCAGGACTTTCACGACGACGCCGGCTCCATCATCCACATAGAAGCCGATGGCAGCATCCCCGCCAACAATCCGTTCAAAGATGGCAGGAGCGCTTTGCCTGAAATCTGGTCGAAGGGCCACCGCAACCCGCAGGGCATTACTTTCGACAGTGCGATGAACAGGCTCTATACGGTCGAACACGGCGCCAGGGGTGGCGATGAAATCAACACGCCCGAGGCCGGCAAGAACTACGGCTGGCCCATCATCTCCTACGGCGTCAATTATAACGGCACCAAGATCGGCATCGGGACCGCCAAAGCGGGCATGGAACAGCCTCACTTCTATTGGGACCCTTCGATCGCGCCAGGTGCTGGTGTCGTCTATCGCGGCAAGATGTTTCCCGAATGGAACGGCGACTTCCTGGTGACCGCGCTGAAGTTCGAGCTGCTATCGCGGCTGAGCCAGGATGGCAAAGGCAAGATCACTGAACAGGAGCGCATGTTTGACGGTAAATTCGGGCGCCTGCGTGATATCACGGTCGCGCCCGATGGCGCGCTGCTGATCACAACCGATGAAGACAACGGCTCGCTTCTGAGGGTTTCAAGGGCTGCAAGCTAGCCGTCAGCGCTTCGCTTCGGTCATCTTTCGGCCTTGCCGCAAGCAAAAGCAGCTGCTAACGGTCGCCTCACCCTTCCTCCCCTTCCCGCAGGATGCAGATGTCTCGCATACAGGCGAATTTGTTGTTGTTGCTTGCCGCCGCGATCTGGGGCGGCGGTTTCGTTGCGCAATCGACAGCGATGAAGTCGATCGGACCCTTCTGGTTCATCGGCCTGCGATTTGCGGTAGCAACCCTCGTGGTCCTGCCTTTCGTGTGGATGGAAAACAGGAAAGCCGCTAGGCCGTTGACACAACGTAACTGGCTCTCCTTCGTGCTGATCGGGATCGCGCTCTTTGGCGGCGCGGCAACACAGCAGCTCGGCCTTCTGACGACGACGGTCACGAATTCCAGCTTCATAACCGGCCTTTACGTGGTCTTCGTGCCGCTGATTGCCGTTATCTTCCTGCGCCGTTCGCCGCATTGGGTCATCTGGCCCGCAGCCTTGATGGCGCTTTGCGGGATCTACCTGCTCTCGGGCGGCTCCTTCTCGCACCTGACCATCGGCGACTTCCTGACCGTCATCTGTGCCCTCTTCTGGGCAGCTCAAATCACGCTTGCCGGCTCTGCCGTCAACGAAACCGGCCGGCCGCTCGGCATTTCCGCCACGCAATTTGCCGTCACCGCTGCTCTTGCTCTTGCGGTTGCCGTCGCCATCGAGCCGATCAGTCTCGCCGATATAAGTGCCGCACTCGGCGAAATCCTTTATGTCGGCATCTTTTCCTCCGGCCTGGCTTTTGCGCTGCAGATCATCGGCCAGCGTTATACGACCGCGCCGCAGGCCGCGATCTTCCTGTCTTCGGAGGCACTGTTCGGCGCTTCGCTCGGCGCCTTGCTTCTCGGCGAAACCATAGGCCCGCTCGGCTATGCCGGCTGCGCCTTGATGTTTACAGCGATGCTGGCGGTGGAATTGGTGCCGGAATTGACTCGCCGGCGCGACGCAACTGCGTAAAAAGCGCCGGAAATGCGCGGTTTTAGCCGCTCCTCCATGCAGCTTGCCAAAATTTTTCGAACGATCGAAAACGGTCGTTCACACCAGCGGATTTGGGGAAATTTCGCCAAAACTATATCGCGAGCGATGCAAAACCCTTAGAAACTTGTTTCAAAGTGGGAAAATTTGCGAATCGCCTTAACATATTCGCGTTACGGTATTGTGCCTGTTGTGCCACGTTAAAAAACTTTTGCTTGCCAATTTCCCATAAACACAGCACTCTCAATGGTGTTCGGGCATTTTTAGAGCATGGGAAGTCCTAATAGAATTGCGCGCCGGAAACGCTAATATTCCGGTCAGCTTGATCAAGAAGCGGGGTGGCAAACATCGCATCGAGATCACGCCGAGTTACGGGGACCTTTTCCTTCAAATTTCGAGAACTGCCTGCAAGCGCCCGCAAGGGCAATACAAGTAATGCTGCCCGTGTGGATGGTGGGCAGAGAGAAAAGGACCTGAGGCATGGCCGAGACTGGCACTGTAAAGTTTTTCAATACCGATAAGGGCTTCGGTTTCATCAAACCGGACAAGGGTGGTGCGGACATCTTTGTACACATTTCTGCAGTTCAGGCTTCTGGTCTGGCAGGATTGTCGGAAAACCAGAAGGTAAGCTTCGACACGGAACCGGATCGCCGCGGCAAGGGACCGAAGGCCGTCAATCTGCAGATTGCTGGCTAAGACACCTTACGGCTTTCAAATTCGAGTTGAGGCCCGGCAGCAATGCCGGGTTTTGTCATTCAGTCTGCATTCAGTTTGCCACGTATAATTTGCCTCCCATGAAAGAGCGGGAATGACTTTTGTCCCGCTTCCGTTAGAGGATAGGCCAATGACCATACTCGGCAAAACCCTCGTCATGTCCGCCGTCGCCGCGGCATTGACGGTCACCTCCATCAGCGCTGCTTCCGCTGATGAATATTGGCGCCACCGCAACCGTGACGGTTGGGCGCTCGGTGCTGCCGGGCTCGCAACCGGCCTGATCGTCGGCTCCGCCATTGCCAGCCAGCCCCGCTATGTCGAACCGGCCCCGGCCTATGTCGATCCGGGCTATGACGCACCTCCCCCCGGTTACTATTATCGCCCAGCACCGCGCCGTGTCTATGTCGAGCGTGACGTCAGCTATTACGCGCCGCCGCCGGCATACGGCCTGCGTCCCTGGTCGCCCGCCTGGATGCGCTATTGCTACGACCGTTACAGAAGCTTCGACAGCCGTTCCGGCACCTATGTCGGCTATGACGGCATGCGCCACTTCTGCACGGCCGACTGATTTCCGGCCGCACCAGAATCATAAGACGAGGAACCGAAGCGCCGCTTTCGAGCGGCGCTTTCTTTATAGCCCGCGCAGGAAGGGATTGCTGCGACGCTCGTCGCCGATCCGGCTGCCCGGCCCATGGCCACAGATGAAACCGACTTCATCACCCAACGGGAAGACCTTGTCGCGGATCGATTCCAAAAGCTGCTGGTGATTGCCACCGGGCAGATCGGTTCTGCCGATCGAGCCGTTGAACAGTACGTCGCCGAGATGGGCAAAGCCCTGCTTCCGGTTGACATAGATGACATGGCCGGGCGCGTGGCCGGGGCAATGGAAAACCTCGAATTCATGCTCGCCGAAGGAGACCTTGTCACCCTCCTTCAGGAAGCGGTCCGGCGTGACGTTGCGCACGCCGCTGATGTTGAACATCTTGCCCTTGGCTTCGATATCTTCAAGCAGGAAGCGATCGTCCTCATGCGGGCCGATCACCTCGATGCCGAGTGCCTCGCGCACCTCGTCGGCACCGCCGGCATGATCGATATGGCCGTGTGTCAGCCAGATGGCCTTCAGGGTGATACCGTTCTCGCGCACCGTCTGCAGGATGATATCAACATCGCCGCCCGGATCGACCACCACGCCCTCCTTCGTCTCCGGATCGAACAGGATGGTACAATTCTGTTCGAAAGGGGTCACCGGAATGATGCCGGCCTGGAGCATGCCCATAGAGCGCCTCGTCTGTTTGATCGTCGTACTGCCGGTATAGCGGCAAACATCAGGCAAAACAGCCCCTGAACCTTTAAAGTCGTGCGAACGCCTGCAAGCGAAGCTCGATATTCGAGAATACCCATCTACTTCAAATGGTTATTTCCCTTCCTCGTCGAACGATAGTCCGTTGGCGTCCGGCAAACCGGAACACTCAGGCACTCGAAACGTTGAAGATAAGTCTTTCAAGACAGAAGGAGAAAACCAATGTCCTTGAAAAGAAATCTGTTGCTGGCCGGCTTTGTCCTTCTCGGCAGTGCGGGTCTCGCCCAGGCCGAGATGGCCGCAACCACCGCCACGGATATAGAAGTTCGTTCCGGGCCGGGTGCGGAATTCCCGACGGTCGGCGTCGCCACACGAGGATCGGAAGCAACGCTGGACGGATGCGTCGAAGGTAGCCGCTGGTGCCGGGTCGACGTCAATGGCATGCGCGGCTGGGTCTATGCGCAATATCTAAGCGTCGAACAGAATGGCACCTCGGTCGTCGTCCAGGACCATCGGGATGATCTGGGCATCCCCACCATCACCTATGAACAGACCGATCCGGTCCGGACTGGCAGCGTCCAGCGCGTCCAGCGCGTTCAACCCGGTCCGAACGATCAATTGCTGGGTCCCGTCGACCAGAACGACGGCGATATCGCGGCAGTAACCCCTCCTGAGGAAGTCCGGACCTATATCGACGACAACCCGGTCGATACGGTTCAGTTGAGCGGCGATCTGACGGTCGGCGCCATGGTTCCGCAAAGCGTGGAAGTTCACCGCATTCCAGATTACCAATATAGCTACGTCGAGGTGAACCACCAACCCGTACTGGTCGATCCGGGCACACGCCGCATCGTGTACGTCTACCGCTGATTCGCCCGCCAAGACCGTGCAAGATGGCGAAATTGACATGCGGCTGGACGGCCGCATGTCCAAACCACGGATTTCCCCTGAAATTATTAGGAAATTCTCCCGTTTGAGTTGCCCTTCTATTTCCAGCGATCCGTGCATGATGTAATCCTAATATCGATGAGGATTATCGCCGCTCCCTGGTATCGATCCGGGACGCCGCGAGAGGGCATCCGGAAGCGTCTCCGGAACTATGGGAGAAGGGCAGTCATGGAAAGTCTAGGGCCTATCATCACGCAATTGATTGCCGGTGCGATCGGTGGCAACGCCGCTAGCGCCGTTTTGAAGCAGGACGGGATCAATCTCGTTGCGAGAACGATCGCCGGGGCCGTGGGTGGCCTTGGCGGCGGCCTGATCCTGAACCTGATCGGCAGCGAAGCTCTTACCGGCCTCATCGCGCAAGGCATATCGTCGTTGGTGGCTGGTGGCGTGCTCTCCGGGATCGTCGGCGCCGTTCTCGGCCGCAAGTCGTAACTAGATCGGATCGCACAAGCCGGGCCTAGCAATTACCCGGCTTGTGCGGATCGATACGCAATTCTGTTTGGCAACAGGCGCACCTCGCCCGTGCCTTGACGTAGGTGGCACGGAAAAGATGCTGCCTTCACGATCTTTGCCGTCTTCGACGGTCGGATATGCGCGGCTCTTATAAGCCAGGGCGCCTGTCTCTCGTCCTATTGTCCTCAGACGATCCCGCCGCAATGCCCTTGGGTTGCCATCCGTTATATTCACCACCCCTTATGCGTGAGTGGGACAGATAAAAATGCAGGATATGTTGGAGTTTTTGCGCGAGCGCGCTTAATTTCCCGATAGAGCAGTCCCGTTCGAGCCACGCGGCATTGTGCGAAGGCGGGTGACGGCGTAAAAATGTGTCAATAGAGCTGACATATTTTTACGGAAGTTTCCCGAATGCTCCATTATAGGAAAGGAAATGCCACGGTGCCACGACAGATGAGCCAGAATGCGGCAAAGACGGAACTGCTGGGCACACCGATGCAGAACGCAGGAAGCATTGATTTCGAAATTATCGAGCTGCTTTTCTTCGCCTACCGCGACTTTGTCTCCGATCCGGACCAGATCCTCGTCAAGAGTGGTTTCGGCCGGGCTCATCATCGCGTCGTCCATTTCGTTAACCGCGAACCCGGCATGACGGTTGCGGACCTGCTGGAAACATTGCAGATCACCAAACAGAGTTTGGCGCGGGTTCTCAAACAATTGATCGATTCGGGTTATATTCGCCAGGTCGCAGGTCCGGAGGATCGGCGGCAGCGCAAACTGTACCCGACCCAAGCGGGTCGCGATCTGGCGCTGGCGCTTGCCGAGCCGCAATCGCGCCGCATTGAAAGGGCATTCGAAGGCGCATCTGAAGCGACGCGCGAAAGCGTGAAGCGTTTCCTGAGGGGAATGCAGACCGAGAAATGATGGCACTCCTGCCCGTGGGGCCGGTGCGGAATGCGTCAACTCAATCGATGGGTAGGACAGGATCGAGACGGACCGAATGACGACAAAAGCAGTAATCTCGGATGACGCAGCACATCTTCTGGTGGTGGACGACGACACGCGTATCCGTGCCCTCCTCAACCGTTATCTCATGGAGAAGGGTTTTCGCGTCACGGCTGCCGCCGATGGCGCCGAAGCCCGTCGCAAGCTGGAAGGGCTGGACTTCGATCTCATCATCATGGATGTGATGATGCCCGGCGAATCCGGCATTGCGCTGACGGCGAGCCTGCGCGCGATCAAGAACATTCCGATCATCATGTTGACAGCACTTGCCGAAGCCGACTCCCGCATAGCAGGCCTCGAGGCTGGCGCGGATGATTATCTGCCAAAGCCCTTCGACCCGCGCGAACTGGTGCTGCGCGTCAACAATATCCTGCGTCGCAACGCGCCCGCCGATTCCCCGAAGATCGAGCTTGTGATGTTCGGACCTTACACGTTTTCGCTCACCCGCAAGGAGCTCAAGAAGGCGGCGGAACTCATCCGGCTAACCGATCGTGAGCAGGAAATCATGCTGCTGTTTGCCAAGCGCGCCGGCGAGACGATCCCGCGCCACGAGCTCATCGGCAATGATGCAGAAGTGGGCGAGCGGACGATCGACGTGCAGATCAACCGGTTGCGCCGCAAGATTGAAGATGACCCGGCCAACCCAATCTGGCTGCAGACGGTGCGTGGCATCGGCTACCGCCTTAGCATAGACTGAGATCGGCTCCGCGGGACCAGGTGATGGTGACATTCGATTCGATCAGACGCGACCAGGATCATACGCCGTCCAACGGATTACGGTGGCTTTCGCGCTGGATGCGTCGCTATGTCCTGCCGACCGGCCTTTATGCCCGGTCATTGCTGATCTTCATCCTGCCGATGATCATCCTGCAGGCGGTCGTCACCATCGTCTTCATGGAGCGCCACTGGCAGATGGTGACGCAGCGCCTGTCGATGGCGACCACACGCGACATCGCCGCCATCATCACTATCATTCAGACCTATCCGCAGGATGCCGACTATTCAGCCATCACCCAGATGGCGCGCCAGAAGCTCGATCTCGCCATTTCGATCGAGCCCGGTGGCGAGCTGCCGCCACCGGGCGAAAAACCCTTCTTTTCGATCCTCGATGGCATTCTGAGCGACGAAATCCGCGATCAGATCAATCTGCCCTTCTGGATCGATACCGTCGGCAACTCCAGTCTGGTCGAGATCCGCATCAAACTTCCTGACAAGGTGCTGCGCGTCTTTGCCAAGCGTAGCCAGACCTATGCATCGAACACGCATATCTTCATCCTCTGGATGGTCGGCACCTCGCTGGTGTTGATCGGTATCGCCGTCCTGTTCCTGCGAGGCCAGATCCGCCCGATCCTGGCACTGGCGCAAGCGGCCGAAAGCTTCGGCAAGGGACAGCGGCTGGAAAACTACTCTCCCCGCGGCGCCGACGAAATACGCCGCGCGGGCCTTGCCTTCATCCTGATGCGCGAACGCATCGAACGGCAGATCGAGCAGCGCACGGCGATGCTGTCCGGCGTCAGCCACGATCTGCGCACGGTCCTCACCCGCTTCAAGCTGCAGCTCGCCCTTGTCGGTGAAAATCCGGATCTTGTCGGCCTCAGCGAAGATGTGGAAGACATGCAAAGCATGCTTGAGGGCTATATGGCCTTCGCACGCGGCGAGGCCGAAGAAGATGTCGGACAATTCAAGCTCAGCGATATCTTCGAGAAGATCCAGCAAGACTTCACGCTGCACGGGAAGTCCATGAGCTTCTCCATCGACGGTGACAATCAAATCTCCGTCCGGCCGAATGCATTTACTCGCCTGGTGACGAACCTCGCCACCAACGCCCGGCGCTACGCCAACAGCCTCCGCATCGAAGCCAGACACAGCGCCAAATGGCTGACGATCATCTTCGATGATGATGGCCCCGGCATTCCTGTCGCGGCGCGGGATGATGTCTTCAAACCGTTCTTCCGGCTGGATTCGGCCCGCAATCTCGACAAGTCAGGTACAGGCCTCGGCCTTGCCATCGCACGCGACATCGCCCGCAGCCATGGCGGCAATGTCACGCTTGGCGATAGCCCGCTCGGCGGTCTGCGCGCCACCATCCGCATTCCTGCCTGAGGGGGAGATCATATGCCGATCGATATCGATGGCATGCACTGGCTGAATGCGCCGCCGATGTGGGAGGTGAACCAGGGACGCCTGTTCGTCCAATCCGGCAACAAGACCGATTTCTGGCAGGAAACCTACTACGGTTTCCACCGCGACGACGGTCATTTTCTCGGAATGCCCCGCCGCGGCGATTTCACCGCGGAAGTAACCTTCATCGGGCATTATCGCGCGCTTTACGATCAGGCCGGCTTGATGATCCGCCACGATGCCAGGCACTGGATGAAATGCGGGATAGAATATACCGACGGCGCCAAGCATTTCAGCGTCGTCGTCACCAATGGCAACTCCGATTGGTCTGCCTTCCGGCTCGATCATGAGTTCGATGCCCTGTCGGCGCGGGTCACCCGCAACGGGGACGCCCTCTTCATCCAGTATCGCACCGACCGGATGAGCGAGTGGCGCATGGCGAGGCTTGCCTGGTTCGATCCCACACTGGAAGAGGTGTTGGCAGGTCCAGCCTTCTGCTCGCCGCAACGTGAAGGCTTCGAGGCGGAATTTCTCGATTTCAGCCTGACTGACCCGGTCTCAAGGGATATTCACTGAACCCTTCCCTTTCGACTGCGAAAGGGGCGCCGCTCACATCATCCTCTTGCCGTTCGGCACCGGTTGGGTCACGGCGGCCAGAACGATCGCGCCGGACTCGTCCTCGAAACCGAGGGTCAGCACTTCGGAGCGAACCGGCCCGATCTGGCGTGGCGGAAAATTGACGACGGCCAGCACCTGCCGGCCGACAAGGGTTTCAGGCGTATAATGTACGGTAATCTGCGCAGAGGAGCGCTTGATGCCGATCTCCGGCCCGAAATCGATCTTGAGCTTGTAAGCGGGCTTGCGCGCTTCCGGAAAAGTTTCCGCTTCGATGATCGTTCCGACACGGATATCCACCCGCTCGAAATCGCCATAGGTGATCTCTTCCGTCATATCCTGCCCTTTATCGAAAACCTGGAACGGTTCAGCGTTTCGTGGAACTGCTGAACCGTTCCAGCTCTTCGCTTTTACGCAATTCCGGACGGAAAACCGCTATGCACTTTTCCTGAAATTGCTAGCCGGCCAGTTCCTGCGCCCGTTTGCGCGCCGCTTCGAGAGCCGCATCGAACAAGGGCTGCATGCCGTCCTCTGCCATCAAAACACTCAGCGCCGCCGCCGTCGTCCCACCTGGAGACGTCACGTTCTGGCGCAAGCGCGAAGCGTCGTCGGGAGACTGGTGCAACAATTCACCAGCCCCCGCGACGGTTTCCCGTGCAAGGCGCATGGCGAGGTCCGCCTGCAGGCCGAGCTTCCGGCCCGCCTCCGCCATGCATTCCACGAGATAGAAAACATAGGCAGGCCCACTGCCCGAAACTGCAGTCACCGAATCAATATCGGCCTCACCGGGCACCCACTCGACCGGACCGGACACTTTCAACAGGTTTTGGACCAGCTGCCGCTGGCGATCACTCACGCGCTCATTGGCAAAAGCACCCGTCACGCCACGCCCAACCATGGCGGGCGTGTTCGGCATGGCGCGCACCATCGCCGCTTCGCCTAGATGCGTTTCAAGCGCAGAGAGAGTTTTGCCGGCCGCGATCGAGACGACGACCGTCGTCTCCCCCACAAGCGGCTTGAACGGCGGCAGAACCGCGTCCATCAGTTGCGGCTTGACGGCGATGAAGAGAACTCCCGCCGCCACGCCTTTCGGAACCTCAGTGACATGACTTGCGCCGGCATCCGCAATCATTTTGCGCATCGCTTCGGCCGGATTTGGGTCGACGACGATGACGGACGATCCCGGCACGCCGCTTTTCAGCCACCCCGTCAACAATGCGCCACCCATATTGCCCGCGCCGATCAGGACGATCGGCCCGAAGGATGCAAATGCATTGGCGGATTGTTCACCTGTCATGTCACGCTTCGCCTACCGTTTCAAAAAGTACGGCTTCCATGGCGCGGTTTGCATCGAGCCCGGACCATACAACAAATTGGAAAGCCTGATAGTAAGCCTCACAGGTGTCAAGCGCGTTGGAAAGCAGCACCTCCACCTGCCGGTTGGTAGGCTCCGCCCCGCCCGACAGGAGCAGCGATTGGCGGAAGATGACGATGTCCTCCTGGCGCCACAGATCGAAGTGGCCCATCAGCACCTGCCCGTTGATGCAGGACAAGAGCTTGATCACCTCATTGACGCGCGGGTCCGGAACCTTGACATCGAACGCGCAGGCTATGTGCAGCGCCTCGAATTCCTCCATCCAGGAGAACGAGACGTGATAGTCGGTCCATCGCCCTTCGACGGTCATGGCGATTTCGTCCTCGCCGGACCGTTCGAACGACCAGTCGTTGTTGGCAGCAACGAATTCGATCATGTCGACCGGATTTGATTGTCGTTCGGCTTCCATTTCCATAAGGCTCATGCAGCACCTTCTTGACCGGATCGGTTGCAGTTTTCCCGTGGCTCAACACTGAAAGAACGCAAACAATTTTACTCCGGAAACATACTCGGGATGATGTTGAACGGCTGCCAGACTAACGCTTCCACCATGCCCGGGGCTTACCAAGTCCGTTTCGAATCATCATTTAAAATCAGTGTATAGTGGCATGCCCGGCATGCCAGCCCCTGAGTGGTGATTTTGGAAACGGCACTGTGGAAAGCTCTTCCGACGTCTATTCAGAAGGGAGTCATAACCGACTCTGGCAATTGGCTTTTTTGCCTATGTCCACAGGTGGAAAAACAGACGGAAATTTTCAGAGGAAAAAGGCACGGCAAACGAGTGCCGCGCCGATCTGCAAACGGAAGTCCAGGCTTATTTGCCCTTGGAAGCAAGCTTGGTTTCGAGCGCTTCGATTCTTGCGAGCAGCGCCTCGTTTTCGTCGCGCGCCTTGATCGCCATTTCGCGAACGGCTTCGAATTCCTCGCGCTTGACGATATCCATGCTGTTCAGCCAGCGCTCGGCATGGGCATTGAAGGCGGTCTCGATTTCGCGGCGCACGCCCTGGGCAGCACCGGCGGCATCGGTCATCAGCTTGGCGAATTCATCCAAGATTCGGTTCGGTCCAGTGCTCATGGCAATCTCCTTGCGGCCGTCGGCCCTCAACGGTCAGGCATCGATACGGGCCAGATAGTGCTGAGGTAAGATTTCCAAGGGGCCGATGCAAGCAAATTGAGATAGGACTGGACAACCGGAGCCCCGATCTCGGCCGGATCAACAATCGACTTGACCGTTTCGACAGCGAACGCCATGTTCCGCGCACATTTTGGATATTTAGCATGATCCTGCCCCGAAATGGCACGGTGCTTTCGGGAACATGCTGCAACGGGCCTGACGATCTTGCTGACATCCGCCAATCTCGCCGCCATCCTGCCGTTTCCGGACATCGACCCGGTCGCCGTCTCCCTCGGTCCGATTTCAGTTCATTGGTATGGACTTGCCTATGTCGCTGGCATTCTGCTCGGCTGGTTCTACGCAAGGCGGCTGGTCGATAACGGCAAGCTCTGGCTGAGCGATACCGCGCCGATGACGCGCCAGCACCTGGATGACTTCATCCTCTGGGTCGCCTTCGGCATCGTTCTCGGCGGTCGCATCGGCTATATCCTCTTCTACGATCTCGATCCGGTGCTGGCCAATCCGATCCGCGCCATCGAGGTCTGGAATGGCGGCATGTCCTTCCACGGTGGATTAATAGGCACGACTATCGCCATGATCTTGTTTGCAAGACGCAACCAGATCCCAGCCTGGAGCCTGTTCGATATCGTCGCCGCCGTCGCGCCGATCGGCCTTTTCTTCGGCCGCATCGCCAATTTCATCAACGGCGAGCTTTGGGGCCGGGTGAGCGACGTCCCCTGGGCGATGGTCTTCTGCAGCCCGCATGTGATCGCCGCCCATAACGGCGTTTGTCCTGCAGGTCCCGATCCGCGCCACCCCAGCCAGCTTTACGAGGCCGGCATCGAAGGCATTATACTGTTCCTCGTGCTCTTCATCCTCACGCGCTGGGCGTTGGCGCTGAAAAAGCCGGGCACGGTCAGCGGTATTTTTGTCATCGGCTATGCCTTCTCGCGTATTTTTGTCGAATTCTTCCGTCAGCCTGACGAACAGCTCGGCTATCTGCTCGGCACCAACTGGCTGACGATGGGCATGGTGCTGTCGCTTCCGATGGTCGCCATCGGCCTGTGGGCAGTCATCCGTGCACGGCAGGCAGCTGCAAGGCAGATGGCTTGAGGTAGGGTTCAATATCGCGTGGTCCTTGTAGGAACGGCTCCCAGTCTGTCTGGACCACGCATTAGCGAAAGCAGAGAATGACGACGGCGCTCGGGGAAAAAATCAAAGCCATCATCCGCACAAACGGGCCATTGAGCATCACGGATTATTTTTCGCTGTGCCTCGCCGATCCGGTGCATGGTTATTACAAGACGCGTGAACCCTTCGGCCAGTCCGGCGATTTCGTCACAGCGCCGGAAGTCAGCCAGCTATTCGGCGAGATGATCGGCGTCTTCATGGTGCATGCCTGGCAGCGGCACGGAACGCCTGCCGATGTGCGCCTCGTCGAAATCGGACCTGGCCGCGGCACGATGATGTCGGACATGCTGCGTGTCATCGGCAAGCTCGCGCCGCCGCTCTACGATGTCATGACGGTGCATCTCGTCGAGACCAGCGAGCGCCTGCAAGGCTTCCAGCGCCAGACCCTCGAAGCCTATGGCGCAAAAATCTCCTGGCATACGGACTTTGGCGAAGTGCCTGAAGGTTTCACCCTGCTCGCCGCCAACGAACTCTTCGACGCCATTCCGATCCGTCAGTTCGTCCGCACCGCCAATGGCTTCCGCGAGCGCACGGTCGGCCTCGACGTCAATGACGAACTGAGTTTCACGGCGGGCGTGGCCGCGCTCGATCCGGCTCTTCTTCCTGAGGGCGACCCGCCGCCGATCGGCACGATTTTCGAAATCGCCCCCGCTCGCCAGGCCGTCATGACGGCAATCTGCGACCGGCTGGCATCCCATGGCGGCACCGCGCTTGCCATCGACTACGGTCACATGACGACGGGTTTCGGCGACACGCTGCAGGCCGTGCGTATGCACGAATACGACCCGCCGCTGGAACATCCGGGCGAGGCGGATCTCACCAGCCACGTCGATTTCCAGCATCTGGCGCAAACGGCGCTCGCATCGGGCCTGCATATCAACGGCTGCTGTCATCAGGGCGATTTCCTCGTCGGGCTCGGCCTGCTGGAGCGCGCCGCCGCCCTCGGCCGCGACCAGGATGCGGCAACGCAGGAGAATATTCGCGTCGCCGTGGAGCGGCTTGCGGGTGCCGGCGAAGGCAAGATGGGAGAGCTTTTCAAGGTGCTGGCGGTCTCCAGCCCGGCGATCGACCTCCTGCCCTTTCGGCCCATCAGCTGATAGTTCGGCCAACAATCCTTGCGGATTGACAGGGCGCGGCGGCCTGGGCCAACATTCCCCGACGATCGAACTGCTTCGCCGCGGCTGCGTTATTCATCGCACGACAGGCTGAACCAAGATATCTAAGGAACACTCTCGTTGCCGACACCACTTGCAAGCACGCTGCTGAGCGCCGCCGAGACTTCCGGCATTCGTCATGGCTATTTCACCCGCGTCGGCGGCGTTTCGGAAGGTCTCTATCGCGGATTGAACGTCGGCCTCGGTTCGCATGACGAACGCGCGCACGTGCAGGAAAACCGCCGTCGTGTCGCCGGCTGGTTCGGCTTGCCCGTCGAGCGGCTTGCCACCGTGCATCAGATCCATTCACCCGACGTCGTGACCATCGACGCCCATTATGACGGCAGCCGACCGCAGGCCGACGCGATGGTGACGGCCTCGCCGGGCATCGCGCTTGGTGTGCTTGCCGCCGATTGTGGCCCCATCCTTTTCGCCGATCCGGAAAATCGGGTCATCGGCGCCGCCCATGCCGGCTGGAAGGGCGCGCTGACGGGCGTGCTGGAGAATACCATCGAAGCGATGGTGGCGCTCGGCGCGAAACGCGGGGCAATCATCGCCTGCCTCGGCCCCTCGATCAGCCAGACAAGCTATGAAGTCGGTCCCGAATTCGTCGAACGCTTCCTCGCCCACGATCCCGACTATGCCCAATATTTCGCTCCTTCGGAGCGCGACGGCCATGCCATGTTCGATCTGCCGTCCCTCACGGTCGATCGCCTGCGCAAGGCCGGCGTCACGGCTGAAAGCCTGAACCTCTGCACCTATCCGGACCCGGAGCGCTTTTTCTCCTATCGGCGCACGACGCATGCCAAGGAGCCGGATTATGGGCGCCAGATTTCCGCCATCGCCATCGGGGAGGCAGCTTGACATGGCCCTGCATTTCGAACGCAGCGAATTCGAGGCTCGTCTGGCGCGGCTGCTTGCAAGGATGCAGGAAGAAAAGCTCGATGCCATGCTGCTCTTTGCACAGGAGAGCATGTATTGGCTGACCGGCTACGATACGTTCGGCTTTTGCTTTTTCCAGACGCTGGTCGTCAAGGCGGATGGATCGCTGACGCTCCTGACGCGCTCGGCTGACCTGCGCCAGGCGCAACTTACCTCTGTCATTACCGACATCCGTATCTGGGTCGATCGCGTCAACGCCGATCCGACGCTCGATCTCAAGGAGCTTTTGTCCGACCTCGATCTTCTCGGCGCCCGTATCGGCATCGAATATGACACCCATGGCATGACGGGCCGCATCGCTCGCCTGCTCGATCATCAGCTTGCGAGCTTCGGACAGATCATCGACGCCTCCTATCTTGTAAGCCGTCTGCGCCTGACCAAGAGCCCGGCGGAAATCGCTCATGTCGAACGCGCTGCCGCGCTGGCCGACGATGCCTTAGATGCCGCCCTCTCTTTAGCCAAGCCGAGTGCTGATGAATCAGATATCCTCGCAGCCATGCAGGGCGCAGTCTTTTCAGGTGGTGGCGATTATCCCGCCAACGAATTCATCATCGGCTCCGGTGTGGAAGCCCTGCTCTGCCGCTACAAGTCCGGCCGCCGCAAGCTCGACGCCAACGACCAGCTGACGCTCGAATGGGCCGGTGTCGATGCCCATTACCATGCCGCCATGATGCGCACCGTCGTCATCGGCACTCCCAGCCACCGCCATCGCGAGCTCTTCAGTGCCTGCCTGGAAACCCTGCAGGCGATCGAAACGATCCTGATGCCGGGACACACCTTCGGCGACGTCTTCGACATGCATGCCAAGATCATGGACGAACGCGGCCTTGCCCGCCACCGGCTGAATGCCTGCGGCTACTCCCTCGGCGCCCGTTTCTCACCCTCCTGGATGGAGCACGAGATGTTCCATATGGGCAATCCGCTGGAGATCCAGGAGAACATGTCGCTCTTCGTGCACATGATCATCATGGATTCCGACAGCGGTACCGCCATGACCCTCGGACAGACCTATCTGACCACCTCGCAGGCACCAAAGGCCCTTTCGCGCCACCCTCTCGAATTTCTTAACCGTTAGGGGCGTAAGATAGCGATCCTGGACGGTAAGACGTCGGGAGAAAGGATCGCGTCAATGGGACTGGTCAGGATAACGTTGACTGTCGCCGGCTTTTGCCTCGCGCTCTCCGCCTGCAATACCACGGACGCCCTGACGCCGCCCGAAGCCATCGGCGATGTCGGCTCCAGCCCGGTCACCCAGCGGGATGTCGAACGAATGGCTTCCGCGCCGCCGCGCCGCCAGGTCTATCAGGACACGCAGGATAGTTACGGTTATCAGCAGCAGACCTCCCAGCAGGCCTATCAGCAGCAAAGCTACGGCGGAAGCGGCACGCTCGATGACCAGGCATCGGCGCTAAGGTCGAGTGGCAGCAATCCTTACGCCTCTCGCCCGCTCGATGGTTCCCGGACCGCCTCCATCGCTCCATCTAACAATCAGTTTTCGGAAGCCGACGAGCAACGCGAGGCCGACCGGCGTCTGTCGGACGATCCACAACCTCAGCAGCAACAGACTGCCGACGATCCTCAGCCGGAACAACAGCAACCGGATCAGCAACAGGCATCGCTGCCCCCCCCAACCGCGGCCGGCGGCAACAGCGTCCGCTTCCTGCCGATCATCGGCGCGCCCGTGGAAGCCGTTACGCCGCTGTCGCGCCAGCTTGGTGCCGATGCCCGCTCGCTCGGCCTGACGATCAAGAGTTCAAGCGATTCCAGCGCCGCCTATATCCTCAAAGGCTATCTTTCCGCCTTTGAAGATGGGCCGCAGATTTCTGTAACCTATGTCTGGGACGTGCTGGATAGTAACGGCAACCGCGTCCACCGCATCCAGGGTTCGGAAAGCGCGCCCCTGAAGCGCGGCGACCCCTGGTCGGCCGTTCCCCCGACGGTCATGCAGAAAATTGCCACCAAAACCATGTCGGAATTCAATTCCTGGCGCGAATCCAACGGTGGATAGCCACAAGCTTTTCAGAAATATGAAAGGTAACGCGCCTCTCCCCCTTGCATTCGAGAGCAAGGCGGTTAAAAGCGCGGCTATCAGGTTGGTAATAGGCGGGCCACAATGAAGGTTTTCGCAGGCAATTCGAACCGGCATCTTGCCGAAGCGATCTGCAATTATCTCAACGTTCCCTTGGGCAAGGCCAGTGTCAGGCGCTTCGCCGACCAGGAGATTTTCGTAGAGATCCAGGAAAATGTACGCGGTGAGGACATATTTGTTGTCCAGCCAACATCGTTTCCAGCCAACGACCATCTCATGGAACTGTTAATCATGATCGATGCTATGCGCCGTTCGTCGGCACGGCGCATCACGGCGGTCCTTCCCTATTTCGGCTACGCCCGTCAGGATCGCAAGGCCGGGCCGCGCACGCCGATCTCGGCAAAGCTCGTCGCAAACCTCATTACCGAGGCTGGGGCCGATCGCGTTCTGACGCTCGATCTGCATGCTGGCCAGATCCAGGGCTTCTTCGATATCCCGACGGACAATCTTTATGCGCTGCCGATCCTGACACACGATATCAGGGTCAACTACGATATCGGCAACGTCATGGTCGTCTCACCTGACGTCGGTGGCGTCGTGCGTGCCCGCGCGCTCGCCAAACGACTCGACTGTCTGCTGGCGATCGTGGACAAGCGCCGCGACCGCCCGGGTGAATCCGAAGTGATGAACATCATCGGCGAAGTGGCCGGCAAGGATTGCATCCTGATCGACGATATCGTCGATTCCGGGGGCACGCTCTGCAACGCCGCCGAAGCGCTATTGAAGAACGGCGCGACCAGCGTCACTGCCTATATCACGCACGGCGTTCTCTCCGGCGGCGCGGTGACCCGCGTGGCAAATTCGAAATTGAAGGAATTGGTGATTACCGATTCCATCCAGCCGACGACCGCCGTGCTGTCGGCGCCGAATATCCGCGTGATCACGACGGCGAGCCTCATCGGCGAAGCCATCAACCGCACCAGCCAGGAAGAATCGGTTTCGAGCCTGTTCGACTGAAGCTTGTGGCCGCCTCAGGTGGCCTTTGCTCGCGCGGGATGCGCCTGTTTCCATGCGAGCAGGCCTATCCCCACCAGGCCCGAGATGAAGACGGCCGCACCCGAGCCCATGATCGAAGGCCCGATGCCGAACCATGCAAACAGGGTCGGCGACATCAGATAGGCCAGAAGCAAGCCGGTGAAGATCGCGCACATCAATAGACGATAGACCTGCGCCAGACGATGCGGCTCGCTGCGCGTCTGCATCAGATGCAGCATGGCAAGGTTCTCGAAAGGGCCGTTGATCGCCGCGAAGCACGCCACGAGCATCAGCGATATCCGATCATGCATCAGCGGCAACAGGAAAACCCCCGATCCGAAGATGAGCTTCGCCACGATGATCCAGACGACCGGCCGGCGCGGCTTGACGCTGCCGAGGATCAGATTGGTGGCCAGGTTGCCGACGCCGTAAGCCGTCATCATCAGGCTGTAGTCGGTCAGCGGATCGGCGCTGGTTTCGCGCAAATGCAGGATCATGCCGAGCAGGATCCCCATCGCCCAGGCGACGTTTCCCATCAGGTTAGTGAAGAGGCCGTAGAGAATTGCCGCATGGCCGCGCGCTGCGCGCCACCCGCCGAGAATGCCGTCCACGACAGCCGCCATTCCGGAGAAATCGCGACGCCGCGGCGCCGTGGGGAGTTTCGCCACCGCCAACCACACGGCAAGCGCCGAGAGCATGAAGGTGGCGGCCGTGACCGTGAAGAACTGGGATTTCGGCAGGAGCCCGTTCACGAGCGCGATCAGGCTTGGACCGAGAATGCGCGCCATGCGACGCGTAGCGTCGAAAAGGCCATTGGTTGCATGTCGAACCTCGGCATCGACCGCAATCGTTGGCAAGGTCGCCTGCAGCGACGGATCGAAAGTCGACGTCAGCAACGCGATGCTTCCGGCAAGCACGATCAACAGCGGCAGGCTCATCAGATGCAAGATCCCCGCCAGCGATAGTGTCAGCAATAAAGCCGCACGCAGCAGATCGGCTGATATCATCGTCGTGCTGTGCCGCCAGCGATCCGTGACGATACCGCCGAACAGGCTGCCAAACAGCAGCGCTCCGGACTGCAATGCGGAAACATATCCCGCATTGCTGCCAATGAAGTCAGCGGCAATCCAGACGACTGCGACCATGTAGAATTCGGAGCCTGTCGCCGCCAGCACCTGGCCGGCCCATAGAAGAGAGATCGAGCGTTGGCTCAGCGGCTTCAGGACAAACATGATCGCATTCTGACTTCGGAGTGATTTACTTCATGACCTGGCCGTTGACCGTCACGTGACCGTCATCGGAAAGATCGATATCCCAGCGCGAGCGTCCGTCGGTATCCGTCTTGGCAAAGCCCTTGGCCATCATCAGACCGAAAGAGAGCTGAGAAAGATCGGCCTTCGTCTTTGCAGCTTCCTGGATGGCAGCAATCGTCTTGTCGAGATCACGGGCAAGAACCGTCATCTTCATGGCGACGCGGTCCTTCTCGTTCAGCCAGCCACGCATGCTGCCGGAAGCTTCGACATCATAGAGACCCGAGACGGCGCTGATCTTCGGGAAGTTGATGGTCATCGTTCCATCGGGGAACATGGCCTTCTGCAGCTTCTCGTCCATTGCCGGGTCGCTCTCCGGATTCTTGAAGTCGACCTGCTGGAAAACGTCCGCCAAAGCCGAGAAATTCAGGTTCGGCACCTGTACCTGGATATCGGCCGCATCAGGGATGAAGGCGATATAGTCCTCAGGGACCAGGCCCGTTTCCAGATCAAGCTTTTCGGCGTCCAATCCGAAATCGGCATTCATGGCATTGGCTGGCCCGGCTACCTTAAAGAAATAGCCCATTTTCTGCAGGCCGCCGTTGCCGAAAGGCGTCGTGACCGCGATATCCTTGATGGCGACGGACTCTTCGAAGGAACCGATGATCGGCATGGCATTCATCAACAAGGCCTTGACCGCCTTGCTGTCGGCATCGGAAAGCGTCTTCTCGTCCTTGTGCTCGGAGACAAACTGCAACAGGGAGTTCACGGCCTTCAAAGGCAGTTTCGTCGCCCCCACATTGAAATCGATCGCCGCGATCTTGATTTCCCCGAGCGTCGCGTCGTCGGACGAAATCTTGTCGTAGAGCGATTGCAGGCTGCCGTTCATCTTGAGATCGAGCCTGCCCGGCTCACCGCTGTCGGCCGATGACAGCGTATAGACGACGCTGTCGGCCGTAGCGTCATTCTTCTGGACGCTTTTGTTTTCGTCAGTGGTCTTTGTCGACAACGTGAAGCCGCTGCCCTTCATATCCATGGAGCGCAGATAATGAAGTGCCGGATCGAAAACACCCTGGAAGGTCGACGACGCCAAGGCATAGCGAAACTCGCTGTCGGAACCGCTTCCGGGCTTCGAGCGGGCCGTCACATCGAAGGCATTGTTGCCTTCGATGTTCCAGAGGCCGCTATCGAGCGGCGTCGCCAGCATCAGCAACGGCTTGAGGCCACTGATGTCGAAACCGCTGACATTCAGCTTGTCGAGGAGCTTCTGTACATCATAGGTCACTTCATAGTGCGCGCTGACCGGCTTGACCGAAATCGCACCGCTCTTTGCGATATCATCGGGCAGGAAATAGGTCAGATTGCCGTAAAGATCCTTGGCGCCTTGTTCGCTGACGTCGGCAGCCTGCACAACGCCGGCCACGCCGGCAGCGAGAACAGCCGCCGTGGCAACCGCTTTGAAACGCATAATTCACCCCCAAATGTATGGAAAAGAAACGTGGAAATCTGGAAAAGACCGACCGGCCTTTCGCATGGAACTTTGTCATCGCCCTGATACGTGGGCCTATCCTCAAACCTCAAGGCTTCTTCATCACCTGTCCGTTGACCGTCACCGTCCGGTCTTCATCTATCGTGACGTCCCAGCGCAGACGGCCGTCCGCGTCGGTCTTGGCAAAACCCTTGGCAGCCAGCAGACTGAAGGAAACGCTGTTCAAGCGAGGCTGGGCTTTGGCGGCCTCCTGAATGGCGGCTACCGTCTTGTCGAAATCGCGCGCGAGGATCGTCGCCTGCAGCGAGATGCTGGAATGCGCCTTGGTCGAACCCTTCAGCTCGCCGGAAACCTCGACATCGTAGACGTCAGACCTTGCGCTGATCTTCGGGAACTCCAGCGTTCCGTAGCCGCTCGGAAACATGGTGCGCTTCAGCGCCTCACCGGAAACCGGCGTCGCCCGTGTGGCAATCGAATCGAGCCCGGCATCGATGAGGCCGGCGAAGTTGATATTGGGCACGCCGAGTTGAACATCCAGCGTCGCGGGCAGGAAAGGCGTAAAGGCAGCCGGCACGAGATCGGCATCCGGCGTGAACTGCTCAGCCCTCAGTTCCAGATTGACGTTCGACGCCTTGGTGAGACCGTCCATCTTGAAACTATAGTCGATGCGCTTGACGCCGACCTTGCCCTTCTCCGTCGCCACCAGTGCGTTATTCACGGTCACGGTCTTGCCGAGCGAACCGAAAACCGGCAGGGCTTGATGCACCAACTGCTCGAATTTCTCGCTGCCGCTTTGCGACAGCTGCTTAGCCTTGACGTGTTGAACGAAGAAACGAAAGAGCGCGCGCAGATCCTTCACCGGCAAGCTCGTCGCAGTGACGTTGGTATCGACGCTATCGGCGCTGAAAGTGATGGGAGCAGCGTCCGGTCGCACCGTAAACTGCTCGCGCAAGCGTTGCAGCGTGCCTTGCAATTGCAGATCGACCTTGCCTGCCTCGCTGCTGTCGGTGACCGTATGGGCAAATGAGGCGCTGTCGATGGTGGCATCGATCTTGCGCCCGCTTTTCGGGCCGCTGCCGGCGCTTGAGAATTTCACGCCGCTGCTCTTGATACCCATCGACCGCATCATTTCGATGGCAGGATCGAAAATGCCGTCGAAGGAACTGGAGGCGATCGAATAGGCAATGTCCGAGGTCGGCGAATGGAGCGCGACATCGAGGCTATTGTCGCCCGTCAGATGCCACCTTCCCTGTTCGACGGGCTGCGCAAAAAGGGAGAGCGGCTTGAAACCCGTTACCGAAAACGCGCTCGAATTGATCTTGTCGAAGAACTTCGCGAGATCGTAGGTAATCTGATATTGATCGCCGGCCGGTTTGACGGTTACGAAATCGCTGCGGGCAAGGTCCTGCGAAAGCGAATGGGTCAGGATGTTGCGGAGTTCCTTGGCGCCTTGCTCATTGACGTCGGCTGCCTGTGATGCGCCGGCAAGACCCATGGAAAAAACCGCGGCGGCGATTGTCCTGGAACGCATGCCCGACCTCTCCTTCTGACCCTAATCGATTGGATTCGACTGTTGATGGGGCTGAGGGTATATGTCAAGACGTTGATAGAAATGGCGCTGCAGGCTTGTTCGCGGCAGTTGCAATGTCACCACAAAGCTTCGCATTCCGGAGGTGCTTGCACCTTTGAGCACTTTGTATTATACGCCACGCGTCCGCGTAGACACCCTTGGAGGCAACGCGGATGAGGCAGGGCATGCCCTCCTCCAGTTCAGTCGATACGGCGTATGACCGAGCGAATGAACTCTCCAAATAACCTCGAAAGGAATAGCTATGAGCCACGAAAGCTACGAGCTCAAGGCCGAGGCGCGCGAACGGGTTGGTAAGGGGTCCGCCCGTGAACTTCGCCGCAATGGTCTGATCCCCGCTGTCATCTATGGTGACAAGCAGGCCCCCATTTCCATCGCTCTCAACACCAATGAGGTGACGAAGCGCATCCACGCCGGCGGCTTCCTGACGACGATCGCAACGATCGACGTCGACGGCAAGAAGATCAAGGTTCTGCCGAAGGACTACCAGCTCGATCCGGTCCGTGACTTCACGGTCCACGTCGATTTCCTGCGCGTTTCCGGCAACACCGCGGTCACCGTTGAAATCCCGGTTCACTTCGAAAACCACGAGAAGTCCCCGGGCCTCAAGGCTGGCGGCGTGCTGAACATCGTTCGCCACGAAGTCGAAGTTCATTGCCCGGCTGACGCGATCCCGGAATTCTTCACCGTTGACCTCACCGGCCTGAAGAGCGGCGACAGCATCCACATCTCGGCCGTCAAGCTGCCGAAGAACGTGACCCCGGTCATCGCCGACCGCGACTTCACGATCGCAACGATCGTTGCTCCGGCAGCTGGCCTTGCTGAAGAAGAAGCAGAAGGCGGCGAAGAAGCCAGCGCCTGATTGGCATCTTCGACCTGAAGCATTGAGACCCGCCTCCCGTTCGGGATGGCGGGTTTTTTCATGTCCGGAAACAAATATTAGAGAAAGTAAAAATAAGAATGTCTTGGAATCTATACTATAGTTGATTTCCATTAACCCCAGAGTTTCAGCAACATTTAACGGATTCATGAAAATCTGCGCGAAAGAGTTGTAGAAAGCGGTGCCCCCTAAATCCGCTGGTCTATGACTGGGGAGCTAACGGAACTATGAGCCATTCGGTCGAAAACAGGTTTTTCGCGATCGTTTGCGGTGCGCTGCTGGTTTTCGTAGCGCCGCTCTTCATCCTTTTCCTTTTTCTGTCGTCCGAACGCGCTGAAAAGGAAATCAAGGATCACATAACCGTTCTCCTCGTGGCCAATGCCCAGGCCCTCGCAAAGCCGCTATGGGACCTGGACGAAGACAGCGTGACCCAGATCAGCGCGACGACAGTCGCCGAAGGCGCGATCGTCCGCGTCAACGTCCGCGATCTTTCCGGCCAGCTCGACGTCACGCAATCGACCATCCCGAAATCCTACAAGGGCAATCTGGAGTCGGTTGATCGGCCGATTATCTACAACGGCGTCGATGGTGCGAAACGGCTCGGCACCATCACGGTCTATTATCCCCAGCTAGGCCTCTTCGACGGCCTGAAGAGTGAGGAGATCGTCTTCATCTCCATCTTCATCTTCGCCGTACTGACGGTCTTCGGCGCGGCGCTGATCGGTAACCGCATCTTCGTTATCCAACCGCTGATGCGGTTGACGCATGCCATCGAGGCCACACGGAGGCTCGGCTCGCGTCACCACGTCGACTGGCAGTCGAACGACGAAATGGGCCGCCTTGCCAGCAGCTTCAATGACATGCAGAGCAAGTTGCAGCGCGAGGAAACCGAGCTGAAGTTCGCTCATCGCCGGGCGACCGATACCTATAATCTGACACCCGCCATGCTTTTCTCGCTCGACAAGAATGATTGCATCGCTGCCGTTAGCGACTATTGGCTCGCCACCACGGGCTACGATCGCGCCGACGTGATCGGCCGCGAGTTTGCAAGTCTGATCCTGCCGGATTCGCGCGTACAATATATCGAGCGCAAACGCGGCAACCCCGACAGTGCCGCCCGCCTCGCCGTGACGGTGAAATTCCTTTGCCGAGATGAGCGGGTCATGGATGTCCTGATCCTCGAAACAACCGCGATCCAGGATGGCCTGTCGCTCTCCGTCATGACCGACGTCACCGAACTCAAGCAGTCGGAAGACCGTAATCTGCGACAGGCGATTACCGACCACCTGACCGGCCTTCTCAACCGCCAGGGCTTCGAGAGTGCGCTGGACGCAAAGATCAATGAAGCCGATCTGCGCAGGCGCGAACTCGCCTGCCTCTTCATCGATCTCGATCGCTTCAAATGGATCAATGACAATATGGGCCACGCCGCCGGCGATGCGGCACTGCGCGAATTGGTATCGCGCCTGCAGAAATGCCTGAAGCCGGGTGACATTGCCGCGCGCCTCGGCGGCGACGAATTTGCCATGCTGCTGCTGGCCGAGAATGCGGAAGCGAGAGCGATCGACATGGCGGCCCTCATCGCGGAGGTCTTCGAGGCACCCTTCATCGGCGATGCGCGCCTTAGCGCCAGCATCGGCATTGCAATCTACCCGCGTCAGGCCGCCAATGCGGCTGAACTGCTGTTGAAGTCCGATATCGCCATGTATGCCAAGAAGCGCGACGGCAAGAACGGCGCGCAGATTTTCGACAACGGCATGCTGGACGATTCCCGCCGCCGCGCCGAACTGGAGAACCATATCGAAACCGGCCTCAACGAAGACTGGTTCGAAGCCTACCTGCAACCCGTCGTGAATATAGACGACCGCTCGATCGCCGGCTTCGAGGCGCTGATGCGTCTGCACCATCCACAAAAAGGCATCCTGCCCCCTGGCCGCATCATCGAGGTCGCCGAAGAAACCGGTTCGATCATTCGCATCGGCAACCGCATCATGGAGAAGGCCATCGCCGATTTTGCTCGCCTCTCACGGATCGAGGGCATGCAGGATACCTATCTCGCCATCAACTTTTCGCCGCTGCAGTTCGAGCAGGAATTGCCGCTGCGCATTGCCGCCCTGCTATCACGCTACGAAATTGCTGCCCGGCGCATCGTCGTCGAAATCACCGAGGCTGTGCTCATGGATGATAATCCGGAGACGCGCATGGTGATCAACGAGATCTGCCGCTACGGCTGCCGCATCGCGCTCGACGATTTCGGCACAGGTTATTCGTCACTGAGCTATATCAATCGCTTCCCGGTCGACATTATCAAGATCGACCAATCTTTCATCCGCGCCATCAACGATACCGCCTCCGATGTCAGCGCCAAGAGCCGCATGCTGGTCGAAAGCATCACCACACTGTCGCACAAGATGAATTGCACGGTGATTGCGGAAGGCGTGGAGACCGAGGAGGAATGCGCTACCCTGCGTGCCATGGGTATCGATTATGGCCAGGGCTATCTGTTCTATCGGCCGCTGCATCCAGACCATCTGGTGAGGGTGCTGGTCGGCTCGCAGCAACATCACCCTTCCCCCGTAGCGCAAGCGTCATAGCGATGAGGAACCGCATGCGAAAACTGCTGCTCATGATTGCTACCGGCCTGTTTTCGCTCCCCCTTCTCTCCTCCGTCCACGCCGAAACCGTTCATTTCACCACCGAGGAATATCCGCCCTTCAACTACCGCGAAGGCAAGATGCCTGTCGGCGCGACCACCGAACAGGTGGAAAAGATCATGGCCGATATCGGGGTCGATTACACGATTACCGTCATGCCCTGGGCTCGTGCCTACAATCAGGCGCTGGCCGAACCCATGACCTGCGTCTTCGCCACGGCGCACAACGAAGAACGCGATCTGCTCTTCAAATGGGTGCAACCATTGTTGACCGATCGAAATATCCTGATCAAGCACAGTGGTTCGAAGGTTGTCGCGACGACCATCGACGAGGCAAGGAAATATCTCGTCGGCACATGGCGGGACGACTACACGGAGACTATCTTGCGCCGAAATGATTTTCCGCGCATCGATGTCGGCAGCGATTTCAAGGCCGCGCTCAAGAAGCTGATGAGCGACCGCATCGACCTGATGCCGATCTCGGAATTCTATTTCGACAAGCTGAAGAAAGAGGGCAATGCCGTGGAGAAGGTGACCCTTCTCTCGCAACAGCCGATGGGAATCGCCTGCCATAAGGATTTCCCGGCCGAACTCCTCAACAGGATGCAGGCGGCGCTGAATGCGCTGGTCGCCGACGGAACGCAGAAGCAGATTTTCCTGAAGTACGGCCTGCACCTCGGCGACTGACCGCATCCCACCTTGACTTTGCCGTCAAATCGCTGTGGTGAAGGGCATCGGCATTTTCGAAGGGTGAAGCACATGCTTCTCATCGCGGGCCTCGGCAATCCCGGCGCCAAATATCAGGGCAACCGCCACAATATCGGCTTCATGGCCGTGGACGCGATCTATCGTCGCCACAGCTTTTCGCCCTGGTCGAAGAAATTCAAGGCGGAGATTGCCGAAGGCGAACTCGGCGGCCAGAAGGTGTTGCTCATCAAGCCGCAGACCTTCATGAACCTCTCAGGTGAATCCGTCGGCGAAGCCATGCGCTTCTACAAGCTCCAGCCGTCGGATCTCGTCGTGATCTACGACGAACTCGATTTGCCCGCCGGCAAGGCGCGGTTGAAGACCGGCGGCGGTCATGGCGGCCATAACGGCATCAAGTCCATCGATGCCCACTGCGGCAAGGAGTATCGCCGCCTGCGGCTTGGTATCGGTCATCCCGGCGCCAAGGAGCTCGTGCACAATCACGTTCTCGGCGATTTCGCCAAGGTGGATCAAAGCTGGCTCGAGCCCCTTTTCGACGCACTTGCCGACAATGCCGACATGCTGGTGCGTGGCGAGGATTCGCAGCTGATGAACAAGATCGCGCTTGCCCTCGGCGGCAAGGCGGAAGACGACACCCCGAAGCAGGAAAAGAAGGCGCCGGCGAAGTCCCATATCCATCAGGCGCGCAATCACAGCCAGCCGAAGATTCCGGAAAGCGGCCCCATGGCGGAGATGCTGAAAAGGATGTTCGGCAAGAAGGACAATTGAGATGCCGGATGCTGCAGCCGAAGATACCGCAGATATCGTCATCCGGCCGATAGCGATGGCGGACCTGCCGACGCTGCTTGCACTTTACCGGCATCTGAATGCAGAAGACCCGGTATTGGACCTGCAGCTGGCGGAGAGCCGCCTTGCAGAAATCCTCGCCCATCCCGGCATGACGATCTTCGCCGCCTTTGACGGCGACAAGGCCATCTCTTCCATAACGCTGATCGTCATCCCAAATCTCACGCGGGGCGGCGCGCCCTATGCGTTGATCGAGAATGTGGTGACCCACGCCGACTACCGTCGGCGCGGCCTTGCCGGCACAGTCCTCCGCAAAGCGTTTGCACACGCTTGGGAGAGGAACTGCTACAAAGTCATGCTGCTGACCGGATCGAAGAACCCGGCAACGCTACGCTTCTATGCCAATTGCGGATTTACCCAGGACAAGACAGGCTTCCAGATCCGCCGTCCCGCCTAGCGAGAACGGTCGTGCCTATTCTTCCGGCTCGGTCGTGAACATCAGCGGGAAGCCGCCGCTCTTCGCCAGATCGACCGCCTCCTGCGCTTTGGTCTCGGCAATATCCCGCGCACAGACCATGACAACGCAGGTGCCGAGCTTGTGCGCCGTCATCATCACGCGGTAGCCGGTCTCCTCGCTCATGCGGAAGACAGCTTTCAGCACCATGATGACGAATTCCCGCGGCGTATAATCGTCGTTCACGAGAATGATCTTGTAGAGCTTCGGCCTCTCGACCTTCGGCTTGGTTTTAGTCTTTGGTTTCAGGACAACATCATTGTCACTCATCGGCATCACCGTTGACGACAGGGGAAGGAGCTTTGGGCTAATAGGGGAATTATAGTGCAGCGCACCACATCCTTCAAGGATGGTCGTGTCAGGGAGGCAATGTGGCCGTTACCCGCTCTCAGCCCTTCCATCAGCAGAAAAGCGGCTCTTTGCCCGCACAAGACTTGACCCGCAACGGCCCTTCCCCCATAGGCACTGCAAAGATTTTCAAGATATGGACAAGGTGCCATGGGTTTCAAATGCGGTATCGTCGGGTTGCCGAATGTCGGCAAGTCCACTCTGTTCAACGCGCTGACCAAGACGGCGGCGGCGCAGGCGGCCAACTATCCGTTCTGCACGATCGAGCCGAACACGGGCGAAGTCGCCGTTCCCGATCCGCGCATGCGCAAGCTTGCCGACATCGCCAAGTCGAAGGAATTGATCCCGACGCGCATCTCCTTCGTCGACATCGCCGGCCTCGTGCGCGGCGCGTCGAAGGGTGAAGGCCTCGGCAACCAGTTCCTCGCCAACATCCGCGAAGTCGATGCCATCGTGCACGTGTTGCGCTGCTTCGAAGATAGCGACATTACCCACGTCGAAGGCCGCATCAATCCGGTCGCCGACGCGGAAACGATCGAGACCGAGCTGATGCTCGCCGACCTGGAGAGCCTTGAGCGCCGCACCGAGCAGACGCGCAAGCGCGCCACCGGCAAGGACAAGGAATCCATGGCGATGCTGCCGATCATGGATGCGTCGCTCGCATTGCTGCAGGAAGGCAAGCCGGTTCGCACGCTGCTGTCGAAGCTCGACGCCGAAGAGACCCGCATCCTCAAGGGCCTGAACCTGTTGACCTCGCACCCGGTGCTCTACGTCTGCAACGTCGCCGAGGGCGATGCCGCGACCGGCAACGAACACACGGCAGCCGTCGCCGCCATGGCCAAGGAGCAGAATTCGGAAGTCGTCATCATCTCCGCTGCCATCGAGGCAGAGGTGGCGCAACTGCCGGACGAAGAGGCGAAGGAATTCCTCTCCGCGCTTGGTCTCGACGAAGCCGGTCTCGACCGTCTGATCCGCGCCGGCTACAAGCTCTTGCACCTCATCACCTACTTCACCGTAGGTCCGAAGGAAACGCGCGCCTGGACGATCGAACAGGGCACCAAGGCGCCGCAGGCGGCCGGCGTCATCCATTCGGATTTCGAGCGCGGCTTCATCCGCGCCAACACCATCGCCTATGACGATTACATCGCCTACAACGGCGAAACCGGCGCGAAGGAAGCGGGCAAGGCGCGCGACGAAGGCAAGGAATATGTCGTCCAGGACGGCGACGTCATCCACTTCCGCTTCAACACCTGATCGCCTCCTTGTTGCCGACGCTCATCTCAGCGTCGGCAATCTGGCCTGCACGCCGGCAGGCAGGCGCCGCACGACGATGCGGCGCAGATCGGTCCAGCCGATGCCGATCACAAGCACGACCAGACCGACAATCATCAGCACCAGGAAGCCCACCTTGTCGAGGCCGGCATTGTTGTGCCGGAGAATGGCCGCGGTCGCGAGGCCTAGCGACACGAGACCTGCGGTCACGAAAGCGCGGCGATCGATGACCAGGCCGATCAGCATCATCACCAGCACCGCCACGAGGACGGTCACCGCTTGCAGATACCCCCCAAAGAGGGCGTCGGTGAGATTGGTGAAGACGGTACCGCTGCTGGCAAGCTCAAGGCGCAATGCCAACAGGATCGTCGAATAAAGCAAGGCCGGCGCCGTTGCGAGATGCAGCCAGAAGGCCACATCGGACCGGCGCGTCACTCTCTGTGGGTCGCTGAGATCGTAGCGCATTGCCAATGCAAAGCTGCCAAGAGCGGTTATCAGCAAGATTATCATTGTCTGGATCGGGTAATCAGCCGGCACATTCGAAGACCCCGTCACCGTACCGGCGACATAGAAGACCGCGGCGAGAAACAGGCCGAACAACGAAAATAGGAAGAGTGCCAGCGACAGCGGCACCCGATAGCGCCAGTAAAACAAGGCCAGAGACAGCGGGAATGGCGCCACCAGCACGATTGCGCCGATCGTGAAATTATTGCTGAGCGCCGGTGTCGAGCTGACATAGGTCACCACCGTATAGAAAACCCAGACGGCGAGGGCGACGGTCAAGACCACGGCCGGAAGCGCCAGTCGCTGGCGGCGCACCAGGATCTCGGCAAGCACGACAATCGCCAGTATGGGTGCATAGCGGTTTGCCAATCCCCATAGCCCGATGAGCAGCACGATGACGCCGATGGTGATGAGTACATCGTGAAAGCCACGCACGAAACGCGGCGCTTCCGTATCTTCCAGCGGATTGGGATCGTCCTGCCCGTGCTGCGATGAAAGAGCCTGCGCCGGCAGGATGCCGATATTCCTCGCAGTGAGGTAGGGCAGCAATCGTTCGGCCTGGCCCGAGGAAATAATCCCTTCGCCGGCAGCATCTTCCAATGCGACCTTGAGTTCGCTCATTCTCGCTCTCGCTTCATTTCATCACCGCCAAGCCTCAACATATCGTTGATCCACAATCAAGGGCTGTCGGTCGTCGATGGACAATCATCTTTGGCCACACCTTGTCACGAGCATGAAAATGCTTGCACCGCCACTCCAGGCTATGCGATTGCCGATGAACGAGACGTGGAGGACGACAGAAGACATGACGAAACTCGTCTACGAAGACTTCCAGCCAGGACGAGAATTTGCCCTCGGCCCGAAGCATATGACCGCGGCGGAGATTATTGAATTCGCCAGTGAATTCGATCCGCAACCGATGCATCTGGACGAAGAAGCCGGCCGCGCCAGCATTCTCGGCGGCCTTGCCGCTTCCGGCTGGCACACCTCGGCGGTGTTCATGCGCATGATGTGCGATTCCTACATTCTCGCCGCCGACGCGCAAGGCGCACCGGGCATCGATTTCATGGAATGGAAGAAGCCGGTTCTGGCCGGGGATACCCTGTCAGGCCGTTCCATCGTGGTCGAGGCGCGCCCCATGCGCTCCCGCCCCGGCATCGGCATCGTCAAATTCCGTCATGAAGTCGAAAACCAGCGCGGCGAGCTCGTCTGCCTTGGAGAAAACGCGACCATGATCCGCATGCGCGCCGGCGCGGAGGTTTCGGCATGAAAATGAGCGACCTCTACGCCATCGGTGAACGCATCGAGATCGGCAGCCACACCTTCACACCCGAAGCCATCGTCCACTTTGCCTCGCGCTTCGATCCGCAGATCTTCCACATGGATGCGGAAGCGGCCAAACATTCCTTGTTCGGCGGGCTCTGCGCCTCCGGCTGGCATAGCTGCTCCATGTGGATGCGCAGCTTCGTCGATTTCTGGAAATCCGAAACGGCAAGACTGACCGTCGAAGGCAAGACGCCACCCAATCTTGGCCCCTCGCCCGGCTTCAAGAACCTGCAATGGCTGAGGCCGGTCTTTGCCGGCGATACGATTACCTATGGCGTGGCGATCCTCGGCAGCCGCCCTCTTGCCTCGCGCCCTGGCTGGACCCTCTATACGCTCGCCTGTGACGGGGTGAACCAGGATAGCCTGCCGGCTTTACGCTTCGAAAGCACCGTGCTGGCTTTTGAATAAAAATCCGCGGGGCCGCTCGTGATGACCCCGCCCATCTTCCAGGCCGGTCAGTGACCGGCGAATTCCACCAGCGTATGCACGGGCACGTCGAGCTCTTCGAGCTTCCTGCGGCCACCAAGGTCAGGCAGGTCGATCACGAAGCAGGCTGCGACCACTTCGGCGCCGATCTGGCGCAGAAGCTTCGTGGCGCCGACGGCCGTACCGCCCGTCGCGATCAGGTCGTCCACCAGAATGACCTTTTCGCCAGGATTGACCGCATCGCGGTGCATCTCCATCTCGTCGACGCCATATTCCAGGCTGTAGGCGATGCGGACGATATCGTGCGGCAGCTTGCCCTTCTTACGGATCGGCACGAAGCCGGACGACAGCTGATGCGCCACCGCACCGCCGAGAATGAAGCCGCGCGCTTCCATGCCGGCGACCTTGTCGATCTTGGAACCGGCATAGGGATGCACCAGCGCATCGACGGCGCGTCGGAACGCCCTGGCATCGCCAAGCATCGTCGTGATGTCGCGGAAGATGATGCCGGGCTTGGGATAGTCCGGAATGGAACGGATGCTGGCGGCGAGCTCCGAAGCGATAGTGTTCATGAAATATGTACTCTCAGGCTATGATAGGGCCGGCCGCACCCTATCAAGACCGGGGCGCTATACCAACAAAAAAGGCGGCCCCGACGGGCCGCCTTTTCATTGAAACATCGCAATACTCAGTGAGCCCCGGCCTTGGCATAGACGGAGCGCTTGGTGAGATAGATCAGCGTCGAGAAGATCAGCAGGAACACCATGACCATGAAGCCGAGGTGCTTGCGATCTTCCAGATGCGGCTCGGATGTCCACATCAGGAAGGCGGAGACGTCACGCGCATACTGGTCCACCGTCTGCGGCGAGCCGTCGTCGTAAGTCACCTGACCGTCCGAAAGCGGCTTCGGCATCGCAAAGGTCGCGGCCGCATCGAAATACGGATTGTAATGCGAGCTCTGCGGCACCTTAAAGCCGGCCGGCGGCTCTTCATAGCCTGTCAGCAGCGAGTAGATGTAGTCCGGTCCACCTTCCTGATACTGCGTGAAGATATCGAAGATGAACTGCGGGAAGCCGCGCTCGATTTCGCGTGCCTTGGCAAGCAGCGACATGTCGGGCGGGACTGCTCCGTTGTTGGAGGCAGCGGCAGCCTCGTCGTTCGGGAACGGCGAGTTGAAATGGTCAGACGGAAGCGCTTTGCGGGTGAACATCTCACCCTGCGGGTTCGGGCCGTCCTGCACTTCGTAATTGGCAGCAAAGGCCTTTACCTGTGCTTCCGTATAGCCAAGGTCTTCCAGCGTGCGGTAAGCCACCAGCTTCATCGAGTGGCAGGCGGAACAGACTTCCGTATAGACCTTGAGGCCACGCTGCAGCTGCGCCTTGTCATAATAGCCGAACGGGCCGGAGAAGGTCCAATGCTGCTCGCGCGGCTCCTTCAGCGGGTAATGCGGCGTTTCGGCTTCGGCGGCGGGCTTCGTTTCCGCGGCGATCACCGCGGCAGTTGAGAAGCCGCCGATGAGCGTCAGGGATAGAAGGCCGACAATAATCTTCTTCATCGTTTTCTTCCTCTATCGCCGGTTATGCTTGAACCGGAGCGGCAACTTTACCGCCCTGCTTCTCAAGAACCGCTTCCGTAATCGAATTTGGAATGCGCCTCGGAGTCTCGACGATGCCGAGCACCGGCATGATGACGAGGAAGAACAGGAAGTAGAACAGCGTCGCGAACTGCGCGGCCGTGGTATAGATGCCTTCCGCCGGCTGCGAGCCCAGCCAGCCGAGGAGGATGGCATCAGCAATGAACAGCCAGAAGAACAGCTTGTACCAGGGACGATAGACGGCCGAACGGATCTTCGACGTATCGAGCCAGGGCAGGAAGAACAGCACGATGATCGCGCCGAACATCGTCAGAACGCCGCCGAGCTTGGAGTCGATCGGGCCGATGTTGAAGGTGATCGAGCGCAGCATCGCGTAGAACGGCAGGAAGTACCATTCCGGAACGATATGGGCCGGCGTCTTCAGCGGGTTGGCCGGGATGTAGTTGTCGGCGTGACCGAGGAAGTTCGGCAGGTAGAAGACGAAGTAGGCGAAAACCAGCAGGAAGATGGAAACGCCAAGCGCATCCTTCAGCGTCGCATAGGGCGTGAAGGGTACGGTATCGGTCTTCAGCTTGACTTCGACGCCGGTCGGGTTCGTCTGGCCGGTCACATGCAGTGCCCAGATGTGCAGGATGACGACGCCTGCGATCATGAACGGCAGCAGATAGTGCAGCGAGAAGAAGCGATTGAGCGTCGGATCGTCGACGGCGAAGCCGCCGAGCAGGAAGGTCTGGATCCAATCGCCGACCCATGGGAAGGCCGAGAAGAAGCCGGTGATGACGGTCGCACCCCAGAAGGACATCTGGCCCCAGGGCAGAACATAACCCATGAAGGCGGTCGCCATCATCAGGAGGTAGATGATCACGCCGAGGATCCAGAGGATTTCGCGTGGCGCCTTGTAGGAGCCGTAGTAAAGGCCGCGGGCGATGTGCAGGTAGACGGCCACGAAGAAGAAGGACGCGCCGTTGGCGTGCATGTAGCGCAGCAGCCAGCCGTGGTTGACGTCACGGACGATCTTTTCGACCGAATTGAAGGCAATTGCGGTGTTGGCCGCATAGTGCATGGCGAGCACGACACCGGTCAGGATCTGCAGGACCAGCATCACGGCCAGCATGGCGCCGAACGTGTAGGCATAGTTCAGGTTGCGCGGGACCGGGTAGGCGATGAAACTATCATAGACCATGCGCGGCAGCGGAAGCCGCGCGTCGACCCATTTTTCGAGCCCTGTCGATGGCTCGTAAGACGAATGACCACTCATGTTTCAGCTCCCCCTCAACCGACCTTGATCTTCTTTTCCGACGTAAACGCATATTGCGGAATCGCAAGATTCATCGGTGCAGGCCCATGGCGGATGCGGCCGGCGGTATCGTAGACCGAGCCATGGCAGGGACAGAACCACCCGCCATATTCCCCTGCCTGACCGAGCGGAATGCAGCCGAGATGGGTGCAGACGCCGATCATGACGAGCCAGTTTTCCTTACCGTCGCCAGCCGAACGGGCAAGATCGGTTGCCTGTGCATCAGCCGGAAGATTGGCATTGCGAGCAACCGGATCCTTCAGGTCCGAAAGCTGCGTGCCCTTGGCGTCGTCGATTTCTTTCTGCGTGCGGTTACGGATGAAGACGGGTTTACCGCGCCATTTCACCGTCAGCGACATGCCGGGCTCAAGGCTCGACACATCGACTTCGATGGATGCAAGAGCGAGCGTCGATGCGTCCGGCCGCATCTGGTCGATAAACGGCCATGCGACGGCGACTGCACCAACGGCGCCGGCCATACCTGTCGTCAAATAAAGGAAATCGCGACGAGTCGGCTCGCCGGTGGACTCAACTGTCGTACTATGCTCGCTCAACGCTGCACATCCTCTTCCCGCAAACCACGGCAAAACCGTGGTACCCCTCTCACTAACGGCGAATCAATGCGACCATAATTCCGCCATAGATTCCTCCGTAACCCGCTGCGTTCTAAGCTTGATCGCAAATTATGTCCAGTCTTGGCAAGGGGTAAGGGCACAATGTCGCGGCAAAACTGCGCTATTGCGTCGCAAGGCCGGAGCCTAAACTCCTCCTGCAATAACGCGAAAAGTTAAGCCCATGAAAAAACTGGGGATTTCTATAGTGTTTTCTCATATTGCAGAGCAAAACAGGCAATGATTTCAATGCTGCATTGCAAAAGCCGACATAGTATCAGCACGTTCGCCCCCTCACAGGACTTACGCTTTACCTCTTAAATCCAAGTGGATTTCCCTCACGATTTATGGAGGATTGCATTCGTTGTCTTGCGCGTACAACGCAGCGGGAATGAAGCACGAGAACTTCTCATGAGACACACGATTTATTGCGTTCTATGCGTTCTCGCCACACTGGCGGTCGGCATCCTTGCGGCGCGTTACGTCGTGGATTCCTGGGTGCTGGCCTTTTTCGAAAGTCTGCAGACCCATATCAGCCTGTTTGCGATCCTGCTTGCCTTGATCGCATTCACCTTCAAGCGCCACTGGTATGCGCTCTTCCTGACCGCCACTGGAAGCATCCTGCTGGTTCACTCGGTCCTCATGCTACAGGAATACACGACGTCTTCGCTCGTCGCTTCGGCTGAGGCGAGCGGCGACCATTTCAGATTGCTCTCCTTCAACATCGAGGACAGCAATTTCGAAAACGGTCCCCGCATCGCCGATCTCATCATCGCCTCGAAGGCCGACGTCGTCGAAATCTTCGAGGCGGGACCGATCTTTTCCGAGATGGACCGCATCTTGAAAGTCTATCCCAACCGTATCGGCTGCGGCGTGATGACCACCGATTGCGATTCCCTGCTGCTCTCGAAAAGACCCTTCCAGACCCAGCTGATGCGCAGCCTCGGCAGCCTCTGGGACAATCGCTTCATTCTCGCCACCATCGACATGGACGGCCAGCCCGTGAACTTCGCCTCCGTTCATCTGAGCAAGCCCTATTTCGATGCGTTCCACCAGATCGAGCTTGGTCTCCTCGCCCCCGCCCTCGACGAGGTGAAAGGGCCGTTGATCCTCGCAGGAGATTTCAATGCCTCGGTCATCACACCCGACATGCGCGACTTCCTGGCAGCAACCGGCCTTCGCCACGCCTTCCCCGAACCTGCCACCTGGCCGATCGCGGCTGGCGCTTACGGCATCACCATAGATCACGTCTTTGCCCGCGCGCCGCTTCGGTTGATATCCGTGAAGCAGATCCGCGACGCGATGGGCTCGAACCATTTCGGCTTGATGACCGAGTTCAGCGTGCCTCGGCACCAATAATCCGGCGGGTCTCGGCGTGGATCAGTCGGCATCCGCGGCGATGAAGCCACCGGATTGGCGTGCCCAGAGTTCGGAATAGAGGCCGCCCCGCGCGATCAGTTCGTCATGCGTACCGTCTTCGATGATCTCGCCCTTGTCGATGACAACAAGCCGGTCGAGCTTGGCGATGGTCGACAGCCGGTGTGCGATCGCAAGAACGGTCTTGCCCTTCATCAGTGCGTCGAGATTGGACTGCAGCACGGCCTCGGCTTCCGAATCCAGCGCCGATGTGGCCTCATCGAGCACCAGGATCGGCGCATCCTTCAGCATTACGCGCGCAATCGCGATGCGCTGGCGCTGGCCGCCCGAAAGCTTGACGCCACGCTCGCCGACGTGGGCAGCATAGGCGGTGCGCCCCTTCTGATCTTCGAGAGCGGTAATGAAGCGATCCGCCTCCGCTTGCCTTGCCGCTTCCACCATCTGCTCGTCGCTGGCATCGGGCCGGCCAAAGAGAATGTTGTCGCGAATGGAACGATTGAGGAGCGCGGTATCCTGCGTCACCATGCCAATGGCGCCACGCAGCGACTCCTGCCTGACGGCGGCGATATCCTGGCCATCGATCAGGATACGGCCGCCTTCGAGATCGTAGAAGCGCAACAGCAGATTGACGAGCGTCGTCTTGCCTGCCCCAGAGCGACCGACGATGCCGACCTTCTCGCCTGGGCGCACGTTGAGGGAGAAATTGTCGATGATGCCGCCGCCGCGCCCATAGTGAAAGGTGACGTTGTCGAAGCGAATTTCAGGCCCGGCGATCCTCAGATCCCTGGCCTCCGGCCGGTCGACCAGGCCGATCGGCTCCGAGATCATCTCGGCCGAATTCTGGATCGTGCCGAGATTGCGCATGATGGCGTTGAACTGCGACATCATGCGGCCGAAGAGCATGTTCAGCCGCAGCACCATGCTGAGCGTGAAGGCGACGCCGCCGGTGGAAATCTCGCCCATCAGCCAGAGATGAACGGCCAGCGCACCAATGGTCGTAATCATCACGCCTGAAAGCAGCGCCAGCGACGAACGCACACCGGTCAATAACCGCGTGAACGGCATGACGGCCGCCTGGAAGCGGTCGAAGCCGTTGCGGATGTAATGATCGTTCTGTTCTTCCCGACCGAAGAGCTTCAACGTCTGGATATTGGCATAGGCATCGACCATGCGGCCGTTCAGCATCGAGGATGCCTCGGCCGCGTTGCGGGCATGCTGCCGGATGCGCGGCACGAAGTGGCGGGCAAGCAAGGAGAAGATGCCTATCCAGACCGCGATGACGAGCGCCAGCCGCCAGTCGAGCCCGCCGACGAGCGCAATGGTCGAGGCGGCATAAATGATGATGAACCAGACCACCTGCAGCAGCGATACAACCAGATCGCCGGTCGCCTGCCCGGCTGACCAGACCTTGGTGACGACGCGACCGGAAAAATCGTTCTGAAAAAACTCGACCGATTGCCTGGCGACATGCCGATAGGCCTGCCAGCGCACGAGGTTGAGAAAACCCGGGACAACGACCTGTTCCTCGACCAATGCGCCGAGGCTGACGACGACGAAACGCACGACAAGCACGACGAAGACCATGCCGAGCAGCGCCGCACCATGACCGGCGAGCAGTCCACTCCACCCCTCGCCCGGCTTCACCTTGTCGAGGATGTCGACGAGATGCCCGACGAACCAGAAGAGCGCGGCTTCAAGCATCGCAACCGCGCCGCCAAGCGCTGCCATCGCCAGGAAGGGTCCCTTGGCCTGGCCGACATAGTACCAGATGAAGGCACTAAGCGACCGCGGCGGCCGAAGATCGCCGCTGCGGTAATAGGGGTCAATCCACGTCTCAAACAGACGGAACACGGAACGGATGAACATGGAAGCGATATAGGGAATTTCCGGAGATCCGGAAAGTAAAGGTGTGTCATTGAGAAGGTTACATTTTCGTTAGAATACGGTGCCTTATGATTTGAGAGGTGTGCGCGAGCTGGCGATTGACCTGCAATTTCATTCAAGACCGACGAAGACGACGAGGCGATATTGCTCGAAGTCATCACCGAGTGAAATTCATGCCTCCTATTTCCGTTAAGACCGACGCGACGCATCCACTACATCCATCGCCAACGCGCATCGGACCTCCGACGAACCGCCCGGACGTCTTGCGTGGATCGCCGCTTGAAGGAAACACATCGGCTCAAGCCTTGCCGCCGATGTGCCATCCTTCCATGGGGGCCAACGCATGAGCATGGAGTTCCTGATAACGACCCTCATCATCGTCGCGTCCCCCGGCACCGGCGCAATCTACACGCTTGCGGCCGGATTATCGGGTGGCATGAGGGCGAGCGTAGTCGCCGCGTTCGGCTGCACACTTGGCATCATCCCGCATTTGCTCGCCGCGATAAGCGGCCTTGCCGCGCTTCTGCATGCCAGCGCTGCGGCGTTTCAAGGCCTCAAATGGCTCGGGGTCGCCTATCTGCTTTACATGGCCTGGTCGATGTTTCGGGAACGAGGTGTTTTGCGTATCGACGGCGCACCGACCGACAAGAGTACGCAGCAGGTGATTGGCTCGGCAGTCCTGATCAATTTGCTCAATCCAAAATTGTCGATCTTCTTCTTCGCCTTCCTGCCTCAATTCGTGACGCCGGATCAGACAAATCCGATCATGCTGATGCTGCAGCTCAGCCTGGTCTTCATGGTGCTCACCTTCTTCATTTTCGCAGCGTATGGTGTGTTTGCGGCCTACCTGCGCCGCCATATCGTCTCAAATCCGACTGTTCAGTCGTGGATGCGCCGAAGCTTCGCAACCGCCTTCGGAGTGCTCGCAGTGCAGCTTGCTCTGGCGAGCCGTTAGAGCATGTCACGTAAAAGTGTGCAGCGGTTTTGCGATAACGACATGCGCAAAATCGACGACTGAAAGTGCGGGAAGTGGATCTGAAAGATCACAACGCGCTTTAGCTCGCAGCGTCGTCTTCCAGACTTCTTCGTTGCGTTTTGGATTTCTTGAAAATAGTCGCTCGGGAAAATAGCAACTGGGGGCCACAGCACCCCAGTTGCCCAGTTCATTATTGCGCTGCCGCCTCGACCTCTTCGTGGTCGGCGAGGAACCCACCGGACTGCCGGCTCCAGAGCTCGGCATAGATGCCGCCCTCCTGGACCAACTCCTGATGCGTGCCCATCTCGATGATCCGGCCCTTATCGAGGACGACAAGGCGATCCATCTCGGTCAGTGTCGACAGGCGGTGCGCGATCGCGATTACCGTCTTGCCGTGCATCAGCGCGAAGAGATTTTCCTGGATCGCCGCTTCCACTTCGGAATCGAGCGCCGAGGTTGCCTCGTCGAGCACCAGGATCGGCGCGTCCTTCAGGAAGACGCGGGCGATCGCGATACGCTGGCGCTGGCCGCCTGACAGTTTGACACCGCGCTCGCCGACCTGCGCATCTAGCCCGGTACGGCCATGCATATCGACCAGACCTTCGATGAAATCCCAGGCATTGGCGCGCTTGGCTGCCTGGATGATTTCCTCATCGGTCGCGTCCGGACGGCCGTAAGCGATATTGTCACGGATGGAGCGGTGCAGCAGCGACGTATCCTGTGTCACCACGCCGATCATCGAGCGAAGGCTGTCCTGCGTGACCCCCGCGATATCGTGGCCGTCGATGGTGATGCGGCCGCTCTCCAAATCGTAGAAGCGCAGCAGCAGGTTCATCAGCGTCGTCTTGCCGGCACCGGACCGGCCGACAAGGCCGACCTTTTCGCCCGCGCGGATATCGAGGCTCAGATCCTCCATGACACCCTTCGCCTTGCCGTAGTGGAAGCGAATGTGGTCGAAGCGGATCGCACCCTGCTTGGCAGCGATCGACGATGCCGCCGGCTTGTCGACGATATCGTGCGGCTTCGTCATCATCTCCATGCCGTCATAGACGGTGCCGATGTTTTCGAAGAGCGCCGAGACTTCCCACATGACCCACTGCGACATGCCGTTGACGCGCATGGCAAGGCCGATGGCAATGGCGATGGAGCCGACCGAGATCGAACCGCTGAGCCAGAACCAGATCGACAATGCCGAGACGATGAACAGCGCCGCGCAGTTGTTGAAATAGACCGAGGCGTGGAACAGCGTCACCTTGCGCATCTGCTTGTGCACGGTATCGAGGAATTCCTCCATGCCGGCCTTGGCGTATTTCTCTTCTCGGCCCGCATGTGAAAACAGCTTCACCGTCGCGATGTTGGTGTAGCTGTCGACCACGCGGCCCGTCATCGTGGAGCGCGCATCGGCCTGCTGCGCGGCAATCTTGCGCAGTACCGGCACGAAATAGGCGACGATGGCGACATAGACGCCAAGCCAGACCAGGATCGGGATCATCAGCCGCCAGTCAGCCGCCGCGATGACGAGGATCATCGACAGGAAATAGGTGAACACGTAGACGAAGACGTCGAGGATCTTCATGACCGTTTCACGCACGGCAAGCGAGGTCTGCATCACCTTGGTGGCGACGCGGCCGGCGAACTCATTGGCGAAAAAGGTCATGCTGTGGCGCAGCAGGAAGCGGTGCATCTGCCAGCGCGCGATCATCGGATAGTTGCCGAGCAACACCTGATGCATGATGAAGCTGTCGAGGATCGCCGCAGCCGGCAAGCCGATCAGCACCATTGCCCCCATCCAGAACAGCTTGTGCCATTCTGTCTGCAGGAAGGTCGCCTTATCCGCATGCGTCAGCCAGTCGACGATATCGCCGAGGAACTGGAACAGCGCGACTTCGCCGATCGCGATCGACATGGTGAGGATGCTCATGGCGATCAGCCATGGCAGCGCCGGCTTGGAATAGTGCCAGCAGAATGCAAAGAGGCCACGCGGCGGAGTATCCGGCACCTCGGTCGGAAATGGATTTAGTCGGCGTTCGAACCAGCTAAACATTGAAATGCTCCAGAGACTCGACCCTTCGACCACCCACTGCGCTGAAAGATCGCAGACTCATATGGTGGTCGGGTGATAAAACAACGAGGCCATGCCGGCCGCGCGATGACTTAAAGAAGGGGGGTACTTGCGAATACGCGCCTTGTAGCGCTCGTCAAATCCGTGGGTTCACGGCACGGAGGCGCATCATCACAAACAAGATATCCATCTGAGCCTCCTTCTTTCGCAAGTTGTAGAGCGCCCGTCTTTTAGCGCGACTTTTCCTGTTTGAAAAGCGAAATATGCCTGAAAAATGGGCTAAATCCTTCAATTCTGTTTATGGGAGGCATCACGGAAATGAAGGGCTCGCGAAAAACCGAAGACAAATCCATGCGATTTCGTTAGTTGCAGCACATGACAAAACTGCGCATCGCCCTTTACCAGCCCGATATTCCCGGCAACACCGGCACGATCCTGCGGCTCGCCGCTTGCCTCGGCCTCGGCGTCGACATCATCGAGCCGGCCGGCTTCGACATATCCGACCGCAATCTGAAGCGTGCCGGCATGGACTATCTTGCCGCCGTCACGCTGACCAGACATGTCAGTTGGGAGCGCTTCGAGGCGTGGAGGCAAGAAAGCGGGCGACGGCTGGTGCTGGCTTCGACGAAGGCGGCGCAGCGCTATACCGATTTTACCTACTGCGACGACGACATTCTTCTCTTCGGCCGTGAGAGCGCTGGCGTGCCGGACCATGTGCACGAAAGAGCGGACGGTCGTATCCTGATCCCGATGATCGAGGGCCAACGCTCCATCAATGTCGCAATGTCCGCCGCCATGATTTCAGGTGAAGCGCTGCGGCAGATAGAATGGTCGCCGCTCTCGGCCCGAGCCTGAATGTCGCACCCGAATAGCCGTTGGCACGCTGAATAAAGTGTGAGAAGCTTGGTCTTGGAATGCTCTAACTCAGGCAGCCTTGGCGAGGTGACCCATGTTCCAGACGGCATTCACGCTTTCCCTTACGCAGTTCGCACGCAGCTTGAGCCTCCCCGAACGACTGCAGCGCTCTCCCGCCCGCAACCTCGCTCTCGAAGGCCTGCGCCAGCGCAATCTTGCGCTCGATGCGCTCTTCTATGACGTCACGGTGATCACGCCGGAGGAGGCCTTCTATATCAGCGACTCCCTGGCTGCCGAAGGCGCGATCATGCTCGTTCCGCCGAGCGGTCTCGGGACGCTTACCCTCTGCGAAACCATCGATGAATTCGTGCTGCGAGGCGGCGGCGATGCCCGGGCGCTTGCGGTTGCAGGCATCGGCGGCTCGGCGCTCGGTGCCGCCGCCTTCGCCCGCAACGTGGCCGATGCGGTGGACGCGCCGGTCGCAGTCGTCGTCTCTGGCTACGGAATAGCCGATGTCATCACCGAAGCCCTCGGCGGATTGTTTTTCTTCGGGCATCTGAAAGGCCTGCGGCCCTTTCTCGAAAGCCTGGACGACCTTGCCGGCCGTCCCAAGGTCGGAGCGCAGGGGAAGGCAACGGCCGCCCGCAATAGTCTCGACACGAGAACCGTGCAGGCGCTTCTCGCCGATCCTCGCCTTTCCTTCCGCCTGCTGACCGGCCATTCCAAGGGCAATCTCGTACTATCGGCCGCACTGCATAATCTCTGGAAGCAGGATGAAGGGCGGATCGCCGAACTGGCTCGACATACGAAGATTGTGACGATCGGCACGCGCATCGCCATGCCGCCTGTCTTCACCGATGTCGTCGATGTGATGGGCGAATGGGACTGGTTCGGCGAGATCAACTCCCGAGCGTTCATTCATGCCGATCGGCGCGTCGAGCACGCATGGCACCACACGAACACGGACTTGGGCGGCCACCTACCGGTAACCATCACGCTGATGGAGATCCTGGTAGCATCGCCGATCGTCGAAGATCAGAAGGCAGAAGAACATCAAGCTGCAAAGCTCGGTGCCATAGCCGAACCGCCAGCAACGCCAGAGACAAAATTCCCCTCACCTCCGGCTCCGGCTGGCGGCACCGCCACGATCGAGAAGGTCAAGAAAGCTTTCTCCGCGGGCCCCATGACAAGCGCTCAGCCGCCCGCATCCGGCCCGTCGGATGATGCACAATCACCCAAGCCGCATTGAGCTGGCGACACATCGCCAGCCAGCCGCGAGAAAGCGCGAAGGCACTTCTGGCCCATGACCCGTCGATGCGGATGCAATGTCGTTCGGTTTCAATCCGCCGATGGCAAGCGCCGCATGGTGAATTCGATGCGATCTCCGTCGACCTGACGCCAGCTTTCAACTTCGGTCCAGTAGGCGGCTTTCGGGAATTCATCGAACCATTCGCGCGCCTTTTCACGCGCTTCGGGGCGGCTCAGACAAAAGGTCTCGCGAACGAATTCGCTCTTTCCGCCTGCAGGGTGTTCCTGCCGGTAACGGAATATTCTGTTTCTCAACCCATCCAGGGGCGGCGGTCCAGGTATCCTCATGATAAAACCTCGCCTTTGAGAGAGGGAACATAATACCGCATTGTGAAATTTGCGAGTCGATTCTCCTGCGACGTTGCTGCACTGGCTGCGCCGCAATCTTGCTGATATTCCAACTCACGATACATACAGTGCGAATCGCGGGCCGCCGGCTGCTCGCACCGTCGGAGAGCATGAATGGAACGACCCAATCTTCCCAAGGGATTACCTGAGGATATTGAAGAAAAGAAAGAGGCAGCGCGACATTGGTTCGAAGGCCTGCGCGATACGATCTGCGCGGAATTCGAGCAGCTGGAGAACGAGCTGACCGGCCCGCTTTCCGACCAGGAACCGGGCCGTTTCATCGCCAAGGACTGGCAGAGGGACAAAGGCCAGGGCGGCGGTGGCCGCATGTCGATGATGGAAGGCCGCGTCTTCGAAAAGGTCGGCGTCCACACTTCGACCGTCTATGGCGAATTCTCTCCCGATTTTCGCAGCCAGATTCCGGGCGCCGAAGAAGATCCCCGCTTCTGGGCCTCGGGACTGTCGCTGATTGCCCATCCCGTCAATCCGAATGTGCCGACCGTACACATGAATACCCGCATGGTGGTGACGACGAGCCAATGGTTTGGCGGCGGCGCCGACCTGACGCCGGTGCTCGACCGCAGGCGCACCCAGGAAGATCCCGACAGCGCCCTCTTCCACCGTGCCATGCAGATCGTCTGCGACCGCCACGCCGTCGCCGACTACCAGCACTACAAAAGCTGGTGCGACGAATATTTCTTCCTCAAGCACCGCAATGAGCCCCGCGGAATCGGCGGCATCTTCTTCGATTGGCTGCACTCAACCGAAGAAGCCGGCGGCTGGAACGCGGATTTTGCCTTCACCCGTGACGTCGGTCGCGCCTTCGCAATGGTCTATCCACGGATCGTCCGCTCCAATTTCAACGAAGCATGGACGGAAGAGGATCGCGACGAACAATTAATTCGCCGCGGACGCTATGTAGAGTTCAATTTGCTCTACGATAGGGGTACAATATTCGGGCTGAAGACAGGCGGCAACGTGGAGTCGATCCTATCGTCCCTGCCGCCGGTGGTGCGTTGGCCCTGAGACACGTCGCGCAAAGTTGGGCGGCAACTTTGTGATCGCAGTATGCGAGAAACCTCAAGCGCGGCGAACGGATCTGAAAGGTCGCGATGCGCTTGAGACGTTCAACATTAAATGATCGGACAACGCCCTGAAATCGGCGGGAGGAGTGCCTAAGTGACCTAATGCTCGTTTCAATCGGAGGAGGTTGTAATGGCAGCAGAGAAACAAGTCACGGAAGCTTCGAAAGAACAGAAACTTTCGCGCACAGTCGATAGTCCTGAGTTCATTATCCGACTGGCCGAGGATATGCGGACCCGCAGCGGGTCCGATTTACCGCTTTCCTGCTTTATAGAGCAGGTGAGGATGCAATTGGCAGGCAAATCATCAAGCGATATCGCCCGCTTCGCGGCCGATCGTTCTGCCAAGCAAGTACCCATCAGCCGATATCAATCGTCGGACTGCTTCAAATCCTGGGCAATGCCGGACTGATGTCCGGAACACCGCCTCCGGCAAGCGAGAGACTTGCCGGACGGCAGAAACCTTTTCTCATCCGTCGCGTTAAGGCCTTCATGCACTTCGCATGAAGGGATAGGAAATTATTGAGAAATGAGGAGGAAGATATGCGACTGTTCGAATGTGGTACGCTCGTGCCCGGCTGCGCCTGGCATACCCGCGCCAAGGACGACGCCGAGGTGGTTCGCCGAGCCGTCGAGCACATGCGGGAAGCGCATGGCGAAACCATCATCCGCGAAAACATGGTGGACAATATCAAGGCACGGATTCGCGACGAGGCCAACGCGGCCTGATTGGCGGTTCGCCCAGTCAGTGCCACAGATCAGGCCTCATTATCAGGCGTTGGCCAGATCCTTGAGTCGGGCGAGAAGGTTTGCTCGGCTCATCGTAAAATTCCCGTCGAGCCATTCCTGCTCGAGTTTGCCTAGAAGCTCGCCTACGCGCGGCCCGGCGCTGACACCGGCAGCGAGCGCATCTGCGCCATTGAGCGGGAAACCGGGCTTTTTCCATTTGGCAATACGTTCCAGCAATCTCCCAAGCCGCGCAACGCGAGCCATCTCCTCGAAATCATCCTCCGCCTTGGTGCGGGCAACTGCCAGCGCCAGCTTCAGGCGAACGGCCACGCCGGATGGATCATGACGATAAAGCAGGCGATCGAAGGCCGCTTCCGCGATATCATCCTTGATAATCGGCGAATTCGCCCAGGCGTGGAGATAGGCGCCTTCGGCTTTCGAGAGGCGCAGCCGCTCCGCAAGCCTGGCGAGCCTTTCCGCATCAGGCGGCACGATGGCGGCAAGACGCAGCAGAGGCTCCGCTGGCCATTTGAGGGCCTGCTCGGTGGAGACAAGCCCAGGAATGGCATCGATCCCCCACTTCTCGGTTTCCTGCAGCACCTCGGTCAATATGCCGATCTGGCGCATCCAGAGCAGCGCCCTGCCCGGGTCCTGAGCCGCCAGCAGCTTCTTCATTTCGGACCAGACGCGCTCGGCCGAGAGCGTCGAAATCTTCGACTTCGCGGCCGCACAGGCGCGTAAGCCATCGGCATCGGGGCGGCCGCTGCCATAATAGGCGAAGAAGCGGAAGAAACGCAGGATGCGCAGGTGATCCTCGGCAATCCGTGTTGCCGCATCGCCGATGAAGCGAATATTGCGCCGCTCCAGATCGGCAAGCCCACCCACGAGATCAACGACCTCGCCATCGGCGGACGCATAGAGTGCATTGATCGTCAGGTCGCGCCGCTCGGCATCCGCCTGCCAATCCTGGCTGAAGGCGACGACGGCCCGGCGCCCGTCCGTCTCAACGTCACGTCGCAAGGTCGTGATTTCAAATGGCTTCCCGTCAATAACCAGAGTGACGGTACCATGCGCGATACCAGTCGGCACCGCCTTGATACCCGCCGCCTCGGCCCTTTCGACAACGGCTTCAGGCAACAGCGTCGTTGCGATATCGATATCGGCGACAGGCAATCCCATCAGGCTATTGCGTACGGCACCACCAACCACACGCCCCTCGCCGCCATCGGCATCGAGCAGCGCCAGCACCCGCTGCAATGCCTCATCGCGAAACCAAGCCTGATCGGCAACGGACGTCATGTATAGAGCCTTTCATAAAGCGTGCGGACGATACCCGCGGTAATGCCCCAGATCATGCGCTGCCCATAGGGCATGCGATAGAAATGGCGTTCGGTGCCCTGCCAGAGCATCGTGTCGGTGACATGGTGATCGGGGTCCATCAGGAACGAGAGCGGCACCTCGAAGGCGTCCTCCACCTCGGTCGGATTAAGAGCCAGACGAAAGCCCGGCTTCACCACGGCGAGAATAGGGGTGATGCGAAAGCCAGTCGCCGCCAGATAATGCGGCAACCGCGCGACCGGCTCGATGAATATGTCGGCAAGCCCGATTTCCTCGCCCGCTTCGCGCACTGCCGCCATTTCCGGCGACGCATCCTCCGGATCGATGGCGCCGCCCGGAAAGGCGATCTGGCCGGAATGCTTGCGCAGCGTCGATGTCCTGAGCGTGAAGATCACCTTGGCATCGTCGCCGCTGTCGACAACGGGCACGAGCACGGCGGCATCCTTCAGCTTCAAGTCCGCCACCTGCGATATGGTCTCGGGATTGAGGATGTGGTCACCATGGTCACGCCATGCAAGCTCCACCGGCGCTCCGCTCTGATGGAGGGCGCGACGGCGGAATTCATCCGCGGAATAAAGGGGGAATTCATTCATCGAGTAAGTGCATCCAGTTCGGCAACCGGCATGACAGGAAAGATGGAGCTGCCGGAACGCACGCAGAAAATCTCCCGCCCGGCAATTTCAACGGGTTCACCCAGTTCGACGAGATCATACATGACCGCACGCGTCACCAGAGCCTCCAGGCGCCCGCGGACATGCAGATAGGGCTTCAGCTCATCATTCTCGCCGCGAATGACGAAACGGATCGGATGATCCCTGCCCGCCTCGACGACATCGCCGACATTGGTACGGAATGTCAGGACGCGCTTGCCGTCGCGTTCCGTCACGCTCATCTCGACAGCCACGAAGGGCGCATCGACGACACGGATGCCGACCTTTTCCACAGGCGTGACGAGATAGGTCTTTTCGTCGGCGTCCTTGCGCAGAACTGTGGAAAACAGCCGCACCAGAGGAGCGCGACCGATCGGCGTGCCGAGATAGAACCAGGTGCCGTCTGCTCGGATCTCCATGTCGATATCGCCGCAGAACGGCGGATTCCAGCGATCGACGGGCGGCAAACCCTTCTTGGAGGCGCCGCTATCGCCGGCCGCGCGCGAAATCAGCGCCGCGAGGCTTGCGGCGTCGCCCGTTGACCTGATTTCCTCGGTTGCCATTCTTCTGTCCCGGTTGGTCGTTAGTCAGGAATATGACAGTTCTCACGAGATAGTCATTTGAAACGTGCTTGTCAGCTATCTTGCTGGCGATAAGTTGTATTGATTATGAGGCAAATGTGTAACGTCTGCGAATCGCGCGCACCGTTTTCTGCCATTGGAGACTCAAATGGGCATGATCAAATCGACCGAAACGAGCCTCGACGAACAGGCCATCATCGCATCTGCCGAAAAGGCGCTCAGCGATATAGCCCGCGTCCGCGAAGAGGTATCGAAGGTCATTTTCGGCCAGGAAAGCGTCGTGGAGAACACGCTGCTCGCGGTGCTCGCCGGCGGTCATGCCTTGCTGGTCGGCGTGCCGGGTCTTGCGAAGACGAAGCTCGTCACCACGCTCGGTGCGGTCCTCGGCCTTGCCTCCAATCGCGTACAGTTCACGCCGGACCTGATGCCCTCGGATATTCTCGGCTCCGAAGTGATGGACCAGGATGAGACCGGCCGTCGCTCGTTCCGTTTTGTGAAAGGCCCGGTCTTCGCGCAGTTGCTGATGGCCGACGAAATCAACCGCGCCTCACCACGCACGCAATCGGCCCTGCTGCAGTCCATGCAGGAATATCACGTCACCATCGCCGGCCAGCGCTACGACCTGCCCGCTCCGTTCCACGTTCTCGCAACCCAGAACCCGCTGGAACAGGAAGGCACCTATCCGCTGCCGGAAGCCCAGCTCGACCGCTTCCTGCTGCAGGTCGACGTCGATTATCCGGAACTTGCCGACGAGCGCCGCATCCTGCTCGAAACCACGGGTCTGAGCGAAGCGACGCCGCAAGCGGTCATCGATGCCGAGCGCCTTCTGGAAATCCAGCAGCTCATCCGCCAGATGCCCGTCAGCGACGGCGTCGTCGACGCGATCCTGTCCCTGGTGCGTTCCGCCCGCCCCGGCCAGGGCAATGCCTCGACGGACAAGCACGTCGCCTGGGGTCCAGGCCCGCGCGCCGGCCAGGCGATGATGCTTTGCGCCCGCGCGCGCGCCCTCTATGAAGGCCGGCTCGCGCCGTCGATCGACGATGTTCACGCGCTTGCCGAGCCAGTACTGGAACACCGCATGGCGCTGACTTTCGCAGCCCGCGCCGAAGGCATGTCCGTGCGCGATGTCATTGCAGGGCTGGTCAAGCAGTCGAAGTCGTGACCCGGATGTCGAGGAGAGTATAGCGCGTGGCATCCATCGGACAGACCGTCAGACCGACCTCAGGCAATGATGCCCTCTCCCGAGCCCGTAGTCGTGCCGCCCTCGTGCCGGATTGCCTCGTCGAAGCCAAGCGCATCGCCAACACGGTCATTGCCGGATGGCACGGCCGCCGCAAGCGCGGCATCGGCGAGAATTTCTGGCAATTCCGCCCCTATACCGAAGGCGAGAGCCTGTCGCGCATCGACTGGCGCCGCTCTGCCCGCGACGATCATACCTATATCCGCGATCATGAATGGGAAGCCGCGCACACGATCTGGCTCTGGGCCGATCTGTCGCCATCCATGATGTATAAATCAACCTATGGCCATGCCTCCAAGGAAGGCCGCGCGCTTGTCATCATGCTGGCGTTGGCGGAAATCCTGTCCCGCTCGGGGGAGCGCATCGGCTGCCCCGGCGTCATGGAACCGGTATCGACCCGCAACGCAGCCGAACGTCTGGCCGCCGCCCTCATGCACACGCCGCTCGAAGGCGGCCTGCCACAGACGGCGATGATCCGCGGCTGGAGCGATATCGTGCTGATCGGCGATTTTCTTGATGATGCCGACAGCGTCATGGGCAGGATCGGACCACTGGCCCGCCGGGGGCTACGCGGTCATGTGATCGAAATTGCCGACCCCGCCGAAGAACTCTTTCCCTATAGCGGACGCACCGAATTCAGCGATCCCGAAACGGGCTCGAAGCTGATCGCCGGCCGCGCGGAAAACCTGCGGGACGACTATCAGCGCGCCTATCTCGCCCGCCGCGAAAATCTCGGCCAGTCGCTGCGCCATCTCGGCTGGACCTTCGTCAGCCACCGCACCGACCGGCTGGCTTCGGAAGCGCTGGTCGCCGTGCACATGTATCTCTCAGGCATGCCTGCCAGGGTCGCGTCCGGAGGGCAGCCATGAGCGGTCTTTCCTTCGCCTTCGCATCGCCGGCCATTCTCGCGGCGCTCATTCTGCTCCCGGCGATCTGGTGGCTGCTGCGATTGACCCCGCCGCAGCCGCGGACGGAAGTCTTCCCGCCGCTCCGCATCCTGGCGAGCATCCTGAAGCGCGAGGAAACGCCGGCGCGAAGCCCCTGGTGGCTGACGCTGCTGCGCATGCTGCTAGCCGCGCTGGTCATTCTCGCCATTGCCAATCCGATGTTCAACCCGCGCACCAACACGCTGTCGAGCAGCGGTCCGCTGGTGCTGATGATCGACAATAGCTGGGCGAGCGTCTCTGACTGGGAGCGCCGGGTGCGCACCGCCGACGCGCTGATCGACGATGCCGACGCCAAGGGGATTCCGGTCTCGATCGCCTTCACCGCCGAACAGGGCAATGACGCGACACCGGGCGCGGCAACATCGGCCCGCGACAAGCTGCATGCGATGAACCCGAGGCCGCTGGTGCCGGATCGCCAACGTGCAGCCGACGCCGTGAAGGCGGCACTCAACGGCAGCAAGCCCGGCACGATCGCCTTCATCTCCGATGGCATCGAGAGCAAGGACAACGACGATATTATCAGCCGGCTCGCCGCTCTGCAGCCAAGCGAGCTGCGGCTGATCGAAGGCAATGGCCAGGACATTGTCGCGCTCACCGGCGCTGCCAATACCGCCAGCAACATGACCGTCACGGCAACGCGGCTGAACGGCACCGGCCCGATGCGCCTTGGCCTGACCGCGCAGGACAATCAAGGACGGCCGCTTGCCGCCGGTTCGCTTGACTTCGCGGGCGGGCAGACGGTTGCGACCGGTTCGATAGCCGCCCCTTTCGAAATGCGCAATGATTTCGCCCGCATCAGCGTAGACCGCCAGGCAAGCGCTGGCAGCGTCTATCTGCTCGACGATGGTTTCCGCCGCCGCCGCGTGGCGCTCCTATCCGGTCAGGCCGCGGACGAATTCCAGCCGATTCTGTCGCCGCTCTACTATATCCAGCGCGCGCTTCAGCCTTATGCAGACCTGACGCAGCCAAACAGCGCCGATCTGGCAAAATCGATTCCCGAACTGCTCGCCGGCAATCCCTCGGTCATCATCATGGCCGATGTCGGCCGCCTGCCGCAGGAAACCTATGCGCCGCTGGAGAAGTGGATCCAGAATGGCGGCACGCTCGTCCGCTTCGCCGGACCACGCCTGGCGGGCGCACCTGCCGATGACCCCTTGGTTCCCGTGACGTTGCGGCAGGGCGAGCGCACCTTCGGCGGCGCCCTTTCCTGGGCCGAGCCACAACCGCTCGCCGATTTCCCGTCCTTCGGCCCCTTCGCCGGCATGCCGAAGCCGAAGGATGTGCTGATCAAGCGGCAGGTCCTGGCCGAGCCGACGCCGGATCTGGCCGAGCGCACCTGGGCAAGCCTTGCCGACGGCACGCCGCTGGTGACCGAAAAGCAGATGCAGGCCGGCCGCATCGTGCTCTTCCATGTCAGCGCCGAGCCACAATGGTCCGATCTGCCCATATCGGGTGATTTCGTCGAAATGCTGCGCCGGATCGTGCAGCTATCGCGCGCCGGCGGCGTCGCCTCGGCGGAAGGGGCTGCAGCGAAGGCCAGTGAAGCCATGCCGCCTTTTCGGCTTTTGACCGCCAAGGGCGTGCTCACCAGCGAGATCGGCAGCGCCCGCCCGCTGGAGCCGCGCAGCAATGGAGCCGCAGTCGCCAGCTTCGACAACCCGCCCGGCCTCTATGGCTCCGAAGAGGGCTTCAGCGCGCTCAACACCTTGCCGAGCGGCGCAGCACTCAAGCCGCTGGATGCTTCCGCAGCCGGTGCGATCGCACACGAGGGCCTTATCGGCGGCGAAGCATGGTCGGCAAAGCCGATCCTCTTCACCCTCGCCTTCCTCATCCTGCTGGCCGACAGCATCATCGTGCTGTTCATGAACGGCGCCTTCCCACGCCTGGGCAGATCAGCCAAGACGATTGCGGGCGGCGCAGCGATGCTGATGCTGGCCGCCTCGCTCGCCATGCTCCTTCATCCGACAGGTGCGTCCGCCGACGATTCCAAACCGGGCGATGACGCCATCTTCTCGCGGTTGGACAAGACACATCTTGCCTATGTCGTCACTGGCGAAACGGACGTCGATCACGTTTCGGAACGCGGGCTTGCCGGCCTATCCGATTACCTCACCTATCGCACGACGCTCGAGCCCGGCCCGCCGGTGGGCGTGGATCCTGCCAAGGATGAGCTCGCCTTTTACCCGCTTATCTACTGGCCGATTTCAGCGACGGCGCCGATGCCGTCCAACGACGCCATCAACCGCATCGATGCCTATATGCGTAATGGCGGCACTGTGCTCTTCGACACGCGCGACGCGATCGACACGATGGGCGACACTTCGTCGCCGAGCCCGAACGGCCAACGGCTGCAGCAGATTCTCGCCAATCTCGATATCCCTCCCCTGGAGCCGGTGCCGGCCGGGCATGTGCTGACCAAATCCTTCTACCTGCTGTCAAGCTTCCCCGGCCGCTATGCCGACAGCCCGCTCTGGGTGGAGGCGCGTCAGGATGCGCGTCGCGACGCAAATGCCGTCGCCACGTCCGATGGCGTGACGCCGATCATGATCACGGGCAATGACTTTGCTGGCGCCTGGGCCGTGGATGACAATGGTTCGCCGCTGCTGCCGACCGTGCCCTCGGACGAGACCCAACGCGAATATGCCTACCGCACGGGCGTCAACATCATGATGTACATGCTGACCGGAAACTATAAGTCCGATCAGGTCCACGTTCCCGATATCCTGCAGCGCTTGGGGCAATAATATGAATATCGGTTTTGCCCCTTTCCTTCCTTGGCCCGTGCTGGCCGCTTTGGCGGTGCTGACGCTCGCCATCGCTGCGCTTGCCATCTACAGGCGTCTGCGCGGTGGCTGGATTCGTGCCTTGGCGGGCATAGCCTTGCTGACGGCACTCGCCAATCCGGTGCTGATGCAGGAGGATCGCGATCCGCTGACGACGATCGTTCCTGTCGTCGTCGATCGCAGCCTCAGCCAGCAGACGCCTGAACGCGCTAAGATGACGGATCAAGCCCTGGCAATGCTCAAGGATCGGCTCGCGCAATTCCCGCGCATCGAGCCCCGCATCGTCGAGTTCCGCGATCCCGCGGAATCGGATTCGCCGTCGACACGGCTTTTCTCTGCCCTCTCCTCCGCCATCGCGGACGTGCCGCCAGCCCGCATCGGCGGCGCCATCTTCCTGACCGACGGCCAGATTCACGATATCCCCGGCGTCAATCAGCAGCTCGGTTTCGACGCGCCGATCCACGGGCTGATCACGGGGAAGCCGGATGAATTCGACCGCCGCATCGAGATCGTGCGCGCGCCTCGCTTCGGTATCGTCAACGATGAACAGCAGCTCGTCTTCCGGGTCGTCGATGATGGCAAGAGCCCGGGCGGCACCGCAGCGGTGACGGTCAAGATGAATGGCGACGAGATCGCAAGCCTGCAGGCAACGCCCGGTCAGGACACCCCCTTCAGCTTCAAGGTGCCCCGCGCCGGCAACAACGTTCTCGAATTCGCCGTCGCCGAGGTGCCGGGCGAAGTCACGGCCATCAATAATCAAACGGTCCAGTTGATCGAAGGCATACGCCAGAACATGCGCGTCCTCCTTGTTTCGGGTGAACCGCATGCCGGCGAGCGCGCCTGGCGCAATCTTCTGAAATCGGACGCATCCGTCGATCTCGTGCATTTCACCATCCTGCGCCCGCCGGACAAGCAGGACGGCACGCCGATCAACGAACTGTCGCTGATCGCCTTCCCGACACGCGAGCTTTTCGTCGACAAGATCAGCTCGTTCGACCTGATCATCTTCGATCGCTATCAGGACCGTCAGAACGTCCTGCCGACGATCTATTATGATTACATGGCGCAGTATGTCGAAAACGGCGGCGCTCTGCTGGTCGCGGCCGGTCCCGAACATGCCGGCGGTAGCTCAATCGCGTTGACGCCGCTTGCCTCGGTGCTGCCAGCGGAGCCGACCGGTCAGATGATTGAGAAGGCCTTTTATCCGCGCCTCTCGGATCAGGGCAAAAAGCACCCTGTGACACGCGGCCTGGATGGTTCCGACACCGAGCCGCCGCATTGGGGCCGCTGGTTCCGCAGTGTCGATGTCGAGAAGCCGCAAGGCCAGACCGTGATGGTCGGCGCCGACAATAGTCCGCTGCTGGTGCTGAACCGCGTCGGCCAGGGCCGCGTCGCCATGCTGCTCTCGGACGAAGGCTGGCTCTGGGCGCGCGGCTTCGAGGGCGGCGGCCCGCATGTGTCACTCTACCGCCGTATTGCCCACTGGCTGCTGAAGGAGCCGGCGCTGGAGGAAGAAGCCCTGACCGCGAATGCCGCCGGACGCACGCTGCAGGTGACGCGCCAGACGATCGGCGACGATCCCGGCCCGGTCACGATCAAAACGCCATCGGGCCAGAGCGAGACCTTGCCGCTGAAGCAGACGCAACCGGGTCTCTATCAGGCCGAGAAACATATGAATGAGATCGGCCTCTACCAGATCGCCAACGGCAATCTGTCGACACTGGTTCATATCGGCGCCATCGACGCTCCGGAATTCAAGGCGATGATCTCGACCACCGAGACGCTGAAGCCGCTGGCACAGAAGACCAAGGGTCTCGTAACCCGCGTTGCCGGCACTAACGGCAGCGTCGTGGTGCCGCAGGTCCTGCCGGTGCGCGGTGCCGTGCGTGTCGCCGATGGGCAGCGCCTGACAATCCGCATGACTGACGAAACCGTGCTGAAGGGGATCAATACCCTGCCGCTCTTTGCGGGCTTTGCCGGCCTTGCCGCCCTCCTCTTTGCCTTCTCCGCCACATGGTGGCGCGAAGGACGGTGAATATGATGAAGATCGAAGTGACCGATACACCATCGGAAAGCGAACTCGCGGCCATCAGCGCAGGCTTGACGGCTTTCAACACCGAAGACGTCGGCCCGTCCGGTCGGCAATCCCTCGCGGTTTTGATCCGCGACGATGCCGGCAAAACCATAGGCGGCATCTCCGGCTACACCGCTTGGGGATGGCTGTTTACGCAATGGCTCTTCGTGCCGGAAACCCTGCGTGGCCAAGGCATGGCCGGAAAGCTGCTGGATGCGGCGGAAACGGAGGCAAGCACGCGCGGCTGCTTCGGTGCCTGGATCGATACCTTCAACCCCCAGGCGTTGAAAGCCTATCAGCGGCAAGGCTATGTGGTCTTCGGCGAACTGCCGGATTTCCCAGTCGGTCGAAGCCGTTTCTTTCTGCAGAAGAAGTTGTCGCCCCGCTGAAATTCAAGCGGGGCAATCTTTCGGTGATAGCGCCTTAGAGCAATTCCAGGAAAAGTGCGCAGCGGTTTTGCGTTTCCGCGAAACCGCTCTAGACCGCAATCGCAGTGAGCTGCACGACATCGTCCAGATCGTCGTCTTCGGCTTCGCTCGCCGAAGCGGAATCATCGCGCCAGATGATCGAACCGTGCAGCCGCGCATGCGTATCCCCGGCAATCGGCACGACCAGCACCCGGTTGGGATCGACGGGGCCTGGGAAAGTCAGCGCGTTATAGGTGACCTTCTCGAAACCGAGCGGGCAATAATAAGGCGGGTCGCCGATGAGGATGACGGCTTCCGATCCCTTGCGCTTGGCAGCGGCCACCGCGATCCGCACGAGCTCGCGGCCTATGCCCTTGTTCTTGTGCGAGGGGCGTACCGCAAGCGGGCCGAGCAGATGTCCCTTGACCGATCCGGCCAGCACCGGCGTCATCCGCACGGAGGCGATCGTCTCGCCGTCGTCGGCGCAGATGAAGGACAGCGACCGATCATGCGGCCCCTGTTCGCGAATACGAGCAGCGGCGCGGGTAAACCGCCCCGGACCGAAAGCTTCTTCATTGATGAGTTCGATAGCAGCGTCGTGCGACGCATCCTCGGTGAGGTAGACCAGATCGTGCTTGTACATTAGCCCAAGAAAACCAGATAGACGGACGATATTATTCCCGAAAGCGCTCATCGAGCGTTCAAGATCATCGGCGTCGTCGCAGGCTTCTGGTTACTTTCATGCCAAGGGGTCCTTAAAGTGTGAAAAGCCGGATAGCAGGAAATATTCGGCGCGTCCAATGCAAAATGCATCCTGCCATCTATTGATGCACGATCATGTCCGCATCATGTCTATTCCATCGCCGGTGCCAAGGGGTGAGCCTTCCGCAACGGATGCAACGCAGTGTTCATCATTTGCCGCCTCGAAATCCGGCCGGCATGCCGTATGTTCACAACCAGTTTTCGCCAGCACCTCCGAAAGGATCGAGCAATGGGCATATTGGTAGACGGCGTCTGGCATGACGTCTGGTACGACACCAAAGGGACGAAGGGCCATTTCAAGCGCGCCGCGTCGCAATTTCGAAACTGGGTGACTGCAGATGGCAGCCCCGGCCCGACTGGTACGGGCGGCTTCAAGGCGGAAGCCGGACGCTACCATCTTTACGTCTCGCTCGCCTGCCCCTGGGCGCATCGGACTCTCATCTTCCGCAAGCTGAAGAAGCTCGAGGATCTGATCTCGGTCTCGATCGTCGATCCGCTGATGCTGGAAAATGGTTGGGAGCTCAACGGGAAGGACGGCGGCACCAGCGACCATCTTTTCGGTGCCAAGGCGCTCTGGGAAATCTACGTCAAGGCCGATCCGCATTATTCCGGCCGAGTGACCGTTCCGGTTCTATGGGACAAGCAGACCGGCACGATCGTCAGCAACGAATCCGCCGAAATCATCCGCATGTTCAATACCGCCTTCGATGGCCTGACCGGCTCAAAGGCCGATTTTTATCCCGCCGACCTTCGCGGCGAGATCGATGCTCTGAATGAACGCATCTACGACACGGTCAACAACGGCGTCTACAAGGCGGGCTTTGCCACGACGCAGGAAGCCTATGCGGAAAATGCACTTCGAGTCTTCGAAACCCTCGACATGCTGGACGACCGGCTGGCGACGCAACGTTACCTGCTTGGAGATCGGCTGACGGAGGCCGACTGGCGCCTGTTCACGACGCTCGTCCGCTTCGACGCGGTCTATGTCGGCCATTTCAAATGCAACATCCGCCGCATCGCCGACTATGCCAACCTCTCGGCCTATCTCGGGGATCTCTATCAGATCGCCGGCATTGCCGAAACGGTCGATATCGAGCACATCAAGAAACACTACTATGGCAGCCACAAGACCATCAATCCCACGGGGATTGTGCCGGCCGGCCCTAAACTCGACTTCGATCGCCCGCATGGCCGGGAGCGGCTGGCAAAGGCGGCTTGATCCAGAGGCCAGCAGCTACCAATAGCTGGAGGGAGCCTCCGCTCCTTCCAGCTCTCTAAGCCGACGGTAAGTTGCTTTCGTCGTACCCGGCGGCAACGCATCGATCGCGAAGAACCCGCTCTCGACGATTTCACGGTCCGGCTTGCGCGGGCTGGTTTGCGTGACCTCGACTCGGAAGAAAACCACGTGGTCGCGCCTGCTGGTGCGATTGTTGAAATAGACGTGGAAGAGCTGCGGCCTGCCCGAGATCACCAGATTGCCCTCCTCGCGCAGCTCCTTTTCGAGCGCCTGCTCCACCGTCTCATGGCGTTCGACGCCGCCGCCGGGCATGTGCCAGCCAGCGATATAGGAATGCCGAACGAGAAAAATCCGCCCTTCGCGATCAAAGCAGGCAGCGCGCACGCCGATTGTCATGCTGCGGGTCAGCACGAAATAGACATGCAGCGCGCGACCGAACAAACGCACCGCTAAACTCTGCCTTTCATCGCGTCGGTTGTCTTCGCTCATGCCTGAACCCCGGCATCTCGATCTGTAATCGGACTGGGGATGTATTTGTTTTGACAATAGAGTGGGCTATGTCTCATCCCATGTTCAAGCTCGCGCATATTTCCGATGTTCACCTTGGTCCGCTGCCACGTCTTTCGATCAGAGAACTCGCCTCCAAACGCATTACCGGATTTGTGAACTGGCACCGGAACCGGCGCAAGCATCTTTTTGGCGATACGCTCGACCTGCTTCTTGACGACATCAAGGCGAAACAGGCCGATCATCTGGCCGTAACTGGCGATCTCGTCAATCTCGCGAGCGGCATGGAGATCCAGACAGCAGCCGAATGGTTGAAGACCGTCGGCGATCCCCTCCACACCTCAGTCGTCCCCGGCAATCACGATGCCTATGTGCCCGGCGCCTACGAAAAGGCCATGCGCTCCTGGTATCCGTATGTCAAAGGCGATCGTGCGCCCGCCGAATGGCAGGAAGACCAGCGCATTTTCCCCTATCTGCGTATCCGCGGGCAGGTCGCGCTTGTGGGATGCTCCACAGCCGTCGCCACCCCGCCCTTTGCCGCAAGCGGCTTCTACTCCTCGCGCCAGGCGCGCGAGACGGTGAACATCCTGCGCGCAGCCGGGGATGCCGGGCTCTTTCGCGTCGTCATGATCCATCACCCGCCGATTCGGGGTGCAACCAGCTTCTACAAGCGGATGATCGGCATTCGCCGTTTTGCAGCCGTCATCTCGACCGGCGGCGCCGAACTTGTCCTGCATGGCCATACACACCTCAACACCTTGCATTGGCTGCGCGGCCACACGGGTCCCGTTCCCGTCGTCGGGATCGCCTCCGCATCGCAAGGCGTCGGTGGATTGAAGCCGCGCGCTGCTTATAATCTCTTCACCATCGCCGGCCGTCCGGGCGCCTGGGAGCTGAAGGCGGAACGCTACAGCCTCAACGATAATGGCAGCGGCGTCGATCCCGAAGGCTTCGATATTCTGGCGACATGACGAGCCTTTTAGCGTCGCGGTCCGCATCGTTTCGATAGCGTTTTCTAAGATACGGAGCTACAATCGAACCGTTGAAATTCCGAGGTGCGGGACGGATTTTGAGGTCGTGACAGGGAGCGCCGCATGCCGGCTTTCGGGGCTTGTATCCAGCCTGGTTGCTGCATCTCGGAAGGCTTGGGCCAGCATCGGGACAGTGCGGCTCGATACATTGTGGGATCACCGCGGTAAGAATGACAGTCAAACGCGCGGGCGCTTTTTGAAGACTTGCGAAACGGCACAGAAATGGTTCATACCAACACAGGACGATTATTCCGCTCGCATCACCTTTCTTACGGGGAAGGCTGCCCATCGCGGAAGCAAATTGTCGATGTAACAACCTCCAACGCCTTCCTGGAACGATCATGCCAACGCCGGTAGCAGCCATTGATATCAGACGCGATCTGGTCGGCCTTCTTCCGAAGCTTCGCCGCTTTGCCGTGACGCTGACCGGTGATCTGGCAGAGGCAGACGAGCTTGTCCAAAACGTCTGTCAGCGCGGCATAGCCAAGTTCCATCTCTGGAACAGCGGCGGCAAGCTGGAAAGCTGGCTCTATACCATGGCCCGGCACCAATGGGTCGACGAAACACGACGTCACAAGCTGCGCCCGGCTGCAAAGGGCAATGCACTGGAACAGGGTGAGCCGGTATCCGGCACCCATTTAAATCTTGTAGAAGCCGGTGAAGCGCATCGCCTCGTCACATCTTTGCCAGAAGGACTTGCCAGTGTCTTTCTGCTGGTCGACGTCGAGGGGCACAGCTACAAGCAGGCCGCCGACGTCCTCGGCATCCCTTTGTCGGCAGTGATGTCAAGGCTCTCCAGCGCACGCCTTTACCTTGCCTCCCAGGGTCATAGTCGCTCGCCTCGAAGGTTTTAAGCATTGCAAGACATGAAGAAAACGCCGCTCGAAGTCCGCTTGTCCGCCTTCATAGATGGTGAGATGAGCCGCGAAGAAAAGGAAGAGCTGGAAAAGCTCATTGCTTCCGACGCGGATGCACGGCGTATTTTCGATGAGCTGAAGCACGGCTCCGATGTCGGCCGCAAGGCTTTCGACGAGGTTCTGAAGGAACCGGTGCCGCTGGCGCTCGTTCGCTCCATCAAGAGTGCGCAGCCTCCGAAGACCCGAGACCCCTCTCCGCGCCTTACCCGGCAATCATTGAAGCTCGCGCCTACGGGCAAGCAATCGCTGGCCGCTGCCCTCATCCTGTTCGCCGTCGGCGGCGGCATCGGTTATCTTTTCGGCATGCAGCCTGCCGACGTCCCGGCAAGTCCTCCGGCGATCCCGACACAGGTTATGACGCGCAACTGGCTGGATGATATCGCCGCCTATCACCGCATCTATTCGCGCCAGCCGCAGCATATGGTTGAACTTCAGGCAAGCCAGCTGGACGAGATCGCCAAATGGCTGGCGAGCACGGTCGGGGTCAAATTCAATTTTCCGGACCTTGCCCCCGATGGCCTCGTCTTCCAGGGCGCGCGTATGTTCATCGCAGGCGGCAAGCCGGTCGGCCAGCTGATCTACAAGAATCTCGACGGCGATGTCGTCGCCATCTGCTTTACCAAGACGGACGGCGTTGCCGACGATGATTTCAGCGAAACCATCAAGGACGATATCAGCATCGTATCCTGGCATCGCAACGGCGCGACCTATGCGATCGTCGGCCCCTCCTCGGATGCGATGCTCGACCAGATCGCCAACCGGGTATCCTCGGAAATCTGACAGGTCTTCCATGCGCTTTGCCGCTTGCGGCTACCAGCCGGTCGATGGATAATGGGCGGTGGCAATCGCACGAGTCCGATATTCTTGCTGGAGTTTCGACATGTCCGACGTTCTGCTGACCATTCCGGAAATCGACCGGCGTATCGCGGCGATAAGGGAAAATCTTCGCGAACTGATCGAGCAGGCAGCAGCCTTTTCCGGCGCCGCCGACGAAGAGCGGACGTCTGAACGGATAGCCGAGCAGGAAGAGGAGCTCGAGCGTCTGACGAAGCAGCGCGATGCGCTTGCCAAGGGCAAAGCCTGAGCAAAATACGCCGTTAAGACACACATCGTCGGACGACCTCGACGCGGGCCGCGTAAGCACAGACGGCGCTCGCCCCCTATGTCGAACGATCATGGTAGAATTGCCTGCTGACATCGGCGCCTGTACACGCTATAGAGGTTGCAGCGACCAATGAGGAGAGCACTCTGATGAAAAATCACGGCACAGGAAACCACCGCTGAAAAGCAGTGCCGTGAAGGGCTGCTTAATCGGCCCGACCATCAGATTGCTGTCATTCGCCCGTGGAGGGCACTCATGTTTCGCCGCTTCGAAGAGCTTGCCGATCCATTTCAGGATCATGACGAGCCGCAACCATCATCCAAGACCTGGCGCTATCTCCTAATCAATCTTCGCCCGTTTCGCACAGTCATGGCGATGAGCCTCGGCTTGACTGTAATCGGCGCCATCATCGAGATTTGGCTCATCGGCTATTCCAGCCGGCTGGTAGATAATCTTGCGGCAGCCCGCCGGGAAGATTTCTGGGCATCCGAAGGGTTTGGCCTGCTCGCTGCGGCAGCCCTCGTCCTGATCGGACGGCCGCTTGCCGGCTATCTCCGCGAAAGCCTGGATGACATCGCATTCCGACCCAATGCCGAGACCCTGTTCCGCTGGCGGGCTCACCGTCATGTCCTTCGACAATCAATCGGCTGGTTTCGTCAGGATTTTTCCGGGCGTATCGCCAGCCAGGTGCGCGACATAGGTACGGCAGCGACTGGTGCGGCCTATCAGGTCCTGCACACGCTCTCCTTTGTCGCGATTTATGTGGCCGGCTCACTCTGGCTGATGGCCGCGATCGACCCGCGCCTCATCTGGCCGCTGGCCGTCTGGCTGCTCTGCTATCTCGGCCTGATGGCCTACGTCATCCCTCGCCTGCAGAAAGCCTCTGCGCAATATCAGGGAGCCTATGCCGAACTGACGGGCATGCTGGTGGACAGCTATGCCAATATCGATCTCATCAAACTCTTCGCCGATACAAAGGCGGAAGACAAAGAAGCCCGTCGTCGTTTCTCTCAAACGCGCGAAACATTCGTTCGGGTGCAGAAGCTCGAAGTGCTTGTTAATTCGAGCATGCTGTTCCTCGGCAGCTTCCTGATCGTCGCGCTCGTCGGCTATGCGGTCGTGCTGTGGCAGTCCGGCGGCGCACCGCTGGGGCTGATCGCGGCATCCCTGGCACTGAGCTTTCGCATAACCGGCATGGCCGAATGGATGCTGGATGCCGTTTCCTCGCTCTTTGCCCATCTCGGCGCCATGCGGCAATCACTGTTGACCGTCTCGCAGCCACTTGCGATTACCGACGCGCCTGACGCAACGCCGCTTGCCGTCACCAACGGCGAGATCGTCTTCCGGCAGGTCACGCATCACTACGGCAAGGGGGATGGCGGGCTGGACGACGTTTCGCTTCGAATTGCAGCCGGCCAAAAAGTCGGCCTCGTCGGTCGCTCCGGCACCGGCAAATCGACCCTGGTCAACCTGCTGCTACGCTTCTTCGATCCAGAGGCAGGCATCATTGAAATCGACGGGCAGGATATTCGCCGAGTGACGCAGGACAGCCTGCGCCGGCAGATTGCCGTGGTCGGCCAGGAGGCGTCGCTTCTTCACCGCTCCATTCGCGATAATATCGCCCATGGCAATCCCCGCTTTTCGGAGGATGCGATTCTCGCTGCGGCCGAGAAGGCTGCCGCAAGCGACTTCATCGCAAAATTGCGGGATCAGGAGGGACGCACGGGCCTCGATGCCCATGCCGGCGAACGTGGCGTCCAGCTTTCCGGCGGCCAGAGGCAACGCGTGGCGATCGCCCGTGCCATCCTCAAGGACGCTCCGATCCTGGTGCTCGATGAGGCAACCTCGGCCCTCGATTCGGAAGTGGAAGCCGAAATCCAGGATACGCTTTACGGCATCATGGAAGACAAGACCGTGATCGCCGTCGCACATCGCCTGTCGACCATCGCGCGCATGGACCGCATCGTCGTGCTCGACCACGGCCGCATCGTCGAGGACGGCACACATGCGGAGCTGATCGCCCGAAATGGTATCTACGCGACGCTCTGGTCGCATCAATCCGGCGGATTCATCGAAGACGACGAGCCGGCAGCCGACTGACGCGCAACAAAAAGCCCCCTCGACAATCGAGGGAGCTTTTCAAATCAGAGCTGCAGCTAAACTTGAGCCTTATGCTGCCTTGATGGCAAGCACCCGGTTCGCCGCCGAGACGATCGCCTCGAGAGATGCGGCGACGATGTTGGTGTTGATGCCGGCGCCGAAGAGCTTGCCGCCCGGATAGGAGACCTCGACATAGGAGATCGCCGCGGCATTGGAACCGTGCTGGAGCGAGTGCTCGGAATAATCCTCCACCGACATCGGCACGCCGAGATAGATCGAGAGCGCGTTGATAAAGCCGTCAATCGGGCCGTTGCCCCTGCCCTCGATGCGCTTCACCTCGCCCTTATCGGTGATCTCTGCCGCGACGATGCGCTGCCCCTTGTGCTCGGGATCGGCGAAGGTGTGGTGATCGACGAAGCGGATCCGCGCGTCCGGCTGCGTCACATAACGCTCGATGAAATGCTCGTAGATGCGCTTGGAGGGCAATTCCTTGCCTTCCTCGTCGGTGATGCGCTGGATTTCCTCACGATATTCCACCTGGAGATTGCGCGGCAGGTTCAGGCCGTAATCCTGCTGCATGATGTAGGCGATGCCGCCCTTGCCGGACTGTGAGTTGATGCGGATGATCGCCTCATAGGTGCGGCCGACATCTTGCGGGTCGATCGGCAGATAGGGCACTTCCCAGACCGGATCATTTGCGACCTTGGCGGCCTTCATGCCCTTGTTGATCGCATCCTGATGCGAGCCGGAGAAAGCGGTGTAGACCAGCTCGCCGACATAAGGGTGACGCTCGCCGATCGCCATCTGGTTGGAATATTCGAAGACTTCCTTCATGCGCTCGATGTTGGAGCAATCTAGCTCGGGATCGATACCCTGTGTGAACATGTTCAACGCCATGGTGACGACGTCGACATTGCCGGTACGCTCGCCATTGCCGAACAGCGTGCCTTCGACGCGATCGGCGCCGGCCATCAAGGCCAGTTCAGCGGCAGCGATGCCAGTGCCGCGGTCGTTGTGCGGATGCAGGGAGATGATCAGGTTTTCTCTGTTATCGAGATTGCGGCACATCCATTCGATCTGGTCGGCATAGATGTTCGGCGTTGCCATTTCGACGGTCGATGGCAGGTTGATGATCAGCTTGTTATCAGGCGTCGGCTTCATGACGTCGATGACGGCGTTGCAGATCTCCAGAGCAACATCCAGCTCGGTGCCGGTGAAGCTCTCCGGCGAATATTCGAAGCGATAGCCACCACCGGCCTTGGCGGCCATGTCGCTGATCATCTTGGCCGCATCGACGGCGATCTGCTTGATGCCCTGCACATCCTTGGCAAACACCACGCGGCGCTGCAATTCGCTGGTGGAATTGTAGAAATGCACGATCGGCTTATTGGCGCCTTCCAGCGCTTCGAAGGTACGGGTGATCAATTCCGGACGGCACTGGACGAGAACCTGCAGCGATACGTCGGCGGGCACATTGCCCTGCTCGATGCACCAGCGGGCAAAGTCAAAGTCGGTCTGCGAAGCCGAGGGGAAGCCGATCTCGATTTCCTTGAAGCCCATGTCCAGCAGCAGCTGGAACATGCGCGCCTTGCGATCGTGGCCCATCGGATCGACGAGCGCCTGGTTGCCGTCACGCAAGTCCACCGAACACCAGACCGGCGCCTTGGTGATGACCTTGGACGGCCAGGTCCGGTCGGGAATGTTGATCTGGGGATAGGCGCGGTATTTCACCGTCGCTTCGGGCATGCCTTTGGGGGAATGGCTGTTCGCGTCCATGGTCTCGTCTCTTCCTTTCCCGTCATTTTATCCCGCGTCTTAGCCGATCGGATGCGGCTTGGCGATGATAAATGCGGACCCTTTGCGGGTGAGCTGTCGATTTTAGGGTAAGTCGCGAGGAGCGATGGCCAGCGGGCTTTTCGGCCGCCGGGCGCTCCTCAAAGGACCCGGCAACCGCGCGTAAGGCCGAGGAGAAGAAGCGAAGTAAGGGCGCGCGTATTGTCACGCAGGGCAACGCGCCCACGTGCAATCTGTTCGGAAATCTTTGCGCCAGTCATCTTCATGGCCGCGCTTATAGCCGCCGGATCGGAAAGAAGCAACCCCTCGCTCATTTCTTCAGCATCTGCACGCCGCGCGACAGCGCCAGCATCAGCCCGCCGGCGATCAAGCCCCAGAAGGCGCCGGAGATCCCGCCGAAGGAAACGCCCGATGCGGTCACCAGAAAAGTGATAGCGGCGGCCTCACGCGATTCCGGCTGCTGGAAGGCGTTCAGAGCGGAGTTGGAGAGCGCGCCGACCAGCGCCAGACCGGCAACCGCCTCGATGAGGATCGGCGGCGCGAGCGCCACGAAAGCCGTAACGGCACTCGCCAGCAATCCAAGGATGACATAACCGATGCCGGCGATGATCGCCGCCCAATAACGGCGGTTCGGATCGGCATGCGCATCCTGCCCGGCACACATGGCCGCAGTGATCGCCGCGAGATTGACGGCGTGGCCGCCGAAGGGAACGGCAAGAAGCGAGAACACGCCGGTAACTGCAAATAACGGACCGGGCTTGGGATCGTAGTCATGCACCTTCAGCACCGCGATGCCGGGAATATTCTGCGATGCCATGGTCACGATGAACAGTGGCAACGCAATGGACACGATGCCGGCAAGCGTGAAGACAGGCTTCACGAACTCGACCGTCGGCAACAGCGAATGTTCGAGCGACGCGAAGGCGCCATCCGGTATCTTGACGCCGAAGGCCAGCACCAGGGCAAAGGCCGCAAGGGCCGCCGGCACCGCCCATAGCCGCTTGAACGAGCCAACGACGATCCAGGCGAGGATGATCGGCAGACCAAAGGCGGGATTGAAGGCGATCGCCTTCACCGGCGCGAAACAAAGGCCGATCAGCACGCCCGCGAGCATCGCATTGGCGAGCGGCGCCGGGATCGAGGCGACCGCCCGGCCGAACGGGCGGAACAGCCCGGCGATGACGATCAATATGCCGCAGATGAAGAACGCACCGACTGCCGCCGGAAAGCCGCCCTCGATCGCCCCTGCACTTGCGAGCAATGCGGCTCCCGGCGTCGACCAGGCAATACTGATCGGAAGTCTTGTCGCCATGCTGAGCACGATGGCGCAGACGCCCATCGCGACGGAGAGCGCCGTCAGGCCGGACGCCGCCTGTGCATCCGAAGCGCCCACCACCTGCAGGCCATGGAAGACGACGGCAAACGAGCTGGCAAAGCCGACGAAAGCCGTAAGGCATCCCATGAACAGGCTTTGAACGGAAAAATCTTTGAGCATGGCGATGGAGACTCGAAGAGCGCACGAGGATCGATTGAACGCGCATGGAGCATCACAAGCATCGGGCGTGCAAGTGCTGTTTTCTAGCAAAATGGCAGTCTCATTGGGCAAATCCCTCGCGGAATGTGTCGCCGCGGAGTCAAATCATGCATAAACATGCATATTGACTATCTTATTTATGCACGTTATTGCAAATTCATGAGCAATTCACTTCCATTGTCCCGCCGGGACGTCATCGAAGCGCGGCTTGCAGAGGGGCGGCAAATCGTTGCCGCAGCTCTGGCAGCCGAATTCAACGTGTCCGAAGACGCCGTGCGTCGCGATCTGCGGGCGCTCGCCGCCGAGGGTAAATGCCGCCGCGTCTATGGTGGTGCGCTCCCCCTGCTGACACCGTCACAGCCCATGGCCGCACGCGTCGGGCAGGAATCCGGCCGCAAGAGAGCCTTGGCCAAGGCCGCCGTCGCGATGATCGAGCCGGGCGAATTTCTGTTCATCGATAGCAGCAGCACCAATCTTGCGATGGTCGATCTTCTGCCGAAGGACCTTGACGTGACGATCGCGACGAATTCCATCGACATCGCCAGCGCCGTCATGAAGCGCGGCGATATCCCGCTCGTCCTGATCGGCGGCGCGGTCGATCCGGTCGTCGGCGGCAGCGTCGATGCATCCGCCGTTGCGGCTATTGAAGCCATGAATATCGACCGCTGTTTCCTCGGTGTCTGCGCCGTTTCGGCAAGAAACGGCATCAGCGTGTACGAACATGCAGATGCGATCTTCAAACGGACGCTGCTGAAGAGAAGCGCAGCCCGCATCGCCCCGATTACCTCGGAGAAATTTCACGAACGTGCGCCGCACCGTATCGGTGGCGCCGACGATATCGACTGGCTTGTTGTCGAGGATGACCTGCCCGCCACTGACGAAAAAGCGGCTGCCGATGTCGGCTTTTCGCTCGTGAAGGCCAGCGACGTCGCCTCATCCTCCTGATCTCGAAAGACAAGGAATGACCATGCAAACCACCGATCGGCCGGAAACCCGGCTGGCAACCCGACTTGCCTTTCTGGTCGCGGGTTTTGCCCTCGCCTGCTGGGCTCCCCTGGTCCCTTTTGCCAAGGAGCGCCTCGGCGTCGATGACGGCGTTCTCGGCATGCTGTTGCTGTGCCTCGGTCTCGGCTCGGTGGCAGCGATGCTTGCGACCGGCATGCTGAGCGCGCGGTACGGCAGCAAGCCGATCATCATCGCCGGCGGTCTCGGCCTTGCCGCCATCCTGCCGACGCTCGCCGTGGCAAGCACACCATTCACCCTCGGCATTGCGCTCGCCGCCTTCGGCGCCTGCCTCGGATCGCTCGACGTCGCCATGAATATTCACGCCGTCGAGGTGGAGAAAGGCGCGGACCGGCCGCTGATGTCCGGTTTCCATGCGCTCTTCAGCATCGGCGGCTTCATCGGCTCTCTGCTCGTCACCCTGCTTCTGTCCGTCAAGGCCGGGCCGCTCGTCGCCACGCTTCTCAGCTCGGCGGTGATGGTGATCGCCATGATCATCGCCTGGCCGCGGTTGCTGCGCACCGTTCAAGCGGAAGACGCACCGTTCTTCGTCATGCCCCGCGGCTTCGTGTTGCTGCTGGCTGCCCTCGCCGCCATCACCTTCCTCGTCGAAGGTGCAATCCTTGACTGGAGCGCCCTGCTTCTGACCACGCAGGGCCGGGTCGACGCCAGCCATGGCGGCCTCGGCTACATGCTGTTTGCCATCGCCATGACGATTGGACGATTTGCCGGCGATGCGGTCACCGCAAGAATTGGCGACAGGGCGATCATGCTCTGGGGCGGGCTCGTCGCAATCGCCGGCTTCGTCGCTCTGTTGCTGAGCCCTTTCTCAATTCTTGCCATGAGCGGCTTCCTGCTGATCGGCCTTGGCGCCTCCAACATCGTGCCGGTGCTATTTCGAAAGGCCGGCACTCAAACGGTCATGCCGTCTGGTCTCGCCGTCGCGGCAATCACGACATGCGGATATGCGGGCGTTCTTATCGGGCCTGCGAGCGTCGGTTTCGTGGCGGATCACATCGGCCTGCCCGGCTCTTTCTGGGGGCTCGCCCTCCTCCTCTGCGCCGCACCTCTTTGCGCCGGCATCGTGACCCGCACTCAGGATCGGGAGGAGACCGATGCGCATCGCTCATACAGCTCTATGGACACGTGATATCGATGCCGCCGCAGCGTTCTGGATCAAGTACTTCGATGCGACCGTTGGCGAGCCGTATCACAGCCAGCGCCGCCCGGGCTTTACCTCCCGCTTCGTCTCTCTGCCTGCGGGCGGCGATCAGATCGAACTGATGACCGGGCCTTGGCTTTCAGCCGATGCATGTGACGAGCGCATCGGCTGGGACCATATCGCCCTGGCGCTGGGCACAAAGGCCGCCGTCGATGTGCTGGCGGAGCGATGCAGGGCAGACGGTTGCCTGAAATCCGGCCCCCGGATCACCGGCGACGGCTTCTACGAAGCTGTTGTCACAATGCCTGACGGAACACCAGTAGAGATCACCCCCTAGGCGGCGATCAGCAAATTCCCGCAAGGTCGTAGCTCCAACCTTCCAATTCGCCATCCCGGAAACGTTGCAATCCTCTGGTGGCGAAGGCTGGCGGTGGGTTCTCTCGCCGCCAGCTCCCTTTTCCGGTAGCAGTAAGCAATCCATCATCCCAAAACAAAGCCCCCGCCAGCCTTCCGGCAAGCGAGGGCGCTCAATTCAATCGGGAAAACCAGCTAGATCAGATTTCCGCCTGCGAGGTCACGATACGCGAGACCAGGCCGTAGGCCTTGGCTTCCTCGGCGGAAAGCCAGTAGTCGCGGTCGGTGTCCTTGGCGATGCGCTCGACCGGCTGGCCGGTGGCTTCCGAGAAGATCTTGTTCAGACGCTCGTTCATCTTGATGATTTCGCGTGCCTGGATCTCGATGTCAGAGGCCATGCCGCGCGTGCCGCCGGACGGTTGGTGCAGCAGGAAGCGCGTGTTCGGCAGGCAAATACGGCGCTCCTTGGGAGCGGAAACATAGATCAGCGCTCCTGCAGAGGCGACCCAGCCCGTGCCGATCATCCAGACCTTCGGCTTGATGAACTTGATCATGTCGTGGATGGAATCGCCTGATTCGACGTGGCCGCCGGGCGAATTCACGTAGATGCGGATATCATCGTCGCTGGCGGCGGAAAGCGCCACGAGCTGCGAGCAGACCTTCTGCGCCAGTTCCTGCGTGATGCCGCCATAGATGAAGATCGAACGCGACTTGAAAAGATTCGCCTCCGCGTCCTTGCCCAAGGGCTGCTCGGTCTTCTTGTCTTCCTGTTCGTCTTCGTCGTTCATTCAACTCTCCAGCATGATGCGTCGTTCACCGCACATAGTGCGACTCAATGCGTAAAACAATGCCGGAAAAAGACAAGGCGGGAATAGCGACTGACAACATGGTGTTATGGTTGCGGATTACCGAAATGTAACTTGAATGGCTTTGAAAAGCCGAGATTGGATCCTACGTCAGGTTAGCGCGGTTAGAGATCGCGCCCCCAATTTACAGCACAGATAGCCAAGGAGGCCATCATGTCGCCAGAAGAACGTCAATTACTCGCCTCTCTCTTCGATCGCGTGCGCGGTGCATCCAATACCCAGCGCGACGCCGATGCGGAGACATTCATCAACCAGTCGGTCCGTGACCAGCCCTATGCGCCTTATTTCCTGGCGCAGGCCGTCATCATGCAGGAACAGGGCATGAAGGCTGCGGCCGATCGCATCCAGCAGCTCGAGGCCCGTGTACACGAGCTCGAGCAGCAAGGCGCCGACAATCACCAGCAGGGCCAGAGCGGCGGTTTCCTCGGCGGAATTGGCTCGCTTTTTGGCGGCGGCCAGCAACAGCAGCGCGCCGCAGCGCCACAGAGTGGCAATCCGCAGCAGGGTCGCCTTTATGACGACTATGCCCGCAATGCACCTCAGCCCGGCCCGTGGGCCGGGCAGCCGCAACCACAGCCGTCAGGCCCGTGGAGCCAGCAGGCAGCAGCTCCCTCGGCCGGCGGGAGCTTCCTGCGCGGTGCGCTTGGCACGGCGGCCGGCGTGGCTGGCGGCGTGATGCTGGCGGAATCGCTCTCCAGCCTCTTCAGCCCGCATCTCGGCGGCACAGGCGGCGGTCTCTTCGGCGGCAATGCTGGCAGCGGCCTGTTCGGAGGCACGGCAGCCAACGCAGCCGAACAGCCGGTGCAGGAGACGATCATCAACAACAACTATTTCGGCAATGACGATAGTAGCGATCAGAATGACCAGAGCGCAGCCGATTACGCCCAGGATGCTGCGCAGGACGCTCAGGACGACGACTATGACGATTCGTCCGACAACGGTGACGACAGCTCGTTTGCCTGAGCGCGTGCCGCAACGACATTAGAAAAAAGCCGCCATCCCCAGATGGCGGCTTTTTTATTCAGCCTCGGCCACGGTAGGGCTGGACGCCCTGATCCGGCAGCCAGACGCCCTCCGGCGGCTTGCCGGTCTGCCAGAAGACGTCGATCGGAATGCCGCCGCGCGGATACCAGTAGGCGCCGATGCGCAGCCACTTCGGCTGCAGCAGATCCACCAGGCGCTTGGCGATATAGATAGAGCAATCCTCGTGGAAGGCGCCATGATTGCGGAAGGAATGCAGGAAGAGCTTCAGCGACTTCGATTCGACAAGCCATTCGTTCGGGATGTAATCGATGACGATATGGGCGAAATCCGGCTGTCCCGTCATCGGGCAGAGCGAGGTGAATTCGGGCGCGGTAAAGCGCACGACATAATCGGTGCCGGCATGGCCGGACGGCACCTTTTCCAGAACGGCTTCTTCCGGATTGCTGGCGGTCTCCGTCTGGTTGCCGAGCATCGACAGGCCGGACACATCGGTCTTTGGCATCTCAGGTCTCCTTGATCACTTTGACGCGGATACCATGGGCCTTCTCGCCCTCCGGCTCCACATGAATGGTTATTTCGGCGCCCGCATGGATCGCCCGTATGGCATCTTCAAGGCGATCGCAGATGCGATGCGCCTCACGTACCGGCATGGCGGCGGGCACGACCATATGGAAATCGACGAAGGTCACGGCCCCCGCCCTGCGCGTCTTCAGGTCGTGCACGCCAAGCGAGCCCTCGGCATTCCCCGCGATCGCATCCTTGATGACCGCCTCCTCCGCCGGCAAGACGGCCTTATCCATCAGCCCATCGATAGAATGGGAAATGACCTTCCAGCCTTGATAGAGAATGTTGATGGCAACAAGAATGGCGAGCACGGGGTCGAAGATCGGATAGCCGCTGCCGATCGCGAGCAGCAGGCCGATCAGCACGCCGACCGAGGTATAGACATCGGACATGATATGCTGGCCATCTGCCGTCAGTGCCGGCGAGCGATACGCCCGGCCGGCGCGGATCAACGTGACGGCCCAGACTGCATTGATGACGCCGGCAACGAAGTTGATGGCGAGGCCTAGCACCGGCGCCTGCATCGGCTGCGGATTACCGAGATGCCCAACGGCTTCCTGCACGATCATCAGCGCGGCGACGACGATCATGACGCCTTCCGTAACGGCGGAAAGATATTCCGCCTTGTGATGGCCGAAGGGGTGGTCGTGATCGGCCGGCTTCTGGGCATAGCGGATGACGAAGAAGGCGATGAAGGCCGCGACGACATTGGTCAGCGATTCCAGGCCATCGGACAGAAGCGCCACAGAGCCCGTCAGCCACCAGGCCAGCATCTTCAGCCCCATGACGCCGAGCGACAGCGGAATGCCCCAAAGGGCGAGCTGCCTGATCGTATCGTTTCCTTGAGCGCTCATGCCCTTCTCCAGTGTCCCGCGCCGTGCTTATGCGAATGAATTGCAAAAAAGGCGCCGTTGAAATGCAAAACCGCCCGCGCGAATTTTCGCGCAGGCGGTTCATTGACCGCTCATATGGATCACCGTCTCGCATTTGTCAAAGGAGACATGTCCTTTCGCACGACAATCCATCCTCGACCTGCGGATCGAACGAGATGCAATTTGGGCAGTCCACTCGCGGAACATGAGGAAGACTTTGCGCAGATCGCCGTTCCGCGACAAATGGAAGCCGATAATGCGCTCGCCTGCGAAAAATCGTACTGGTAGTTTGGCTTGCAATCCAGCACTAAGCTGTGCTTCAGCCTGGCGTGCAAGGGTCGACAATATCGGCCGGCGCGCCGCCTCTTATAAAAATCATGGTTGAACATGTCCGCTCTTGAAAAGACTGCCGATGCCGCACCCTCCATCGCCGACGCTCCTGCAGGCGTGTCGGATCACCTGGTCGCAGCCGGCGCGTTTTCGGAGGTGGAGCGCAACGCCGTCTATCGCGCGATCGAGACCCGGCGAGATGTGCGCGACCAGTTCCGGCCTGATCCCCTGCCCGACGATCTCGTCAGGCGTCTGCTCGAGGCGGCCCATTCCGCACCATCCGTCGGCTTCATGCAGCCGTGGAATTTCATCCTCATCCGTCAGGGCGAGACGCGCGAACGCGTCTGGCAGGCCTTTCATCAGGCCAATGAGGAAGCCTGCGCGATGTTCGAGGGCGATCGCCGCGCGCAATATCAGCGGCTGAAATTGGAGGGCATCCGCAAGGCGCCGCTCAGCATCTGCATCACCTGCGACACCAGGCGCGGCGGCCCGGTCGTACTCGGCCGCACGCATAATCCGGATACCGATGTCTATTCGACCGTTTGCGCCGTCCAGAACCTCTGGCTTGCCGCAAGGGCCGAAGGCGTTGGTGTCGGCTGGGTCAGCATCTTCCACGAGGATGCCATCAAGACGATCCTCGGCATACCCGAGCATGTTAAGATCGTTGCATGGCTCTGTATCGGCTATGTCGACGAGCTCTACGACATGCCGGAACTCGCCGTGAAGGGATGGCGCGAGCGCCTGCCGCTCGACAAACTCGTCTTCGAGGAAGGCTGGCAGGACTGCGAGGATATGTAAGGGCCGCCAATTTCCGGCGGCCCTCGCCAAATTCAAACGTCAGGATCGGAACGCGACGAAAGAAATGACGTTGCCATCCGGGTCGCGTACATGGAAATCCGTACCGCCCCAAGCTTGTTTGGTCAGCGGCTGCGCGAACTCCACGCCCCTCGCCTTGAACTCCTCGAACAGTCCCTGGACATTCGAGACCTCGATCGAAGCGAGAATGAGCGATTTCTCCTTTGCCGCAGCCACTGCGAAATACGGCTCCTGAACAAGTCGCAGATGAATCCAGATGCCATTGCGCGACACCGCCCCGTAGAATGGCGGTGAGCCGTGCAGGAAATCTAGCTCGAAGCCCAGCTTCTCCCGGAAGAAGACAGCACTGACGGTCACATCCCGCACGAAAAGGATCGGGATGACGCTCTTGAAGATCGGCGGCTCCGCTCTGACGGCCGGCACCTTCGGCGCATCCACCGCGACGGTCTTCAACTCGGCCCAGCTCTTGTGACCGGCTTCGACCGCAACAATCTCCTGCGCCAGCGTCAAAGGAAATTTCATCGCCAGGATTTCGCGATCCGTCATTGTCTTGAAACGGTCGAGCGTTCGAACTCTTCCGCCGATGGAATAGTCGCGCTCACGGTGCCAGCGCATCAAGAGCTTCGCTTGTTTACGGTAGGTATCGAGGGTTGGCATAGGCGGACTCCTGCTGAGTGATATCAGCGGGCAGGCCTAGCCCTTTCGGCCCCAATGCCGATGTGCCCCACAGGAACGATGCGGAGACTAGGGTACAACCTGCGGCAAGTCAAACCGCCTCAGGGCAAAGTGCGGCTGGCCGCAAACCGCTCGTCTTCATTATACAGGTGCAGGGACATTCGCAGCATCCACGGCAACGATGTCCACAGGCCGGAGGTCAAACCCGCCTGCCGGAGCGCGGCGGCTGTCCATGTATTGCATCCCATCAACGCGTTGAAATATCCCCGCGCCTCGAAGAAAGCATCGTTCGGACCATAGTTGCTGCCAGGCAGGGCAACCGGTTTGCTGTCGGCCCGTTCGAAGCTGGCAAGGATGAACTGCTTCAGCCGCTCAAGGCCTTCCGGATCGATGTTGATCGCCGTCACAACAGGCGCATCCAACGGAATATCGCCCGCCAACTCCGCATGAATGACGGAGCGGTCGAGACCGAAGCTTTTAAGCACAGGTCCGGGCTTCAAATCGGCCCAGGTCGGCGTCTCCGTATAGAAGCTCCGGCCGCCCCAGCCGAAGACGAGATAGCGCAGGTTGGGATTGTCGAGATCAAGCCCGGCTGTCCGCAGGAAGGCGAAACGGGTGAGGAGATCGCCGTCGACGGGAATGGCAATATCCGTATGGATCGGGTTGCTGAGCATGAGGATTTGCAGGGATCGTTCGGCTTTCACAGCCGGCGGATCATGCCAGAACGGACGCGGCACGGCGATGCCGAGGCAAACGAGCGCCACGACGGTAAGCACGGCGAAGAAAACGCCTTTGAATATCCTTGGGATCACCGACTGAAAGCCCCCGCCACCGATCAAACTCTTCAGCGGTTTGTTGGCTCTTTCAAGGCATAAAAACAGCCCCATGCACTTTTTCCGAGTGCATGGGGCTATCGAACTTCCGGGCTCTAAACGCCGGCCTCAGGCGGCCTTTGTCTTCACCCGCCGCGCCAGATGCGCCACGACATTCTCGATCATCCGCATGCCGGCATCGCCGCCGAGCGTCATGATCGATTCAGGGTGGAACTGCACGGCCGCGATCGGCTCCTTCACATGCTCTATCCCCATGATCGTGCCATCCTCGCTCTCGGCCGTGATCATGAACTCGCGAGGCAAGCTCGACGGATCGGCAAAGATCGAGTGATAGCGGCCAACCGTCACCTCGCGGCCGAGGCCGGAGAAGACCAGGCCCGGCTCCAGCACGCGGATGCGCGAGGGCTTGCCATGCATCGGGATCGCCAGATGACGCAACTCGCCGCCATAGGCTTCGGCGAGTGCCTGCAAGCCCAGGCAGACGCCGAAGATCGGCAGGTTGCGCGCCCTCGCCTTCTTGATCGTCGCCTTGCAATCGAAATCCTTCGGATTGCCGGGACCCGGCGACAGCACGACGAGATCCGGATCGAGCCGGTCGAAGACCTCTTCCGGCACCGGCGTACGCACCGTCGAGACCGTGGCACCCGTCTGGCGGAAGTAATTGGCAAGCGTATGGACGAAGCTGTCCTCGTGGTCGACGAGCAGGATCTTCACACCCTTGCCGACGGAAGCGACGTCGCGTTGCTGTTTGCCGGAATTGCCGGTCTTGGCATCACGGATAGCGGAAAGCATGGCGGAGGCCTTCAGTTCGGTTTCGGCTTCTTCTTCCTCGGGGATCGAGTCGTTGAGCAGCGTCGCGCCGGCCCGCACCTCGGCAATGCCGTCCTTGATGCGGACGGTGCGCAGCGTCAGGCCGGTGTTCATGTCGCCATTGAAGCCGACCATGCCGATCGCGCCGCCATACCAGGCGCGGGGACTCTTCTCGTGGCTCTCGATGAAGCGCATGGCCCAGAGTTTTGGCGCACCGGTGACGGTGACGGCCCAGGCGTGGCTGAGGAAGCCATCAAAGGCGTCCATATCGTCACGCAGACGGCCTTCTATATGGTCGACCGTGTGGATCAGGCGCGAATACATCTCGATCTGCCTGCGGCCGATGACCTTGACCGAACCCGGCTCGCAGACGCGGCTCTTGTCGTTGCGGTCGACGTCGGAGCACATCGTCAGCTCGGATTCGTCCTTCTTGGAGTTCAGCAGCTTCAGGATCTGCTCGCTATCGGCGATCGGATCGTCGCCGCGCTTGATCGTGCCCGAAATCGGGCAGGTCTCGATGCGGCGGCCGGACACGCGCACGAACATTTCCGGCGACGCGCCGATCAGATATTCCTGGTTGCCGAGATTGATGAAGAAGGAATAGGGCGAAGGGTTGATCGCCTTCAGGCGCTTCGAAATATCGGAGGGCTTGCTGTCGCAGCGTTCCATGAACTTCTGGCCGGGCACCACTTCGAAAAGATCACCCTTGCGGAAGCTCTCTTTCGCCTTGACCACCAGTTCGGCATATTCGCCCGGACGATGATCGCTCTTGGGCGGAATGGCGTCTGTGTGGCGGAACGGTTCGGGAGCGATCTCGCCGGATTTGCCTTCCGTCGATTGGCCGTCCTTTGCGAAGTCGTAGCGATCGATCCACGCCTTGGCGGAATAATTGTCGACCACCAGGATCTCGTCCGGGAGATAAAGCACCATGTCGCGCTGGTCATCAGGGCGCTTGAGCTTCAGGTTGATGGCGTCGAACTGGAAGGCCAGATCATAGCCGAAGGCGCCATAGAAGCCGATGCTGGCATCGGCCTGCGAATAGAAGAGATCGGTCACAGCGCGCAACACGGTGAAGACCGTCGGCATCTTCGAGCGCTCTTCCTCGGTGAAGACACGATCTGGCGTCTTGACCGTGAGATCGAGCCGGCGGGACGTCGAAGTGCCGAGCACAACCTCGGAAACCGTCTTCAGCTTTTCGGTGATGAAGCCGAGAATGACCTCGCCGCGCTCGTTATAGGCGTCGATCCAGACATCGCGCCCATTGCAGGAAAGACCGAGCGGGGGATCGACGACAGCGGTATCCCAACGCGTATAGCGGCCGGGATATTCGTAGTTCGACGAAAAGACCGCGCCGCGGCGTTCGTCGAGCTTGTCGATGTATGACGACACGGCATCCGCATAGGGCGTCGGCCGGCGCTGCCGGGTAACGGTGATCCCGCCCTTCGTCTCATAGATTTCCGCACCATCATCCCGAAGGATCGTTACCATTGTTCCTCACTCCGTTGTCAGGCCCGGATGACAGGCGGCCAGTATAACAAAAAAGCCGCCTCGAAATCTCGGGCGGCTCACTCGTCGTCTTTGAACACGATTGGTCGAGGCCGCCTCAGCGTGCCCACCACCAAACTGCAATGTTGTTCAAGGACATGTTCATGGCGGGAATTGTTAGCGTGAGATGCCTCGATGCGCAAGCGGAAGATGGCAGGAAAGTTTCCAGCAACGAAAAGGCGGCATCCGCCCGCTATCAATCATGGCTGCCCAGGTGAAATACCTTCGGAGTGGCCGAGTTTCGGCAGGACCAGATCGCCAACGGTGTAAGTATGGAATTCGCTCGTCGAAACGTCATCGAGCCTGCGGAATTTCTCGACAAAGACGGGATCGGAGAAGAATTCGTCGACATTGCCGGCGCCTTTGATGGCTTCGATATTCACAACCGTCAGACCATCCGTGCTCTTGGCAAGATTGCTCCAGAGGAATCCTTCCTTCCGTTCAGCGACATAGTGGACGACATCCTGGATCACCCGGAAGGCTTCCTCCTGCTTACCGGGATGAACGTGGATGACATTGACGATGAAGGTGGTCGGCTGCGGCTGGGCGATGAAATGTGCGGAGTTCGTATCCATTGCGGTTCCTTCTGGAAAAGCGGCGTCATTGCCGCGCCGGCACTGGATATCGGGGTTGAGATAGCGGATAAATGATCCGGTATTCTCATAAGATCGGAATTAATTTCCGCAATCGGAGCGACAATGGATAAGCTTGGAACGCTCGGCATCTTCGTACAGACGGCAGAGGGCGGCAGCTTCGTTGCCGGCGCGCGGCGGCTTGGCCTCTCCAGTTCCGCGGTTGGCAAGGCGATCGCGCGCCTGGAACAGGAGATGGGGGTCCGCCTTTTCCACCGCTCGACCCGCAGCATGACCTTGACCGAAGAAGGCAGTTTCTTTCTCGATACCTGCCGGCGGATCATATCCGAGCTCGACACGGCTCAGGCGGAACTTTCGAAATCGCACTCGGCACCTCGCGGCCATCTTCGCGTCAGCCTTCCTCTCGCAGGGATGCTGTTGATGCCGGCCATATCAGCCTTCATGCTCGCCTATCCCGATATCACGCTGGATCTGGATTTTACCGACCGGCTAGTCGATGTGATCGAGGAAGGATTCGATGCGGTCATCCGGACTGGCGATGTCAGGGATACGAGACTGATGAGCCGCAAGCTCGGCACATTCCGCTTCCGGATCATCGCCTCACCGGACTATCTGAAGGCGGAAGGCACGCCACTGACACCTGAAGATCTGCTTCGGCACAAATGCCTGCATCACCGCTATCCCAGCACAGGCAGACTGGAGCCGTGGCCCCTGATGCGGGATGGAGAGGAGTTGAGGCTCGCCTTGCCGACGACGACAATCGCAAGCACCATCGAGCCGCTCATCCACCTCGCCGAAAACGGTTTTGGCATCACATGCCTGCCGCCCTTTGCCGTCGGGACGCAAATCGCCAACGGCCGACTTGTGCCGCTGCTCGAAAACCACATCGCGAAAACAGGCATCTTCCGTGTATTGTGGCCCACGAGCCGCTACCTGTCCCCGAAGATCCGCGTTTTCGTAGACTTCATGGCGGCCAATCTGTTTTCGGGTCAGTTGGCCGCCTGAAGGGACTTCTGGCCTTCCTATTCCTGCCCTCTGGCCACTTCGAAGAACTCCTCCGGCCCATCCACTTCGACCAATCGCTTCCGGTCGATCAGCCAGAAGCGATCGCCAACCGAGCGCACAAAGCTGCGATCGTGCGAGACGAGAAGGCAGCTTGCCTCGTTTGCCGTCAGCTCGCCCTCAAGCGCCTCCTGGCCATCGATGTCAAGATGATTGGTCGGCTCATCCAGGAGATAGAAGTTGGGATTGGTCAGCCGCAGCACCAGCATGGCAAGCCGCGCCTTCTGCCCGCCGGACAGACGGCCGATCTCCTTGCCCTGCATGTCGATGTTGATGCCGACGCCGACCAGCAGCGTACGCGCACGCTGCTCGCCAAGCTCGAACAGCCGCGTGACCATGCCGAGCGGCGTGTCCTTCTGCCCGAGATTGGAGAGCGCCTGATCGCTGTAACCGAGCACGAGAGAGGGCGTCGGCTTGATGGCGCCGCCGTTCGATAGATCGGCGATGGCCTTGCGGATCATCTCCACGAAGCGCGTCTTGCCCGCGCCATTCTGCCCGAGCAGCACGATGCGATCGCCCTGGCAAATCCACTGCTGGCCGGTCTTGAACAGCAACGTCCCGTCAGGCGTCGTCACCGCAGCATCCTCCAGCGTCAAAAGCACCCTGGCGTGGATGCCGCGATTGGCGAGCTTGATCGAGCCGGAAGAGCGCTCGCGGTAGCCCGGTCTGGCGCTGTCCTCCAGTTTTTCCGCCCGCGCCTTCAGCTGCTTCGTCTTGACGGTCAGAAGATCGCTGCCGGAATTGACGCCGAGATTGTAGAGCTTGGCCGCCTGCTTGCGCAGCTGCTGCGCCGTCTTTATTTCCTTCTGGTAACGACGCTCGTCCGAAGCATCGACCTCATCTAGCGCCGCCCTCGCCAGGCTATACGGCAAAGCATAGGTCTGTGACTGGTCCTGGCGCAAAAACAAAGTCCGATTGCAGACCGCATCAAGGAAAGCGCGATCGTGGCTGGCGATGATGACGGGCACGTCTCGTGGCAAGGCATTCAGCCAATCTTCCAGCAACGCGATCTTGGCGAGATCGAGATGGTTGGTCGGCTCATCGAGCAGCAATACGTCCGGCTCAGTGACCCAAACGCGAGCAAGCATGGCAAGCCGCTGCCAGCCGCCGCTGAGCTGGGCAAGCGTCCTCTCCCGCATCGCCGCGGGCACATCAAGCGAGTCGAGGGTGACATCGACACGCCAGCTTTCGCTTTCCACCTGTTCTTTCGGCAAGGCTTGAAGGACAGCGTCATAGAAGGAAACAGCAAGCAAGCTCGCCGGCACGTTCTGCTCGACATAGCCGACACGCAAGCCGCGGGCACGGGTGATATCGCCCATCGTCGGCTCCAGCCTGCCGGCTAGGCAGTTGAGCAACGTCGTTTTCCCGCGCCCGTTCGCGGCGACGATACCGATGCGATCACCCGCATCCACGGTGATGTTGAGGTTAGAAAACAGCGGCGCACTCATCGTGACGCCCAGATTGCGGAGATTGATCAGAGTCATAGTCTTTTCCGGTCTCGATCGAGCATCCCGAGACATCGCCGACGGCTCCCTTTGCCGCGTTACGCCGATGTCGATAGCCACTAGCAGGCCAATGCTCGAAAACATGTCATGACGCGGCCGCGCAGATGCACAGGCTCACGTCGCCCAAGGGGGCAGACCAGAAGGAATGAGTGAGTAACAGCCTCTGATCAGCCCTGCAAACGCATCTGCAGGGCACGAGTCGGACCGAACTGGCGAATATGCCAGACTATCTTGGTCATATGGTCCTCCTCTCTTTTCTCTCGACGGGTTGAAGACTGTGGGCGTCAAATAGCATCGAAGCCTGCGATTTACAATTGCGCAATTTTGCCGATGCCACGCAAGAGGGCAAAAAAAAGAGGGCGATGCCGAAGCACCGCCCAAGTTTGCTGCATCGATGAGACGGCTCAGAACCGCTGGGTCAGCGTCAGCTTGAAGGTCCGGCCAGGCTCGGAATAATAGGATGCGGGTTGGGTCAGCGTGCCGCTGTAGGACGGCGCGTTCAGCGCATCGTAGTAGGTCTTGTTGAAGATGTTGTAGACGCCGCCGCGAATGCTGAGGCCCTTCACCTGTTCCGGCTCCCACCAGGCGGTCAGATCGAAGATGCCGTAGGCGGGAGTCTGCAGGGTATCGCCCGTCTTCTTCGCCTCGCGAGCCGCGGTGATGAAGGTCAGGTCCGTACCCCAGACTTCCGTGGCGTAGCCAACCGTGAAGGCAGCCTTTGCCGGAGCAACCGAGTTGATCCACTGGTCCGTATCGGAATCCTTGCCGTTCACGTAGGCAAGCGCGCCCTTGACGTGGATGCCGTTGTCGAACTTCTTATGCGCGTTGACCTCGACGCCGAACATGCGGACGTTGGCACGGTTGAAGTATTCGGTGATCCCGAGCGGATAAGTGCCTGTGGGATCACGATAGTTCAGCGTATCGATGAAGTTCTTGTACTTGTTGTAGAAGGCGCCGACATGGCCACCGAAATCGTCGTCGCCGAGATTGGTGCCGATTTCGATGCCGTTGCTCGTTTCGGGCTTCAGATTAGGATTGCCATAGCTGACATAGCCGCCAGGGACGCCGTAGTTCACGTAGAGTTCGCTGACGTTAGGCGCCCGGAAGGCCATCGCCCACTGTGCATAGATCTCGACATTGTCCTGCGGCTGATAGGAGGCGCGCAGCTTCGGCGAGATACGGCTGTCGGACTGGCCTGACGGCAGACCATTGTAGTTGGCGCTATCGCGATAGGCGGCCGTGTTCTTCGGAGAAAAGTCATACCAGTCAAAGCGCAGGCCCGGCGTCAGGTAGAAGTTGCTGGAGCCCAGCTCGATCTTGTCGTCGATAAAGGCGCCGACGCGCTTGCCGTCGACATCGGGCATATCGGACTGGTTGGTGTGCAGGAAGGCGCAAGTGGCACGCCAACGCGGGTTGCTGCAGCTATCCTTACCGGCCGAATACTGATGAACCTTGTCGAAGGCAACATCGAGACCGAACGTGACCTGGTGATGCAGGCTGCCAGTGTCGAAAGACTTCGATGCGTTGCCGCTAAAGCCGATGCTGCGGTCTTCCATTTCGTTAAGGCGTGAATAGTCGCCGATAACGGACGTGTAGCGGTAGCCTGAGGTACCGGTTTCGCGCACCAGGTTCTGCCAGTAGAAAACGGCATTGGCCGTATCAAGCAGCGAATCGGCGCTATCGGCTTCATACTTGTAATCGAGCGAAACGCGATTGCGCTCGATATTGTCTGTCCCATTGTAATTGCCGGGCCGGAAGTTTCCGGTCGGGCTCTGCAGGGTCATCAGGTCAGTGTCTTTATCCTTGTTGTAGTGCTCGGCCGTAATGCCGAAGGTGCCGACGTCAGTGTATTGGCGGATCTTGAAGAGGCCGCTCTTCTGATTGTAATCGGCCGGGTTCGCCTCGGTACGCTTGGTCGAATAGCCGCCGACGTCACCATTGTTCTCGAGCTCGTGACCGTGCGTGTAGCCGCCCTGGAAGAGAACGGCGGTGTTGTCGATGCGCTTGGCGACGGCTGCGGCACCGCCGATGCTCCGGTCGTCACCATTATAGCCGAACTTGAAGACGCCACCCCAGGTGGAGCCGGGAGTGATCAGATCTTCCGGTTCCAGTGTGCGCAGCACGAAGGCGCCGCCAAGGGCACCCGAACCGGCGCGGCTCGAATCGGCACCACGCACGACGTCGGCGCTAGAAAGCGCATTGAAGTCGAAGCTGTTGATGCCGCCGTCGGATTCACGAGATGCATCGAGAAGGAAAGGGATCTGGATACCGTCGACCGTCGTCAGCACGCGGCTGTCGCCGAGACCGCGGATATTGACGCCGCCGGTGGTGCGGTTGAAGCCGACGCCGACCTCGGTACTGCGGCCGAGATCCTCGATGCGCGTGATCTGCTTTTCGTCGATTTCCTTGGCCGTCGTTTCGCTGGCGGTCGGAGAGTCGGCAAGCACATCCTTGCTTGCCTTGCCTTTGCCCTTCACGACAATCGGTTTCAGATTGGTGACGCGATCGCCCTTGGCGGCATCGCTCGTCGCCTCTTCATTCTGAGCTGCGGTCTGCGCAAAAGATGTCGTGGCCAGCCCAAGGGCCAGAAACGCCGTGCATGCCAAGAGGACCGAGCGTGAGCGCCGGACAACCATAACCATTCCTTTCGAATTGCTTCACCGGGCTGGCTGGTTGCTGCGTCGAAAGCAGGCAAGGGGCTGGCTAGGTTAGTTTTGTTAACGGACGGGAAACATTCCGCCTTCTTTCTGCCGCATAAAAAACATGAGTATTATTGTCAATATATAAGATACCCATAATCATGAATAAAATTGTCATCTTTTAAGACAAAGGACGAACGTTGCTGAATTGCAACGAAATGACAGCCTCGCGCGTTCTATTGGCATCATCATTAGAATTGGCTGAATTACTTGATGCTGTTTAGAATCGTTTCATTAGCTTCTGCCGCCATCTTTCTCATGGCCGCCTCTCTCCCGCAAACCGGGCCGATACCAGAACAAAAACCGGACAAGGAACAAGTCGAGCCGGATGGCAAAGCACCGATTCCGGCAGAAAAACCCGCTGCATCACCGGACAAAGCTATTGTTCCAACGGAAAAGCCAACAGCTCAACCGGAAGACAAGCCGGCGCCGCAGGCGGAAGAGGAGACAAGCGGCCAACGGATGCAAGGCCCTCCCCGTCCGCCTCTGACCATCGCTTCCGAACCGGACAGCGAGCACCAGGCCTGTCTGAAGGAGCTGACCGCCATCGGAGCAACCTTCAACGAGATCGCCCGCATCGACGACGGCAATGGCTGCGGCATCGACAAGCCGATTACGCTGAGCTCCCCATTGCCGGGAATAGAGTTCAAGCCGGAAGGGAAAATGCGCTGCGAAGCCGCTCTCGCCCTAGCCCAATGGGTGAAGGAAAGTGTCATCCCCTCCGCCGCCGCCCTGGACAATGGCAAGATCGTCACCATCAACCAGGCCTCGACCTATGTCTGCCGGCTGCGCAACAATGCCTCCACCGGCAAGATTTCCGAACATGCCCGCGGCAATGCCATCGATGTCGCAAGCTTCACCTTCGAAAACGGCAAGACCATTGCAATCGAACCCCGGCGCGAAGATCCGACGCTGACGGGCGCATTCCAGAGGGCGGCGAGTGCCTCGGCCTGCCTTTATTTCACGACCGTTCTCGACCCCGAGAGCGACGCCGCGCACGAAACCCATTTCCATCTCGATGTCATCGAAAGGAATGGCGGCTTCCGCTACTGTCACTAGCAACGCATCGCTGGTGTCATCGCACGCCGATCAAGCTCCGAGCGCCGCATTCGAAAACCAGAGATCGCGATAGACCGCAACAGCCGTCTCATCCGGTTCGCGGTCACGCGTCAGCCAGATCGACTGGATCGACCGAGCCTCGCCGCCATTTGGCGTTCTCGTGGATTGCGCTCGATCGGACGCACCAATACAGGGGATAAAGTAGGCCGGCATCAAGGCACGGGCGCTGAAACCCTGCTCCTTGCGCGAGATCAGGACGGCGAGCCCGACCTTGTCGTTTGCCTGCCAGGGCAGGATGATCCGGCCTCCCGGCCGCAATGCCTGCAGCCATGACACCGGCGGCGCGACGGCACCGGCATTCACATAGATCAGATCTGTCTCCGGCAGCTCCAGCGCCGTCGCATCGGCGCAAATGACAGAAACATTCTCGAACGACGAGAGATTATCACGCGTGCGCTCGGCCAGCGCCTCGTCGATCTCGACGGCATGGACGTGACCGCCGGGCGTGACGAGCGTCGACAGGATGGCGGTGTAATATCCCGTTCCCGTACCAATGTGGACAACAGTTTCGCCAGGCTTGGCAGCCACGGCACCCAGGAAAGCGGCATGGAGAAAGGGCTCGCCGTTGTTGATGCCCTTGGATTTGTTCAGAGCGACCAGAACATTCTGGTACAGATAGATGGGATCGTCGCTCGGCGTCTGCAGGTAGCCCCTGTTGACGCGGATATGCCAGGGTCCCGGCCCCATGAAGGCCTCGCGCCGAATGAGATGGAATGCCTGCTCCAGCCGCTCATCGGACGAATTGGTGGCCGCCATCATCATCTGGGCGTGAAAGGACCGTATTTCGTCCAGGCTGGCGCGATTATCTGCCGTCACGATCTGCCTCCATCCCGGCATGCGTCGGTGGTTATCCGCTACAGATTTGTTTCGAAACTCGACAGCGTCAATAGGCAGATATCGCAATGCTCACTGGCAAAGACAACTGCTGCGAAACATTCACATCGATAGAAGCATAGGGTGGCAGAGAGACGAGTTGAATCAGATTCTGAACTTAAAACAGTCCCTCGATGTATCCCTGATCATTGAGGAAAATCCTCTCGGCTGCCGGCGATTTCGGCAGGCCCGGCATGGTCATGATCTCGCCAGTAATGACGACGACGAAGCCGGCCCCTGCCGAAAGCCGCACCTCGCGAATGGGCACGATGTGGCCCTCGGGCGCGCCACGGACATTCGGATCGGTCGAAAAGGAATATTGCGTCTTCGCCATGCAGACGGGCAGATGTCCGTAGCCCTGGTCCTCCCAGGATCTGAGCTGATCGCGCACGGACTTGTCGGCCGTGACCTCGCCGGCATGGTAGATCTTCGAGGCGACGATCTCGACCTTCTCCAGAAGCGGCAGATTGTCCGGATAGAGCGGCTGGAACTTTGCCTGGCCGGATTCGGCAAGCTCCACCACCTTGTGCGCGAGGTCGACGATACCAGCCGAGCCCTCCGCCCAGTGACGGCAGAGGATCGCCTCGGCGCCGAGGCGTGCCACATAATTCTTCAGCGCCTCGATTTCGGCTTCCGTGTCCGAAACGAAATGATTGATGGCGACGACGACAGGCACGCCGAACTTGCGGACATTGGCGACGTGCCGGCCGAGATTGGCGCAACCCTTGACCAGAGCCTCGACATTCTCCTTGCCGAGATCGTCCTTCTTGACGCCACCATTCATCTTCAAGGCCCGCACGGTCGCGACGATGACGGCAGCATCCGGCGAGAGTCCAGCCTTGCGGCATTTGATGTCGAAGAACTTCTCCGCACCGAGATCGGCGCCGAAGCCTGCTTCCGTCACCACGTAATCGGCAAGCTTGAGAGCGGTGCGCGTCGCGATTACCGAGTTACAGCCATGGGCGATATTGGCGAAGGGGCCGCCATGCACCAGCGCCGGATTGTTCTCCAGCGTCTGCACGAGGTTCGGCTGCATCGCATCCTTCAGGAGCACGGCCATGGCACCGTCAGCCTTCAGATCGCGGGCATAAACCGGCGTGCGGTCGCGGCGATAGCCGATGATGATATTACCGAGCCGCTTTTCCAGATCCGTGAGATCGGACGACAGACAGAGGATCGCCATCACCTCCGAGGCGACAGTGATGTCGAAGCCGCCTTCGCGCGGAAAGCCATTCGAAACACCGCCGAGCGACGACACAATATCGCGTAGCGCCCTGTCGTTCATGTCCATCGCGCGGCGCCAGCTGATGCGCCTGATGTCGATATTCTGCTCGTTACCCCAGTAGATATGATTGTCGATCAGCGCTGCGAGCAGATTATGGGCCGACGTGATCGCATGGAAATCGCCGGTGAAGTGGAGGTTGATGTCCTCCATCGGAATGACCTGCGCGTAGCCGCCGCCGGCCGCCCCGCCCTTCACGCCGAAGCAGGGACCGAGCGACGCCTCGCGCACGCAGACCACCGCCTTCTTGCCGATCCGGTTCAGGCCGTCGCCGAGGCCGACCGTCGTGGTGGTCTTGCCCTCGCCCGCCGGCGTCGGATTGATCGCCGTGACGAGGATCAGCTTACCATCTTTCTTGCCGGCCTGCGCCGCAATGAACTGGGCACCAATCTTCGCCTTGTCGTAGCCGTAAGGTGCGAGATCTTCCGCAGGAATGCCGAGCTTTGCGCCGATCTCCATAATCGGCAGCTTCTTTGCCGCGCGCGCAATCTCTATATCGGATGCCACGATCGTCGCCATAAGTCTCGCCCCCAAACATACGGTCATTTCCCTGTCGGGATAAACCAATATGTATCGGGTGTGAATAGTGGCAAAGCACTCTCCCTGCCGAAACGTACCGCCTTGTCTCAAGACGGCAGCATGCCTATTTTCGGCATCCGATGAAAACAGAGAAGGAAAGAAAAAGATATGAAGTCCCTGGAATTGCTGGTCGAGCGCATCATCCTCTCCAGTCGCTGGCTCCTGGTGATCTTCTATCTCGGCCTTGCCGCCTCGCTCGCCGTCTACGCCGTTTCGTTTGCCTATAAGTTCTACAAGGTTGCGATCAACGTTTTTGTATATGACGAAGCTGACATGATCCTCGCCATTCTCGGTCTCATCGACGCCGCGCTGGTGGCAAGCCTGATCGTCATGGTGATGATTTCGGGCTACGAGAATTTCGTCAGCCGCTTCGACGAAGCCGAAAATGGAGGCGAGGTTTCCTTCATCGGCAAGCTCGATTCAGGCAGCCTCAAGATCAAGGTCGCCTCCTCGATCGTCGCCATTTCCTCGATCCACCTGCTGCAGATCTTCCTCAACGCCACTCAATACGACAACGCCAAGCTGATGTGGTTCACGATCATCCATCTGGCCTTCGTCATCTCGGCGCTGCTCCTGGGCTTCCTGGAGAAAATCATGGCAAAAGCCAAAGCCAAGGATAGCTGAGGCCGAACCGGCAGCTACTTGCCGGCCATTGCCGATGCGCTGGTCATCGGCGTATCGGTCGTCGGCGGGGTCGGCGCGACACAATCGGAAATCGATTGATTTTCCTTGCAGTTGCGAGCGGAGACCAGGGCATCGGCATCGGCAAGCTCCGTCGTCAGCTTCAACCTCAACGCATCCATCTGCGAAATCAGATGAATGCCGTTCGGGTCGGTTCCAAGCATCAGATCGACAAGTCCACGGTCTATGCCCATCTTGTCGAGGAAGCTGACCAGCCTGGCTCTTTGCGCCTTGTCGAGCTTCGTCGTATCGTATTTGCCGACGAATTTACGGCCGATCTCCTTCTTGGAGATGACCTTGCGCTTGCCGTCCACCATCTCATATTCGGTGCGGTACTGGACGCGCACCTCGCTGTAGGTCGTGGTGATCTGATGAACGCCCAGGAGCGCAAAGGGGCTGGAAACACGCTGAACGCCGCCTGCAAAAAACAACGGGCAGGCCGAAAAGCAGATTGCGCCGTAGGAAAACGGCTGACCTGTGATCGAGCCGTCCTTGGCAAAGGCTGCCGAGCAGATCGGCTCGGCATAGGGACATGCCCGCGAGCGGGTGCGACCGACTGCGATCGAAAGCTTCTGCTTGCGAATGATGCGAGCCATCTCCATCGCCGCCTTGACATCGCCGCCTGGCGAGCTGACGACGATCGGCAATTTGCGATTGCCGACCTGCTTCAGGATTTTCTGCAACTTCCTCGGCGTATCCGCCATGATCTGCCCTTCGGCGGAGATCCAGTTCGGACAGGAGTTATCGGCTCGGCACTGACCCATCTCGCCGTGAACGAGCAAAAACCGCATCGGCGTACCACCGGCGACGCCAGCCGCCTCGGCAAGCGCAGGCGAAACAAGCAGAAGCGAAACGCTGGTGACGAACCACAACAGCGTTTGACAGCAGCGCGCCGCAAGCTGCGAGAAGAAGCGAGAATTCATGAGCCATACGCCTGCAAGCGATTACTTTGGCAAGACCGATAGCAACCGCTTTGGGCCTTCGCAAGGCGCGCCGACGCGGCAACGCATCATTTGATGAAACTCCTGACTGCTTGCACGCATCCAAAAACTGGCGACAAGAAAATGGTCGCTTTCGGATCTCAGGAACATGCGACGGAACCGAACTGATGTTCGTTATAAACCGTTAATCCTAACGCTAGGCGTGAGGCAGTTTTGGATCAAGTCCTGCCCCTCCGACGCCCCGGACCACCCGGTCCAAAATGCATATTCAGACCTCATTTTGATCTCGCAAATGCACCTCCACCAGGCTGCTCCTTAACTGCCTAGAGCGACGCAAAATATATGATTCCGTCGAAATTAGGCCAGCGGAAACGCTATTTTTACGATTAATGACCATTTTGGGCGAAGATTTGTGTAATTTTACATGTCCGAATATTAAAATATATGAAAATGAAATTATTTCTGGTCCTGTGGTATTTTTGCGTCTAGCATTCACTCATAAATCCGGTATTTGATAACGATAACACGCTGTGGGCGCTTCAACTCATATGTCCTATATCATTACTGCCGAGAGACAATTGCTGCTTTCTGCCGAGTTGGCTGCTGCTCGGACACAAGCGGCCTTTGCACTGGCCCTGGAACGAACGGGGTCAGCTTTTGGCTTCAGCCATATGGCTCTCATGAACGCCCCGGTTCCCGACGACACGATGATGACGCCGTTGCTCATCGAAGGGACAGTGCCAGCCCAGTTCGTACGTGAATTCGATCGCCACCAGCTCGTTCGCCGCTGTCCAATGCTATTGCGCACACGCGATTCGGTGATGCCGCGCTCCTGGCATCTGCTGGAAAAAGATGTCGAACCCGACGCCGATCTGCCACGCGAACTACGCGCGCTCCTGATCAACTACAATTGCCCGATGAGCGTCATCATTCCGGTCAATGCTCCGGATGGTCAACGCCTCGTCTTCTGGTTCATGGGCAATCGCAACAGTCTCGGCCAGAGTGAGATCAACGAGCTCACTCTGATCATGCTGCAGGCGCTCGATGCTTATAATTGCCTCAAGCGAAACGATAGTGCCGCGCCGCACTCGCTTTCGGCACGTGAGCTGGAAGTGGTTCGCTGGACCGCTCAAGGGAAGACTTCGGTGGAGATCGGTCAGATCCTCACCCTCTCCGACCACACGGTCAATGCCTATATGATGAACGCGATCAAGAAGCTCGATTGCGTCAACCGCACGCAGCTCGTCGCAAAAGCCATCCGCCTGAAGCTGATCAGCTAAGCGAGCCCTCATTCAAGCGATCTCCAGACTGAGCCCAAAGACCGGGCTCAGCCTCGATGCGTGCCTCTCGCGCCGGGATGTGCAGACGATCTACCCTTGTTTAGCGACCGCCCAGAACCGTACGGATTTCCACAAGGCTCGAACGTACCCGCAGAATATGGAAGCCCATGGTCGCGAGATGGCTCGGCATGAAGGAGCTGTCTTCCGGCCCATTGGAAATGATGAGAGGCTGAATGCGCAAGGCCGTCTGCAATTGCGTCGTGACGTCAGCCCAAAGCGTGCCGACATTGCGCTCGGCGATCACCTGCTGGAAATCCGAGCGGGCTGCGGTCAGAATGCCGTAGCTCGCGTAAAGCTGACCATAGGCAAACCAGAAACGATCGTCGGCCCGCATGTCCAGCCAGCCATAGCTGTGATCCCCGGCACGCTTCGCCAATATGTCTGCCGTGCTGCCGAGATCGTTGGCAATATGGTCGACGAACTGCAGAAGATTGTCGGCGCGCCCGTCGAAAATCGCCTTGCAGTTACCAAGGTCGCTATTGAAACTGCGCAGATTGGTCATTGCGGCACGATAATAGCTCGGGCTCGGCGTCTTCGGTCCGAAGGGATGCAGGCCGAAATACCAGCTCGACTCGTCGAACTGCAGGTTGCCCCGCGCCTTCTGCAAGTCGCCGTTTATCCCGGAGGTCCCACGCACACGGCCGAGCGTATCCACCAGCTCCGCCGAGGTGCGGCGAACCACGGAGTTGATGCCGCGCTGAAACGAAGCCTTGTTGTCGAGGAAAGGCGTGTCATCCCAAGATATGCCGAAGAAGCCGAGCTTGTAGAGCAGCATCGACGAGATCCAGGCATTTTGGTTGACGTTGAAGTCGATCAGGTCAGTGGCAACATCGACGACAGCTGAGGTTTGGCAGGTCTTGGGCGCTGTCGCGGCCGCCTGCTGGCCGTCGGTTGCAGGCAACTCCTGCCCGGCGGAATATTTGCGCTCGGAGAATTTGTAGACGTCCGGATAGGCCGGATTGAACCCGGTCCAGACCTGCGTTTGCCAAACGAAATAGATATAAAGCAGCGCCATCAGCGTCACGAAGGCGGCGACCGGCAGCTTGATCAGCCAGTTGCGCTGCCGATACCAGCCATGCGCGGCAAGAAATGGCCAGCTAAGCCCAACGAAAACCAATCCCAGCCATCGCACGATTGCGGCCCAGATCCGCTTGAAGAACGCCGTGATCGAGTCAAGCATGGACACGCCTCCTAAACCGTACCGCGCATCCCGCCGACACGCTAAGGACGCACCACACCAAACATGCGCAATGGACGTCGCGAAAATCGCCGCGGTCCTCGGATCATTAAGTCCTTATCGCCATTCACGTTCCAGCAAATATGTGTTCTTGGGAAAAACAACAACCGTCCGCATGGAATTTTCAGTGCCGGGCGGCAATCAACCCTCAGGTTGCGCCTCTTCCGTCACCCCGCGCAAGTCCGTGGCCACCGGTAACAGATGCGGCTCCAGTCGTCTTTTGAAGACGGCATCGACATGAGCCTTGCGCGCGGCGAGATCATGCCCCGCCAGCACATTTGCCTCGAACGCCTGGATCAGGCTCTCAACGGCTGCCGTTCGCGAAACCGTGGTCGATGCTGGCTCCGCTTCTGTCGCCAACGCCTTGAGCAAGGCGATCCGCTGCTCGATATCGATGGTCAGCTTGGCGGCCATGGCGCCAACGGCGGCGATCTGCCCATTCAGAGCAACCGCCAGGCCTTCATAAATGTCTATGAGGCGCTGTCGCACCGTCCGGCGGGATTGAAGCTCCTGTTCTTGCCGCCGAATATCATCCTGCTCCGCCAGCAGAGCACGATAATCAGCCTCGAGTTCGGACTGCAGATCGGCATGACGCGAGGATGGGCGGTTGCGCCGCTGATACATGAGCCTTTCCGCCAGGCCATCGGCCCGGCGCTGCATTTCCTCTATATCGAAATCGAGTTTCCGCCGACGTTCGATCACGCCTTCGAGTTGAAGTTCGCAGTCATGAAAGCATCGGGAGAATACGGGCCTTGCCTGCTTGAAAAGAAGATCGAGTTCGGCTGATGCAGCCAGGACCGCATCGAGATCGGCGATGATAGCCTCTGGTTTCATGGGTCCCCGCGCCAGTGTCCGGCTGAGCAGGCTGGCATTTTCAAGACCGACCTTCTCATTGAACAATCGCCGATGCTGCAGATCCGCCTCCTCGGTCGCGCGATCCAGCTCCTTGACCAGCGACAGGGCGACTGATTTCCAGCGGTCGAGCAGTTCGACCGCTTCGCGGACAGAGGCTTCTTCGACGGAAAAATTGACGACTTCGATGCGCTCGCCGCCCCTGGCATGGCCAGCGAGCGTCGCCACGGCCGAATTCGCGTCGTTCATGGCGTCATCAAGCGTCGTTCGCGCCTTATCGAGCATGCCATCGAAGGAATGAGGCCTGACCATGAAAGCATTCCCTCCCCTACCTTGGACGCGAGACTAGCCGCTTCCTGAGGCGAAGGAAATGCTCGAAAACTATTGGGCGGCGGCAGGATTCTTCAAATAGGCGATAAGATTGTCGAGGTCCCTGTCACTTTTCAGACCTGGGAACGACATCCGGGTGCCTTTGACGAGGAATTGCGGCGCCGGCAGATATTTCCGCAGCAGCGCTTCATCCCAGACCTTGCCATCCGCCCCGAATGCCTTCATCGCCGGCGAATAGGCATAATCCGGCTTGCTTGCGACGGGTCGTCCGACAACCCCCATCAACGAGGGGCCGACGCGATTGTCTGGCCCGGTCGCCGTGTGACAGGCACCGCATTTCTTGAAAACGACGGCACCTGCAATCGCATCGCCATCCGCAAGCACGGAAGAGGTCGAGGCAAGCACGACGGCCATCGACATCAGACATAGCAATTTCATCATCCCACCCGGTCAGCTCGATCTCGAGAGATGACCATATGCTGAAAAGAGCCAGCAGCGCTATCGAAAGCCCGCGGGCCGCGCTTCACTCGCAGGTGATCGCCTCTTCCCAATGGCGACGGCAAAGCGAGACATATTTGTCGCTGCCGCCGATCTCGATTTGCGCCCCTTCGTGAACAACCTTGCCAGCGGCATCCAGGCGCACGACCATCGTCGCCTTGCGCCCGCAATGGCAAATGGTGCGCACCTCACGCAATTCGTCGGCGATGGTCAGCAGCTCCTGCGACCCCGGAAACAAGCGCCCATGGAAATCCGTGCGCAGCCCATATGTCATGACCGGAAGGCCGAGGCGATCAACGATATGGGCAAGCTGCCAGACCTGCTCGCGTGTCAGAAATTGCGCCTCGTCGACGAAGACGCAGGCAAGCGGCTCGCTCGCATGCATTTCATCGACCATCGCATAGAGATCGTCGCTGGTTTCGAAGGGCAAGGCATCCATCGTCAGGCCGATGCGCGAGGCGATCGTGCCACGCCCGGCGCGATCGTCCAGCGCCGCGATGAAGGCTGCGGTGCGCATGCCGCGCTCCTGATAATTATAGGCAGCCTGCAACAGCATCGTCGATTTGCCGGCATTCATCGTCGAATAATGGAAGTAGAGCTTGGCCATGACATTCTCCTTGAATGCTTCATGGGTGCTGCGCGACGATAAGGAAAGATCGTCTCAGCGAAAACCACAGGATTCCGGCGTACCTCGCCCAAGGGCAAAAGCCTTGGCCATCGGCGGACAGAAAAAGACGGGCGTCGCATTCAGCCCCCTCAAACCGCCGCAAATACACTGTGGTCGCTTGAAAATGTCAGTTATTGATGGTTGCTTGGGAACGTTAGACTGGGAGTCACGCAATGATAAAAATGACCCTTACTGCATTCGCTTTCGCTTCAACTCTCTCCGCACTGACATTGGGCGCCACCACGGCCTCCGCAGCAGAACCGGCAAGCTGTAGCACGATACATTTTGCCGATGTTGGCTGGACCGATATCACCTCCACCACCGCAACCGCCTCCATTCTCCTGAAGGCGCTTGGCTACGACACAGATGTCAAGGTACTCGCCGTGCCGGTGACCTATCAGTCGCTGAAGAACAAGGACATCGATGTCTTCCTCGGCAACTGGATGCCCTCCATGGCCGAAAACATCAAACCTTTCGCTGCGGACAAATCGGTCGAGACCGTCCGCGCCAATCTGGAAGGCGCCAAGTATACGCTGGCGACCAACCAAAAGGGCGCAGATCTCGGCATCAAGGACTTCAAGGATATCGCCACCCATAAGGACGATCTCGACGGCAAGATCTACGGCATCGAGCCGGGCAATGATGGCAATCGTCTGGTGATCGACATGGTCGACAAGAATACCTTTGGCCTCAAGGGCTTCGAGGTGGTCGAATCCTCCGAACAAGGCATGCTTGCGCAGGTCGCCCGCGCCGACAAGGAAGGCAAGCCGATCGTCTTCCTCGGCTGGGCTCCGCACCCGATGAACAACACCTACAAGATGACCTATCTCACCGGCGGCGACGACGTGTTCGGACCGAACTTCGGTGGTGCGACCGTCTACACCAACGTCCGGGCTGGCTATCTGCAGGAATGCCCGAACGTCGGCGCCTTCGTCAAGAATCTCGTCTTCTCGCTGCCGATGGAAAACGAAATCATGGGCAAGATCCTGAATGACGGCAAGGATCCGGAAGTCGCAGCGACGGAATGGCTGAAGGCCAACCCGGCAGCAATCACGCCGTGGCTCGCCGGTGTCGCCACCAAGGATGGCGGTGACGGCCTGGCGGCGGTCAAGGCCAAGCTCGGCCTTTAACACGAGGACGGATGGAGGGGCGGCCAAACCGCCCCTTTCTCTTCCTTGAACGGACTGCTTGCTTTCGCGTCCCGCCATCGACCCGGACAATGATCCGTGTGGCGTGACAGACCGTTATTCTTCGGCGGCACCTCCGGCAGCATATGTAACAATCGGAAACGCCGCCCCCAATCGTGGGCAAAGACGTGAACTGGTTAACCGATTACCGCATCCCCATCGGGCCATGGGCCAAAGCCGTCGTCGACTGGCTGACGAGCAATGTCACATGGTTCTTCGACGGCCTTTCCTTCGTTGTCGCGCACGGAATCAACGGACTGCTGTTCCTCTTGCAGGCACCGCATCCGCTGATCGTCGTCGTTGTCTTCACGGCAATCGCCTACTGGATGCGCCGGAGCGTGACGATCACTGTCCTCACCTTGATCGGCCTGCTGATCACCATCAACCAGGGCTACTGGAAAGAGACGACCGAGACGCTGGCGCTGGTGTTGGCCTCTACCTTCGTGTGCATGCTGGTGGGCGTCCCTCTCGGCATCGCGGCAGCCCGACGCCCTTGGCTTTATGCCATCATGCGGCCGATCCTCGATCTGATGCAAACCATCCCGACCTTCGTTTATCTCGTGCCGGCGATGATCCTGCTTGGCCTTGGCATGGTCCCGGGCCTGGTCGCCACCGTCGTCTTTGCCCTTCCCGCACCAATCCGCATGACGCGCCTCGGCATCATCTCTACTCCCCCTTCACTGGTGGAAGCGGCCGAATCCTTCGGCGCGACGCCACGCCAGGTTCTGCGCAAGGTCGAGCTTCCCTTTGCGACGCCACAGATCATGGCCGGCTTGACGCAGACGATCATGCTGTCGCTCTCGATGGTCTCGATCGCCGCTCTCGTCGGCGCTCCCGGTCTCGGTGTGCCTGTTCTGCGCGCACTGAATAGCGTCAACGTCGCCAAGAGCTTCGATTCCGGCGCCTGTATCGTCATTCTGGCGATCATTCTCGACCGTATGTTCCGCGCGCCCGGCGAAGGAGACCGCTCATGACCGTCGCCGTCGATTTCAAAAACGTCAGCATCATTTTTGGCGATCGTCCCGATGCCGCACTGAAACTCGTAGACGAAGGCAAGTCGCGCGACGATATTGGCAAATCGACGGGCATGGTGCTCGGCGTCGCAAATGCCTCGCTACAAATCGAGGAAGGCGAAATCCTGGTGCTCATGGGCCTGTCCGGCTCCGGCAAATCAACGCTGCTGCGCGCCGTCAACGGCCTTGCGCCCGTCGTACGCGGCAATGTGGTCGTCAACACCAACAACGGTCCCGTCAGCCCCTATTCCTGCAGCCCCAAGGCGCTGCGCGATCTGCGCATGCATACCGTCTCGATGGTCTTCCAGCAGTTCGCGCTTCTGCCCTGGCGCACGGTTGCCGACAATGTCGGCTTCGGGCTTGAGCTTGCCGGCGTGCCGGACGCCGAGCGTAAGAAGCGAGTCGACGAGCAGCTTCAGCTCGTCAACCTCACGCAATGGGCCAATCGCAAGGTCAACGAGCTTTCGGGCGGCATGCAGCAGCGCGTCGGCCTTGCGCGCGCTTTTGCGACCGGAGCGCCGATCCTGCTCATGGACGAGCCGTTCTCCGCCCTCGACCCGCTGATCCGCACCCGCCTGCAGGACGAGCTTCTGGAGTTCCAGCGTCGCCTGAAGCGGACGATCCTCTTCGTCAGCCACGATCTGGACGAGGCTTTCCGCATCGGCAACCGCATCGCCATCATGGAAAGCGGCCACATCATCCAGTGCGGAACGCCACAGGAGATCGTCAAGAATCCGGCAGACCAATATGTGGCCGACTTCGTACAGCACATGAACCCGATCAGCATGCTGACGGCACGGGACGTCATGCAGCAGGGCGTCGGACATTCGGCCAATGCCGGTTCCGTCACCGCCACGGCAACCGCCGCGACACCGCTTGTCGATATTCTTGACGCTCTGACACGCCAGCCGGGTAATATCGGCGTTGTTGACAATGGCACGATTATCGGAACGATCTCGGCGCAAGACGTGGTATCGGGCCTGACCAGCCATCGGCGAAGGGAGTAGTCGTTCGCAACTGCTCCGCAATTCATGGAGCAGCGAATGAACGATAAACCATCGGTGATCAGGGAAACGGATGGGGATGCGCGCATTCAGGCGCGCAACCTCATGAACAAAGCCGCACATGCGGCTTTGGCCGTCATAGACCCCGAAACCGGCTTTCCCTCCGTCAGCCGCGTCCTGGTCGCCATGGATGCCGACGGCGCTCCGGTCATTCTGGTCTCCGGTCTCTCCTCACATACCAAGGCTTTGATGAAGGACAGCCGTGCTTCGACGCTCTTTGGCGATCCGGGCAAGGGCGACCCTCTCGCTCATCCGCGACTGACCTTGCGCTGCAGCGCGGAGCGCATCGATCGGCAAAGTCAAGCTCACGATCGCATTCGAACGCTCTTTCTGGATCGTCACCCGAAATCCAAGCTCTATATCGACTTCCCGGATTTCTGCTTCTTCCGCCTCGTTCCGCTCGATGCCAGCCTGAACGGAGGCTTCGGAAGGGCTTATATCTTGTCCTCAGAAGACCTGAGGATGCTTTAAACCGAAACCAAAATCCGGCTGCAATAAAATCATACAATAGTGCGAGAATTAGTAGGTCGACAGCCTGACGTAGAAACGGCCAATATAGGCAGGTTGCAAATCCGCTGTGACCAAAATTGGCATATTTGCGGCTCCGAAACGATAAGAATCGACCTATTTTGGTCTAATTAAGCCCCCGGATGGGACGTTGGGGACCTTCACGTTATCGCCGATGCGTCATACGTACATACCTAAAACAGCATACTCGATACCTTAAATTTAGGTATATACAATCTTCGACCCCTCTTGGTATTGTTAGATATCGGTTAGGGCCGGGTTGGAAATAGCACAGTTTCTGATGTACGCTCCGCATTGGGAAGATTAACAGATGAAGACAAGAGATTTGGCCGAACACTCTAATGTTGCGGCAGCATTATTATCAGCAATGGCGAACCCGAAGCGTCTTTTGATCCTTTGCAGTCTTGTTAAGGGTGAAGTTCCTGTTGGCGTTCTTGCCAATCAGGTCGGACTGAGCCAATCAGCACTTTCGCAGCATCTTTCGAAGCTTCGCGCTCAGAAGCTGGTCAAGACGCGTCGTGACGCTCAAACGATTTACTACTCCAGCACATCGGAATCCGTGATCCGTGTTCTCGAAACGCTGGAAGACATTTATTGCGAGCCGGAAAAAAGTAGATCGGCTGCTTAAGAGCCTTAAATAGCTCAAGGCCTGTCGACAGACGATCCGTGGGGGACACTTTAGACCCTGAAAGATCGACTTGCTTTCATTACCAGGTGTTTTACTGCTTTAACTGGCAAATCTTCGGATTTGCCAGTTTTTTCATGTCCGGACGAGCCCACGGCGCGCCTGCCGACACGTCCTCGCCAGTGCGTGAATACGCAACAATCCAATCCCTGCCGGACCGCTTGCCTCCCTTCTCCGACCCCATCTTTGCCTTGACGCAAAAGGGTCGGCTGATAATTTGACCAAGCAGTAAATATAATCGCGCGGCGCGGCGCCGCAGTCGGGAAATCGGCCCCCGAATGGCCATTGGAGAACAGCATGTCGGACCGTTTGAATGCCACCCCTAACGATTTGCGCGCCTTCTGGATGCCGTTTACGGCCAACCGTCAGTTCAAGAAGGAACCGCGCCTCTTCGTCAGCGCCAAGGATATGTACTACACCACCCATGACGGCCGGCAGGTACTGGACGGAACTGCGGGCCTGTGGTGCGTCAACGCGGGGCACTGCCGCCCGAAGATTACCGAAGCGATCGGCCAGCAGGCAGGTGAGCTCGACTATGCTCCCGCCTTTCAGCTCGGCCACCCGAAGGCTTTCGAGCTGGCGAACCGCCTGGTGGATATTGCCCCTGAGGGGCTTGACCACGTTCTTTACACGAATTCCGGCTCGGAATCGGTTGAGACGGCTCTGAAGATTGCGCTTGCCTACCATCGCGTAAAGGGTAACGGCTCGCGCTTCCGTCTCATCGGCCGCGAGCGCGGCTATCACGGCGTCAACTTCGGCGGCATTTCCGTCGGCGGCATCGTCACGAACCGCAAGATGTTCGGCACGCTGCTGACGGGCGTCGATCACATGCCGCATACGCATCTTCCCGGCAAGAATGCCTTCACGCGCGGCGAGCCCGAGCATGGCGGCGATATCGCCAGCGAGCTGGAGCGTATCGTCACGCTGCATGACGCCTCGACCATCGCTGCCGTCATCGTCGAGCCGGTTGCGGGCTCCACCGGCGTCCTCATCCCACCGAAGGGCTACCTGCAGAAGCTGCGTGAAATCTGCACCAAGCACGGCATCCTGTTGATCTTCGACGAAGTCATCACCGGCTTCGGCCGCCTCGGCACCCCCTTTGCCGCTCAGTATTACGATGTGAAGCCGGACATGATCACCACGGCCAAGGGCCTGACCAACGGCGTCATCCCGATGGGTGCGGTTTTCGTCACCTCTGAAATCCATGACGCCTTCATGCAGGGACCCGAGCACATGATCGAGTTCTTCCACGGCTATACCTATTCCGGCAATCCGATCGCGTCGGCTGCGGCGCTTGCGACGCTCGATACTTACAAGGAAGAAGGCTTGCTCACCCGCGCCGCCGAACTTTCCGACTACTGGGCCGACGCTCTGCACTCCCTGAAAGACTGCCCGAACGTCATCGACATCAGAAACACCGGCCTGATTGGCGCCATCGAGCTCGACCCGATCGCCGGCGAACCCACCAAGCGCGCCTTCACCGCCTTCCTGAAGGCCTATGAAAAGGGCCTCCTGATCCGCACCACCGGCGACATCATCGCGCTTTCACCGCCGCTGATCATCGAAAAGCACCATATCGACGAGCTGTTCGGCAAGCTTCGCGAGATCTTGCAGAATAATATCTGAGGCTCATATCGCAGCACCTCGCCTTAATAAGGCAAAGTGTATCGGTGAATTCGAGGGCGTCCCCTCTCCCCGCCTGCGGGGAGAGGGTTAGGGTGAGGGGCTTTTCCCAACGGACCATGAGATGCGCGGCCCAGAACCTAAAACAACAAATCGCGCACGCAGCCTTCGGCAAGCGGATAATGATGCCGAAGCAAAACTTTGGACGGAACTTCGTAGCCGACGACTGAATGGTTTCAAATTCGTTCGGCAGTTTCCGATCGGTCCCTATTTTGCCGATTTTGCCTGCCGTGAGCGAACCTTGGTCATCGAGATTGATGGTAGCCAACATGCAAATAGTAAGCGCGACGCCATTCGCGATGAATTCATGACTACAGAGGGCTGGTCTGTCGCGCGCTTCTGGAATGTTGATGTGCTTAGAGCCATGCCATCCGTCCTCGAAACCATCGTGGCCATCTGCGAAGGCAGATTGACAGAAGCCGTAGCGGCTCGTGACTTCAAGTTTCTTCCGACCGTGCCTCTGAAATAGCCCCTCACCCCGGCCCTCTCCCCGCAAGCGGGGAGAGGGGGTTCTATCGAATGCTCGAAACACAGCTCTATCAACACATTCGGGCAGATCCCCTCTCCTCGTAGAACGAGGAGAGGGTTAGGGTGAGAGGCAATACGGAATCACACCGAATGCAGGAAAGCATCATGACCACCAAACTCGAACGCTATATCGACCAAGGCGTCGGCCGGGAACCCGCGGATATCGTTTTGAAAAACGGCCGCTTCTTCGATCTGGTGACGGGCGAGCTGGTGGCCTCGGATATCGCCATTTGCGGCGATCGCATCGTCGGCACCTGTGGCAACTATCAGGGTCGTGAAGAGATCGACATTGCTGGCCGCATCGTCGTGCCGGGTTTCATCGATACCCATCTCCATATCGAATCCTCGCTGGTAACCCCGCTTGAGTTCGATCGCTGCGTCCTGCCCTATGGCGTCACCACCGTCATCTGCGACCCACACGAGATCGCCAACGTGCTCGGCACGGAAGGCATCCGCTACTTCCTGGACTGTTCGCTGGAAACCATCATGGATATCCGCGTCCAGCTTTCCTCCTGCGTGCCGGCGACGCATCTGGAAACCTCGGGCGCCAATCTGCCGATCGAAGCTCTCCTGCCCTTCCGCAATCATCCGCAGGTGATCGGCCTTGCCGAATTCATGAATTTCCCCGGCGTGATCCATAAGGATCCCATCTGCATGGCGAAGCTCGAAGCCTTCCAGGGCGGACACATCGACGGCCATGCCCCCCTGCTGCGCGGCAACGATCTCAACGGCTATCTCGCCGCCGGTATCCGCACCGAGCATGAATCGACCACGGCAGAAGAGGCGCTGGAGAAGATCCGCAAAGGCATGCACGTACTGGTGCGCGAGGGCTCCGTTTCCAAGGATCTGCATGCGCTGATGCCGATCATCACCGAGCGCCTGTCACCCCATCTCGCCCTTTGCACCGACGACCGCAATCCGCTCGACATCGCCGAACAGGGCCATCTCGATTACATGATCCGCACGGCGATCGTGCACGGCGTCGAACCGCTGGCAATCTATCGCGCTGCCTCCATATCCGCCGCCCGCGCTTTCGGCCTGCGGGATCGCGGCCTGGTGGCGCCCGGCTGGCGCGCCGATCTCGTCGTCATCGACAGCCTTGAGAACTGCAGGGCCGAGATCGTCTTCTCCGCTGGCAGACAGGTGACGGCCGAACTCTTCGCGACCCGCAATGCCATTGCTCCGGTCGGCCTTGATAGCGTCAAGGCCCGCCCGATCAATGCCGCCGATTTCGGCGTGCCGGTCACCGAAGGCGAAAGCTCCGTCATCGGCGTGACACCCGGCAAGATCATCACCGAACATCGCCGCTATCGCCTGCCGACCAAGGGCAACCAGACCGATATCGATCTCGGCAACGACATCATCAAGGTCGCCGTCGTCGAGCGGCACGGCAAGAACGGCAACCATGCAAACGGTTTCGTCCAGGGGTTTGGATTGAAGAAAGGCGCCATCGCCTCGACCGTCGGTCATGACAGCCACAATATCTGCGTCGTTGGCGTCAACGAGGATGACATGGCGCTTGCCGCCAATCGCCTGAGCGATATCAACGGCGGTTTCGTCGTTGTCGAGGATGGCGTCGTGACATGCGAAATTGCCCTGCCGGTCGCAGGCCTGATGAGCCTCGAACCCTATGAGAGCGTGCGCGATACGCTGCATCACCTGCGCCAGGCGGCCTATGCGCTCGGCGCAACGCTGCAGGAACCTTTCCTGCAGCTCGCCTTCCTGCCCCTGCCCGTCATCCCGCATCTGAAGATATCGGACCGGGGCCTTGTCGATGTCGACAAGTTCATGCTGATCGGCTGATCAGGCGAGCTTGCCGCAATAGACATCCAGAGCCGCAAGCGCCACCGTCGCTCCAACATCCGCCGTGCCAAACCCCGGCATCGCGATCGTCTTGCCGAGCTTGATATCCTTGGGAAGTGCGACCTTCACCGGCTTGCGGGAGAGATTGAAGACGAACAGCAGCGTCTCCCCTCCCTTGGAGCGCGTGAAGGCGAGAACGTCTTCCTCCGTGTCAAGGAAGGTCATGTCGCCATCGCGCAAGGCCGCATGCTCGGCACGGAAGGCCAACGTCCGCTGGTAGTGATGCAGCACCGAATCCTCGTCCGCTTCCTGCTTGTCGACGGCGAGCGCCGCATGCTGGTAGGGAACTGGCAGCCATGACTTGTCGGCGGCCGTAAAGCCGGCATGGGCGCGGCTCGCCTCCCAGGGCATCGGCGTACGGCATCCGTCGCGTCCCTTGAAGGCCGGCCAGAAGCGAATGCCGTAGGGATCGCGCAGATCCTCGAAGGCAAGTTCCGCCTCGGGCAGGCCGAGCTCTTCGCCCTGATAGAGGCAGATCGAGCCGCGCAGGGTTGAGAGCAGCGAGATCGCGAGCTTGGCGACGCGCGGCTGCTCTTCCTCCGTCTCGGCAAAGCGGCTGACGTGGCGCTGGACGTCGTGGTTGGAAAAGGCCCAGCAGACCCAGCCGTCGACGACATTGTCCTGGAAATCGCTGACGCAGCGGCGAAAATGCGCTGGCGTGAAATCCGGTCCCAAAAGGTCGAACGTATAGCACATATGCAGCTTGTCGCCGCCGCTGGTATAGGCCGCGACCGTCTCCAGCGAGCGTGCTCCGTCGCCCACTTCGCCGACGGTCGTACGGTTCTCGTACTGGTCGAGCAAGGCTCGGAACCGCTTCAGGAAACCGATATTCTCAGGCTGCGTCTTGTCGTGGAGATGGTTCTGCATCCCGTAGGGATTGCTTTCAGGCGCATCCAGCCCACCCGTTGCGACGAGCGCCGGCGGATTGTCGCGAAGCTTCTTGTCGCAGAAATAGTAGTTGACCGTATCGAGGCGAAAGCCGTCGACACCGCGGTCGAGCCAGAATTTCACCGCCGCCAGTACGGCATCCTGGACCTCGGGATGGTGGAAATTCAGGTCCGGCTGCGAGGTGAGGAAGTTGTGCTGGTAATATTGCCGGCGCACGCCGTCCCATTCCCAGCCGGGACCGCCGAAGATCGACAGCCAGTTGTTCGGCGCCGTGCCGTCCGGCTTCGGATCGGCCCAGACATACCAATCCGCCTTGGCATTGTCGCGGCTTGCCCGGCTCTCCACGAACCATGGGTGCCGATCCGACGTGTGCGAGATCACCTGGTCGATGATGACCTTGAGCCCCAGCCCATGCGCCGCCGCCATCATCTCGTCGAAATCGGCAAGCGTACCGAAGATCGGATCGACATCGCAGTAATCGGCGACGTCGTAACCCATATCGGCCATCGGCGAGGTGAAGAAAGGCGCTAGCCAGATCGCATCAACCCCGAGTGCGGCAATGTGAGGCAGGCGCCGGGTTATCCCCTTGATATCGCCAAGCCCGTTGGCATCCGTGTCTTGAAACGACCGCGGATAGACCTGATAGATCACTGCCCCGCGCCACCAGTCGGCTCCCGCCGCTTTACTCGTCGATTTCATCAAACCGCCTCGATATCGCACAAGGTTCCTCAGTTTGCACACTCGGGCGCAGGCGGCAAGCTGCAATCGGCCATCCGGGAAGTTCAACCAGCGGGCGGATAAATTCGCAGTATCAATTTTAGAGAATTATCACTATGAAAGTTCACACGCTAAACATGTCCGACTTTTTTTGACTTGAAAGCGACGTCGCTTTCGATAACTTCGCGCATTGACCTGCACGTACGGGTCACCTGCGGATCAAAAACACCCTTGTAAAACAAGGACAATAACTCCAGAAAGGTGGGAAAACATATGGCTCATTTGACCAGGAAATTTATCGCTGCGGCGTTCGTCAGCACGATATTGAGCGTGTCAGCGCATGCCGCGACCCTCAATATCCACAACGGCGGCGACCCGACTTCGCTCGATCCGCAAAAAATTTCCGGCGACTGGGAAAACCGCATCGACGGCGATATCTTCGAAGGACTGGTGACCGAAGATCCCAAGGACAATCCAATCCCCGGCCAGGCTGCAAGCTGGACCATTTCGCCCGATCAGAAGGTCTATACCTTCAAGCTGCGTGACGGCATCAAGTGGTCCGACGGCCAGCCGGTGACGGCACAGGACTTCGTCTTTGCCTTCCAGCGCCTGATGGACCCGAAGACCGCCGCCCAATACGCCTATCTCCAGTACACGATCCTGAACGCGGAAAAGATCAACAAGGGCGAAATCAAGGATCCGACCCAGCTCGGCGTCAAGGCGATCGACGACAAGACGCTGGAAATCACGCTTGAGAACCCCACTCCCTACTTCCTCAACGCCTTGATGCACTACACGGCCTATCCGCTGCCGAAGCATGTGGTTGAAGCCAAGGGCGACCAATGGGTCAAGATCGGCAATATCGTCACCAACGGTCCGTACAAGCCCACGGAATGGGTGCCTGGTTCGCACGTCAGCATGGTCAAGAGTGACCAGTATTACGACGCCAAGGATGTGAAGATCGACAACGTCAACTATTACACGCTGGAAGACCAGGCAGCCGCGCTGAAGCGCTACCGTGCCGGCGAGTTCGATATCCTGACGTCGTTCCCCGCAGACCAGTTCGAGTGGATTCAGAAGAATCTTCCCGGCCAGGCGCATGTGGTTCCGTTCCTTGGCACCTACTACTACGTCTTGAACTCCACCAAGCCGCCCTTCAGCGACAAGCGTGTCCGCCAGGCGCTTTCCATGGCCGTCAACCGCGAAGTTATTGGCCCGAAGATCCTCGGCACCGGTGAACTGCCATCCTACTCATGGGTGCCGCCGGGCACCGCCAATTATGGCGACCCCGCCTATGTCAGCTGGAAGGACGAGCCCTACAAGCAGAAGGTTGAAGAGGCCAAGAAGCTTCTGAAGGAAGCCGGCTTCGGCCCTGACCATCCGCTGAAGGCGCAGCTGCGCTACAATACCAACGACAACCACAAGCGCATCGCCGTTGCGATCGCCGCCATGTGGAAGCCGCTCGGCGTCGATATCGAGCTCTACAACACCGAAACCAAGGTGCATTACGATGAGATGCAGCGCGGTGAAGTGCAGATCGGCCGTGCCGGCTGGCTCGCTGACTACAACGACCCGATCAACTTCCTGAACCTTCTGTCGACCGGCGTCGAGATGAACTACGGCCGCTGGAGCAACAAGGATTACGATGCCCTCATCAAGCAGGGCAATGAAGAGATCGATCTGAAGAAGCGCGCCGAAATCTACAAGAAGGCCGAACAGCTGGCCCTCGACGACAGCGCCGCAATCCCGATCTACTACTACGTTTCCCAGAACATCGTCGCCCCGAAGGTCCAGGGCTTCGTCGACAATATCCAGGACATCCACCGCACGCGCTGGCTGTCGATCAAAGAATAATTGGGAACAGGCTCCCTCCCGGACACAACCGGGAGGGAGCCGTCTAAGACCATGTTTGGCTACGCTCTCCGTCGTTTGCTGTCGACAATCCCCGTCTTGTGGATTGCCGTGACAGTGTGCTTTTTCATTCTGCGCCTCGCTCCCGGCGGCCCCTTCGATGGCGAAAGGCCATTGCCGCCGGAAGTCAAAGCCAACCTCGCGGCTCATTACAACCTCGACAAGCCCCTGGTTGAGCAATACCTGATCTATGTCGGCGACGTCATGAAGGGCGACCTTGGCCCCTCCTTCGCCAATCAGGACTTCACCGTCACCCAGCAGATCATGTCCGGCTTCCCCTATACGCTGACTATCGGCGGCGTCGCCTTCGTGCTCGCGACGGTCGTCGGCGTCTTCATAGGCTGTCTTGGGGCGCTCTATCAGAACCGCGCGGCCGACTACTGGCTGGGCGGCGGCCTCCTCATCGGCCTGGTCATGCCGAGCTTCCTCATCGCTCCGATCCTCCAGCTCGTCTTCGGCAATACGCTCGGTTGGCTGCCCGTCGGCGGCTGGGGCGACGGTTCGATCAGGTTCCTGATCCTGCCCATCATCGTCCTGACGTTGCCGCATGCGGCCCGTATCTCACGCCTGATGCGCGGTTCGATGATCGAGGTGATGAGCCAGAACTTCATCCGCACCGCCAAGGCCAAGGGCATCGGCCCGCGGCTGACGATCATGCGCCATGCGTTGAAGCCGGCCATGATGCCCGTCGTGTCCTATCTCGGACCCGCGGCAAGCTACCTCCTCACCGGTTCGCTGGTTGTCGAGAGTATCTTCGGCCTGCCCGGCGTCGGCCGCTACTTCGTCGGCGCGGCACTGAACCGCGACTACGGCATGGTCCTCGGTACGGTCATTTTCTACATGGTCCTGATCGTGGTCCTCAACCTGCTGGTCGACATCGCCTATGCCTGGCTCGATCCGAAAGTGAGAATGCGATGATCCTCAATTCCGCCAAGAGAGAATTGCTGGAAGCGGAATTGCTTTCGGCAGAGGGGCTCGCACCCAAGGGGCGTTCCCTCACCGGCGACGCCATGCGTCGCCTGCTGCGCAACAAGGCTGCGGCTCTGTCGCTGATCGTGCTGGCAGTGCTGGTTCTCGTCGCCATATTCGGCCCGTATTTCCTGCCTTTCAACTATGAAGATCCGGACTGGAATTCGTTCCGCGGCGCTCCGGACTTCGCCGCCGGCCACTATTTCGGCACAGACGGCAACGGCCGTGACCTGCTGGCGCGCACGCTCTACGGCACGCGCGTTTCGCTGACCGTCGCCCTGGTGGCAACCCTCGTCTCTGTCGTCATCGGCGTGCTCTACGGCGCAGTCGCTGGCTATTTCGGCGGCCGCGTCGATGCGATCATGATGCGCTTCGTCGACATCATGTACGCCCTGCCCTACGTGCTTTTCGTCATCCTGCTGATGGTGATCTTCGGCCGGAACGTCTACCTGCTGTTTGCGGCGATCGGTGCGCTGGAATGGCTCACCATGGCCCGCATCGTGCGCGGCCAGACCCTGTCGATCAAGCAGCGGGAGTTCATCGAGGCCGCACGCGCCTCCGGACAGCGGTCGTTCAAGATCATCCTCAAGCACATCGTGCCGAACCTCGTCGGCCCGGTCGTCATCTATGCGACGCTGACCATCCCGGAAATCATCGCGACGGAGAGCTTCCTCTCCTATCTCGGCTTCGGCGTTCAGGAACCGCTGACGTCTCTCGGTACGCTGATTGCCGAAGGCTCTGCCGGCATGGAAACGACGCCCTGGCTGCTGTTCTTCCCGGCCGGCTTCCTGGTTGCGCTGCTGATGAGCCTGCTCTTCATCGGCGACGGTCTGCGCGACGCATTCGATCCGAAGGATCGCTGACATGACAGACACACTTCTCGAACTCAAAGACTATTCGATCACCTTCCGCACGCCAGAAGGCGAAGTGGCGGCGGTCTCGAAGATGAACCTCAAGATCGGCCGCGGCGAGCGTGTCGCCGTCGTCGGCGAATCCGGCTCCGGCAAGAGCCAGACCTTCCTTGGCCTGATGGGCCTGCTCGCCAAGAACGGCCGCACCAGCGGCCAGGCACTGCTCGACGGCAAGGACCTCTTGACCTTGAAACCGCGTGAACTCGACCATGTCCGCGGCAAGGACATGGCCATGGTCTTCCAGGACCCGATGACCGCCCTTAATCCGTCACTGCGCATTTCGCGGCAGCTGACGGAACAGCTCGAGGTTCATGGTGGCCTGACTGCGCGCGCCGCCTCGGCAGCGGCGCTCGATATGCTGAAGCGGGTCGGCATTCCCGACCCGACACGCCGCTTCAATCTCTATCCGCACGAGCTTTCCGGCGGCATGCGCCAGCGCATCGTCATCGCCATGGCGCTGCTGACCAAGCCGAAGCTCCTCATCGCGGATGAGCCCACCACTGCGCTCGACGTGACGATCCAGGCGCAAATTCTGGATCTTTTCAACGAGTTGACGGCGGAAATGCATACGGCACTTGTCATGATTACCCATGACCTCGGCGTCGTTGCCGGCCTCGCCGATCGCGTCGCAGTCATGTATGCCGGCCGCATCGTCGAGGAAGCGCCGGTGGAGGAGCTGTTCGAAAGCCCGGCGCATCCCTATACGGCGGCGCTCCATTCGGCGATCCCGCGCCCCGACCAGGATGTCGACGATCTCACCGTCATCCCCGGACGGCCGCCGAACCTGATGCACCTGCCCCGCGGCTGTGCCTTCTCGCCGCGCTGCGCTCAGGTGCAGGACGACTGTCTGGACGCGGCCCCGCCACTTGACCAAGTCGCGTCGCGACGCTGCGCGGCCTGCTTCCATCCCCTTTCGGCTGATCAGGAACGGAGCCTCGTCCATGGCTGAGCAAACGCTTCTGAAGGTCGAGCATCTGACAACTGAATTCGAACTGCCGTCGAAATCCCTCTTCAAGCCGCCGATGATCCTGACGGCTGTCAACGATGTCAGCTTCGAGCTGAAGACCGGACGCACGCTCGGCATCGTCGGCGAGTCCGGCTGCGGCAAGTCCACGCTCGGCCGCTCGATCCTGCGGCTCATCAAGGCGCAGAAGGGTCGTATCATGTGGCAGGGCGGCAACCTGCTCGATCTCACCGAGGAAGAGATGCGCGCCGCCCGCCGCGACATGCAGATCATTTTCCAGGATCCGATCGCCTCGCTCGATCCGCGCATGACCGTCGGTGATATCATCGCCGAGCCGCTGACCGTCTTCGAACCGAAACTGACCCGCGCCCAGCGGCAGGATCGCGTTCGCGAGATCATGGCGGCGGTCGGTCTGGTCCCCGAGATGATCAACCGCTACCCGCACGAGTTCTCGGGCGGCCAGGCGCAGCGCATCGGCATTGCCCGTGCCGTCATCACCCGGCCGAAGCTCATCATCTGCGATGAGCCGGTCTCGGCCCTCGACGTCTCGATCCAGGGCCAGGTCATCACCCTTCTGCGCCGCCTGCGCAAGGAGTTCGGTCTCACCCTGATCTTCATCAGCCACGATCTCTCGGTCGTGCGCCTGATCTCGGACGACGTGCTGGTGCTCTATCTCGGCAAGGTGGTGGAAGCGGGCGAAGCCGCGACGGTCTTCGACCATCCGGCCCATCCCTATACGCAGGCGCTGTTTTCTGCGGCCCCCATCCCCGATCCGAAGCTGGCACGCGGCCGCGAGCGCATCCGCCTGCAGGGCGATCCGCCCTCGCCGCTCAACCCGCCGCCGGGCTGCGTCTTCTCGCCCCGCTGCTGGAAGGCGACCGATGTCTGCCGCACGAAAATGCCCCCGACCGAGCAGGTGCGTCCAGGCCAGACGGCCGCCTGCTATCACATGGATCGGCCGTAAGGCAGCCCCATGAAAAGTGGACGGCGGCAACCGCCGTCCACCTTGCCCCGGCCGCCGCTTGCGCGTATGCAGCACCAAGGCAAAATGCAGGAGGCAGTCTTGGGCGGGCGTTTTCTATCGATCGGCGAATGCATGGTGGAACTGTCGCAGGCCGATGACGGACACCTGCGCAAGGGCTTCGCCGGCGACACCTTCAACACAGCCTGGTATGCCCGCGCCTGCCTGCCGGCAGACTGGTCGATCGATTATTTCACCGCACTCGGCGACGACGCCATGTCCGACGAGATGGTCGCCTTCATGGGCGGCGCCGGCATCGGCACGGAAAGCATCCGCCGCCTCCGCGGCAAGACGCCAGGCCTCTACATGATCAATCTGAAGGACGGCGAACGCTCCTTCAGCTATTGGCGCGACAGTTCTGCCGCCCGCCAGCTTGCCGCCGATGGCGATGCGCTGCGCACCGCGATCGAAGCCTCCGACGTGCTCTACTTCTCAGGCATCACGCTGGCGATCCTGTCGCGCGAAGACGCCTTCACCCTGCTTGCGGAACTGCGCCGCGCCAAGGCTGCCGGCAAGCTGGTCGCTTTCGATCCCAACCTGCGGCCGCGCCTCTGGTCCAGCCTGGACGCGATGCACACGATGATCGCAGAGGGTGGGCGCGCCGCGACGCTCGTCATGCCGAGCTTCGATGATGAAGCCGCCCATTTCGGCGACGATTCGATCAGCGCCACCATACGCCGCTATCGGCAATACGGAGCCGCCATGGTCGTCGTCAAGAATGGCCCTGACGGCGCGACCATTGGCGACGGCACCGACGAGACGCTTGTCCCAGCGATCAAGGTCGTCAGGGTTATCGATACCACCAGCGCCGGCGACAGCTTCAACGGCGCATTTCTCGCTCATTATCTGCAGCACAAGGATGCGGTCGCCGCTGCTGGCTTTGCAGCCAAGATCGCGGCAAAGGTCATTCAGGAATACGGTGCGCTGGTCGCTCCCGAGAAGCTGAAATCAGTCAAATAAGCACTGTAATATTTCCATCATGGACACCCCCCACAATAGAGTGGGCGCGGGAATCATGTTTGAAACACCGCAATCGCTGGCACCGTCATCATGAGGATGCGGTGCGGATGGACTGTTTTGGGCATGTTGCAACGCTTGTCAGACATTGATCAAACCACCTGGGCGCAGGCGGCGACACCTGTCGCGGTACCCGAACGGCTGCTCATTGTCAGCGACGCCTGGCATCCGCAGGTCAACGGCGTCGTCCGCTCGATCGAAAACACCAATCGGGAACTGACGCGCATCGGCGTCGAGGTTTCGATGATCACGCCGGACGGCTTTCGCAACATCCCCTGCCCGACCTATCCAGAAATCCGGCTTTCGATCGCCAGCTATCGCAAGATCGCCGCAAGAATAGAGGCACTTCGGCCGACTTATGTCCACATTGCCACCGAAGGTCCGCTCGGACTCACGGCAAGGCGCTGGTGCTTAAGAAACGGTATGCCTTTTTCCACGAGCTATCACACCCGCTTTCCCGAATATGTGGCCGCACGCCTGCCGATACCGGAAAGCTGGCTCTACGCCTTCGTCAAATGGTTTCACAATGCGGGTTACGGCTGCATGGTGGCAACGCCCAGCCTTGCAGGTGAGCTCAAGTTGCGCGGCATCCGCAATCTGCTGCCCTGGAGCCGTGGCATAGATTCCCACCTTTTTCGGCCGCACCCGCTGGAGGACAATCCCTTCGGCTTACCCCGCCCGATCTTCATGACTGTCGGTCGCGTGGCGCTGGAAAAGAACCTGCCCGCTTTCCTCGATCTCGACCTGCCTGGATCGAAAGTGGTGGTGGGTGATGGTCCCGCGCGGGCGGAACTGCAGAAGCTCTATCCGGATGTTCATTTCCTGGGCGCGAAATTCGGCGAGGAACTGGCGCACGCCTATTCGCAGGCCGACGTCTTCGTCTTCCCATCGAAGACCGACACCTTCGGCAATGCCATTCTGGAGGCACTGGCAAGCGGCGTTCCGGTCGCGGCCTACCCGGTCACCGGCCCCGCGGACATTCTGGGGGCCGACAGGACAGCCGGCGTCGTGGATGCGGATCTGGCAACAGCCTGCCTTGCCGCACTCTCCTGCTCTCGCGATGCCGCCCGCTCGCTGGCACTCAACTATTCCTGGGAGGCGGCTACGGCGCAATTCATCGGCAACGTCCGGATTGCCAACCATCGAGGTCGGCTGCACGTCCACGACAAGCATTGAACTCCCGGACAATCGGCATCGCCGGTGAAATTGCCGCTCAATCCTCGCATGCCATCAACGATCACCGCGCTGCCCTGACGGCATAGCATAACCCGGCATGAGGATTGGATAGCTGCGTCTTATCCAGCACGATGAAGCCCGCATCCAGCAACGGAGCGATGAGTGTCATTTGGTTCTTATCTTTGGACCACCATTTGTGCCATTCGATCACCATGGCATTGATCGATCCGAAAAGACCGTGCCTCGCCAGAGCCTCGAAAATTCCAAACTCCGATCCCTCGCAATCCATTTTGATGACGATATCCATGTTGGCGCTTCGAGCATGCTCGGCAAGCGGCCCGATGACGCCGGCCGCTTCCTTGATATGGATCGTCTCCGGCCTGCCCGTATCCGCCCCTCTCACGGAGATACCGATCGTCGCATCGGAGCGGACCATGACCTCCATCTGATCGTCTTTTTCGCCCAGTCCGAATTGGTTCGGCCTGATCTTGGCGGCAGTCATCGGGTTCAGCGCAAAATTCTTCAGCGCTCGAGCATAGGGCAGCGAAAACGGCTCGAATGCATGTACCTCCCGCACAGAGGGGACCCTCGCCAGGAAGAGCGACGCCAGACCGGCGTTCATGCCGATATCAATAACAAGCTTGTCGCGCCCGGTGATGAAATTATATTCGTTGTGAATGAAAATCTCGTTCAGAACCTGGAAGTCTTCGGCATTGTTGACATGGAAGCGGGTTCCGGAGAATTCAGCAATAACCTTCTGCGCCGTGACCTGAAAGGTAAAACCGTTCTTCTCGAAGAAATTGAACTCGTCGAGATGCGCAAGAAAGAACGGATTGGCCATCTCCGGCAGAATGATATCCAGCATCCGGCCGCTTTGGCGATCAATTCGCTTGAGTGGACGGTAGGCCCGCGCGGCGAGCGCTCCGATTCCGGTTGAGGCGATCCGGAATTCGAAGACATCTTCCGCATCCACATCAAACTCCAGGGCAACGCGTTTGCCCGATCGCCGCAAATCAGCTTCGGTCAGCTCCTTTTGTGCCAGCAGCCGAGTACCGAATTCGGTCGCGACATCGATGCTGCAACATACCGCTTCCGGCGGCGTGGACGGATCACCCTCGATCTCAAACTCGACGACGTAACGGCCTGGGGAAAGGATTGCATAGGGACCATAGAGCATCCATCCAGCCTCCCCTTTCTTCGCAGATACGCGCTCATCTCCATGTATCTTCTCAAGCTGCCCGATCTCAGAATAAAGCAAAGTCAGTTTCCTTCTTAACGACGGAGACAAAAGCGGGCGTCTCATTGGCAAACAAGACCCCGCCGGACTTCGGTGTGGCGGGAGAGTGACCACTAAGTCTATGTTTGACAAGAACAACTTTTGATTGATCGCAATATCGGCGCGTTCGGTATGAATGAGACATAATATGTCCTCAGCTGCTGGATATTCTGTACAGCTGACATTCATGTGGATCGAATTTGAGAACTGCAGGGATGACTATCTTCAAAGGTACAGATGATAGTCGATAGGCCGCGGGAACCTACTCTCCTGCAAGCCGCCTTTCCAAAAAACGGAAGAAAGCCGTAGCCCAAGCATAAATTTGGGTGTACAATTATTTATCGCACGACTTACATTAGACCTCTCAGGGAGGACTTGGGATGACCGACGACCACCTAAAGCTGGATAACTTCATCTGCTTCGCACTCTATTCGGCGAACCATGCGATGAATCGGCTATACAAACCTATGCTGGACGCGCTCAATCTCACCTATCCGCAATATCTCGTCATGGTGACGCTATGGGAACAAGATGGCCAGACCGTCGGCGGCATCGGTGAAAAGCTGTTCCTGGAATCAAGCACACTGACACCGCTGTTGAAGCGTCTGGAGGCCGCTGGCTTCATCAAACGCATCCGGAGCAAGGAAGATGAGCGCCAGGTGCTGATTCAGCTGACCAGCGAAGGTAAGGCGCTGAAGAAAAAGGCGGCAAGCGTTCCTCCGTGCATTCTCGATGCCACCGAGCAAACGGTCGACGAACTGGCACGACTGAAGGCGGAAATCACGACGCTGCGTGAGGCGCTCAGCCGGAACGCCGCCTGATTTAAAGCGCGCCTATCTCCCGATAGGGCGCTTCGGCGAATTACCGCTTCTTCTTGTTTTCGTATGGATTTTCCGACGAGCGGAAATGGATGCGGATCGGTACGCCGGGCATCGCGAAGTCTGCACGCAGACCGTTGATCAGATAGCGCACATAGGACTCCGGCAGCGCATCCGAGCGCGTGCAGGAAATCATGAAAGCCGGCGGCCTCGCCTTCACCTGCGTCATATACTTCAGCTTGATACGACGGCCGGACACCGCCGGTGGCGGATGCTGCACTTGCTGCGTCTCGAGCCAGCGGTTGAGACGAGCGGTTGAGACGCGCTTGTTCCAGACCTTGTCGGTATCGACAATTGCCTGCATCAGGCGGTCAAGCCCCTCGCCGGTCTGGCCAGCAATTGGGATGGCGCGAATGCCGCGCGCCTGCGGCAATAGCCGGTCGGTCTTCTCGCGCAGATCGGCAAGCACGGCCTGGCGATCCTCGATCATGTCCCACTTGTTGAAGGCGAGCACGGCAGCACGTCCCTCGCGGATCACGAGATCGACGATCTGCAGATCCTGCTTCTCGAAGGGAATGGTCGCGTCGAAGACGATGACGACGGTTTCGGCGAAGCGAATGGCGCGCAGCGTATCCGCAACGGAAAGCTTCTCGAGCTTTTCCGTGACCTTCGCCTTGCGGCGCATGCCGGCGGTGTCGAACATCTTCACCGTTCGCCCGCGCCAGCTCCAGTCGACGGAAATGGAATCGCGGGTGATGCCGGCTTCCGGGCCGGTCAGCAGTCGGTCCTCGCCAAGGAAGCGGTTGATGAGCGTCGACTTGCCGGCATTCGGACGGCCGACGATCGCAACTCGCAACGGGCGCGTTTCGTCATAAGCCGGTTCCTCGTCGATCTCCTCGCCGTCTTCGCCGACAGCCGGACGTGGAATGCTGACATTCGTCTCCGCCTCGTCCTCCTCTTCCGGGAAGGCACGCTCGGGACCGATTGCCTCGACGATCGCGTCGCGCAGATCCATCATCCCCTGGCCGTGTTCCGCCGAGATCGGACAAGGTTCGCCAAGCCCGAGCGTATAGGCATCATAAAAGCCACTGTCGGAACCGCGCGCTTCGGATTTGTTGGCGACGAGCACCACGGGCCGACCGCGCTTGCGCAGCATTTCGGCGAGCGTCTTGTCGACATGGGTCAGGCCCATCTTTGCATCGACGACGAACAACGTCAGGTCGGCTTCGTCGATCGCCGCTTCCGTCTGGGCGCGCATGCGGCCTTCCAGCGTCTCTTCGCCGGCTTCTTCGAGACCGGCAGTATCGACGATGCGGAAGCGCAGGTCGATCAGCTTGGCGTCACCGGGGCGACGGTCACGCGTGACACCCGGCGTATCGTCGACGAGCGCCAGCTTCTTGCCAACCAGACGGTTGAACAGCGTGGACTTGCCGACATTCGGGCGACCGACGATCGCGACCGTAAAGCTCATTTAGCGATCCTTCAGCCTTTTGCGACCGGAGCCTTGCCGGATGCAGTGATGAGATCGAGAAGCATCTGGGCACGGTTGGCAACATTGCGCGGGCTCTGCGGATCGTCGACGATCGCCTGGAACCACTGCCGGGCCTTGGCGAAATCGCCGGCCTTGTAAGCGGCAAGGCCGAGAACGTCGCGCGCCGAATGGCGGAACGCGTCAGCCGGGACGGCGAGCTCCTGCGCTTCGGCGGCGACCTGATCGTAAGTGCCGGTATCGACGAGCAGGTAGGCAGCGCGCAGGCGGGCCGCATCGCGGATAACGACCGGGAGGTCCGTCTGCTTACCGACTGCCGAGAACGTGGCGATGGCGGCAGCCTTGTCGCCCTTCTGCGCCTGCAATGTCGCGGCGCGCAGGCGTGCCAGCACCGGATAGGAACCAGGGCCAGTCTTTTCGATGGCGGCGAATGCGGCGAGCGCCTCATCCGTCTTGTTCTGATCGGCAAGCGTCAGCGCGGCGAGGAACTGATCGCCGCCGCTGCCGGCCTGATTGCCGGCCCAATAGCGATAGCCGCTATAGGCCGCGGTGGCGAGAACGATGAGCACGGCCAAACCGATGATGAGCTTGCCGAAACGGCGCCATATGAACCGCAACTGGTCCGAGCGCAGTTCCTCGTTCACCTCGCGGATGAAGCTATCGTCATTAAATGCCATTCTCGTCTCCGGCCCAGGCCAAGTAGTTCCAAAAAAGCTTAGGGGTTAGTTGGGCCTTCTACTCCATTTTGCGGCTGATGTAAGGGGGAATGGCAGAAATCGTCACATAACGAGCGGCGAAACCCCGATAATCCACGCATGAAGCTTCCAAATGATCAAGGCCCAGACGATGACGCCGATGACAACGGCATAGAGATCGTATTTCGCCGAGACGAAGGGACGCAGGGTCATTTCGCCGGCCCGCTCGCGTCTTTTGAGCGAAATGCGCAGGATCACACCCCAGGCGAGGAAGGCGGCAAAGAGCAGGATGGCCGCGCCGTCGCCGTTCGACAGAAGATGCGCCAGCGCCCAGATCTTCACCGATAGCACCATCGGATGCTTCGTTTTGACTGCGATATGCCCCGCCGGCAGCAGCGAGGCGATGAGACAGATCATGGCAAACAGCATCAACAGGATGGTTATGTGGCTCATCCAGAACGGTGGCGACCAGATCGGCGTCATGTCTCGCGCCTGGCCGAAGCCGTAAATCAGAACGATCAGTGCGATGATGCTTGCGATCGAATAGGCGATCTTCCAGCCGCCTTCGCCGAGGCTTGCGATCAACGATGTCCGCAGGCCGGGCGCCACGACGCGTATCAGATGGAGGCCGAGAAAAAGAACAATGCCGAGAATGAGCAATGCCATGGATAAAATCCTCTATGGTCTTGTAGTGACATCCTTATCGGCTGCCGTAAAAAAATGCCAGCATCACCGCAGCTTCGCCGCATTTGCGCGAAAGGAAGGAAGCGACCCGGAGCACGCCACCCGATATCGCCAGATGAGCCTGGCAAGCCGTGCTCGATCCAATCAGTGTTCGGTGCCCATGTTTCGCTTAGCTACCTGTCTTTCTCTCGCCATTTCCTTAGGCCTGCCCGCAGCCGCCCAAGCCGATGGCAAGCCCAAGCAGCTCGTGATGATCTCCTTCGATGGCGCTCATGACAATGCGCTCTGGACCAAGAGCCGCGAGATCGCTTCGCGCAACGGCGCGCATTTCACCTACTTTCTGTCCTGCACCTTCCTGATGAACAAGGCGCAAGCAAAAGCCTATCAGGGGCCGAAGCAGCGGCCAGGCAAATCGAATGTCGGCTTCGCCAAGAGCGAGGACGATGTCCGCACTCGCATCGCCAACATCTGGGGCGCCCATCAGGAAGGCCACGACATCTCAAGCCATGCCTGCGGCCATTTCGATGGCAAGGGCTGGAGTGCCGCCGATTGGAGCCAAGAATTCATGAATGCGCGCGTCGCCCTTCGCGACGCCTGGAAGAATGTCGGCCTCGCCGACAAGGAGCCCCAGGGCTGGGAAGATTTCGCCACCAACGACGTCAAGGGATTCCGCGCACCCTACCTTTCCACCAGCGATGGCCTTGTGCCGGCTGAGAAGCAAATGGGCTTCCAATATGATGCAAGCCTTGTCACCAAGGGACCCGCCCTGCCGCAAGTGGTCGACGGCATCTATCGCTTCGGCCTGCCACTGATCCCCGAAGGTCCCGAGCAGCGCCTGGTCATCGGTATGGACTACAATCTCTATGTCCGCCATTCCAAGGGCGTCGAGGACAAGGCAAACGCCAAGACCTACGAGGACCGCACCTTCCAGGCTTTCGAGGCTGCCTTCAGCAAGCAATATGACGGCGAGCGCATTCCGCTGCAGCTCGGCTTCCATTTCGTCGAAATGAACGACGGCGCCTATTGGCGCGCCCTCGACCGCTTCGTCAGCGATGTCTGCCATAGACAAGATGTCGCCTGCGTCAGCTATTCCGAAGCGATCCCGCTGATCGCGGCAAGAGGCAGGCCGCAGCAGGGGTGAGGAACGGTCGGGCAGAGCCCGAGCAATCGATCCACTGGATCGATTGCAGCGACGAACACCCTGAGCCAAAGCGAAGGGCCGGCGGTGCGGCAAGGAGAGGCCCCGCCGTACCTTGCAAGCCTAACATCCCAGTTCTCCCAATAAAAAAGGCCCCGTTCCCGGGGCCTTTTGTCGTCAGCCATCCGCGTGAATGACACCTGCTTCACGCTCCAAGTAGCGCTGATCGATCGGCGGCAGCGGCGCATCGTCGATCGCTGCCTCGAAGGCCTTCAAACGCTTGTGGATCGAAAGAAGCTCGATGATCGTCGTCCAGGAGCTGACGAGATACTGGAATGAGTTGCTGACCTGGCCGAACGCCGTGGCGATCTGCTGCCAGATGCCGAGCGTGATCTTGTGCGCCACGAAGGTCGGCACGAGCACGAAGTAAAGGAAGATCGCATCGAGCTGGCCGTAGGAATAACGAGCCACATTGAAATACGCATAGTGGAAATACATGCGGAAATAGTTGCGGCGGACGTTGGAGAAGAGTTCCTTCACGGTGGGTGGCTGCGCACGATCGTCGCGATCCTCGCCGTAGACAAGTTCCTTTCGATAGGCGGCCTCGACACGCTGATTGCGGAAATTCAACCCGGGAAGCTTGATCCCGAAGAGCGCCAGCAGGAACGTGCCGAATACCGACCAAATCAGCGCCAGCCAGACGAGCGAATATGGAATTGCGCCGATGATCGGCAGATCAGTCACATATTTCGACAGTTCCAGCAGGATCGGCAGGAAGACGATGAGTGTCATGACGGAGCCGATCAGGCTGACACCAAGCCCTTCGAGATTGGTCGCAAAGCGCATCGTGTCTTCCTGGACGCGCTGCGATGCACCTTCGATGTGCCGGAGCTTTTCCCACTTCGACATGTAGAAATTGTTCATCGCCCAACGCCAACGGAAGAGATAGTGGCTCAGGAAGAACGATGAAACGACGCTCACCGCGACGCCCACCAGACCGAGTTGCGTGAACGCCCACAGCAATCCGTAGAAATCCCCATCCGTAACGCCGGGCTTTCCGCCGAGCGCATTTTGCAGGAGGTCAAAGAAAGGCCGGCGCCATACGTTTACCGCTACGTCGATCTGAACACCGAAATAGGTGATGAAGACGATGAAAGCAGAGCCCCACACGGACCAGGCGACCCAGGGATTGCTCCTCGAAGTCACATGCCAAAAACCGCAAAAGACCGCGGCGCAGAGAATAAAGTAAAGGTAAAACAAGAAATTAGTGGGAGTAACAAAGAAAGCCGCTCCGACCGGCTGCTGTTCTTCCTGCAGCGGCGGATAGCCCATGGACGCCACGACATGCGCGCCGACAAAATACCATAGGAAGACGCAGACGAGCGCCCAAACGACCGATGAGGAAAAAAACAATCTCGGATTCGGGAAGAAAGAATGAAACACGACGGTTAGGCTTCCTGTTTGTTCGAACGACCGCAATGGCGTCAATTTGCGGCGAGCCTAAGACAGTTCGCCGGGGGCGGCAACCGGCAGAGCCCTATTCTTACGTAGATGTAACCGCTTATCCCACGATCGTGATGCAGTTGTTCAGCAGCGAATTTTCACCCATCGGATGAGCGCCTCCTCCTTAAGAGCACGTCTCCTTTCGCCGATCACCCCATCCGCACATCGCCCCTCTTGCAGAATGCTATCTTACGATATATATCTTACGACATGACTAACGATATAAACTCTCGCACTTCAAGGAGAAACGACATGAGAGGCTTTAGAGATCGCAACATGTTCGGAGGCAGCTTTGACATCGTCGAGGCATATATCCTACGACAGGGTCGAGGCCGTGAATCGCGCGGCGAGCACAGGAGAGACTTCATGAGAGGCTTCAAGGGCGGCATGTTCGGCGGCGGATTTCGCACCGGCCGCAAGTTCGATGCAGCCGATCTGCAGCTTATCATTCTCGCCCTGCTCTCCGAGCAGCCACGCCATGGCTATGAACTAATCAAGACCTTCGAAGAGCGCTCCGGCGGCTTTTATGTGCCAAGCCCAGGCGTCATCTATCCCGCGCTGACCTATCTCGAAGAAACCGGCCAGGCCGAAGTCGAGGTCAGCGGCACGAAGAAGCTCTACCGCATCACCGAAAGCGGCCAGAAGCGCGTCGATGACAATCGTGATCTGGTCGAGGTAACGCTCGCCAAGCTCACCTCCATCGGTGAGAAGATGGCCCGCGTCCGCGAGGTTTTCGACGGCGGCGATGAGGACGGCCGCGACAATCCGTTCGATCGCCACGGCGCTGGCGACGTCCATCGCGCTCGCCATCTGCTGCGCTCGGCTCTTCGCTCGAAGTTCCCGTGGAGCAAGGCCGAAGGTGCGCGCATCGCTGATATCCTCGAGCGCGCCGCCGCCGACATCATCCGCGGCGAAACCAAAACCGAGGGCGAGCCGAAGTCCGACGATTGAGCTACAGCATGCCGCGCAAAAGTGCACAGCGGTTTTGCGACAACGGCATGCGCAAAATCAAGGACCTGAAGCGCAGGAAACGAATCTGAAAGATTCGCGACGTGCTTTAGAACATCACTTGTCTGGCAATGTCAGGATGATAGGCCCGTTGCGGGTGGCAATGATCGTATGCTCGTACTGGACCGTGGGTGCCTGCGGATCGGCATAGAGCGTCCACGCATCGTCACCGCCCTCAGCCCAGGTCGCACCGAGCGAGAGAAACGGCTCGACGGTGAAAACCAGGCCGTCTTCCATGATCCGGGTCTCGGAAGGGTCCGCCCAGGTAGAAACCTCGGCGGGCTCTTCGTGCAGGGAACGGCCGATGCCGTGGCTGGCGAGATTGGCGATCAACGTATAGCGGTTCTTCTGCGCGAAGGCGCCGACGGCCTGTCCGATCTTCGCAAGCGGCGAACCGCTCTTCACCTGATTGAGGCCGACCCAGAGCGCCCTCTTGCCGTCACGGCACAGGCGCTCGATCTTAGGCTTGACCGGCGGCACGGTAAAGGATGCACCCGTGTCGGAAAAGAAGCCATCCTTCTCCGCCGAGACATCGAGATTGACCAGATCCCCCGCCTTGATCACGCGCGGGCCAGGAATGCCATGCGCCACTTCCTCGTTGACGCTGATGCATGTCGCGCCAGGAAACTTGTAGACCAGCTCCGGCGCTGACTGTGCGCCGGCATCCTCCAAGACCTTGCGACCGATGGCATCCAGTTCCAGCGTGGTGATGCCCGGCTCCAGAGCCGCAGCCATGGCCTGCAAAGCATTGGCGCAGATGCGACCGATATCTTTCAGTTTGGTCAGTTCTTCTTCGGTCGAAACGATCATTTACGGCTTCCGGCACTCCGACGCCCTGCGCAACGGTTCGCGAGAGGCTTTATGTGGCTTTCGCCCCTTCACTCTGCACAGTCAATGTCTTTCTGAGGATTTCTGCCAGATGGCGCGGCTTTCGAAATCCGAAAGAAGTCAGGAACGCGGATCGTCCGCGAGCAATGCCCAGCGCTCATGATCGCACCACACGCCACCAATCTTCAGATATTTGGGCGAAAACCCTTCCTTGCGGAAGCCGATCCGCGTGACCAGCGCGATGGAAGGATGGTTGCCTGGCTGGATATTGGCCTCTACCCGATGCAGGCCGACCGCATCGAAAGCGTGCGCGACGGCAAGACGTACCGCTTCAGTCATGAACCCCTGGCCGGCAAAGCCCACCATGCCATGATAGCCAAGAAAGGCGCTGCGAAAGCCGCCCCAGACCATCTGGCTGATATTGACGACGCCGACGATGCCGCCGGAGCCGGGATCGCGCGCCACCAGACCGATATTCGGCCCCGTCACCGTCTGACCGAACCAGGTGTCAAAACCGTCGCGATCGAGGAAGGGATAGGCCCAGGGCACATGGTGGGCGCGGCTGGCGATATTGGCGGCAATCAGCTCGTCCGCATCCGATTGCCTGACCGGTGCGATGATCACTTGCGGCATGGCTCGCTCCCCTCGCCAGAGCAATTCCAGGAAAAGTGAACGGCGGTTTTCCGTCCGGAATTGCGCAGAGACAAATAGATAGAGCACCTCGACATTTCATGGAAATGTCGAGGTGCTCTAGATGGGCGAGCCTTAGCAAATTGAATCCGAAATCAAAAGCTTCGCTGAAAGAACGGAATCATTTTCCGAACGGCTTCATAGCGAAGATAAAGTCCGCCCCAGGCGATCACGCCGAGATAAACGCCGAACAACAGATGGGAAAAGATCGGGCTGCCGACCCTCAGATGCGTCGTGATCGCCCCGCCGAGAAGACCCGTCAGAAGGATGGCGCCGAGGACCGAAGTCCTCGGGATCGCATAGAGAATGGCGCAGCTAAGCGTAATGACGCCGAGAAGCCGCGCCAGCGCCGGATCGGCGGAATAGCCAAGCCCCGCCATCGTTTCCGTGACGACGGAAAGCGGAACGAGCTTGATGACGCCATCGAACACGAGAAAGGCGATGACCAACCCACTGAGGATCATGCCGGCCACGCGCTGGGCGCGCGTGACCGAAGGCACAGATGAATCGACTGCATAAGACATTGCGATATCCCCGGAATTCTATCGGAAATTCAGATCTTCGCTGCCAATGCGGCGAGCTGATCGGCGCACTGCGCCCATCCCTGATGGAAGCCCATCTTCTCGTGCGCTTCGCGATCCTCGGCCGACCAATGCAGAACCGTGGCGGTGTAACGGGTCTTGCCGCTGCCGAGAGCGTCGAGCTGGATTGTCACCACCATGAAGGGCTTCGCCGACGGCACCCAGGCGCTGGTGAAGGCATCGGTGAAGACGATCCGCTCATTGGGAACGACTTCCAGATAGACACCATTGCCTGGGTAATCCTCGCCCTCGGGGCTGCGCATGGTGATCGAGCTCGAGCCGCCGGCACGCACATCCACGCTGGCAGCCGATACCGTCCACGGCAGCGGCGCGAACCATTGCTTGATCAGCTCCACTTCGGTCCAGCAGCGGAAAATCTTCTCGCGCGGCGCATCGATGACGCGGGTCAGGGAAAGCTCGTGGCGCTCGGTCTGCTCAGTCATGTCTTGCTCCTCTTTGCTGTTTGACGCGTCCTGCTCGGCCTATACTCTAATGACGTTCGCGACCGTCGATTCCCGACAACGCAGACGCAGATTTTTCAATTATTTTGCAGCTACAACGGCATCCGCGCTCAGGCGATCAAGCTGATGGCGGATATGGGTCGCTTCGGCGGGCGAACGGGCAAGCGCAATCGCTCTGTCAAAAGCAACGCGCGCTTCCTGCGAGCGGCCGAGCTGCGCGAGCAGGCCACCCCTGACGCCATGAAAATAGAAGTAGCTGTCGAGCTGCGCTTCCAGCGTCGCAATCAGCGCCAGAGCCGCTTCCGGCCCCTTGAGCTTTGAGAACGCGACCGCGCGATTGAGCGTGACGACGGGAGACGGCGTCAGCCGTTCCAGCATCTGGTAGAGAAGATTGATCTCTTCCCAATCCGTATCCTCGGCGCGTTTCGCCCTGGAATGCAGGGCAGCGATTGCCGCCTGCACCTGATAGGGTCCAGGCTGACGATGGCGGATCGCCTTGTCGAGAAGGGCGAGCGCCTCGTCTATGGCTGTCCGATCCCAGAGCGAACGATCCTGGTCCTCCAGAAGGATGATCTGCCCGTCGGCATCGAAACGCGCCGCCTTGCGCGATTGCTGCAGAAGCATCAGCGCGAGCAGCGCCATGGTTTCCGGCTCGGAGGGAAAGATCCGCAACAGCAGCCGACCAAGCCGGATCGCCTCATCGGCGAAGGCAGCGGCCTCGCGATGCGTACCGCCAGCCGAATAGCCTTCATTGTAGATGAGATAGATCATCGCGCTGACGAGCGCGAGCCGCTCGCTCCGCTCGATGGCGCCAGGCGTTTCGAAGGGAACGCCGGCTGCGGCTACACGCGCTTTCGCCCGGGTGATCCGCTGCTCCATTGCGCTCTCGCTGACCAGGAAAGCACGGGCGATCTGCTGCACCGAGAGGCCAGAAACGATGCGCAGCGCCAGCGCGATCTGTTGCGTCGCCGGTAGATCCGGGTGGCAGCAAATGAACAGCAGCCGGAGAATATCGTCGCGATATCCGGAACCGTCGAGCCGTTCGGCCAGGTCGCCTTCGACATCGCTCGTATCGGAGATCGCCTCCTCGTCCGGCAGGCTCTGCAGCTTCGCCTGCTTGCGCACCGTATCGATACCACTATTGCGCCCGACGAAGATCAGCCAGGCGACGGGATCGCGCGGCGGCCCCTTGTCGGGCCAAGTCTTCAACGCCCGAAGGCAGGCCTCCTGAAAGGCCTCCTCGGCGGTATCGAGATTGCGGAAATAGCGCAGCAGCGCACCCAGCACCTGCGGCCGGGCATTGGTAAGTGCGATGTCGATCCAGGCAATATCCGTCATGTGGCAACCGTTCCGGGTCGAAAGACGTAGAGCGGACGAATTTCATAGGAGCCGACGCCGGGATTGGCCGCGGCCAGCTCCTTCGAGAACTCAATCGCCTCGTCAAGTGTTTCGAAGTCGATGACATAGAAGCCCAGCAACTGCTCTTTGGTCTCTGCGAACGGACCATCGATGACGAGCGGCTCGTTCTTGCCCTTGCGCAGGGTCGTTGCCGCCGTTGTCGGCATCAGTCGCGCGACCGGCCCAAGCTTGCCGGCCTCCCTGAGTGGCTCCTGCACGGCAATCAGCCGCGCCATGGTTGCCTCTTCCTGCTCCTTGGACCAGGCGAACACGGTATCTTCGTCGTTGTAGCATAGGATCGCATAGAGCATGAGGACCTCCTTCTCCTGTAAAGACGAAGGAGTATCATCCGCACCGACAGGCTGCGTCAAAAAATATTCAGCGGGTAATCAGACATTGCCGCGCCGGATCGCCAACGTCCCCGCTTTTGCATCGAACTCCGCGATGGAGCCGATGAAAACGCTTGCCGGGCTATCGCCATGTCCGAGTGGCAAGCCGCCAAGCACCGGCACGTCGAGTTCGGCAAGATGTTCGCGCAGAATATCGATCACCGAATGAGGACGATCGAATTCGAAATCGGTAAACTGTCCGATGACAACGCCTGCCAGCCCATTGAGGTATCCTGCCTTGCGCAGCATCGTCATCTGCCGATCAACTTGGCCGATATACAGGCCGATGGCTTCAAGCAGGAGGATTGCGCCGTTCATGTCCGGCAGCGCCCAACCGGCGGATGTCGCCACCATGTCGAGATTGCCGCCGATCAGCCGGCCTCTGGCCGTTCCGCTTGTGGTCAGCCGCGAGGTCGGCTCTTCCGGACGCGCGGCCATCACGATGTCCTGCGTTGTCATCAGTGCCTGCCGCAGCGCGTCGTGCGTGTAGAGACTAAGGCTCTCTTCGTTCGGCCCGATGAAAAGCGCCCCATGAATGCTGACCTGATCGCAGTGTTTCAGCAGGCTCAAATGCAATGCGGTGATGTCGCTGAAGCCGATAACGAACTTGGGGTCGCGCCGGGCTGCGGCAAAATCCACTTGATCGGCGATCCGGTAAGATCCCTTGCCACCACGCGTGGTGAAGATCGCCCGAACCTCGGGATCTCGAAATGCAGCGTTGAGATCCGCCAGCCGCTCCTCGTCGGTGCCGGCGAGATAGCTCCACTTGCTAAAGGCATGTTCACCGAAATCGACGTCCAGCCCCCAGCCTTTCAGTATTTCGGCATTCCGCAGAACTCTGTCCTTCTCGGGCGAACTTGCGGGCGACACAAAACGCACCTTATCGCCCGGCCGGAGTGGCGGCGGCATCAGCATTGGACTGACCTCTGTGCAATCGAGTGATTCTATACCGTGATCTTGGCATGAATCGTCGACAGTCGTCGTTAAGCTGCATGGGCATCAACCCAGCGAGGGATTCGCGGCAACCGTCTGCTTCAGTTCCGCTCTCGTCTTCTGAGCGGCCGCTCCCTGGACGCGCCCTACCTCTGCCCTGCCCTTCCATAAAGGAAGGCCGATCGATCGCGACACAGCCGGATCGCTAGTGAACACCGGATAGCCGCGCTCGAGAAGCCGTTCGAGAACCTCGCGGTCCTTGCGGACATGCAATCGGGCGAGGTTTTCCGTGTTGTAGACATGCCCGCCGGAATCAGGATTGATGCCGGTGATGATGACTTCGGTCGCGCCGTTATAGAGCGCGAAGAGCACCGCGTTGATACCGTTGGAGCATTTGTCGTCCGCACCAAGCTCGCTGCACTTCACCCCGCCGACCCGGTCGAGCAGCGCCATGCGCTTGTACCGATCGACGATCTCAAGCTTGTCGTAGCCGTAATTGAAGGCTTTAAGCCCATCTTCCAGCCGCTGAAACTCCTTCCGCCATAACAGGACGTAGAGCATCTTCGTCCGCTCGCCGTTCAGAACGCGGCGCACCTCGACGGCGTTGGTATTCGTTCCCTCGATCTGATTGAACTGGACGAGCGTCACGTCGGGGACCTTTATGCCCCAGCCCTTCGTCACCGTCTGCGAGCCATTGATGGTGATGACCCGGAAGCTCTCATCGAAATCCATGGGCTTGTTCGAGACGGGCGCCGAACCAACGACGAGAACAGGCCCACTGAAGCGTTCCGCCAGGATCGGCGGCTTTGGTCGGGTCAGATGATACTTGATCTGCCGATAGTAATGTTTTTTCAGTTCAGAAAATTGAGCAGCCATTATTCGCTTTATCGTCTCTTAAGAAGGCGTCCGTCCTCAAACGGCTCTGTCCGGCGAAGCGCGGCCCGGAACCCTCCCCGAACCACGAATAAGACGAGTATCGCTGCGCGCACTTATATAAGCAAAATAAAGAAATCTTACATGGCATAACCTAGGGTGAGCAGCCAACGAAGGCTGATCATCCCTACCGTGTACTCAAGGTGCGCGAGACCGCATTTTTCCAGCCTTTGAGCTTCGCATTTCGGGTCTTGTCATCCATGTCGGGCTCGAAACGCTTGTCGCGCGCCCAGGCCTTGGCAAAACCGGCGCGATCCGGCCAGACGCCGGCCCGGCTGCCCGCAAGCCAGGCAGCCCCAAGCGCTGTCGTTTCGAGGATCGTCGGACGGTCGACCGGCGCATTGAGCAGGTCGGCAAGCCGCTGCATCGTCCAGTCGGATGCGACCATGCCGCCGTCGACGCGCAGCACGGTGTGCTGCCCACTGCCATTGCGCCAATCCTTGTGCATGGCATCCAACAGGTCGCGCGACTGGTAGCAAACAGCCTCCAGCGCTGCCCGGACGATTTCTTCAGGTCCGGTATTGCGCGTCAACCCGAAGATCGCGCCGCGCGCATCCGGGTCCCAATGTGGTGCGCCGAGGCCGGTGAAGGCCGGCACCAGATAGACCTCCTGCAGCGGATCGGCCTTGGCTGCCAGTTCACCGGAATCCGAGGCACGCTGGATGGCCTTCAGGCCGTCGCGCAGCCATTGCACTGCGGCGCCCGCGATGAAGATCGAGCCCTCCAATGCATAGGTCGTCTCGCCGTTCAGCCTGTAGGCGATGGTGGTCAGCAGGCGGTTTTTCGACCGCACCATGTCCGTGCCGGTATTGAGAAGCGCGAAGCAGCCCGTACCATAGGTGGATTTCATCATGCCGCGTTCGAAGCAGGCCTGGCCGATCGTCGCCGCCTGCTGATCGCCGGCAACGCCGAGGATCGGGATTGCGGCACCGAAGTGCGAAGGATCGGCAACACCGAAATCAGCGGCACAATCCTTCACCTCGGGTAGCATCGCCGAGGGAACGCGAAGAATATCCAGCAACTCCCCTTCCCATTCATTGGAGCCAATATTGTACATCAGCGTCCGCGAGGCATTGGTGGCATCGGTGACGAAGCTCTTGCCCCCAGTCAGCCGCCAGATCAGGAAGGTATCGACGGTGCCGAAGCAAAGCCCGCCCTTGGCGGCGCGGGCACGAGCACCCTTAACATTGGCCAAAAGCCAGGAGAGCTTGGTGCCGGAGAAATAGGGATCGAGCAGCAGGCCGGTGCGGCGTGTGAAGAGTTTTTCCAGATCCTGCCGCTTGAGCTTTTCGCAATAGCTCGCCGTGCGGCGGTCCTGCCAGACGATGGCATTGTGGATCGGCTTGCCGGTCTCGCGATCCCAGACGACGACGGTCTCGCGCTGATTGGTGATGCCGAGCGCTGCAATATCCTTGGCGGTGATGCCGGCAGCTTCGATCGCCTTGCGGACGGTGGCGAGGACGGACGACCAGATCTCTTCCGGATCGTGTTCGACCCAGCCGGGTTTCGGATAATGTTGGGTGAATTCCTTCTGTCCGACACCGGCAACCTTCATCTTGCCGTCGAAAACGATGGCCCGCGTCGACGTCGTTCCCTGATCGATCGCCAAGACATAACCGCTCATACAGTCCTCCCGCCTGTTGTATCCCGAAACAACAGATACGCGAGCAAAACGAATGTGAAAAGAAAGCAAAACGAAATTTTTCGCTGAAGGACGCGCTTTGCGGTGCAACGCCGTGGGTCAAAGCGCCGCAAAAGCGACTGGCAGCAATGCGATTGCCAGATCCGACTGTTTGGGACTACAGCGACCTTTGCGCGTCACATGTGACGCGCAAAGGTCGCTGTAGCACTTTAAAGCGGCTGCATAATTTTATCCTTAAATCGATCCCGATTTAAGGAATTATGCAGTAAGCTCAGTCCGTTTTGCATTGCAGCAGAAAGCTGCGCTGTCCAAGGAGAAGATCATGGCTAGAACAGTTGTCGTCACCGGTTCCACGAGCGGTATCGGCCTCGCCATCGCAACGGCCTTCGCCGCCAAGGGCGATAACGTCGTCATCAACGGCTTCGGAAAGCCGGAGGAGATCGACGCGATCAAGACGAAACTCGAAGCCTCCGGCGGTGGCAAAGTGATCTATCATCCCGCCGACATGACGAAGCCCGCCGAGATCGCCGACATGATTGCAACGGCCAACTCCACCTTCGGCAGCGTCGATGTTCTCGTCAACAATGCCGGCATCCAGCATGTCGAGAAGATCGAGGATTTCCCGATCGAGAAGTGGGACCAGATCATCGCAATCAATCTCTCCAGCTCCTTCCACACCATCCGCGCCGCCATTCCGCTGATGAAGGCGAAGAAATACGGCCGCATCATCAACATCGCCTCAGCCCATGGCCTGGTTGCCTCGCCCTTCAAATCCGCCTATGTCGCGGCAAAACATGGTATATTGGGTCTGACCAAGACGGCGGCGCTCGAGCTTGCCGAATTCGGCGTCACGGTGAACGCCATTTGCCCCGGCTACGTCCTGACCCCGCTTGTCGAAAAGCAGATCCCGGACACGGCCAAGGCCCGCGGCATGACCGAGGAGCAGGTCAAGAACGAGGTCATCCTCAAGGCCCAGCCCACGCATGAGTTCGTCAAGGCCGAAGAAATCGGCGCCCTGTCGCTCTACCTTGCGAGCGACGAGGCACGCCAGGTGACCGGCACGCATGTCTCGATTGACGGTGGCTGGACCGCGGAATAACCATTGACGGTTAGGGCCGGATTCGTTCGCGCGTCCGGCCCGGACCTATAGATAAAAAAACGGGAACGACATGAGCGACAGCATTCGCTTTATCCTCAACGGAGAGGATATCACGCTATCCAACCTGCGCCCCACCGAGACGCTGCTCGACTTCCTGCGCCTCCAGCGGCGCCTGACGGGAACGAAGGAAGGATGCGCGGAAGGCGACTGCGGCGCCTGCACTGTGCTTGTGGGACGCCTGATCGATGGCGGGCTGCACTATGAATCCGTCAATGCCTGCATCCGCTTCGTTGGCTCGCTGCATGCGACCCATGTCGTCACCGTCGAGCATCTTGCCGCGCAAAACGGCACCCTCCATCCGGTGCAGCAGGCGATGGTCGATTGCCACGGCTCGCAATGCGGTTTCTGCACGCCGGGCTTTGTCATGTCGCTCTATGGCCTCTGGCTGACCACGGAAAAGCCGTGCCGGGCGCAGATCGAAAAATCGCTCCAAGGCAATCTCTGTCGTTGCACTGGCTACGAGCCCATCGTCAAGGCGGCAGAGCAGGTCAGCCAGAAGCGGCCGAGCGCGCTCTTCGACCCCCTCGAAAAGACCAGAGCCGATATCATCGCTCGCCTCTGGGCGATGCAGGGCGGCGATACCATCGAGATTGCCGAAGGCGAGGATCGCCTCATCGTACCCAACTCCGTTGCCGCATTGGCGCAGGTGATGGCCGAAGAGCCGAATGCAACCGTCGTCGCCGGCTCCACAGATGTCGGCCTGTGGGTTACCAAGCAGATGCGCCGGCTCAATCCTGTGGTCTTCATCAATCATCTGACGGATCTGCAGAAAATCACGGTTGAAGATACAGGCCTGACCATCGGCGCCGGCGCCAGCTACAGCCGTGCCTTTACCGTGATCGCGGAAAAAATCCCGGCTCTTGCCAACCTCATCAACCGCATCGGCGGCGAGCAGGTACGCAACATGGGCACCATCGGCGGCAATATCGCCAACGGCTCGCCGATCGGTGATAGCCCGCCGCCGCTGATCGCCCTTGGCGCTACCGTCAAGCTTCGTTCGGCAGCCGGCACCCGCAGCCTGCCGCTGGAAGATTTCTTCATCGACTACGGCAAGCAGGACCGCAATCCCGGCGAATTCGTCGAAAGCATCCTTGTCCCCTACCCGGCCGACGATGTGCATTTTGCCGTCTACAAGATCACCAAGCGCCGCGATGAGGACATTACCGCCGTGCTCGGTGCCTTTCATCTGAAGCTGGACGATGCCGGCAATGTCACCGATATCCGTATCGCCTTCGGCGGCATGGCCGGCACGCCGAAGCGCGCCCGCACGGTCGAAGCCGAGTTGGTCGGCAAGCCATGGACGGAGGCGACCGTTACCGCCGTCCGCCCCGCTTTCGATGCGGACTATAAACCTTTGACCGATTGGCGCGCTTCCGCCGAATACAGGCAGCTGACCGCGAAAAATCTTCTCCTTCGCTTCTACCTGGAAACGGCCGGTGCGCCGCAGGAACTGAAGCGTTTTGCGGCTGAAGAGGCCTGAGCCATGGACAAATCCACCTTCGAAGAGCGCAAGGTCATCAACGGCTCCATGCACGGCTCGCTGAAACATGATTCCGCGCACAAGCACGTCACCGGAGCCGCCGATTACATCGACGATATCCCCGAGCCCGCAGGATTGCTGCACGGCGCGCTTGGCCTTTCCGACCGCGCTCATGCCGAGATCGCCGGCATCGATCTCGCCGCCGTCAAAGCCTATCCCGGCGTCGTCTGGGTCTTCACCGGCGCCGATATTCCAGGCGTCAATGACACCAGTTCCAACGGCATGCATGACGAACCGCTGCTTGCCGAAAAGAAGGTCGAATTCCACGGTCAGCCGATCTTTGCCGTCATCGCCGAAACTCGTGATGCGGCTCGCCGCGCCGCTCGCCTCGCCAGGATCGATTATCGCGACCTGCCGCATTGGAGCGATATCGACGGCGCGCTCGCCAACGGCGCGCCGCTCGTCTACGAGCCGATGACGCTGAAGCGCGGCGAACCCGAAACCGAGATGGCCAATGCCGTCAATCGCATCAAGGCGCAGATGCGCATCGGCGGCCAGGAACACTTCTACCTCGAGAGCCATATCGCCATGGCGATCCCTGGCGAAGACGATGAGGTCGCGGTCTGGTCGTCGACACAGCATCCGAGCGAAATCCAGCACATTGTCGGCCATGTCCTCGGCATTCCGTCCAATGCCGTCACGGTCAACGTGCGCCGCATGGGCGGCGGCTTCGGCGGCAAGGAAACGCAGGGCAACCAGTTTGCGGCGCTCGCAGCCGTCGCCGCCAAGAAGCTCGGACGCGCCGTGAAATTCCGGCCCGACCGCGACGAGGACATGAGCGCGACCGGCAAGCGCCACGACTTCCTGGTGGACTACGAAGTCGGCTTCGACGACGAAGGCCGCATCCATGCCGTCGACGCCACCTATGCCGCGCGCTGCGGCTTCTCCTCCGATCTTTCCGGCCCGGTCACCGACCGCGCGCTGTTCCACGCGGATTCCAGCTATTTCTACCCGCATGTGCATCTGGTCTCGAAACCGCTGAAGACGCATACCGTTTCCAACACCGCCTTCCGCGGCTTCGGCGGCCCGCAGGGGATGGTTGGCGGCGAGCGCATCATCGAGGAGATCGCCTATGCGCTCGGCAAGGACCCGCTCGAAGTCCGTCGCGCCAATTTCTACGGCCAGCCGGGCTCCGGCCGGACGCTGACCCCCTATCATCAGGAGGTCACCGACAACATCATCAACCGCGTCGTCGATGAGCTGGAACAGACCGCCGACTATCAGGCGCGCCGCAACGCCATCATCGCGTTCAACCGCTCCAGCCGCTTCATCCGCAAGGGCATTGCGCTGACGCCGGTGAAATTCGGCATCTCCTTCACGATGACCGCCTTCAACCAGGCGGGCGCGCTGGTGCATATCTATCAGGATGGCTCCATTCACCTGAACCATGGCGGCACCGAAATGGGTCAGGGCCTCTATACCAAGGTAGCGCAGGTTCTGGCCGATAGCTTCCAGGTCGATATCGACAGGGTGAAGATCACCGCGACGACAACAGGCAAGGTGCCGAACACCTCGGCAACGGCCGCGTCTTCCGGTTCCGACCTGAACGGCATGGCAGCCTATGACGCCGCGCGGCAGATCAAAGAGCGGCTGACCGCCTTCGCGGCTGAAAAATGGGGTGTCGGCGCTGAGGAAGTGCAGTTCCTGCCGAACCGCGTGCGCGTCGGCGAAGAGGAAATCCCCTTCCCGGATTTTGTCAAGCAGGCCTATTTCGCCCGCGTCCAGCTCTCGGCTGCCGGCTTCTACAAGACGCCGAAGATCCATTGGGACCGCAAGGCCGGCCGCGGCACACCCTTCTACTATTTCTCCTATGGTGCCGCCTGCTCGGAAGTGTCGATTGACATGCTCACCGGCGAATACCTGATCGACCGCACCGACATCCTCCATGATGTCGGTCACTCCCTCAATCCGGCGATCGATATCGGCCAGGTCGAGGGCGCCTTCGTGCAGGGCATGGGCTGGCTGACGACCGAGGAGCTCTGGTGGGATGCCAAGGGCCGGTTGCGCACGCACGCACCCTCGACCTACAAGATCCCGCTCGCCTCCGACCGTCCAAAGATCTTCAACGTTCGTCTTGCCGAATGGTCGGAGAATACGGAAGCCACCATCGGCCGCTCGAAGGCCGTCGGCGAGCCGCCCTTCATGCTCAGCATATCGGTACTAGAGGCTCTTTCGATGGCGGTCGCCAGCGTTGCAGATTATCGCGTCTGCCCGCGCCTCGATGCCCCCGCGACACCGGAACGGGTGCTGATGGCGGTCGAAAGGCTGAAAGGGATGTGATTCTTTGGCCGGGGCTTTTGTCACGGCATGAATCTGCCACGAAACGAAGGACCGCGTTTGATGCTCGTATAAGCCACGGGCTGCCAATCTCCCCCTTTGTGGGGGAGATGTCACGAAGTGACAGAGGGGGTAGGCACTCTCCACACCCTGGCTTTCTCACTTTTTGACCTCGTTCCTCAAAGCCTCACATGTGAGCACTGCACGCGACGCTCATCCAGATCGGCGCTGAAAGCGCCAGTATCCGGAGTTCAATTCTGCCTACAACACCCGCCTGTCGTCATAATGCGGCTCGCGCCCATCGAGAAATCCAAGATCGCGCTTCAGCCGGTCCGGCATCTCGTCGAGATCCAGATTCGGCGATGGCTCGCCATGCTTCAGGAAGACCTGCGTCACCGACTCCAAAAGACGCGCCAAGAGCGTGGGCTTGACCGCATTCACCGACTCCACGACATAACAATCCATGGCAACACCTCAATCCAATCAACGATATGGATTGCAGTTTGTCGCGAAAAATGCTGAAATTCCAATCGAACTATCGTCTGCATACATAAAGAGAACTTATCCATGAAGCTCTCCAAGCGCTTCCCGCTGAATGCGCTCCGCGTCTTCGAGGCCGCCGCCCGGCACGGCAGTTTCACACGGGCCGGCGAAGAGCTTGGCATGACCCAGACCGCGGTCAGCTATCAGATCAAGCTGCTGGAAGAGACCGTGGGCGAGCCGTTATTCCTGCGTCGTCCGCGACAGATCCTGTTGACCGAGGCCGGAGAGCAGCTTGCACCGAAAGTGGCTGAAGCCTTTGCCTTGCTGCAGGAGGCCATGGCCTCGATCAGCGGCGATGCCGAAACGACGCTGCGCATCCATTCGACCCCGACCTTTGCCTCGCAGTGGCTGGCCCGCCATATCGGGTCGTTTCAGCTGAAGCATCCCAATATCGCCGTTCGGCTGGATACATCCGGCTCGATCATAGACTTCGCCCGTGAGCCCTCCGATATCGCCATCCGCGCCGGGCGTGGCCAGTGGCCGGGATTGCGTGCGCACCTGCTGATGAAGGTCTATTTCACGCCGATGCTGAGCCCGGCGCTTGCCGAGACGGTCGGCGGCATACATGAACCGGCCGATCTCCTGAAGCTCCGCATCATCGACGCGGGCGACCCATGGTGGGTCCAATGGTTTAAGGAGGCAGGCGTTCCCGACCCCGGCCTTCAGGGTCGGCCGCGAAGCAGGCTCGGCGCCCAGTCCTTCGAGGCGAGCGCGGCGTTGGCCGGTCAGGGCGTCGCCATCCTGACCCCGGAATTCTATGCGGATGATCTGGCTTCCGGTCGGTTGATCCAGCCCTTCGACATTCTTTCGTCCGACAATACGGACTATTGGATCGCCTATCCGGAAAACAGGCGTCATACGCCGCGTATCCGCGCCTTCAGGGATTGGCTCCTCAGCGAATTCGGCATGCCGCTGCAATAACACTCAATCGGACATATCGGGCGCATAGAAACAGCGCGGGGTATTCTCGTCCGGAAACAGACAGAGATGATAAGCGCCATCCGGCGAATGCATCGCCTTGCTCTGCGGCAGATTGAAAATATGCGCGTGCGTGATGTAGCGATGGTCGCCGGGATTGAGCGTCACGCGATAGCCACCCGGCACGATGGTGACCGTGCGCGACGGGATCATCTCGCAGTCGCCGGTCGTGCTGTCGCCATTACAACAATAGGGATCATAGGACCATCCGGAGGGCGCATCATGCGCCAGGGCGGAGCTTGCAAAGGCAAAAAAGACGAAGGCCAGAACACCACGCATGGGCAATTCTCCGTCGAAAAATTGACGGCCGCCGCGGACACGGCCCGCTCCAAGCAGCCGAGGGCGTTTTATTAAAAAACTGCCATAATCTGATCTAATGCGGTCCGTGCACTAAACAAGGTCAGGCTTTTTGCTGGCGCATCAAACTCTCCCCTTCCCTCCGCCGCCAACATTTTGCAAGGTGCGGAGTCGGAGGAAGAAAAAGGGGAACTGAATGTATGAATACGCCATAGCGTGGGAATGGCTGGCCTTTGCCGCCCGCTGGTTCCACGTCATAACCGCCATTGCCTGGATCGGTTCGTCTTTCTACTTCATCGCGCTCGATCTCGGGCTGGTGAAGCGCCCGCATCTTCCGCCCGGCGCCTATGGCGAGGAATGGCAGGTTCATGGCGGCGGCTTCTATCATATCCAGAAATATCTCGTCGCCCCGGCACAGATGCCGGAGCATCTGACCTGGTTCAAATACGAGAGCTATTTCACCTGGATTTCCGGCTTCCTGATGCTGTGCATCGTCTACTACGGCGGTGCCAACCTCTTCCTCATCGACCGACATGTGCTCGATGTCAGCGTTCCCGTCGCGATCCTGATTTCGCTGGCTTCGCTTGCCGGCGGCTGGATCGTCTATGATCTGCTCTGCAAGTCCCCGCTTGGCAACAACACCTGGGGGCTGATGATCGTGCTTTATGCCGTGCTGGTCTTCATGGCCTGGGGCTACACGCACCTTTTCACCGGCCGCGCCGCCTTCCTGCATCTCGGCGCCTTCACCGCGACGATCATGTCGGCGAACGTCTTCATGATCATCATTCCCAACCAGAAGATCGTCGTCGCAGACCTCATTGCCGGCCGCACGCCCGACCCTAAATATGGCCGTATCGCCAAGCAGCGCTCGCTGCACAACAACTATCTGACGCTGCCTGTCATCTTTTTCATGCTGTCGAACCACTATCCGTTGGCTTTCGGCACAGCCTATAATTGGGTGATTGCGGCGCTGGTTTTCCTCATGGGGGTCACCATCCGTCACTGGTTCAACACGACGCATGCCCGCAAGGGTCATCCAACCTGGACCTGGATCGTCACCGTCATCCTATTCATTGTCATCATGTGGCTTTCGACCGTTCCCAAAGTGTTGACCGGCGAGAAGGAGGCCAATGCAATCCCTCCCGCCTTCCAGCCGTTTGCCTCGGATATACATTTCTCGTCCGTCAAAGAGATAGTTTCGACGCGCTGCACCATGTGCCATTCAGCCGAACCCGTTTATGAGGGGATTGTCCGGCCGCCAAAGGGTGTGATGCTGGAAAATGACGAGCAAATCGCTATGCATGCCCGGGAGATCTATATCCAGGCCGGCCGCAGCCACGCCATGCCTCCTGCCAATGTCACCGAGGTGACGCCCGAGGAACGCAAATTGCTGGTCGCCTGGTTCGAAAGCTCCATCGGAGAAAAAAGCCAATGACCACCCTTCTGCGCGGCCGACTGCTTTCCTTCAAGCGCCTGCCGCAAAGCCTCGATGATACTGACAGCTACGCTTATGAAAGCGACGGCGGCCTGCTGATCGAGAGCGGCATGATCGTCGCGACCGGCCCTTATGCCGATATCAAGGCGCAGGCGCCGGAAGGCGTGGTCGAAATCGACCATCGCCCGCATCTGATCCTGCCCGGTTTCATCGACATGCACCTGCATTTCCCGCAAATGCAGGTGATTGCCTCTTATGCCGCCAACCTCTTGGAATGGCTGAACACCTATACCTTCCCCGAGGAATGCCGCTTTGTCGAAAGCGCCCATGCGGAGCGGATCGCCAAGCATTTCTATGACGAGATGATCCGCCACGGCACGACGACGGCCGTCGCCTATTGCTCGGTGCACAAGACCTCCGCCGATGCCTATTTTGCCGAAGCCATGCGGCGCAATATGCGCATGGTCGGCGGCAAGGTGATGATGGATCGCCATGCGCCGCAGGGCCTGCTCGACACGCCGGAAATGGGCTATGACGAGACCCGCCAGGTGATATCAGACTGGCACGGCAAGGGCCGCAACCACGTCGCCATCACGCCGCGCTTCGCCATTACCTCGACGCCGGCGCAGATGGAGGCGACTGCCACCCTCGCCCGCGAATTCCCCGATCTGCACATTCAGACGCATCTTTCCGAGAACCACGACGAGATCACGTTCACCTGCGAGCTCTATCCGGAAGCGATCGACTACACCGATATCTACGCGCGCTACGGGCTGCTTGGCCCTAAAAGCCTGTTCGGCCATGCGATTCACCTCTCGGAGCGCGAAGCCGATGCCATGAGCGAGGCCGGCGCCGTTGCGGTGCATTGCCCGACCTCGAACCTGTTCCTCGGCTCTGGCCTCTTCCCGCTGAAGGCGCTGGCACGCCGCGAAAAACCCGTGCGTATCGGTGTCGCCACCGATATCGGCGGCGGCTCCAGCTATTCCATGCTGCGCACCATGGATGAGGCCTACAAAATCCAGCAGCTGCTCGGCGAGCGCCTGAATCCGCTGGAAAGCTACTATTACATGACGCGAGGGAATGCTGAATCCCTCTCCCTCGTCGACAAGATCGGCACGCTCGATGCCGGTACCGAAGCCGATCTGATCGTCCTTAACGCCGCTGCAACGCCGGCCATGGCGCTGAAGATGGAAGTGACGAAGAGCCTCACCGAAGAGCTGTTCCTGCTGCAGACCATGGGCGACGACCGCGCCGTCGTGGAAACCTATGTCGCCGGAAAGCCGATGAAATCGATCCTGCAATGAGGCAATCCGAACCTGCCCCCATGTAACCATCCAGAAGGCAAAGAGCCATGACCGCGCCGCTTACCATCGCAGAACTGAAAACGCTTGCTCAGCGGCGCGTGCCGAAAATGTTCTTCCAATATGCCGATTCCGGCTCCTGGACGGAGTCGACATATCAGGCGAACGAGGCGGATTTTGCCAAGATCAAGTTGCGCCAGCGCGTCCTCGTCGACATGTCCGATCGGTCACTCGCAACCACCATGGTCGGGCAAAAAGCCTCCATGCCGGTGGCATTGGCCCCGACCGGCCTCACTGGTATGCAGCACGCCGATGGCGAGATGCTGGCGGCGCGTGCCGCCGAGGAATTCGGCATTCCCTTCACGCTCTCGACGATGAGCATCTGCTCGATCGAGGACATCGCCTCGGTGACGAAGCAGCCCTTCTGGTTCCAGCTCTACGTGATGAAAGACCGCGATTTCGTTCTGAACCTGATCCAGCGCGCCAAGGCGGCGAAATGCTCGGCGCTCGTGCTGACGGCCGACCTGCAGATCCTCGGCCAGCGCCATAACGACATCCGCAACGGGCTTTCGGCACCGCCGAAAATGACGGCAAAGAACCTGTGGCAGATGGCGACGCGGCCGGGCTGGTGCATGGGCATGCTGAAGACCAGGCGCCGCTCCTTCGGCAATATCATCGGTCATGCCAAGGATATATCCGACATGACGACGCTGTCGCACTGGACGCACTCGCAGTTCGATCCCAAACTTTCCTGGAACGATGTCGCCTGGATCAAAGAGCAATGGGGCGGCCCGCTGGTCATCAAGGGTATTCTGGACGTCGAGGACGCCAAAGCGGCCGTCGATACCGGCGCCGACGCCATCATCGTCTCCAATCATGGCGGCAGGCAGCTCGATGGCGCGCATTCCTCCATCAGCATGCTGCCTCACATCGTCGATGCCGTCGGCGACAGGATCGAGGTGCATATGGATGGCGGCATCCGCTCCGGCCAGGATGTGCTGAAGGCCGTAGCACTCGGCGCCAAGGGCACCTTCATCGGCCGCCCCTTCCTCTACGGCCTCGGCGCCATGGGCAAGGAAGGCGTGACGCTCGCGCTCGAAATCATCCGCAAAGAGCTGGATATTTCCATGGCGCTCTGCGGCAAGCGGGATATCAGAGCGGTGGATCGGTCGATTTTGGCTGATTTCTAACGCAGCCAGCCCGTAGCCAGACCGCTCGCCCATTCCGCACGGCCATTCTCAGCCGCGAGCTTCGCCATCCCCATGTGATCGTAGGCGACCTGCCGGAAAACCGGCAGCCAATGATCCCCCACCTTCTCCAAAATTGCGTAGGAGGCGAAAGGATGGCCAGCCTCCACCTTGTGGTAAAAGGGCAGATCGTCGTCATAGGCCGGGCAGCCGACGCTGCCGGGATTGACGATCAGGCGGCCATCGGAAAGCCTGACGGCACGCGGAATATGGGTATGCCCGCACAAGATCAGCGGAAAATCGATACCGGCGGCTAACGCCTCAATCTCTTCCAAAGGCCTCAAATAGACCTGACCGTCCGCGGAGACGGATTCGAGCCAGTAAACATTATCATTGGCCGGCGTCGCATGGCAGAGATAGACTTCACCTAGATGAACTGCGCTGAAGGATAAGCCACGCAACCATTCGAGATGGCGTTCCGCCAGTTCGGAATGAGCGGCCCTGTCCGAGACATGCATGGCCTCCGGCGCCCGATCGATCAGATACCGATCATGATTGCCGCGCACGGTCATAGCATCGAGCCCAAGCAGGAGATCCGCCGTTTTCCCCGCCGTCAGCGGCCCGCTGAAGCAATCGCCGAGATTGACGATATCGCTGATACCCTGACTGCGGATATCCGCAAGCACCGCTTCGAGCGCAAGGTGGTTGCCGTGAATGTCCGCTATGGCTGCAAAGCGCAAATCTCAACTCCCGCGATAGGTGGAATAGCCGTAGGGGGAGATCAGCAGCGGCACATGATAATGTGCCGTCGTGTCAGCAATGCCGAAACGGATCGGAACGAGATCCAAAAAGGCCGGCTCCGGCAGCTTGGAGCCGCTGGCACGCAGATAGTCTCCAGCGCGGAACAGCAATTCATAGGTGCCGGCAACGAAGCTGTCACCGATCAGGATGGGAGCACCGTCCACGCGCCCGTCGGAGTTGGTCACGACCGTCTTCAGATGCGTGCGCGCCTCGCCCTCAACCCTGAAAAGATCGATCACCAGACCTTCAGCCGGCTTGCCAAGGGCGGTATCGAGCACATGGGTGGTCAATCCGGTCATAGCGTCGGTGCTCCAATGGTAAAGGGCGTATCGAAGAAGTATTCTTCCAGATTGTTTCCCGGTCCATCGCGATCCACGATAAGAAAATCGCTCTGTTCGTCCAGCGCCATCAGCGGATAGTGCCAGACATTGACCCGATAGTTCACGCCCTGCTCACCCCGCGCCAGGAAGACCTGCGGCCTGCCGGGCTTGCCACCCTCATCCTCTGCAACAACGACGAGAAACGGCCGGCCGTTCAGCGGCACGAAACACTGGCTGCCGAAAGGATGCCGCTCCATCATGTCGATCGAGAAAGGAAACGCGCGCGGCTGGCCGCGAAAGAGGTTCAGGATAACCCGAGCCCCATCCCCCGCAGCTTCGGCATTGGACAACGCATGAAAGCGCTCTGTCGTGCCACCGTTGATGTATCGCATGGTTGCCGGATCGGCCTCGATCACATCGCCGAAGGGTGCGAACGCGGCCTTTGTCAAAGGATTGATGTCGAGATGCTGTGTCATTGACTGATTATTCGCCTTCCGCTCGCCAGTGGCGAATGGAGTCCAATTGCAGGAGCAACTCCGGAACTGATTTGTGGGCGATGCCCCAAAGGGTAGCCAACTCGATGTCGACATACCCTTGCACAATCCGATTCCGGAAGTCCTGCATCACATGCCAAGGCAGCTCCGGATGGTCAACGACAAACTCCGGATATTCTTCTGCTATGCGTGTGGCGGCCTCGCCGATCAGCAGAAGATCCATGCCGATGGCACGCTGTTTCTCGACATTGTTGGAAAATGTGGCCTGATCGATCCCCCGAAGGAATTGGCCGATTTCGGATGCAGTAAACTGCATGCGCCCGAGATAGGTGATCAGCGGATCCAGACTCATGCGGGCTTCACTTCGCAGACAGTATGCAATCTCCGCGCGCTTAAACGCCGCTCGGCGTCGTCGGTCGCCCGCTCTCTTCTATCTCTGGACAATGCTTTCATGGCCTCACCGCAGCACCCCACTCGTGGATACTAGGCCATGAACGAACTGAAAAATAGCTCGTACTTTCTGCGAGAAAACCTATGCAGAAGCAAGCATGGGAGAGAATGGCGGCCCGCAGGCCGCCCATCACGCTTCTGGAAGCATGGACTGCAGACGCAACAGAGCGATCTTTTCGACCTGCGCTGCCGCCGTCGCGAATTCCGCATCCCGGCCATTGTCGATCCGAATTTCGAAGGCAGCCAGGATATCGTCCTTGCCGAGCCCCTTGACCGCGATGATGAAGGGAAAGCCAAACTTCGTCACATAGGCGGCATTGAGCTCGGTAAACCGGGCGTGCTCCTCGGGGCTCAGCCGATCGAGCCCGGCGCCGGCCTGCTCCCTGCGGCTGTCCTCGGTCAGCTCGCCGGCAATAGCGAGCCGGCCAGCGAGATCCGGGTGCGCCTGCAGCACGCCAAGCCGCTCCGTCTCGCTTGCGGCACGGAAAACCCGCACCAGCGCGGAATGCACGCCGCCGGAGGTTAGCGGCTCGGCGATGGCACCAGCATCATAAGCGCGCTCGGCCACGAAAGGCGAATGTTCGAAGACGCCGCCGAAGCGGCCGATAAAATCGTCCCGCGATATCATGTCAGCGCGCTCCCCCTGGAAGATGATTCTCATACCAGTGGTTGGCGATCTCGACGCGCTTCGGGATCCAGACCTTGTCATGTTTCTGCACATATTCGATGAACCGCCGCAACGCAGCGGCGCGGCCGGGGCGACCAACGAGACGGCAATGCAGGCCCACGGACATCATCTTCGGGCTGCCCTGCTTGCCCTCTTCATAGAGCGTGTCGAAGGCATCCTTTAGATAGGTGAAGAACTGATCACCGGAGTTGAAGCCCTGCGGCGTCGCAAAGCGCATGTCGTTGGTTTCGAGCGTATAGGGAATGATCAGGAACGGCTTGCCGTTCAGGCCATCGACCCAGAAGGGCAGATCGTCGGCATAGGAATCGGAGGAATAGAGGAAACCGCCTTCCTCCATCACGAGCCGCAGCGTATTATCGGACGGCTTGCCCTGGTACATGCCGTAGGGCCGCTCGCCGGTGAGTTCGGTATGCAACCGCACAGCCTCGAGAATGTGCTTGCGCTCCAGATCCTCTGAAAAGTCCTTATACTCCAGCCAGCGATAGCCGTGGCTGGCGATTTCCCAGCCGGCTTCCTTCATGGCGGCGACCGCTTCCGGGTTGCGGGCCATGGCGAGCGTCACGCCATAGACCGTCGCCTGAACCTTGAGTTCGGTGAACATGCGCCACAGCCGCCAGAATCCGGCGCGCGAGCCGTATTCGTAGATCGATTCCATGTTGAGATTGCGCTGGTTTGGCCAGGAAGCAGCTCCGACAATCTCGGAGAGCAGGTTTTCGGAACCCGGATCGCCGTCGAGAATGCAGCTTTCCCCACCCTCTTCATAGTTGATCACGAATTGCACTGCTACGCGGGCATCGCCAGGCCATTTGGGGTCCGGCGTATTGCGGCCGTAGCCGATGAGATTACGGGGATAGATTTCCGACATTGGATGCACCTTCTCTGATCGCGGAACGGTAGCATCCATGCCGGGAAAGTCGAGACGGAAACTCGGAAAATCACTTTCGCGTCAAAGCGGGGTATTGGCACGCGCCGGTCCCTAATCTGGAGCATGTCGCGCAAAAATGTGCAGCGGTTTTGCGCGACATGCGCAAGATCGCCTGAAGCGCGGGAAGCGAATCTGAAAGATCGCAACGCGCTTCAGGCGATCTTGCGCGCACTGACCTTTCCCATTGGATGCAGAGAGTGCACGCGGAAAGGACCGCCCGCCCCGTCTTCCATCATAAGCGCGATGTTGGCTATGGGAACGGGCGCAGCCAGGGACGGTTCGAAAAACTCGCGCAAAGCACGCTCGATACGCGCCATATCGGCGGGGCTCACTGTGCCCGTCAACATCATCTGAAAGCGGAACTCATCCATCACGTGGGGATGCCCCCAACGATGCAGATTGGCAAATTGCGTCGCTGACAGGCCATCGGGATCGATGCGCTCGATTTCCGCTTCGCTCAAGGGAGCCCTGTATTGATCGAAGGTCTGCACCAGCGACGCCGCCAGGAAATGCATCTGTTGGCTTGGCACGGAAGGAACGAGACCCAGCGCACCGCCGAGCCGCGCAACCTCGAGCCTTGGAATCTCGAAGGGCGCAACCGTACCAGAAAACCGCATCAGATCGCGCAGCAACCCAGCCTCTGACATGTCCTCCGCCAGCCGGAACGGCGCCTTCAGAAGCCCCATGAAGCCATAGCGGCGCGGAACAGCGGTGTAGAAGGCGATCTCGTGAATGCCGAGCCCGCGGATCGCAGGCGGATCGACCATCTCGCCGGAATAGACATTGCGGCCGAGCCAATTCGCCGCCACAAGCGTCAGCGGATCACTCGCAGACGGTGTGAAGCAAATGGCGTACCGCATAAAATTCCTCCAAGGCGCGTAACATCAGGTAGGCCGAACCGGCACCGATGGCCAAGGAGATAGGTGATTTGCGTGACAGATTGACGACCCGAAAGAGGCGTAAATTCACGTTTTATGTGATATGACTGAAATATGACTCGCTAAAGTGAAACTCTGCGGCAACTTGAAGCAAGCGGGCGCCCCAACCGCTTCCCGCACGGCCGCCTCCGCCAGCCGATGCGCCAGCCCGAAGCTCACCTTGAAGCCACCCGTCAATGCGATCAACGAGGGATGATCGGGATGCGCGCCCACCATCGGGTCGCGATCCACGGCCTTCGGACGCAGGCCAGCCCAACGCTCAACCACCTCCGCGCCGGCGAGCACCGGCGCCATGGCGCGCGCGCCCACAAGCAGATCGTCGAGCTGCCCATCCGTCGTCAACGGGTCGCCAAACCGATTCTCGCTCGTGCTGCCGACCGCGACCAAACCATTCTCATGCGGGACGATATAAAGGCCATCACGGAAGATAACGGGCAAGCCACCGTCGACATCGGCCTTCAGCATCGCCGCCTGGCCCTTGACCGGTTGGCCGAGCGAGGTTTTGCGTCCCTCCGTCAATTCATCAAGGATTGGAAACGAACGATAGCCGGCAGAAAGGATGCAACGGCCGAAGCGAATGTCGCCCTCATTCGTGCGTGCGAGACCCTTGTCCGGATCGATGCTCTCCACGGCAACGCCCTCGGCGAGCCGGACATGCCTTGCCCCAGCCAGAGATTTGCAAAGCACCTCCAGCAAGGCGCGGGGCGCGACGCGCGCGGCCAGGGTATCGTACACAAACCCGCTTTCCGCGAAGGAAGCTTCGATCCAGCCTTCAACGGGCGCTGCATCGAGCACGTGCCAATGAAACCGGCGCTCCCCATGCCGCCAATGCGCTTCCGCATCCCGGGAATGACCGAGTGCGATCTGCCGCAGATGCGGCTTCGGCAGCGGGATCAGGCGACCGGCGCGACAGTAACCCGCCGAAAGCCCGGTCTCGGCCTCCAGGCCGGCAATTTCTTGTTCCAGCGCGACAAGGGCATCGAACTGAAACTGCTTCTTCTCGGACCATTTATCCGGCATATGCGGCATCAGCGCGCCAAGCAGGCCGCCGCTCGCTCCCTGTCCGACGCGGCCGGCTTCCACGAGCAATGCTTGGATACCGAGACGCTCGGCATGAACGGCCGCCCACAGCCCCATGATCCCGCCGCCGATGATCAGCAGATCGACGGACGATTGACCGGCGGGTCTGAGAAGATTATCGGCTCTTTCCATGACAGATCCAGTTTCCGATCGGACAGAAGCATCCGAAACCAATGCGGCAAGCCCGGAGCTCGAATGGCGCGACGGCGATATGCCCTATTCGACGGCCTTTGGCGACCATTTTTATTGCCAGACGGACGGGCGGCTGGAATGCGGCCACGTCTTCCTGGCCGGCAACGGTCTGCCCGACCGCTGTCAGGGTCGGCGAGATTTCCTCATTGGCGAACTCGGTTTCGGCACCGGCCTGAACTTCTGCGAGACCTGGCGCCAATGGCGGCAATGGGCGCTCCCCGGTTCGGAGCTGCATTTCATGTCCTTCGAGCTCTACCCGATGCGGGCCGAGGAGATTGACCGCGCGCTGTCGCATTGGCCTGAAATCGACCGGGAGCGCCAAGCGCTTGCCGCCGCGTGGCCGGACCACCCACAGGGTGTCGTATCGCTGAGGCTCGATGCGAATACGCGCCTCAGCGTCGTCTGCGGACCGGCCCTTGAAGGCGTGCGCGACGCCCAGCGGGGCTTCGATGCCTGGTATCTCGACGGCTTCGCACCGTCGCGCAACGCCGACATGTGGTCGCCGGAACTGATGCGGATGCTCCACGACAAGACCGTTCCGAACGGCACTTTCGCCACCTATGCAGCCGCCGGCTTCGTGCGGCGAAACCTGCAGGCGGCGGGATTTGTCGTGGAGCGGCGCAAGGGCTTTGCCGGCAAGCGCGAAATGCTCTGCGGCACCAAGCCTGCCTGAGGCCGGACTTCAGTCGCCGGGCCGGAAGACGACCATTGAGGGCTCACACCAACTCGCCAAGATGCTGGCGAACCCAGCTGGCCTCCTGCGAGGCGGTACGCCGGAAGTGTCGTTTGAAATCTCGGCTGAACTGAGCGGGGCTGGCATAGCCGACCGATGCCGCCACCTCCGCGATCGTCTTGTCCTGACGCGCAATCATCAACCGTGCCTCGTGGAGCCGCATCGCCTTCACATATTGTATCGGACTGCTTCCCGTCAGGGCCTTGAAATGGACGTGATAGGAGGGAACGCTCATGCCCGCCTCTCGCGCCAGCGCCGCAACCGAGATCTCGGAACTGTAGGTCTCACGCAATCGGGCCAGGCTTCCAACGATCTTCCCGGAAATGCCCTGCTGTTGAAGCGCCGAGATCATCGCGCCGCCTTGCGGACCGACGAGCACCCGGTAATGCAGCTCGCGCAGGATGCCCGCTCCCAGAACGGCAAGCTCGACGGGATCGCGCAATGTTCGCAGCAGACGCAACACGACATCCTCGATCATCGGCTCCATTCTGCTCGATATCAGACTTCTCGCTCGGCCAGCTGTCGGCTCAGGACGCCGCGTCTCCATTTCCGAGGCGATCTCTGCAGCCAGCAGCATGTCGAATTCGACATAAACGGCAAGCAAGGGACGTTCCGCACTGGCCGATGATTCCATCCGAAATGGAACGGGCACCGACACGGCCAGATAGTGTTCCTCATCGTAGAGATAGACCTCGCCTTCAAGCATGCCCTGCTTTCGGCCCTGCAGAACGAATACCGCACCCGGCTTATAGAGCACGGGAACGTCATGAAGGATCGCCTCGGTCCTGAGAATGCGGACGCCGGCAAGCGCCGTTGGATTGTATCCCTGGCTGGGAGCAAGAAGCCCCGCCAGCTTCACCAACTCCTGGCGCTTCGCCTCTCCATCCGTCATCTTCATAGGATTTGGCAAGATACTCATAGTTTTCGCGATCGTTACTGGCGGCTTTGAAGATTATCAGTCATGGCATCGATCAATCAAGAAGAGAACACCCATCATGTCACAGAAGACCTTCTTCATCACCGGGGCGAATTCAGGCTTTGGCTTCGCGATTGCGGCCGCTGCGAGCCGCCAGGGCCATAGGGTCATCGGTACCGTCCGCTCCGAAGATTCGCGAGCAGCCTTTGCAGAACGCTTGCCGGCGGCTCGGTCCGTCCGTTGCGACGTAACCGAATTCGACCGGATGGCCGACGTGGTTCGTAAGGTCGAAGAAGATCACGGGCCGGTTGACGTACTGATCAACAATGCCGGCTACGGTCACGAGGGAATCCTCGAAGAGTCGCCCCTTGAGGAAATGCGGCGGCAGTTCGACGTGAATGTCTTCGGCGCAGTTGCGGTCGCCAAAGCCTTCCTGCCGAGGTTTCGCGAAAGACGTCGCGGCTTCATCGTTAACGTCACCTCGATGGGCGGCATGATCACCATGCCCGGCATCGCCTATTATTGCGGAAGCAAGTTTGCCCTCCAGGGCATCTCGGAAGTCATGCGTGCTGAGATGGCGCCATTCGGCGTCCGAGTGACCGCCCTTTGCCCCGGCTCCTTCCGGACCGATTGGGCCGGACGATCGATGATCCGGACTGAGCGATCAATCGCGGATTATGACACCTTGTTCGATCCGATCCGGCAGGCACGACAGTCCAAGAGCGGCAGGCAACTCGGCGATCCTGACAAGCTCGCGGCAGCCGTTCTGAAATTAATCGAATCCGACGCTCCTCCGCCGCAACTCCTGCTCGGCAGCGATGCCCTTGCACTTGTGTCCGAGAGGATCGAGCGCCTCAAACAGGAGATCGAAGCATGGGAGTCCGTTACCACTTCGACCGACGGCTGAAAGTGCCGGCCTTCGCAATGGCGGGAAGCTGTCGTCCAGCCTTGCGTCCTGTCTATCGACTTGAACTCTAGTTCTTGGAGCGATCAGCCTGGAAGGCGGTATCGCCCAGATAGCGCTGGATCTTCGTTTCGAGAAGTTCGGGGCTGATCGGCTTGGACATGCAATCATCCATGCCTGACTGCATGCATGCGATGCGATCGACATCCAGCGCCTGCGCCGTGACCCCGACGATGGGTACATGCCATCCATGTCCGGCCTGGGTCTCAAACTGCCGGATCATGCGGGTCGCCTGATGACCGTTCATGACCGGCATGGACACATCCATGAGGATCAGCGACGGCCGCAACTGGCGCCATGCGTCCACGGCCGCCTGGCCGTTCTCCACGACGAGGAACCGCAGACCGGTCGCCTGCAGGATCTGCGTGAAGACGATCTGGTTCACTTCATTGTCCTCGGCAACAAGGACGTCGATGGCGTTGCCGGGTTTGGCCGACGTTATCTGATCGGTGGCTTCGATCGCGGCTGCGGCTTCCGCCTCTATCGGGAGCCGACGTTCAACGGGAGCCGATCGCTCCCCCAGTTTCTTCCGTCGCGATGCGCGCACGACATCGATAATCGTGCCGCGCAGCACATTGGCGCGCACGGGCTTCATCAGATGTGCCTGGCCATTGACGGCGGCGAACTCCCTATCGCAACCGGCGGCGCCCATCGATGTCAGGAACACGATCGGCAGCGCGCAAAAACGCGGATCGGCACGCACGGCGCCTGCAACCTGATAGCCATTCATACCGGGCATACTGTAATCGACGATCATCGCATCGACCGATATGCCCATATCGAAGGCAGCATCCAGAATGGCGAGCGCAGTCTTGCCGTCCTCGGCGACATGCCCGTCGAAACCCCATTGCGTCAACTGTTCGGTCAAGATGCCCCGATGGATCGCGTCGTCTTCCACGATCAGGACTCTGGCATCCCTCACATTGGCCGGCAGCTCCGCGACTTTGCCGCGTGCGACAACCAGCGGCATCGGCAGATGGACCGTGAAAACCGATCCTCTGCCCCATTCGCTCTCCACCGACAGAGAGCCCCCGAAAAGATCGACAAGACCGGCCGTGATGGCGAGCCCCAGGCCCGATCCCTCAAGCCGGCGCGCAAAGGATGAATCCGCCAGCGAGAACTTGTCGAAGATCGTATCGAGCTTTTCGTCGGGAATGCCGATGCCCGTATCTTCGACACGGAGGACAAGCAATACGGTGTCGCCCGGCGCCGGCTGGCTGTCCAGCTCCACCAGCACATGACCGCGCTCGGTGAACTTGATCGCATTGCCGACGAGATTGGTCACGATTTGTCGAAAACGGCCGGCATCGCCGAGCATCGCCGCCGGCATGCCGGGAGCGATGCGCACCATCAGCTCGACATTCTTTTCCGATGCGGCCGCGGCCAACAACGTCGCAATGTCCTCGACGGCCTCGGCAGGATCGAATGCCACCTTGCGCAGATGCATTTCGCCGGTATCGATGCGGGAAAAATCGAGAATATCGTTGATGATGGTCAGCAGCGCATTGCCTGATTTGACGATGATATCGACGAAGGTCTTCTGCCGCGCATCGAGATCCGTCTTGCCGAGCAGTTCCGCCATGCCAAGGACGCCATTAATCGGCGTGCGGATTTCATGGCTCATATGGGTCAGGAACTCCGATTTCGCCCGATCCGCGGCATTGCTGCGCGCCAGGAGCAGCTGCAAATCCGCCTCGCGCTCCTTCATTTCGGTGACATCGGTCAGCACCACCGTCCAGCGGCGATGCTCGCCGATTGCGGCGCCGAGCTGCATCCAGCGCCCGCCTGTGATCTGGAACACGCAGGAGATCGGCTTGCCGACAGCAATGCTTTCCCCCCAAGATGTCCGCACAGCCTCGGCGTCATCGCCAAAGTCGCCGCGCTCCGCACAATAGTCGAAGGCCGCAGACCAGCCTTTGCCGACCTCGAGAAGCTCTGCCGGCAGCTTCAGCATGTCCTTCAGCCGATCGTTGGCCAGCATGATCGTACCGTCCTGGACGATCAGCAGCCCTTGGGACATGGCCTGCATGGCATCGGCCATAAGCTCACCGAGGCGCTCCAGCGCCAGCCGTGTCTCAGTGATCTCCTGGAATTGCCGCTTGACGGAGGAAATATCCGTATAGGACATGAGCGTCCGGCCGTTGGAAATGCGGCGGGCATCGATGATGACCGACTTTCCGTCGGCGAAATTCATCTCCGTCTGCAGATGCTCGCCCGCCTTGCGCAATGCCGCCAGACGTGCCTGATAGATGTCGTCGATGCTGCGGCCGTCGAAGCCGAAACGCGCCAGTTCGTAGTGCTTTGCGATGAGGTCCCGATAGGGACGGCCTTCGAAGCGATCCTCCTTCGAGAATTCCCAGATATCGTAGAAGGCGTCATTGACGTATTCCACGATATAATTGCTGTCATGGATCAGGACGCCGATCGGCATCGAGCGAAGAATATTGTCAAGGTCGTGATGCAGCGTCTTGGCGGGCGCTTCAAGAAACACGCCGAAAATGTAGACGCGGTCTTCCGAAGGGGAGAAACTCTCGATCTGGATTCGCGAGCGCTGACGACCCGATCCGTCAAAGCACAGCGCCACCTCTTCAGAGCCGAAGACCAGAGCTCGGCGCTCCCTGTCTTCTCTGTCGGCGCTTTCGCCGGCATCGAGAAGATCATGGCTGCGATTGCCAATGAAATCGGAAACGTCGTGCCCGAAAAACCGCGCATAGGCATCGTTGACCGCGACGTAACGAAGCTCGCTGTTCTTGATGTAGGCGGGCCTGTCCAGATGGGCGATCCGGCGGCACGCTATGTCAAGCAGTTCACCGTCCAAGGTCAAACGGAGCCTCTCTTTTCACCGCGCATGATAGTTCATGAAACGACGCTCTAGCATGATTGGCTTTAACAAAGCCTTAACCATGTTTAACCGTCGCGCCGACGTCGCGTTCAGACCACGCGCTATCCTATAACGGTCATGCCTTGGTCGCAAACGACGGCGGCACGCCGGGGGAAACTCTGCCAAGAATCCGTCAACGGATCATTGGGAGCGAGCGCCATGAGCGACGAAGAAAGCCTGACCTTGAACGAAGCCCAGATCGCAACGGCAACGGGCGAACGGCGGCGGCGGGCCGGAGGGCGCGGAGCCGAACGCAGCCGCAAACCGAGCGGCACGAAATATCTCAATCTTGTCAACAATCTCGCGCGCACCGAACTCCTGTCGCCCGAAGCGCTCGACGACATTCACAACGCCTCGCTGACGATCCTCGAAGAAATCGGCATGGATATCATCCTGCCGGAAGCGCGCGAGCGCATGAAGGCTGCCGGCGCCGATGTCACGTCAGGCAAGGAACGCGTACGTTTCGACCGCAATATGATCATGGAGCTCATCGCTTCCGTCCCATCGAACTTCACCCTGCATGCCCGCAATCCGCTGAGAAATGTTGAAATCGGTGGCCGCAATCTCGTTTTCGCGCAGGTTGCCTCCGCCCCATTTGTCGCCGACCGCGAAGGCGGCAGGAGAGCTGGCAATCAGGAGGATTTCCGCAAGCTCATCAAGCTGGCCCAATCCTTCGACGTCATCCACATGACCGGCGGCTATCCGGTCGAACCCATCGATATCCATGCCTCGGTGCGCCATCTCGACTGCCTCTCCGATATCGTGAAGCTTACCGACAAGGCCTTCCACTGCTATTCGCTCGGCAAGCAGCGCAATCTCGACGCGATCGAGATCGCTCGCATCGGCCGCGGCATCAGCATGGAGCAGATGGAACGCGAACCCTCGCTCTTCACCATCATCAATTCCTCCTCGCCGCTGCGCCTCGACGGGCCGATGCTGCAGGGCATCATCGAAATGTCGTCGCGCGGCCAGGTCGTGGTGGTCACGCCATTCACGCTGGCAGGCGCCATGGCACCGGTGACGATCGCCGGGGCGCTGGTGCAGCAGAATGCCGAGGCGCTCTGCGGCATCGCCTTCACACAGATGGTGCGCAAGGGCGCGCCGGTCATGTATGGCGGCTTTACCTCGAACGTCGACATGAAGACGGGCGCGCCCGCCTTCGGCACACCGGAATATATGAAGGCGGTCATCGCGGGCGGCCAGCTCGCCCGCCGCTACGGCATCCCCTACCGCACCTCCAACACGAATGCTTCGAATACGCTCGATGCCCAGGCAGCCTACGAATCGGCGCTGTCGCTGTGGGCGCTGACCCAGGGCGGCGGCAATTTCGTCCTGCATGCAGCCGGCTGGAGCGAGGGCGGGCTTACCGCCTCTTTCGAGAAATTCATCCTCGATGTCGACATGCTGCAGATGGTCGCCGAATTCCTGACGCCGCTCGATGTCAGCGCCGATGCTCTGGCGCTGGATGCCGTGCGCGATGTCGGTCCCGGCGGCCATTATTTCGGCACAGCGCACACGCTCGCCCGCTACGAAACCGCCTTCTATTCGCCGATCCTGTCGGACTGGCGAAACAACGAAACCTGGGCGGAAGCCGGCCGGCCTACAACTTACGATCACGCCAACCGCGTCTATAAGGAAACGCTGGCGCGTTATGAACGCCCCCCGCTCGATCCGGCAATCGAGGAAGAGCTCGACGCCTTTGTCGCCAGACGCAAGGCAGAGGGTGGCGTTCCCACCGATTTCTAGTTGAAAACAAAGAGCTTTTACGCCTCAAATCATGAACGAAATTTAATGTCGCGGCCCATTTTTTGGCCGCGACTTCGCCCCCTTTCGCACGCAACGTCCAACTCGGCTTCGGCTGGGAGCCCCGTGTTTTTTGGGAAAGGGATGTCAATGTCTGTGCTTCGCACATTAACGACGGCCGGTTTGATCGCGCTGACGCTTGGCAGCGCCGCCACGGTAACCACCACCACTGCCAGCGCCTCCGATCGTGGCGCCTTCTTCGGCGGTCTCGCCGCGGGTGTCGTCGGCGGCGCCTTGGTGGCCGGGGCCGCCCGGCCGGCCTACCCGGCTTATTATCCGGCCTATCCGGCCTACTATGACGGTCCGGTCTACGAGCGGGTCTATGTGCGCCCCTACCCCAGCTGCTACTGGGCATGGCGCCACGACGGCTGGGGCCGGCCCTATCGCGTCGAGGTTTGCCGTTAAAGCCTGATGGCGCCGCAAGGTGCCAACGAAGTTCCCCATCAGTCGCCTCCGATCTTCGATGCCGCCGGATTTCCGGCGGCATTTTCGTCTGTCTGTTGAAAAGCTTTCGCCCACACCCCTTGACATTGGCGGCATTTAAGACCAAATGCGCTCCAGCTTTCACCTTCCGGCCGCCGCGTGAGCGTGCCCTGCGGGACAGTCTGTACGCAAGAGAAGGACAAAAGCGCTTTATGAATGAGGCCGCGCCAATGCGCTGCGGCCGGATGCGCTGGAAAGCTATTTCCAACTTACAAGTTCCCACTTCACGCGGGGTTCTTGACGCCAGAGACAGACCGGACCGCATGGTGCGACCCGGCCTATTTGCTTTGGCGCCCCCGAAAGGTATTGAATTGACCGATTTTCACTCGCTTGGTCTCTCCAAGCAGATCGTCGATACGCTGTCGCAGAACAACTTCGCTACGCCGACGCCGATCCAGGCACAGGCGATCCCGCTCGTTCTTGAGGGCCGCGATCTCATCGGCCTCGCCCAGACCGGCACCGGCAAGACGGCCGCTTTCGGCCTGCCCATCATCGAAATGCTGCTGAAGGAGGCCAAGCGCCCCGACAACCGCACCGTCCGCACGCTGATCCTCGCCCCGACCCGCGAACTGGTGAACCAGATCGCCGATAACCTCCGCCTCTTCGTGCGCAAGTCGCCGCTGCGGATCAACCTCGTCGTCGGCGGCGCGTCGATCAACAAGCAGCAGCTTCAGCTCGAGCGCGGCACCGACATCCTCGTCGCGACGCCCGGCCGCCTTCTCGACCTCATCAATCGCCGTGCCCTCTCGCTCGGCCATGTCACTCACCTCGTCCTCGACGAGGCCGATCAGATGCTCGATCTCGGCTTCATCCATGATCTCCGCAAGATCGCCAAACTCGTTCCGGCGAAGCGCCAGACCCTGCTGTTTTCGGCCACCATGCCGAAGGCGATCGCCGATCTTGCTTCCGACTACCTGACCAATCCGGTCAAGGTCGAAGTCTCGCCTCCGGGCAAGGCGGCCGACAAGGTGGAGCAATATGTCCACTTCGTAGCCGGCCAGAACCACAAGACCGAGATTCTCAAGGAAACGATTTCGGCCAATCCGGATGGCCGCGCCATCGTCTTCCTGCGCACCAAGCATGGCGCCGAGAAGCTGATGAAGCACCTCGATCACGTCGGCTTCGCCGCTGCCTCCATCCACGGCAACAAGAGCCAGGGCCAGCGCGAACGCGCGCTCAAGGGCTTCCGCGATGGTGACGTCCGCGTTCTTGTCGCCACCGACGTCGCCGCCCGCGGCATCGATATCCCCGGCGTTTCGCATGTTTACAACTTCGATCTGCCGGAAGTCCCCGATGCCTATGTTCACCGCATCGGCCGCACCGCGCGCGCCGGCCGCGACGGCATCGCCATCGCCTTCTGCGCTCCCGATGAAATCCGCCTGCTGCGCGACATCGAGCGCCTGATGGGCATCGAGATTGCGGTTGCCAGCGGCGAGGCTCCGGCCGATCGCGGTCGCCCCGTTCGCGGCAAGGGCCGCGGCGCTCAGGGCAATGGCGGTCAAGGCAGAGGCCAGGGCGGCCAGGGACGGGAGCGCGGCGAAGGCCGCCCGCAACGTCCGGCCCGTCGTCCGTTCTTCGACAAGGAAGGTGGCGAAGCCCGTGGCCAGAACGGCGAGCGCCAGGAACGCCGCCCGCGCGAAGACCGGCCGCAGCGCGAAAACAATCGCAACGCCGATTTCCGCGGCCAGCGCCGCAACGAGCCGACGCCGCGCCCGGAACCCGACAACGATCTCGCCTCCACCTCGGACTTCCGTCCCGCTCGCAAGCAGCACAACGGCCAGTCCAACGGCAACGGCGCCTCGCATGAGGGCGGTGCCCATCGCGGACAGCGCCATTCCCATGGCCGCCCCGCAGGCCGCCACAACGAAGAGCGCGGCGCCCAGGGTGAACAGCGCAATGGCGGCAACGGCCGCATGCGCCGCCGCGGCCCCGGCAACGGCGGTCAGCGCCGCGAGCGTGCTTGATGTAATAAAAAGGGGGCCGAACGGCCCCCTTTCTTTTTAAAGATGATACGAACCTATTCCGGCACCACTTCCGCAGTACGCCGGTTGATCAGATAGACGCCGATGACCACGACGACGGTGCCGATGGTGATCGGCAGCGTCAGCGGCTCGCCGAAAGCGATCGCAGCCTCAATGGCGACGGCCGGCGGCATCAGGTAGATCAGCGATGCCGCGCGCGAAACCTGCCCGCGGCGGATGAGATAGAGCAGCAGACCGACGGCGCCCATCGACAGACCGAAGACCGACCAGAGCATCGCGAAAATGGCCTCCTGCGTGCCATCGAAACGCAGACCTTCGATGATGAAGGCGAGCGGCACGGTGACAATCAACGCGCCGACATATTGCAAGGTTGCGATGGTTCTGAGGTCGCCGGTCTGCAGGTGCCGCTTCTGGTAGAGCGTGCCGTAAGTCACCGAGACCATAGCCAGCAAATTGACGACGAGCGGCACCGCCGATTGCCAGAGATTGGCCGTATCCGTCGCCAGGAGCTTCGGCGAGATCGCGATGGCAATGCCGAGGAAACCAAGCAGCAGGCCGAGCTTCTGGACCGGCTGCAGCCGCTCGCCGACGAGGAGTGGCGCCGCCATGGCGGTCATCAGCGGCTGCAGCGCCGCAATGATGCCGGAAATGCCGGCCGGCACGCCCTCGGCAATCGCCCACCAGAGGCCTGCGAGATAGATGCCATGAAGGAAGATCCCGGAATAGACGGCCCGAAACACGCTCGACCAGTCGCGCGGCCATTTGGCGCCGGCGATCGAACAGAGCAGCACGAAAGCAAGCGCCGACAGGCTGTAGCGGATCATCAGGAAGGTGAAAGGGCCTGCATGCAACGAGGCATATTTGGCAACGATCCAGCCGGTGGACCATAGCAAAACGAAAATCGCCGGTGCAAGTTTATCGAGGGACATGGAAATCGGACCGATATGTTTGGCGCTTCGGAGCCGGAATCCTGGTCGAACTCAGGGTGTCGCGCGGAGGGACTGAAGGCTGATAGCCGATGGCGGTTGAGCGGTCAAAATCGATCTGCTGAAAACAGTAATCAATTTTTCTTCATGTCCGGCGAACCACCGCCCTGGTTTCAGAAACTTCCGCCACTACCCAGGCGTTCAGTCCGCAAAAGAAGCAGATGCTCAAATTTTGATCCAAACATTGCGACAAGACCCGGCAAGCAACAGCCACCTTACTCTTAAATGCCTGTAAATCCGGCATTTTTCGATATTGCGAAATTCGCGATGGCAACTGCGCATAGTTCTTGCATTGTAAAAACCGTTGTATTCAAATGGGTAAAAACACGGGGACCGCACCTTTGGCATTTGATGAAATGATTACTGCGGATGAAAGTCCGCGCGCGCCTTACGAGAAATACTTCGAGTGGTACTCAGGCCAGGACAGAGGCCACCTCATTGCCAAATCCCGCGATGCGGAAACCATCTTCCGAAAAACGGGCATTACCTTCGCGGTCTACGGACACGCAGACTCCTCCGAAAAGCTCATCCCCTTCGACATCATCCCCCGCATCATATCTGGCCGCGAATGGCGCAAACTCGCCCAGGGCATCGAACAGCGGGTCGTTGCTCTTAACGCCTTCCTCCACGACATCTATCACAAGCAGGAAATCATTCGCGCCGGCCGTATTCCGCGCGAGCTGATCGAGAAGAACGACGCGTTCCTGCCGGAGATGATCGGCTTCCGCCCGCCCGGCGGCGTCTACACCCACATCGTCGGCACCGATATCGTGCGTACCGGCGAAGACCAGTTCTATGTACTCGAGGATAACGCCCGCACACCGTCCGGTGTCAGCTACATGCTGGAAAACCGCGAAACGATGATGCAGATGTTCCCTGAGCTGTTTCACCAAAACAAGGTGCAGCGCGTCGAGGATTATCCGCTGTTGCTGCGCCAGAGCCTGGCGTCACTCGCCCCTCCCGGCTGCAAAGGCAAGCCACGCGTCGCCGTGCTGACGCCCGGCATCTACAACTCCGCCTATTACGAGCATTCCTTCCTCGCCGACATGATGGGTGTCGAGCTGGTCGAAGGCTCGGATCTGCGCGTCATCGACGGCAAGGTGAAGATGCGTACGACGCGGGGCTATGAGGCGATCGACGTGCTCTATCGCCGCGTCGACGACGATTTCCTCGATCCCCTCACCTTCCGCCCGGACTCCGCGCTCGGCATTCCCGGCATCATGGATGTCTACCGCGCCGGCAATATCACCATCGCCAACGCGCCCGGCACCGGCATTTCCGACGACAAGGCGATCTATTCCTACATGCCCGAGATCGTCGAATTCTACACCGGCCGCAAGCCGATCCTCGAGAACGTGCCGACCTGGCGCTGTTCGGAGCCCGACAGCCTGCAATATGTGCTCGATAACCTCGCCGATCTCGTCGTCAAGGAAGTCCATGGCTCCGGCGGCTACGGTATGCTCGTGGGACCGACTGCGACGAAGAAGGAGCGGACGGCCTTTGCCGAGAAGCTCAAGAGCAAGCCGAACAACTACATCGCGCAGCCGACCCTTTCGCTGTCGACCGTGCCGATCCTCGTCAACAAGGGCATTGCGCCTCGGCATGTCGATCTGCGGCCCTATGTCCTTGTCTCCGACAAGGTACGGATCATCCCCGGCGGGCTGACCCGCGTGGCGCTGAAGGAAGGCTCGCTGGTGGTCAATTCCAGCCAGGGCGGCGGCACCAAAGACACCTGGGTTCTGGAGGACTGATCGGACATGCTGGGAAGAACCGCGAATGGCCTCTACTGGATGTTCCGTTACATCGAGCGTGCCGAAAACATAGCCCGCCTGGTCGATGCCGGCCAGCGCATGTCGCTGACCCGCAGCGACGCCGTCGATGACGACTGGGATGGCGTCCTGCAAAGCGCCGGCGTGCGCGAAGCCTATGACGAAGTGCATAACAAGCTGACGGGTGCCGACGCGATCGATTATCTGATGCGCGACCGCTCCAATCCGTCGAGCGTCATGTCCTGCATCGAATACGGCCGCAACAATGCCCGCATGGTGCGCACCGCGCTGACCCGCGACACTTGGGAAGCAACCAACGAGTGCTGGATCGAGCTGAAGTCGCTCCTCGGCAAGAAGCTGAAGACGGCCGAACTGCCCGAAACGATCGATGTCATCAAGCAGCGTGCCGGCTTGATCCGCGGCGCCTTCCATGGCTCGATGCTGCGCAACGAGCTCTATAACTTCGCCCGCATCGGCACCTTCATTGAGCGCGCCGACAATACGGCCCGCATCCTCGACGTGAAATATTACGTGCTATTGCCATCCGTCTCGCATGTCGGCTCCTCGCTCGACAATGCGCAATGGGAATCGATCCTGCGATCGGTCTCGGCCCATCGGGCCTATAAATGGGCCTACGATCCCGAATACAAGCCGGCCAATATTGCCGACTTCCTGATCCTGAACGGCCAGATGCCGCGTTCGCTCGCCTATTGCTACGACAAGATTGTCAGCAATCTAGGTTACCTCAGCTCCGAATACAAAAAGCAGCTGCCGGCGCACGATACCGCCGACGCCATCCGCCAGTCGCTGCAGAAGCTGACGATCAAGCGCATCATGGATCAGGGCCTGCATGAGTTCCTCGAAGATTTCGTTGCCCGCAACAACAAGCTGGGCGCCGAGATTTCCGACGGCTATCGGTTCTACGAATAGGCGGGCGATATCATGAGATTGACGATCAACCATATCACGGAATATCGCTACGACGAGCCGGCCCAATTCTCGCTGCAGCGGCTGCACTTGACGCCGCTGACCGGCGTCGGACAGACGGTCATCGATTGGAAGCTGACGGTCGAAGGCGCCAAGCCGGAAGTGGAGTATGACGACCAGTTCGGCAACCGCACCACGCTCGTTTCTCTCGATGGACAGCAGGACGCAACGAAGATCATCGCGACAGGCGAAATCGAGACGCAGGATCTCAACGGCGTTATCGGGCTACATCAAAGCTTTAGCCCGCTCTGGCTTTTCCTGCGGGAATCGCCGCGCACGAAGGCAGGAAAGCTGACGAAGGAACTGCTGCGCAGCGTTTCCGGCGACAATGAGCTCGGCAAGATGCATGCGCTGATGAAGGCGATCCACGAAACCGTGGAATACAAGCCGGGCACCAGCGACACCGAGACGACAGCGGAACAGGCACTGGAGGCAAAGAGCGGCGTCTGCCAGGATCACGCTCATATCTTCCTCGCCGGCGCCCGGGCATTGCAGATCCCGGCCCGCTATGTCTCCGGCTATCTGATGATGGAAGGCAAGAACGAGCAGGCAGCCACGCATGCCTGGGCGGAAGCACATATTCCCGGCCTCGGCTGGGTCGGTTTCGATCCGGCGAACGACGTCTGCCCCGATGCTCGCTATGTCCGCATCGCGACCGGCCTCTGCTATCGCGACGCGGCGCCGGTTTCCGGCATGCGCGTCGGCACGCCGGGTGAGACCCTTATCGTCAAGGTGACGGTCGCGAGCCAGGGGCAGAGTCAGAGCCAGAGCTGATACCGGCATCTCCGGGAAGAAAAGCCGGACGTCTCTATCGTTAGCCAGGCATCCCGACGCCGGAACTACAGTTGATTTTCTCTATTCTACCCTGTGCGCGACAAGGTAGGAACGAAACATGATGGTCAGTTGCCTTTCCGCTTCGATGCCATCACCAGGGCTCAAGACTTTATGGCAAAAGGCCGGAACGGTTCCATAAAGGGTTGCGATCAGTGTTTGTGCAATCAGACCCGCATCGGCAAAGCGGCCATCAACGGCACCGGACAGGGTCGCCTCGATAGCCCTTGTACTGCGCTGGATCGCCGACTCAATTAGCTTTCGAGCATCGAGTTCCAAACCGATACGGTAGAGCGCCGGAGAAACCTCGGCCCGCGCTATTTGCACCTGGAGGTAAGCTTTTACCACGGCTTCAGCTATCGTCTCGACGGTAGCATGACGAGTTTCGTCACACGCCTTTTCTATCGCTTCGGCAAGCATCACAAGATGCCGCTCCAGCACGGCAAAAAGCAAAGCCTGCTTGTTGGGGAAATACTGATAGAGCGTCCCGACCGAAACGCCCGCACGACGTGCCACACGCGTGGTGTTGAAACGAATTAGACCATCACTCAACAAAACCTGAATGGTTGCTTCGAAAATCGCGTCCACGGTTGCGATGGAGCGGCCCTGACGCGGGGATTTCCGGGGGGTTAGCAGTGGTCGGAGGCCGTTTTCCATAAGCGAATCCAAAACCTGAATGATGCTTCATATATAACTTCCGGCCCCGCTACTCCAGCAATAGTGCGGTTTACGTCGGGCGCATTCAGAGACGTATTGGAGACGAATATGGGTAAATTGGACGATAAGATCGCTGTTATCACCGGCGGCAATTCAGGAATAGGGCTGGCGACCGCCAAGCTGTTTGCACGCGAAGGCGCAAAGGTCGTCATTACCGGCCGCGATCAGGCGACGCTCGATGCCGCGGCACAAAGCATCGGGCATGGTGCCGACGCGATCCGCAGCGATATTTCCAGGATGTCGGATATCGAAGCACTTCGCGATCATGTGGAGAACAAGCATGGTCGGGTCGATATCGTCTTTGCGAATGCCGGCGGCGCGCGACCAAACATGTTTGAATACATGTCGGAGGAGGAGTTCGATTTCACGATCGTTAACACGTTCAAAGGGACTTATTTTACGGTGCAGAAGCTTCTGCCGCTCATGACCTCTGGCGGCTCGATAATCCTGAACACATCAACCCTGAGCACACAGGGTCGTCCGTATGTCAGCGTCTATTCGGCGGGGAAAGCCGCCATCCGCTCGCTGGCACGGTCGCTCACCGTCGAGCTGACCGGAAAGGGTATCCGCGTGAATGCCGTGGCACCTGGCTATATCGATACCGATCAAGCGCGGAAAGCAGGAGTGAGCGAGGAGATGATCGAGCAGACGAAGACCCAGGTGCACGCCCAAATTCCGATGCACCGCAGCGGCACAGTCGACGAGATCGCAAAAGCGGTCCTGTTTCTCGCCTCCGATGACTCGTCCTACGTGACGGGCAGCGAATTGTGCGTCGATGGCGGCTGGGCTCAAGTATAATAGCGATCCCGGCACTCCTTGTGAGTGCCGGGATTAATTATGCGTAACGAATTTACCAGTTCAAGGTCTAGTGGCTGTCGCGGTTGTTCGGAATTTCCGAACCACGCGGGCCGACGAGGAAGTCGAGGTCGGCGCCGGTGTCGGCCTGCATGACCGACTTCACATAGAGACCGCCGTAACCGCCGTTGAGCGGCTTGACCGGGGAAACCCAGGCGGCGCGACGCTTTGCCAGTTCCTCGTCCGACACTTCGAGCTGGATGGTGCGGGCGGGAACGTCGACGGCGATGATGTCGCCATTCTGAACCAGCGCCAGCGGGCCACCATCGGCAGCTTCCGGCGCGGTGTGCAGGATGACGGTGCCGTAGGCCGTGCCGGACATGCGCGCATCCGAAATGCGGATCATGTCGGTGATGCCCTTCTTCAGCACCTTCGGCGGCAAGCCCATGTTGCCGACTTCGGCCATGCCCGGATAACCCTTCGGGCCGCAATACTTCAGCACCATGACGCAGTTTTCGTCGATGTCGAGATCGTCGCGGTTGATGCGGGCGTGGTAGTCTTCGATGCTTTCGAAGACAACGGCACGGCCCTTGTGCTGCATCAGATGCGGCGAAGCGGCCGACGGCTTGAGGACAGCGCCCTTCGGCGCGAGATTGCCGCGCAGAACGGCGATGCCGCCCGACTGAGTCAGCGCCTTTTCACGAGGTACGATGACATCGTCATTATAGTTGACGACATCCTTGACGCCGGCCCAGATCGTGTCGCCAGTGACGGTGATCGCATCCTTGTGCAGCAGGCCCATTTCACCCACGGCCTTGATGACGACGGGCAGACCGCCGGCATAGTAGAACTCTTCCATCAGATGCTTGCCCGACGGCTGCAGGTTGACGATCGTCGGCACTTCGCGGCCGAGGCGATCCCAATCATCCAGCGACAGATCGACGCCGATGCGGCCGGCAAGTGCCAAGAGGTGCAGAACGGCATTGGTGGAACCCCCGACGGCGCCGTTGACGCGGATCGCGTTTTCAAAGGCTTCCTTGGTCAGGATGTCTGATGGTTTCAGATCTTCCTTGACCATGTCGACGATGCGACGGCCAGAAAGCTGCGAGATGACGCGGCGGCGTGCATCGACGGCCGGGATAGCGGCGTTGCCGGGCAAGGTCATGCCAAGCGCTTCGGCCATAGACGCCATGGTCGAGGCCGTACCCATGGTCATACAGCTGCCGGCCGAGCGGGCCATGCCCTGCTCCGCATCCATGAATTCATCCAGCGACATCTCGCCGGACTTGACCATTTCCGAAAACTGCCAGATCGCTGTGCCGGAGCCGACATCCTTGCCGCGCCACTTGCCGTTCAGCATCGGACCACCGGAAACGAGGATGACCGGAATGTCGACGGAAGCCGCACCCATCAGCAGGCTCGGCGTGGTCTTGTCACAGCCGCCGAGCAGCACGACGCCATCGACCGGATTGCCGCGGATCGCTTCTTCGACGTCCATGGCCGCGAGGTTGCGGAACATCATCGCCGTCGGACGCAGCGTGCTTTCGCCAACGGAGAAAACCGGGAATTCGACAGGAAAGCCGCCCGCTTCGTAAACGCCGCGCTTTACGCGCTCTGCAAGGTCGCGCAGATGCGCGTTGCAGGGCGTCAGCTCCGACCAGGTGTTACAGATGCCAATGATCGGACGACCGTCGAACGTATCGGCCGGCAGGCCCTGGTTCTTCATCCAGGAGCGATGCATGATCGCGTTCTTGCCGGTGCCGCCGAACCAATCGTAGGAGCGCAGTCTGCGCGGCCATTCAGCTTTCTTTTTCATAGTCTCGGTACCTTTTGTGTCGCCCGGGCCGCCTCGTTCGCGCCCGGGCTTTGAATTCGATGGTCAGGCCAGCGTGTAGGCGGTCTTGACGGTTGTGAAGAACTCGGCGGCATATTTGCCCTGCTCGCGCGGGCCGAAGGACGAGCCCTTCCGGCCGCCGAACGGCACGTGGAAATCGACACCCGCCGTCGGCAGGTTGACCATCACCATGCCCGCTTCCGCATTGCGCTTGAAATGCGTCGCATGCTTCAGGCTCGTCGTCGCAATGCCAGAGGAAAGCCCGAACGGCGTGTCGTTGGCGACGGCCAAGGCTTCCTCGTAATCCTTGACCCGGATGACCGAGGCAACCGGCCCGAAGATCTCTTCGCGGCTGATGCGCATCTGGTTCGTCGCCTCGGTGAACAGCGTCGGCTGCAGGTAGAAGCCGGGCGTGTCGCGGTTGACGAGCTCGCCACCGAAAGCAAGCTTGGCGCCTTCCTGCCGGCCGATCTCGATATAGTCGGTATCCGTCTTCAGCTGCTTGGCATCGACGACCGGGCCGATATGCGTGCCGGACTTCATGGCGTTGTCGACGTTGAGTGTCTTCAGCTTCTCCGTCAGTGCCGCTACGAACCGGTCGTGAATGCCCTCGGTGACGATCAGGCGCGACGAGGCCGTGCAGCGCTGGCCGGTCGAGAAGAAGGCGGAATTGGCTGCCGCTTCGACGGCTACAGTTAGATCGGCATCGTCAAGCACGACCATCGGGTTCTTGCCGCCCATTTCCAGCTGATACTTGCGGCCATGCTCGACCGAAGACAGCGCCACGCGCTTGCCCGTGCCGACCGAGCCGGTAAAGGTGATGCCCGAGAGAACCGGGCTATCGAGCATGGCCTGGCCGACAACCGAGCCCTTGCCCATGACGAGATTCAGGACGCCCTTCGGCAGGCCGGCGCGATTGAGGATATCGACGATCGCCCAGGAGCAGCCGGGCACGAGATCGGCCGGCTTGAAGACGATGGTGTTGCCATAGCAGAGCGCCGGCGCGATCTTCCAGGCCGGAATGGCGATCGGGAAGTTCCAGGGGGTGATGACGCCGATGACGCCAAGCGGTTCGCGGGTAATCTCGACACCGATATTTGGGCGCACGGACGGCAATACCTCACCCGCCAGGCGCAGCGCCTCGCCGGCGAAGAATTCGAAGATCTGCGCGGCGCGGATGGTCTCGCCAATCGCCTCCGGCAGCGTCTTGCCCTCTTCGCGAGCCAGCAGCGCGCCAAGTTCGTCCTTGCGGGCCAGGATCTCCTCGCCGGCTTTCTTCAGGATCGTGTGGCGCTCCAGGATGCCGGAGCGCGACCAGGCCGGAAAGGCGGCCTTGGCCGCAGCGATTGCGTCCGCAACATCCTGCGCGCTCGCGCTCGCATAGAGGCCGACGACCTCGTTCGTATCCGACGGATTGATGTTCTCGCTCCCCGTCGTCCCAGTCCACTCCCCGGCGATCAAGTTCTGATGAATGCTCATGGCGTCATGCCTTCCTGGATCGTATTGAAACTGCCCGGCCGATCCCTAGCGGCCGGGCTCGACAAATTACAGCTGGCGAACAGCCACGTCTTCCTCGGCATCGACTGCCAGCGGATTGCGCAGCGGCAGGCCGAATTCGCCAACCTCGATTTCGAAGACATCGCCGACTTCCGGCTTGATGCCTTCGGCAAACGAGAGCGTCGCGGTACCGAACATGTGCACATGCACATCGCCGGGAACGCGGAAGATGCCGTACTTGAAGTGGTGATATTCAAGGTTCGCAAAGGTGTGCGACATGTTCGCTTCGCCCGACAGGAACGGCTTTTCGAAGATCACCTTGTCGCCGCGCTTGATACGGGACGTGCCGCGAATATCCTCCGGCGCTACGCCGACGCGGATTTCCGGACCGAAGCTCGCCGGGCGCAGCTTGGAATGGGCTAGATAGAGATAGTTGATCCGCTCGGTGACGTGATCGGAAAATTCGTTCGACAACGCAAAGCCGATGCGGAACGGCGTGCCGTCCTTGGCGATGACGTAGATGCCGGCCATTTCAGGTTCTTCGCCGCCGTCGAGTGCGAAGGACGGAGACACGAGCGCGGCGCCCGGAGCCGCAGCGCCATAACCGTTGCCCTTGTAGAACCATTCGGGCTGCACACCCTTCTCGCCAGCCTTCGGCTTGCCGCCCTCGATGCCCATCTTGAACATCTTCATGGAGTCGGTCAGCGTCTCTTCGGCAGCTTCCGTCGTCTTCTTGTGCATGGAATCGCGCGTTGCGGCCGAGCCGAGATGCGTCAGGCCGGTGCCGGTCAGGTGCAGATGCGCGGCGTCGGGATGCGTGATCGGCGGCAGGAAACGGCCTTCGGCGTAGACTTTGTCGAGATCGATCGCCTCGCCGAGACCATGGGCCTCGATGACCGACGCCAGCGACTTGCCGCTGTCGGCGGCTTCCATTGCAAGCTTGTAGACGCTGCCGCCATTGACGACGGCCTTGGCAGTTTCGCCGGGACCGTTACGGACGGCGACGACGATCTCGCCATTCGAACCCTTGATCTGCGAGATGAGCATGTCTTTCATCCTTTCCTAACAGACAGAGATCGGATGCAGGATCCCGTTCCGGCTCTCATCGAGAGCCGGCTCTGTCATGGATTTGGTTTTAAAAGCCTCGGTTGATCGCTTGAGCGATCAACCCTTGTTCTTGTTGTAGACGTCGATGAACACGGCAGCGAGCAACACTGCACCCTTGATCATCTTCTGGGAGTCCGTCTGGTAGCCGAGGATCGACATGCCCTGGTTCAGCACGCCCATGATCAAGGCGCCGATAACGGCACCCGTCACCTTGCCGACGCCGCCGGAAGCCGAAGCGCCACCGATGAAGCAGGCCGCGATCACGTCAAGCTCGAGACCGTCGCCGCCCTTGGCGGTGGCCGAGTTCAGGCGCGTCGCGATGATGATGCCGGCGATACTGGCGAGGATACCCATGTTGATGAAGGTGTAGAAGGTCAGCTTTCGGGTATCGATACCCGAAAGCTTCGTCGCCTTTTCATTGCCACCCATGGCATAGATGCGGCGGCCGATCGTCGTGCGCTGCGTGGCGAAACCGTAGAGGGCGATCAGCAGCAGCATGAGAACAAGAACGTTCGGCAGTCCTCTGTAGGAAGAGATCTGGTAGCCGATGAAAATTGTCGCGGCGGCGATTACAAGATTCTGGCCGATAAAGAAGCTGAAAGGCTCGACATCGATGCCATGTTTCTCGTTCACGCTGCGACCGCGCCACGCGAGGAGGAACATCACAATCGGGATGGCAATGGTCAGGAAGATCGATGTCGAATGAATGCCGCCCATGTCCATGAAATCGGGAAGGAAGCCGGTCGCGACGATCTGGAACGCCGGCGGGAACGGGCCGATACTGCTGCCGTTGCCCGTCGTGTTGATGATGGCATAGGTCAGGCCGCGGAAGACCAGCATGCCGGAAAGCGTGACGATAAACGATGGAATGCGATGATAGGCGATGAAATATCCGTGCCAGGCGCCGACCGCGGCCCCCATCAGAAGACAAATGACCGTCGCGAGCGCCAGGTTCATATGCATCTGCACGACCAATACGCCTGCAACCGCGCCAACGAAGCCGACCACCGAACCGACCGACAGGTCGATATGGCCGGCCACGATGACCAGCAGCATGCCAAGCGCCATGATGACGATGAACGAGTTCTGCAGCACGATGTTGGTCAGGTTTTGCGGCCTGAACAGAACGCCGTTGGTGAGATACTGAAACAGCAGCATGATGACAACGAGCGCGATCAACATGCCGTATTCGCGGATGTTGTTGCGGATATGATCGCCGATCGAAACGACGTGGCTGCTTTCTGTGGCTGGGTTGGCCGAACTCATTGTTGTTTCTCCCCTGAGCGCATGATAGCGCGCATGATGCTCTCCTGGCTTGCCTCTGCCTTCGGCAGTTCGGCAACGATTCGACCTTCGTTCATGACGTAGATGCGGTCGCAGGTACCGAGAAGCTCAGGCATTTCCGATGAGATCATCAGAACGCCCTTTCCGTCGGCGGCAAGCTGGTTGATGATGGAATAGATTTCGTACTTGGCGCCGACGTCGATGCCGCGCGTCGGTTCGTCGAGGATCAGGACGTCCGGATCCGAGAACAGCCACTTCGACAGCACCACCTTCTGCTGGTTGCCGCCGGATAGGTTGCCTGCCTCCTGGAAAACACCGGACGAACGGATGCGCAGCTTGGCGCGATAGTTCGTCGCCACCTGCAGCTCGCGTACGTCGTCGATGACCGTTGCCTTGGAGACGCCCATCAGATTGGCAAGCGTCGTATTGTGCAAGATATTGTTCGTCAGAACGAGGCCGAGCTGCTTGCGGTCTTCCGTCACATAGGCAAGACCGGCGTCGATGGCCTTGCGAACGGTGCTGGTATCGACCTGCTTGCCGTCTACGAACACCTCGCCGCTGATCTTGTGGCCATAGGACTTGCCAAAGACGCTCATCGCGAATTCGGTGCGCCCCGCACCCATCAGGCCGGCAATGCCGACCACTTCGCCCTTGCGCACATTGACGTTGATATTGTGCAGAACCTGACGATCGCGGTGCTGCTGATGGAACGCATTCCAGTTCTTGACTTCGAAGATCGTCTCGCCGACCGGCACCGAGCGCGGCGGATAGCGGTCAGCGAGCTCGCGGCCGACCATGTTGCGAATGATGATGTCTTCGCTGATCTCTTCCTCGTGGCAGTTCAGCGCCTTCACCGTCATGCCGTCGCGCAATACCGTAATCTGATCGGCCACCTTGCGCACTTCGTTGAGCTTGTGCGTGATGATGATCGAGGTGATGCCCTGGTTGCGGAACTCCATGAGGAGATTGAGGAGAGCATCGGAATCGCTTTCGTTGAGCGATGCCGTCGGCTCGTCGAGAATGAGAAGCTTGACGCTTTTCGACAAGGCCTTGGCGATCTCGACGAGCTGCTGCTTGCCGACGCCGATGTCGGTCACGAGCGTATTCGGAGATTCCCTGAGGCCGACCTTGGCAAGGAGTTGCTTGGTGCGGGTGAAGGTTTCCTGCCAATTGATCATGCCATTGGCGACGACTTCGTTGCCCAGGAAGATATTTTCGGCAATCGACAGAAGCGGAACGAGCGCCAGCTCCTGATGGATGATGATGATGCCGATTTCTTCGGAGTCCTTGATGGTCCTGAACTGGCGAACCGCGCCATCATAGTAGATGTCGCCGTCGTAGGTGCCGGCCGGGTAAACACCCGAGAGCACCTTCATGAGAGTGGACTTGCCGGCTCCGTTTTCGCCGACCAAAGCATGAATCTCGCCCTGACGGACTTTCAGATTGACATTTTCCAGGGCGTTCACACCGGGGAACGACTTGGTGATGCTCCGCATTTCGAGGATGGTATTGTCCATTGTCCGTATCCAACGCCGCGACCGAACATAGCAGACCGCGCGATCGTCTTAAATATCAAAGCCAGGGCTCGCATTTTCGGCGAGCCCTGACCGCTATGTCGGAAGATTACTTCAGCTGATCAGCCTTGTAGTAACCGCCTTCGACGAGGATCTTCTCGTAGTTGGTCTTGTCGACTGCGACCGGGGTCAGCAGGTAGGACGGAACAACCTTGACGCCGTTGTCGTAGGTCTTGGTGTCGTTGACTTCCGGCGTCTTGCCTTCCATCAGGGCGTTGACCATGTTGACGGTGACCTTGGCGAGGTCACGGGTGTCCTTGAAGATCGTGGAGTGCTGCTCACCAGCGATGATCGACTTGACCGACGGAATTTCGGAGTCCTGACCGGTAACGATCGGGAGCTTCACACCGCCGGAACCGTAACCGACGCCCTTGAGCGAGGAGAGGATGCCGATCGACAGACCGTCGTACGGAGACAGAACGGCATCGACGTGAGAGTCGGTGTAGTAGGCCGACAGCAGGTTATCCATACGAGCCTGGGCCGTTGCCGGGTCCCAACGCAGCGTACCGACCTTGTCCATGCCCATCTGGCCGGACTTTACGACCAGCTTGCCGCTGTCGATGTAAGGCTTCAGGACCGACATTGCGCCGTCATAGAAGAAGAAGGCGTTGTTGTCGTCCGGAGAACCGCCGAACAGCTCGATGTTGAACGGACCCTTGCCATCCTTGAGGCCCAGGGCATCGACGATCGAGCCAGCCTGAAGAACGCCAACCTTGAAGTTGTCGAACGTGGCGTAGTAGTCGACGTTGCCGCTGTTGCGGATCAGGCGGTCATAGGCGATGACCTTGATGCCGGCATCGTGAGCCTTCTGAAGAACGTCGGACAGCGTGGTGCCGTCGATCGAAGCGATGACGAGGACCTTGTCGCCCTTGGTGACCATGTTCTCGATCTGCGAGAGCTGGTTCGGGATGTCGTCGTCGCCATACTGCAGGTCGGTGCCGTAGCCGGCAGCCTGGAGCTGCTTGACGATGTTGTTGCCGTCATCGATCCAGCGAGCCGAAGCCTTGGTCGGCATAGCGATGCCTACCGTGCCCTTGTCCGCCGCGAAGGCAGGTACCACCAGCGTAGCGACGCCGAACGCAGCGCCGGCCATCAATGAGATAATGGATTTCATTACTCTCTCCCTTGTTGATAATGTGGCGGACAAAAAATGCCCGCCCGAAACTGCGGCAGGTTCCGTAGAAGGAATGATTTACTTCTAATTGTGAGAAACGAAGTAGGTCTCCTCCACGCTCTCACGGTTTATGAGCTGTACCCAGCGCACAATCGGCAAACTCGTACGATTTCGTATAACTGTCAAATAGAATAACTGGCTAAACATATACCAAGTTTGGTATAATGTTAAAAAATAGTACTTTTTTGCCGATGAATGGGAAATTTGGCCGCTATGGAGAAAATATATAACGATTATGTGAGCGATGGCATTGAGATTCATTCCGACAGTTTTCGCGATGATGCACTGCTGAAAGCCGGTTTGAAGCTCAATCACCTGCGCATGATCGTCACGATCGAGGATCACGGGCAAATCTCCGCGGCCGCTGAGTCCATGAACATGTCACAACCTGCGGCTTCACGCATGCTCTCAGAAATGGAGTCGATTGTCAAAAGCCCGCTGTACGAGCGGGTCGCCAGAGGCGTCATGCTGACCCCTTTCGGTCTCGCGCTCGCCAAGCGGGCGCGCAAAATCCTGCTGGAGCTGCGCGAGGCAGGCCGGGAGCTTGGCGCCTTGCGGACCGGCAAGGGCGGCTCGGTCTTTCTGGGAGCGGTGACTGCGCCGGCGATCAGCCTTGTCGTCCCGGCCATCCAGCGCGTGACGCGCACCTATCCCGGCATAGAGATCAATATCGAGGTCGAGAACAGCAATGTGCTCGCTCGCGAACTGCTCGCCGCCCGTCACGACTTCATTATCAGCCGCATCCCGGATGATCTCGATCCGCGCCTGTTCACCGCCCATGAGATCGGCGTTGAAAAAGCCTGTCTGGTGGTTCGCAACGGACATCCGCTGCTTGAAAAGGGTGTTGCCGGCCTGCATGATCTGGCCGGTTACGACTGGGTGTTCCAGCCGCCAGGAACATTGCTGCGACGCAAGGTGGAGGATATTTTCCTCGCCGCCGGCGTGCCGCTGCCGGAAAATGTCGTCAATACCTCGTCCCTGCTTCTGACGCTTGCGGTGGTCTGCAAGACCGATGCGATCGCGCCGATCGCGCTCGACATGGCGCAATTCATCTGCGGACAAACGTCTCAGGCCGGCGAATCCTCTATCCTGCCGATCGATTTCGATATCGACGTCAGGCCCTACAGCCTGATTACAGCCCGCGAACGCGCCATGCCGCCGAGCGCGCGCCTGCTGCATGACATGATCCTGGAAGAGAGCCGCCATCTCTCGCCGACATAAATGCAAGCCATAAGCTCCGCGCCAACTTCCACTCCTATGAAGCTTGGCGTGGAGATCACGCATGCTGTTCAAGCAATCATTGTTTCAATCCGTGCTCGACCGCCTCGACAGCGAAGAGGAGGTTTCAGAACAGGAAGAGGCCGCGCATCGCATCCGCGGCCTGAATGTCAGCTTTGCAGCAACGGTGCTGGGTGGCGAGACGCCCGAGACGCAACGGCCCGACGAAGCCTATCGTGATAACCTTGGCGATCCCATCATTTTGCCTGAAATTGAGCCGGAGCCCGAACCTGCGCCGCAGGCACCACAGCCGCCGGTCATGCCAGAACATCTGGCCCGAACGTCGCGGGAAGAGGTCGCTGCCGAGCTCGCAATCACCGCCGACCTCACGCGCGAAGCCCTGCAGGAAAAACGCCGCAGCTTCGCCAAGGCCAATCATCCAGACAGCGTCGCCGCCCTTTTCCGCGAACAAGCGACGACGCGCATGATGCTCGCCAACCAACTGATCGACGAAGCCATACGCCGCCTCAGGCGGTGATTATTTCTTGTCCTCCGATGGTGGCTCATCATCTTCGCCGGCATCGTCCTGTGGGTTTGCTTCGCTTGCCGCTTCGGGCGGTTGCGGCTTGAAATTCAAGAGCAGCATCCAGGCCGAATAGGCGCCGAGCGCACCCGACAGCATCGCCCAGAATGGCTGCGAACCGAGGGTTTCGACGGCTGCCCAGCCAAAGCAGACGGCCACGATGAGGATGCGCACCCAAAGTGGCTTGTAGAGCGGATGGCTGGGATCAATCAGTTGCATGGGTCTCTTTTGCCTGTTCAAGAAGACATGTCTTTAGCGCATCATCAGGAAAATTGTGAAGCCGTCCGGATAAAATAAGGTTTCGCAGGTGGATTTCGGCTAAGCCGATATCGAACAGCGATTTTGAGAATTGTGAAGTCCATGCGGCTTGACGTCGTCGCCGGAAAATGGAATGAAAATTCCATAGAAATTTATATTCGGTCCATTTATTCCGAATCCAGGGAGGTAGAAATGACTGTCAGATTTGGTCTGCTCGGTGCTGGACGCATCGGCAAGGTGCATGCGAAAGCCGTCAGCGGTGATGCCAACGCCAAGCTGGTCGCCGTCGCGGATGCGTTCCCCGCGGCTGCGGAAGCGATCTCGGCCGCCTATGGCTGCGAAGTGCGCACCATCGAGGCGATCGAAGCTGCCAAGGATATCGATGCCGTCGTCATCTGCACGCCGACCGATACCCATGCCGATCTCATCGAGCGCTTCACCCGTGCCGGCAAGGCCGTCTTCTGCGAAAAGCCTGTCGATCTCGACGTCGCCCGCGTCAAGGCCTGCATCAAGGTCGTCGAGGAAACCAAGGGCAAGCTGATGGTCGGCTTCAACCGCCGCTTCGACCCGCATTTCATGGCGGTGAAGAAGGCCATCGACGAAGGCCGCATCGGCATCGTGGAGATGGTGACGATCACCTCGCGCGACCCCGGTGCCCCGCCGGTTGACTACATCAAGCGCTCCGGCGGCATCTTCCGCGACATGACGATCCATGATTTCGACATGGCGCGCTTCCTGCTCGGCGAAGAGCCGGTGGCCGTGACCGCAACCGCCGCCGTACTGGTCGACAAGGCGATCGGCGAAGCCGGCGATTACGACAGCGTTTCCGTCATCCTCCAGACGGCATCCGGCAAGCAGGCGATCATCTCCAACTCGCGCCGCGCCACCTATGGCTACGATCAGCGCATCGAAATCCACGGCTCGAAGGGCATGGTATCAGCCGAAAACCAGCGCCCCTTCTCCATCGAAGTCGCCAATGGCGATGGCTACACCCGCCCGCCGCTGCATGATTTCTTCATGACGCGCTACACGGAAGCCTATGCCAACGAGATCGCAAGCTTCATCGCCGCGGTCGAAAAGGGCGGCGCCATCACGCCGTCGGGCACCGATGGCCTAGCCGCGTTGAAGCTGGCGGATGCCGCTCTGCAGTCGGTCAAGGAAGGCCGCCTGGTAAAGATCGACTAAGCAATCCCGGTTCCCGCAGGGAATACGGTTCTCCCAAGAAGTCCGCCGCGAATCGCTTCGCGGCGGACTTTTTTATGCCCGCTTCGCCTCGGAGTTCGATGGTACTCCTGCGGAAACATCTTGCGAATCACATAAGTCTATGCTTATCTGTTCTCATGATAGAGAATGAGATATTCCGGGCTTTGGCCGATCCGACCCGCCGCGCCATCTTCGAGAAGCTGGCGACAGGCGGCATGAACGCCAGCGCCCTGCGCGAAGGTGTTGATATCAGCCAGCCGGCAATGTCCCAGCATCTTGCTGTCCTGCGGAGTGCCGGACTGGTCAGGGAAGAACGACAGGGGCGTTTCGTGAATTACGAAGTCGATCCGGAGGGGCTTACCCTCATTGCCCAATGGTTGGCGAAATACCGCGCCTACTGGCCCGCCCGCATCGAAGCTCTCGAGGTCTTGTTGAAGGATATGGACCAATGAACCATCCGAATATCCCCTCGCGGAAAAACGCCATCGAACTGCAATATGAATTCAGCGAGCCGCCACAGAAGGTCTGGCGTGCAATCAGCACGCCCGAGCTTCGGGAAAACTGGCTGCCGAAGGAAGCTTTGGCTGAGCCCGAGGCAATATCGATCACACCGGGCGAAGAGGTCCGCTACAGACTGCGGGACGACACGCCGCCTTTCCTCGAAAGCACCGTGACTTTCAAAATATCTTCGAATGCAAACGGCGGCACGAGCCTGCGGATCATCCATGAACTTGATGATGTGCGGCTTCGCGAAGCCGAGAGGACTGCGGCAAACAACAACAGCCTGACCGTCATGCGCGCCGCCTGACGCGCCAGATCTAGCAACAATTTCAAGAACATTGGAGGTCGCCGATGCGCGAAGCGATGCAACTCGTCCCTATGGTCGTGGAACAATCCAGCAGAGGAGAGCGGTCCTTCGACATCTATTCCCGCCTGCTGCGCGAGAGGATCATCTTCCTGAATGGCGAGGTGAACGATGACGTCTCGGCCCTCGTCTGCGCGCAACTGCTGTTTCTTGAGGCCGAAAATCCTAAGAGACCGATCCATCTCTATATCAACTCCCCCGGTGGCGTGGTGACCAGCGGTCTCGCGATGTACGACACCATGCGCTACATTCGTGCGCCGGTGTATACGCTGTGCATGGGCACGGCTCGTTCCATGGGCTCGTTCCTCTTGATGTCGGGCCAGCCGGGCGAGCGCAGCGCACTTCCAAACGCCAGCATCCATATTCACCAGCCATTGGGCGGCTTCCAGGGACAGGCATCGGACATCTTTATCCACGCTGAAGAAATGAGACGAACGAAGCATCGCATGACGCGGCTTTATGCCGAGCATTGCGGTCGTTCCTATGAAGAGTTCGAACGTGCCATGGACCGCGACCATTTCATGACGGCGGAGGAGGCTTTGGAATGGGGCCTGATCGATCGCATCCTGCACGTCCGTGAGGATGATCAGCCTCTGGGCTTGACGGATTGATCGAGCTGGCGAAGCAGCGGTCGGGCACATGCCCACGTCCTGCCTTTATCGCCTCTCAACCCGCCTGATCGCGCAACTCCACGACCGAAGCTCCCCTCTTCACGATATCATTGTCGATGATCGAAAATGCGCGGTTCAGATGTCCTTCGAAGACGAGCGTCGGCTCGTCGACGATAACGCGCAGCTCCGGCATGCCCTCCATGCGCACGACATGCGATTCCGCCAAACCTTCCGTTATGCCCTCGATCAGCAGATCGTAGTAGCGTACGCCCGGACCCGTGATGACGATCGGCATCCGCTCATGCAGGCTCAAGACACGCGAAAGGCCATTGCCGAGCGCCAGGCCGGCCTGGCGAAAGGCCAGCACGTTGCGACGCCCGCCCTGGCGTGCACTCGCGGCGATCTTGTCGAGCTCGGCGATTGGCACGAACTTCGCGGGGATCGTGTCAAGTGGCACGTCGAAGGCCGTGCGCAGCATGGCGTAGAAACCGGCATAGGCCTCGATACATCCGCGCGCGCCACAGCGACAAAGACCGCCGCCCGGCACATGCATCATATGCCCGAAATTCGGCGCCGATATTTGGTGATTGCCTTCGTGGTCTCGCCGCACGATGCCAAGCCCGATGCTGTGACCGAGTGACAGCGCCGCCATCGCGCGGAAATCGCCATGCTTATTGGTCTCCTCCTGCCGCCCCAGGGCCGCGGCTACCAGCAGAGTCTCGTTGCCGAGAATGATTTGCGCCGACCATTCGTCGCGAAGCACGGCGGCGAAATCGATTTCCTCACGCCCGAAGATCGGCGACCAGCGCAGCACCGGCTCGGACGCATCGACGAGCCCCTTGCTGCTGATCGAGATCATCAGCACCTTGTCGCGCGGCAATTGCGAGCGGGTGACGATGCGGCTCAAGGCATCGCGCAATCCGGCCACGAAGCGCTCGACGCCCGTGGCGTTCTGCTGCCTGTCCTCGGTAAAGCGGTCTATCAGCCGGCCGGTATAGTCGACGAGGGAATATTGCACGGCATCCGACGAAATGACGACGACGATCAGATAGCCGCAATCGCGCCGCTGCGAAAACAGTACGCGTGGCCGGCCGCGGCCGCTGCCAGCCTGTTGTTCCGCCTTTTCGATGATCTGCGCCCGCTCCAGATCCGCCGTGATGACCGATACGGTCGCGGAGGAAAGCTTCGTGAAATCAGAAAGCTCGGTATGGGCGAGCGGGCCATGCCGACGCAGCGCCGACAAGACCAAAGCGCTGTTCTTTTGACGGACCAATTCGGTGCTCGATTTGGCCAGCATTGGCAAACTCCCTGCTCATTCAACCCTCCTCCTCCGCAGCCCGTAATAGCTTTTTCGGATGACCGATGAAACCTGGCAGTGCGGGTGTTGACAGCTGAAAAAATCTCTGACACTAAATTTCTCGACTGTCGAGAAAAAAGTCCAAAGCTTTTCTTGTCAGCATTTTCGCCGCGGCCGACGGGAGTTCAGGATACGTGCGGTCGCATTCAATCGGGAGGATCACATGAAAGCTTTCATCAAGCTGGCTGCGGGCGCAGCCATCGTTTTGACCATGCAGACGGCTGCCTTCGCCAAGGATCTCGTCGTCGGCGTTTCCTGGTCGAACTTCCAGGAAGAGCGTTGGAAGACGGATGAAGCAGCCATCAAGAAGGCGCTCGCAGCAGCCGGCGCCAAGTACATTTCCGCCGACGCCCAGTCGTCCGCTTCCAAGCAGCTGACGGACGTCGAGTCGCTGATTTCGCAGGGCGCCAATGCCCTCATCATCCTGGCGCAGGATTCCGACGCCATCGGCCCCGCCGTTGAAAAGGCTGCCGACGAAGGCATTCCGGTTGTCGGCTACGACCGCCTGATCGAAAATCCGGCCGCCTTCTACATCACCTTCGACAACAAGGAAGTGGGCCGCATGCAGGCTCGCGAAGTTCTGAAGGCAAAGCCGGAAGGCAACTACGTCTTCATCAAGGGCTCGTCGTCTGATCCGAACGCCGACTTCCTCTTCTCCGGTCAGATCGAAGTGCTGAAGTCCGCCATCGACGCCGGCAAGATCAAGAACGTCGGCGAAGCCTACACGGACGGCTGGCTGCCGCAGAACGCACAGCGCAACATGGAGCAGTTCCTGACCGCCAACAACAACAAGGTTGATGCGGTCGTCGCCTCCAACGACGGCACCGCCGGCGGCGCTGTTGCTGCCCTCGATGCCCAGGGCCTCGCAGGCTCCGTACCGGTTTCTGGCCAGGATGCCGACAAGGCAGCCCTGAACCGCATCGCGCTCGGCACGCAGACCGTTTCGGTCTGGAAGGACTCGCGTGAACTCGGCAAGCGCGCCGCTGAAATCGCCCTTGCTCTTGCCGGCGGCAAGACCCAGGACCAGATCGACGGCGTCCAGACCTTCAACGGCGGCCCGAAGCATGTCGCAATGAAGTCGGTCTTCCTGACCCCGATCCCGATCACCAAGGACAACCTGAATGTCGTCATCGACGCAGGCTGGATCTCCAAGGCTGAAGCCTGCCAGGGCGTCAAGGCCGGCAGCGTCGCTGCCTGCAAATAAGCACCCGGCTTGACGGGTTGACCCGAAGATAATGCCGACGCCGCAAGGGGCTCTCCGTTGCGGCGTCGAATGCGGATGAGAGGCCCGCAACCAAACCCAGAATGGGAATGAAGGCCTCCCGCATGTGTTGCGTCATCGCATATCCGATCGACCCGCCGGACGGCGGTCGTGGAACCGGGAAAACCGGATGGGCGAGCGATGACGTCTATTGTGACCAGCGCGGATACTGCCCAGCGATCAAGAAAGAGCATTCGCGGGCCTGCGCCCAACAAGTGGGAGAACGGCAAAGCGATGGCCGACATGACACATTCCACAACATCGAGCGGTCCGCGCAAGGCAGAGGAAGGTGCGTTTACGCGCTTCCTGCGCGCGACCGAAATCGATACGCGCCTGCTTGGCATGATCGGCGCGCTGCTGATCATCTGGATCGGCTTCGACGTCTATACGGGCGGCCTCTTTCTGACCCCCAGAAACCTCTGGAACCTTTCCGTCCAGACCTGCGAGATCGCGGTGCTGGCGACCGGCATGGTGCTCGTCATCGTCACCCGCAACATCGACCTTTCCGTCGGCTCCCTGCTCGGCTTCGTCGCCATGATCATGGGTGTCATCCAGGCGAAGTACCTTCCCACCTATCTCGGCTTCGACAGCTCCTGGACCTGGGTCATCACGTTGATCTGCGGCCTCGTCGTCGGCACGCTGATCGGCACCTTCCAGGGCGTCATCATCGCTTTCCTGAATGTCCCCTCCTTCATCGTCACGCTCGGCGGCCTTCTCGCCTGGCGCGGCCTTGCCTGGTACGTCACCAGCGGCCAGACTGTTGCGCCGCTCGATGCCACATTCCGCATCATGGGCGGCGGCGCCGAAGGCTCGATCGGCGCAACGTGGAGCTGGATACTCGGCGCGCTCGCCTGCGTGTTCATCGTTCTCGGCATTATCGGCGGACGCCATCAGCGCAAGCGCTTCAACTTCCCGCGCCGGCCGCTCTGGGCCGAATATTTCCTCGCCATCCTCGGCTCCGCCCTCGTCCTCGTCACTATCTACGTCTTCAACATCTATTACTGGCCGGTCGGCATCGCCAAGAAATATGCGACAGAACACAATATCCCCTGGCCGGAAACCGGGCTCGATATCCCCTACGGCATCGCGGTACCCGTGCTGATCGCCGTTGGCATCGGCATCATCATGACCTTCATCGCCACCCGCCTGCGCTTCGGCCGCTATGTCTTCGCGATCGGCGGCAATCCGGAAGCAGCGGAACTCGCAGGCATCAAGACCCGCTGGGTGACGGTGCGCATCTTCGCGCTGATGGGCTTGCTTGCAGCCGTCGCTGCAGCTATCTCCACGGCCCGCTTGAATGCCGCCGCCAATTCGCAGGGCACGACCTACGAACTCTTCACCATCGCTGCAGCCGTCATCGGCGGCACGTCGCTGGCCGGCGGCAGCGGCACCATCGCCGGCGCCATGCTCGGCGCATTGGTCATGCAATCGCTGCAATCGGGCATGGGTCTCGCCAATGTCGACACGCCGATCCAGAACGTCGTCGTCGGCGTCGTGCTCGTCATCGCCGTCTGGCTCGACATCGTCTATCGCTCGCGCGCCAAGTAAAAGGAATTCTGAACCATGACGGATCAAACCACTCCGCTTGTGGAAATGAAGAACATTTCCATCTCCTTCGGCGGCATCCACGCGGTCGACAACGCCTCGGTGGACCTTTACCCCGGCGAAGTCGTGGCACTCCTCGGCCATAACGGCGCCGGCAAGTCGACGCTGATCAAGATCCTCTCCGGCGCCTACAAGCGCGACAGCGGCGATATCCTGATCAACGGTGAACCCGCCGATATCCGCAGCCCGCGCGACGCCAAGAAATACGGCATCGAGACGATCTACCAGACGCTCGCCGTCGCCGACAATGTCGACGCCGCCGCCAACCTCTATCTCGGCCGCGAGCTGCAGACCCGCTGGGGCACGCTCGACGACGTCGCGATGGAGGCCAAGGCACGCGAAGTGATGGGACGCCTCAACCCCAACTTCAAGCGCTTCAAGGAGCCGGTGAAGGCACTCTCCGGCGGCCAGCGCCAGTCGGTCGCGATCGCCCGCGCCATCCTCTTCGATGCCCGCATCCTGATCATGGACGAGCCGACGGCGGCACTCGGCCCCCAGGAGACGGCGCAGGTCGGTGAGCTGATCAAGCAGCTGAAGAAGGAAGGCATCGGCATCTTCCTCATCAGCCACGACATCCACGACGTCTTCGACCTCGCCGACCGCGTCTCGGTCATGAAGAACGGCCAGGTCGTCGGCCACGCCCGCACCGAAGACGTCACCAAGGACGAAGTCCTCGGCATGATCATCCTCGGCAAGGTGCCGCCAAAGGCCACCCCCGGCCCCGGCGCCATGAAGGAATGAGCCGAAACCGCCGATGACGACAAGGCCGCGCGCCAAAAGCCCGCGGCCTTCCCCACCAAAACGTCCGATCTCACGCTTTCCTGAATTTTCCGCATTGAAGCCAAGCGCTTCCTAGGCTAAGAACCAGCCATCGGACAGGCGATTCAAAACCGCCACGGCATGCACCCGTAGCTCAGCTGGATAGAGTGTTGGATTCCGATTCCAAAGGTCACAGGTTCGAATCCTGTCGGGTGCGCCAAATTTTTCCAACTCTGGCCTATTTAAGAACGCCGAACACCGCCGATTGCCCGCACAAAAGACGCCCGAAAAATGGTCTGCAGTGAAGAAACGTAGAAACGGCGGCAATCGGCAGTGAGAAGTTCGAATCGCTTTCTGCTCATTCCTTCCCCGCGCAGAAGTCACGAATAGCGTCCGTCAACGTGGTGTAATTTGGGGTGTGAACCGGGCCGTCATGATCAGCCGGCCTTTGGTGTAATCTGAAGGGATTACGGTGGGCCAAGAAATATCTCCTCTGGCTTGAACCCGCCATTCGCCAGGAGCTGTTTTTTGACGCGCTCGGGGTTTTCAGAGTAAGCCACCAAGGCTAGGGATCTTTCTGCGCGGCTGCATGTGACGTAAAAATGCCGACGCGTCGAAGCTGTCTGACTGTCCTCTGCTCCGCCGTCGAAGGGCTTGTCGTATTTGAACAGGAAAGCGTAGAAACGACGGCGAAAGAGTTCGAATCCCGTTCGATCCGCCATCATGCCCGGTATGAAAGCGGGGCCTGATCTCGCGAAGGGTCTGCCGCCGTTCTTGCGTTAGCGATCGAAGCCGAATGCTGGAAACGCGCCTCTGGCGTGGTTCCAGCGCAGCTAAGAGCGCGGCCCGAAGGGAACGCCGCCACTATACCTTCTCTACTTGCAAAAACTTTCCTTCAACCACAGATTATTGAGAACGGGTGGGGGATAGAAAACGGTGCCAACATATAATCTGATAATAACCGATGTCACACGATATGGTTCTTTGTTTTGTGTCGCGGGCTGGGATCTGCAAAATGGCGGAATGATACGGCCGGAGCCGCCCACCGCGAACGCCGCTGCGGAAGCATCTCGTTTCTGGGAAGAGAAATATGCTGGCCCCGGCAAATTCTTCGCGGCTGGCAATATCGTGCGCTTCGACGCCTCCGCGCCGCCAGCACATTTTCCATTCCCACACGCAACGGAAGATCGCCTTGTGATCGTGGGCAACTCGGCAGTGCTTGGGCAGATGACACCCGCCCAGCTTGTCCAAGCGGTTGCGCCGGGCGTGTCCGCGTCAATGGACGATGCCTTTGGCGGGCAGCTTCACAGAGTCCACTCCGGAAAGGCGCATGTGACCGCCGGTTCGCAAGTATGTTCACTCGACGCCATCGATCTCGAACCGGAGGCGATCTCGTTCTACGAGGACAACCCGGCACCGGGCAAACGGCAGCTTCGTGCGCTCATCGATCAAGATGGCGTCGAATATGATCTCTCAGTACCAGCCGACGCTGCGAAGACTCGTTTTCTTGCTGATGGAGTTGCCGCGCTGCAAGCCGATGCACAGGCGAGCCAGCGTATTCATGTTCGTCTTGGGCTATGTCGCCCTTTCGAGGCGATGCCAAATTCCTGCTACGCGCAGGTCAATGGACTGTATTTCCTGTGATTGATGGCTGGAGCGTTCGCCGGACCGGATATCTTGGAAAATGCATGGGCCCTACGAAGAATGCTGGTCGCACGGCGCATGCCTTGGTAGAATGCGGGAATGCAATGAAATGGAGATCGTGTCGGACGAACGGTCGTAACGTGTGGGAGGCCGAAGTTGGCGGATACGACTGTTGAGGTTCTGACGATCGGGCATTCGACGCTGCCCTACGAGCGGTTTATCGACCTTCTGCGGCAGGCGTCGGTGACAGCGATCGCGGATGTGAGAACCTCGCCATATTCGCGGCATTTCCCTCACTTTAACCGGGATACCCTGCGCGACGAATTGCGACAGGACCAGGTAGCCTATGTCTTTCTCGGTGAGGAGTTGGGTGGTCGTCCGAAGGAAAAGCGGTTCTTTTGCGACGGCGTCGCCGACTACGAAAAGATGGCCGAGACGGAGGCGTTTGCGCGCGGTCTGGATCGCGTCATCGAGGGTGCGAAGAAATACCGCATCGCCATGATGTGTTCAGAGCATGATCCGCTCGATTGCCATCGTTGCCTTCTCGTGAGCCGCGCGCTTCATCAGCGTGGTGTTGCCGTCCGCCACATTGTGAGCGGCGGCGAGATCGTTGATCATCGGCAGATCGAAGCGCAGCTTATGGAAATGTCGGGGAAGAGCGATGTCGATCTTTTCGATCCGCCCGCAAAGCGGCTTGCCGCAGCGTATCGAGATCGGGCTATGAAGGTCGCGTTTTCAGAGAGACAAGACACCGCTCGCAAATCGGCGGCTGCGGAGTAAATGATTTGAGAGGCATTGATTTAACGACGATTGGGTTCACCAAAACCACCGCGTCCAAGTTTTTCGACAGGCTGAAGAATGCGGGCGTCAAGAAGGTGATCGACGTCCGCCTGCATAATACGTCACAATTGGCGGGCTTCGCCAAAGCCGACGATCTGGCTTATTTTCTGAAAGAGATTTGCGGCGCGGACTATGTTCACCTGCCTCTACTCGCACCGACAGATGACATTCTGAAAGCCTTCAAGCGCGACAAGGGTGATTGGAATATTTACGAAGGCTCGTTCATGCGCTTGATGGAACAGCGCAAGATCGAGAGCAGACTGAAACCGAATATGTTTCAGGGTGGATGCCTGCTGTGCTCGGAGGACAAGCCGCATCATTGCCATCGGCGGCTCGTCTGCGAGTATCTGAACACCAAGTGGGATGGGACGCTGAAAGTTCGCCATCTTTGATCTGATCCGCGGCCCCGATCATGACGCTGATTGCGAATCTCCCGCCAGCCGCAACAGTGCCGACAGGCCAGCGACAACGCCGATCAGGCCAGAGGCATAGGCCCATTTCGTTGCCTCGACGCCGAGCATGAAGGGCAGCGCGTAGACCGCGAGCGTATAGGCCAAGACAGAAAGACCGGCGACCAATGCGACGGCCATCAGATCGGTCGCGCGGGGTCGATCCCCGCGCGACCGATTTTTGGGGTGACGTATGGCAGGAAGGCCGGGACCGCTCACGCGATCCCGGACCGGTCCTCACTCGGCGACTTGCATGTAGGCGTCTGCCGCTGGTGTGGCATCGAGTCCAACGGGCCGTGTGGTGCGCAGCACAGAAGGCAGCCAGCCACTTTCGGCCAGAGGCTTCTCTGCGGTTTCCGCCATCGCCTGCTTCTTCATGCCCGCAATCCGTTTACCCGGCCTGTACGGAACGGAGGAACGACGTGGAGATCGTCCCGGCCGAGCGTCAGCGATCCCTAGCGCGCCCAAGCGATAGGCCCGGCGCGAGCGAAAGCGGGAGCCGGGTACGAGGAATGGATCAGGATGTGCAAAGACGCAAAACCTGAAAACCGTGCAGCCCGATCGCCGCCTTCCTGTCCGTTTTCTGTCCACAATGCCGGCAAGCCGCTTTACCCACATAAAATTATGTGGCATCATACATTAATCTATGTAGTGGTACGCTCGGGATGCTCTATGCGGATTTCCTAGAAGAGCTCGGAAAGGCTGGGTTGAGTGTCCGGGCGTTCGCGGAACTTATCGGCATGAACCCTAATTCGCTCTCAAATTATGCGCGCACTGGTGAACTTCCTACGCACTTGGCGCTTATTGCCGTTCTCGTCGCTGGCCTCAACCAGATGGGTGGCGACTATCGGAGCGTCATGTCAAAAGTCGAACTGGCGCCCAAAAAACCGCGCGGGGGAGCTCGTCGAGGGCGTTTCGGCGGAGATCGCCAAACCAATTTGGACCTCGACATATGAAGACCACCTGCGACATGACAGCGCGTGTCTCTTTGTGCCACGCGAGGCCGTTCAATGGTTGATCTAGCGACCATCATTTCAGATTTTGGCGGCGATCCCGCAGGGCTTCGTCTGCTGGACGGCGACGGCCCTGACCTTCTGCCATACGCGACACTCCTGACGGCGCGCCGCGCTGGAAGAGATTTGCTGGGAAGCGTTAGTGCCATTTACGAATGGCAAGGCGCGCCGCTGCTCGTTCTCATTGACATCGATACTCTTCAAAATGAGGGCCATCTTCATAAGATAAGGCGACTGCTCGCCATGCGAGGTGACGCCCCGTATCTGGCGGTCGTCGGGCCAGGCCGACTGGACGTTTATCGTATTGCGCTCGACAGTAAATCGCCGGGACAGGCTCGTGTCGATTGGAGCGATGGCAGCGACAACAAGGTCGCGGCGTTGGCGCGCTTGGCAAATATCCGCCCCCAAGCCGCAATCAGCCAGCGCAACTGGATTTCCAATGTCGTTTTGAATCTGCTTACTGGGTCGATCACCAAGCTGATTGCGATCGACGATGTGGCGGATGAGGATGCAATCTCGCTCGTCGGGCGCGCCCTCTTCACGCGGTTTCTCGCAGATCGGAGCCTGCTGCCATCAGCGTTGTCCGGCGCAGATGGTGGTGCGAGCCTTTTCGACAATCGAGAGGTCGCGGCAAAAACCTCCGCCTGGCTTGATGCGACCTTCAATGGCGATCTTCTGCCGGTATCGGACAGCATCTTCGCACTGTTACCGGATCATGCTTATCACACTCTTGGTGATGTACTTCGCCGCGCGCCCGATAGTCAGCTATTCCTTGGTTGGGAAGAAAAGTGGGATCACCTCGACTTCGCTCATATTCCTGTTGGCGTTTTAAGTCAGGCATACGAGCTTTATCTGCGCAGTCATGCGCCAGCGCGGCAACGGCGCGAGGGCGGTTATTACACTCCACGACCGATTGCGGACCTGATGGTGCGCGCGTCCTTCCGGGCGCTGGAGCGGCAAGACGCGTGTCATAAAGCGAGGGTTCTCGACCCGGCGGCCGGTGCCGGGGTCTTCCTCTTGACGGCCTTTCGCGAGTTGGTAGCGGAGAGTTGGCGTTTGGAGGGCAAGCGCCCCGATACGGGCGTATTGAGATCGCTTCTCTACAATCAGATCGTAGGTTTCGACATCAACGAAGCGGCACTCCGCTTCGCGGCGTTGGGGCTGTACCTCATGTCGATCGAACTGGACCCAAATCCGCGCCCAGTCGACAAATTGCGGTTCAAGGATCTGCGCGGCAAGGTGCTGCATCGCATCAGGGCCGATATCGAAACCGAGGGCAACGAGCTGGGGAGCCTAGGGCCGCTCGTCGGGGACGAACATATCGGTCGCTACGACCTGGTGATCGGGAATCCTCCTTGGGCAAGCGGCACTGGACTGCCCAACTGGAGCCTCGTTCGCGCGACAGTATCCCGTATCGCCGCCGACAGGAAGGTATCGATCGCATCGCCGCCTCTGCCGAACGAAGGGCTCGACCTGCCCTTCGTCTGGCGCGCTATGGAGTGGGCCAAGCCTGGGGGGCAAATTGCCTTTGCCCTTCATGCCAGACTGCTGTTCTTGCAAGGTGATGGAATGGCCGAGGCGCGTCAGGCCATGTTCGAGGCGCTCGATGTCACCTCTGTCATCAACGGCGTCGATTTACGCCAGACGAAGGTTTGGCCTGAGATTTCCGCGCCGTTCTGCATCCTGCTGGCTACTAACAGGAGACCCGGCCCCGGTGCCGGGTTTCGACTTATCAGCCCAAAGGTAGAATCGTCACTGAACGACTCCGGCACGATGCGGGTAGATGCACTGAATGCCGAAGTGATTGCCTCAAAACAACTTTCGCAAACGCCCGAAATACTCAAAATACTATTTCGTGGATCGAAGGCAGACTTCGGGATCGTCGAACGTTTGCGCAGTCAAGGGCATCCAACCCTGGAAGCATTCTGGCGCGAAGCGATCGGAATGTCTCCGGGCGGGCAGCTGAAGGGAAGCGGAAACGGATACCAAAAGTTGCGAGCCAGCAGTACGGTTCGGCGGCAGGGTGACGGTCGACCAGGAGAAGATGCGCGTGCTCTATACGGATTGCCTGAAATCACGGCCGCTACGTTCAGCAATATCGAAATCAATCATGGGCGACTGTCCGCCTTCACTCAGGATCGCGTCCATCGTTTGCGTTCGAAGGACATCTATTCAGGGCCGCTTGTCGTGGTTCATGAGGCGCCCCCGGTGCTCACCGGGCGCATTGGCGTGGCCATCTCCGAGAAGGACGTGGTCTTTAATCAGAGTTTCTATGGATACAGCGCAACCGACTTTCCTGAAGCTCATCTCCTCGTTCGTTATCTAGCACTCGTTCTGGGCAGCGAATTGGCTGTCTGGATCGCTCTCGTAACCAGCGGTCGATTCGGGGTCGAGCGAGAGGTCATCGAGAAGGCGACGCTGGATCGTATCCCCTTGCCGGACTTCAGGACACTCGCCCGCTCACAGAAGGACGAACTGCTGGCGCTCTTTGATGGCTTGCAGCGTGGTGAAAATACTTGGGCCGTCGTGGATAAATGGGTCGCCGAACTGTACGGCCTCGGCCCACGCGATCTTCAGGTCATTTCGGATACATTGGAGTTCAACCTGCCGTTCGCACACAGCAAGCGGGAGGCCCAGGCAAACCCGACGGAAGCGGAGCAGCTCCGCTTTTGCGAAGTTTTAGAAGGTGAGCTTGCCCATTGGTGCGCTCGTTTCGACACCAAAATCGTGGTTCGTCCTCTTCGCCAGCCAACCATCGCTCCTTGGTATGGTATCGATGTGCGCACAACGCAGGGGGATCGCGGTGCATCTGTCGGTGCGCGTGATTGGGAAGGGTTGCTGCGAGTTGCCGACGAGGCAGCCGCATCGGAAGTCGTGCTTCGCGATGGAGATGAAGGTCTGCTCATCGGTCGACTGGCACAGAAGCGCTACTGGAGCGAAACGCAAGCGCGGCTGCTCGCCCAGCGCATCGTCTGGTCGCACCTTGACCTACTTAAGGGTCAGGTACGGGCATGAGAGCAGTGTCGATTCATCCACGTCCCGATCAGATTACCGAACTGACGCGGGGGCTTCAGTTACCGTTGCCCGAGGTGCCGACCGTTCATCTCGACATTATTGCGGAAAGCCTTCTTCAAGCTTTCGGCGACATTCGCGCGCAAGCGCCTGCAACTGTCGCCTCGGGCACAGAGTCCGAAGTGACGGCCCTGCTGGAAGCACGCCTCAACGCGATGATAGAGCACGAACCGCTCTGGGGTCAGCTCGTTCTTTGCGTTGCACGGGGAAAGGAGAGCCTGAGCTTCGACGGATCGCATCTGGAAAAGCGTCCCGATCTTTCGATCTACCTATCCAATCGTAACCGCAGCTTCCCCCTCATCACGGAGGCCAAGATCATCGACGCTGCCGCATCGAAGACGGAGGCGCTGTATTGCGATAATGGCATACGGCGTTTCGTGGAGGGCGAATATGCCTGGGGCAATCGTGAAGCGTTCATGATCGCCTATGTCAGGGATGGCTCATCGATCGGCACCAAACTGACGCCCTTTCTTTCCAACGCCGTTTCACAAAGTCCTCCCGGCTATTTCGTCGAAGGACTGCCAATGGCGACAGGCTCGGGAGGTTTCGACCTGGCGCATTCCAAGCATGGTCGCAGCTTTCTTTATTCTTCCCATTCATCCGAGAGGCTCGAACCGGGATCAATTTCGATCTGGCACCTCTGGCTTTCCTGATATGCCTCCGTCTGCGCGTCGAACAAAGCGCCACGAACGTTTCCGGTTAGGCGCTTCGAAAGCGTGTAGGCTGCATATCGAGCTTTGCAGACGTGATCTCGAAGCGCGCTATTGCAACGCGGCTCGTCCGAATGGCGGGCGAGCAGATAGCCTGCGATCTACGGCGGCCTGAAAACGTAGGCAATCCAACTCAAAGGGCGGTATTAGAGGGTTATAGAGTAGACATAGTTCTCGTCTTCACCCGGCGCGGCGCGCCATAAATCTCAACGACGTTCCGCCAAAACAGCTGGGCTTCATGTAAGCGCTGGAAGCGACCCTAAACATTCATCGCCTGAGATGATCTAGCCCCATTTGGCAACCAGCCAACAACGCGCGTTCTATTCAACAGAGCCGCGACGGCACCTTCGCATCCTTTGGTATTAACTGTCCCATGCCTCGACTCGGCAGAATGAGTTGCTGACAGCAGATAGTCCTTTAATGCCTGTGCGCTCAGCAAAATACATGCTAACCTAATGGTCACTCAACTTTATCAAATAAAACAGAGGACATCTGCGTAACGTCTTTATTAATGGCATTGCAGGGATGTTCATACCACGCTAATTGGTATGATCACCCGGAGTGCTGCTCAGTATGCATGCTTTTCCTCCGCGAATTTTCCAAGAGTGCCGAATTGTCAAAACTCATCATTCAGATTCCTTGCCTAAACGAGCAAAAGACCCTGCCGATTACGCTTGCCGATCTTCCGCGACAAGTTGAGGGTTTCGACACGGTCGAATGGCTGGTTATCGACGATGGGTCCGTTGACGACACCGCCAAGGTGGCAGCGGAGAACGGCGTGGATCACATCATTTCCCTGACACACAATCAGGGCCTCGCCCGAGCCTTCATGACGGGTATCGAAACGGCGCTGAAGCTTGGGGCCGATGTGATTGTAAACACCGATGCCGACAATCAATACGACGCATCCTGCATTCCCGATTTGGTTCGCCCGATCTTGGAAAAACGCGCACTGATTGTGGTTGGTGCCAGGCCGATCAGTGAAATCGAGCACTTTTCGCCTTTGAAGAAAATTCTCCAGAGATTCGGCAGCTGGACGGTGAAACTGGCAAGCGATACCACAGTTGCAGACGCCCCCAGCGGGTTTCGCGCCATCCATCGCGATGCGGCGGTGCAGCTGAACGTATTCAACCGATATACCTACACTCTGGAAACGATCATCCAGGCGGGACGCAGGAATATCCCGATCACCTCCGTACCGATCAGAGTGAATGGCGATTTACGGCCGTCAAGGCTCGTCAAAAGCATTCCGAGCTATGTCCGGCATTCGCTCATCACGATCGCCAGAATATTCATTGTTTATAGCCCCTTACGCTTCTTCACGACAATCGCGGCCATCCTCGCCATACCCGGTATTTTGATGATCCTGCGCTTTCTCTATAAATATATGATTGGAGAAGGTAGCGGCAACATACAGTCTCTGGTCCTTTCAAGCGCGTTGATCGCACTTGCTGGCATCATCGCCGTGAGCGGAGTTTTGGCTGAACTTATCGCGGTTAACAGGCGACTGCTTGAAGAGATCAAGATCAAGCAGCTGCAGCAACAGCTCGGAACTGAACGACAACCCATTCAATCTGGTCTTACCAAGCTCAAGCGGGGACTAGCAAAATAAGCGGAATAAAGACAATGGCCGAGGCCCTTCCAACCTATGATAACGTCGCGGGAAATTATTACGACAAGTATAATACGCGAAACCCGATCGCACGTTATTTGATGAATGGCTTCCTGAGCAGCTTCGATGAGCTTGCTGACAAGGCAAGCACTCGCGACGCATATGAGGTGGGCTGCGGCGAAGGCAATCTTTCGATGCGCTTGCATGATCGCGGCTGGAATGTGCGCGGAAGTGATTTGGAAGAGAGCAGCGTCGCCGAAGCCAACGGTCAATGCGAAGCACGCGATATAACGCACAGATTCCAAACCCGGTCGCTGTTTGATTTGACGGCAGCAGAAGCAAGCGCCGAACTGGTCATTTGCTGTGAGGTGTTGGAGCATGTTCCACAAACGGAACGCGCGCTGGCTGTTTTACAATCTCTGGCCAACCCTTATCTGCTCGTGAGTGTGCCGCGAGAACCGCTTTGGCGCGCCCTGAACATGGCACGTGGGAAATATATTCGGAATATGGGCAATACCCCCGGTCATATCCAGCATTGGTCGAGCGCCGCGTTTCTCGATCTTCTGCGGACGAAGTTTTCGATCGTCGAAATCCGTAAGCCGCTCCCTTGGACAATGGTTCTTTGCCGTCGTGCGTGAGGTGGTGCGAAGCCGTGGCGTTGCCGGGGCTGGGCAGATGAAATTTTATGCCCGCATCGCAGGCACACTGCTGAGTTTGATTGCGATCCTCGTCGTGGGTGCGACCGTCTATCGTTCCTTCGATGGGATACGCCACAGCTTGTCGTCAGGGCTGTTCGTCTCGACCGTTTTCGGCTCCGTTTTGGCCTATGCCGTCCTTCTCCAACTTGTCGGTCTGGCATGGCATCGCCTGCTGACAGCGGCTGATGGCCCCTCGCTAGGCACGATGCAGGCGCTTGTCATTTGCGGGCGAACCCAGATCTACAAATACCTTCCAAGCAACGTGCTTCACATGGTTGGCCGTTATGGCTTCGCGAAGAAGGCAGGGGTTTCAAACAAGGCGCTGGCCTTTGCCCAAATTGGAGAACTGCTAACGATCGTATCCGCTGCGTCCGTCCTCGCCGTCGCTTTCGCCAAATCGACTTTGGTGCGCGCCCTGAGCCTGTATGGATACAATTCGCAGCTAGTGGATACCATGATAGCAGCTGTCGGTATTGCAGCTCTGGTAATCGGCATTGTTCTCACGGCTCGTTTAAGAACCGCAAAAATTAGCTATCGAATGCTTTCGGCGCTCGCCATAGCGTTTGTCATCTATGTGTTGTTCTTCCTCGGAACCGGCTTGCTGCTGACTGCGCTTTGCAAGAGCATCATTAGCGACGTTGGGATAACCGAACTCATTGGCATAGGAACAACCGCCTGGCTCGTCGGCTTTGTCGTTCCCGGCGCTCCCGGAGGACTTGGCGTACGCGAGGCGCTCCTCATTGGCGGGCTTTCAACGCTAGGCTTATCCGTCAGTGACGCAACCGCGGTAGCACTGGGATACCGTATCGTGACGCTAGCTGGGGATGCAGCGGTTGCTATCGTCTTCATGTGCATCAAGCTTCAGAGATAATTTGAATGGAAATTAGTGAGCAGACCATATTGCGGGATGCAGACTGGACCGCGCAGGAAGTAATCTTTGCAGTCTTGGCTGGCGCCTGGGTGCTCCTGCTTCACGGCGCAGTGCCATTCCTCATGACGCCGACATTGGGACAGGCCATATGGGCCTCCGGGTTTGCCCAATCTTTTGCCAATGGCGGGTTGCTGGACATCCGCGCCCACGATTTTGGAATTCCCCTGCCCGCGGCGATCGCCTTCGGCCTTTCCGGCGCACTCCCCATGGGTTGGCTGATCCGGTTGGGATTACATCCCGCTGACGCCTATGCCGGCGTATTTGCGCTTTGGCTCATGATTGCGTTTTGCTCCGCCTATCTCATTTGTCGGTCTTTAGGGACAGTTCGCTCTCTCTCAATCCTCGGCGCGGCAGCGTGGATGGGCATGCCCATTGTCTGGGCACATGCAAACTATTCAATGCTTTCATTGGGAATTGGCCTCCTGCCCTTTTACTTTCTCGCAGCATTGCGCCTGTTCCGGCTGGAAATGGCCGTCAACCGAGTCTCGGCGGCATCCCTTTACGTTCTGGCTGCTCTCATTTCGATTTTCATGGATGGCTACACCTTTGTGATGTTTGCCGTCGGCTCGAGTATTCTCCTTGGTTACTCCCTATTATCGGAGGGCGCAAAACGCCAGGATCTGTGGACGAAAGCGTTGCCTGTTCACATCGCCAGTTTTTTCCTCGCGTACATAGCGTTTGCAGCCTATATCGGCAGATATACTTACGAACAGAGTCCGATAGATTTCTTTCGCGGCTGGGGGCTTGATTTATCTTTTGCCCTTGTTCCAACAAAAGGAATGTATTGGCTCCTCGACAAGTCCGGCCTAAGCGCAGCAAGGTCGGATGCGCTATACTTTGGCGACGCCTCCGTCTGGAGGACAACCTTTGCACTCCCCACGATTGCAGTTGCGTTATGGGCCTGGTGGCAGGCCGGGAAACGCTGCAATCTCTCGATGTGTTTCCTGATCGTGGCGCTGATCGCCTTCTACATGGCCCTGGGACCATCGTTGAAAATCGACTCCGTTAAGCCTGAAGAAATTCGGACCGCGCACCCGGGCCAACAAAGCGCGCTGATGCCAGCTCAGCTTGCTATAGCGCCAACGGGGAATGCATGGATCTCCGAAACGCTGCCCGGCTTCAAATCGATGCGAGCATCCTATCGATGGTCTGCTCTCGGGATATTCGCACTATGGATGGTGATCGTCATCTGGTCAGGAAGCTCTGACAGGAGATATAAGCTGCCGGCCGTAGCGCTTACTTTAATCGCGCTTCTTAATATTCCGAATCTTCCCGAGAGATTTCGCTCGCTCGCCGACAACAGGATGCAGTTTCTTCAGATCGATACGGACTTGGTCGAGAAACTGCGTCAGACTGTCAAGCAGAACGAAACGGTTGCCTTCGTCCCCTGGCAAAATGATTTTATCGTAAACTATCTCGCGCCGAAGATAGGGTTTCGAGCCTTCAATATAGGGGGAGACAAGAACCTTGCTGATGCGCAAACCCAGTGGCCTTCGGATATGCAGGCTTTGGGTGGGCAGCTCGATGACAGTAAGGTCAGTCATATCGTGCGATTGCTTGCACTGCAAAAGACGGATGCCGTGATCGTTCCGTATTTCCATACGCTGTGGTCTGCGCACCTCTGGCCCTGCCTCGATCAAACGAAGGCCAAGCTTACAGAGAGTTTGAAGGAAGAATGGAGCGATATTCCTGATTTTTATTGCCCAGACCAACGAAAGGCCGCCCTTCATTCGACAATCCAAAAGATCGAGGCATCGCCCTATCTATCTGTGAGCGACGACGATCTGTTTGCGACAATCAGGCTGCGACCTGAATACCAAAGAGAGAGCGGTCACGATCTCCTATTGAAAACCATCCTCTCACACACTCCCTTTCCAATCGAGTTCGGGACAGCATTGCCAGATATCGGATTCATCCTGAGCGAGGGATGGAACACGCCAGAAGCGGATCACGTTTGGTCCCAGTCCGTCGCTAAGCTGGCGCTTCCTGTTCCAGACGCTTGTGATGTCAGGAAATGTCTTACGACACTCCATTTCAGCATTTTCGGAGCAAGCCCCCAGCGACCCGTCATGATTGAACTCGAAAGCCAGACCAAGAGCGGCGATTGGAAGAAGGCGATGTCGGTGACGAAACAGGATGGCAACGAGTTGTCCGTGCCGCTAAGCACAGAAATGGCTTATCAGGAGATAAAAATCAGCATTCCAGATGCCACGTCACCAGCGATTTTGATGGGAACGGCGGATGACCGAACACTTGGTATGGCACTGATCCGCGCTGATCTGACCTTTGCGAATTAATTCCGCGATGACGTGCGATCGCCGTTTGAGAAGGTCCGGAACACCCCGTGTCCTTCAACGGTGCCCACACCACCCCATTTGCGATGGGCCGGCAAACCGGCCTGCGTGGATCGTTCCCCACCACCTTACCAAGGTTTAACCGGATGGATGCCTGGCGGTAATGCTGGAAGAGCTATTGTCTGATCGTACTCAGCGACCGAAGGGTCGCAACTACTGGACATAAGGATCAAGGCTATGCGGACCACTATGCGCACACTTGCCATCACCGGTCTGGTCGCCTTGACAATTGCAGGCACGACAATTGCCACCGCTTCCCAGGCTGAAGCTCATAACAATTTCGGCCGAAGCGTTGCCGCCGGCATCGCAGGAGCGGTTATCGGCGGTGCTTTGGTCGCCGGCGCGACCATTCCTCCGGCCTATCCGGCGCCTATGTATGCAGGCCCTGCCTATGCACCCGGCTATCTGCCGCCGGCACCATATTATTCCCGCTGCCATGTGGTATGGCATCAGAACGCATGGGGCGACATGTATCGCGCTCGCGTTTGCGACTGATAGGCGGTCAATGAAAGCTTGACATTGGATTCATGCCGATCGAAGTATTGGCCGGCAAGACGATCCAATTCATGGCCCGCCTTGCTGACTTGATTCCGACGCTCCGATCCGAAGCGGTCGACCCGTCATTTACCATCAGCTCAGTGGTTCTTGTTCGGCCCCTTGCCGGTGGAGAAGCTGCAGGTCTTGATCTTGCAGTTGGGATCATCACTCGTGGGGACGCTGGCACTGCTCATAGCGCCCTGACCGAGGCATGCCATCGAATTCGAGACCGTTCGATTGTACATCATCAGGCCCGGATGATGAGATGGATACCTCAGCACGATCGACCCTTCCTGTGCTATCTTCTCATGCACAGCTGCGCAGGTCATCGATTTCGAATTGTAGGCCGACATGGCCATGGCGTTGGTAGACATCGTTGCAATTGCTGCAAGAGTGATGATCGTCTTCATGGGGCTTCCTTTGATGGCACCAAGTAGCGCTAGAAGGGATGAGATATCCCTTCATTAGCTTCACATTTATGACAGTAAGCCGACTTCCCTTTGTCAGCTGTATAGGTTGCGATCGTGAACGATCGCCCCGGCAAGCTCGTGGTTCAGATACGCTCGAGCTGAAAGCCGTCTCGCCTCATGCCGATTGGCAGCATGCTGGCTGAGCTAAGTTTTCCAATCGTCTCGGAGTGAGACAAACAGGGCCTGATGCAAATACCAGGCCCTACTTTAGATGAAGGTCAAGCCAAGTCGACCGACCTTAGAAAGTCCGCTCGAAGCGCAGGATACCCGAGAAGGTATCATCGCTCGGCAGGTCATAGTGAACGTAGGTGAATTCAGGCTCGACCAGCAGGTTCTTGACCGGGTTGAACTTTACGTTGGTCGTGGCTTCGAAGATCTTCGAGTCGGTATAGGCAAGCTGAACGTTCCACTTCAGCTTGTCGTTGATCGGAACGCCGACGCCGCCCCAGACGGCCCAGTCGCCCCAGCCGCACTTCGCACCGTGAACGACGCCATCGGAGGTCGTGCAGGCAGACACGTTCTGGTTCGAGCCGGCATACTGGTTGAGCTTGTCGCCATCGGTGTTCCAGCCGCCCATCAAGAAGGCCGTGAGGAAACCGAAGTCGGCGTCGACACGAGCCTTGATGGCGCCTTCCTCGACGATCGAGTCATAGCCGCCGACGACCTTGAAACCGAACATGCCGGCCTTGTAACCGAGACCAGCGACAACGTTCGGAGCGTAGTGGTCGGCCTTCGAAAGCTGCCAGCTGCCTCCGTAGGCGCTGGTGGTGGTGCCGGAGTTGCTGTCTTCGAGCGAGATGACGCCCGTGAAGCCGGTGCCGCTGTCATAATTATAGGTCAGCTGGTTCAATTCATACGGACCGTCATAGATGACGTCGTCTTGGATCACGTCGCCGGCATAGCCGACGAACTGGTTATATTGCGAGTCCGTCTTGCCGACAGTGAAACCGCCGAGAGTGATGTAGGCCCACAGCAGGTTCGTGGAGGTCGAACCGCCGTCGTTCCAGTCCCAGCGAACGATGGTTTCGGTCTTCAGCGGACCATATTCGGTGTCGGTCGCGGTATTGAGATTGAGTTCGGCGCGGGTATGCCACTTGGTGCCGAAGTTGCTGTCGCGATTGTAAGGATCTTTCCACTGGCCTTCGGTGCGAACCTTGCCGCCGACCCGCAAGCAGGTCTCCGTGCCGGGTATGAAGAAATAGCCAGCGCCGAACGCGTCGCAGATGCGCACATATTCCAGCGGCTCCGGTTCGGCGGCAACGATGGCGTCAGCCGCGTGAGCGCCGGAGACGACACAGAGGGCCGCGGCCGAGCCGATAAGCAAGCTCTTGATGTTCATGGTAACTCCATTCTTCAAATGAACTTGCGCGACAGACGAACCTGGGGGCCGTTCGAGGTCAAGTTTCAGTGGCTAGTCCGAAGCACGACGCTTCGCTTCCGAGCAGGAAGTTGTGACTGAGATCTCGCTTTTACAAGGATCGAAATGAGGGGTCGAACGTATGTGACAGCATGTACATATACTGTGTTGCCTAAACGACGCACATGTGTACGAACGATGACAGATACATGACAAAAGGCAGCAAATAGAGGTGGTTTGCCAGGCACTTCGCGAGGATATCGCGAGAATATAATGCCAGATAGGATGCTGGACTGACCGAGATAAATCTTGGTAGAATTCGAGCTACGCAGACAGCATATCCACCCATGGCAAATCGAGGCAGGATCATCATGCCGAAGATCGATGTTGCAGCCGTGCCGGAAATCAAAGGCACGCGTTATCCCGCTCCATTCAACGACCCTTGCACAGAGCGCATCCGGCAGCGGCTGGGCAATGCCGGCGGCCTCAAGGATTTCGGCGTCAATCTCATGCGGCTGCCGCCGGGCAACTGGTCGAGCCAACGACACTGGCATTCGGAGGAGGATGAATTCGTCTACGTGCTGGAAGGTGAGCTGACGCTGGTCGAGGACGATGGCGAAACCATATTACGCGCGGGCGATTGCGCCGCCTTCCCGAAGGGTTCCGGCAACGGCCATCACATGATCAACAAGTCGAGTACCACAGCCATCTATCTCGAGGCCGGCTCGCGTTCGCCGACGGACCTCATCACCTGTTCGGACGTTGACATGATGAGCTCCAGCACGGATGGGCGTTTCGTACACAAGGACGGCATGCCCTACCCCGACGGCTAAACCGGTTCGTCCGCATCAGCCGCAGTGATCCGGTACGAAAGAAGATGCGTCGGCGCGCCATGCAGCATGATTTCGCGCTCGAAACCGAAGCCGCATTTTTCCAGCACGCGCCGGGAGGCGACATTGACAGGACGCACAAGGCCGACGACGCGCTTTGCTTGCAGGTCGTGACAGGCGAAGGCCAAAGCCTCCCGCACCAGTTCAGTCGCATAGCCGCTTCCCCAATAATCGGGGTGCAGGTGGTAGGAGAGATTGAGCCCGTCGAATTCCGTCGAAACGGTAACGCCGCCAAAGCCGATCAGCCGGTCATCCGTTTCGATCGCCCAACGCCCGAATCCATTCAAGCGCCAGTGCGCGCGATCACGGGCCAGCCTTCGCGCACTTTCCGTCGGAGAATCCGGCGTCGGATCGGGCCGGTGAGCAACAAGTTCTGGCCGGGCAAAGAGTGCGGCCACGAAATCCAGATCCCGCTCCTCCGGCATGCGCAGGACCAGACGCTGGGTTTGCCGGATCATAACGATTGCTTTCCTTGGGGATCAGACGGCTTCGGCCAGAGGTAGCGGCTCATAACAGCAGGCATCCGTGGAAACACCCATGCGGCACCCACTCGCCTCAAGCGCTTCCTTCACGACATCAACGAAAAGGCGGCGGAACCACACCGAGCGGCTGTCGGCTTGATCGACACGCCGATAAAGCATGGTCACGGGATCAGCGGGCAGTTCGAACGGCGGCTCCGAAATCGTCAGATCGTGCAGTTGCGCCATGCAGCGGGCAATGGCTTCGGGAACCGTCGCAATGGCCGGAATGGCCCGCAGCGTCGTCGGCAGCGCGGAAAAACGGGGAACCGTCGCCACGACCTGACGACGATGGCCGAGGCGTGCAAGAGCGACATCGACGCCCGTCGATGTGGCGCCTTCCAGCGAAACGGTGACATGCGGCGCGGTCGCGAAGTGCTTCAGGCTCAGCGGTGTGGCACATTTCAGATGCCGACCATCGTAGATGCAGAGCGAAGCCTGGTCGAACAGGGGAGCCCGAACATGCCAGGAAGCTGGCTCGTCATGCACCGAGATGCTGAAGTCGAAGGCGCCCTCGTCCAGCAGCCGCACGGCGTCACGCCGGTCGAACGCCACGCTGGTCAGCCGCGCGTGCGGTGCGAGCTGACGCAACCGCGCCACCAGCGGTCCGAAGAAGGACGATTCGAGATTATCGCAGAGCCCGACGCGGAACTCGCCGTGCCAGTTTGCCGGGTCGAAAGCTGCCGGCGGGCGAATGGCACGCTCGATGCCGGACAGCGCATCCTCGATTGCCGGCGCGATCGAAAGCGCCCGTGGTGTCGGCTGCAAACCGCGCCCGACGCGCACGAACAATTCGTCGCCCAGCGTCTCGCGCAGCCGGCGCAGCGCTGCAGAAAGGCCCGGCTGACCGAGCAGCAACCGCTCGGCCGCACGGCTCACATTCCGCTCCTGCATCAGCACGGAGAAGGCGAGCAGCAGATTGAGATCGATTTTTCGAAGTGTCGCATCATTCATCATCACCAGTAATACCTGACATGGTTACTATCAATTTGCAATAGGGTTTGAAGATGTACATTTTCTCGTTCCCTGCCGCTTTCAACCTCCCAAGAGGTGGCAGCCTAGAAAGGAACGATCCCGATGACTTCTTCCCAAACTCGAAGCGGGGCGGGATTGGCGTTGCTGCTGCTATGCGCCGCCAATTTCCTCGACGCCATGGACGTCTCCACCATTGGGGTGGCCCTGCCCGCAATCCAGAAAGAACTCGGCATGCAGGCGACCTCGCTGCAATGGGCCGTCAGTGCCTATGTGCTCGGCTATGGCGGCTTCCTGCTGCTCGGTGGCCGCGTCGCCGATCTCTTCGGCCACCGCCGCGTCTTCCTATGGTCGCTCGCCGTATTTGCCGCGGCCAGCATTGCCGGTGGTTTCGTCGATAGCGCCCCGACCCTGATCGCCGCACGCCTGATCAAGGGCATCGCTGCCGCCTTCACAGCACCGGCCGCCCTCGCTCTCCTTCTCTCCGTGTTCGGCGAAGGCAATGCTCGCGCCAAGGCGCTCGGCGTCTTCTCCTCCACCGGTGCCGCCGGCTTCGTGCTCGGCATGGTGCTGGGTGGAGCGGCGACCCTCATCAGCTGGCGCGCGACGCTCGTCATGGGCGCACCCGTCGCCATCCTGGCGCTGATCGTCGCCCCGCTCGTCCTGCCGGCCGACCACAAACGAAACGGCCCGCACGCCCGCTTCGACTGGGCGGGTGCCTTGACGATCACGCCTGGCCTGCTGCTCTTCGTCTTCGGCGTCACCAATGCCGCCGCCGATGGCTGGCAGGCCTTCGCGACCTGGGGCTCGCTCCTTGCCGCGTTGATCCTGATCGTGCTGTTCCTGGTCGTGGAATCGCGTCATCACGATCCGATGGTGCCGCTTGCCATGTTCCGTCGCACCAAGCTCAGCCATGCCAATGCCGTCGCTGCGCTGTACCAGGGAGCCTATGTCGGCTTCCAGTTCATTGCGACGCTCTATTACCAGACCGTCGTCGGCTGGTCGGCCTTTGCCACCGGCTTTGCCTTCGCCATTGGCGGCACCTGTGTCATGTTCCTGGCACCGCGTTTTGCGACGATCGGCCAAAACCGCGGCACGACCCTTCTCATGACCTTCGGCGTGGGATTGCAGGCCATCAGCTATCTCTTCTGGGTACTGTCGGCCGGGCATATCGATACGATAGTGCTTGTCGCCATCTCACAGCTCCTGCTCGGCGTCGGCTATGCCATGACCTATCCCTCAATCCAGGTCGCGGCCCTCTCCGACGTTGGTGACGATGAATCAGGCCTGGCTTCGGGCATGCTGTTTGCTTCCTTCCAGATCGGCGGCGGCATCATCCTGGCGGCGGCATCAGCCGTCTTCAGTGCAGCTCCGAACTTCGGCTGGAACCCTTACATCGCCGGCATCGGCTTCGTGACGATCCTTGCCGCTGCCATCACCCTGCTGGCCGCGGTCGGTCCGCGTTCATCCGCTGCAAGGGCCGCGAATTATCAGGCTGCAGAATAGCTCAAAGCAAGATGACCCGCCTCGCGGGCGGGTCAATCCTTTCCGGCGCCTGCAGCTTCGACGGCACGGCGCATCAGGAAATCACGCTCCCTCTGATTTTCAGCAAGCGCGGCTGCCGTCTCAAAGGCTCGCCGCGCTTCGTCGTATCGACAGAGCTTGAAAAGAAGATCGCCGCGAACGCTCGGCAGAAGATGATAGTCCTTCAATGAAGGCTCATCGCGGAGGCTTTCAATGATCTCCAATGCCGCCTCAGGACCTTCGGCCATGCCGACGGCGACGGCGCGATTGAGTTCGACGATCGGGGATGGAACAAGCCCGGCAAGTTCTGCATAAAGATCGGCAATCCGCGTCCAATCGGTTTCATCGGCCGTTCCCGCTCTTGCGTGACAGGCGACGATCGCGGCTTGCAAGGCGTAGGCCCCGCCAACACCTCCAAGCTCCTGCACCCGTCGCAAGGACTGCAGACCCCGCTGGATCTGCAGTCGATCCCAGCGGTCGCGGTTTTGATCGAGCAGTAGAATCGGATTGCCGTCAGCATCGGTCCTTGCCGCCGCGCGGGACGCATTCAGCTCCATCAAAGCCAGCAGCGCATGTGCTTCCGGCTCCTGCGGCGCCACGGACGTCAATATTCGCCCCAGCCGTAGCGCCTCGTTGCATAGTTGCAGCCGCAGCCAATCCTCGCCGCGTGCAGCCGTATAGCCCTCGTTGAAGATCAGGTAGACGACCTCCAGCACCGAGGCCAGGCGCTGCGACAGCTCCTCACCGTGCGGCGTCTCATAGGAAAGCCCCGATTCCGACAATGTTTTCTTGGCGCGGACGATCCGCTGCGCGATCGTCGCTTCCGATACGAGAAACGCTCTGGCGATTTCCTCGGTCGTCAGGCCGCAGATCATCCGCAAAGCCAGCGCCACCCGTGCCTCGCGCGAGATCAGCGGGTGACATGCCGTGAAGATCAAGCGCAGCATTTCATCGCCGATATCGTCATCGAGAGGGGTATCAAGATCGGGCATGATCTGCTCTTCCTCCTCCATCTCTCGAACGATCATCTCGTGCTTCTGATCGAGCATTCGCCGACGACGCAAATGGTCCAGCGCCCGACGCCTGGCCGTGGTCATTAGCCAAGCTCCCGGCCGCTCGGGGATGCCGGTCTTCGGCCATCGCTCCAAAGCCACGATCAGTGCTTCTTGAGTGAGATCCTCCGCCAGCGGCACGTCGCGCAACAATCGCGCCAAGCTGGTGATGAGCCGCGGTTGTTCGATCCGCCAGACGGCCAGTATCGCTCGATGAGTGCCGGCGGCCGTCAAGGCCGCCCGCCCCGGTTTCGAACAGAGGGTATCATGCCCTTGCTTCGGCGAGCGGATCGCATACATCCTCAGCACTCGGGTCAAAATAGGCGCGTACTTCACATGTGCCTTCCCAGCTGGGCATGAAATCCTTGTGCAGCTGCATGAACTCAACTGCCAGTGCGACGGCCTCCTCCTTGCTCTGCAGCTCGAAGATGGCATAACCGCCGACGACCTCCTTGGCCTCGACGAAGGGACCGTCGATAACGCTGAGCTTACGATCCTTGATCGTGACGCGGGCGCCGGTCGCAAGCGGCATCAGCCCCGCCGTATCGATCATGCGGCCAGCCTTGATTTCCCGGTCGGCGAGCTTGTGCATGGCTTCTAAAAGCTCCGGCGTCGGATGCATGTGGTCGCGAGAGGTGACGATAGACATGAAACGCATGGGAAGTGTCCTCCGGAAGCGAGGTGCGGCACCATTGCCGCTCAACAAGCCCGCTCATATTGACGACGAAGCAGCCCTCTGGAAATCGACAGTCGTTTCAAAAAAATTCGGATCACGGCCGAATATCGGCAAATTCCGCTCCCGGCCCGTTCATCTCATCGGCAACGGCATTCCTCCGACCGCCTTATAGACGAAACACCTGGATCGAGCGAGCCGACAGCCTATCGCTTCGTTTTGTTGACTTCCCATAACCGTTGCAAGATGGTGAGGCGAATTCGACCTGCGGACTTTCGAAGGTTGGCGCTTCCCCAGAAGCGCGGCTTTGAGGAACCTTTCGCAGACAACACGGCGGGAGCTTGTTTTCATGTTCGACCATATTTCGATCGGCGTCAAAGACTTGGCGCGTGCGCAAAAATTTTATGACGCAGCCCTTTCTCCTCTTGGCTACGAGCGCGTGACCAATTTCGACGGCACGGTTGGATATGGTGCGGAGCGCGCGCAGTTCTGGGTCAGCGAGGTGGAACGCCCCGTACCAGCTGATCGTGGCTCCGGCCTGCATTTCTGCTTCGTGGCGCCAAGCCAGGAAGCGGTCGACGCCTTCTATGCCGCCGGGATCGCCAATGGCGGTGAAGACAATGGCAAGCCGGGCATCCGGCCCGACTACAGCCAGTTCTACTACGCCGCCTTCGTTATCGACCCCGATGGCTACCGGCTGGAAGCCTATTTCAAGACGGGCGAATAGCTCGCTGCACAAGGTAAAATAAAGGCCCGATCATCTCGCCGGAATCAATCCGGCGAGCCTGTGGAGCTCCGGCCGATTTTCGCGACCATTTGACTTTCAGGCTGTTGTCAGGCTTCTGTCATAATAGACGCCCGATAGTGGTCGTTTGACATTCTCACAACGCGGGCGAGCACTCATTTTGAACCTGTTCAGACAGTGGCCGGCGTCTCTGATGTACGACAACTCCATTGCTTACACAAAACGGAACGCGCCTGTCAGCAGATCCTCTTTTGTGTTTCTCGCGCTCTTCGCGCTCTGGTGGGCGCTGTTGTTTGTCTTCTATCATTTTCCCAGCATCGATCTCGTCGTTGCCAAGAGTGTCTTCACCGCTACGCCCTGTGCGTCGACTGCAATTCCGAATGAAGTCTGCGGCGTCTTCGACCTGGCCAAGAACCCTATCTTCGAGATCGTGCGAGATGTGACGCTCGCCCTGCCCTACATCGCCATCGTCGTCCTGATTGCCATCTTGATTTCGTCCTGGCGCAAATACGGCACAGGCTGGCGGACGCTGAAAACGGATCGGTACATCGCTGCACTGATATCGCTCGCCATCGGCTGCGGTCTTATCGTCAACACGCTGCTCAAGAGCTACAGCGGCAGGCCGAGGCCGCGCAGCACGGATCTCTTCGGCGGCTCGCTGGATTTCGTCCAGGCGGGTTCGTTTGCCGGCCGGTGTCTTGGAAACTGTTCCTTCGTCTCCGGCGAGGCGTCGTCCGGTGGCTGGTTGCTTTGCCTTGTCCTGCTGCTACCGCCGCGCCTGCGTTTTCCGCTCGGCATTCCCCTTGCTGTCGTCTCGATCATGATGCCGATGATGCGCGTGATGACAGGAGCCCACTATCTATCCGACGCGGTCCTCGGCTGGCTCTTGTCCTTGGTGGTCTTTGCCGCAGCCATTGCGGTCATCGATCTCCTGCGGTCGGGAACGTCAGCCCGATCCTGAAAGCAGCCGGCTCAGCCGGCATTGCGCATACGGATCAGGCGGCTGCGCCTCGCCGCCTTGCGCACACGAACTGCCATCTCGCTCAACGCAAAGGGCTTCACGAGATAGTCGACGGCGCCAATATTCATAGCCGTCATCTGGTCCGACAGCTGATCATAGGCCGACATGACGATGACCGGGGTCGTTTCCCCACGCGCTACCATGAGCTTGAGCAGGTCGAGGCCGCTACCATCGGGCAATCGAAGATCAAGGAGCATCACGTCGTGAGCTTCGGCGGCGATGGCGACCTTGGCGGATTCCAACTCCATGGACCAGTCGACGGACCACCCGTCCGCGCGCAAATGATCCTGCACGGCATTGCCTATGAGTATATTGTCTTCGACCAGTAGAAGCCGCACGATTGCATCCCCAGTTGCAATCAAGCAGCTATGATGCCTATTTCTGACGGCGACCTGAACCTTGGATATGAAGCCGGGAAAAAGGAATGACAACCGAAATTCAGGCTCGAAATAGCCCTGCACAAGAACTTGTCATTCAGGTAAATGTCAGGATTGGTGACCATGGTGGCCGGCTTTAACAGCCAAAGCACACCCTGCAGCGATGGGTTTCCCGGCGCCCAGCCGATAGCCCATGCCTCGGAGACGACCATTGACTAACGAAAAAGCATTATCTGGCCAACAGAAGTTCAGGCCAGCAATCGGCAGTATCACACTATGTCTTATAGCCACGCTTTATGTACTTCTTGTGACAAATCGGATGTTCTGGACCAAGGCTTACGGCTATTTCATCGCCGAGCCCGCAGCCTTCGCCGCCTTCGTCATTGGCATCTCTGCGGCGATCATGGCGCTCTTCACGCTCTTCTCCGCTAAGTACGTCACGAAGCCGGTCCTGATCTTCTTCATTCTGGTGGCATCGGTATCTTCCTGGTTCAATGACCAGTTCGGCGTCATTATCGATAAGGAAATGATCCGCAATGCGGCCGTTTCAACAGGCGCGGAAAGCGGCCATCTGATCACGACGCGCTTCATCACCTATGTTTTGCTGACGGGCGTCTTGCCGTCGCTTGTCGTCGCGTGGGTCCGGATCGTCCACCGCCCGATCCTCAAGAAGCTCGCTTACAATACCGCAGTCATCCTCGCCTGCTCGACGATCTTCGTCATCGCCGGGACGACCTTCTATAAGACTTACGCCGGTGTTGGCCGTGCGCATCGCGACCTGATGGATACGCTTAATCCGGTGATCCCGATCACCAGCGCGGTGCGTTACGTCATCGATACGCAGAGGAACGCAAATGTCGTCGCGCAGCCGCTCGGCACGGATGCCCACCGGGTCGGTGTCGTCGACAAGGGCAAGCCGCGCGTGACGATCATCGTCGCCGGAGAGACGGCCCGCGCACAGAACTTTTCGCTCGGCGGCTACGCCAAGATGACCAATCCGGAATTGGCAAAGCGCAACGTCGTCTATTTCCCGAATACAAGCAGCTGCGGAACGGCAACGGCAACCTCCATACCCTGCCTGTTCTCGGTGTACACGCGAGCACAGTACTCGCATCGCAAGGGACTTGAGACGGAGAACCTGCTCGATGTGCTGACCCATGCCAAGGTCGATATCACCTGGCTGGATAACGACACCGGCAGCTACGACGTGACCAATCGCGTCTCCTATACCTATCTGCCGCCCTCTGCCGATCCGCGCTTCTGCAAGGATGGCGAGTGCAAGGACGAGATCCTCGTCGACAAGGTCGACGGCTGGCTCGACAAGGTGAAGGGCGACAGCGTGCTGGTGCTGCACCAGCTCGGCAGCCACGGCCCGGCCTACTATCAGCGTTATCCGGAAGAATTCCGTCGGTTCCAGCCGGATTGCCGCTCCAACGACTTCAGCTCCTGCTCGCAGGAGGAAATTACCAATGCCTATGACAATACGATCCTCTACACGGATCACATCGTCTCCATGGTCATCGACAAGCTGAAGCAGCGCTCCGATTCGGTATCCGGCTCGGTGCTTTATTTCTCCGACCACGGCGAGTCACTGGGCGAAAACGGCATCTATCTGCACGGCACGCCCTATATCATCGCACCGTCGCAGCAGACGCATGTGCCGATGCTGGTGTGGATGGCCGACGATCTCGCCAAGGCTGCCGGTTTCGATATGGCATGTCTCTCGAAGCGTGCTGCCGAGGGCACCTACTCCCATGACAATATCTTCCACAGCGTTCTCGGCATGATGGATGTGTCGACGAAGGTGTATGATCCCTCGCTCGACGTTTTCGCCGCCTGCCGCACGCCGTCGAACAAGCTGGCGCTGAACTGATAGACTGAATGATGTCCGGCGGCCCCTCGTGATGGGAGGCCGCCGGACCATCGGGATCATTCAAAGACGCTTGGGCTCGCGGATCGTCCGCTCGTTTTCCAAATTGCCGGTATTGAGCGTCGTATTGCGCTCGAACAGCACGACTTCGCAGGTCGGTTCGGCGACCGGGCAATGCTCCACGCCATGCGGAACGATGATGTATTCGCCGGGTCCAAGGACGATGTCACCGCCGTTTTCTTCGCGCAGCTTCATGCGCAGCGTACCCTTGACGACCAGAAACAGCTCATCTTCCTCTTCATGATGGTGCCAATGGAAGGCGCCATCAAGTTTCGTAAGCTTGATCTGGAAATCATTGATGTCACCGCCAATATGCGGACTCCACGTCTCATCGAATGCTGCAAAAGCTTTGGTAAGGTTGATCTTTTTCAGCACGACCATTTGCTTCCTCCATTTGCGCCCAAACGACGTGATGTCGCCAAGGCTAATATTGGCGGCAGCCGGGCCGAAGACAACGCCGCCCTCCGCCTGCGCATATCGAATTCCTCGAAGATTTCGGCCGAAACTTTCCGGGTAGTTGATGAGCAGCAACGGCACTACATGCTGTCTCAACATTATCATTTCGACATATGACAGGAAAAATCATGACGACAAATAATGTCGAATTCGGCCTAGATACTTTCGGCGACGTGACCTTTGACGACAAGGGCACGCCGCTGCCGCATGCGCAGGTGCTGCGCAACGTCGTCGAGGAAGGCGTTCTCGCCGATCAGCTCGGGATAGACTTCTTCGGCATCGGCGAACACCACCGCGAGGACTTTGCCGTCTCCTCGCCCGAGACCATCCTCGCGGCCATCGCCAGTCGCACATCGAAAATTCATCTGGGATCGGCTGTAACCGTGCTGAGCTCGGACGACCCGATCCGCGTGTTTCAGCGCTTCTCCAGCCTGAACGCTGTCTCAAACGGCCGTGCCGAAGTCATTCTCGGCCGCGGTTCGTTCACGGAGTCCTTCCCTCTGTTCGGCTTCGAGCTGTCGCAGTACGAGCAGCTCTTCGAGGAAAAGCTCGATCTGTTCGCGGCCTTGCTCAAGAACGAGCCGGTGAACTGGCAGGGCAGCATCCGGCCGCCGCTACGCAATCAGAAGGTCTTCCCGACCATCGAGAGCGGCCAGCTGAAGACCTGGATCGGCGTCGGCGGCAGCCCGGAATCGGTGGTGCGCGCCGCCCATTACGATCTACCGCTGATGCTGGCGATCATCGGCGGGAGCCCCTACCGCTTCCAGCCCTATGTCGACCTTTATCACCGTGCCTTCGAACAGCTCGGCAAGCGGGTGCAGCCGATCGGCATCCATTCGCCGGGCTATATCGCCGAAACGGACGAACAGGCGCGCGAGGAGCTCTGGCCTTGCTTCAAGGCGATGCGCGACCGCATCGGCCGCGAGCGTGGCTGGCCGCCGATGACGCGCGCCGAGTTCGACAACGAGATCGAAAAGGGCTCGCTCTATGTCGGCTCGCCGGAAACGGTGGCAGCCAAACTCGCCCCGGTCGTCAAGACGCTCGGCATCAGCCGCTTCCAGCTGAAGTACAGCGCCGGCGCACTCGGCCACGAGAAGATGCTGCGCTGTATCGAGCTCTATGGACAGAAGGTGATCCCGGCAGTGCGCGCTGCACTCGCGGCATAATCCCGGCCGGATATTCCTTCTCGTCGTTCGATCAAGTCAGCGGGCGCTTCGCAACACGGCGAAGCGCCCTTTCTTTTGCTCTGTCATTTTTTCGAAGTAAATGCTACAGATAATCTAATTGGTAGCATTTACTACATAAAGATATCAGATGGTAGAGAAGACGCAGAAACCTCGCACTTTCGAAGACCGCGTTCTTGGTGTGATCGAGACACTCGCTCCAGCAGAGCAGCGCATCGCCCGCTTTTTCGTCGATCAGAAGCAGGCTGTCCTGCTGAACTCAGCCGCCCAGATCGCGCAGCTCGCCGGCACCAGCGACGCGACGGTTGTCCGCACCGCGCGCGCCCTCGGCTTCGAAAGCCTGTCGACGCTGCGAGCCGCCCTGCTCGAGGAATTGACGGGAGCACCGTCCCCCGGAACGCGGATGCAACGCACGCTGGCTGAAACCGGCAGCCAGGCCAGCGATGCGCTTCACCACGTCATCGGCATGCACGAGCAGGCTTTGGACGTTCTGCGACGCGAGGAATTTGCCGCAAGCTTCGAGCGTTGCATCGATAATCTCGCGAACGCCGCGCGACGCCATGTCTTCGGCATTGGCCCTTCGGGTGCCGTGGCGGACTATGCCAGCTTGCAGTTCAACCGCATCGGCCTGCCGACCAACGCGCTATCGGCCTCCGGCATCGCACTTGCGGATCGCCTGCTGTGGATCGGCAAGGGCGACGTGGTGCTGATGATCGCCTATGCGCCGCTCTATCGCGAAGTCGAAGTGCTGCTCGAGCAGGCCGGCAAGCATGATGTGCCGGTCATCCTGATCAGCGATGATCTCGGCCTGCTGATTGCCGACAAGGTGGCTGAGGTCCTGCCCGTCCCGCGCGGCAATGCCGGGCACCTCGCCATGCATGGCGGCACGATGGTGCTGATCGAATCCCTGATCGTCGCACTCGCCGCCAAGGGCAGGGACGCCGCCATCGACAGCCTTGACCGGCTCAGCCAGCTGCGGGGTGCCATCGACAAGACATGGAGCAAGCGCGGCACGAGGAAACGCAAATGAACGACGCCGAAGTGCGGCGCGCACGCCACATCGGCGTTTGGCCAAGCCCGTGGCTCATCCAAGACATGAAGAACAATCGTCCGAAAAATAATTCACATTCAAAGCCCTAACCGTCATTCGGGAATCAATTCATGAACAGCCTCACACCCATTCTCTCCACCGTGACGGCCTCGTTCCTCGGCTCCTTCGTCGAAGTCGTGGAGGCCTTCACCATCGTCCTCGCGGTCGGCGTCACCCGAAGCTGGCGCCCTGCGCTCACTGGCGCCGCGCTTGCTCTTGCCGTGCTGGCCGCCCTCGTTCTCATCTTCGGGCCACTGCTGGCGCTGATACCGATCGAGACGCTGCAATTCGTCGTCGGCGTTCTCCTCATCCTGTTCGGCATGCGCTGGCTGCGAAAAGCCATCCTCCGCTCGCTTGGCGTCATCGCCCTGCACGACGAGGAAGCAGCCTTCTCGAAGGAGACGGCTGCATTGCAGGCACAGTCCACGGATCGCCGCGCCGATTATCTCGCCGGCCTCGCCGCCTTCAAGGCGGTGCTGCTCGAAGGTGTCGAAGTGGTCTTCATCGTCATCGCCGTCGGCGGCGCGCATGGCCTCACGCTCTATGCCGGCCTCGGCGCCCTTGCCGCCTTCGTGCTCGTCATGCTGATCGGGCTTCTGGTGCATCGTCCGCTCGCCACCGTGCCCGAAAACACCCTCAAATTCGTCGTCGGCCTGATGCTCACCAGCTTCGGCATCTTCTGGACCGGTGAAGGCATCGGCGCGCACTGGCCGGGAGAAGATCTCGCCTTGATCGCCATCTTCGCGATCGTCTCGCTCGCCTCCTACGCCATCATCCGCGGCTTGCGCGGCAACCCAGCAGCAAAGGCAGCCCAATGACCGTTTTGCGCATCGCCCTGTCCGAGCTTATCGGCATGTTCATCGATGATGGCAGCCTCGCAACCCTCTGCCTCATCCTCATTCTCATCATTGCCGGCGCGGTGGAGTTTCTCGCCATGCCGCCGCTCGCGGGCGGCCTTCTCCTGCTGGTCGGTTGCCTCGCCATCCTGCTCTACAGCGTCCGGCGCGCCGTGAAGCGATGAGATTCACAACCCTCTGCAAGAGCTTGGATTTGCAGAGGGTTGTCATGCCACTTGCCAAACAGCCTTAACTCTCGACAGAACCCTTCGCAGATGCGAAGAATTTCGCACGCTAGAGCGCCGTGCGTCCGTACGGACGCACAAAGGACGCTCTCAATGTTTGAATCTACGCATCAGGCTTTCCGAAAATCGACCCCAATTTTCGGGCCGATGCTGTACCGAAAAGGAGAAACGGCATGAGCAGCGCCTATCCCGAAGTCTATCTCGTACGGCACGGGCAGACGGAGTGGAGCCTTTCCGGCAGGCACACCGGCCGGACCGATATTCCCCTGACAGCTGCTGGCGAGGAAGCCGCCCGCAAGGTCGCGGGCCGCCTGCCCGCGATCGATTTCGCAGCCGTCTGGTCCAGCCCGTCGCAGCGCGCACAAAATACCTGCGCATTGGCAGGCTTCGGTGACCGGCGCGTCGTCAAGGACGATCTGGCGGAATGGGATTACGGCGCCTATGAGGGCATCACCACCAAGGCGATCCTTGCCGAACGCCCGGGCTGGCAGGTCTTTCGCGATGGCTGCCCGAACGGTGAATCAGCCGCTGATGTCGGTGCGCGCGCCGATCGGATCATCGGCGAGCTTCGCGCCATCAACGGCTCCGTCCTGATCTTTTCCAGCGCCCATTTCCTGCGCGTCTTCGCCGCCCGCTGGGTCGGCCTGCCGCCTGAAGGCGGTGAGCATCTTGTCCTCGACACGACGAGCATCAGCGTGCTCGGCTACGAGCACGATCTGACCGAACCGGTCATCCGCCGCTGGAACGAAATCTGACCAACGCACAATCCGCCAGACTTTACAAGCGTTTCGAGCGGCCTGGAGCCGCTCGATGTTTTTAAAGAGGTCGGCCTTCAGCCGCTTACCAGGGCTTGAGACCCAGCAGCTTCTCACCGAGCGGCGTCAGTACGGCCGTCGTTGCATTGTGCTTTTCCCATTCACGGGGATCACCGGGAAAGGCGTCGCGTTTCGGAGAGTCCAGTTCCCGCCACAGACGGATGCGTTCCTCGCGCTCGGCGACATTGTCGTATTCGGCCGGGTGCATGGAGATATACTGCGCCATGCGGACGCGGCTGTCGGAATGGTTGGGGCGGACGCCATGCGCCAGCAGCGAGTTAAAGATCATGAGATCGCCGGGCTCCATGTCGATATTGACGACCGAAAGACCTGTCATGTCGGGGTGCATCGGATCGCGATCGGCCGGCTGCGTCTTTTCCCATTCGTAGAAATGCTCGAAAAGCTCCGGAACGCACTGAAACCCGCCGACATCGCCATCCTGCTTCTTCAGGCTCAGAACGCCCTGGACGCCGATCGGTAGAGGACGGATCGAAGTGTCGACATCCCAGTGGATGAAGCCGTTCGGATTGCCCTTCACCTTCTTCGGCGGGTTGAGGTTGGCACGATCGATCGTGACCCAGAGATCTTCCCGATCCCAGATGTCGACGAAGACATCGTAGATGCGCTTTTCCATCCGGTTGTCCCAGAGATACTGGTGATTGTAGATCTCCAGCATGCCGGTGTTGTTGAGTTCCTTCATCTTGTGCTCGCGCCGCTGCGGCGCATACCAGGTGGAGGAATCGTTCGGGTCCTTCTCGTCAAAACGCCACAAAACGTCGGCAAGCCGCTCGACATTCGCCGCCGGCACCGCCTGGCGCACGATCACATAGCCCCTCGTGATCCAATGCTGCCAGTCGTCCTTTGACAGCACTCTGAGCGGCAACGCCTTCTGGATGTCCTTCAGTTGCGTCGTGACCGAAGATGCGGTCGGGTGAGCGTCTCGTTTCAAGGCAGGCTGCATCGGTTTCCTCCATCTCGCTGGCCCCTTTGTTCTCGGGTGACGGAAGAAGTTGTAGCTTGAACCGGAGTTTTGATGTTGCCCGGCTCTGGCGAATTCTGATACTATTGTGGCCTCAATAATACTATGGACGCCCCATGAGGCCCTATCTCGAAGTCCTGCCCCGTTCGCCGGAAGCATCCTGGAGCATGCTGAACCGTAGGCTCGACGACTGCATCCCCTTCCAGTGGCACCACCATCCGGAATTCGAGCTGACGCTGACGTTGAACTCCATCGGGCAGCGCTTCATCGGCGATCACAGCGGCGACTATGCCGACGGCGATCTCGTTCTCGTCGGACCCAACCTGCCGCACAGCTGGGTTTCGCGCGCCAAGATCGAGGAGGAAAAGCCGCATGTCGCGCTGGTGCTTTGGTTCAACCGCGAATGGCTGCTGCAGATGACGGGCGGCGCCGTCGAATTCCGATCGATCGAGGCGATGCTGCAGCGTGGAGACAACGGTCTGCGCTTTTCGGAAACCACCGCCGCCGCCGTCCGCCACGCCTTCGAAACCATTTTCGAAAAGCCGCCCGTGGAACGCCTTCTGGCTTTGCTCGGCATTCTGGTGAGGGTCGCGGAAGATCGGCAGGCGACGCCGCTTGCAAGCGCGCCGGCTCAGGCTCCGGATCTCAAGGAAAGCCGAGAGCGAATCGACCGCGTCCTGACCCATATGCACCTTCACTATGCGCGTGCGATCAGCCTCGATGAGCTTTCCGATATCGCGGCGCTCAGCGTCTCCGGCCTGCACCGCATGTTTCGCCGCCATACCGGCGGGACGATATCGGACTATCTCATGCGCATGCGCATCGGCGACGCCTGCGCCCGCCTCTCCTCCACCGATCAGGCCATCCACCACATCAGCGATGCCGTCGGCTACAGCTCGCTCGCCAATTTCAACAGGCAGTTCAAGGCTCTGAAGGACATGACCCCGCGCGAATACAGGGCAATGTTCCTCAGGCGCTAACGGACACCTTCGCAAGCAATCTGGCAATCCTCGCCGCCGCCGCATCCGCGGCCTGTGCCTTCATGCGGGCGATGCCGAGCAGCAGTCCGGGTCGCGCAGCGCCAAGATGCAGTGCCGATATCGGCCGCACGGCGAAACCGTTGGCGTTGATGGTCCGCGCGACGGCGACATCATCGGTCTTTACATCGCGGAACCAGCTTGCCAGTTGCAGTCCGCCGCCGCCCGTTCCGATATCAAGCTGTACGCCGCAGTGACGATTGAGTGCCTCGACGGTCGCCGCCATGCGCTCGGCATAAATGGCATTCATGTGCCTCAGATGCGCACGAAACCGTCCCTCGCGCATGAAATCGGCAAGGGCCGCCTGGATATGAACAGGCACGATGGTGCCTCTGAGCCGCTGCACCGCCTCGGTTGCCGCCAGGAGCCTGGAAGGCACGACGGCGTAGGCTACGCGCAGCCCCGGCGCGAGTGTCTTCGAAAAGGTGCCGACATAGGCGACGACTTCGCCGCGATCGATGCCCTGCAAGGCGGCGATCGGGCGCGAGGCATACTGGAACTCACTATCGTAATCGTCCTCCAGCACGATAGCACCGTTGGCGCGGGCGAATTCGAGCAGGGCGAGACGGCGCGGCAGGCTCATGGTGACGCCGGTCGGATATTGGTGCGAAGGGGTAACGTAGATCAGACGCGGCGATGGCCCGGCACCTTGCGCGATGTCGAGACCCTCCACATCGCAAGGCACCGGCACGAGATTGGCTCCCGCCATCCGCAGGATCGCCTGCGCGCTGGCATAACCGGGCTCCTCCATCCAGACGACCTCGCTGGCCGGATCCCCGGGAGAGATCAGCACGCTCGCGAGAAGCCCGATCGCAGCGCCCGTCGACGGGACGATGACAACCTGTTCGGAACGGGCAATCACGCCGCGCGTCGCCGCGATATGTTCAAGGATGGCTTCGCGTAGCTCGCGCACACCGCCATGATCGCTGTAGCCGAGATCATGCACTCGCAAAGAACGGCCCCGAGCGCCGAGACAACGCGCCCAGGCGGCATGGGGAAACGCCGAAACATCAGGCACGCCGGGCTCGAACAATCCCCCGGTCTTGAACTCCGTAATGCGGGGCTGGTTCGGCAGTGGTGCAGCAGCCTGCCCGGACAAGGGCGTCGACGGAAAGCCCGCAACGCGCGTTGCGGCACCGATCGCCGACTGCAGATAGCCCTCCGCCTTCAGACGATCATAGGCATTGACCACGGTCGAGCGCGCGACACCAAGCGAGACGGCCATCGTCCGGGTTGAAGGAACGCGCTGCCCGGCTGGCATTTGACCATGCAGGATACGATCGCGCATCAGACGATAGACCTGCCCCTCCAGGTCACCCGAACTCCGGTCGAGTGCCGGCCATTGCGCCACCGCTATCATGGAACCTCAACTGGTCTGCTAAAAATCAAAAAACTGGTCGTTTATAGCCTACCTCTTTGCTGACAGAGATCAACGCTCAATCGACGAGGATGACATGGCCGATCTCTATCCGCCCGACACCAACGACTACCCAACGACCGAGCGCACTCGCGTCCGGCGCAGCCCGAAGCGCGGCAGCCACGCCCATGCCGATGTTCACGCCATTCTGGATGCGGCCCCGCTCTGTCACGTCGGCTATGTTATCAATGGCGCGCCCTATGTAACGCCGACCCTGCACTGGCGCGAAGGCGATCATGTCTATTGGCACGGCTCGTCGGCGAGCCGCTTCCTGCGCGCCGCCGAAGATATGCCTGTCTGCCTGACGTGCAGCATCATGGACGGCTATGTGATGGCCCGTTCCGCCTTCAATCACTCCGTCAACTATCGCTCTGCCATGGTCTTCGGCACGGCTCGCTTGATCGATGATGTCGAGGAGAAGACGGATGCGCTGCGCCGTTTCGTCGAAGACCTGTTTCCCGGTCGTTGGGACAGCTTGCGGCCGATGACCAAACAGGAGGTCAAGGCAACCTCCGTGATGTGGATGAAAATCGAGGAGGCTTCGGCCAAGGTCCGCAACGGCCCGCCTGGCGATATCGACGAGGCAAATCATCCGGTCTGGGCCGGCGTCCTGCCGATCGAAAGCCGTCTGGTATCGCCGCAGCCGGCGCCCGGCTTGCCCTACGAGATAGAACTGCCACAATCCCTGGCGGGGCTGATACAATCGGGCCGACTCCGCTAGAGCATTGTTTTTACGCAATTCCGAGCACAAAACCGCTTCGCGCTTTTGCCGGAATTGCTCTAAGCTGCATTTGATGACCAAAGGATTTTGACATGGATCTCACGAACTGGAAGGGCGTAGCCCGCCCCGAGCGTATTACCCTTGAAGGCCGCTACACTCGGATCGAGCCGCTTGATGTGGCTCGCCATGGCGACGACCTCTTTGCCTCGGCACGAGCTCCCGGCGCGGAAGATCGCTTTCGCTATCTCTTCGAGGATGCGCCGGCCGACCAAGCTGCTTTCTCGCCCTGGCTCGAGAAAGCCGCATCCAGCGCCGATCCGCTCTTCTTCGCGACGATCGACAAACGGACGGGACACGCCGAGGGCCGACAGGCGCTGATGCGCATCGACAACACGCATGGCGTCATCGAGATCGGCAGCATCCTTTGGGGACCCGCCATCGCCCGCAGCCGCGTGACGACGGAAACGCTCTATCTTTTCGCATCCTATGTATTTGACACGCTCGGCTATCGCCGCTTCGAATGGAAGTGCAACAACCTCAACGAACCGTCGAAGCAGGCAGCCGAACGTTTCGGCTTCGTTTACGAAGGCATTTTCCGCCAGCACATGGTTGCCAAGGGGAAGAACCGCGATACCGCCTGGTTTGCCATGATCGATGCCGATTGGCCGCGTCTGAAGGCTGGCTACGAACGCTGGCTGGCCCCGGAGAATTTTGACGAAGCCGGCCAGCAGAAGACGAAGCTGACATTCGCCTAGGCTCAGTTCCTGTGGCCCCGATCTATAGGAGCTTACGAAAATAGATGACGCGCCTGGTTTCGACGAAGCCGAGCGCCGTATGGAAGGCGTGGCTCGCAAGATTGTCGATCAGGGCATCCGACGCGAATTCCGTGCAATCGGCCGAACGTCCCCAGGCGGCGACCGCCTGGCAAAGCGCCTGCGCCACCCCCTCCCGTCGATGTTCCGGCCGCACATAGATGCCTTCCAGGAACAGGACTGGCGAGGTCTCGCAGCCATTGACGTAATCGTGCCGCAATGTCGCTTCAGCAAAACCGACGACATGACCGGCACGATCGATCGCAAGAAACGCAACGGCATTTTCATTAGCGCGAAATTGCGCCAGTTCCGCACGATGACGTTCGAACGAACTATCGGGCCAAAGCTCGGTGCGCAATCGCACCCACGCCTCCAGATGCTCGTCCGCCGCCTGCTCTATCCGCATGTCTTGATCTCCCATGGAGCTGTCTATCCCCGGCGAACGGAAAAATTTCGCTTTCGACTCCACAATCATCGCGCTACATATCACGCATACTCACGCGCAAATTTTCCGCCGACTAGAATCTGAGGATGATGGAATGACATTTCAAAGCAGTTCGCGTCTTTACGCTGCTGTTTCCTCCCTGCTGTGGCCCGCCATCTTCTGCGCCGGATTGACCGGTGCATATTTCGCCTTCGAGTCGGATATGCATCTGCTCTGGTTTAACGTCGTCTATCTGTCGACAGTGGCGGTGATTGCCCTTTTCGAGCGGTTGATGCCCTACGAGAAAACCTGGCAGAAGCGCGATGGCGAGACCTTCAACGATATTGCCCATACGCTGCTGAACAAGGGCGGCGTGCAGATCGCCGCTGCGATCGGCACCTCTTTTCCGATGGCCGTTGCGACGGTCGCGCAGCCGGCGCTGAGCTATCATTCGCATTTCTGGCCGGATCAATGGCCTATGGCGTTCCAGGTGGTACTCGGCCTCGTCGTTGCCGAATTCGGTCTCTACATGGCGCATCGCCTGGCGCATGAGCATCTGTCATTATGGCGCTTCCACGCACTGCATCACAGCGTCGAACGCCTTTGGGTCATCAACACCGGCCGCTTCCACGTCATCGACACGTTGTTCAAGATAGCGCTCGGCCAGATTCCGCTTTACCTGCTCGGCGCACCACTGCCGGTCTTTCTCTGGATCGGCGCGGTCACGGCTTTCATTGGTCTTTTGACCCATTGCAATGTCGACATGCGCACCGGCCCGCTCGACCTCATATTCTCGACGCCGCGCCTTCATCGCTGGCATCATTCCAAGATTCTTGCCGAGGGAAATACGAATTATGGGGAAAACCTCGTGATCTGGGATCAGCTTCTCGGCACCTTCTACAACCCGCCGCGTCCATCCTCGACCGATATCGGCATCACGGGGAAGGTCGCCAAGGGTTTCCTCGCCCAGCTTGCCCAGCCCTTCTCCAGGAAGGGCCGCAAGGAGATTATCGGCAAGAAGCCCAAGGAACTGATTCTCAAGGAAGAACAGGCCGCAAAAGCTGCCGCTGAAAGGCAACGTGAAGCCGCCTCTATGCGCAAATCGGGCTGACAAAACGCGCGAAAGGCGCACCAGTTTCGCGTTTGGACGGGTGCTTTGTCGCGCATGCCTTGTGGACAGAAACATCGTGAAAAATTGCAGCCCCGCAATATGCGTATTTCGGTTTCAAACTGAGAAGATCTTGTCATTTAACGTGTATTGAAAAAGGCAGGCTGGGGGTTTACCTAACTCCGAGCATTTAATTCAGACGAAAGATCAGGAAAATCATTGAGATGGAAGGGAGGTTTGCCACAGAATACCTTAAGCAACTTCACAGAATATTTTTCATTTCCAGAGAAATAGATCGCCTTGAGCGAGAATTCATCAAGCAAGGCATAGCACATTTCCATGTTTCCGGCGCCGGCCACGAGTCCACGGCGCTTCTCAACGAATTCCTTCAGGACGACGACTGGCTGCATCTGCATTATCGCGACAAGGCCCTGATGCTGGCGCGCGGCATGCCCATTCGTGAGTTCTTTTCCAGCCTGCTTGCGACAGCCAATTCCCATTCCGCCGGCCGGCAGATGAGCGCGCATCTTTCCTCCCGCGCTCTCAATATTACGTCGATCGTCGGCCCCGTCGGCAACAATGCGCTGCACGCCGTCGGCGTTGCCGCCTCCTTGAAGCATAAGCCCGGCATGCCGATCGCCATCTGTTGCGCCGGCGACGGCACCACGCAGCAGGGCGAATTCCTCGAAGCCGTCGCCGAAGCCGTGCGCAGCCAGTACCCCGTTGTCTTCGTCATCGAGGACAACAGCTTCTCCATCTCGACGCGCACGAGCAAGCAGACATTCTTCGACCTGCCAGCTGGCCCGGCCTCCTCTTTCTATGGTGTCGATATCATCCGCACGGATGGCGACGACCTGACCGCATCGCGCGAGGCCTTTCGCAAGGCTGTCCGCCATAGCCGCAACAACCGCACGCCGAGCATCGTGCTTCTGAATGTCGAGCGCCTTTCCGATCACACCAACGCCGACGATCAGAAGACCTATCGCACCCTGCTCGAAATCGAGGCAGGCTCTTCGCGTGATCCGCTGCCGAACCTGCGAGCAATGCTGCAGAAGGCGGGTGTCGACGCCGATGCCCTGCAGAAAATCGAACAGGAACTGATTGCCGAAGTGCAGGCGGAAGCTGCCCTTGCACGCAAGGAAGACGCCCCGAAGGTCGAGCCGGATGCAAAGGCTCCCTACCCCGCCTCGTTCAATGGCAAGGCGGAATATCGCGGCAATGAAAATGCGTCGACGCTGACGATGCGCGAGGCGCTCAATGTCGTCCTCGACAAGCAGCTCGCCGCCAATCCCGATGTCGTCCTGTTCGGCCAGGATATCGAGGACCCGAAGGGGGACGTTTTCGGCGTCACCCGCGGCCTCAGCACGAAATATCCCGACCGCGTGCGCAACGCCGCCCTCACCGAGTCGACGATCGTCGGCACGGCGGTTGGCCGCGCACTCGCCGGCCAGCGCCCCGTCGCCTTCCTGCAGTTCGCCGATTTCCTGCCGCTCGCCTATAACCAGATCGTCTCTGAAATGGGCAGCATGTTCTGGCGCAGCAACGGCGCCTGGGAAGCCCCCGTCATTCTGATGGTGAGCTGCGGCGGCTACAAGCCCGGCCTCGGCCCGTTCCATGCACAGAGCTTCGAAGGCATGCTGGCGCATACGCCCGGCATCGACGTGGTCATGCCCTCCAGCGCCGGCGATGCGGCTGGCCTGCTGAACGCCGCCTTCGAATCGCGGCGCCCGACGGTTTTCCTTTATCCGAAGGCCGTCCTCAACAATTCCGACGGCCGCACCTCCGAGGATCTGGACAAGCATTTCGTCCATCCCGGCCTGTCGCGCCATGTCGCCCGCGGCCGCGACATCACGCTCGTCAGCTACGGCAACACCGTTTCGCTCTGCGCCAATGCCGCAAGCGCTTTCGAGGCCCAGGGCTTCTCCGTCGAGGTGATCGATCTGCGCTCGATCTCGCCCTGGGATGAGAAGGAAGTGCTGGCGAGCGCACGCCGCACACGCCGCCTGATCGTCGTCCATGAAGACAACCGCACCGTCGGCATGGGTGCCGAAATCATCGCGACCGTCACCGAAAAGACCGACGTGCCTGTCGTCGTGCGCAGGCTTGCCCGCTCTGACGCACACATCCCCTTCAACTTCCGCAATCAGCTCGAAACCTTGCCGTCTTACCGCAAGCTCGTCGACCTGATGGCCGAGGTCCTCGAATGCGAGGTGACCTGGCACGAGGAGGACGATAGCGGCCCGACGGCAGCCATCAAGGCGATCGGCTCCGGCCCGGCCGACGAAAACGTTCTGGTGACCGATATGCTCGTCAAGCCCGGCGACAAGATCGAAGTTGGCCAGCTCGTTGCCGTCGTCGAAGCGACGAAGGCCTCGGTCGAAATCTGTGCCAATATCGGCGGTGTCGTGCAGGAAGTCTTCGCCAAGATCGGCGACCAGATCGCCACGGACAGCCCGCTTCTGACTGTTGATGCCAACCGCGATCTGAGCGAGCAGAACTTCGCGCTCGCCTCCGAAATCCAGAACAAGTTCGTGCTACGGCGCCTGAAGTCGCATGTCATCCCGACCCTGCGCCGCCATACCGGCAGCTTCTCTGAAGTCGCCATCAACGGCATCGGTTTTGCAACGGGCGCGCGCTGCGTTACCAACGAAGAAATCATCCACAATTGGCCGAACCGCCGCGCCGACGAAATTCTCGCGCTGACCGGCATCAAGAGCCGCTTCTGGGTCGGACCTGAGGAAGGCACGCTGAGCCTTGCGACAAAGGCCGCGCGCGATCTCCTCAAGCAGAACCAGATCTCGATCCACGATATTGATCTGGTGATTGCCGCCACCGGAACGCCGGACATCGCTACTCCATCACTCGCAAGCCGCGTCGCGGTTGCCGTTGCCGAAGATGGCGTGCGGCCGTCGCTGGCCGCCTACGACATGGGTGCCGCCTGCTCCGGCTATCTCTACGCCCTGCAACAAGCCTATGATTTCATTGCGCAGCAGAACGACGCCAAGGTGCTGATCATCACCTCGGAGGTCCTGTCGCCGCTGCTCGACATGAATGATTTCTCGACAGCGATCCTTTTCGGCGACGCCGCGACGGCCAGCCTTGTGACGAGCCGCGACATGGCGCGCAACCCGCTCTTCACCGCCAGCCGTCCGATCGTCAGCGGCCGTCCGGAGCCGGGCGATCTGCTTTACGTTCCGCTGCCTGACGATGGCGTCATCGCCATGAACGGCCGTTCGGTCTTCACCGAAGCCGTGCATTCGATGACACGCTCGATCGAAAATGCCTGCGTCGACGCCGGCATCGAGCTTGCCAATCTCGATCTCCTGGTGCCGCATCAGGCCAACCAGCGCATCATCGATACGATTGCCAAGCGCAGCGGCCGCCCGGCCCTCAGCGTCATCGAGACCTACGGCAACACCAGCTCGTCAAGCATTCCGCTTGCCATGCTGCATGTCGCCCATGAGCGTTCCGAACCGCTCAACCTCGGTCTCGTGGCCTTCGGCGGCGGCATGACGGCAGGCGCTGCGATCGTGCGGACCGTGAAGTAACCAAAACTCGACCCCAAGCGGTCCATCTTAAATTCTGTGCAGCGCGGTCAATCGGCCGCGCTTTGCATATGGTATTTCCCGATCACCATCACTACGTATGCGCGAAGCTTGGAGCTGAGTTATCGCCAATAGGCGGCGCGAAGCATCAAATTTTCGCAACCTATACGGCCCATCCTTCATTACAATTCATTCATATTTCCCACGCAGTTCCCTTGAAAAGCACCGGAGCGGTGCTTTACTTAAATGCATGGCTAAGGCACACGCACCAACGCACCGCTCTCGTCTGCGATACGATCTCGCTCCCGATGACGCAGCGCGGCAGGCTCTGGACGAGACCTTTGCCGCATACGGGCAGATGATGAAACTCCTGGCGGAAATCGTTCCGGACAGAGCCGGCGCGAATCTCGTCACCCTTCATGATCTCGCCTATGAAACGATCCGCGAACGCACCGCCTTGCCCGCGCGCCTCGTAACACTCGGCCTGCGTGATTTTGCGGCCAATCGAGGCGGGCTTGCCGATTGGAACCGGCTGCCGCTCGATGAAAAGCTCTTTGCTATCAAGGGTCCGTCAGACCTGACAATCTCGACGGTGCGCGGCCGCATTGCCGTGCCCTTCGACGTGGCCGGCTATTTCAAAGGCTGGGACAGCAATATCCCTGCCTATCTGATCGCCGATGGCGGCCACTACGCGATTCACATCGGGGTAACACCAAACTCTCCCCGAACGGAGGATAACATGACGATGCATGAAGGCATTCTTTCCCGCATGGGACGACTGATCGCAGGCCTCGCCAATGCAGCAGTCGACACCGTAGAAGGCGCCAACAAGGTTGCCGTCATCGAGCAGGCGCTGCGCGAGATCGATGCGGCCGCCGATGAAGCGCGCGCAGATCTCGGCAAGGCGCGCGCCGAGGAATACCGCATCCAGGCGCGACGCAACGAGATTGTCGAAGACCTCGATGCACTTGAAGCAAAGATCCGGCTTGCGATCACGGCCGATCGCGAGGACCTCGCCAAGGCCGGCGTCGCGCGCCAGATCGATCTCGAAGCCCAAACCGCCGCGCTCGACAAGGCGTTGGCGGATGCTAATGCACAGATCGATGAGGGTCAGAAGGCGCTCCAGGCTGTCCTTGCCACCCGCCGTGAGGCGGAGGCACGCCTGATCGACTTCAAACGCAGCGTCGCGCGCCATACGCCGGAGGAAGCAACGGGCGGACATCCGCGGCCGACGCCAACCGCCGGTGCGGCACGCGCTGCTGCTGCCGTCTCGCGGCTGACCGGTGTTCCCTCTGGTGAGCCCGCCACCAGCGCCGAACTCGATGAGTTAGACCGCCTGCATCGGGAGCAGGCCATCGAAGCACGCCTTGCCCGCTTCAAGGCCAACGGCCAGTAACCGATGCACCTGTTTCTCGCACCCGAATGTGCGCCCTTTGCCATTGCGGCAATGATCCTGGTTGGACTGACGGCAATCGAAATCCTATCGATGCTGCTCGGCTTTTCGCTGAGCGAACTCATCGGCAAGCCGCATTTCGAAGGTCATGATGGTGTCCTCGCCGGCCTGCTGTCCTGGATCAATATCGGCGGCGTGCCGCTGCTGATCCTGATCATGCTGGCCTTGGGCATCTTCGCCGTGACGGGCTTTGCCATCCAGACGGTGGCCGACATGATCTGGACGCCACTGCCGGCAATCGTCGCTACAGTGCCGGCGCTCGTGGTCACGATCCCGCTTGTCCGACGATCGACACGTACGATCGCCAGGATCGTGCCGCGCGATGAGACTTATGCCGTCGACACCGGTGACCTCGTCGGCCGCACGGGCACGGTCTCCATCGGACCTCTGGATCAGGGGCTGCCCGGCCGCGTCAGCGTCAAGGATGCGCATGGCAACTGGCATCAGCTGCGCGCCTGCGCCGCCAAGGGTGAAAGCCCCTTGCCGATCGGCGCCCAAGTTCTGCTTGTCGACCGCAAGGCCGACATCTTCATCGCAGTTTCCGCCCCCTCGGATCTTGTAAGGTCCGACGACAAATCCTCTACGGAGCAACATCCATGAACGGCCTTTACGACCTTCTTCTTCCCGCAGGCATCGGCCTCGTTCTGATCCTCGGGATCGGCTTCGTCCTTGCCTCGCTCTATGTCCGCTCGAGCCGCGATGAAGCCTATGTGCGCACTGGCCTCGGCGGCCAGAAAGTCGTGCTCGACGGCGGCTCCGTCGTCCTGCCGATCTTCCACTCGATCGCCCGCGTCAATCTGAAAACTCTGCGCCTGGAAGTTCAGCGCGGCGAGAATGACGCGCTGATCACCAAGGATCGCATGCGCGTCGATATCGGCGCCGAGTTCTATGTTCGCGTCAAGCCGGACAGTTCCTCCATCGCTCTTGCCGCCCAGACCCTCGGCAACCGCACCAACGACAGCGAGCAGTTGCGTCAGCTGATCGAGGCGAAGTTCGTCGACAGCTTGCGCTCCGTTGCGGCCACGATGAGCCTCGACGCCCTGCAGGAGCAGCGCATGGATTTCGTCAAGGCCGTGCAGGATGCGGTCGGTTCCGATCTGCAGTCCAACGGTCTCGAACTGGAATCCGTGTCGCTGACGCGCCTCGACCAGACCGATATCAAACACTTCAATGCCAACAACTTCTTCGACGCCCATGGTCTTGCCGCGCTCACTCGCGTCACCGAAGCCCGCAAGAAGGAGCGCAACGAAGTGGTTCGCGATACCGAAGTCGCGATCGCACAAAAGGACCTGGAGGCCCGTCAGCAATCGCTGGCCATCGAGCGGACCAAGCGCGAGGCCGAGCTGAACCAGCAACGCGATATCGCCAACAAGTCTGCCGCGACCCGCGCAGAAACCGCGCAGCAGGAACAGGCCGCCAAGCGTGCGGAAGAAGAAGCCCGCATTGCCGCCGAGCAGGCGATCGCCGAACGCGAGGCGACGGCAAAGCAGGCCCGCGAATCCGCCAACATCGACTCGACCCGCGCCGTGCAGCAGCGCGATACTGAAGCCCGCCGCGATATTCAGATCGTCGCGCAGGAAAGCGCCATCGCGGTCGCTAACAAGAGCCGCGAGGAGTCGGAAGCCAAGGCAAAGGCTGAAGCAGCCCGCGCACTTGCCATCGCCGCGGAAGAAAAGGTCGGCACCGCCAAGGCCGTCGAGATCGCCGAGCGTGAAAAGCAGATTGCCGTGATCGACGCGCAAAAGCGCGCCCAGACCCAGGCAACCGCCGTCACCATCGCCGCTGAAGCTGAAAAGCAGGCCGCGACCGACCAGGCCGACGCCATCAAGACGCTGGCAACAGCAGAAGCCGATGCCGCCATCATCAAGGCCAAGGGTATTCTCGAAACCGGCAAGGCGACGGCCGAAAGCGAGGCACTGCTCAACGAAGCACGCAACAAGCTGAGCCCCGCCATCATCGAATTCGAGATCACCCGCGAGCGCATCCGCATCGTGCCCGCCGCCCTCGCCGAAGCGGTGAAGCCAATCGAGAAAATCTCGGATATCCGCATCTTCGACACAGGCGGCATGCTCGGCCGCAACGCTGGCGGCACGACCGGCGGCAGCGGCGTCGGCCTTGGCGAAGGTCTGGCCGGCCAGCTGCTCTCCTACCAGGCCAACAAGCCGATCCTCGACCGTCTGCTGAAGGAAGCCGGCTTCGATGGCGACAATGCCATCTCGGCGCTGCTCGGCAATCTGGATGGCAAGACCAATGCCGCCCAGCCCGAGGAAGAAGAATATTACGACGACACCGAAGAGACGGATAGGCCTGCCTGACAGCTGTCCGTGATCAATAGAAAACAAAACCCCGGAATCCCTAAGGGATTCCGGGGTTTTGCTATATTAGGCAGCCAGTCAGGTCAGGGCTTCGGACGGTTTCTGAAGGCCTCTGCTTCGGCGTAGAACTTCTTTTCCCATTCCTTGTGATTGTCGAGGCCTTCCTTGATGAAGGGCGTGAAGATCGCCAGATTCATCAAGGCCCAGTTGACGAAGCGGGCCGGGAATTTCAGCGGCTTGACGAAATCGACGAAGAGTACCACGCGGGTCTTGTCGGAATGGTTCCAGGCTTCATGCTCATAGGCGTCGTCGAAGATCAGCGCCTTGCCTTCCTGCCAATGGCAAACCTGTTTGTCGACGCGGATGGCGAGCTTCTCGTTCGGCTCGGGCACGATCAGGCCGAGATGCAGGCGGAGCACGCCGTTATAGGGACCTCGATGGGCGGGAAGATGCTTGCCGGGCTCGAAGATCGAGAACATTGCCGTCGTCAGACCGGGAATCTTCTGAACGGCCTTCCAGGTATTCGGGCATGCCTTGATGTTCTGCTCGGACTTCACGCCGAAGCCAAGAAGGAAGAAGGTCTTCCAGCGCGTATCGGTCGAAATGGTCTTCACGTCGGTGGAGATGTCCTGGAAGGTCGGCAGCTCGCTCTGGCGCAGCAGCACCTTCTCAAGCTCGGCGCGAATGGCCGGATAATCCTTCTCGATCTCGGCCGCCCAGGGGAAAGTTGCCGTGTCATAGACCGGCGGGTTGCCGAGCTTGGCGTACTTCAGATTGAGGCTTTCGGCCCAGGCGACGATGCCCATGAAAAAGCGCGTCATGGCGCTCGGGCGATCCATCGGCGCGATGCCAGCCGTGCCGAAAGTCTGTTCCGGAGCAGGAGATTGGTTGGAAGTGGGAGCAGGTGCGCTCAAGGGACTCTCCGTCATGTCTATCTTTAAGGGCTGTCCAGGGAGGAAGTCTTGGCCGAGGGAATTTGCATACAAATCCCGGTGGGGCAACAGGATCGAATCTTGGGATATTCGTCCGTTACTTCCCGATTGACGCCCGACTCCTTTGTTATGCGGTGATCACAATAGCCGATTATATGAGTTGATTAGTCGAATTTCGCAAGAGAGTCCGTTCGCAACGAGCGGTGGTTTGTCGTGGACAGAAACTCCGACGATTCTCGAGAGGGATTCACCTCAGAATCGGCAAAAATGCGGCGAAATTTGCCGACCCTTCATCGCTATGCCGTTTGAGCCTGAATTATTAGCCGGACAATTGCAAGCCCTGCTATCAAAGCTCCTATCGACAGGGAAACGGACAGGGCGACATAGGCAACGGACGGCATCCATTGGCCACGCTCCCAGAGCGTGACGCTTTCCAGCGCAAAGGTCGAGAACGTCGTGAATCCACCTAGCACGCCCGTTGTCAGAAACAATCGCACCTCCTGCGACATACCGCCGCGAAAGGTGAAGTATTCCGTCAGCAGCCCCATGATGAACGCTCCGAGCACATTGATGATGAGTGTGCCGAACGGAAATTCGATCCCGAGTAGACGTGCAGCAAGCTCGTTGATACCGAGACGGAATGCGCCGCCCAATCCAGCTCCGAGAAACACGACAAGATAGAGCACGACAACCTCCAGCCGTCCTTGCGTCAAACCTTTTCGATCTTATGAATGTTTTCGCTGCGCGTCCGCAAGCCGCGTTCGCGAATGTGGCGAAGCGGCACATCGCCGAGGATCTGTCCGGAGGCTGCACTCTTGGCGATACCAAGCCGCTGCGACAGATAGATGCTGGTATGACCGCTGCAGATATAGGCAAGGAAGCAGGCGACCGCGAGATAGACGGTATGCGTCGCGCCGAAGAGCTCGATGCCCATGATCATACAGGCAAGCGGCGTATTGGTGGCACCGGCAAAGACGGCGACAAAACCCAATCCCGCGAAAAGATCGGCCGGCGCGCCGAGAATGGCCGCAAGTGCATTGCCGAGCGCGGCACCGATGAAGAACAAGGGCGTCACTTCTCCGCCCTTGAAGCCGGCACTTAATGTCACGATTGTGAAGACCGCTTTCCAGAACCAACTCCAATAATCGATATGGGCCGGATCGAAGAAGCCAAGGATCGTCGCATCTCCGGGATTGGGTGACCACACGCCGAGCCCGAGATACTCGCGCGTGCCGAGAAGATAGACGAGACCAATCAGAATCGCGCTGGCAATGACCGGCCTCAGCGGCGCATAGGCACAGAAGCGTTTGAACACCGCCGACGCTCCATGCGAGACCTCGCTGAATAAGCGCGCCATCAAGCCAAAGATCACGCCGGCGATACCGACCTTGATGAGCAGCAGTGCATCGAGATGGAATGCGCTGGCCGGCGTGCCGGCGAGATAGCCTATCTGATACTGGATATGCTCAATGCCCCAGGCATGGCAGGTCCAGTCGGCGGCGATTGCCGCCGCAAGGCTCGGGATCAGCGCTTCATATTGCATGCGCCCGATCGTCAGGACTTCAAGAGCGAAGACCGCACCGGCGATCGGCGTGCCGAAAACCGCGCCGAAGCCCGCTGCTATACCCGCCATCAGGAGAATGCGGATCTCGGCATGGCTGAGCCGGAAGATTTTGGCAAAGGCGCTGGCAATGCTGCCGCCCAACTGCACCGCCGTCCCCTCGCGCCCAGCCGAACCGCCGACCAGATGCGTCAGAACCGTCGAGACAAGAATGAAAGGTGCCATACGCAGCGGCACGCCGCCGCCAGGCTCATGGATCTGGTCGACGATCAGATTGTTGCCGCCCTCCGAGCCGCGGCCGAAACGTTGGTAGACTAGCACCATCAGAAAGCCGGCAACCGGCATCAGGAAGATCAGCCAGGGATGGTCAAAACGCGTTGCCGTCGCCTTGTCGAGGCTCCACAGGAACAACGCGCAGAGCGAGCCGACGACAACGGCCATCGGCACGACCAGAAGGATCCATTTGAACAGGCTGCGAAACTGCTGAAAGCGATGGTGGAAATAGGCGGATGTGGACATCAGCTTGCCCCTCCCGCAAAGCCGATGGACGGTCTTCCGGGGACAGTGAATAAGACACATGGGTGAGATAACGGCAAGAAAACAGGCACGACTCTACTCCTTCGCCTTTCAGGCGCTTTGAGTAGGAGTCATCAGCTTCCCTGGGAAGATCAGAGCAGCGGTTCGGCCACCATGGCCCGGCAGAAATCCATTACCGTTGGATTTTCAATATAGAAACAGCCACCCCGCTGTCAATGAGCCCCGCCGGACACTCCGGACGCATTCTGTCACACCGCCCGCGCAATCATCTCGATTGGCGCAAGCAGACCGGCTTCGACCGATGTGTTGACATTGCTGCTTCGCTCCCCTGCCCGCGGCCCCATCAGCGTGCGGAAACCCTGATCCCGCTGTCCGCCCGCAGCCTTGGCGCGCGCCTCATGTGCCAGCCGGATAGCCAGAGCACTACGGTCCTGCTCCAGTTCCACCGCGAAACCAGCCCCCTCCAGCAAAAGACGATATTCATCGGGGCTGCGCACGAAGCTTGTCTCAAGCTCCATCGCCCAGGGCATCGGAAAGGGCAAGGTACCATCGCGCATCTGCATGATCTCATAAAGGCCGAAACGTCCGCCCGGCGTCAGGATGCGCCGGATCTCCGCAAACAGTCGCGCCTTGTCTTCGATGTTCATGCCGACATGGATGAGCGTCGTACGGTCGAAGCTGCCGCTTTCGAAGGGTAGTGCCAAGGCGCTCCCTTGGCGAAAAGAGACCTGATCCGCCAGGCCGCAACGAGCCGTCAGCGAATTGGCAACCTGAACGAACTCCTCCGTGAGATCGATGCCCGATACGATGCATCCGTAAGAGTCCGCAAAATGGCGGGCAGGCCCGCCGAGCCCAGAGCCGATATCGGCAAGCCGCAGGCCGGCGGAAAGATCGAGGTCCCTGGCGAAATCCACCGTTGCCGCATGACGGCCCAGATGAAATTCATCCACACCCGCCAGGTCGCGGATGCGCAAATTGTCGATATCCTTGCCATCGGCCGCAAGGCTTTGCAGGATCGCCGTTTCCAGCGATCCATGCGTATAGTGGTTGGCAACTTTTTCCTCGGTCGACATGCGTGCACTCCCAAGGCTGTGCCTGAAGATGGCCTGGGGGATCAGACCTTCAGTTCGCGCCGTTCGATTTCCGTTACCATGGCAAGATCCAGCACGCGCTGCAAGTTGGCAGCGTGCCGGAAGCTTGGGTCCTGACTGCTGCCATTCATGACGGCATCCGCGAAGCGCTGATAATTGGTCGGGACCGGCGGCACCTCGATGACCCTCCACGTCGCCGTTTCCGTGTCATCGCCCAGGCAACCGCGCAGTTCCGAGCCGTTCGGGCTGTGGTTCACTTCCAGGCCGCCACGCTCGCCATAAATGCGAAGCTTCAGCTCGTTCAGATGTCCCGTTGCCCAGCGGCTCGCATGCACAACGCCGAGCGCACCGTTTGCGAAGTCGACCGACATAGAGAAACTGTCGTTCGCATCGAGGGTGTATTCGCCGATGCGCTCGCCGGGAGCCTTCGCAAAGGTCTTCAGGCGGGCGAAGACATGATCGATGTCGGTCGCCGCGCCATAGGCGGCGAAGTCGAGGATATGGATGCCGATATCGCCAAGAACGCCGTTCGAGCCGTGCCCGGTCGACAGGCGCCACAACCACTTGGACTCGCTGCGCCAATCACCCCAGGCCTTCGAGACGAGCCAGCTCTGGAGATAGGACGCCTCCACATGCTTGACCGTGCCGATCTCGCCCGAGATCACCATCTCGCGCGCCTTTTGCAGCTGCGCGACGTTGCGATAGGTCAGGTTGACCATATTGACGACCCCTGCCCTTTCGGCAGCTTCCGTCATCTCGAGTGCCTTTTCATAATTCTCCGCGAGAGGCTTCTCGCAGAGAACATGCTTGCCGGCGGCAAGCAGCGGCAGCGTCGTCGGATTGTGAGCCTTGTCCGGCGTGACATTCGTCACGGAATCGAACTCGCCCCAGGCCAGCGCCTCGTCCAGAGACAGAAAGCGCTGCTTGATATCGAACGTATCGCAAAAGGCGGTGAGCCTCGTCGCATCCGTATCGACGGCGCCGACGATTTCGACGCCAGGAATGCGGGCGAAATGCTCCACATGGTTCTTCGCCATGCCGCCCGTGCCAACTACTATGAGACGCATCTGATACCTCAGCGATAACCGGCTTCGCCGGCTTGGTGCAGTTTCGGGCCGCGTTCGACGATCGGCTCCAGTGCCTTTTCGACCGGCACGTTCGGCGCATCATGAATGCTGGCCTGGGTGCCGAGCGGGTTATGAGCCCATTTTACGGAATTGATCAGAACCTTTTGGACCGTGCCATTATGATAGGTCGGATAGGTCTCGTGACCGGGGCGGAAATAGAAGATGTTACCGGCGCCACGGCGCCAGGTCATGCCTGAACGGAAGACTTCGCCGCCCTGGAACCAGGAGATGAACACGGTTTCCAGCGGCTCTGGAACGGAGAACTGCTCACCGTACATTTCCTCGTTCTCGAGCTCGAAATGCTCGCCGAGGCCGGCTGCGATCGGATGGCGGGGGTTGATGACCCACAGGCGCTCGCGCTCGCCGGCTTCGCGCCACTTCAGCGCGCAGGGCGTGCCCATCAAGCGCTTGAAGACCTTGGAGAAATGGCCCGAATGCAGGACGATGAGGCCCATGCCCTCCCACACGCGCTTTGCCACCCGCTCGACGATCTCATCCTGGACGGCGCCGTGATCCTTGTGGCCCCACCACAAAAGGACGTCGGTTTCCTTCAGGCGGGCTTCGCTGAGGCCGTGCTCCGGCTCCTGCAACGTTGCAGTGGTTGCCTGAATACCGGCATCGGCATTCAACGCCTTGGCGATGGTGTTGTGCATGCCTTCCGGATAGATCTCGGCGACGACCTTGTTTGTTTGCTCATGAATGTTCTCGCCCCAAACGACGGCACGAATAGTCATTACGGCACTCCTCTGATACCATTAGGATTGAATAGGTTATGCGATCCAAAGCGCTTTGGGAAAGCGCCGTATTCCAAGCCTCTGTCAGCCCATGTGACGCAAGACATAATGCGTCCAAAGCGATTTGACAAAGGCAAAAACAACCATGAACAACACCTCTGTTTTCAGTGCGACACGGATTTTGAAAAGAGGTTGACGACGAGCACGCCGACGATGATCAAGGCAAGACCGATGATGGCGGCGAGATCGAGTTTCTGGCGAAAAAGCACCACACCCACAATCGAAATCAGCACGATTCCGAGCGCGCTCCAGATGGCATAGGCGATGCCCACCGGAATGACCCGCAACGTTACCGAAAGGCAATAGAAAGCTGCCGCATAGCAGATCATCACAACGATCGTCGGAGCAAGCCGCGTGAACTGCTGCGACATCTGCAATGCCGTCGTGCCGATCACTTCAAGCACGATCGCGACCAGCAGCATTGCATAGACCGATGCGTTCGCCATTCCATTATCTCCGATAGGGTTAGAGCTGTGTGAGCTCGATCAGCCGGTCGATCAGCCTTTGACGGGCGCTCTCGTCCATGTCGTGGCTGCCGAGCAGGTCGGCAAGCCAGATCCCGTCGGCCGCCAACCTGACGATTGCTGCATCCACCGAGGAATCCGTGCCGACATATTCTTCGCTGCGCTCGCGCACCCACTCGTGCCACCGTTGCCGCAATTGCGGCTCGGTGAGCAGCACCATCGTCACCTGTGCCCAATCCTTCGTACCCTCAGGCTGATCGCGCAGGGCCAGGCAGGCATGCAGGTAACCGCGAGTAAAACGACCATGCGGCAACGGATCGGCGCGCATCGCTTCCTCGATCGCGGCATCCAGCCGCTCCAGCAGGCTATCGAACAGTGCTTCCAGAAGCATGTTCTTGCTGGGGAAATGATGCAGCAAACCACCCTTGCTGACACCGGAGGCGCCGGAAACGGCATCCAGCGTCACCGCCGTCATCCCTTTTTCGGAAGCTAGACGCGCCGCCACCTCCAGCAACTGCTGGCGGACGAACAATGGCTGCTTCTTCCTATGGTGCGCAGTGGACATGGCGACATAACATACCAGTTGGACGGTTTCGTCAACGCTCTAATCGGTGACATCTAGACCTAATTGTTTACGGATGATTTCGTGTTGCGTCCTCCTCAGTTTACGGAATGATGAGCAGCGTCCTTCTCATCGAAGATACTGACCTTCGCTGCTTCGACGGCGAAGGCGATTGGCGAGCCGGTCGCAATCGTCGTCATGCCGGGATCGGTGCCGATGATCTTAGAGCCGTCCTTGAGCCGGACGTGGACGAGCGAGCGGTCGCCCAAGCGCTCCACGGTCTCGACCTGGCCGCCAATATCGCCTTTCTCGGCCGTCGTGACGACCAGATGCTCCGGACGGATGCCGAGCGTCAGCCCGGAATTCGCAAGGCCGTTGAGCGCGACAGCCGTCTTGATGACCGAGCCATCCGGCAACGTCGCCGTCGCCAGCCCGCTTGCCTCGCTGAGACCGGCTATGTTGATGAAGTTCATGCCGGGTGAGCCGACGAACTGGGCGACATAGCGTGTCGCTGGGCGCGTGTAGATTTCGACCGGCGACGCCACCTGCTCGATCTTCTTGTTGTTGAGCAGCACGATACGGTCGGCAAGCGTCATCGCCTCCACCTGATCGTGGGTGACGAACACCATCGTCGCACCCAGCCGCTCATGCAGTTGGGCAAGCTCGACGCGGGTGCGGGTACGCAAGCCGGCATCGAGGTTCGACAGCGGCTCGTCGAACAGGAAAACATCGGGCTCACGCACGATGGCGCGGCCGATGGCGACGCGCTGGCGCTGGCCGCCCGAGAGCGCCGAGGGCTTGCGATCAAGCAGATGCGGCATTTCCAGGATCTTCGCAGCCTCCTCGATGCGCCTGGCAATCTCGTGCTTCGGCGTCTTGATATTGCGCAGGCCGAAGGACATGTTGTCGCGAACCGTCATGTGCGGATAGAGCGCGTAGGACTGGAAGACCATCGATACGCCACGCTCGCCGGGCGGCAGTTGGTCGACCCGCTTTCCGCCAATCCAGATTTCACCACTGGTGATCGATTCCAGACCTGCGATCATGCGCAGCAAGGTCGACTTGCCGCAGCCGGAACCACCGAGGAAGACGACGAATTCCCCCCGCTCGATCGTCAGGTCGATGTCGTTCAGAACCTGCACGGCACCGAAATGCTTGGTGAGGGATTTGATATTGATACCTGCCACTTTACGCCTCCTGCGGAAAATTAGAACTGCGTTGGACCTGCCATTCATCCTGCCCCGCCGGCTGTTATCGCCGGAACGGGACTTCCGCATTGGTTATTTGACGGCACCTACCGCAACGCCGCGCGTGAGGGTCCGTTGGAAAATAAGGAAGAAGATCACCGTCGGTAGGATACCGAGCAACGAGGCTGCCGCAATCGCGGTCGGCTCCTGCGTATTGGCGCCCGACAGCACGCCCATGGCGACGGAGACCGTCTGGTTGTTGTTGGAGACCAGGAACACCAGAGGAATCAGGAACTCGTTCCAGGTCCAGATGAAGAAGAAGGTCGCAAGTACCGCAAGCGTCGGCCTGAGCACCGGCACGATGACCATCCAGAGGATCTGCCAGCGGCTGGCATTGTCGATCTGCGCCGCTTCGATGATCTCGCGCGGAAATGTCGACATGACGGACGAGAGAAGGTAGGTGCCGAAAGCCGTATGCAGGACGCCGATGATCAGGATCACCGACAGCATCGAGTCGAACAGGCCGACCTGCTTGGCCATGTAATAGAGCGGATAGACCAGCGCCTCCTGCGGCGCCATGATGGAAATCAACAGGATTACCAGCATGGCCTGTCCGCCGCGCACCCGGCCGATGCCGATGGCATAGGCGTTGAGGAGGCTGAGAACGACGGCCAGAATCGCCGTACATCCGCTGATGAGGATGCTGTTGAAGAGCTTGAGCGGAAAATTGACCGTCACCCAGAAATTCTTGAGCGCCGTCAGGTCGAACGTCTGCGGGAAGGCAAGCGGACCATTGGCGGCATAGTCGGTCGGTGTCTTGATGGCGTTGAAAGCCGCCAGGAAGAACGGAAACAGCGTCCCAGCAAGGAAAACGATCAGGATGGCCAAAACGACCCAGCGGCCAAACCCTCTCTTTTGGCGATGATCCGCCGAGGCGACCGAAGCGGAAATCGAAGATGTGACCGCCATATCAGTGCCCTCCCTCGGTTTGTCTCGATTGCATGCGCAGGAAAACCACACCGAGTATGATGGTCATGATCGTCTGCAGGGTCGCAATCGCTGCCGCATAGCCGACGCGGTTCGTCGTGAAGAAATGATAATAGGACAGATAGGACGGCACCGTCGTCGCATTGTCCGGGCCGCCTGAGGTCAGCACGTAGATCGGCGCGAAGACTTTCAGCGCCGCAATCAGCGTCGTCAGCGCAACCACGAAAATCTCAGGCATGAGCATGGGGATCGTAATGGAGCGGAAACGGCCGAACCAGCTCGCATTGTCGAGCTCGGCGGCCTCATAGAGCGAAGGATCGACGCGCGCCAATCCGGACATGAAGACCACCAGGCAATAGCCGACCTGCACCCAGACGATGACGGCCGAAACCGCCCAGAGCGCATAGCTCGCATCTCCCAGCCAGTTCTTCGCCATGAAATCGAGGCCGATCGCCTTCAGCACCGCATTGATGATGCCGATCGGGTTGAGTATCCATCCCCAAAGGACGCCGGCTGCGGTCAGCGGCAGGATCTGCGGCAGGTAGAAGCCTGCGCGAAAAAAGCTCGACCATGTCTCGCTGAACTGCGCGCTGATATAGTCGAACAGCACTGCCGCCAGCACCAACCCCAAAAGAATGGGCACGATCGTCATCGAGATGATGAACAGCAGCGTATGCTGGATGGAGCCCCAGAAGGCGGCATCCTGCAGCAGCCTCTCATAATTATCAAAACCGACATAACGGGGTGGGATGACGCCGCCCTTCCATGTCGTGAAGCTGATCGCAAAATTGGCGATCAGCGGAATGAGCACTATGACGGCAAACCCCAGCATGCCGGGGATCATGTAGAAATAGTATCCCGCCCTGCCGGCGCTCCTCGACTTATCCATCGAATTCCTCCAGTCCGATACGGCGAGGCGGCGTTTAGAGCCGTCCCGCCGTTGTGATTGTCCCCGATGGGTTACTGGGCTGCCTGCACGTCGTCGTAGGCCTTCTTCAGCCGGGCAGCCAATTGATCAGGCGTCGTGGAGCCGTTCACCAGGCCGGTGGTCGCCTGGATCAGGAGTTCGTAATAACCAGGCACCGGCCAGTCCGGGTAGAAGCCGAGGCCACCCTTGCCGGAAATCTGCTTGAAGAGCTCGACGTTGCGCTTGCCGACCTCATCGGTGATGGCAGCCGGATCTGCATCAATGGCCACACCGCCAAGATTTGCCTGTTCGTTCTGGTTTTCCTTGCTGAGCACCAGATCGATGAACTCATAGGCAAGATCCTTGTTCTTGGCGCTCTTCGGCACCATGAACATGCTGCCAGTCGAGCCGACGGTGTACTTCGGCGTCGGGAAAAGGAACTGGCTCCATTTGAACGTCTTGATGGTGTTGGCAAAATTGCCGTTGTTCCAGGTACCGCTGACGAACATCGGGGCCTTGCCTGATGAGAAGACGTTGGCGGCATCCGTCCCCTTGAGACCGGTCGAATCCTTGGAGATGTAACCCTTGCTTACCCAGTCGGCGATCTTCTGAGCGGCGAAGAGGAAGGGCTTGGTGTCGAGCGGCGCCTTGAGGCCCTGATAATTCTTGACCCAGGTGTCGTCTGCCTGAGTGAGCGCGAGCGTATAAAGCAGATGCTGCGCGTTCGAATCCACCGTGCCGTAGGCAAGCGGCGTAATGCCCTTCTGCTTGAAGTGGTCAAGAGTCGCCTCGAACTCAGCCAACGTCGTCGGCACCTTCAAGCCGTCGGCCTGAAACATGTCGATGTTGTAGAAGACCGAGACGAACTCGCCGAGAGCCGGAATACCGATGATCGGACCCGAGCCATAGACGCCGTTGGCGTCATATTTGCTGAGCTGCGTGTTCGTTTCGTTGAGGACCTTGTCCCAACCGCGTGCCTTGAACTGGTCGTCGAGCGGCGTCAGCAGGCCCTGTGACGCGACGAGGCCTGCCGTGGCGTTGCCCTTGTTGTATTCGAGTACATCGGGAGCCTGATCGGAATTGAGAATGAGACTGCCGGCCTTCTGCAATTGATCGAAGGTCTTCTGTTCGAAATTGACTGTTACATCGGGATGCTTGGTCTTGAATACGCCGAGTGCCTTCGTCCAGGCCACGGCCTGAGGCGTGTCGGGCAGTTCGTACCACCAGACGTTAAATGTCTTGTTCTGGGCTTGCGCTACACCGGCAGCCAACAGAAGCGACATGCCGGCTGTTATCGCCAGCTTCGAAAAAATACTCATATATTCTCCTCCACCATGCGAACCGTGACGGTATCTGTCCGATGACATGGCCCGCGCTGCCACCGGCGTTTTCCTCTTACCTGCACCAAGCGCCCGCCTGTCGCATGGGACAAGGAGCGGACGCTCGGCAGTTCCTCCGTTTGGGTACCCGTCCTGCCCGAAACGTCAGCCGCTCCGGGCACTTCATTAACGCACAACTTGCCTCCTAAATCGATGCAGATTCGCAAATGCGCGCTTTACTCGACGAATTCACCACCCCGGCTTCTCTTGAGATAGTTCAGGCCGTGAACCTGGCCAGTCATTTCGAGCGCATCGCGATAGACCGGATCATGCCAGCCTTCGATGTCGATGGAACCGGACCAGCCGGCAAGGCGCAACTCGGAGATGATGTCGGTCCAATTGCTGTCGCCGAAGCCCGGTGTGCGCATGAAGACGAACTTCTCCTTGCCGAAGATACCGTGCTCCTTGATGACATCCCAACGGATCGTCGCATCCTTGCCATGGACGTGAAAAATCTTTTTCGCCCATTTGCGGATCTGCGGCAGCGGCTCGATCAGATAGACCATCTGATGGCACGGCTCCCATTCCAGACCCAGATTGTCGTCCGGGGTCTCGTTGAACATCAGCTCCCAGGCATCCGGGTTATGCGCGATGTTCCAGTCGCCGGTCGCCCAGTTGCCATCCATGGCGCAGTTTTCGAAGGCGATCTTGATGCCCTTGTCGGCAGCGCGCTTGGCAAGCTCGCTCCAGACCTGCTTGTAGCGCGGCAGGCTGTCGGTGAGCGGTTGGTTACGGATGCGGCCGGTGAAGCCGGCAACACAAGTTGCGCCGAAATGATGGGCGTTGTCGATGCAGTCCTTCCAACCCTGCAGCGTCTGCAGATCCATCTCTCGCTCTTCGAGCGGATTGCCGAACATGCCGATAGTCGAAATGGTGATGTCGCGGTCGCCGATGGCATCGCGGCAGCGCTTGCCGAGATCCGCAAGGTTCTGGCCGTTGGTGGTTTGCCAGAAGAAGGGTTCGAAGCTTTCGAAGCCGAGATCAGCGATCTTGGCGATGTTCTTGGCGGCGTCCTCGTTTGTCGCTCTGACCATCGTGCCGATACGGATGGCTTTTGCCGGATTTGTCATGATGTCACTGTCCTTGTGCTGAGATATCGACGCGCCGGCCCGTCTTGGCGCTCTCGATAGCGCCTAAAACCATGGCAAGGCTGCGAATATTGTCACCGCTTGCCGTCTCGGGCGGCTTGCCTGTCTTGATTGCTTCGATGAAGGAGGCGATGACGCTGGCATGGCCATGCGTTTCTTCCTCATGCTTCGGCCCGGGAACTTCGATCGGGGTGAAGCCGTGCAGCAGGCCCGGCTCGTTGCCGGCAACGCCAGCCTCGAAATTCTCTTCTCCGTCCCAGGTCAGCATGCCCTTACTGCCGGTGAGCCGCCATTGGCTTTCCCAGCTCGTGCGCCGTCCCTCGGCGCACCATGAGCCGCGATAGCTGAAGACGACGTCGTCGGAAAAATCGAAGAGCGCGTGCGCCGATGAGCCATGCTTGTACCAGGAGCCGACAGGGTTCTTTTCGACGCAATAGACCGAGAGCGGCACCTTGCCGGACACGAAGCGGGCAGCATCGAAGGTATGGATCGCCATGTCGAGCAGCAGCACATTGTCCATTTCCTCGCGGAAACCGCCGAAATGCGGACCGAGGAAAAAGTCGCAATGGACACCCGTCAGCTCGCCGATTGCCCCCTCCTCCACGAAACGTCGCAAGCGACGGATACCGGAGATGTAGCGACGGTTCTGGATGATCGCATGGATCTTGCCGGCCTTGGCGGCAAGGTCGATCAGGGCGGCACCCTCAGCCAGCGACGTCGCCATCGGCTTTTCGCTCAGGACATGGCAGCCAGCCTTCAGCGCCGTCGAAACCACACCGAAACGCGCGGCTGGAATGACAATGTCGAAGACCAGGTCCGCCTTGGTCGCAGCGATGACCTCGGCAAGGTCGGAGCCGACTACAGCGCCTTCGAGAGAGAATTCTTTCGCAAGGTTTTCGGCGGTCGCTCGATTGAGATCGACCAGGCCGACAACCTGAATGGATTCGGCAAGCGCCGGCGTCGAGGCGATGGCCCTGAGCCAGCCTTTGGACATAGCTCCGCACCCGCACAAAATGGCATTAAATTTCACGATGTCCTCCAGCGGGCCGTGCATTACCCCTCATGACACGCGCTCCGTAAACGTTTACGATACTATGCGAAAAGATTTTCCTGTGTCAATAGAGGAGGACCACGGAAAATGGCGCATGGAGGAAAACCGCGGCCGATGAAGGGAATTCGCCAGCTTGCCGAGCATCTCGATATCTCGATCGGCACAGTATCACGCGCATTGAACGGCAAGCCGGATGTGAACGAGGAGACCCGCAAGCGCGTGCTCGCCGCCGCTGAGCAACTGGGTTATGTGGCCAACCAATCCGGGCGCAGCCTGAGACAGGGCACCACCAACGTCATCGGCCTGATGATCCAGTCCAGCCGGGAAACGGTCGAAAACAGCGACAATTTCTTCCTGACCGTGACGGGCGGCCTGCAGAGCGTGTTCTCGCGGCACAATCTCGATTTGATCATGCTCCCCTGCCCCCATGACGAAGACCCTTATGAATATCTCAAGCGCATGGTGGCGCGGCGTATTGCCGATGCGATGATCATTTCGGAGACGCAGCGGGTCGACAAACGCTTCGATCTGCTCGCCAAGGCGAAAATCCCGTTTGCAGCGCTCGGCCGCAGCCTCTCGGGCGCACAGCATCCTTGGGCCGACCTCGATTTCGACGGTGTCGTCAATTGCGCCGTCGACCGGCTCGTGGCGCACGGGCATCGCCGTATCGCCATCAGCGCGCCCGCGAGCGAGATCAATCTCGGCTTCGTCTTCGTGGATGGCTATCGCCATGCCCTCGAGCGGCATGGCATCCCCTATGACCCAGCCTTGGTCATCCGTGCCAAATCGAGCGAACAGGGCGGTTATCAGGTAGGCGACGAATTGCTGCGTCTTGAAAGCCGGCCAACCGCAGTAATCCTGATCTATGAATTGATGGCGATCGGCCTTTACCGGCGCGTCATGGAGGCCGGCATCATTCCGGGGCAGGACATCGCCGTGGTCAGCTTTCGCGAGGCGCCGCGCGCCAAATTCCTGCAGCCGGCGCTGACCTGCTTTCGGACCTCGCTGCACGACCTTGGCGTCGAACTGGCCGAAATCCTGCTTTCCAGCATGCCAGCCTACAGCGAGGAATACCCGAGGACATCGCGCCAGAGCGTGTGGCCGCTCGAACTCATTCCGGGAGAAAGCGACGCTTTCCAGCTGAGACCAGCAAAATAAGCAGCGCCGAAACGCCGCACCGGCCATTCCGACGGTTGCGGCATCGCCCGTGAGTTGCCATGTAGGACATCGCAAACAGAGGCCTGGGGCTTGAGCGAAGAAACCATCACACTTTACGAAGCGATCGGCGGCGACCGAACCGTGCGAGCGCTGACATCACGCTTTTACGAGCTGATGGATACTTTGCCTGAAGCAGCCAATTGCCGCGCCGTGCACCCGCCAAGCCTCGAAGGTTCGCAGGAGAAATTCTACGAATATCTGACCGGCTATCTCGGCGGGCCGCAGCTCTATATCGAGAAGCGCGGCCATCCCCGCCTGCGCAGCCGGCACTTCGTTGCCGCCATCGGCCCGAAAGAGCGCGACGAATGGCTGCTATGCTTCCGCCGCGCCATGGACGAAACCATCGAGAACGAAAAACTGCGGGCCATCATCTGGGAGCCAGTCGAACGTCTGGCCTTTCACATGCAAAACAGGGAATGAGGAAGATATGACCATCGGCACCATAATCCGTCCGGCCACCCTGTTTATCGCTGGAATCCTCGGCGCCAGTGGCGTTGCGCTAGCCGCGGCCGCGACCCATGGCGGCGACACGCATTTCCTCGGCGCGGCCTCGACCATGAGCCTCGCCCACGCCCCTGCCCTCTTGGCACTCTACGCCGGCTACGACCGCATCCGCATTGCGCCGATCGCTGCCGTCCTATTGGGATTGGGAACGCTGATTTTCGCCGGCGATCTCATCAGCAGGCATTTCGGCGGAAGCTCGCTGTTTCCGATGGCCGCCCCGACAGGCGGAATGGGCATGATCGCCGGCTGGGCCGTGATAGCGCTCGGCGCCTTCTTCAGGACGAGCCCGGCAAAGGCGTGACGCCAGCCCTCAGGGGCACTTATATCGGTGACTATCCCGGCTCAAATGCCGGGAACGACCGCAAAGCCTTCGAACTGCGGCGGCCCCCAATAGAGCCGCTTGTTGTCGCCGGCATTGCGATGCGCCGCGCGAAAATGCTCGGATTTCGTCCAGTCGATGAAAGCATCTTCGCTGTGCCAGATCGTGTGCGAGGAAAACAGCGTATAGCCCTCCTCGACATTCGCCTTGCCGCGCAACAGTCGGAACTCGAGAAAGCCGGGCACGTCCGACAGCCGTGAGTCCCGCCCTCTCCACACCTCTTCGAATTCGCCCTCCAAACCGATGACGACCTTGAAACGGTTCATGGCGATGTACATGGCAACCTCGTTCGACGATCAGACCTTCTTGCGGCGGGTGACAGTCTTATCCACGTCAGGCGCAAAGGCAATGACATTCGCGCCATCGCGGCTTGCTTCGTCCAAGGGTTGATCCGGCGCCTCTCCAGGCTGCCGCGTCTTCCAGGCAGGAAATGTCGCGACATTCGCCGCGCGTCGCTGCTCCTCGGCGCGACGCATCAGCAATTCGTAGAGTTCGGGCACAAGCCCATCGCCATTCTGTGCGGCCAGTTTGTGCAGGCCGATCAGCATAAACCCCTCGGGGCCATTATCGATCATCTGGAAGCGTCTCGTTCTTTCATCGTCTGCAGTGCCCGTTCGAGGCTGGACTTGCTGCCATTGCGCAAGGGGATGAAGGCCTTGCCAAACTTCTTACATCCCGTCTTCACACGCAGGCAGGCATCATGGCTGATGCAATCGATCGGGCAGAAGACACAGTCGACCGACGGCAGCACGGTGTCGATGCGGGATACCGCCTCGCGCAGGCCGCCGTCATGATGGATCAGTTCTGCCCCGAAGTTGCTGGCGATCTGGCGCAGATGCGCCACCTGGCAATCACGGCCGCCTACATAGAGGAAGCTGCGTACATCGAGAGTGGATTTGCCGGAAACCTGCGCCGTCGTCTGCGCTTCACGGCTCTCGCGGCCAAAATCCTTCTTCCCCTTACGCGCCATACATCACCCGTTTGCTGGTTGCTCTTGCACGCTCGATTCCACCAAGCGTGACGCGACCTTAGTAAACATGAGTTTTATAGTAAAGTATAAAGTTGAGAGTTTTCATCATATTTTAGGGCGGGAGCCGCGACCGTTATCGCCCCCCGACCTGAACCGGCTGTGTGAATGTCCAAGTCGGCTTACCCCATTCGGAAGGCAGCGACGGAAACGGCGCCGCGTTCCGCACTTGTTCAAGCACGGCTTGGTCCAAGCCAGAATCCCCCGAACTGCGCACTGCGGAAAGAGATCGAAGCTCGCCGTTCGAACCAATGGTCAAACGCACAACAAGCGTCAGGCCCTTCCCATACGTTGATGGTACTCGCTGCACGTAGCGTTTGATGCGAGCTTGAACCTTGCCGGTATAGTTTGCAATTGCCGCATCACCTGAGCCGGTCTTGCGAGCAGTCAGCTGCGAATTGGCATCGGATTGAGCGGTCTCCGCACCGTCAACCGATCCCCTCTTTGAATCCTGCTCGTTCTCGCCGCGCGAACCCGACTTCACCTTCGCGATTTTCGGGACAGGCTTCTTGACGACCTTCGGCTTTTCCACAGGCTTCGGTCTTTCGACGGGCTTCACGACCTCGGGCTGCGTCTCTACGGGCTGTGCCTCGACGACGTCATTCTGGACGGGCTGCACCGGTTCGGCGGGCTGGATCACCGTCGTCTCGGACGGTGCCTGCGTCGCCAAGATTTGCGGCTGTTCCGGCGCTACCTCCGGCGGTTGGGTCTGCTCGACAGGCTGGACGGCTTCAGCGGCTTGCACCTGCTGCGTTTCCACCTCCTGCGGCTGGACAACATCGGGCTGAGGCGGCTGCGCCTGTTCAGGCGTCACCTCGTTAGGCTGAACTGTTTGCGGCTGCACGGCCTCGGCGGTCACCTGCTCCGGCTCCGTCTGCGGGTTTTCCTCACCCATCGCCATCTGATCCGCATCGGAATTGCCGATCATGATAACGCTGACAGTATCGCCCGCCTCCTCCTGCGCATCTTCAGGCGCCGCGACGAAGGCAAACAACAGCACTGTAACGATGGCGGCATGGAACAGGCATGAACCTATGCCGGAGAAAAGCAACGATGCCTTGCGTCCTGTCGAGGCCTCTCGCAACCTTTCAGGTTGCGCGTCCATAGGCAAATGCTCTGCCGTCTCAACCGGTGCGGCCTCGCTTGGATGATCTGGATAGGAGCTGATCTGCGTGAAACGGCTGTAATGCGCCACGGCTTCGGCAGCCGGCGGTCGCGGCACGCCTTCAAGACCGGCAAGTTCGTGGCCGGGCAGTACGCTCGGATAGTTGTCATTCAGGCCGCCGTTGGCGCGGCGCTCCATGGAAACCTTGACCGAGCGCATTGCCATCACATCAGCCTTCGAAGGGAACTGAGATTTGCGAGCGGGTTGTCAACGCGGCCTTGCACTCACCCGCCGCCGGTCCGTCGCAGACCGGCGTGTCGTTGATGATAATGCGCGAGACCGTCTCGCACTTCACGCCCGGCATGTCGAATTGCCGCACCCGCTTCTTGCCGAGCGGCAGGTCACGGAAATCGAGAACGGTGACGCGATCGACGGCGTTCTTGTCATTGAAGAAGGCGAGCTCGAAGGAGATCTTGTTGATCGGCGTCGCCATGTCGTTTTCGGCAACGAAGGTCATCATGCAGCCCTTCTGCGAGGGAGCGAGCGCATTGAGCTCGACATTCAGCTTGTGAGAGGCTGTTGGCGCTGGAGTTGCCGACGCAGGAGCAGGCGCCGCATTCGTATCCTGGGAGAAGGCAGGGACGGAAGATGCCGCGGCGAATACACCCGCAGCAGCGAGCGCCAAGATGGTTTTCGTCAGCATCGACATCTCTCCTGAATATGTTTTGACGCGTGTCTGCTCGGCCAACGGCCCTGGCGTGTAGCGTCGAAATTTTTAAACTTGACTTTATCAGTCTCCTATTGCGTCTTTATGAAACCATGAGTATGAGAGTCAAGATAAATTTGGCCGGACAGCGGTTCGGCCCCCGATGAATTTTCAGGCAAAACTAAACAGGATGATTGCTGAGAAGACCCCTACGCCGCCGGAGCAATACGCGGCCGCACCGCAGGTAAGAATTGTCGACAGCACGGATATTTTCCGGGGCCAGACCGAAATCATGATCAAGCATGAAGGCGTCATCTACCGCATGAAGATTACGCGCCAAGGCAAGCTGATACTCAACAAATAGGCATGACAGATGACTAAGACGACTCGCCCGACCCCCGCCGAAATCCGCGCCTTCCGCGCCGATAACCCGAAGATGCGCGAGCGCGACATCGCTGCCCGCCTCGAGATTTCCGAAGCTGCCCTTGTCGCGGCTGAAGTCGGCATTACCGCCGTCCGCATCGATGCCAGCGTCGATCGCTTCCTGGAGCGGATCGCCTCGCTCGGCGAAATCATGGCTTTGTCGCGCAACGAAAGCGCCGTACACGAAAAGATCGGCGTCTATGAGAACATGAAGTTCGGCGCCCAGGCGGCGATCGTGCTTGGCGAAAATATCGACCTGCGCATCTTCCCGAAGCGCTGGGTACATGGCTTTGCCGTCACCAAGGCCGATGGTGATCAGAGGAGGCTGAGCCTGCAGTTCTTCGACAAGGCCGGCGATGCCGTCCACAAGGTGCATCTGCGCCCTGCCTCGAATGTCGAGGCCTATCACGCCATGGTCGCCGAGCTGCGCATCGAAGACCAGTCACAGGAATTCTCCGAGGATCGCTCGGGTTACGACAACGGCGCGACTGACGGTGACGTCAGCCGTGACGAACTGCGCGACCACTGGAGCCGCATGACCGACACGCATGAATTCTTCGGCATGCTGAAGAAGCTGAAGATCGGCCGCCAGAACGCGATCCGCGCTGTCGGCGACGATTACGCGTGGAAGCTGGATGGCGGCGCGGTCGCCGAGATGATGCACGCTTGCGTGCGCGAAGGCCTGCCGATCATGTGCTTCGTTGCCAACGAGGGCACCGTGCAGATCCATTCCGGCCCGATCGTCAATGTGCAGACCATGGGTCCCTGGATCAACGTCATGGACCCGACTTTCCACCTGCACCTGCGTCAGGACCACATCGCCGAGGCATGGGTCGTGCGCAAGCCGACCAAGGACGGCCATGTCACGTCGCTCGAAGCCTACAATGCCAGGGGCGAGATGATCATCCAGTTCTTCGGCAAGCGGAAGGAAGGCTTCGATGAGCGCCCCGATTGGCGCGCCATCCTTGAAGGCCTGACGAGAGCCGACGCCAGCGTTGCCGCATAAGAGATGGCCCATGACGATGTTTAAGAACTTCAAGCATATCAGGCCTTGGGAAATCGCGCTGACCATGGTGGTGATGACTTTGCCGCTTGTGCCGGCCAATCCGATCGCCGGCCTTGGCAGCTTCGTACGCCACGCACACGCCGCAGAAACGGCCAAGACGCCGGATACCTCCCGCCTCGTCTCCATCGGCGGCGATGTGACCGAGATCGTTTATGCGCTCGGTGAAGAAAAGCGGCTCATCGCCCGTGATTCCACCAGCCTTTATCCAAAGGAAGCGACCAAGCTTCCCGATGTCGGCTACATGCGCGCTTTGTCGCCGGAAGGCATCCTGGCCGTCAATCCGACTGCCATCATCGCCGTCGAAGGCTCCGGCCCGCCGGAAGCCTTGGCCGTGCTTCGCAATGCTAGCCTGCCTTTCGAAACCGTGCCGCAGCATTACGATCGCGACGGCATTCTGAAGAAGATCGACGTCGTCGGCGCGCTGCTCGGCGTGCCGGACAAGGCAAAGACACTGGAGGCCAAGGTCGCCGCCGATCTCGACGCCGCGATCAAAGATTCCGCCAAACGCCCGGAGGCCGAGCGCAAGCGCGTGCTTTTCGTGCTGAGCAACCAGAACGGCAAGATCATGGCTTCGGGCAGCGATACGGCTGCCGATGGCATCATCAAGCTGACAGGCGCCGTCAATGCGATCAGCGGCTTCTCCGGCTACAAGTCGGTGACGGACGAGGCTATCATCGAAGCCAAGCCCGACGTCATCCTGATCATGGATCGCGAGGGGCCGCTGTCGATGTCGAACGAAGACCTGCTGAAGCAGCCGGCCATCTCACTGACGCCGGCCGCGAGCCACAAGGCAATCGTGCGTATGGACGGACTGCACCTGCTCGGCTTCGGACCGCGCACGGCCAGCGCCATTCGTGAGCTGAACGCAGCGATCTACGGGGGCTGACGTGGCATTCAACGATGCCATGGCGGGGCTGAAGCAGATGTCGCAAACCACGGCACGCCGTCGCCAAGGGGATCGCACCGCACTTGCGATCCTCGTCATCGCCGGCCTCGTCTTCGTCTCGACCGTTGCCTTTCTCTTCTCGATCACCACGGGCGCATCGAATGCTTCAGTCGTCGACGTGATCGCGGGCATGGTGAGCGGCAGCGCGGAAAGTACGCTCAGCATCCGCGATCGCATCGTCATTTTCGATATCCGTCTGCCCCGCGCCGTGCTCGGCTTCCTGATCGGCGGCGGGCTTGCGGTGTCGGGTGCGGTCATGCAGGGCCTCTTCCGCAATCCGCTCGCCGATCCCGGCCTGATCGGCGTTTCAGCAGGCGCCAGTCTCGGTGCAGTTGCGATGATCGTCCTCGGCGGCGGCGTGCTTGCCCCCGTCGCGCATCTCCTCGGCATCTTCGCTCTGCCCATCGCCGCCTTCATCGGCGGTCTGGCAACAACGATACTGCTTTACAAAGTTGCGACCCGGTACGGGCAAACATCCATCGCGACCATGCTACTGGCCGGTATTGCACTCGGCTCGCTCGCCCTTGCGGCGACGGGAATCCTCATCTACATGGCCGACGACCGGCAATTGCGCGACCTCACTTTCTGGAGCATGGGCTCACTGGCGGGCTCGACCTGGAGCAAGGTCACGGGCGCCGGCCCCATAATCATCCTTTCCCTTCTGCCCCTTCCCTTCATGGCCCGTGGGCTGAACGCCTTGACACTCGGTGAAGCAGCAGCCTTTCACATGGGGATATCAGTGCAGCGGCTGAAGAATATCGCCATCGTCAGCGTCGCTGCGGCGGTCGGCGCCTCCGTCGCCGTCAGCGGCGGCATCGGCTTCGTCGGCATCGTCGTCCCGCACATCCTGCGCATGGTGATCGGCCCCGACCATCGCTTCCTCCTACCTGCCTCGGCGCTCCTCGGCGGCTCGTTGCTGGTCGTAGCCGACGTGGTCGCCCGCACCATCGTTTCTCCGGCCGAATTGCCGATCGGCATTCTGACGGCCGGCGTCGGCGGTCCCTTCTTCCTGTGGATGTTGCTGCGGCAGCGCTCGCGCCTCAGCCTGTGAGCCTGTGAGCCTGGAATGATCGATGTCTCCAATCTGAGTGTGCGGCTTGCCGGCAAGCCGGTCGTAGAGGATGTCTCCTTCACAGCCGAGGCCGGCACGCTGACGGCAATCTGCGGGCCGAACGGCTCCGGCAAGACCACCACGATGAAAGCCATCTCCGGCGAGCTCGCCTATAACGGCGCCGTCCACATGAACGGTGCTGAAATCAAGGCCTTGGAGCCATGGCAGCTTGCCGAAATGCGCGGTGTCCTGCCGCAGGCAAGCTCGATATCCTTCCCCTTTACCGTCCGCGAGATCGTCCGCATGGGCCTGACGAGCGGGCGCAACCGTCATCCGGAGGAGGCTGACCGCACCGCGACTGAGGCACTTGCCGTCGTCGATCTGGGCGGCTTCGAGGGCCGTCTCTACCAGGAGCTCTCCGGTGGCGAACAGCAGCGCGTCCAGCTCGCGCGTGTGCTTTGCCAGATTTCCGAGCCTGTCATCGACGGCAAGCCGTGCTGGCTGCTTCTCGACGAACCGGTCTCCAGCCTTGATATCAGCCACCAGCTCACCATCATGACGCTTGCCCGGCAATTCTGCCGGCGCGGCGGCGGCGTCATCGCCGTCATGCACGATCTCAACCTGACCGCGCTTTTCGCCGACCGGATGGTGTTGCTCAAGAACGGCCGGTTGCAGGCAAAGGGTCCGGTCGGGGACGTACTGACGGACCGGCATCTTCAGGACGTTTTCGGCTGCAATCTGCGTGTCAACCGCGTTCCCGCCGACGGCTCCCCCTTCGTCCTCGCCCATAGCGCGCTGATCGACTGATCGTCCCTTGCCCCGCACGTCTCGGAACTTTTTGTTGCATCCGCGCGTTGAGATCAAGTGATCGAAATCAATGTTTCGAACGCAGGATAGCTTAGTGTGCCGGATCGTTTCCGGCGAATGCGGGTAACAGGCGCCGTTGGCGCCCAAGCAAAGCGAAAGGGAGCTGAACATGGCTACATCCATTCTCCATTCGGGGCGCGGCAAGCGCAATGGCAGCAGCCTGCAGGACGTCGAAGCAAGTATCGAGGATCAGATCGCATCGCTGCGCGAAGAAGTTGCAGCTTTCGCCAAGCTGATCGGCGAGAACGGCGCCAAGCAAGGCAAGAAATGGCGTGCAAGCGCCGAGTCCGGTTTTGATGACCTGACGGTTCGAGGCGAGGAACTCCTGCACGATCTGCAGCGCGGTTATGCAAGGGGTTCGCGCGAAGTGCGCAGAACAGTGCGCCAGCATCCGGTCGCCACCATTGGAGCGGCAGCTGCGTTCGGACTTGCCGTCGCTCTGCTTCTGTCTCGCCGCTAGGGTGGCGGAATGATCGCTCCGATCCTCGGCCTGCTTCTGTCAGGCACATTCAACCGTACCGTTGCGCGGACCAAGCGCAACGGTATTTTCATTGCCATTGCCGTTCTCCTTCTTTTGACGGCCTATGCCTTCGCCCTGATTGCAGCAGCCATCTGGCTTGCGACAATCTACGGCGCTGCGGTTTCGGCCCTGCTGATTGCAGCAGGCGCCTTACTGCTCGGGCTGATCGTGCTTGTCATCATGGCCATCATGAACCAGCAGGAGAAACGGCGAGCCCGCGAGCGTCGGCTGGCTATGGAGTCCGCGGCAGCAGCAGTTCTAGGCCTGGTCCGCAAACAGCCGCTGATGACTGCGGCCATTGCCGCCGCGCTCATCTTCGGCAACCTGTTCGGATCGAGCGACGAAGACGATTGAGCCGGCTGCTCGCAGGGCACGGAGGTGCCGGGCAAGGACAGAATGGCCCCGTTGCGTCAAGCTGCGAACGAAAGAAGGGAAGTTGCCCGGCGTATCAAATGAAAAAGCCCGGTCGGAAGACCGGGCTTTTTTGTCAGAAGGCAAATGCCTTGGAGGTCAGTGGTGCCGAGGTGGCATCCGGGCCGAAGTCCGCCTCGCCGGAAATATCCAGCAATTCCTGGAGACGCTGGCGCGCACGGTTGACACGGCTCTTGATGGTGCCGACTGCGCAGCCGCAAATCTCGGCGGCTTCTTCATAGGAAAAGCCGGAAGCGCCCACCAGGATGATGGCTTCGCGCTGATCCGGCGGCAACTGGTCCAGTGCCTTGCGAAAGTCCTGCAGGTCGACGGCGCCATATTGCGAGGGATGCGTCGCCATCGATTCGGTGAATACGCCGTCGCTGTCCTGCACCTCACGGCCGCTCTTGCGCATCTGGCTGTAGAGTTCGTTGCGCAGGATGGTGAAGAGCCAGGCCTTCATGTTGGTGCCCATCTCGAAATGGTCCTGCTTCGCCCAGGCCTTCATGATCGTATCCTGGACGAGATCGTCGGCCCGATCGTGGCGGCCGGTCAGAGAAATGGCGAAGGCTCTGAGGCTCGGCAGGGCGGCGAGAAGTTCGCGCTTGAAGCTCGTTTGCGTTTCCATGGCGCCCACCTCCTATTCGGAGACCTTTGCGGAAGCCAAGCGTTCGGCATGATCGAGCTTCTCCAAAAGATCCAGGAAGCGATCAGGAATGGCTTCGTCCTGCATGGCAGCATAGAACGAACGCAGCCGGTTGCCGATCTGATTATTGGGATCGAGGATATCCATCGCACGCAGGTCCGATGCCTTCTTGTCTGCGTCCTCGTGATTCTGGATGGTCATTTAGCCTGCTCGCTTCTCAATTGTCTCGCGTTCATGAATAAGGCGCGCCCTTGCCTCCCCGCCCGGGAGCAGTTGACCTCACTCAAAACAGTTGCCTAACGAATCGTAAAGGTTGAGGTCCACCGATTGTAAGCATTGTAATGCGACTGCCTAAAAAAAGTTCCGACAAAGAGGAACTTTTTTACTCAACTGACGTTTGTTAGTCATTGCGGCCTCTGGGCTGTATTTAATGAGAATTTGATAAAGGCGGGAGCCATTGATGACACTTTCCACACGCATTGCGCCGCATCTTCCATATTTGCGGCGTTATTCACGTGCTTTGACCGGAACGCAGACGTCGGGGGACGCCTATGTTGCTGCGGTTTTGGAAGCCATCATCGCTGACATCTCCATCTTTCCGGACACGGACAGCGACCGTGTCGCCCTCTATAAACTGTTCACGAAGCTGTTCGGTTCCGTGACACTTCAGATTCCCGAGCCAGCCTCTCCTTTCGCCTGGGAACAGCGGGCATCCGTAAACCTTTCCAAGGTCTCGCCACTTGCGCGCCAAGCCTTCCTGCTTGCATCGGTCGAAAGTTTCCGCCTCGGCGAGATCGCCGATATCCTCGACGTTTCGGAAAGCGACGCCATGCACCTGCTCGATACCGCCTCCCAGGAAATCTCGCGCCAGGTGGCAACGGATATCATGATCATCGAGGACGAGCCGCTGATCGCAATGGATATCGAGCAGATGGTGGAAAGCCTCGGCCATCGCGTTACCGGTATCGCGCGCACGCATGCCGAAGCGGTCGCGCTCTACAATGCGACAAAGCCGAGCATGGTGCTTGCCGACATTCAGCTTGCAGATGGCAGCTCGGGCATCGATGCCGTCAACGACATCCTCAAGACGGCGAGCATCCCGGTGATCTTCATTACCGCCTTCCCGGAGCGGCTTTTGACCGGCGAGCGGCCGGAGCCGACCTTCCTCGTGACCAAGCCTTTCAATCCGGACATGGTGAAGGCGCTCATCAGCCAGGCGCTCTTCTTTAACGAAACCACAAAGGTGGCCGCCTGATCCAAGTGAAAACCCTCCGGCGGAACAAAGACCATAACCGGGCGTTTGTGTTCGAAACGGCCGGTTTACCGACTGTTATCCGCGGCGATTCTATAGGTCGGTTCAAGTTGTTACGAGTGAGAATGCCCTATCGGCGGGGTTCTCGAATTGCGTGTGAAAGGCAAGCCGGTGAATACGTCTGAACCATTACCCGGCGCGCCTTTGAGTTTGGAAGGCAAAGCCGCTCTGATGGAGCGGGCGCTTGCGAGCGCCAATGTGTCCATCCTGTTCCAGGATGTAAATCTGTCGATCCGTTATGCCGACAATCTGCCGGACCATCTGCAGTCGTCTGTCGTCATAGGCGGCAATGACTCGCATCTCTTTGGAGAAAAGGATGGCGAGCACCTTTTGCGTTTGAAGCGGGGCGTGCTCGAAAGCGGCAAGCCAGCCACCGCCGAGGTTGAGATCGCCAGTGGCGACGGCGCACGCGTCTACGAGCTGAAAATGGAACGGATCGGCGGGCGCAAGCCGCAGGGCGTGCTGTCCGTCATCTCCGAAATCACCGAGAGCCGCCACCGCGAAAAAGTGCTGAAGTCGCTGCTGCGCGAACTGTCGCATCGCTCCAAGAACCTGCTCGCCATCATTCAGGGTATCGCCACGCAGACCGCCCGCCACACACTTTCCGTCGACAATTTCCTCATCAAATTCCGCGGCCGCCTGCAATCCCTGTCGAATTCGCAGGATCTCATCACTGATTCCAGCTGGCGCGGCGCATATTTGTTCGAACTCGCGGAAAAGCAGTTTGCCCCCTATTGGCCCGATGCCGGCGTGCCCATGCCGATCTATGGCATCAATGCCCATCTGACGCCCAATGCCGCCGTGCATCTGGGGCTTGCCTTGCATGAACTCATCGTCAATTCCGCGTCGCATGGCGCCATCTCGACGGGCGCCACGAGCATCACGCTCAATTGCAAGGAAGCCGAGCTCGACGGCAAGAAGGCGATTGAGGTCGCCTGGTCTGAGCGTTTCTATGCGCCCACGGATCATGAATTCGAGGACAATAGCTTCAGCCGCACGGTGCTCGAGCGCGTCGTGCCGACCTCCATGAACGGTCGCGCCGACTTCGCCATTGACGACGGCAGCATCGGCTATCGGCTCACCATTCCCGAAACTGAATATGAAATCCTGAGACGCCGTTAAGGCGGACGGCAGGGCCAAAATAAAACAGCCAGTGCGAGGGCGGCGCACTGGCTGCTTTGCACTCATCGGGAGGGGACCGTGAGTAGAGTCCTGAGACGTATTGGGCGTGCATCAGGAGATGCGATCATCATCAGGACACCGGCATAACGATGCTGCAGGGCCTTGGTTCCACGCAGAGCTAAAAAAATTCATCGGCTTTTCACATTTCAGCGCGGCCGCAGGCATGACTGCTCTCGAATCACTGGCGGGCGCTCGCGACCATCCCGAGGCCTAAAGCTCGTAAAGAGCCTTCTCCATAGGAGATGAAAATCAATTCAAATCATAATGTTAGAACGCAAGACCCAGTGATCGAAAATGTTCTCATTCCCGACCAAGAAGGCCTATTGCGGCACGCTTTGCGATCAAAATTTTACCGTTTGATAAATTTTTTAAGCTGAGTTACCGTCCCAGTACTAGCCGTTTACTATAAGAGGGAACTTCAATGGGACGACTGGAAACTGGGATTCATAAGGGCAGGCTCACGCCCGCCGAATATGATGCAAACTTTTCCGATCTTCATCCGCGCCTCAACAAGCATGAGGCGCTGGTCGCATCCGACCGCTGTTATTTCTGCTACGACGCGCCGTGCATGACGGCCTGTCCCACCTCCATCGACATTCCGATGTTCATCCGCCAGATCTCGACGGGCAACCCGATCGGCTCGGCCAAGACGATCTTCGATCAGAACATCCTCGGCGGCATGTGCGCCCGCGTCTGTCCCACCGAACAGCTCTGCGAGCAGGCTTGCGTGCGCAACACTGCCGAAGAGCGTCCGGTCGAGATCGGCCGCCTGCAGCGCTATGCGACCGATACGGCGATGGCCGAAAACAAGCAGTTCTATTCGCGCGCCGCTTCCACCGGCAAGAAGATCGCTGTCATCGGCGCCGGCCCTGCCGGTCTTGCCTGCGCGCATCGTCTTGCCGTCAACGGCCATGACGTCACCATCTTCGATGCTCGCGAAAAGGCCGGCGGCCTGAACGAATACGGCATCGCCACCTACAAGGCTGTCGACGACTTCGCGCAAAAGGAAGTCGATTACGTGCTCGCCATCGGCGGCATCGAGGTGAAGAACGGCCAGGCGCTCGGCCGCGATTTCAGCCTTTCCGACCTCTCCCAGCAATATGACGCCGTATTCCTCGGCCTCGGCCTTGCCGGCGTCAATGCGCTGCGCGCCGAAGGCGAAGACCTCGATGGCGTTGCCGATGCCGTTGCCTATATCGCCGAACTGCGCCAGGCCGGCAGCAAGGCCGATATAGCCATCGGCCGCCGCGTCGTCGTCCTCGGCGGCGGCATGACCGCGATCGACGCGGCCGTGCAGGCCAAGCTGCTTGGCGCCGAAGAAGTGACGATCTGCTATCGCCGCGGCAAAGAGCATATGAACGCCTCCGAGTTCGAGCAGGACTTGGCCACCTCCAAGGGCGTCATCATCCGCCATTGGCTGGCTCCGAAGCGTATCGTCGACAAGGACGGCAAGGTCGCCGGCATCGAAGTCGAATATACCGAACTGCGCGACGGCAAGCTCACCGCCACCGGCGATGTCGGCATCATTGCCGCCGATCAGATCTTCAAGGCGATCGGCCAGACGTTCGAAGCCTCAGGCCTCGGTGCCCTGCGCATGGAATCCGGCCGCATCGCCATCGACAGCGAAGGCCGGACCTCGATCGACGGCGTCTGGGCCGGCGGCGACTGCGTGCTTGGTGGCGATGACCTGACGGTCTCGGCCGTAGCACAGGGTCGCGATGCGGCCGAATCCATCAACCGTGCGCTCGCTGCCGCCAAGTCGGCCGCTGCAGTCGCCTGAAAGGAGAACCGACATGGCTGATCTCCGCAATAATTTCGTTGGCATCAAGTCCCCGAACCCGTTCTGGCTGGCCTCGGCGCCGCCGACCGACAAGGCCTACAACGTCGAGCGCGCCTTCAAGGCGGGCTGGGGCGGCGTGGTCTGGAAGACGCTCGGCGAGGAAGGACCGCCTGTTGTCAACGTCAACGGCCCGCGCTACGGCGCGATCTGGGGCGCCGACCGCCGCCTGCTCGGCCTCAACAACATCGAGCTGATCACCGACCGCGACCTCTACACCAACCTGCGCGAAATGAAGCAGGTGAAGATGAACTGGCCGGACCGAGCGCTGATCGCCTCGATCATGGTGCCCTGTGAGGAACAGGCCTGGAAGGCAATCCTGCCGCTGGTCGAAGAGACCGGCGCCGACGGCATCGAACTCAATTTCGGCTGTCCGCACGGCATGTCCGAGCGCGGCATGGGTTCCGCGGTCGGACAGGTGCCCGAATATATCGAAATGGTCGTGCGCTGGTGCAAGCAGTACACGCGCATGCCCGTCATCACCAAGCTGACGCCCAACATCACCGATATCCGCAAGCCGGCTCGCGCCGCCAAGGCCGGAGGCACCGATGCCGTATCGCTGATCAACACGATCAACTCGATCGTTTCGGTCGATCTCGATAACTTCGCGCCGAACCCGACGGTCGGCGGCAAGGGCAGCCATGGCGGCTATTGCGGTCCGGCGGTCAAGCCGATCGCACTCAACATGGTGGCCGAGATCGCTCGCGATCCCGACACCTACGGTCTGCCGATCTCAGGCATCGGCGGCATCACCACCTGGCGCGATGCGGCGGAATTCCTGGTGCTCGGCGCCGGCAACGTGCAGGTCTGCACGGCGGCGATGACCTACGGCTTCAAGATTGTCGAAGAGATGATTACGGGCCTTTCCGACTGGATGGACGAAAAGGGCCACCGCAGCCTGGACGACATCATCGCCCGCGCCGTGCCGAACGTCTCCGACTGGCAGTATCTCAACCTCAACTACATCGCCAAGGCAAAGATCGACCAGGATGCCTGCATCAAGTGCGGCCGCTGTCACATCGCCTGCGAGGACACCTCGCACCAGGCGATCACCAATTTCGTCGATGGCGTCAGGCGCTTCGAGGTGATTGAAGAGGAATGCGTTGGCTGCAATCTCTGCGTCAACGTCTGTCCCGTCGAGAACTGCATCACCATGGAAGAACTGCCGGCAGGTTCGCTCGACAAGCGCACCGGCAAGGTCGTCGACCCGAACTACGCCAACTGGACGACCCATCCGAACAATCCGATGGCGCGGCAGGCTGCGGAGTAACAGCGCGGATATGAAAAGCAAATCCGCCCGGCACGTCCGGGCGGATGTTTTCATTATTAAAACTTGAGAATAGGGTCTTCCTGAGCTGCCTGGATTTCTTCCGGCATCCGTTCTATGGCGCGCAGATAGCTTTGCGCTGTTTTGTCCGGCGAACGTTTACCCTGCTCCCAATTGCGGAGCGTTTCCAGATCGATGCCAAAGCGGAGCGCGAACTGCTCCTGGGTCAGACCGATTTTCTGGCGAATTTCCCTGACGTCGATCGGACGTACGGCGACCGCCTTGACAACGAGCCCGGTTTTCTCCAGTTCGCGTGCGAGATCGGCCTGGCTTTCTACATGTGGGACGAGCATGGTTACCTGTCCCTTTTCCATCGCTCGTTCGATAGCCTTCTTCGCCGTCAGCATGGACATCCCGCCTTTCACCAAGGCACGGACCGCGGAAATGGACCGGAAACCCTTTACCGGCTGGTCAAAATGCAGGGATATCGCGACGGGTGAACCGGACTGGCCGCGGCTTACGTCCTCGACCGGCCCCAGTCGTTCGAACCGCTCCTTCAACGACGAGTTCATGGCACTCCATTTCCTCCATGGCGATCTCCGCCAGATTTCTGAGCCGATGCGCTCCAAGGTCGTTCATTGAAATGTCCTCACCCTGGATATGGAAGCCGCGAAGATAGAATGTGTTCCCGATCATCTGAGGCTCAGCCATCACCGAAATCACACCATCCGGCGTTTGAATTTCGACCGTGCATACGGGATGAGATGTGGCTTCATTCACAAAATGAAAGGCAACATCCTTCTTCGTCCATATCTTTTTCATAGGCCAATGACCGACTAAAATCAATATCTATACTATACGTAGATCAACCGAATAGAGCACGAATCGATACCACACCCTTAACGCGATAAAATTCGAGGGACTTGGGAAAATTCAATAAAATAGGCGTCCTTGCAAACATGTGGCGCTCTAAGCGCGGGGTCCCCGAATCCGAAGCCCGTCGACGAAAAGCTGCTCCAGATAACGAGCAGCATCCTCGAAACGCCCCTCGCCCGAATGCTCCGGCCCCAAGACCGCACGCACCTGCACGTCGAAATCCGCATAATGCTGCGTGGTCGACCAGATCGAGAAGATCAGGTGATAAGGATCGCATTTGGCGATCTTGCCGGCCTGCGCCCAGGTGCGGATGACCTCAACTTTCTCGTCGACAAGGCTCTTCAGCGGTCCGCGCAGCTCGTCTTCCACATGCGGCGCCCCCTGCAGCATCTCATTGGCGAAGAGTCGGCTTTCGCGCGGAAAATCGCGGGCCATTTCAAGCTTGCGGCGGATATAGGAGCGGATTTCACTCTCGGGATTGCCGTTGGCATCGAAAGCGCGCAGCGGCTCCAGCCAGGTAAACAGCACCCGGTCGATCAAGGCCCGATGCATCGCTTCCTTGGTGCGGAAATAGTAGAGCAGATTGGGCTTGGACATCCCGGCCACTTCAGCGATCTGATCGATGGTCGAGCCGCGAAAACCGCTGACGGAAAATACGTCGAGCGCGGCTTCCAGTATGATTTCCTCTTTCTCTTCCTGGATTCGGGTGCGGCGCTGTGTCTTGGCGGCTCTCGGGATGGCCATGTCTGCTCTGTTTCTCCTTGAAATCCAAGCCTTTCGGCAGTGCCCTCATTCACCCTGTCGATGCATCGCATTTAGGCAATCGCCTGAAATTTTATCGGAAATTTTCGTGCTTTTCGTCTTGAGCCGCGCCACGGAAGTTGTAATGTTTACCAATCGGTCAAATTATCCGTCAGATGTTTCTTAAAGGCAACTGGCGATTTTCCGGGCAAGAAAAACAAGACGACGCTCCGGAATTTGGAATAAGACCAACGGGAACAATTTCGGGCATGCGCCTTGCATGCCCGAGGACAAACAGGTGAGGATTGCATCATGGTGGCAGCGCCAGGAGAAAACATGCGTATCAATGGCGATCGCCTTTGGGATACGCTGATGGACATGGCGAAGATCGGCCCCGGTATTGCCGGTGGTAACAATCGTCAAACGCTGACCGATGCCGACGCCGAGGGACGCAGCCTTTTCAAGACCTGGTGCGACAAGGCGGGCATGACCGTCGGCGTCGACAAGATGGGCACGATGTTCGCGACCCGTGCCGGTACCGATCCGAATGCGCTGCCCGTCTATGTCGGCTCGCATCTCGATACCCAGCCGACGGGCGGCAAATATGACGGCGTACTCGGCGTACTTGCAGCTCTTGAAGTCGTCCGCACGATGAACGACCTCGGCATCAAGACCAAGCATCCGATCGTCGTTACCAACTGGGCGAACGAGGAAGGCGCACGCTTTGCGCCCGCCATGCTGGCATCCGGCGTCTTTGCCGGCGTGCATACGCTTGATTATGCCTATGGCCGCAAGGACCCGGACGGCAAGACCTATGGCGACGAGCTGAAGCGCATCGGCTGGCTCGGCAACGAAGAGGTCGGCGCGCGCAAGATGCACGCCTATTTTGAATATCATATCGAACAGGGACCGATCCTCGAAGCCGAAAACAAGACAATCGGCGTCGTCACCCACTGTCAGGGCTTGTGGTGGCTGGAATTCACGCTCACCGGCAAGGAAGCCCATACCGGCTCGACGCCCATGGCGATGCGTGTCAATGCCGGCCTTGCCATGTCACGGATCGTCGAGATGGTGCAGAGCGTGGCGATGGAGAATCAGCCGGGCGCCGTCGGCGGTGTCGGCCAGGTCTTTTTCTCGCCGAATTCGCGCAACGTCCTGCCCGGCAAGGTGGTCTTCACAGTCGACATCCGCACACCCGACAAGGAAAAGCTCGACCGCATGCGCGCCAAGATCGAAGCGGAAGCGAAAAAGATCGCGGATGCTCTCGGCGTCGGCTGCTCGGTGGAAGCCATCGGCCATTTTGAGCCCGTGACTTTCGATCCAAAGCTTGTCACCTCCGTGCGCAATGCAGCCGAGAAACTCGGCTACAGCCACATGAACATCATCTCGGGCGCGGGTCATGATGCCTGCTGGGCGGCCAAGGTCGCGCCCGCCACGATGGTCATGTGCCCCTGCGTCGGCGGCCTCTCGCATAACGAGGCGGAAGAAATCTCCAAGGAATGGGCAGCCGCCGGCGCGGATGTGCTGTTCCACGCAGTCGTCGAGACGGCGGAGATCGTGGCCTGACGGCCGCGATTCCCAGCATCGGAACTTCACACATCTGGAGCATGCACCATGAGCACAGTCATCAAGGGTGGAACCATCGTCACGGCCGACCTGACCTATAAGGCAGACGTCAAGGTCGAAGGCGGCAAGATCGTCGAAATCGGGCAGAATCTATCGGGCAACGAGGTGCTGGATGCCTCCGGCTGCTACGTCATGCCCGGCGGCATCGATCCGCATACGCATCTCGAAATGCCATTCATGGGCACCTACTCCTCGGACGACTTCGAGAGCGGCACGCGAGCAGCTCTTGCAGGCGGCACGACGATGGTGGTGGATTTCGCGCTCCCCTCGCCCGGCCAGTCGCTGCTCGAAGCCCTGACCATGTGGGACAACAAGTCCACCCGCGCCACCTGCGACTATTCCTTCCACATGGCGATCACCTGGTGGGGCGAGCAGGTCTTCAACGAGATGGAGGCCATCGTCCGCGACAAGGGCATCAACACCTTCAAGCACTTCATGGCTTATAAGGGCGCGCTGATGGTGGATGACGATGAGATGTTCTCCTCGTTCCAGCGCTGCGCCGAGCTGGGCGCACTGCCGCTGGTCCATGCCGAAAACGGCGATGTGGTCGCGCAGATGCAGGCAAAGCTGCTCGCCGAAGGCAATAACGGGCCGGAGGCGCACGCCTATTCCCGCCCGGCCGAGGTCGAGGGCGAAGCGACGAACCGCGCCATCATGATCGCCGACATGGCGGGTTCGCCCGTCTATATCGTCCATACCTCCTGCGAACAGGCGCACGAAGCCATCCGTCGCGCCCGCCAGAAGGGCATGCGCGTCTATGGCGAGCCCCTGATCCAGCACCTGACGCTTGACGAAAGCGAATATGCCAACGCGGATTGGGATCACGCCGCCCGCCGCGTCATGTCGCCGCCCTTCCGCAACAAGCAGCATCAGGACAGCCTCTGGGCCGGCCTTGCCTCCGGCTCGCTGCAGGTGGTCGCGACCGACCACTGCGCGTTTACGACCGAGCAGAAGCGCTTCGGCCTCAACGACTTCACCAAGATCCCGAACGGCACCGGTGGCCTCGAGGATCGCATGCCGATGCTCTGGACCTATGGCGTCAACACCGGCCGCCTGACGATGAACGAATTCGTCGCCGTCACCTCAACCAACATCGCCAAGATTCTCAACGTCTATCCGAAGAAGGGCGCGATCCTCGTCGGCGCCGATGCCGATATCGTCGTCTGGGATCCGAAGCGGTCGAAGACCATCGCCGCCAAGACCCAGCAGTCGGCGATCGACTACAATGTCTTCGAGGGCAAGGAAGTGACGGGTATGCCGCGCTATACGCTGACGCGCGGCGTCGTCGCCATTGAGGAAGGCACGGTCAAGACCAGGGAAGGCCACGGCGAGTTCGTCAAGCGCGACCCCTTTACCGCTGTCAACCGGGCACTTTCGACCTGGAAAGAAGTCACCGCGCCGCGCAAGGTTCAGCGCAGCGGCATTCCCGCCAGCGGGGTATGACGCTTGGGATCAGCGCCTCGGCTCATCCACCGCTCAGCGCGGCACATACCGCTCCAGATCCGGCAGCAGGACCACGCTTTCCTGCTCGTTCGGATCGGTGCGGGCGATGACCGCTGTCGCCGGACGGTCGCTGAGATTAGCTGGAAGATGCGGAACGCCGGCCGGAATATAGAACATCTCGCCCTCACGCACGATGACGTGCTCCTCCAGCCGCTCGCCGAACCAGCAATGCGTCTCCCCGGAAATCGCATAGATCGCTGTCTCATGCGAGGCGTGAAGATGCGCCTTGGCACGAGCGCCCGGCGGGATGGTCAAAAGGTGCATGCAGATCCCCGTCGAGCCCACTGTCTCGGCGGCAATCCCTTCGAAATAGCTGAGGCCCTGTTTTCCGGCATAGGTGCTGCCGGGCCGCACGATACGGCAGGTGGGCTTCGATGAGACACTCATGGCATTGCTCCCCTCGATCCAGCAGCCACAAGGCGCTCTCGCCTTTCCGGACTGCGGCAATGCCAAACAGGATAACACGCAATCCGCCCCAACCGTGCGGCGAAAACAGGACTGGTAGGTGTTAATGACGTCATCCGCTTCCTCCGTCGTCTCCGCGCGGAATCTCTGTCTCACCTACAATACGAATGACGGGCCGGTGCATGCGCTGAGCAATGTCGATCTCGATGTTCGCAAGGGCGATTTCGTCTCCTTCATCGGTCCTTCCGGCTGCGGCAAGACCACGTTCCTGCGCGTCATCGCCGATCTCGAGCGCAAGACATCGGGCGATATCAACGTCAATGGCATGTCGCCGGAAGATGCTCGCAAGGCTCGTGCCTACGGCTATGTCTTCCAGGCCGCGGCCCTCTATCCCTGGCGCACGATCGAGAAGAACATCGCCCTGCCGCTTGAGATCATGGGCTATGACAAGCAAGAGCAGGCCAAGCGCATCGCCCGGACGCTGGAACTCGTCAATCTCAACGGCTTCGAACATAAATTTCCCTGGCAGCTTTCGGGCGGCATGCAGCAGCGTGCCTCGATCGCCCGCGCGCTGGCCTTCGATGCCGATCTGCTGCTGATGGACGAGCCCTTCGGCGCGCTTGACGAAATCGTCCGCGACCATCTGAACGAACAGCTTCTGAAGCTCTGGAAGCAGACGAACAAGACCATCTGTTTCGTCACCCACTCCATCCCCGAGGCAGTGTACCTCTCCACCAAGATCGTGGTCATGTCGCCGCGCCCGGGCCGCGTCACCGACGTCATCGAATCGACGCTTCCCGCGGAGCGGCCGCTCGGCATTCGCGAGACGCCGGAATTTCTCGAAATCGCCCACCGCGTCCGGGAAGGTCTTAGAGCGGGGCATAGCTATGAGGAATAGGATGATGGACGGCTCCGTCGCATGGCGGCCCCTCACCCTAGCCCTCTCCCCGTGCAGGGGGAGAGGGAACGACCTCGACACGACCGCCAATCTCACTCGCCGGTGCGAAGGCCGCACGCGCCTCCATCCCCTTCTCCCCGTCAAAGCGAGGAGAAGGTGGCTAACAGGCCGGATGAGGGGCCGCACCATGGCCGGAGGCGTATTATGAACCCGCAATTCTTCCTCTGGCTCGTCGGCGCGATGGCGATCTTCATCAGCGGTGCAACCGCTTCACGCGCCTATATCGCCAACAACAACATGTTGGTGCTGATCCTGTCGCTCGCGCTCTATTGCATCGGCAATCTGATGATGGTGCGGCTGATGCGCGAAGGCGGGCTTGGCCTTGCGATCTCTGCCTCCTCCATCGCGCAGCTCGTTGTCGTCAACGTCATCGCCTTCATCGTCTTTGGCGAACGGCTGAGCCTGCAGCAGCTTGCCGGCGTAGGCCTTGGCATCGTCGCCATGATCCTCATGCTGCTTCCGACGCAAGGAAGGGCATGAGCATGGAGAAAGAACAGTTCTTCAAGCACAAGTTCCTGCCGGTCACGACGATCGTCCTGGCGATCATCCTGCTCTGGTACGTCTTCGCCGTCGTCCTCAACGCACCGTTTCAGCGCGATATGGATCGGCGCGGCAATGTCAGCCCGACGACGATGGAATTCATCGGCAAGACGCTGTCACAGCCGAAGCCGACCCTGCCTGCACCGCATCAGGTGGCGCAGAATTTCTTCGAAAACACCTTCCTGCGGGTGCCGACAAGCAACCGCAGCCTTGTCTACAACGCCTGGGTGACGCTGGCTCCCACGGCGATCGGCTTTGCCTTCGGCACAATCCTCGGCGTGCTCTTCGCAGTGGGCATCGTTCACCTCGTCGCGCTCGACCGCAGCCTCATGCCATGGATCATCGCGTCGCAGACGATCCCCATCCTTGCCATAGCGCCGACGATCATCGTCGTCTTCAGCGCGCTCGGCATAGACGGGCTGATCCCCAAGGCGCTAATCTCCACCTACCTGTCATTCTTCCCGGTCACGGTCGGCATGACGAAGGGGCTGCGCTCGCCCGAGATCATGCACCTCGACCTGATGCGCACCTATAATGCCAGCAGCTGGCAGACCTTCTGGAAGCTGCGTGTGCCGGCTTCTATACCCTTCCTCTTCACCTCGATGAAGGTCGCAATCGCCGCGAGCCTCGTCGGCACGATCGTCGGCGAGCTGCCGACGGGGGCAGTCGCCGGTATCGGCGCAAAGCTGCTCGCGGGCTCCTATTACAGCCAGACGATCGACATATGGGCAGCGCTGGTTGCGGGCTCCGTCCTCGCGGCAATTCTCGTCGGCATCGTCAGCGTCGCCGCCCGCATCGTCGAGCGCTCGATGGGAGGCAGAACGGCATGAGATCCTTTCAGTTCTCCTGGCAGGGCGTGCTTGCCATTCTCCTCTGTCTTCTGGCGATCCCTGCCTTGCCGTTGCTGGCAGCGGATGCCACGGCACCCGTCAGCAGCGGTACAAACTTCGTCATCTTCATTCTCATCGCCGCGGCCGCCGCCCTCTCCTTCATGCGTCTCTCCGATGAGTTGAGCGCGGCAACCCTCTTCTTCGGCGCGCATGCGGCGGCATGGCTGCTGCTTGCGGGTATTTCCGGCAATGAGGGCAAGGCGCAAGCGTCCTTCTTCATTCTGATTGCCGCCGCGTGGCTGCTGGCCTGGCGATGCGTGACCGTCCTGTCGTCGATGCGTTCGCACTCGACCGCCGGCAGCTATTCGCTGCGGCTGTTGATCCCGGCGATCTTCGGCATATGGATATTGATCATCTGGGAAGCCGTCACCCGTGGCGCCGGCGTCTCGCTGGTTCTCCTGCCTCCACCAAGCGCCATCGGCACAAGGATTGCCAACTCGCTGCCGACGCTCTGGATCGATGTGCGCCAGACGATCTTCACTGCGGTTCTGATCGGCTACATCATCGGTTGCGCCAGTGGCTTCATCGTCGCTATCCTCGCGGACCGCTTCGCCTTTCTGCGCCGCGGCCTGCTGCCGATCGGCAATCTAGTGTCCGCCCTGCCGATCATCGGCGTCGCACCAATCATGGTCATGTGGTTCGGCTTCGACTGGCAGTCCAAGGCCGCCGTCGTCGTCATCATGACCTTCTTCCCGATGCTGGTGAATACGGTGACTGGTCTTGCCGCCGCCGGCAACATGGAGCGCGACCTGATGCGGACCTACGCATCGAGCTACTGGCAGACACTGTTCAAACTGCGCCTGCCGGCTGCCGCTCCCTTTATTTTCAATGCGCTGAAGATCAACTCGACCCTGGCGATGATTGGTGCCATCGTGGCCGAGTTCTTCGGCACGCCCATGTCGGGCATGGGCTTTCGCATTTCAACCGAAAACGGTCGGTTGAACCTCGACATGGTCTGGGCCGAGATCGCGGTTGCCGCGGTTGCAGGTTCCGTTTTCTACGGTATCGTCGCCATCATCGAACGAATGGTGACGTTCTGGCATCCGTCTATCCGCGGTGGGCAGACGTAATCCAGGATCCCTTCCAAGGGATCGAGGCATAACTCCAGAGGGAAAAGGGTGAAGACATGAAAAAAATAATGTTCGCATTGATGGCAAGTGCCATGACACTTGCCGCCACCCAGGCCGCAATGGCGGCGGACAAGGTGACCCTGCAGCTGAAATGGGTGGCCCAGGCTCAGTTCGGCGGCTATTTCGTCGCCAAGGACAAGGGCTTCTACAAGGACGAAGGCCTCGATGTCGATATCAAGGCGGGCGGGCCTGATATCGCTCCGGAGCAGGTGATCGCCGGCGGCGGCGCCGACGTCATCGTCGACTGGATGGGCGGTGCGCTGGTTGCCCGCGAAAAGGGCGTGCCGCTCATCAACATCGCCCAGCCCTTCGAAAAATCCGGTCTGGAACTGATCTGCCCGAAGGATGGCCCGGTCAAGACGGAGAAGGATTTCAAGGGTCACACCCTCGGCGTCTGGTTCTACGGCAACGAATATCCCTTCTTCGCCTGGATGCACAAACTCGGCCTGAAGACCGACGGCGGCAAGGATGGCGTCAATGTTCTCAAGCAGAGCTTCGACGTGCAGCCCCTCGTCCAGAAGCAGGCCGACTGCATCTCCGTCATGACCTATAACGAGTATTGGCAGGCGATCGATGCCGGCTTCAAGGCTGAAGACCTGACCGTCTTCAACTACACCAAGCTCGGCAACGACCTTCTGGAAGACGGCCTCTACGTCAAGGAAGACAAGCTGAAAGATGCGAAGTTCAAGGCAGACATGGTCAAGTTCGTCCGCGCTTCGCTAAAGGGCTGGAAATATGCCGTCGAGCATCCGGATGAAGCCGCCGAAATCGTCATGGACAATGGCGGCCAGGATGAAAACCACCAGAAGCGCATGGCAGGCGAGGTCGCCAAGCTGATCGGCAACGGCAAGCTCGACATGAAGACCTATGACCGTACGGTCGAAGCCTTGCTCGATCAGAAGATCATCAACAAGAAGCCGGCTGGCGCCTACACGCACGAAATCACCGACGCCGCTCTGAAATAGCCTCAGGGCACGTCGAATCACGGAAACGCGCGGGGCTTCCGGTCTCGCGCGTTTTTTTCATTTTGTAACAGCAGCAACAAAAGGCTGGCTTTCTTGCAGCAATTGCCTGAAAAGCCCTCGGCCATCAACTATTCGAATGCTGACATCACAATGCCGTGATTGCTTCGCAGGGTTGCGAACGATAGAAATGCCCGCGAAATCATTTTCTCGTGATCTTGCGAGAATTGAAAACCGCTCCCATCTACAGAGGCGATTTTAGGATGAGGGACCTGCAGGCATGACAGACGGATATTGATCCGCCGGGGAAGCCGGCTCGCATGCAGTGATCCCCGTGTTCGCGACGGAAAACAGCGAAATCCCTTTTACCAAATGCCGAACTGGAACCGGACGCATGGCCCTCACGCCGTTTAGACTTCTGAGCACGACTGCCATACTGCTTGCCCTGCTAGCCGCATCCACCGCCCAGGCAGAGCAGGCCGCCGTTACGACACCTAAGCAGAACCTGCCCGCAATCGTCATCACCACGGCCACGATGCGCCACCTGACCGACAAGGTCGTCGCGACCGGCACGGTGAAGGCCGTCGAGGAGGTCTACATCCAGCCGCAGGTGGATGGTCTCTCGATCCGCTCGCTCAACGCCGATGTCGGCGACAAGGTCAGCGCGAACAGCACGCTCGCCACGCTGAACGACGATGCCCTTATCCTGCAGAAAAGCCAGATGCAGGCGACGCGGGCGAAGGGCGAGGCAAGCCTTGCACAGCTGCACGCACAGCTCGCCGAAGCCCGCGCCAATGCGGAAGAGGCCGAATTGCAGCGTGCGCGCGCCGTCACCATGGGTGCCAAAGGCACGATGTCGACCTCTTCAGTCGAACAGGCCAATGCATCGGCGGCCGCCAACAAGGCGCGCGTGATCTCCGCCGAGCAAGCAATCGCCGTCGCCGAAGCCGACCTCAAGGTCACCGACAGCCAGATCGCCGACACCGACCTCAAGCTTGCCCGCACCGGCATCAAGACGCCGGTCGCAGGCACCGTCGCCTCGCGCAACGCTCGCGTCGGCGCCATCGCCAACGGCAATGGCGATCCACTTTTCACCATCATCCGCGACAGCCAGCTCGAACTGGTGGTCGATGCCTCCGAAAGCGACATCACCAGGATCTCGACCGGACAGAAGGCCTTGATCGCGCTTTCAGGCAGCCGCGAAAAGCTTGCCGGAACCGTTCGTCTCGTCGCCCCGATCGTCGATTCCGTCACCCGCCTCGGCGCGGTGCATATCACGATCGACGACGGCGAGAAGGCCCGTGCCGGCATGTATGGCAGCGCCGAGATCATCATTCGCCAGGAAGATGGCGTCGCGCTGCCGTTGACGGCCGTCAACAGCGAGGAAAACGGCTCTTCCGCCCGCAAGGTTGAAAACGGCGTGGTCAAGTTCGTGAGTGTCGAGACCGGCATTCAGGACGCAGGCTACGTCGAGATCGTCAAGGGCTTGAAAGCCGGTGATGAGGTCGTCGCCAAGGCGGGTGCCTATGTTCGCGACGGCGACCACATCACGCCGGTACGCGATGCATCGCAAGCCTCCAACTGAGCGAGAACGGCAAGATGAACTTCTCCGCCTGGTCCATCCGAAATCCGGTCGCCCCGCTCCTCGGCTTCTTTCTGCTGATGGTGGTGGGCGCACACGCCTTCTTTAATCTGCCCATTACCCGCTTTCCCAACATCGACGTGCCCATCGTCAACGTCACCGTGACCCAGAGCGGCGCTTCGCCCGCCGAGCTGGAAATGCAGGTGACGAAGGAGATAGAAGACGCCGTCGCCAGCATCAATGGCATCGATGAAATCCAGTCGACCGTCACGGATGGTCAATCGCAGACCGTCGTCGTTTTCCGCCTGGAAGTGCCGACGGCGCAGGCGGTTCAGGATACCAAGGACGCCATAGACCGCATCCGTGGCAATCTGCCGTCGACCATCGACGAACCCATCGTCTCCAAGGTCGATGTGGTCGGCCAGGCGATCCAGAGCTTCGCCGTTTCCTCACCGAACATGTCGCTCGAAGAGCTGTCCTGGTTCGTGGACGATACGGTCAAGCGCGCCCTGCAGGGCAAAGCCGGCATCGGCCGCGTCGACCGCTATGGCGGTGCCGACCGCGAGGTGCGCATCGAGCTCGACCCCAACAAGCTCAATGCCTATGGCATAACGGCGCTCTCGGTGAGCCAGCAGCTGCGCAGTACCAATATCGACCTCGGCTCCGGCCGTGGCCAGGTTGCCGGCAGCGAGCAGGCAATCCGCGTGCTTGGCGATGCCCGCAACGTCGCTCAGCTCGCCGACACCACGATCGCGCTGACCAACGGGCGCTTCGTCAAGCTTTCCGATCTCGGCGCCATCAAGGATACCTATCAGGAGCCGAAGTCCTTCTCGCGCTTCAACAGCGCGCCCGTCGTCACCTTCGGTGTATTCCGCGCCAAGGGGGCCAGCGAAGTGACCGTCGCCCAGCTGGTGGCCGATACGCTCGACAAGGTACGCGTAGAGAACCCGAACGTCTCGATCGAGAAGATCGACGACGCCGTCTACTACACCTATGGCAACTACGAATCCGCGATGCACACGCTGATCGAAGGCGCCATACTGGCTGTCATCGTAGTGTTCCTGTTCCTGCGGAACTGGCGCGCAACGCTGATATCGGCGGTTGCTCTGCCGCTCTCGGCGATCCCGACATTCTGGATCATGAACCAGATCGGCTTCTCGCTGAACCTCGTGAGCTTCCTGGCATTGACGCTGGCAACAGGCATCCTCGTCGACGACGCCATCGTCGAAATCGAGAACATCGCCCGCCACATCAAGATGGGCAAGACGCCTTATCGCGCCGCCATCGATGCTGCCGACGAAATTGGGCTCGCCGTCATCGCGACCACCTTCACCATCATCGCGGTCTTCGTGCCCGTCTCCTTCATGCCGGGCATTCCGGGCCAATACTTCATCCAGTTCGGCCTGACGGTTGCCTTCTCGGTGTTCTTCTCGCTGCTTGTGGCACGCCTGATCACCCCGATGATGGCCGCCTATCTGATGCGCGCCGAAGATGGCGTCGACGACCATCATGACAATGACGGCCGTTTCATGCGTGGCTACAGCTGGCTTGTGCGGGCGACGACGAAGCGCTGGTACACGCGCTATCCGACGCTGATTGCCGCCTTCGCCTTCTCGGTCGCTTCGGTCTTCGCGCTCATCATGTTCGTCCCCGGCAGCTTCATTCCGCCGGAAGACTCCTCGCGCATCGTTCTATCGGCCGAACTGCCGCCGAACGCCCGCCTCGACGATACGGAACAGGCCACCAACGAGATCTATCGCCGCGTCAAGGGCATCGACGGCGTCGACAGCGTCTTCGTGCTCGGCGGCGCCTCGCCGAAGGGCGATCTTGAGCTGCGCCGGGCCACCGTGACGCTGACGCTCGGCAAGCTCGACCAGTCGCTGGCGAAGAAGCTGGTAAACGACGTCCTCGGCTCGCTGCCCGTCATCGGCCCTCACCTGCCGAAGGTCACCGTCCATGGCCGCGTGCGTCCGCAATGGGAAATCGAAAAGGAAGTCTTCGCGAAGCTGCGCTCGATCCCCGACGTCCGCATCACCAAACTGAACGACCGCGGCGACCGCGACCTGACCTATAACTTCCTCTCGCGCAGCGAAAAGGATCTGAACCAGGCGGTCGGCATTCTGGAAGCTAAGCTGCGCACCGACCCGGCGCTCGCCAATGTCAGCGCCGACGGCGCGCTGCCACGCCCCGAACTGCAGATCCATCCGCGCAAGGACGAGGCGGCCCGTCTCGGTATCACGCCGCAGATGATCTCCGACACGATCCGCGTGGCGACCATTGGCGATATAGACGCTTCGCTTGCGAAGATCTCGCTCGACGATCGTCAGATCCCGATCCGCGTTCAGGCTTCGCTCGGTATGCGCCGCGATCTGGCGGCGATCCGTGCCCTGCGCATCAAGACATCGACGGGCACCACCGTGCCCTTGTCGAGCGTCGCCGACATCGACTATTCGGAGGGCCTATCCTCCATCAAGCGCAATAACCGCTTCCGTGTCGTCGCCATCGGCGCCGACCTACCGCAGGGCGTGGCGTTGGATACGGCATCCGACCACTTCCTCGAGATCGTCAACAACGCCAAGATCCCGGCAACCGTGCATCTGGCCGAAAGCGGCGATACCAAGGTGCAGAAGGAAATGGAGCAGAGCTTCGGCAATGCGATGCTGCTCGGCCTCATGCTCGTTCTGACCGTGCTGATCCTGCTGTTCAAGGATGTGATCCAGCCCTTCACCATTCTGCTGTCGCTGCCCCTGGCGATCGGTGGCGTGGCGCTCGCCCTGATCCTGACCGGCAACGCACTGTCCATGCCCGTCATGATCGGCATCCTGATGCTGATGGGTATCGTCACGAAGAACGCCATCCTGCTCGTCGATTTCGCCATCGAGATGATGCACCAGGGCATGCCGCGACTCGAAGCGGTCGTCGAAGCCGGCCGCAAGCGCGCCCGCCCGATCATCATGACCTCGATCGCCATGTCGGCCGGCATGTTGCCTTCCGCGCTTGGTGTCGGCGAAGGCGGCTCGTTCCGCGCGCCGATGGCAATTGCTGTCATCGGCGGCATCATCGTTTCCACCGTGCTCAGCCTGGTGGTCGTGCCGTCCTTCTTCCTGATCATGGACGACCTGTCCCGCCTGCTCGGCTTCCTCTTCGGCAGGCTTGTCGGCAGGAAGGATGCGGATGATGAAGTCGTGACGAAGGAAGGCCTTGCCGTCGCCGTCAATGAAAACCGCCTATCGCTCACCAGCCTGGAGGAGCGGCTTGAGGCCATCGAGAACAAGGATGGCAGAAGCAGGCCCGTGGGCACGAATGTCCTAAAGCTGCCGCCCTTCGCAGCAGAATAGAGCGGCTTTAGCGGATGAAATGAACGACTGGGCGGCTCAAAGGCCGCCCTGTTCCTTCAGGAAATCGACGATCTTGCTGACGCCCTCGCCCCGTTTCATGTCGGAAAAGACGAAGGGACGCGCCTGGCGCATACGCGTAGCGTCGCGGTCCATCACGTCGAGATCCACTTCGACGAAGGGCGCCAGATCCTTCTTGTTGATGACCAGAAGGTCGGATTTAGTGATACCGGGGCCGCCCTTGCGCGGGATTTCCTCCCCCTGGCACACCGAGATCACATAGATGGTGATATCGGCAAGATCGGGCGAGAAAGTCGCTGCCAGATTGTCGCCGCCGGACTCGATGAAGACAACGTCGAGATCGGGAAGCCGCTCGTTCAGACCGGCAATGGCCTGCAGATTGATCGTCGCATCCTCGCGGATCGCCGTATGAGGGCATCCACCCGTCTCGACGCCGACGATGCGATCCGAAGGCAACGCCTGCATGCGCACCAGCGCTTCGGCGTCCTCGGTCGTATAGATGTCGTTGGTAACAACGGCGACGGAATAATCGTCACGCATCGCCTTGCACAGTTTCTCCGTCAATGCCGTCTTGCCGGAACCGACCGGGCCGCCGATGCCGACGCGCAAGGGTCCATGTCTCGATTTCATGCTCGCAACTCCGATAAAGCAACAGAGCAATTCCAGGAAAAGTGCGTAGCGGTTTTCCGTCCGGAATTGCGTAAAGGGATAGAGCGTTTTCGCCTTTCGAAGAAAAGCGGAATGGCTCTAGAATAGCGAAGCACCCGACCGCCGCACAGCGGCGAATGACGTAGGTGGCGCCTCGGTTGCAGTATTTTCGTACGCATCATGAGCGGAAGAGCCGCGTACGCTGGATCTCATGGCGCAAGCTCGCAATATCCGCCTGCACCGTCGCAGCTCCAAGATCATCCAGGCTGGATTGGGCAGCCCGTCGCGCAACATCTGCAAAGAAACCTTCCAGCCTCGCAAGGACGGCAACGCCATCTTTCTGCCCGCTGACGCCAAGGCGAATGCCGGCAGATACCATCTGCGAGGCCAGCGCGTGCAGGAAGGCGGCAGCCGCCTTTTCCACTGAAATGCCATGTGCGCCGGCAATGACGCCGACCGCAACCGGATAGGCCATTCTTGTCGGGAGCGTGGAAAAGATCTCGTGCGGCCAGGCGGCAGCTGCCGAGAGAAAGGCATCTCCAAGCAGTATGGTTTCGTTATGGCGCTCCTTCGAGCCGGCCAGTGCCTCCGCAAGCTCTGCAACGGCCGCAAGCCGCTTTATATCCGAGCTTGCCCGATGCGCCTCGACCAGCAGCACCGCATCATTCCACACCGAACCGTTCCGGATCAGCGTGGAAATCCAGCCTTCGAGCCCGATGCTGTCGCGTACCAGATTGTCATGCACAGCGCGCTCGAGACCGCCGGAATAGGCGAACGATCCCACAGGAAACGCCGGCGACAACCAGGCCATCAGCCGCAGGAGCGCCTGCAGATCGCCATTATCCGAAACTGCCCTATCGATCATCACGGTTCAATCGTGCGAGTGGTGAGATGATCTTGCCCATGGTCATGATGATGATCGTGGCCATGCGAATGACCGCCATGGGAGTGATAGGCGCCGCGCGCGGGCTGGAAAGTCTCGCTGACTTCGGTCACCGTCGCACCCAGCCCCTCAAGCATGGAGCGGATCACATGGTCGCGCAGGATCAGAATGCGCTCGTCCTCGATCTGCGCGGAAAGATGGCGGTTGCCGAGATGCCAGGCAAGCTCGATCAGATGCCTGCGGTCGCGCGGACGAATCTCGAAAAGCTTTTCGTCTGCCGCAACGATCTCGATCAGCTCGCCATCCTCGCGCACCAGCAGATCGCCGCTGGCAAATAGCACCGGCTCCTTGAGATCGAGCATGACCATCTCTCCATTTTCGAGATGCAGCAGCTTGCGGCGCAGATGCCTGAGATCATGCGGCAGCACGACGCGATCGATCGGATTGGAGGAAGGGGTGCCGGCCGGCAGATAAGAGGTGACACGTAGCATGGCTGTTCCAAATAAATACTTTTTCAGACCATGCAAAATAGTCGACTCCCGCGCAAGCATCAATGATGCGCGGCAGCCTCACATCCGCTGCACATAGCGTTGCAACTCCCTGACATCCGTGGTCGCCTCCTGTTCCTGCTCGGTGGCGCAGCGATGCCAGACTTGCGACAGCCGCTCGCGCTCGTGCATGACACGATTGCGGCCGAGCGTCTTGGCAAGATAAAGCGCCTTGTCGGCAGCAGCGTAGACCGCTTCCGTCTTGCGATCCTTGCTGATGTCGGCAATCCCTGCGGAAATGGTGATCTTCACCGACCCGCCTTCAATGGCGATCGGATGTTCGGCAATCTGCTCCTTGATCTCCTCAACGCGCGCGATGCGCTCGGCCGTATCGCCGCCATGGATGATGACGCCGAATTCCTCGCCACCAAGCCTTGCAATCACGTCTTCTCCGGTGAAGGCATCGGAAAATAGCCGCGATACGGCAACGATTACCGCATCACCGGATGCATGCCCGAAACGATCGTTGATCGTCTTGAATCGATCCAGGTCGAAAATCGCCAGCGAAGCACCGTCTCCCGCCATATTCAACGCCTCGGTAAAGGCACGGCGATTGAGCAGGCCGGAGAGCATATCGGTGCGGCTCAACCGCTCGAACTCGGCACGGGAAACCGCGAGCCTATGGATGGAAAAGCCTGCCAGCACCGCGAGCGCGCCGGACACGGTGCCTCCGATGATCCATGCCAGCAGAACACCAAAGCGCATCGCCTCAAAGATCGGCAGCGGCAGAAGATCGAGCCATTGCAGCACAAAAACCAGCACCAGGATGATCCCCAGCGACATGATGACCGCGACGAAACTCATCTTAAGCGCGAAAATAAAAATCGCACGTCGCTGCTGAAAATTACCGAGTTCGGCCTGCAGCGAAATCCATTGCTTCATGCGATTCACCTTCCTCAGCCCACTATTTCGATCATGTGAGATAGGGGTGAAGACGCTTCCAGGTCTTTAATGTAACAATTAAAATGCGATGCATTTCCCAAGTTGTGAACAGCCAACGGCGCCCACCCGAAAAAGCTGAATTGCAACAGTGAGGTCTAACCTCAGCCCTGCTGCATCGTTGCTTCGATAATGTGCTGTATTCGGTGCACGGCATAAGAAAACCCCGGTAAAACCGGGGCTTTTACATGTGCAGCCGATTGGGCCGATCATTGCGCGCTGAACCGCCCTCAGAAGAGGAAGTAGCGTTGCGCCATCGGCAGAAGCGTCGCCGGTTCGCAGGTCAGGAGCTCGCCGTCGGCCCGCACTTCATAGGTTTCGGGGTCCACCTCGATATGCGGCGTCAGGCTGTTGTGGATCATCGATGCCTTGGAAATGCCGCCACGCGTGTTCCTGACGGGCAGCAGCGTCTTGGCGATACCGAGCTTGCCGGCGAGCCCGGCATCAAAAGCGGCCTGCGAAACGAACGTCACCGAGGAATTCGTCCGGTTTTTGCCATAGGCGCCGAACATCGGCCGGTAATGCATCGGCTGCGGCGTCGGGATGGAGGCATTCGGGTCGCCCATGGGAGCAGCCGCAATGGAGCCACCAAGCAGAACCATTTCCGGCTTCACACCGAAGAAGGCCGGATTCCAGAGTACCAGATCGGCACGTTTCCCGACTTCGATCGAACCGACCTCATGGCTGACGCCATGCGCAATGGCCGGGTTGATCGTATATTTGGCGATGTAGCGCTTCGCACGGAAATTGTCGTTGTCGCCGGTCTCCTGTGCCAGGCGGCCGCGCTGGCGCTTCATCTTGTCGGCGGTCTGCCAGGTGCGGATCGCCACTTCACCGACGCGGCCCATCGCCTGGCTGTCGGATGAAATGATCGAGAAGGCGCCGATATCGTGGAGAATATCCTCCGCCGCGATAGTCTCCTTGCGGATGCGGCTTTCGGCAAAGGCGATATCCTCGGGAATGGAGGGCGACAGGTGATGGCAGACCATCAGCATGTCCAGATGCTCGGCGATCGTATTAACCGTATAGGGCCGCGTCGGGTTGGTCGAAGATGGAATGACGTTCGACTGGCCGCAGATCTTGATAATGTCGGGCGCATGGCCGCCACCCGCCCCTTCCGTGTGGAAGGCATGGATCGTGCGACCCTTGATGGCGCCGATCGTATCCTCGACGAAACCGCTTTCATTCAACGTATCCGTGTGAATCATCACCTGCACGTCGTATTCGTCTGCAACGCTGAGGCAGCAATCGATCGCCGCCGGCGTCGTGCCCCAATCCTCGTGCAGCTTGAGCGAGCAGGCACCGCCGAGCACCATCTCTTCCAGGGCTGCGGGAACGGACGCATTGCCCTTGGCGGACAGGCCGATATTCATCGGAAAGGCATCGAAGGATTCGATCATGCGCGCCAGATGCCAGGGTCCCGGCGTGCAGGTCGTCGCCAGCGTCCCATGTGCCGGTCCGGTACCGCCCCCGAGCATAGTTGTCATGCCCGACATCAGGGCTTCCTCGATCTGCTGCGGGCAGATGAAATGGATATGGCTATCCATGCCGCCGGCGGTCACGATCTTGCCCTCACCTGCGATCGCTTCCGTGCCCGGCCCGACGATGATGTTGACATCGGGTTGCGTATCCGGATTGCCGGCCTTGCCGATCGCGACGATGCGGCCATCCTTCAAGCCGATATCTGCCTTCACGATCCCCCAATGATCGAGGATCAACGCATTGGTGATGACAGTATCGACTGCACCATTTGCCCGCGTCACCTGGCTCTGACCCATACCATCGCGAATGACCTTGCCGCCGCCGAACTTCACCTCCTCGCCATAGGTGGTGAAATCCTTCTCCACCTCGATGAACAATTCGGTATCGGCCAGACGCACTTTGTCGCCGACGGTCGGTCCGAACATGCTGGCATAGGCGGCGCGAGAAATCCTGTAGGGCATCAATCAATCTCCTTGGGAGGCAGAGAGGAGGTTCGTGTCGGCAAGTCGCCTCAGGCGGCCGAGGGATATGTAGGCGTCTACCAGCCGTTTCTCGGCGGCAAAGGGATGCTCTTCCCAGCCGGTGTGGCTGAAGCCGGTAATGGCGATATCGTCGTCGGGATGGCGCGCCATCACCTCGGCAATCACGATCAGGCCGCTGCTCGGCACCACGTAGGAGCCGGGATCATGCTCTGCGAGTGCCGCATCGACACCTTCGTGAATGGATTGACCGATCACGACATGCTGCTTGCCGGTTGCATGACAGAAGGCGGTGAACTGGTCGGTATAATCGTCGCAGAAATCGTCCAGCTCTGGATGTGAGATCGCCAGCGGCGCACGCAGCGCCGCGAATTTGATCGGATCACGCACGCTCCAGATCTCGGATGCGGAAGCAACGGCAGGGCTCTTGCGCCACTCGGCCGAACCGAGCATGGCGCGCGCCGGCCGGCCGGTGTTGCAAACGGCAACGACATCGGTCCGGCTGCCGCCGGCCCCCATCGAGCGGCAATCGTTGAAACGGATCACGAGATCGGCGGCATCGATGACAGCTGCGGCGCCTGCCGCAACCTCACCATTCCCGACGATCATCACGCTGCGCCTGGAACTCACTGATTGCCCTCCGGTCCATCGGCGAGGTCCTTCAGTTCCTTGGTTCGCGTCTTGGTCAAATCAGCTTTGCAGCCGGAAACGAGCATCGGCTCCATCGAGCCGCCACGTGCCTGAAATCCTTGCGCCTCGCACTCGCCGTCTCGATAATCCACCCAGGCACGCTGCGCCTTGATAAGTGCCTTTTCGGCGCCCTTCATGTCGTTGTCGAGATCCGCATCGATGGCAACCATCGCCGCGCGTGTCTTCTTGTATTGCGCGTTCAGCGCCTTGTCGGCCTCACCGAATTCGAGCACAGCACAAACGTTCAGGTCCGTCTGTGTCTCTGCCTTGGCACAATCGACCTTCGGTTCGTTCATGGTCTGCTGTGCAGAGACTGGACTGCAGATCAGGACTGCAGCGAGAGCCGCAGCGGGTACAAGCAATTTCATCAACATCAAATCCCCCAAAGGCTACAGTTTGCCCATGACCTGCTGACGGAAGCCGTAGACTTCGCGCTTGCCCGATAGCGGGATCAGCGTGACCGAGCGTGTCTGTCCTGGCTCGAAACGCACGGCGGTTCCGGCGGGAATGTCGAGCCGCATGCCCCTTGCCTTGTCGCGGTCGAATGAAAGCCCGGCATTGGTCTCGGCAAAGTGATAATGGCTTCCGACCTGAACTGGCCGATCGCCGGTATTGGAAACCTCGAGCGTCACCGTCGGCGCTCCGGCATTGAGTTCGATGTCGCCGCCTGCGGCGATGATTTCACCTGGGATCATGGTTTTCTCCTCATGCGGCCCGAACGGGCGCACATCCCTCAGCTTTCAGAACACGCTTGGTCGAAGCGGGATATTTGGCAAGCAAGGCTGCTGGACGGATGGGGCGCTGGACGAAATCGCCGCCGCAATTCGGGCAGACGCCGCTCAATACGGTATCGACACAATCGGCACAGAACGTGCACTCGAAGGTGCAGATCATCGCTTCCTTGCTCTCCGGCGGCAAATTCCTGTCGCAGCATTCGCAATTGGGCCTCAGCTCCAGCATGGCAACCTCACCGGATGGGTTCGTGGACGGTCACGAGCTTGGTGCCGTCGGGAAATGTCGCCTCGACCTGAACATCATGGATCATCTCGGCAATGCCTTCCATCACCTGATCGCGCGTGATGACATGGGCACCGGCCTCCATGAGCTCGGCAACCGGGCGGCCGTCCCGCGCGCCTTCGACCACGAAGTCCGTGATCAGCGCAATGGCTTCGGGATGATTGAGCTTGACGCCGCGCTCCAGCCGCCGCCGCGCCACCATCGCCGCCATGGAAATCAGCAGCTTGTCTTTTTCTCTCGGAGTAAGGTTCATCGCCTACCTATGTGATTGCTGTTGTCAGAGCATGATGCCGAAAAGTGTCAGGGGATTTCGGACAGCATCATGCTCTACTTCTTTGATTTTGGAGCCGGATGATTTTAGTCAAGCAGGCCTAAAATCATCCGGCTCCGGAGACTATAGGTTCCAGACTTTCGGCACAGGCGCTCCGTTGCGCAAGGCGGAAATGATCGGAATGAGGATTTTTCTGAGCGCGAAACCATCGGCAGCAACCAGACGCACGACGAGCTTCTCGCCCCAGTGGCTGGCGCCTCCCATATGTGCTTCAAGGAGCGGCCTGATCCGGCCGAGATAGGTTTCGGCCAGCGGACCGACATAGAGCAAGGTCGCAAAGGCCACCTGATCGTCAAGCACCGCCATTTTCGCCGTCAATGCGGCCACATCACCATCCAGCCGCAACTCCTCGGCATGAACCAGCCGTCCGCCGCGACGGATACGCCAGCGATCGCGAAACAGCCCCCGCTCCATTGCCTCGCCCATGGCTTTCCGCCCGAGGAGGATCGCCTCGACGGCAAGGAATTCGGCCGCGTCGTCAAGCTCGACATTCAACGCACGCGAAAGCGAGGCGCGATCGAACAGGATAGTCTCCTGCGGCAACCAATCGACGCGCGCGCCACTACCGACCTTGATGGACGTCTCAACCTCCGCCGTCCCGGCGGAGGCCTTGTAGATCTTCTCGCAGGCCTGCGTCGTCACATCGATGCGCGTGCCCGGCGCGGCGGCAATGCTCCAGTCCATCCGGTCGCCGCCCGTCAGACCGCCGGCGGTGTTGATGATGACTGCCTCCATGGAATGATCGAAGGTTTCCGGCAGCCTGATCTTGGCCGCCCCTTCCTGAAAGAGCTCAGCCAGACGCGTGCGGCCGCCAAGCGACTTCGCCGCCAGATGGCCGCGACCTCGCGCCCTCTGCGGTCTCGTGCCTGCCGCCGTCATTGCCATCAGCCTCTCCACATATCACATCATGCCAAAGCCCGGACATTGAAGCCCGGCAAGGAATAAATGCAAGCAATTCCTGTGCCTTATGTGATCTCCCGCAACATCGGCCTGACGCTGGCCACATCAGCCGCATTTTTCGTCAAACGCCGAAAAGAAAGGCAGTGGGCTTCAGTGAGCCGAACAGGTATCAGAAGCAGATCTGTGGAAAGCTCTACCTGTGAAGCGTATTACCCTTTCACCGCCGAGAAGAAGAGGAAACGTGGCTTGGTCGTCAGGCTCTTGTAGGCTTCCGGGAAAAGAGTGCTAACCTTGGGATCCGGCCGCGGTTCGCTCACGACATCGATCCGAAACCCGGCCGATTTCAGCGCATCGAACATGGCATGCAGCGGCCGGTGCCAAAATCGCATGGTGATGTCCTTGCCGCCACGGCGCCACGTCTCGCTGAAATTATAGGTCTCGAAATAGCTTTCACCACTGGCCGGATCATGATCCATGAACGGGTGATGCGTCGAAAAAATCAGGCGGCCGCCATCGGACAGGACGCGCCTGAACTCCGAAAGAGGCCGCGACCAATCGCGCAGATAGTGCATGACCAATGAGGCCATGACCAAATCGAAGGCGCCGTCTTCGAAAGGTAAGCGCTCGTTCAAATCCGCCAGCAAGAATCGCGCCCGCCCTTCCAGGCGATGCCGCGCGATTTCGAGCAAGCCCGCGCTCGCATCGACACCGGTCAGGATCGCTCCCCGATCGACGAGAGCGGCAGCATGAGCCCCGCCTCCACAACCCGCATCGAGAACGCGAAATCCGGCAACGTCGCCGGCGAGCGAGAGAATTGCCGGCCGCTCGTAATAGGCATTCCAGGCATTGTTCTCGTTGTCGGCCTGATAGGCGGCTGCGAACGCATCATAGTCATTCTCAGACACTGTCCCTCCTTGCCGGAAAACGGCACACACAGCGCACTTTAAATGGTTGACGCCTTCACCCTATGGATACGCGTCTCTTCAGCGACGTCGTATCACAATCGATACCCCTGCTTTCCCGCCTAAGCCACACGATCCGGCGGCTCTTGTCCGGCAAAGAAGGCGGTGACATTGTCCACCACCTTCATGCCCATGGCGGTGCGCGTCTCCTCCGTGGCACTGCCGAGGTGCGGCAGAAGCACGACATTGTCCATTGCCCGCAACCGCTCGGGAAGATGCGGCTCCGCCTCGTAGACATCGAGACCGGCGCCGCGGATCGTTCCCTGCTCCAATGCTGATATCAGCGCCGTCTCGTCGACGACATCACCCCTTGCGGTATTGATCAGGAAGGCGCCGGGCTTCATGGCGGCAAAGCGATCCGCATTCATTAGATGGCGGTTCTCGGCCCCTCCAGGGCAATGCAATGAGACGAAATCAGCAATTTCCAGAACATCCTCGACCGTCTGCAATTGCACGGCGCCATAGCGTGCGGCTTCCATGGGATCGATGGCGGAGCGATTGTAGAAGACGACATCCATGCCGAAGCCGAAGTGACAGCGCTGCGCGAAGGCCCGACCGATGCGGCCAAAGCCGATAATGCCGACGGTCTTGCCCGTCACTTTGGTACCAACGAGGTGCGTGGGTCGCCAGCCGGTCCAGGCACCGGCCCGCACTTCGCGCTCGCCTTCGCCGCCGCGCCGGGCAACCGAAAGAAGCAGCAGCATGGCGATATCGGCCGTGCAGTCCGTCAGCACGCCAGGCGTGTTGGTGACGACCACGCCCTTTTCCTTGGCAGCCTTGATATCGATGTGATTGAAGCCGACGCCGAAATTGCCGAGGATCTTCGCGCGGATCACCTCTCCCTCGAAGAGCGCGGCCGGAAGTCTATCGGAAACGGTCGGCAGAACAGCATCATGGGTAAGCAGCGCCTCGCGCAGCTGCCCGGCATCGAGAGCTTCGTCATCCCGGTTCAAAGTGGTGTCGAAACGCTCCGAAAGCACCGCCTCGACCACCGACGGCCAGCGCCGGGTCACAAGAATACGGGGGTTGCTCATGCTGTGATCCTCCTGCCGATACAGGCGAGACTTAAAGCAGCTTCGGCGTGAAGGAAATGGCGAACCGCTATCGCGAATATGAAAAAGCCCGACCAATGGCCGGGCTTCCCAGATTTTGCCTATGCCGGAAAACCGGCATCGCAAAGCTTACTTCGCGATTTCGGCGTAGTTGTACTTGCCGTCGGAACCCTTGGACCACTTGTACATGACGTAGTCCGGACGGGTGATGTCACCCTTGGCGTTGAAGCCGAGGTCGCCGATAGCGGTCTTGAACGGACCCTTTGCCTTGATTGCGTCGGCAACGGCCATGGGGTCGTTGGAGCCGGCAGCCTTGGCAGCAGCAGCGATGACCTGCAGGGCAGAGTAGGAGTACAGCGTATAGCCTTCCGGCTCATAGCCGGCAGCACGGAACTTGGCAACGAGATCGGCAGAAGCCGGGTTCTTGCGCGGGTCCGGAGCGAAGGTCATCAGCGTACCGTCGACGGCGTCGCCGGCGATCGAAGCCAACTCGTTCGAAACGATACCGTCACCCGACATGAAGTGAGCCTTCACGCCCTGGTCGGCCATCTGGCGCATGATAAGGCCGGCTTCGGTGTGCAAACCGCCGTAGTAGACGAAGTCGACGCCAGCCTGCTTCATCTTGGCGATGAGAGCCGAGTAGTCCTTGTCGCCGGGGGTGATGCCTTCATAAAGAACTTCCTTCACGCCGTCGGCGTTGAGGTTCTTCTTGGTTTCGTCGGCAAGACCCTGGCCATACGGGGTCTTGTCATGAACGACGGCAACCTTGGCGCCCTTGAAATTGTCGGCGATATACTTGCCGGCAACCTCGCCCTGCTGGTCGTCGCGACCGCAAGTACGGAAGGTGTTCCACAGGCCGCGCTCGGTGAACTGCGGGTTGGTCGAAGCGGGAGTGATCTGCAGGATGCCGTTTTCAGCGTAAACTTCCGAAGCCGGAATGGAAACGCCCGAGTTGAAGTGACCGACAACGAACTTGACGCCGTCAGCGACGAACTTGTTGGCAACCGAAACGCCCTGCTTGGCATCGGAGACATCGTCGCCGAGTTCGATCTTGATCTTTTCCCCGTTGATGCCACCGGCCGCATTGATGTCGGCAGCTGCCTGCTCTGCACCCTTCTGAAGCTGCGCGCCAAACGCAGCGTTCGGGCCGGTCAACGGACCACCAACGCCAACAATGATGTCGGCCTTCGCAACGCCGCCAAAAGCGATCATCGCCGACAAAGCCACCGCCGACAGAAGATACTTCTTCATATTATTACTCCCAATTTTTAAGCGGGTTCCGTTTGATCTGCCCTGCGCGATACCCACCAATCATCACGCCGGTAACGCTTGCATTTCGAACTCTGGAAGCATGACCCGGCCCGTTCCCGTCTGTTTTTATGGGCTGGGTGACGCTCTTGGTTGTACGCAGACTGTGCCTAGTTTAGGCGCACTGTCAATTCTTCTTCTTCCAAGAAAAGGCCGAGGTCTTTTCATAGAGCCAATAATAATTATTCACCATCTGATCGGTACGTCGATACCGGTATCCTGCCGTCGCAAAGATCAGTAGAAGCGCGACATCGATGATGTAGATGGTGACGTCGAACACCGGGCCATTGAACAGCGCATGGTGCAGAAACTGCAGGCCAAGGCCGATCAGAAAGCTATAGATGACGACAAGCGGATAGGTTTCCCAGTTGGACGCGACGGCGCGGCCAGCGCGCCATGCGGTCCAGAAACCGAGGATGACGATGACAGCGCGGATGACCATGCGGCCGCCGGTATCGGTGTCGAAGAGAAGTCCCTGCATCTCAAATTCTCCGCGAAACGAAACTCAATGATGTCCGCCTTCGAGATAGGCGGCGCGCACTTCCGGATTGGCAAGCAGTTCCTTGCCGGAACCGCTCATCGTCACCCGGCCGTTGACCATCACATAGGCGCGGTCGGAAAGCTTCAGCGCTGCAAAGGCGTTCTGCTCGACGAGGAACACGGTCAGCCCCTGGGTCTGGTTCAGGACCTTGATCGCCTCGAAAATGCCCTTGACGATCAACGGCGCGAGACCGAGCGACGGCTCGTCCAGAAGCAGCAGCTTGGGACGCGCCATCAGCGCGCGGCCGATCGACAGCATCTGCTGCTCGCCGCCCGAAAGCGTTCCGCCGCGCTGCGACTGGCGTTCCTTCAGACGCGGGAAGAGCGTGAAGATCTTCTCGACGTCCTCGTTGAAATATTTGAGCTTGTCGAGGCTCGCGCCCATCTGCAGGTTTTCGTAGACGGTCATGCGCGGAAAGATGCGCCGACCCTCGGGCGACTGCGCGATGCGGAGGCGGGCAATCTCATGCGTCGGCATGCGCGTGATATCGCGGCCGTCGAAGGTGACCGAGCCGGTGCGCGCCTGTGGGCTGCCGCAGATTGTCATCATCAGCGTCGATTTACCGGCGCCGTTGGCACCGATCAGGCTGACAATCTCGCCGCTGTTGACTTCGATATCGACACCGGCAAGGGCGCGGATGTTGCCGTAATAGGTTTCGACACCCGCGACTTTCAGAAGTGGTTGCCCCGCCATCAATGTTCACCCTCTTGGAGGTGTTCGACTTCGGCAATCACCTCTTCCACTTCCTCATCCTCGACGCCCAGATAGGCGGCGATCACGCGAGGATCGTTCTTGACCTCATCCGGCGTGCCATCGGCGATCTTCTGCCCATATTCGAGCACGATGACATGGTCGGAAATTTCCATGACCACGGACATGTCGTGTTCGATCAGCAGGATCGATGTGCCGATGTCCTTGCGGATGCTGCGAAGGAATTCGTTAAGGACCAGAGACTCGCGAGGATTGAGACCGGCGGCCGGCTCGTCCAGGCAAAGAAGTTCCGGACCCGTGCACATGGCGCGAGCAATTTCCAGGCGGCGTTGCGCTCCATAAGGAAGGTCGCCGGCGGGATCGTCGGCGCGATCGATGAGATCAGCCTTTTCCAGCCAGAAGCGCGCCAGCTCGATCGCGTTCTTCGCCTCGCTCCGATAAGGGCCTACGCCAAGCAGACCGAGGATCGTGTAGCCGGAGGCGCGCATCAGCTTGTTGTGCTGCGCGACCAGCAGGTTCTCGAGCACGGTAAGACCGGAAAACAGGCGAATGTTCTGGAAGGTACGTGCAACCTTCGCTTCGCGCGTGATCCGGAAATCCGGAAGCCGCTCCAGGAGGTATTCCTTGCCGGCCTTCTGATGGAGGGTAATCATACCCATCGTCGGCTTGTAGAAGCCGGTGATGCAGTTGAACACGGTGGTCTTGCCGGCGCCGTTCGGGCCGATAAGCGCCGTGATGTCGCCGCGCTTCGCCTCGAAGGAGAAGTCGTTGATCGCCATCAGGCCGCCGAACTTCATCGACAGGTGATCGACCTTCAGCAGGATGTCGTTGGGGGTTGCGGTCACAGCGTTCATCAGCCGTGGCCCTCCTTGGTAAAGCTGCCGGAGACCGCTTTTCGCTCCTTGAGGAACGCGGTCGGCTCACGCGTACCGACGAAGCCGCGCGGCTTGAAGATCATTACGACCACCATGGCAAGGCCGAAGATCAGCATACGGTAGAGTTCCGGCGTAAAATCCTGACCGAAGAACAGCTTGAGGAAATCCATGTCGCGCAGCAGCTCGGTGCCGCCGACCATGGCAATTGCGGCAATCGCGATGCCCTTCAGCGACCCCATGCCACCGAGAACGACGATCGCCAGGATCACGGCGGATTCGAGGAACACGAAGGATTCCGGCGAAACGAAGCCCTGGCGTGCCGCAAAGAAGGAGCCGGCAAAGCCGCCGAACATCGCGCCGGTGGCAAAAGCCGTGAGCTTCGTCGTCACCGTATTGATGCCGAGCGAACGGCAGGCGATTTCATCCTCGCGCAGCGCTTCCCACGCACGTCCGATCGGCATGCGGCGCAGCCTGATGGTGACATAGGCGGTCAGCATGCAGAGCAACAAGATGACGTAGAACAGGAAAATCTTGTACCAGGCCGACGAGATCGGCAGGCCGAAGCTACGGACGAAGTTGTGCGGATCCTTCATATCGAAGGTATAGATGCCGAACAGCGACGCCTTGGTGATGTTGGAGATGCCGAAGCTGCCCTGCGTCACATCGGTCCAGTTGGTCAGCACGATGCGGATGATTTCGCCGAAGGCCAGCGTGACGATCGCCAGATAGTCACCTCGCAGACGCAGGACCGGAAAGCCCAGGATCATGCCCCAGAGCCCTGCAAGAAGGCCCGATATCGGCAGAAGCAGCCAGAAGGACAGGCCGAAATGCATCGATAACAGCGCGTAGGAATAGGCACCGACCGCGTAGAAGGCGACATAACCGAGGTCGAGCAGGCCGGCGAGGCCGACGACGATGTTCAGACCCCAGGCGAGCATCACGTAGATGAGGATCTGAATGCCGAAATTGTCGACATAGGTCAGCGACCCCTGCGGACCCAAGATCGCCACTGCCGCCAACGGATAGATGAGCAGGAGCACGAGCGCGATCTTGTTGAAATGCCTGGCGGCGAAGCTGGGTTCGCCCTCCACCTCAACCACCTTGGCCTTGGCGGCCTTTCGCGCGGCCAGGTAAGGCTGAACGAAGACCGTCATGATAAAGCGGCCGACGGCAGCGATTGCAACGATGATCGCCAGAAGGCCCCAGCGCTGCACGATGATCAGCTTGTTGTCCATGTTCTGATCGGTCTTGAGACCGATATAGAGGACGAACATGCCGAAGGCGATGACAGCGGTCCAGAGGGCGTCCGTAATCCCCTTCTGGACAAGGCCGGGTGCGGTCTTGCCTGCAACGAAGTTTGAATTTGCCATGGCGTTATACCTTTTCGACTTCCGGCCGCCCGAGGATGCCCGTCGGCTTGAAGATCAGAACGAAAGCAAGGATGCCGTATGTCGCGACATCCTTATACGCGATGGGAAAATTGCCAGACCAGAACGACTCGATGAAGCCGATCATCAGGCCGCCGAGAACAGCGCCAGGAAGCGAGCCGATGCCGCCCAGAACCGCAGCCGTGAAGGCCTTGACACCCGGCACGAAGCCGTCCGTGAAGTTGGCGACGCCATAATACATCAGATACATCGTGCCGGCGACGGCAGCCAATGCCGCACCCATGATGAAGGTGATCGAGATGGTACGATCGACATTGATGCCGAGCAGCGCCGCCATCTTGCGGTCCTGTTCGGTCGCCCGCTGAGCACGCCCAAGCGCCGTCTTGTTGACGATATACCAGAAGGCGGCCAGCAACACGACGGTAACGATGAAGATGATAATCTGCTTCAGGGACAGCGAAACGCCGCCGAAGTTGTAGACATCACCCACAAGCGTCGGGATCGGCTTGTTGCGCGGGCCTTGTGCGACCTGAATGAAGTTCGACAGAACGATCGACATGCCGATCGCCGTGATCAGCGGCGCGAGGCGGAACGAACCGCGCAGCGGCCGATAAGCCACCCGCTCGATCACCCAGTTCCACAGGCTCGTCATCAGCATGGCAACGATCAGCATGACAAGCAGCATGATCGCAACTGGCAGGCCGGCAAAGAGCGAAACGAGGACCAGATAGGTGATGAGAGCGGCGAAGCCGCCAAGCATGAAAACGTCACCGTGGGCAAAATTGATCATGCCGATGATGCCGTAAACCATGGTGTAACCAATGGCGATCAGGCCGTAGATCGACCCGAGAGTCAGCCCGTTTAAGAGCTGCTGGATAAAATAATCCATATATCATTTCCCCTGGATGCGGCGTCATACGACCACATCTCTTATTACTTTTTTAGGTTCCTTCTAGAGGCCTATGGCCGCGATTCCATACTGGTTTCGAAGGAAATGTGAAGCCAAAAAGGCAAGAAATTGACAAATTCTTTTCAAATCGCCGTGCGCTGATGCGAATCCGACCAAAAATGACACGAAAGCGGCAGGTCGTGGCTCAAAATTAGCCAAAACCGTCAAACGACGCCTGCGCTTTGAAGAGCTTTTGTCAGAGACGGGCCTCGTCAGGCCCGCCATAATAGTCGTCTGGACCGCGACTTTACGCGCGCATCCTGGCGCCATCCGCATCGAACAGCGGCTCGGCCTGCAGCTTTGCCGGCAAAAGCTCGCCGAGCAATTCGATCGACCAGCCCTGCGCCTCGTCGGCGATTTCCTTCGGCACGTAGCCCACGGCGACGGAAAGACCGGAAGCATGAGCATAGCCGCCTGACGTCACCCAGCCGCAGACCGCGCCGTTGTGATAGATCGGCTCATCACCGATGACGTCGGCATCTCTTGCACTCAAGATGAAAGTGCGCAGACGCAGCGTGCCGCCTTCCGCCTTTTCCTTCGCGGCTGCCGCCTTGCCGATGAAATCGGCCTCCTTGGACAGCGCCACAAATCGGTTGAGACCAGCCTCGAACGGCCCATAGAGCGGCCTGTATTCGCGCGCCCAGCTGCCATAGGATTTGTCGAGGCGCAGTGCGTTCAGCGCCCTCAGGCCAAAGAGCCGGATGCCGAATTCAGCCCCCTCCTCTATCAGAAGGTCGAAAATGTAGCGCTGATGCTCCGGCTTCATCCAGATTTCATAGCCGAGGTCGCCCGTATAGGAGACGCGGCCGACGATTGCGGGCGCCATGCCGATATCCATGCGGCGGATCGACATGAAGGGGAAGGCAGCCGTGGAGAGATCCTGATGGGTCAATTTCTGCAGCAGTTTGCGGGCATTCGGACCGGCGATCGAAAGGCCAAGAAGCGAAAGGCCGAGGGCCTTGAGCTCAACGGAGCCATCCTTCGGCAGAAGGCTTTCGAACCAGCGCATATGGTAGGCTTCGGCGATACCGGAGCCGATGAGAAGGAAATCCCCCTCGCCGAACTTCGCCAGCGTGAAATCGCCGATGAGCCTACCATCATGCTTCAGCATCGGCGCCAGCGTCATGCGACCGATCGCCGGGATACGGCAGGTCAGCAGCCTATCGAGAAACGCTTCCGCGCCCGGTCCCTTGACCGAATATTTGGCAAAGCCCGAAGTTTCCATCAGGCCAACGCTCTCGCGCACCGCCTTGGCTTCGGCGCCGACGACATCGAAATCGTTGGAACGGCGCCAGGAGAACTGGTCGACCTCACCCTTCGGCGCGAACCACAGGGCTTGCTCCAAACCGTAGTAGGCGCCAAAGACGCCGCCGGCCTCCTTCAGCTTGTCGTAGATCGGCGTGGTCAGCAGCGGACGTGCGGCCGGCAGCTCTTCGTTCGGATAACGGATGGAGAAGCGGCGGGCATAGTTCTCGCGCACCTTGGCATTCGTATAGGCGAGCGTTGCATAGTCGCCGTAGCGGGAAACGTCCATGGCGAAGACGTCGAAGCCCGGATCGCCGTAGATCATCCAGTTGGCAAGCGCGAGACCCACACCGCCGCCCTGACTGAAGCCGGCCATGACGGCGCAGGCCGACCAGTAGTTGCGAAGGCCGCGTACGGGGCCGACGAGCGGGTTGCCATCCGGCGAGAAAGTGAACGGGCCGTTGATGATCCGCTTGATGCCGGCATTGTTAAAGGCCGGGAAGTGGCGGAAGCCGACTTCCAGCTCCGGCGTGATGCGCTCGATGTCCTCGGCCAGCAGCTCGTGGCCGAAATCCCAGGGCGTCGTCACCGGCGACCACGGGCGACATGCCTTTTCATAGGTGCCCATCAGCATGCCCTGCCGCTCCTGGCGCAGATAGATCTCGCCATCGAAGTCGACGCAGTGCATCAGCTCCTTGCCCGTGGTCTTGTTGAAGTCGATGACCTCGGGCATGTCTTCGGTGATCAGATACATATGCTCCATCGCAAGCACCGGCAGTTCCAGCCCCACCATGCGGCCGACTTCGCGCGCCCAGAGACCGGCGGCGTTGACGACATGTTCGGCGATGATCTCACCCTGATTGGTGATGACGCGCCAGGAGCCATCCTCGCGCTGCACCAGTTCCTCCACTTTGGTGTGAAGGTAGATTTCGGCACCGTTCTTCTTGGCGGAGCGGGCATAGGCATGCGTCGTACCATAGGGGTCGAGATGGCCTTCGACGGGATCGTAAAGCGCGCCGACGAACTGATCGGGGTCGAGAAGCGGCATCATCTCATGCGCTTCCTTCGGCGTCAGCAGCGTCGCTTCAAGACCATTGTAGCGGCCCTTGGCGAGAATGGACTTCAGCCAGTCGAAGCGCTGCGGCGTGGCGGCCAGCATCAAGCCGGAGGTCAGGTGCAGGCCAATGTCCTGACCGGAATATTCCTCGATCTCCTTGTAGAGCTCGACCGTATATTTCTGCAGCTTGGCCACGTTCGGATCGCCGTTGATCGTATGCATGCCGCCGGCCGCATGCCAGGTCGAGCCGGATGTCAGTTCTGAGCGCTCCAGCAGCACCACATCCGTCCAGCCGAACTTGGTAAGGTGATAGAGCACCGAACATCCGACGACACCGCCACCGATGACGACGACCTTGGCATGGCTTTTCATCTGGGAATCCCCTGTTTTCGGCACGAAGCCGCCGGGTGTCTTCCCGCGCGACCGGCCGCATTTGAGAGGAAACCTAGAGGCTATCCGGGAGGCCAAATAGCCCGAACTGCGAAACCGATATGTCTGTTTGCGCCATCGTAATTGTTCGGATCGCGCCATCGGGCGTCAGAAGGGCAAACCGTCCGGCAAGGCATCCAAGGTCCGACGGTGCCAGGCTTTTCAATCGGCGAAACCGGCTGTCAGAGCGAATTCCCGCCCCATCTCCATGATCTCCTCGAACACGCTGCCGGCATAGGAACGCGGCACGATGATTTCGAAGCGATCGGGGCCAGTGCGCGCGAGATTGGTGCCGACATGGCAGCACAGCATATTGGCCGATTGTCCCTCGGCAAAAACCTGCGGGTGCAGATCGACGGCCACGCATTTGGCGAGGATGCGACGAACGTTGGGGCCGGAAATGCGAAGCAGTACGCGACCGTCACTCTGCTCGAAGAAGGAGGCACGGGCCGGATCGAGCGTGAAGAGATCCCGCGCCACGCTATCGGCGCCGAGCGTCTCCGAAACAACGAACCATTCCCTAGGTCCGGCATCGCGAACCGATACGTCCTTCAACGCCTTCAGGCTTGCCAGAACGTCGTCCTGATCTCCCGCCCTGCCAAGCACGGAGAAGATGGCCGGGCGGCGCACGACAGCGAGATGATTCGGATTGGCGGCAGCCTCGAAGCCGGAAATATGATCTTCCAGCACATGCCTGTTCTGAAACGCGACGCTCATCGATCCCTCACCCCAAAAGCTTCTTGTTGTCCGGATCGACGAAGACCGGGCTGCAGACCTCTGCCGCCACTTCCTCGCCGCGCAATCCGTCCCAGACGACCACGCGCTCGCCGATGCGCTCGCGGCCCGACTTCAGGAAAGCAAGCGCGATCGAATGACCGAGAGTGGGCGAGAAGCAGACCGAAGAGACGTGGCCCTGATCGTTCACCGTCGAAGGTCGGGCACCTTCCTTCAGAATATGCGCGCCGGCATGAAACTCCTTCGTGGTGTCGATCGGCTTCAAGCCGACAAGCTGGCCGCGGTCGGCGGCGGTCAGACCGAAGCGGGTCGACAGCCTCTTGCCGATGAAATCATGCTTCTGCGTCGACATCATGCGGCCAAGTCCGACATCGTCGGGCGTGGTGCGGCCATCCAGCTCGCTATGGGTGATATGCCCCTTCTCGATGCGCAGCACGTTCAGCGCTTCGACGCCATAGGGGCAGATGCCGTGCGCCTTACCGACTTCCATGATCGCATCGGCCACCGCCTCGCCATAGCCGGCCGGCACGGCAAGCTCATAAGCAAGTTCGCCCGAGAAGGAGATGCGGAACAAACGTGCCCTCAGGCCGCCCTTGAGCATGACTTCGGCAGCGGCGAGGAACGGAAAGAACGCGTCGGAAATATCGTCCTCGACGATCTGCTCCAGCACCAGCCGTGCCTTCGGGCCGGCAATCGCCATCTGCGCCCATTGATCAGAAGACGAGACAAAACGAACGTCGAGCTGCGGCCAGAGCGTCTGGGCACAGAATTCCATATGCGTCATCACCTCGCCGGCCATCGCCGTCGTGGTCGTCATGAAGAAATGATCTGGTGTCAGCCGGCTCGTCGTGCCGTCATCGAAGACCATACCGTCTTCGCGCAGCATCAGGCCGTAACGGGCCTTGCCGATCGGCAGCTTCAGGAAGGCGTTGGAATAGAGGCGGTTGAGAAACTCCGCCGCATCCTTGCCGAAGATCTCGATCTTGCCGAGCGTCGACACGTCGCAGATCCCGACATTGTTGCGGACGTTCAGCACTTCGCGGTCGACGCTGTCGCGCCAGCCCTTCTCGCTCGGCCGGGCAAACCAGGACGAGCGATACCAGAGACCGGCCTCGACGAAGCTCGCGCCATTCTTCTTCGCCCAGCCATGCAGCGGCGATTCCCTGACCGGCTGCGCATGCTTGTCGCGCGCCGTGCCCGCGAGCGCACCGAAGGAGACAGGCGTATAGAACGGTCGGAAGGTCGTCGTGCCGACGGCAGCCGGGCTGACGCCGCGCATGCCGGCGATGATGCCGGCGGCGTTGACATTGCCGAGCTTGCCTTGATCCGTCGCCATGCCGCTCGTCGTATAGCGCTTGGCATGTTCCACATGGCCGAAGCCTTCGCGCAGCGCGAGGCCGAGATCCTTGGCATGGACGTCGTTCTGGAAGTCGACGAATGCCTTATCCTTTGCGCCCGGCACATGCCAGATCGCCGCGAAGGACGCATCATACTCGCCCTCGACCTCAGGCAGATCGACAGCGTGAGCCACACCGCCGAGGCTTTCGATGACCAGCCCTGCCTTTTGCGCACCATCGGCAAGGCAGCCCGAAACGCTCTCGATGCCGGTTGCCGAGCCGGCAATCTCCAGCTCGCCGCCGACGATCGGCGCCATGAAGGCCTGCTTTTCGTCCGACCAGACCGGCTTGGCGCCGCGCTGGCAGGCAAGATGGATGATCGGCGACCAGCCGCCCGACATGGCCAGCGCATCACAGTCAATCAATTCGTCCAGGCCGCCGCGATCGGCAATGACACCGCTGATGCGATATTTGCCCTTGGTCGCATGCACGCTTGCCCCATGCACCACACGGACACCCTGAGGAGCGGCATCCGCCGATGCGGCGCGCGTATCGAGGATCGCCGAAATATCGACGCCTGCAGCGGCAAGGTCGGCCGCTGTGCGGTAGCCCGAGCCACCATTGGTGAAGACGGCGACCTTCTGCCCCGCAACGACGCCGTAGCGGTTGAGATAGCTGCGCATGGCGCCGGCCATCATCACGCCCGGACGATCATTGCCGCCGAACACCAGCGGCCGCTCTTCAGCTCCCGAAGCGAGAATGGCCCGCTTGGCCGCAATGCGCCAGAGGCGCTCGATCGGAAGATCCGGGGATGGCATCGCCACATGCTTCTGAACCTTCTCGACGGCGCCGAAAACATTGCCATCATACCAGCCGAACACCGTCGTGCGTGGCATCAAGGTCACGTTCTCGAAGCTCTGCAGCTCCTCGAGCGTCGCCTGGACGAAGACATCGGAGGAAGCGCCGCCGATCGTCAGCCTTTCCGAAAGCAGCGAGCCGCCGAGACGGAAACCTTCATCCGCCAGCACGACACGCAAGCCGGCGCGGGCAGCGGTCAGAGCCGCCATCAGGCCTGCAGGACCCGAGCCGATGACGAGCAGGTCGCAATGCGCCCAGGCCTTTTCATAGCGATCCGGATCGGCCTGCATGACCGCCTTGCCGAGGCCGGCGGCGCGCCGGATGATTGGTTCATAGACCTTCTCCCAGAAGGCAGCCGGCCACATGAAGGTCTTGTAGTAGAAGCCGGCGCCCAGGAAGGGCGAGAGCAAGCTGTTGACCGAGCCGAAATCGTGTTTCAGCGACGGCCAGCGGTTCTGGCTCACGGCCGCCATGCCCTGATAGAGCTCGGCGACGGTGGCGCGCGTATTCGGCTCGGTGCGGCCATCCTTGCCTGTCGTGACGAGCGCGTTGGGCTCCGCCGACCCAGCTGTCAGAATGCCGCGCGGCCGATGGTATTTGAAACTGCGTCCGACCAGCAGCTGGTCATTGGCGAGCAGAGCGGCGGCAAGCGTATCGCCCTCCAACCCCTTCATCTCCTTGCCGTCAAACTGGAAGGAAAGCGGGCGGCTGCGATTGACGAGACCGCCGGTCGACAAACGATAGGCAGTCATCGCGCCGCCTCCTTCGCCTTATCCTCGGCGTCGGTAACGGAAAAGACCTCATGGGTGACATTGCTGCGCTCGACGACGAGCCAGCGGCGACACCCGGCGCTATGATGCCAATATTCCTCAATCCGGCCGCGCTCGTTGTCGCGGATGAAGACGTAGCGGTTCCAGTCCTCGTCCGGCGCGGTCGCTGCCGGACGGGCGACGGAGGCGCCGCGAATGGAAAATTCTTCCTTGGGTCGCACGCCGCAATGCGGGCAGTTGATCAAGCTTGCCATTGGTATTGTGCCCTCAATGCATGTTCGGCTGCGGACCCTTGCCGCCTTCGTCGATCGCAAAGCCGCGCTCGAAGCGGTCGAGACGCAGGAGGCGACTGACATCGTGGCTCTCGTTCTTGGCAATCAGATGCGCGAAGCAGAAGCCCGAGGCCGGCGTCGCTTTGAAGCCGCCATAGTTCCAGCCGCAGTTCAGATAAAGGTTTTCGATGGGGGTGCGATCGATGATCGGCGAGCCGTCCATGCTCATATCCATGACGCCGCCCCAGGTGCGCAGCACGCGCACGCGCGACAGGCCGGGAATGAGCGCCACCCCCTCCTCCATCGTGTGCTCGACGGTGGCGAGATTCCCGCGCTGCGCGTAGGAACTGTAATAATCGATATCGGCGCCGAACACCAAACCGCCCTTGTCGGACTGCGAGATATAGAAGTGTCCCGCGCCATAGGTGATGACGTTGTCGATAACGGGTTTCAACCCCTCGGACACGAACGCCTGCAGGACGTGCGTTTCGATCGGCAGCTCAAGATCGGCCATATTGCCGAGGATCGACGTGTGGCCGGCAGCCGCAAGCGCCAGTTTGTTGCAGCCGATGAAGCCGCGATTGGTCTCTACGCCGGTGACGACGCCGTTCTCGCGGCGGATGCCGATCACCTCGCATTGCTGGATGAGATCGACCCCGCGGCTGTCGGCGCCGCGCGCGTAACCCCAGGCCACCGCATCGTGTCGCGCCGTGCCGCCGCGCCGCTGCAGGAGGCCGCCAAGGATGGGGAAACGCGCATGGTCGAAATTCAGGTAAGGCATCATCCGCCGAACCTGCTCACGGTTCAGAAGCTCGGCATCGACGCCGTGCATGCGCATCGCATTGCCGCGCCGCGCATAAGCATCGCGCTGGCCATCGGAATGGAACAGATTGACGATGCCGCGCTGGGATACCATGGCATTATAGTTGAAATCCTGCTCCAGCCCTTCCCAGAGCTTCATCGAGAATTCGTAGAAGGGCTCGTTGCCGGGCAGCAGATAGTTGGAGCGGATGATCGTCGTGTTGCGGCCGACATTGCCAGAGCCGATATAGCTCTTTTCGAGCACGGCGACATTGGTAATGCCGAATTCCTTGGCGAGATAATAGGCCGTTGCCAGCCCGTGACCGCCACCGCCGACGATAATAACGTCGTAATGCGGCTTCGGCTCCGGCGTCCGCCACACTGGCTGCCAATGACGATTGCCCGAAAACGCCTGTTTTAGAAGCTGATATGCCGAATATCGCATGCATTCATCCCGATACTACCCGGCGGCACATTCGCACATGCAATAAAAACGACAAGTCCCGAAAGGACGAAAAAGCTTCGCAAACAGAACAAGATCTTTTCCGAATGCGCAGTGGCAATAGATGTCCGCCGAGTGGAAATCAGGTGGCCCGGCGCGCCCATAGCCTCGGCCATAACGAAAGTGATCGATGCTCTGTTGCTAAACCCCGGATCAAGCGCTAAGGCGAAGAAAGCCGGAACATCGGAAGTCTAAACTTCGCAATCGCAACTTCCTATATATAGTGTTCGGATCATTCAGGCGCGCATGGCGCGCGGAAGACGAAAAGCAAATGCTTGCAACATTCGAAAAGGCGGCGCTCGACGCAGGAAAGGCCATTCTGGAGGTCTATCGTGCTGGCTACGCGGTTGCCTTGAAGCAGGACATGAGCCCCGTCACGCTGGCCGACGAGCGCGCCGAACACATCATTCTCAGGCACCTCGAACGCGATTTTCCACATATCCCGGCCATTGCCGAGGAGCAGGTGTCCGCCGGCAAGGTTCCGGATATCCACGGCCGCGCCTTCTTTCTCGTCGATCCGCTCGACGGTACGCGCGAGTTCATCGAGCATCGCGATGAATTCACCGTCAACATCGCCTACGTCGAGGACGGCGTTCCCGTGATCGGCATCGTCTACGCGCCGGCACTCGGAATAGCGTTTACCGGCGAACCCGGCAGGGCGCGCAAGTTGATGGTCGACAAGCATTTTGCCGTTACCGGCCGCATCAACATTGCAGTGCGAGAGCGCCCTGCCAAGCTGACGGCGCTTGCCAGCCGTTGCAATAGCAACGCGACAACCGAAAGCTTCCTGACCGACAACGCGGTTTCCGGCTGCACGTCGATCGGGTCGTCGCTGAAATTCTGCCTGCTCGCCGAAGGCAAGGCCGATGTTTATCCGCGCTTCGGCCGTACCATGGAATGGGATACGGCAGCCGGCGATGCCGTGCTGCGGGCGGCAGGCGGCAAGACCGTCACCGTCGAGGGTGGCCTTCTGACCTATGGCAAGACCGACCAGAATGAGGATGCCGACTTTGCCAATCCGCACTTCATCTGCTGGGGCGGACAGAAGCACGGCGTGTCGGCGTAAGTTTATTTTTGCAAGTAAAAAACAATTCTTGCGCCTGCTCCCGCGCCTGAAAGCAGTAGGCCGGTCCCTGCAATTTCGACCCGGAAGCGTAAGTTTTTACTGACGAAAAATCATAGAATGAATGTGATTTACCCTGAAATAACAGGGGCTTTTGGGCATTTTGCTCAGGCAGGACATACGCAAATCAGCCCTCCGCCACATTCATTAAAATTATTAGCAAAGTCTTACCATGTGCTTAGGCAATTTTTAAATGTGGCAAGCTAGAGTGCCACACGTGGTCTTGAGTGTGTGTAGAGAGTCCAATGACCGAAATGATACGTCCCCGAGTGAAGTATGTCATCGGCCCCGATGGCAGCCCGCTGACGATAGCAGACCTGCCGCCGCCGAATACGCGCCGCTGGGTCATTCGTCGTAAGGCAGAGGTTGTCGCCGCCGTGCGTGGTGGTCTGCTCAGCTTGGAAGAAGCCTGCGAACGTTATACGTTGACCGTCGAAGAGTTCCTCTCCTGGCAGTCGTCCATCAATACCCATGGCCTGGCTGGCCTCCGGACGACCCGCATACAGCAGTATCGCCACTGACAGCAGCGACAGCACCACCTTAATTTGACTTTGTGTTCGGGCCTCTTTTCTGAAAAGAGGCCCGAATTATTTGGAGCAACGCATTTCGAATGCGCGCCGTCATATTCCGATGACCTGTCAAAGAACAGATTTCGAAGCAAAAGCCCGCTCAGCGTCCAGCCGCCTAGCGGTAAAAACTCAGCCGGTCCGTATGTCTGGCACCGGCTTAAACGGAGACGATCCGTTAACAATCTAGACGGTTGGCAGACGGCATAGCGCATGCAATCCTTGTTGCATCAAACGCGACAAGGGAGAAAATCATGGATATCCGCAACGAAAACAACACATCAGGCGGCCGTTATGTCGCGACCGTCGAAGGCCATGAGGCGGAGATGACCTTTTCCCGCACATCTCCCAAGCTGATCATTATCGATCATACCGGCGTGCCGGATGCCCTGCGTGGCAAGGGGGTCGGCCAGGCGCTGGCGCTTCACGCCGTCGAAGAAGCGCGGCTTGGCGGCTGGAAGATCATCCCGCTCTGCCCCTTTTTCAAGGCCCAGGCGCAACGTCATGATGACTGGCGCGACGTCGTCAATCTCTGAAATGCAGCGCTTTAGTCGCGACAGCACCCGTTACACGCACGCAACGCATGAGTGAGCAGGCAATAATCCGTCCGTTCGGTCGGATTGGTCTTTGAAAACGCAAAAGCTGCGCATGGCCGGCCCCGTCACGGCCAGTCATGCGCAGCTTTCATGCGCTTCCATCATACTCCCCGCATTCCGAAGATGGACCCCGTACCGGAACGCAATAACGCTTGATCCGAAGGAGGAGACGGAATTGCGATCTCAGGCGCGTGCCCGCGCCGGACCCGAACCATCACGCTCTTCGAGCGCTGCGGCCTTGGCATATTCGGCCTGCATTTCCTCGAGCGAATTTTCCAGCGCCTCTTCCTGAACCTGCAGCTCCCGGATCGACACCTGCAGATTGTCCGCACGCTGGCGGGCAGCCTTGGCAAAGGTCGGGTAGGCAAAGTGGCTCGGATCGGAAATGCCGGACTTCTTCTCTTCGACGACGATCTGGCTTTCCAGTTCCTTCGTCATGCGGTCAAACTCCGCCATCATCATCTGCAACTGCTGCAGCTGACGGCGTTTTTCGTTCACCTGAAACTCTTTCAGGCGAACAAGGCTCTCACGTGACTTCATACGCATTACTCCCGTGATGCGAGACCCCGGCTCTCGATATTCCCACCCGCCGAACCGCTTTGAGACGGCTTGGTTAAAAAAATTTCCAGCGATCTTAATAAAAGCCTACCGCTGGTAACCTTTCGTTTACGGGCATCGTTAATGATAGGCGCAATGATTTAAGGCTCGGTAAATGTTGTGGTCGGAATTCGGCATATCGGCATTGGTGAGTCAGATGAATCACTTGGCGTTGGCTGTTAATGCAATACTTTAGGAGTCGATTTTACTGATTGTCGTTGGAAAACAGTGCAATGGAAAAATTATTTAATAAATTCGATACGACTTGCCAGAGTGAATCAGAATTTGTTAACCATTACATGGCAGCTTCCAAATCAAGCAGTGATTTGATCGGTATCGCGTTAAGGGGCTGACGACCTTTCGGCGGCGGTAAAGGGGACAATTATGCGGGTTCTACTCATTGAAGACGATAGCGCGACAGCGCAGAGCATCGAGCTGATGCTCAAATCCGAAAGTTTCAACGTCTACACCACCGATCTCGGTGAAGAAGGCGTCGATCTCGGAAAGCTCTACGACTACGACATCATCCTTCTCGATCTCAATCTTCCAGATATGTCTGGCTACGAAGTGCTGCGCACCCTGCGCCTTTCGAAGGTCAAGACGCCGATCCTCATCCTCTCCGGCATGGCCGGCATCGAGGACAAGGTTCGCGGCCTCGGCTTCGGCGCCGACGACTATATGACCAAGCCTTTCCATAAGGACGAGCTGGTCGCCCGCATTCACGCCATCGTCCGCCGTTCCAAGGGCCATGCCCAGTCGGTCATCATGACCGGCGAGCTCATCGTCAACCTCGACGCCAAGACCGTCGAAGTCGGCGGTCAGCGCGTGCATCTGACCGGCAAGGAATACCAGATGCTGGAGCTGCTCTCGCTGCGCAAGGGCACGACGCTCACCAAGGAAATGTTCCTCAACCACCTCTATGGCGGCATGGACGAGCCGGAACTGAAGATCATCGACGTCTTCATCTGCAAGCTCCGCAAGAAGCTGGCAAACGCTGCCGGCGGCGCCAACTACATCGAAACCGTCTGGGGCCGCGGCTATGTGCTGCGCGAGCCCGATAGCAGCGATTTCGCCGAAAGCGCCTGAGCCGCCTCCCCGTCTTTACCGCCGACACACAGAAATCCCGCCTCTTCAGGCGGGATTTTTTATTCGCCCCAAAATGGAGCGCAAAAGAATAGCCGCCTCGAAAGGGCGGCTAGCTTTGCATCGATATATCTCGTTCAAATCAGGCGGCTGCGGCGCGATTGCCGAAGATGGCCGTCAGGATCTTGCGATCGAAGGGCTTCAGCAGAAAATCCGTGGCGCCCGCGCGCTTTCCGGCCATCAGCTTGCGAAGGTCGGCCTCGACAACGCAATAATAGATCTTCACGTCCTTGCCATTCGGCATGGCACGAATGCTGGTGATGAGATCGAGTGCCCCTTCCATGCCGGCATCGACGATCAGATAATCCGGGATTTCAGCCTGGCAGCGCATCAGCGCTTCGCGGGCGTCCCCGGCTTCGCTCACGAGAAAATCCAGCTCGGACAGGATTCGTTTGCCGACCTTGCGTACGACATCCGATGTATCCGTTATCATGAACCGCTGCATGTGTGAGCTCCCTGGCATCAGCCTCCATCGTCCGATATCGGCTTCAAATTGAAACGATAGGAGCAGCAAGCTAAGGATTCGTTACCGCTACATTGTCAATTGAGCGGACAACCCAAAGATTGCACAGAATTTTCGATACACGAAAAAATAAACCCGCAGCCGACAGCCGACTGCGGGCGAAAACGCGGATGGATCGACCGTTATTGGGCAACCATGGTCGCCACGAAGGTCAGTTCCTCCGGCGTCGCATTATAGGAAAGCTCCATGCCACTCTCCTCGGCAAGAAGCACCGTGTAGTAGGGCTGGATCGAATGAGCGTCGACAGCTTCTTCCAGCGTGCCGGCGCAAATCTCGGCGAATTTCGGCGGTATGCGCATCAGCCGCCCCTTGGCGGTGATCGTGAACTTCGCCTCGAATTCCGGATTTTCGAGTGTCACTTCGATATTGCCGCCGCGCGGAATGGCGCCGTAGGCAACGAGGAAGAGATTGAGCAGCAGCTTTACGCGGTTCTTTGCGATGATCGCGCGCGGACCGACCCAGTTGACCTCGGTCTTTTTCTCGGCGGCGGCGAAATCCTTGGCCGCCCGCTCCGCTTCGCCGGTGTCGATCGAGGCGCCGACCGAACCCGACGCGCCGAAGGCAAGGCGCGCGAATTTCAGCCGGACGGAAGCGTTGAGCGCACTGGTGCGGATCAGGTCCATCGCGTCGGCGTCGGCACCACCCTCGTCGAGCAGCTCCAGGCCATTGTTGATCGCCCCGACCGGCGAGATCACGTCATGGCAGACGCGGCTACACAGCAGCGCGGCCAGATCCGGTCCGGTCAGAGTGAGATTGGGATTTTTCGACATTCATTGTCTCCTGAATGCTGACAGGGCAAAGCGAGAAGTTCCACCTTGCCACGGTAAGGTTGCCCGAGGGTTTCGCAGCCAGTGTACCGCGCGCCATAATGACACCATATTTGGTAAACCGATTGTTAAGACCATCGACGCAAAATGCATTCATCACCATCAGACTTTTTCGCACGCGATTCGGGCTGCGATAGATGGGCGGAATGGTCTGAAAATGGGGATGTGCCATGCTTGACGCATTCAAGGCGAATGCGTCGGTCGCTCATCTCTGTTGCACCGACCATGATGAACGGATGACTTTCATGCGCTATGAATTCCTCAAGAGAATGCCAAGCCCCGGCACCAGGACGCTCGGCCTCGGCCTGATCCTGGCCATTGTCGCATTCGTGAGCTTCGCCTTGCCGGTCCGTCAGGCCTCTGCCGCGCCCACCAATCAGTATTCGGCGCAGGAAATCGTCGATGCCGGCCACTCCTTCTTCGGCTCCACCAGCGGCGGCCTTGCCAAGGTGATCGAGCGGGCGTTCCAGCAATATGGCCTGCCGAACGGCTACATCCTCGGCCAGGAAGGCTCCGGCGCGTTCCTGGCGGGCCTGACCTATGGCGAAGGCCAGCTCAACACCAAGAATGCCGGCGAACATCCGCTCTACTGGCAGGGGCCGTCTCTCGGCCTCGACTACGGCGGCCAGGGCACCCGCGTCATGATGCTGGTCTACGATCTGCCGAGCATCAACAGCGTCTACACGCGCTTCGGCGGCGTCAGCGGCCAGGCCTTCGTGGTCGCCGGTTTCGGCATGACGGTCCTGAAGAACAACAATATCGTGCTCGTTCCGATCCGCACCGGCCTCGGCGCACGCCTCGGCATCAACATGGGTTATCTGAAGGTCACGCCGAACCCGACCTGGAATCCCTTCTGAACCGATCTTTCGATACGAACTCCCAAGCAGCGCACGCCTTGGCCCGCTTCAGTTGCGGGCCTTTTCTTTCCGTAAATTTCGCTCCGCACGGATAAACCATATCCACGTTAAACGCTTGCCCGCATGGCTAACCCATGATTAATCATTTTATCGACATCGAACATAACTCCAGGATACTGGCCGCGTCGTGATTCAATTTGCTCTCTTGTTCGGATTGGGCTTTCTGACGGCCGCTCTACTGGTCTTTCTCATCGCGCCGGCAATCCATCGTCGCATCGTCTGGTTCACCGAAAAGCGCCTGAAGGCAACCATGCCCTTGAGCCCGCAGGAAGTGCGTGCACAGAAAGACATGGCGCGCGCGCTCTTCGCAGCGGAAAACGCTCGGACCGAACACGCTCTGACGCAGGAGCGCGACAAGACCGTCGCACTGCAGATCCATAACGGCAAGCTTCAGCAGGAGGCGAGCCGCCTTTCCGCTGGTGGCGCGGAGCTGCAGACACGCATCGACGATCTGGAGGTGGAAGCAGGCGAACTGCGCTCGCGCCTGCGCCACGAAGAGAGCTATATCAGCCAGCTGAAATCGAGCATCCATACGGCCGAGCAGGCCAGCGCCGAGAAGGAAGCCGATATAGACGGCTTGCGCAAACGGATGACGAAAATGGGTGCCGACGCAGATAATCTCAGGATCGATCTCGCAACGCGCGAAACCGAGATCGAAAGCCTCAAGCTGCGCATCAACACATTGCGGGACGAGCGCGACACATTGCGCCAGGATTTGAACGCCGCAAGCCTGCGCGCCACGGATGCCGAGCAATCGCTGCGTCAGGAAAATGACAAGAACAAACGGCTCGAGGAGCGCCTCAACCGCGAGATTGCCGGCAGCGCCGACAAGGAAACCGCGATCGAACGCCATGCCCAGGATGTCATTCGTCTCAGGGAACGGCTGGAGGCTGCCGTCAAGGAATCGAAAGAAGCCGGCAAGGCGTTGCGTGCCGCTGGCCTCACGCCGCCGAAGAAGCCCGCAAGAACGCCGAAGCTCGCTGCCGCATCGATAATCGCCGGCAGCGCCGACGAGCGGACCATAACCGAGCCGCCGCGGGTGGCGGAACCGGAACGAACAGTGGAAGACGAAATCGCCCAAATGACGGAAGAGGTTCGCAACCGGGCCGCCGCCCTATCGGATCGCCTGCTGAAGGCCCGCACGCCGGCGCATGACGATGCCATGCGCGAAGAGATCGCCAAGATCGCCGCCAACATGGTTGCGCTGACGGCACTCAAGGAGGGCGACGACTCGCCGATCTTCAATCTCCTACCCAAGGATCGAGATCCTGCCGAACCCGGCTCGCGTGTCAGCCTCGCCGACCGCGTCGCCGCCATACTGCCGAAGCACCCCTAAGCGCTAAAGCACAGCCCGCTCAGATGCGCCCGTTCTTCGCGGCCATCTCGAACAAGGCAATACCGCTCGCTGTCGCGACATTGAGACTGTCCAACCCCGGCGCCTGCGGAATCCGTACGCTGCCGAAGGCAGAAAGTATGTTGTCGGGCAAACCGTCCCCTTCCGTGCCGACCACAAGCGCCATGCGCTCCGAAGCCGGGACATCACGAATATCGACCGCACCTCGCGGCGACAGGCTCCAGATCGCAAAGCCGCGCTCGGCAAGCGCCGCAAGCAGCTCGACGCCGCTTGATTGCCGGCGATAGGGCACGGTCAGGATCGAGCCGACGGAAACCCGCAGCGCCTTGCGATAAAGCGGATCGCAGCAGCTTTCGTCGAGCAGCACCGCCGCCGCACCGAAGGCCGCGGCATTGCGGAACATCGAGCCCATATTGTCGTGATTGGAAATGCCGCAGCCGGCAAGCACCAGCGCCTGTCTCGGGAGGCGGGCCAGAAAGGCGTCCAGCCCGCCTTCAGCTGTTCTACGCCCCAGTGCCAGAACACCGCGATGGAGATGGAAGCCGACAATGCCGTCGAGCACCTCGGCTTCGGCGACATAGATCGGAACATTCGACGGAATGGTGTCGATAATGTCGCTCAAGCCGGCAACCCGATTTTTGAGCAGCAGCACTTTCTCGGCGATGAAATCGCCAGCCGCCGCATGCGCGCCAGCGAGAAGCCGCAGCACGACGGTTCCTTCCGCGATGAAACGGTTCTCTCGGCCTGTCAGATCGCGTTCGCGAATATTGCAGAATTCGGCGATACGCGGATCGTCGGGATGCGTGATCTCGATGAGCCGCTCGCTCGTCATCGTCGGGCCGTCAGTTGGACAGCGATATGGTCGACACGATACGGCCGACGCTGTAGTCGAAAACGATGGCTTGGCGCTGGCCGCTGGCAAGCGTTCCGTAGAACAGCACCTGATTGCCCGACAGCGCCGTGGACTGCACCGTAAAGCCTGCCGGCAGCAGAGCCGCGACGGCAACAGGAGCATCGGAGGGGATGCCGGAAGCCACCTGCCCCGCAGGCTTGGCCGATGGCTTCATCGTCTTGTAGACAACGGCGCCGAAGACGGCCATAAGGCTCACCACCATGACGGCCGCAGAGACGATCTGCAGGCGGATCATCTTGCGTCGGACTTTCTCCAGGGCCGGATCGAGGGGCTTTTCCTCTTGATCGTCTGGCTCGAGATTCGTCATCGATGCGTCCTTGCTTTCAATAGAGCGCTTTGTGCGCCGGAGAAATACGTTTGAGCGACCCCTTTAAAGAAGCCGCGGGCAATAGAAAAGTCCTAACCGCCGATGAAAGTGCCGAAGGACGGCTCGATTCATGGCTGACGGCCGAGATTGGCGAGGAATTTTCCCGCAGCCGTGTGCAGGGCCTTATCAAGGACGGCGCCGTCACACTCAACGGCGCCCCGGTGACGGATGCCAAGCGCAAGGTGCGCCCCGGCGATGTCTATGAGATCACCCTGCCCGAGCCGGAAGATCCGACACCGCAGGGTGAGGATATCCCGCTCGACGTGCTTTACGAGGACGAGGACGTCATCGTCATTTCCAAGCCCGCCGGGCTGGTCGTCCATCCGGCTGCGGGCAATTGGACCGGAACCCTGGTCAATGCGTTGATCCACCATTGCGGCGACAGCCTTTCAGGCATCGGTGGCGTACGCCGGCCAGGGATCGTCCACCGACTGGACAAGGACACGACAGGGGTCATGGTCGTTGCCAAGAATGACGTCGCCCACCGGCATCTCTCACAGCAATTTGCCGATCACGGCCGGACGACCTCGCTCGAACGCGCCTATCAGGCGATCGTCTGGGGTCGCCCCCGCCAGCTCGTCGGCACCATCGACGCCCCTCTCGGCCGGTCGAGCAGTGACCGCACGCGCCGCGCCGTCAAGCGTCCGGATTCGCAGGATGCCGACGAGGCGATTACGCATTACGAGGTGCTCGAGCGTTTTCACGAGACGCCGGATGCGACCGCGCTTGCCTCATTGATCGAGTGCCATCTCGAAACGGGCCGCACGCACCAGATTCGCGTGCACATGGCCCATATAGGCCACCCGCTGCTCGGCGACGCCGTTTATGGCGGCGGCTTCAAGACCAAAGCCAATCTCCTGCCTGAAGCTGCAAAGCAGGCCGTCCATCGCTTCACGCGTCAGGCGCTCCATGCCTATATGCTGCAATTCGAGCATCCGCGCACCGGCGAAGTCATGCATTTCGAAGCACCCCTTCCTGACGACATGGAAGAACTGGCGGCTGCACTCAGGGGATAGCGACAGGCTCTGCAGCGCCACCGCTGGACGACTGCAACCTGCGGCCCTATAATAGCGACTATGAAGGACCGAAGTCCGAGCGCCTGTGCTGACCGAAAACGCGACCGCGTTTGGGAGGTCGATATGGTCCCACCACATGGCACCGGACTATTCGGGAGGGTAATCCAAAGGGCGATGTCACGGCGAGGCCTGCGGTCACGCTGCTATAACACTTGCGTGACCACCTCCTTGAATCACCGTTTCGCCGTACTTATCTTTACATTGGTTCAGTGCGGGGTCCCAGGACCCGTACGCCTTGGTCCGCTTCGCAGAAGGCGCGCAAAATACGCCCCCAGAAGGAACCAAATCTCGAATAGGAGGGTGCACAATCATGGCCCGTAATACCTTACCGTCCATTGCCGCCGGAGAAGCCGGCCTCAATCGTTATCTCGACGAGATCCGCAAGTTCCCCATGCTGGAACCGCAGGAAGAGTACATGCTCGCCAAGCGCTATGCGGAACATGCCGACCGTCAGGCCGCGCATAGGCTCGTCACAAGCCATCTGCGCCTCGTGGCGAAGATCGCCATGGGCTATCGCGGCTATGGCCTGCCGATCGGCGAAGTCGTGTCGGAAGGCAATGTCGGCCTGATGCAGGCCGTCAAGAAGTTCGACCCAGAACGCGGTTTCCGTTTAGCGACGTATGCCATGTGGTGGATCAAGGCCTCGATCCAGGAATATATCCTGCGCTCGTGGTCGCTCGTAAAGATGGGCACGACTGCCAACCAGAAGCGCCTTTTCTTCAACCTGCGCCGCCTGAAGGGCCGCATCCAGGCTATCGACGACGGCGACCTGAAGCCGGAGCACGTGACCGAGATCGCCACCAAGCTGAATGTCTCGGAAGAAGAGGTCGTTTCGATGAACCGCCGCCTCTCTGGCGACGCTTCGCTGAATGCGCCGATCAAGGCTTCAGAAGGCGATTCCGGCCAGTGGCAGGATTGGCTTGTCGATGATCACGACAGCCAGGAAGACGTATTGATCGAACAGGACGAGCTCGATACCCGCCGCCGCATGCTGGCGCGCGCCATGGGCGTTCTGAACGACCGTGAACGTCGCATCTTCGAGGCACGCCGCCTTGCAGAAGAACCGGTAACGCTGGAGGACCTGTCGTCCGAATTCGACATCAGCCGCGAACGCGTGCGCCAGATTGAGGTTCGCGCCTTCGAAAAGGTTCAGGAAGCTGTGCAGAAGGACGCGCTGGAGCGCGCCAAGGCTCTGCGCGTGGTCGAAGCGACCGCATAACACTTCCTGCTCGGCAGGCTTAACGGAAAAGAGAAAGGCGGGCCAAAAGCCCGCCTTTTCCATATCCATCGATTTAGGAAGAGCTTACTGGCCGCTCGAGGCAACGCCGCCGAGTGCCTGCCACTCCGCAATCGCCTTGTTGAAGGCATCGGTGCCCGTCGGGCCTTTCTCCATGGTCAGGAGAGCCCGTCGGCCGTTGCGATAGACGACCGGGATATCGATCCAGTTGCGGCTCTTCAAGAGATCGAGATTGGTCTTGCGCGCATCCGGGAAGTCGTTGAGCGCGACCATGTAGACGTCATCGGTCACCTTGGCCGGAACCGCGATCAGGGCATCGCCACGATCCTGCTCGGTCGCCTTCAATGCAACGCGCTGGACGTTGTCGATCGCTCCGCCCTCGAAATTCGGCGGCACCTGGAAGGCAAGCTCGATCAGGTGGCTGGCAGGCAACGAAGAGTCGGAGTTCCGCGAGACTGTGATTGTCGCCGTCAGGCCACGATCCGGAACGGTGATGAGACCCTGCACCGAAGGTTCCGGCCGGCCGTCAGCCCCTTTGCCTTCCTGCAGCGACCAAGTGACTGTGCCCTGGAAGGCGGTAGGCGACGTCTGGCCGAGGCGCTCCTCATAGAGGAAAACCTTCTGCCCGTCAGTGGCAGGCGGCGTCTGCTGCGCCACGGCCGGCGGCTGATTGGCGGAGGCCTGTTGCTGCTGCTGATTGGCGGCAGGCGCCTGCTGATCCGTCGAAGCAGATGGCGTATTCGGCGTGGCAGTCGCGGGCGCCTGGCTCTGCGGAGCGGCGGCGGCGGCATTGTTGGCGGCAGGCGTTGCTGCGGCAGAGGGCGCCGCAGAAGCAACGTTCTGTTCGGCTACGGACTTGCCTTCCACGACGCCGGGCTGCCCGTTCGGAGCAGGCCCTTCGTCCTCTTCCGTGCCGTTGGCCAGAAGACGTTGCGTGAACTTGGTGTTGACCGTGTTCGGGTCGCCACCCAATGCAGCAACATCCGTGTTACCGGCACCCTGCGGCTGCTGAGCGGCCGTGTTGGTCTGCTGTGGCGCCGCCGCCTGCGGGGCAGGAGTTGCGGCATTGCCTTTGCTCGGTGCATTGCTGCTTGCCGTATCCGATGTCGCGGGAGTTGCCGCATTCTTCGGAGCGGAACTGACGAGCTTCGTCACCATGTTATTGAGCGCATCCCGGTTCAGCCAGGCTGCGTAGCCGCCGCCTCCGACGACCGCAAGGCCGACGAGCGTGACGATGATACCGGTGACATTGATACGACGGCGCTTCGGCTCCATACGGAAGCTGCGGCCCTGCAGCTTCGCCGCCATCGCCTGGTCGAGATCGGGCGGAACAGCAGCACCACCGCCTCGTTCGTCTTCAGCGCGCTTGTCGAAACCCGCAAGCTCCTTAAGCTCGCGCCAGCCGTCATTGGCGGCATCGGCTTCGGAGGCTGGCTTGCGGGACGGATGTACATCCGCAAAGAGATCGACATCGTCAAAGGCATTTTCCGGCATTTGCCGAGCTGCCTGCTGCACCGGCTTCGAAGCACCCGGTGCGGGCTGCATTTCCTCGAAGACATCCGCGTCCCAGGCAAAGCCCGTGTTGGTTGCTGCTGCCTTCGCGTTGACGGGTCCCTCGACGGGTTGGCCAAAGGGTGCTTCCGCAAAAGCCGCGGCCGGCATGACCGGGTCACTGTGGCGGGAGGCAGCCGGCTCGGGTGCTACATGGGAGGTCGATGCATCCACTTCCGCCCAAATCTGCTCGACCTGGCTTATGACATCGTCAGCCTGCTTAGATGGCGCAGACGCAGGCTCGACAGCGACTGCCGACACCTCTTCAGCATGATGCTGCGGCTCGCCCGCATGGCCCTGCGGCTCTTCGTGATAAACCGGTTCCTGGGTCGGTTCTTCGTGAAGCTCGGCATGGTGCTCGACGCCAGCATGTTCGGCGGCCGGAGCATAGGGCTCTTCTTCGTGATGCGGTTCGCGCCATTCCTCTACGGGCTGGTGCTCACGCGCGTGATCCGGCTCGTCATGTGCAGCCGGCTCGTCATGGGCATGTTGCTCGTGGTCGGCTTGTGCGACACCGGGTTCTTCATGAGCATGCGCTTCGGCGGGAGCTGGTTCAGGCTCCTCCGCATGCGGCTCCGAATGCACGTCCTCGGCCGCGTGATGGTCCTGAACGGGCTCGACAGCGACCTCTTCACGCAGTGCGGGCGCTTCGGCGACCGGCGGCTCCTCGCCGCCCGGCAATGCCTCGGCATGTTCGGCCTCGACCTCGACGATCGCGGCCTCAAGCTTGTCGAGCTGGCGGCGCAGCATTTCCTCGGGCGGGCGCGGCTTCATGCTCTCGAGCTGCCGTTGCACGGCACCACGAGCTCTATCGTAAACCTTGACCCGCATCTCGGGAGTATTGTCCGTCAGGCCGTCAACGGCCCGTCGAATAACTGCTACAAAATCCGCCATCAGTACTTTCTCATGATGCCCGGTGTGCAGCCGGGCCGGGATTCGTCATAGATACGCAACTTTAGCCCTCAAAGGGGTCAGTCACAAGTATGGTGTCTTCGCGCTCGGGGCTGGTCGAAAGCAGCGCCACCGGCGCACCGATCAGCTCTTCCACCTGACGCACATACTTGATCGCCTGTGCCGGCAGATCGGCCCACTTACGGGCGCCCACGGTCGATTCCTTCCAGCCCTCGAGCGTGATGTAGATCGGCTCGACGCGGGCCTGTGCTGCCTGGCTTGCCGGCAGATAATCGATTTCCTTGCCGTCGAGCTTGTAGCCGACGCAGATCTTCAATTCGTCGAGGCCGTCGAGAACGTCGAGCTTGGTGAGCGCGATACCCGTAATGCCCGAGGTCTTCACCGTCTGGCGCACCAGCACGGCATCGAACCAGCCGCAACGGCGCGGACGGCCGGTGTTGACGCCCACTTCACGGCCGACGGTCGACAGGTGCTTGCCGATCTCATCATGCAGTTCGCAAGGGAACGGCCCTTCGCCGACGCGCGTCGTATAGGCCTTGGTGATGCCGAGCACGTAGCCGAGCGCCGTCGGGCCGAGACCAGAGCCGGCAGCTGCCTGGCCGGCAACCGTGTTGGAGGAGGTCACGAAGGGATAGGTGCCGTGGTCATTGTCCAGCAACGCACCCTGCGCACCTTCGAAAAGGATGCGGGCGCCAGCCTTGCGCTGCTCGTCGAGCAACCGCCAGACCTGATCGATATAGGGAAGGATATGCTCCGCAACGGAGCTCAGCTCAGTGTGCAGGGCATCGAAGGAAATTTCGTCGACGCCCATGCCGCGCCGAAGCGCATTGTGATGCGTCAGCAGCCGGTCGATCTTGGCCGGCAGCGTTTCCGGCTCGGCGAGGTCGATGACGCGAATGGCGCGACGGCCGACCTTGTCTTCATAGGCCGGGCCGATGCCGCGGCGGGTCGTTCCGATCTTCGTACCGCTGTTGGAAGCGGCATCTTCGCGCATGGCATCCAGATCGCGATGCAGCGACAGGATCAGCGGCGCGTTCTCGGCAATGCGCAGCACGTCAGGCGTAACGGCAATGCCCTGAGCGCGCAGCTTGTCGACTTCGGCGACGAAGTGATGGGGATCGACGACGACGCCGTTGCCGATGACGCTGAGCTTGCCGCGCACGAGCCCGGAGGGCAGCAGCGCGAGCTTGTAGCTGACGCCATCGACGACAAGCGTATGACCGGCATTGTGGCCGCCCTGAAAGCGTACAATCACATCGGCGCGTTCCGAAAGCCAGTCGACAATCTTGCCCTTGCCTTCGTCACCCCATTGCGAGCCGATCACTACAACATTCGTCATTTATCCATTCCCGCTTCCTGCGCGCGGCGGCGCGCCTTGCTCAAACCCGCGCATCTATAAAGCTTTGTTTTTGGGAAAGCGACCCTGTTGTCTCAGGAGATTCGGCTTTTTGCATGACGAATCAGCGCCTCCAACAGGAATTTTCCCGGCTATCGGCCGGACGGGGCCTCCAGTGTACCCTTATCCGGCCGATGGCCTTGACTGTCAAAGGCCCGGCTTGTGGGCGACGACATGGAAATATTCCTGTTCTGGCGACGCCACTGCACCGATCGGCTTTCCTTCAAGATCGAGCAGCAGCACCGGCATGGCAAAGCCGGCATCGGCCAGTTGCGACCGGACTTGCGCCGGCGTCGTCGCATAGACCATCACGCCGAAATCATGGGCGCCATGCAACAGGATCGCATGTTCGCCGTCCCGCTCCTCGAGCGGCCTCAGCCGACGCTGGCGCAGCGTGCCGGAAATGCGGCCCTCGACATAGCGCAGGGTTCGCAAACCGAGCCGCACCGGGTTGGACGTCCATTCCAGCCGGGGATAGTCGACGCGGTCATCGAAGCCACGCCAGCCGCGGTGGAATGTCGAAAAGACAAAGGCGCCGCCGGAAGCAAGGACGCGTGCCGCCTCCCGCAGGATGGCCAGCCTTCCCGCCGCATCGACGGAATCGATACCGTTATAACTGAAGACAACCATATCGAAACTGGCATCTCGGAACGCCGACAGATCGCGCGCATCCATATGCTCGAAAAGGAGGTCTGAGTGGTTCTTTCGGCAAAGTGCAACCATCTCGGGCGTATAATCGACGCCGACATAGTCGCTTGCGAAATCTCGCAAGAGCTGTGCGGTGCGGCCCCCGCCGACACCGATATCGAGAATACGCCCCCGGCCCACCCTAGGGGCAGCAATAGTAAAGGCGGCACGCTCGCCTTCGTTCAGATAGCCACTACTGCGGCGATAGTCGCGCAAGGCCCAGGGATTACGCCAGGTCTGCCGGTTAATACTTTCCATGACATGCATAGCCGGACTCCAACAAGAAAATGAACATTCATTGTTCAGTTCCCCCTTGGCGCCCCGAGAAATCTATACATCAGCCACATGGAACATGCAGCCGTTCAGGTTGTGCAAACCTGCCGTTTCGCGAGTAATCGTTTGTTAAGGTTAATGTTGGCGCCGCCCTGACTGAGCCGGCCGTGTGCCGCTATCCGAGTTCCAGCGTCGTCACGCCGAACACGCGATCGAGCGGGATTGCCGGCGCTGTGCCGCGATACATGCGCGCCGTCTCGAAGACCGGTGACAAGCCACAATCTTCAGCAAGCCTGATCGCCTGAGCGTTATCGACAGGCACATCCAGGTAGACCGGCCCGCCCTTGGCCTTTGCCAGCAGCTTGCTCAGCAAAGCCAATGCGACCTCCGGCTTGTTGGCAAATAGCGGACCGATCTTGTAACCCTCGAAACAGCGGCGGATCGTGCCGTAACCGCGAACCCTGCTGCCGCCGCCTACGATGAAGGATGCACGCCTCTCGGGAGCACCGCACCAGGCCCGGATGAAGGAATGACGCAGTCCGGGGAAGATTTCCGCATCATAATGCACCAGCCCATCAAGCTTGCCATCCACGACTGGCACCACCTGTCTTGCCTGCTGTTCATCCACCTCGGGTATCTTGGGGATGCCGCCATAACGGAGTGTCCGATAGGCTGTCTCAAAACCGTGCCGCCGGTAGTTTTCCTGCTGCGCGACGACCCCATCCAGGCCGACGATGCGATTGCCGGCAAGCGTCATGCCCTTGTTCCAGAGCTGTTTCCCATATCCCCTGCCGCGAAGCTCTGGATGCAATATGTAAAGGCCAAGGAACGCGAAAGCCTCGCCGTAACGGACAACGGAGATACAGCCGACCGGCACCTCGCCGATCGCACCGATCAGAAAGCCGGATGGATCGGCCTCCCAGAATGCCGGGGCATCGTCAATACCGGGATTCCACCCTTCTTGCCGAGCCCATTCCAGAGCAAGCTCCAGCTCGCCAGCCCGCATTGTCCGCACGGCAAAAGTCGATTTCATGCAATAGTCCCGAACCGCCCATTACACCGCCGCCCCTGTAAAGCGACCGCGCCCAATTCATCATGTGGCAACATGCTACCAATCACAAGCAATAGGCGATGATAAGCTTAAAGTACAAAGGCTTCGTTTCACTTGGAAAGCAAGGCAAGCACTCGAATAGGACAACAGGAAAACCAACAAGCTTTTGTGACACTTCTGTCGCAATTCTCCTAAACCGGGCATCGCATATAGGCGTCACCCGCGATCCTGTGTATAAGCGCAGACAATCGCCCATGCCGCCCTTGCGTTTCGACGCGAAGCCTGGCGCCAGCAAAAGGATTGAAATTTCATGCGCATCACGATGATCGGCTCGGGTTATGTGGGGCTTGTGTCGGGTGTTTGCTTTGCCGATTTCGGCCATGACGTCATCTGCGTCGACAAGGACACGAGCAAGATCGAGGCGCTGCGACGCGGCGAGATACCGATCTTCGAGCCGGGCCTCGAGCAGCTTGTGGCAGACAATGTTCGCGCCGGTCGCCTCTCCTTCACAACGGAAGTAGAGGCGAGCGTTGCCGCAAGCGACGTCGTCTTTATCGCCGTGGGCACGCCTTCCCGGCGCGGCGATGGCCACGCCGACCTCTCTTACGTCTATGCCGCCGCCCGCGAGATCGCCGAGCACGTCAAGGGCTTCACCGTCATCGTCACCAAGTCGACCGTACCCGTCGGTACCGGCGACGAGGTCGAGCGCATCGTGCGCGAAACCAATCCGCAAGCCGATGTCGCCGTCGTCTCCAATCCGGAATTCCTGCGCGAAGGTGCCGCCATCGAGGACTTCAAGCGGCCCGACCGCATCGTCATCGGCCTTAACGACGAGCGCGCCCGCGGCGTCATGACCGAAGTCTATCGGCCGCTCTATCTCAACCAGGCACCGCTGCTCTTTACCTCCCGCCGCACCTCGGAGCTGATTAAGTACGCCGCCAATGCCTTCCTTGCGATGAAGATCACCTTCATCAACGAGATGGCCGACCTCTGCGAGAAGGTTGGCGCCAATGTGCAGGAAGTCTCGCGCGGCATTGGCCTCGACGGCCGCATCGGCTCGAAGTTCCTGCATGCCGGCCCCGGCTATGGCGGCTCGTGCTTCCCGAAGGACACGCTGGCGCTTGCCAAGACGGCTCAGGACTACGACAGCCCCGTGCGCCTGATCGAAACGACCGTATCGATCAACGACAATCGCAAGCGCGCCATGGGCCGCAAGGTGATCGCGGCCATGGGCGGCGATATCAGGGGCAAGTCGATCGCAGTCCTCGGCCTCACCTTCAAGCCGAATACCGACGACATGCGAGACAGCCCGGCGATCTCAATCATCCAGACGCTGCAGGATGCCGGCGCCACGGTAACAGGCTACGACCCGGAAGGCATGGAGAATGCCCGCCTGGTCATCGACAACATCGCCTATGCCGAGGATGCCTATGGCGCAGCACGCGACGCCGATGCGCTCGTCATCGTGACGGAATGGAACCAGTTCCGCGCACTCGACTTCGCTAGGCTCAAATCCGTGATGAAGGCACCGGTTCTCGTCGACCTTAGAAACATCTATCGCCATGACGAGGTCACAAAGCACGGCTTTGCCTATACAAGCGTCGGCAGACCCTCGAGCGACGCCACACTTTAGAGCGTTTACGCATTCCGAGCGGAAAATCGCTACGCACTTTTCCTGGAAATGCTTCAAGCAAAGGCCGATCAATGCGTTACCTCATCACCGGCACCGCCGGTTTCATCGGATTCCACCTTGCCAAGCGCCTGCTCGACGAGGGCCATTTCGTGGTCGGTTTCGACGGCATGACGCCCTATTACGACGTCAAGCTCAAGGAGAAGCGCACCGCCATCCTCGCGCGCTCCAACGGCTTCAAGGCCGTGACGGGCATGCTGGAGGACAAGGCAGCGCTGGATCATGCAGCCGAACTCTCCGAACCTGATGTGATCGTCCATCTCGCCGCGCAGGCCGGCGTGCGCTATAGCCTTGAAAATCCGCGTTCCTACGTCGATTCCAACCTCGTCGGTTCGTTCAATATCCTGGAGCTGGCAAGAAACCTGCAGCCGAAGCACCTGCTTCTGGCATCGACCTCGTCCGTCTACGGCGCCAACGAAAAGATCCCCTTTGCCGAAAGCGACAAGGCCGACGAGCAGATGACGATCTATGCGGCGACCAAGAAGAGCATGGAGCTGATGGCCCACAGCTACGCGCATCTCTTCAACGTGCCCACGACCGCTTTCCGTTTCTTCACCGTCTATGGCCCGTGGGGCCGGCCGGACATGGCGCTCTTCAAGTTCGTCGATGCCATCAAGAATGACAGGCCGATCGAGATTTACGGCGAAGGCAAGATGAGCCGCGATTTCACCTATATCGACGATCTCGTCGAAGGCATCGTGCGCTTGATCGGCGTGGTGCCGTCGGAGGAAAACCGGGTCGCATCGGAGACGATCATCGACACCCTGTCGAAGAACGCCCCCTTCCGCGTCGTCAATATCGGCGGCGGCCAGCCTGTCGGGCTAATGACCTTCGTCGAAACCATCGAGACAATGCTCGGCAAGAAGGCGATCCGCAAGATGCTGCCGATGCAGCCCGGCGACGTCCACAATACCTACGCCGTTCCGGACCTGCTCGTGGCGCTGACGGGCTTCAAGCCGCAGATCGAGGTCGACGAGGGCGTGAAACGCTTCGTCGAGTGGTATCAGGAAAATTACTGAGCAAATGACCGAGATCGCAGAAACGGAACATTGGATCGAGAGCTCCGACGGGCGCCTCCATGCCAGATCATGGACGCCGGCCGTCCTGAGGTCACAGCAACCGATAATCCTGTTTCACGATTCCCTCGGATGTATCATGCTCTGGCGGGATTTTCCGCAGCAACTCGCCCGTTCCCTCGGCCGTCGGGTCATTGCCTATGACCGGTTGGGCTTTGGTCGTTCCAATGCCCGCAACGACCTTCTGACGCAGGATTTCATTGCATCGGAGGCGAAGGATTTCGTGCCGCTTCTTTGCGAGCAATTGTCCATTCGAGAATTCGTTGCCTGTGGACACAGCGTAGGCGGCGGCATGGCCGTTGAGACGGGAGCAAGGTTTGGCGAACGCTGCCGTGCCGTGATCACCATCGCAGCCCAGGCCTTCGTGGAGGACAGGACCCTGCAGGGCATCCGGATCGCGCAGCAGGAATTCAAGTCGGCCGAGACCTTCGCAAGGCTTGCCAAATATCACGGCGCCAAGGCCGATTGGGTGCTGCATGCATGGATCGACACCTGGCTTGATCCGGCAAGGGCCGGATGGACCCTCGATGCAGCACTTGAGAGCCTGCCTTGCCCGGTACTCGCCATCCACGGAGACCGCGACGAATATGGCTCCGAAGCGCATCCACGCCGGATCGCGGCCGGCCGCGGCCCGGTCTATATCATGCCGGACACCGGGCCCGTGCCGCATCGCGAGCACCCTGCCCTGGTCATAAAGGCGATCGAAGACTTTCTGGCGTGACGACGCGAACGGACCTATTCGGCCTGGCCTGCGGGATGATAGTCCCGGTCGAAATAGACAAGCCCCTGACCGTTGTCACGCTGGCGGATGGCATCGACTTCGCAAAGCAGGATATCGTGCGTGCCGCCATCTGCCTGCCGCACGATGCGGCAGTCAAACGAGACGAGAGCATCTTCCAGTACCGGCGCACCGGTCGATAATTCCGACCAGGATGCAGCGGCGAAGCGCTCGGCAACCGGCGTCTTGCCACCGAAAAGCCGCGACAGATCCTGGTGCGCTTCCGAAAGGACGTTGACGCAGAGCACGCCGTTTTGCGTCACGGCAGGGTGAACCGAAGCGCCGCGGTTGAGACAGACGAGCAAGGTCGGCGGGCTATCCGTGACGCTGCAGACGGCGGTCGCAGCAAAGCCGGCGAGCCCGGCCGGGCCATCGGTCGTGACGATGTTGACCGCAGCGGCCATTCGCGCCATGGCGTTGCGAAACTCGGTGCGCGCAATATCAGGATCGGCAACAGGCACCGCCTTCTCGATCGCCACGGAGGTTTTCATGTTCATTCCGCTGTCCCCTAACTTGCGCCGGTCAGCACACACTATCGAGAGGATGAAAGCGCCTCAAGAAACGACATTTTAGAGAGTCGGCCTTCGCGAGCAATTAGTTCTCTATAAAATCTATCAACAAAAGGAAAAACAACCGCCTTCCGGGGGTGCCGCGCAAACATGCCGAAGCCGGCCTCAGGTCCGTGTCGAGATCAGGAGAAACATCGGCCGTTCGCGCTCGATCGCCCAATCCGGATGGGCCGCGAGATCCTCATCGCTTGGCGACCATTCCTCGACATGGACGATGGCAAAGCCGGATCTGATCAGGAGGTTGAGTGTCGTGCCCATGGTGCGGTGCTGCTTGACGACGCCCTCGGCGAGCCAGTTCGTCACCCGCGGCCCTTCGATCTGATAGGCACTGAGGGGCCAGATCTTGCCACCCTCGGCATCATCGAGCCATTTCGGCTGCCGCGGCGCCATGTAGATCGGATGCTCGATCGAAAAGAGCAGCCGGCCACCCGGTTTAAGTGCTTGGTGAATGGTCGCCAGAAGGCCGGCGAAACCCTCGATGTAGTGGAAGGCGAGCGAGCTGTAGACGAGATCGAAGCCGGCCTTTGGAAGCTGGAGCTTCTCGAGATCGGCCAGATCATAACGAACACGCGCATCCGCAGTTTCCGCCCGCGCGCGCTCAAGCATGTTTTCCGAGACATCGAGCCCCAACACGCTGGCGGCGCCGTGTTCGGCCGCCCAACGGCAGAACCAGCCGAAACCACACCCGAGATCGGCGACATCGAGGCCTTTCATATCTGGCATCAAGGCGCGGATGGCAGGCCATTCGGCCGCACCAGCCAGCCCGTCAATGGAGCGTTGCAGGCGGCTATAGCCTTCGAAGAAATCCGGATCGTCGTAGATATTCTGTGTCATGCGCGTCTTTCACGCCTCTTCGCGGCCTGCCATTGGCCGTGTCGGCAGTATTGCTCGTATTCCCGCATAGACCATAAGGAAGCCGGCAAAAAGCCGATTGCCAGGGGCTTCGGCCGCTGCCCGTCAAGCGGTCGGTTTCGGCCGGGACAACCATTGCGAATAGGGCTTCACACCGAAACCCGGATCGGCCGCATCCTCAAGCACATGGATGAACTCGATAGAATGCCCATCGGGATCGGAAAAATACTGCGAAACTGCCGGCACCCAGCCCAGAACGACCGGCTCATCGAGCGGCTCGCCATTAAAGCCTTTCGGCTGAACGCCATGAGCCTTCAAAGCGGCAGCGGAACGAAGGACATCGTCAAGAGAGATTCTGAACGCAATGTGGAGACGCATTCTAAGCGGAGCGCTGCCCGTTTCCCAGAGGCCAAGCATGCCCATCCTTTTGTCGTCGATCCACAGGAAGGCGACATTCCTGCTTTCGATGACGGTCGCGACCTCGAGCTTCAGCACATCGCGATAGAATGCGATCGAGCGTTGGAGATCGGCAACCGTCAGATGCGTCTCGTAAAGTCCCAGAATGCGCGGCATTAATGGATCGGCCGAATGCTCGGGACCGATCGTCATCTCATCACCTTCGCCGCCGTGACCTCTACCTCAACCAGGAACTCGGCCCGGGTAAACCCGCCGACGATCAGCAATGTCGAAACCGGCTTGGGATCCTGAATATAGCGGTCCCGCACGGCCATATAGGCGGGAAAATCCTCGCGCGTGGTAACGAACCCGGCGATGCGGATGACATCAGCAAAGCTCATGCCGGCCTCATCCAGAATGGCGCCGATAGCCTTGAAGCACAACTCGGCCTGGGCCGTCACGTCGGCTGGAATCCGGTCGTCAAGACCGATTCCGAGCTGGCCTGAGGTGACGAGAAGGCTGGCCCCTGGCGGCACCAGCAGGCCGTGATTGTAATTGCCGAAAGGGCGGCGGACAGATGCGGGATTAAAGACCTTTTTCATCGATTCCGACTCCTGATGACCGGGCCGATATCAGCATTTTGTGATGAAAGGGGCAAGACGGTCAGTGCGCCCGTATCGATGTCACCGCGCGATTTCGCCGCACTTCCAGCAGGATATGTCCGAACAGCGCGGCAAGCACGATTGGCCCGCCGATGAGCGTCGCCGTTGAAGGGCGCTCGGCGAAAACCATCCAGACCCAGAGCGGCGTGAGCGGCACTTCGAGCGCCGTCAGCAGGGCGGCATCCGAGGCCGGCACCAGCCGCGAGCCGAAGGTGTAGAGGCTAAGGCCCATGGCATTCTGGATGATGCCGAAGGCAATGATCAGGCCAAGATCCTGGCCAGAGATCGAAAGCGGCGAAGCGAACCAGAAGGTAACGAAGGAGCAGAGCCAGGCCGACAGTGCCATGGCCGGCAGCATCGGCACATTGCGATGCTGGCGCATGACAACCGCAAGGGCCGCGACTGTCAGCGTCATGATGGCGGCGAGCCCCTTGCCGAGCCAGCTGCCGCCGTCGCTGCCATGGCCGGAAAGCATGACGAGTACGCCGACGAAGGCAATGCCGCTGGCAACCAGCGTCCTCACATTCGGACGCTCGCCGATGAAGAGGAAGGCGACGCCGGCGGTAACGAAGGGCACGGTCGCATAGATGACCATGGCATCCGCGACCGAGGTATAATAGATCGAGCCGATACCGCTAATCATGGAAGCGGTGGAAAAGATCGTCGCCGCCAGCGACGGGCCGCGCATGGAGCGCAGGATGCGAAAGGCATTGCGGCGCTCGATATAGAAAAACAGCGCAAAGACGCCGAGGCCGGAGACGATGCCTCGGCAGAACAGAATGGTCATGAGATCGGCATGGATCGCCCGCACGAAGAGACCGGAGGTCGACCAGGCGAGCGCCGAAAGCGCCACATAAATCACGCCGAGCCTGTACTGTTGCTGTTCCGCCAGCGTCACGATGAAATCCCCCGCCCTATAGCGGCAGAGCATTAGCGGGCGGCAATGATACTCACAAGCAAAGCTTGCGCCGTTGCGTGTCGCGGATGCCGGAAGATGGCAAGGGTTGCAGGAAGGTCACGCTACACGTTGCCACGAGTAGTCAAGTGAGCGCCGTCTCGCCATCGCTGTTGGCAAGATCACATTGATCTTGCACATATTTACGATCGCTCTAGGGTTCTGGCGACTTCGTCGAAGGAGAATCAATTGCGCCTGCTGTCAGCCACCTTGTTCGCGTGCGGCTGCGTCAGCCTGGTCGACGGTCCGCTATGGCCGCCGGCGCAAACCTATGTCGACAAGACGGTGCAGTGCAGCCAGAGCAGCAATCCCGCCCGCTGCGAACATACCCGCGATAGCTGGAAGGCCGACTACGAGGAGGCCATAGCAGGCGGATATCGAGCACAGAAACATGTCGCCCTATGTCTTAGTACAGGCTGCGATCAGGCAATCCAGCCTGATAAGATGCTCGGCTGCGCCTGGCGCATGGTTATTGCCGAAGCAAGGCATGCGCAATCGGACAGCATGGATTTCGCCAATCTCAACCGCTTCTGCGGGACAGACTACATCGACCAGAAGGGAAAACTGGCGGCCGCCTCGCAAGCGAAGGCCATGGTAGGTCTAATCGGCAAATAGCAGGCCGCGCATCAGAGGTCTTCTGCCGCGCGGCCCAATGTTTTGCACGGGTTCTAAGCGTAAGGCGCGAGGAAACTACGGATTGCCTCGATCTCGTTGGGACGAATATCGTGGCCACCCGGATGCCATTCGAGTGTGACCTCGGCGTTCTGCCGCGCAAAGTAATCCGCTAGCGACCTGGTGACTGGAGCAGGCGCGATCGGATCGTGTTCGCCCGCGGTGATCAGCACCCGCTTGCCCTCCAGCCTTGCATTGTCCTTCGGCTGGAACGGGATCAGCGGATGCATCAGCACGGCCGCATCGAAGAGATCGCCATGCTCGATCAGAACATTGGCAAGGATGTTGGCGCCGTTGGAAAAACCGAGGCCAAGCACCTGCGACGCGCTGTACTCAGCCGCCAGCTCCGAGACATAGGCCGCCATCTTTTCCGTCGCGCGGGCAAGGTCGGCCATGTCGTAGACGCCCTCGCCCGTCCGGCGGAAGAAACGCGCTGCGCCATATTCCGAGACATCGCCGCGTGGCGAGACGATCGTCGCCTCTGGTAGAAGTCGGGTAGCGAAATCGAAGAACTGGTTCTCATCGCCGCCGGTGCCATGGAAGGTGAAGAAAATCGGCTTTCCGGATGCACCGGCCTTCAGCCGGTGCACATAGGTCGTATCGGTCATGATTTTTCTCCTGGATTAGCCTTCCAGCGGCTCAAGATGCTGCTCGATCAAGCCACGCAGATGCGCATGCTGCTCGGGCAGTTTCAGCGCCTCGCCGAGATGGGCCGTATCCTCGTCGCGGTCAAAGCCGGGTTCGTTGGTTGCGACTTCGAACAGCACGCCACCTGGCGTACGGAAGTAGATCGCCCAGAAGTAATCGCGGTCGATGACCGGGGTCACCTGATAACCCGTGTCCATCAGCGCCTTGCGCACTTCGAGCTGCTTTGCGCGGTTCTCGACGGCAAAGGCGACATGGTGAACGGAGCCGGCGCCTGGAAGCGCGCGGTTGATGTTCGGCATGGTTTCGAGGTCGACATAGTCGGCACCGTTGCCGCCGGGAATGGCGAGCCGCTTGACGCCTTCATGGGTGTCGACGACTTCGTAGCCCATGTATTTCAGCAGTTCGGCCGTCGCACCCTCGTCCCTGAGCCGCATGGCAACGGAATGGAAACCGCGGATGGCATGTTCGGCATCGACGCCGTTATGCGTCCAGGGCAAACGCTTGTCGTCCTTGACCTCGACGAGAGCAAAGCCATCACCATCGGGACCTGCGAAATGCAGGCGCTTCTGGCCGAAGGATTCGTCGGCCTTCAGGCCTTCGACCCCATGCTGCCCGAGCCGCTCGGTCCAATAACCAAGCGCGCCTTCCGGAACGGAGTAAACAGTATTGCCGACCTCACCGGTGCCCGGGCGACCGCGCGCCATCTTCGGGAACGGGAAGTAAGTCATGATCGTGCCGGGCGTACCGACCTCGTCACCATAGTAGAGGTGATAGACATCGGGAGCATCGAAATTCACGGTCTTCTTCACCCGCCGCAGGCCGAGCGTATCCGTGAAGAACTTGTTGTTGGTGCGGGCGTCTTCCGCCATCGAGGTAACGTGGTGAAGACCTTTGATCTGGTTAAGCATCTTAAACCCCTTGTCTCGCCTGCACCGGCAGGCGTTTCTCATGGGCAGAAGATGGTCTCGTGAGCCGTGTTTCGATAGCCCCGAATGGCCAAACGGATTGTCTTCAAAGAGTGAACGATAAAATCAGATCGTTCACTGATGCATAGGGCAATCGAGACGTGCCGCCTCGCTAAGCCTCAGGATTGCTCGGCAGCGCCCAGTCGATCGGATCCCTGCCATGTTCGGCCAGATAGGCGTTGGCCTTGGAAAAATGCCGGCAGCCGAAGAAGCCGTTATGGGCCGACAGCGGCGAGGGATGGACGGATTTCAACACGAGATGGCGCTCGGTATCGACGAAAGCGGCCTTCTTCTGCGCATAGGAGCCCCAGAGCATGAAGACGACGCCGTCGCATTCGTCGTTGACCCTGCGGATGACGGCGTCGGTAAAGCGCTCCCAGCCCTTGCCCTGATGCGAGGCGGCCTGCGATTCCTCGACCGTCAGCACGCTGTTGAGCAGCAGCACACCCTGCTTCGCCCAACTCTCCAGAAAGCCGTGGCGGGCCGGCGGAATGCCGAGATCGGTTTCCAGTTCCTTGTAGATATTGACCAGCGACGGCGGGATGCGCACGCCGGGGCGCACGCTGAAGCAGAGCCCGTGCGCCTGACCGAAGCCGTGATAGGGGTCCTGGCCGAGAATGACGACCTGTACCTCGTCGAGCGGGGTTAAATCCAGTGCCCGGAAATACTCGCTGCCACGGGGAAAGATCACCTTGCCGCGCTGCTTCTCCTCGACGAGGAAAGCCTTAAGTTCATCCATATACGGACTGGCAAACTCAGGCGACAATGCCTCTTTCCAGCTGTCTTCGAGCTTGATGTTCGCTTCGGCCATTGATCACGCCTCCATTTTCGTCAGCAGTCCGATTGAGGGCGAAAGCGCCGGCAAGTCAAGGAAAGGACGTCCATTGCAGCAGGCAGATCACAGCTTTCCGGCAATGGCCGTTGCCGGCAACGGCGATTAAGCCCTTTCGCCTGTCGAGATCAGCAAGGCGTCACGTTCGGCCTCGGGCATGGCGCGCACGCGCCGCCGCACCGTGAGACGGATCGCCGCAAACCCGGCCAGCATCAACACCACTTTGCTGCCGATACCGAAGGCCGGCATAACAGCCGCCCATGTCGATAGATCAAACATGAGGGCAATAACTGCATTGAGCGCAGCGGACAGGAACATCAGGCCGGCCCAGGCAAACCCCACATAAATGGCGACATCGGGCGCAACCGTGCGCGCAATCGCCGGCAGATATCGGTTCATCCAACCAGGCTTCAACATCACGACACCGATGATCGCATAGATCACACTCGGCTTGAACAGCACGAAACGCGGATCATTTGTCAACAGCGTCGCCACGCCGGCAGCGATGACCAGAAAAAGACTGAGCCACTCCATGACCTCGATGGGCTTGCGGCGAATGAACTGAATTCCGATCTGGAGAAGACCAAGCGCAATCGCCAGACATGTCGAAAGCGTGGCATTGTGCGTCAACGACAGCAGGATGACGAACAACAGGCTGGAGGCCAGATCGGCAAGCAGCAGCCTGGCTGCATCGAAAAAGCTTCTCACTGCACCCTGGCTCTCATTGCGACAGGGGTAAAATTCATAGAGCACCGGATTGCCTCGATCAAGGATGTCCACGGGATCACTCTCAGCACAGGGACAAGACCACGCTACGGCTTGACGTCAGGCAGCGCCTCTTTCCAGCCCTTCTCCAGCTTGCTGCCCGCTTCCGCCCTCATCTCTCGGCTCGGCCTGTTGTCGGCATGTCGACTGAGGGGGAGCGGCAATATGGTCAGGAATGGCTGATACGGAAATGGCGAGATCACAATTTCTGGCGGACGAACCGGCTTGGGTTCGATCGTGCTCGACGATTGCGATCAATGGCAGCGACAAGTTTGCAGATCGTTGACAACCGCACTTGGTTCAGCCATTGGAGGCCATCCCAATTTTTCGACCGGTGCCCCATGCTTCCCTTGCATTCCCTTGGCGAGCGCATCGTCGTGCTCGGCCCGTCCAATGCTGGCAAGTCAACCCTTGCGGTTGCGCTCTCCAAAAAGCTTGGCTTTCCAACGATCCATCTCGATCAGCTTCATCACCTGCCTCACACCGATTGGAAGCAGCGTCCCGAAGCAGAATTCGCTGCGCTGCACGATGCGGCCATTCTTGGCGAGCAATGGATTATGGAAGGCAATTATACGCGCCTCATGCCGCAGCGCTTTGCCCGAGCCACCGGGGCGATCCTCATCACCTCCAATCACTGGCTACGCTTTTCGCGCTATCTCAAGCGCACGCTCATCAACAGCGCGAACCGCGCGGGACATCTCGAAGGCGCTAAGGACAGCATCAAATGGGAGATGATTCACTGGATACTGGTGAAGACCCGCAACAGCGGCGCCAAATATGCAAAAATTCTCCAGGAATCCAAGTTGCCGACGGTGGAATGCCATACGGCGGAGGCGCTCAATAGCCTTTATCAGGTTTGGGATTTGCCAACGAGACGATAGGCGGACTGACATGCAGATCCAGATCGATGTAGCTGTACACGCCGATATCGCGCCATGGATGATGCTGTCAGAGGAGGTTGTTGGGCTCTTCGGCCCGATGCCTGGTTTTTCGACGATCCTGGCACGGAAGATCGATCGGAAGCAGGCTCTCTGCGCCCGGACCATGAAAGGACATTCCTTTGCTGGCGGTATTTTGCTCGGAGGATCAGGTGACGTTTTTTGGATACGCTGGCTTGCTGTTTCGCGGGAATATCGCCGCTGTGGCATTGGCCGAAGGCTGATCGAAACAGCGATCACCCATGTTCCCGCTTATTGCTCCATCTGCGTGGACACATTTACGAAAGAAACCACCGGAGGATTAGCTGCGCGCCGGATCTACGAAAGCTGCGGTTTTATACCGGGCGAGATTTGGGCAAACGAAGACATGGTCCGTCAACGTTTCATCCGGGCGCCGCCGAAGGGTTCACTTCCTTAATCGTTCCTCAACTGACAGGATTCATCAATCGAAGCCCATTGCGAGAGCCAAGAAAAACCGTAAGCTGCACTGACTATCTATTCGAAACATCGAGGGAGTAGCTGAAGTGGGCCAGCATATCGGTGATTTAGTTGTGACCAAGATTATGGTTGTCGGCAACACCGTCACCGGAGTTACCCATGTCAAACGAGGTGGGAAACTGATTGCATCCGGAGGCCTGCTCGGCGGATTGATTATTGAAGCCGGGGGAAACGCCGTCGTTTCCGGCCAGATCGGCCGCAATGTCATCAATAACGGGAATCTGGTTTTCAACGGTCAGCTTGCAGGGCGGATCGTTGGTGAAGGCATCGTTGTCATGGGTCCCGGCGCTGATGTCTCCGGCACCGATCTGCCGATCGAGCCGGCCTCACAACATTCTGCCGCATAAGGCCGTTTCAGCAAACGTTCGAGGACTGCCGACCGGCGACTAACGCCGACCGGCCAATATCGCGGTAACCAATACTATCACCACGAACTCGCCAAGCGGAATCCTCAAGATGAACCTGCTGCACTACCTGCTTCTATTCGCTGGCGGCGCCTTTCTCATGAACGCGGTTCCGCATCTGGTGAGCGGAGTTCTCGGTAGACCCTTTCAATCGCCCTTCGCCAAGCCTCGCGGCGTGGGACTTTCGTCATCCACCGTCAATGTCCTGTGGGGTTTCGCCAATCTCGTGGTCGCATACCTGCTTCTCGTGCGGGCTGGTTCCCTGCATTTGGATGACGGATTGGACGCGCTCGCCGTTGGTCTCGGCGCGCTCGCACTCGCTTTGTTTGCCGCACGTCACTTCGGCAATTTCCACGGTGGAAACACGCCGGAACAACAATGAGGGAATAACTCATTCCCGCCTTCCGCTATCACCCCTTGATCCGTGCCATCTGAGGATCATAAAGCGGCTTCAGCACCACCTGACACGGTACGCGGCTCTGCGCGACATCGAGTTCGTAGCGGCCGGACAGCACGAAATCCTCCGTGACGCCGTTGGGATCGCGGACATAGCCGTAGCCGATCGCCTTGCCGATCGTATAGCCGTAGCCGCCGCTCGACAGCCAGCCGACGCGTTGTCCATCACGATAGATCGTCTCGCGGCCGAGGAGCACGATCTCGGGATCGTCAGGCACGAAGCAGGCGAGCATCTTCTTCACGCCGGATGCCAGTTGCAGCTCGACCGCCTCGCGGCCGCGGAAGGCGACGTCTTTCTTCGTCTTCACCGCCCAGGCAAGCCCGGCCTCGACCGGCGTATGGTCCGGCCCAATATCCGAACCCCAGGCACGATAGCCCTTTTCCAGGCGGCAGCTTTCGATAGCGCGGTAGCCGGCATTGACGAGGCCATGCTCGCGGCCCGCGGCCATCAGCACGTCATAGATGGTCGCGGCATATTCCACCGGCACATGCAGTTCGTAGCCGAGCTCGCCGACATAGGTGATGCGCAACGCCCGCACCGGGCAACCGGCAATGCCAACGGTCCTCACCTTGCCGAAGGGGAATGCGGCATTCGAAACGTCGGCCGAAGTCACTACCTGCAAGATTGCGCGCGATTTCGGCCCCATCAGCGACAACACGGAATAGGCAGACGTCACGTCCACCAGTTCCGCATGCATCTCGGGCGGAATATTGCGAGCGATCCAGTCGAAATCATGGGTGGCGAAGCCGGTGCCTGTAGTGATGTAGAATTCGTTTTCGGCAATGCGGGCAACGGTGACATCGCATTCGATGCCGCCCCGGTCGTTCAGCATCTGGGTATAGGTCAAGGCACCCACGGGCTTGGCAACGTCATTGGAGGCGATCCAAGAGATTGCGGCTTCGGCATCCCTGCCCTTCAGCACGAATTTGGCAAAGGAGGTCTGGTCGAAGATCACGGCCGCTTCGCGCACCGCCTTGTGCTCGCGGCCGACGGCATCGAACCAGTTCTGCCGGCCGTATGTGTAGACATCCTTCGGCTCCTCGCCGGCAAAAAGATCAGCAAACCAGTTCGGCCGCTCCCAGCCGAGCTTTTCGCCGAAGCAAGCGCCCTGCGCCTTCAGCCGGTCGTAAAGCGGTGACTTGCGGCAGGGCCGGCCGCTGGAATGCTCCTCGAAAGGCCATGCCATGGTGTAGTGCTTGCCATAGGCTTCCAGCGTTCGGGTGCGAACCCAGTCGGTATCGAAATGCGGGCGGCCGAAACGCCTGATATCGACAGGCCAGAGGTCATAGGGCGGCTCGCCCTTGGCGACCCATTCGGCGAGCGCCATACCTGCCCCACCGGCCGAGGCGATGCCGAAGGCGTTGAAGCCGGCGCCGACGAAGAAGTTCTTCAATTCCGGCGCCTCGCCGAGAATGAAATTGCCGTCGGGCGTAAAGCTCTCCGGGCCGCACAGCAGCTGCTTGACGCCGGCCGTCTGCAGCGCCGGCACGCGCACCAGCGCTTGCTCCATGATCTGCTCGAAATGATCGAAATTGCTGTCGAGCAGCGTGTAGTGGAAATCCCTGGGGATGCCGTCGGGCGCCCAGGGGATAGGATTGGGCTCATAGCCGCCCATGACCAGCCCGCCGACCTCCTCCTTGTAGTAGGTCAGCCGGTCGGGATCGCGCAGCGTCGGCAGGTTGGATGGCACGCCAAAGGATTCGGTGATGAGATATTGATGCTCGACCGAGACGAGCGGGACATTGACGCCGAAACGTTCGGCGAAGGTCCGCGTCCATTGCCCCGCGCAGACGACGACGCGCTCGCATTCGATGCGGCCTCTCTCGGTGATGACGGCGCGGATCCGGCCCTTGTCGATTTCCAGATCGAGAACCTCGGTATCCTCGAAGATCGACACCCCGCTCATGCGCGCGCCCTTCGCCAGCGCCTGGGTGATATCGGAGGGATTGGCCTGCCCGTCCGTCGGCAGGAAGGCGGCGCCGACGAGATCGTCCACATCCATCAGCGGCCAGAGATCGAGCGCCTCCTGCGGCGTCAGGAGATGCATCTGCAGGCCGAAGGATTGCGCCGTCGTCGCCTGCCGCTTCACCTCCGTCCAGCGCTCCTCGTTGCAGGCGAGGCGCAGGCCGCCATTCATCTTCCAGCCGGTGGCAAGCCCCGTCTCCGCCTCGAGCTTCTTGTAGAGATCGACGGAGTAGCCGAGCATCTGCGTGATGTTGGCGCTGGTGCGCAGCTGGCCGACGAGACCGGCCGCATGGAACGTCGTGCCCGAGGTCAGCTTCTTGCGCTCCAGAAGCACGGTATCGGTGAAGCCGAGCTTGCCGAGATGATAGGCGGTCGAGCAGCCGATGATGCCGCCGCCGATGACGACGGTTTTTGCGGTAGCAGGCAGTTCCTTCATCGTGTCACCTCAAGAATTGCGAAAATCCTGCCAGGCGCTCTCGAAGCGCCGCAGATTTTCAGCTGTATAAGAAGAATAATCGAATTCGATGTCGGAATGGATTTCAGAGACCATGCTCCACATCGTCTCACGCAGAAGCGACGCGCATTTCATCGCCTGATAACGCCGCCGCAGGTCGTCGCTGACGCCAGCCTCGAAATAGGCTTCCAGCATCGCTTCTTCCTGCGCTTCCGAGAATTCATTGTTGGAGGCAAGGCCGCCGAGATCGAAAAGCGGCGTGTTGAAACCCGCATAGTCCCAATCGATCAGCCACAGCCGTTTGCCGTCATCGAGGAAATTCGCGGCCAGCAGATCGTTGTGACCGAATGCGATCTCGAAGGGACCAGCTTCGCGTTCCAGTCGCTCGGCAATCTCCAGAAAGGAGGGCAAGAGCGGCTTGTGCCGGCTATCGCCAGCGTTCAGGACGGCTGCATAGTCTCGGAGCACATGGAAGACCCAGAAGATCGCCGCCGGCCCACGAAAATACCTGGCGACATCGCGATGACATGAGCGGACAAGCGAAACGACCCGCTCCATGAATGCAGGATGACTTACATCCTCGGCGGACAGCGGCTTGGCATCGATATAGTCAAGCACCAATATGCCGGGCTCATGATGAATGACGGCAGGCGAAAGCCCGGCCGCATGGGCTGCCCTGCTTGCAGCAACTTCGTTTGCGCGGCTGATATGGTGAACGGGGATATCCTCACCCAGCCGCACGACGAAACGGCGGCCTGCATCGCCGACCAGATAGTTGCGATTGGTGATGCCACCGACAAGCGGGGCGATCTCGATCGGCCCGTGCCAGAGACTGAGAGAATGGATCATGTCTTCCGGCGTCGCAGTCATTCCCCCTCCGGTGCTACTGCTCAGCATCCTTTGGACCGAACGTTCCCCACAAAAAGCAAGGCTGTCAAGGGTCTCCCACAAAAAGAAACGAATATTTGGCTTTTTGTTGATTTATTGCACAAAACTCAAATCAGATCAGCTATGGATATCCGAAAGACGCGCTTCACCGTAGGTGAGATTTGTCTTAAAAACTCAGGCGCGAGGCAACCGGATCGAGACCGTGCGCGTTGACGCCTTTGGCGACAATGGGCCGGCCATTTCGACAGCCATGCAAGTTTTGGGATCAATACCCTTTGTAGGATCAAGAACCATGTCGGGCATATCCCAGCCACCACTTCACTCCAATCATCGCGAGCGCGAGATTCTGGAGGAGTTGCGCCTGGCCGGCGGCGCAAGCCGCATCCAGTTCCTGGCCGAGCGGCTCGGCGTTTCCGAAGAAACCATCCGTCGCAACATCCGCAGCCTCGAGGCTAATGGGCTGGTCACCAAGGTACACGGTGGGGTCCATATCAAGGACTCCATGAACGAGCCGCCGCTGCACCTGCGCATGAACGAGAACGCCGAAGCCAAGCGGATGATCGCCGCAACCGTCGCCGCCATGATCGAGGATGGCGATGCCCTCTTCCTCGACGTCGGCTCGACCACCGCCTTCATCGCCGTCGCGTTGCAGAAGCACCAGAACCTTTTCGTCGTCACCAATGCCGTCGCCGTCGCCCACGCGCTCGCCACCCGCAACGGCAATCGCGTCTTCTTTGCAGGCGGCGAATTGCGCGGTCACGACGGCGGCACCTTCGGCATGGAAGCCGCCAATTTCCTGCGTCGCTTCAACGTGCGCCACGCCATCCTCTCGGTCGGCGCCATCAACGCGGCCTCGGGCTTCATGCTGCACGATCTCGAGGAAGCGGAATATTCACGGGAAGCGGCAAGCCGCGCCGAAAACCGCATCGTCGTCGCCGACAGCGCCAAGTTTGGCCGCAGCGCACCGATCGTCCTGAGCGAACCCACAACCTACGACGTACTGGTCACCGACGACATGCCGCCGGACGATATTCGCGCCATGCTGGAACGCAACGAGATCGAGCTCGTCATCGCCAACCGGCAACGGGGCTAGCGACGCTAATGCGTCCAAAGGCCGGACCGAGGCAGATGAAATTGAGCGATGTGCTCGTTTAAAGCAAATCACTCGCGAGCTTAGCCCTTGCACATAACCTCAAGCGTCTGTGCAGCTTTGCTCGCATGGCGCTCCTTGTGGCGCAGCAGCCGGAAGCTGCGGGCGGGCAGATCGAAACTGGCCTGAACCAGCAGCCCCTGCCCGAGATAGGCTCTTGCCGCGGCACTCGAAATGGCCGCAGCGCTTTTCCCGGCGCCGACAGCGGAGAGAACAGCTTCATTCGAAGGCAAAACGAGCGCCACGTCGAGATCGCGCGGCGAAGCGCCGAGCCTGGCGACTGCGTTCTCGAATTCCGAGCGTGTGCCCGACCCCTCCTCCCGCATCACCCAGGACGTGCCGGTGGTTAGGTCATCAGCGGTCAGTTGCCGTCCGTCCGCCCAGGGGTGATACGGCGGCACGACGATGACGAGCGCGTCCTGTGCCACGACCTTCATCGACAGCGCCGGCGCATCCACTTCGCCCTCGATGAAACCCAGTTCGGCCGCACCATCGATGACGGCCTCGGTGACGGTGCGGGTATTGCCGATCGTCAGATCGAGCTCGATGCCGGGATACTCGCTGTGAAACCGCATCAGCAAGGGTGGCAGCCAGTAGCTGGCGATGGTCTGGCTTGCATAGAGGCTGAGGTGGCCGCGCTGCAGGCCGCCCAATTCCGAAAGCATGAGCTCGGCTGAGCGCACGCGCGCCAGCGTCGCCTTGGCTTCGCCCAGGAAGGAACGGCCCGTCTCCGTCAATTCGATCCTCCGCCCGACGCGATGGAAAAGCTCGACGCCGTAATAGGCTTCGAGGTTCTTGATCGCAGAGCTGACGGCGGAAGGCGTCAGATGGATCGCTTCGGCGGCATTCGTCAGATGCTCTCGCTCCGCGACAGCGACGAAAATGGCGAGCTGTTCAAAGGTCATGGGAAATCATTCTAATTTATCGAACAAAACATAGGATAATATTCGATGGATGTCGACATCGGCAGATGAGACTTTCCAGCCGTCACCAAATCACAAGAAACGAATGACGGCACGCCATGTCCCCAGCTCGACGCGCAAACGAGATCCTTCCCGGCCTAGCACTCACCGCGGCGGTAGCCCTTCTGGCCTATGCCGCAGAGCATGTTGAAGTAGGCCTCCTCGGTGGCCGGTGGATCGAAAGCCTGGTGCTTGCCATCGCCCTCGGCATCTTAGTCTGCACGATCAAGCCGCTGAAGCCGGCCATGAAACCGGGCATCGATTTCAGTGCCAAGTTCCTTCTGGAAATCGCCATCGTCCTTCTCGGCGCGTCCATCAGCCTTTCGGCGATCCGCGGCGCCGGCGTCTGGCTGATTGCCGGCATCGCCATCGTCGTCGTGCTGTCGATCGCGGCTACCTATCTCATCGGCCGGGCGCTCGGCCTGCCGCCGAAGCTCGCAACGCTGATCGCCTGCGGCAACTCGATATGCGGCAATTCGGCAATCGTCGCCGTTGCGCCCGTGATCGAAGCCGACTCGCAGGAGATCGCCGCAGCACTCGCCTTCACCGCCGTCCTCGGCATTGCCGCCGTGTTCCTGCTGCCGCTTTTCTATTTCCACTTCGGCATGAGCGTGCCGCAATACGGGACCCTCGCCGGACTGACGGTCTATGCGGTGCCGCAGGTACTGGCGGCGACCGCTCCCGTTGGCCTGCTCGCCGTCCAGACCGGCACGCTCGTCAAGCTCGTCCGTGTCCTGATGCTGGGTCCGGTCATCTTCCTGCTCGGCATCCTCACCAAGGCTGAAGCCTCAGGCAGCGATGAACGCAACGGCCATCACCATTCTCTGGTCCCCTGGTTCATCTGCGGCTTTCTCGGGCTTATGGCGCTGCGTTCTTTCGGACTTATTCCGGATGCGCTGGTGACACCGATGGAGACTGTTTCCGGCATTTTGACCGTCATCGCCATGGCAGCGCTCGGCCTGTCGGTAAACATCCGCTCCGTTGCCCATGCCGGCGGCAGGGTGATTGCCGCAGCGACGCTATCGCTTTTAACGCTTGGCGCCATCAGCTACGGCCTGATCCTCGCTCTGCAGATTCAGTAGCATACGCCGCAAGATTGGCTGACGATCAGCTCGGGCTCGATGCCTCGGCTGATTTCAGCAAAGCCGCAGTCTCGCTTTCGCAGGAAGGATAGCCGATAGCATAGCCCTGAAGTTCATCGCAGCCGACCTCGGCCAGAACGCGCGCGTGATCTTCGGTCTCGACCCCTTCGGCGACCACCTCGACATTCAATGTGCGTGCGATTTCGATGATAGAGCCGACAAGACGACGCTGCTCCTCGGAAACCGTTACGGCAGTTACCAGTTGCCGGTCTATCTTCAACCGCTTCGGCTTCAACTTGACGAGGCCGATCAGCGAAGCGTGACCGGAGCCGAAATCGTCGATCTCGATATCGATCCCCATCTCCTTGATGCCAGCGATATTGGCAAGCACTGCCTCGTCGGGCTCATCCAGAAAGATGGTCTCCACCAGCTCGAAGGCGATGGCGTGGCGCGGTATTCTGAGAGCCCGCAATCCATCGATCAGGTCGGGATCGGCAAGCCGGCGACCGGAGATATTGACAGCGATGCGCGGCGGTGAAAGCCCCTGCGAAACCCAGGCTGCCCGATCCGCCAGTGCGCGCTTCAGCACGGCCGCATCGATCTCCGCGGTAAATCCATATTCATCGGCGACCTTGAGGAAGGCCACGGGGCTCAGCAATCCCCTTCCCGGATGCCGCCAGCGTGCCAGCGCCTCCAGTCCGACGATGCGGCGGCTCTGCGCATCGACTTGAATCTGATAGAAGGGCTCGATCTGCCGCAGCACCGGCGCCAATCGCAACTCGTCGGCCAGGCGGCGTTCTGCATGCAGATCGGACTGGAGCTGCGGCGTGAAGAACTCCACCCGGTTGCGGCCGAGTTTCTTGGCCTGAAAAAGGGCGACATCGGATTCTGCCAGCAAATTGCCCGCGCCGCTCGTCTCGCCTATCGCTACGCCGATGGACGCGCCGATCCTCAGCATCTCGTTGCCGAAACGTACTTCGCGGCGCAATCGCGATAAAATATCGTCGGCGATCGCCTGAAGCCTTTCGACACTGCCGATATTGACCAGCACGGCCACGAACTCGTCACCGCCGATGCGGGCGACGATGTCGTTGGCAGTGATCGCTCCGGAGATGCGGGCGGCAGCGCTCTGCAGCGTGGCATCACCAGCCGCATGGCCCCATTTGTCGTTGATCTCCTTGAATCCATCGAGATCGATATGGAGGATCGCCAAGGTTCCGATAGACGTATCGTTGTGCAACTCAGCCAGACGCCGGTCGAAATAGCGGCGGTTTGGGAGGCCTGTGAGATAATCGTGATCGGCGGCATGCTCTATTCGCGCACGACTGTGCTCCAATGCAATGGCGCGCGCTTCGGCGATGGCCTTTTGGCCGCTCAGTTCCCGATTGAGCAGGACGTCAGCCGTGACGTCCCATTCCGCGCCGATGAAGGAAGGTGCCCCGTCCGCATCCTCATAGTAATGCGCGCGCGAACGCAGATGGCGTACCTCGCCTCCGGGCAGGATGATGCGGAACTGGGAATTGTAGAAACCCTTCCTGGCCAGCGCGACATCGAAATCGTGGACCGCCCCTTCGACATCCTCGGGATGCAGCGCGTTCATCCAGACGTCGGAAGAAACCCTGCGCTCCTGAAGCCCGGTCCCGTAGAGCTTGTGCATCTGCGAGTCCCAGAGCAGCTCCTGCTCGTTGACATTATGCTGCCAGACACCGATTTGAGACGCCTCCAGCGCCAGCTCCAGCCTCCTCAAAAGGTCCTGGAACTCTTCTTCGCTTCGCCCTGATGTCGTCCCTGCCAAAGAGCACCACCCCCTTCGGAAACTTGAAGAGACTAACTAACGCAGCCAATTATAGTTGCACTACTCCCTTTCGCGAACTTTAATGGCTGCGCAAGCTACCCAAATTAACAGCACCGCTCCAATCCTTGCCGGCCGCCGACACCTGTCAATGGTTGTGCCTCGGCGGATTGGCAGCGATGTCGCGAAAATCGGCGGCGCCATCCAGCACAGCTCCGTCGGAAAGCTGCGTGACCGAACGACGATAGATGCGCTGCCACGGCGTCGCATCCGGCGGTACTGGCGGGATACCGTCGCCCTTGCGACGCGCGATTTCCGCCTCCTCCACCAGCATGTCGCAGCGCCCCTGATTGAAATCGATGCGGATGATGTCACCGGTCCTGAGCCATGCAAGCCCACCGCCCGCAGCACTTTCGGGCGAAGCGTTAAGGATCGAAGGGCTGTCGGCCGTGCCGGACTGTCGGCCATCGCCGATCGTCGGTAGACTGCGAATGCCCCGCTTTAGAAGCGCATCTGGCGGCTGCATGTTCACGACTTCGGCCGATCCCGGCCAGCCGATCGGTCCGGCGCCGCGGATAACGAGAATGGTCTTTTCGTCGATGCCGAGATCGGGATGATTGATGCGCTTGTGATAATCCTCCGATCCGTCGAAGACGACCGCCCTGCCCTGAAACACGCCTTCATGGCCCGGCTCCTGCAGATAGCGGCCGCGGAACTCCTCCGAGACCACGCTCATCTTCATGATGGCGAAGTCGAACAGATTGCCCTTCAGCACCAGGAAGCCGGCACGCTCCTTCAGCGGATCGGCGAAGGGGCGGATGACCTCGCGATCAGTCGCCTCGCGGCCTTTCAGGTTGTCCGCCATCGTCCGGCCCGTCACAGTCGGACAGCTGCCATCCAGCTTGCCGACCTGCAGCAGCTCCCACATGACAGCCGGAACGCCACCGGCGCGGTGGAAACGCTCGCCGAGATAGGCGCCTGCCGGCTGCACATTGGCAAGCAGCGGAATGTCGAAGCCATGCACCTGCCAGTCGTCGGGATAAAGCTCGACGCCGGCGTGTTTGGCCATGGCGGCAAGATGCGGCTGCGCATTGGTCGAGCCGCCAATCGCGGAATTGACCCTTATCGCATTGAGGAAGGCCTCGCGCGTCAAGACATCCGAGGGCTTGATATCCTCCAGCACCAGCTCGACCGCGCGCCGCCCCGTACGATAGGCCATCTGACCGCGCTCGCGATAGGCGCCGGGAATGGCGGCGCAGCCGGTCAGCGACATGCCAAGCGCTTCCGCCATGGCGTTCATGGTCGAGGCCGTTCCCATGGTGTTGCAATGACCGATCGATGGCGCCGAGGCGAGCGACGCCTCCATGAACTCTTCCTCGTCGATCTCGCCGGCCGCCAGCTTGCGGCGCGAACGCCATATCACCGTGCCGGAGCCCGCAAGCTCGCCCTCATGCCAGCCATCGAGCATCGGGCCGCCGGAGAGAACGATTGCCGGAATATTGACCGTCGAAGCCGCCATCAGCGCCGACGGCGTGGTCTTGTCGCAGCCGGTGGTCAGGACGACGCCGTCGAGCGGATAGCCATAGAGCACTTCCACCAGGCCGAGATAGGCGAGATTACGATCGAGTGCCGCCGTCGGGCGCTTGCAGTTCTCGAAGATCGGATGGGTCGGAAACTCGATCGGAATACCGCCGGCATCGCGAATGCCGTCGCGCACGCGCTTGGCAAGGTCGAGGTGATGGCGGTTGCAGGGTGTGAGATCGCTGCCGCTCTGGGCAATGCCGATGATCGGCTTTCCCGACCGCAGCTCCTCCGGTGTGATGCCGTAGTTCATGAAGCGCTCGAGATAGAGCGCCGTCATGTCGATATGATCGGGATTGTCGAACCAGTCCTGCGAACGCAGACGACGCTTGGATGCACCCTTGTCGCTCATCTCTTCCTCAAGCCTTTCCCTGGGCATTCTTGTCTTCCAGATGCTGCAGCAAACCGCTGTGATCCTGCTCGCCGCCGCCATTCTCGACGAATTCGGCAAACTCGGCCCGAACGACTTCGGTCAACGGCAGATGAAGCGACAGGTTCTGCGCCGCCGCCAGCACCGTATCGAGATCCTTCAATTGGTTGCGAGCGGTTCCACCCGGCTCAAAATTACGCTCGATCATGCGCTGGCCATGCAGCTCCAGGATCCGGCTTTCGGCAAAGCCGCCGCGAATGGCGTCACGAAACGCCTCGCGCGAGCCCCCGCCAGCCTCGACCAGCAGCATCGCTTCCGCGACGGCGCCGATGGTCACGGCAACGATCTGCTGATTGCCGAGTTTTGCGAGCTGCCCGGTGCCGCTCGGACCAACTCTGGTTACGCGCCCGAGCGGCGCCATGATATCGCGAACACTGTCGATGACCTCGGCATCGCCGCCGGCCATGATTGCCAGCGTTCCGGCAGTCGCCCCGACTACGCCGCCGGAAACCGGCGCATCGATGTGCCGAATGCCGCGCTCGGCAAGTTTGAAGGCATGTTCGCGGGCAACAGCCGGCGATATCGAGCTGTTGTCGATAACGATCGTTCCAGATTCCAGCACGTCGGCCACACCGCTGCCGAACAGAACCTCACCGACAGCCCCACCATTCGTCAGCATGGTAAAAACCACTGCGGCTCCCCGTGCCGCCTCCGCCGCCGTATCCGCGACGGTCGCGCCATCGGCAGTCAGAGGCTCCGCCTTGCTATGATCGCGATTCCAGACGGTTACGGCGAAACCGGCAGCCAATAGACGTCGTGCCATCGGTGCACCCATCAAACCGGTACCGAGAAAAGCGATCTTCCTGCCGCTCATAGACTATCCTCCGAATGGAACGCGCGGACCCTGCGGTATGCTATCGCCCTTTAGGTCCTTGCGCCAACGAGCCACTCCTCATGCCCGATGTACGTCAATCAATTCACCCAAGAGCTTGATAAACCTATGGTGCCAGCATGCAAAGGAAATCCGCGGCCTTGCGGCAAATTCTTCAAAGGCCAAATCCGGAACAGGCCGTAGATAGAGAAAAGGCGGGACCTTTCGGTCCCGCCTTGGCCTGTCGAGCACTGGAGTACTATTCGGCACGGCCCCTATTCGGCGGCGATCGGGAGTACCTCCGCCGAATGTTCGTTGTCGTTGTGCGGATGCTGCTTCAGCGGACGGTTGCCCGTGACGCTGCGGATCAGCACGTAGAACACCGGCGTCATGAAGATGCCGAAGAAGGTGACGCCGATCATACCCGCAAACACAGCGACACCCATGGCAGCGCGCATTTCGGCACCGGCACCGGTCGAGGTGACGAGCGGCACGACACCCATGATGAAGGCCATGGAGGTCATCAGGATCGGGCGCAGACGCAACCGGCTGGCCTCGATCGCGGCCTGAACCGGCTTGCGACCGTCGAATTCCAGCTCGCGGGCAAATTCCACAATCAGGATCGCGTTCTTCGCCGACAAGCCCACCAACACCATCAAGCCGATCTGCGTGAAGATGTTGTTGTCGCCACCCGTCAGCCAGACGCCGGTCAAGGCGGCAAGCACACCCATCGGCACGATCATGACGATCGCAAGCGGCAGGCTGATGCTCTCATACTGGGCAGCCAGCACGAGATAGACGAGCAGCAGAGCGAGCGGGAAGATGATGATGCCCGAGCTGCCGGCCAGGATCTGCTGGTAGGTCAGGTCAGTCCATTCGAAGCCGATGCCCGGAGGCAGCGTCTCGCTGGCGATCCTCTCGACGGCAGCCTGTGCCTGACCGGACGAGAAGCCCTGCGCCGGCCCGCCATTGATGTCGGCGGCAAGGAAGCCGTTGTAGCGCGTCGTCCGTTCCGGCCCGGTGCTGGCCTCGACCTTCAACAGGGCGGACAGCGGGATCATCTGGCCCGACGCCGAGCGAACCTTCAACTCGCCGATATCGCTCGCATGCGAACGGAACTGGGCGTCCGCCTGCACACGCACGCTGTAGGTACGACCGAATGCGTTGAAGTCGTTGACGTAGAGCGAACCCAGATAAATCTGCAGCGTATCGAAGACATCGGTTACCGAGACGCCAAGCTGTTCGGCCTTGGCGCGATCGAGATCGGCAAAGAGCTGCGGCACGTTGATCTGGTAGCTCGAGAAAATACCCGTCAGTTCCGGCGTCTGGTAGGCCTTGGCGAGGAACGCCTTGTTGGCCTCGTCGAGCGCCTGATAGCCGAGACCGGCGCGGTCCTCGATCTGCAGCTTGAAGCCGCCGGTCGTGCCGAGACCCTGGACGGGCGGCGGCGGGAACATGGCGATGAAGGCATCCTGGATCGCGCCGAACTTGTGGTTCAGCTGCATGGCAATCGCCCCACCCGACAGATTGGGCGTCGTGCGCTCCTCGAAAGCCTTCAGCGTCACGAAGACGATACCGGCATTGGAGGAGTTGGTGAAGCCGTTGATCGACAGGCCCGGGAAGGCAATCGCATGTTCGACACCAGGCTGTTCCAGCGCGATCTTGCTCATTCGCTGGATGACATCATCCGTACGGTCGAGGGTCGCGCCATCGGGCAGCTGGGCAAAGCCGATCAGATACTGCTTGTCCTGCTGCGGAACGAAGCCGCCGGGAACGGCCTGGAACAGGTAGTAGGTCGCGCCGATGAGGGCGAGATAGACGACCATGACCAGGCTCTTGACCGACAGGATGCCGCCGACGCCCTTGCCGTAAGCAGACGAACCACGATGGAAGACCTTGTTGAAGCCGCGGAAGAACCAGCCAAGCCCGAAATCCATCACGCGCGTCAGCATGTCCTTCGGTGCATGATGATCCTTCAGGAGCATCGCAGCCAGTGCCGGAGACAGGGTCAGCGAGTTGAAGGCGGATATGACTGTGGAGATCGCGATCGTCAGCGCGAACTGGCGATAGAACTGACCCGACAGGCCTGAGATGAAGGCCAGCGGCACGAAGACGGCAACCAGCACCAGCGCGATCGCGATGATCGGGCCGGACACTTCCTTCATGGCGCGATAGGTCGCTTCACGCGGGCTGAGCCCGTTCTCGATGTTGCGCTCGACGTTTTCGACGACCACGATCGCGTCGTCCACCACGATACCGATCGCCAGCACCAGGCCGAAGAGGCTGAGTGCGTTGATCGAGAACCCGCAGATATACATCACCGCGAACGTGCCGATGATCGACACCGGAACGGCGATCAGCGGGATGATCGAGGCACGCCATGTCTGCAGGAACAGGATGACGACGATAACGACGAGCACGATGGCTTCGAGCAGCGTATGCACGACCTTGTCGATCGACGCGCGCACGAACTGCGTGGTGTCATAGACGATTTCGTACTTCACGCCGTCGGGCATTGCGGTTTGCAGCTCGTTCATCGTCTTGACGACGTTGTCCGAGATGGTGATCGCGTTGGAGCCCGGGGACTGGAAGACCGGGATAGCCACAGCAGGCTTACCGTCGAGAAGCGAACGCAGCGAATAGTCGGCGGCGCCGAGTTCGATGCGGGCGACGTCACGCAGGCGCGTGATTTCACCGTTGGTGCCGCTCTTGACGATGATGTTGCCGAATTCCTCCGGCGTCGTCAGACGGCCCTGGGCGTTGACGTTCAGCTGCACGTCGATGCCGGGGACACTCGGCGACTGGCCGATGATACCGGCAGCAGCCTGAATGTTCTGAGCGCGAATGGCATTGGCGATATCGCTTGCGGCAAGACCGCGTTCGGCCGCCTTCTGCGGATCGACCCACACGCGCATCGAATAGTCACCCGAGCCGAACACGCGAACCTGGCCGACGCCGTCGATACGGGCAAGCCGGTCCTTGATGTTCAGGGTGGCGTAGTTGCGCAGATAGGTGATGTCGTAACGATTGTCCGGCGAGATGAGGTTGACCACCATCATCAGGTCGGGCGAGCTCTTGACCGTCGTGATACCGAGGTCACGCACGTTCTGCGGCAGACGGGGTTCCGCCTGAGAGACGCGGTTCTGCACGAGCTGCTGTGCCTTGTCCGGATCGGTGCCGAGCTTGAAGGTGACGGTCAGCGTCAACAGACCGTCCGATGTCGCCTGGCTGCTCATGTAGAGCATGCCTTCGACACCGTTGATCTGCTCTTCGATCGGTGTTGCCACCGTTTCGGCGATGACCTTCGGGTTGGCGCCTGGATATTGCGCGGTGACGACGATCGACGGCGGCACGACTTCCGGATATTCGGAAATCGGCAGCAGCTTCAGACCGATCAGGCCGGCGACCACGATGAGGATCGATAGCACTCCGGCAAACACCGGACGGTCGACGAAAAATCTTGAGATGTTCATGGCAGAACCCTCTCCACGAGTGAATCAAGGGACACGAAGTCCGCGCCCGCGGCCCAGGAGGCGCCACGAGCATTACAAAATCGAGACTTGGAACAGCGGCCGGGAGCTAAGCCCTCCGGCCGTATGAATTACTTGGCAGCGACCTTTTCTTCCGGCTTCGGATCGACGACGGCGCCCGGGCGAACCCGCTGCAGGCCGTTGACGATGATCCGGTCACCGGCGTTCAGGCCGGATGTAACGATACGCAAGCCGTCCGAGGTATCGCCGAGATTGATCGGGCGATATTCGACCTTGTTGTCAGCCCCGACGACGAACACGAACTTCTTGTCCTGATCGGTGCCGATTGCCCGCTCGCTGATCAGTAGCTTGGTCTCGGCCTTCGGCTGTCCCATGCGAACCCGCACGAACTGACCGGGGATGAGACGACCGCCGGGATTGTCGAAGACGGCGCGAACGCTGACAGTGCCGCTCGCCGCATCGACTTCATTGTCGATCAGCTGCAGCTTGCCCTTTATCGGCGTGCCGTTATCGCTGGCCGTGCCGATCTGAACCGGGATCTGCTCGACTGGCGGAACGGTACCCCCGGTAGCTGGTAGTTCAGACAGCGCCTGGGTAACGGTCTGTTCGTTGGCACTGAAGCTGGCATAGATCGGATCGACCGAAACGAGCGTCGTCAATGCTGAAGAGGACGCACCCGCGGCAACAAGGTTACCTACAGTTACAGCGATTTTACCGACGCGACCGGCAATCGGGGCGCGGACCTGCGTGTAATCGAGATTTAACTGCGCCGTCTGCAGGGTCGCTTGCGCCGCCTTCAGGTTGGCTTCCGCCGCAGCGTAATTGCTGGCGCGCGTGTCCATATCGCTCTGCGAGATCGTCTTGTTGTCGAAGAGCTTCTGGCCGCGATCGACCTCGACTTTGGTCAGATTAAGGGTGGCCTTCGCCGCGCCAACCTGCGCCTGTGCCTGGGCGACGGCCGCCTCATAGGGAGCGGGATCGATCGTGACAAGCAGGTCGCCCTGCTTGACCAGGGCGCCTTCGCGGAAATGCACGGACTGGATTGCGCCAGCCACGCGCGGCCGGATTTCGACACGGTCGATAGCCTCGAGCCGGCCGGAAAATTCCTGCCAGGACGTGATGTCGCGCGGCTCGACGGCAGCAACCGTGACGGGGACAGCCGGCGGCGGCGCCTGGCTGGCGGCCTCGGTTGCCTGCGCGCCGCGCGGCAGCTCCAGATAGAAAGCCGCGCCTGCAACAGCCGCAGCAACACCCATGCCGGCGCCCCACAGGGCCCAGCGCTTATCGTTGGACTTCATGTTAGTCTCTCCTTTGGCCCCGTCTTGGGATACGGGACCGAAACTTCCTATCGTCTCAAAAAATCGGGGGCCGAAGCGCCGCGCATCCGCGTGACCACCGCTCCGGTCTCGTGCCTTCGACATCAATCCAATCCGCGCTCATACATTGCGGACGGGATACCCTAGTCGATCAAGCCTGCACGTCTTCGACAAAGCCCTTGAAACAGCAGCAGATGTCCTGCTGCCACGAAGCCCTGTCCTTCGACTGCCCGCCATAGAGAGTGGGCCAGCCTGTCCCGGCGGGGAGGACTTGCTGGCGAACACGGACGCCAGCCGCTTTCAGCCGGCTGCCGTATTCCATGCTCTCGTCGCGGAGCGGGTCGTCCTCGGCCGTGAGCACCAATGCCGGCGCGAGGCCCGAAAGCCGCGAACAGTATCGAGGCGCTGCATAGGGGTGACAGACACCGCCCAGGAAACCCAGGTATCGGTTCCAACCCTCCGTCCAACGCTCGCGCATGCCGCTTTCCTCCGCCTGGAGGAAAGATTTTGATCCCATGAAGGGATCGAGCAAAGGCGATATCAACACCTGTCCGTCCAACGAACCGGGTATTTGATCGCGCGCCTTTAAAGCGACACCCGCTGCAACATTGCCACCCGATTCCTCACCGGCGACAAACAGCAGCGATTTTTTTGCCCCGCCCAGCGCAAGCATGTTCCGCTTATTGCTGAGGTAGGCAAGAAGGCCGTAGGCGCATTCCAGCACCTTCGGAAAAGCATTCTGATTACAGCTCGTATAATCCGCTGCAACCACGATGGCACCGGCCTCGGCGAGGCTTGCCGCCACCGGTCTCTCGGTCGCATGGCAGGTATCGAGAAAGGCGCCGCCGTGCAGATAGAGCACAAGGGGTGCCGCCTTCTTCAAACCTTCACCGTTGTAGATCCGCGCTTCCACCGGCCCCGTAGGCACGTTTTCCAGCACAACATCTTTCCACGGCGCACTCATCGACCCAAATCCCGTCTGTTCCAGTGAATATGACCCAATCCAAAAGCCGTTTGACGTGCTTTGCAACCATATTCCCGATTATGCGGTTCAGCGCCCCCCGTGCCGCATTGCAACAACTTATGAAACAACATATTGTTATTCCGCTTCGAGAATAAGTAGCCTATATTCGATCAGACTATTCACGATTACAAACAATCGACCTCTTTTTCGAAGGTCGAGGGACATCATGGAATGGACCAGTTATCAGCAATGCGGGCATTCGCGCGCGTGGTGGAGACGGGTAACTTTACCCGCGCCGCTGCGGCCCTCTCCATGCCGAAGGCGACGGTGACGACGCTCATCCAGTCGCTCGAGGCGCATCTGCATGCCAAGCTTCTCAACCGCACGACACGCCGCGTCATGGTGACGACCGACGGCGCGCTTTACTACGAGCGCGCCATTCAGATCCTCTCGGAAATAGAGGAACTGGACGGCAGCATCAGCAATTCGCAGAGCCTGCCGAGCGGGCGCCTGCGCGTGGAAATGGCCGGCGCCTTTGCCGAGAAGATTGTCATGCCGGCGCTCTGCGATTTCCACCAGCGCTATCCGGATATCCATATTGACCTTGGCGTCGGCGACCGGTTGGTCGACTATCTGGCCGAGAATGTCGATTGCGCGCTGCGCGCAGGCATGCCGAGCGACCAGTCGCTGATCGCCCGCCGCGTCGGCGAGATCCACCTCGTCACCTGCGCGGCACCGCTTTACATCGAGAAGCATGGTTTCCCGGAACGGCCGGAGGATCTGGAAACCAGCCACTATGCGGTCAGCTATTTCCGCGCGCAAACGGGTAGGACGATTCCGTTCCTGTTCGAACACGGCAACGAGGCATTGGAAATCAGCCCGCGCTATATCCTTTCGGTGAATGACAGCCGCAGCTATCTCCAGGCGGCGTTGATGGGGCTCGGAATCGCGCAAGTTCCAAGCTTCATGGCTCGGGACGCGCTTGCAAGCGGCGATCTCGTTCCCATTCTTTCCGGCTGGACCCGACCGTCGCTGCCCCTGCATATCGTCTATCCGCCCAACCGGCACCTCAGCAACAAGGTGCGTGTCTTCGTGGACTGGATGGCGAAATTGCTGGTGACCTCGCGAGTAGGCGAGGCTTGAGGATGCGGGCCACCTTCTTCCCCATACAATGGGAAGAAGGTGGCGCCAATTGCGAATAATCAGTTCCAGGAAGCCCCCGCCGGCTGCCGAACCGTCGAGTTCAGCCGGTTCCAGACATTGTCGATCGCAATCGCGACGATCAGCGCCGATAGTGCCTTTTCGTCGAAATGTTTTGCTGCTTCGTTCCAGATCTCGTCGCTGACGGCATCGGGCCGGTCGGCGAGCCGGGTAGCTGCTTCCCCGAGAGCCAGAGCAGCACGCTCGGCGTCCGAAAAATAAGGCATCTCGCGCCAGGCGGAGACACCGACGATACGCTCCATCGTCTCCCCATCTTTCTGGAGCTTGCGAAAGCCCATGTCGGTGCAGACGCTGCAGCCGTTGATCTGACTGACGCGCAGATGCACGAGGTCCATGATGTTTTCCGACAGGCCACGATCCTTGATCGAATTGCTGACGGCCAGAAGCGCCTGCAGCGTTTCGGGCAGAATGAGGGCGGGATTTTTCATACGAGCTTGCATATTTCTTTCCTCTGATTGTGAGAGCGCTGTTGCCGCTCATGTCCTGACGAGGCAATTTCCGGCCGATCCGATGTCACACCGGCCGGATTTCGTTCGTCATGGGTCTGACGAAACAGGGTGAGGAGATGTGACCGATGGACGAGAAAAAATGGCTGGCGGAAAAATTCGAAGCGAACCGGCCGCATCTGCGCGCCGTCGCCTACCGCATGCTCGGCTCGCGCACGGAGGCGGAAGACGCGGTTCAGGAGACGTGGCTGCGCCTGATGAAGAGCGACGCGTCCGGCATCGAAAATCTAAGCGGCTGGCTGACGACGGTCACGGCCCGCATTTGCCTCGATCTGCTACGGTCGCGCAAATCCCGTCGCGAAGAGCCGCTGACCATCCATGTTCCCGAGCCGATGGTGGTGCATGAGGCCGGCAACGGCACCGATCCTGAACAGGATGCCTTGCTCGCAGACTCCGTCGGCCTCGCCCTGCTGGTGGTCCTGGAAAAGCTCAATCCGGCCGAACGGCTTGCTTTTGTCTTGCACGATATGTTCGACGTGTCTTTCGATGACATCTCCCCGATTCTAGGACGCACCACGGTTGCGACACGCCAGCTTGCAAGCCGCGCCCGCCGCCGCGTGCAGGGCACGCCATCGACAGCGGAGGCCGATCTCACCCGCCAGCGTCACGTCGTCGACGCCTTCTTCACCGCCTCGCGTGACGGCGACCTCCAGGCGCTGCTCGCCGTCCTCGATCCCGAAGCCGTCTTCCGGCCGGATGCGGTTGCGGCTCGCATGGGATCGGCCAGAGAAATCCGCGGCCGCGTCGACATTGCCAAGACCTTCCAGGGTCGCGCACAAGGAGCGCGGCTGGCAGTTATCAACGGCGCAGTCGGTGCCATCGTTGTTATCGGCGGGCAGCTGCGCGTCGCCCTTCGCTGCACCCTCAATGCAGATGGCATGATTACTGTCATCGACGCGATGGCCGATCCGGAAGAGCTGCGCAAGCTGGAGATCGTTTTGATCGAGCCGTAGAACATTTCCGCTTTCTCCGAACCGCGAAAACGTTCTATCTTCCTGTTTCTTTGAGCATTCCGGACGGAAAACCGCTGCGCACTTTTCCTGGAAACGCTCCGAGACCTACCGCATCTGCGTCGGGCTCGTACCGGTCATCCGGCGAAACATAGCGATGAAGGCCGACGCGTTGCTGTAGCCCAACTGCGCTGCAATCCGATGCACGGGCTCGCCCGCCTCGACCATCGACAGTGCAGCAACGAGCTTCAATCGCTGCCGCCATTCGTTGAAGGAAAGGCCGAGATCGTCCTGGCACCGGCGCGAAAGCGTACGCTCGGTCGTTCCCATCCTGCGTGCCCACTCCGCAAGGGAGTGCCGGTCGCCGGGAGCGGACTGCAGGGCATTGAGCACCGGGCCGAGCAGCGGGTCGTCAGAAATCGGCAGATAGCTCTCGCAGCGCGGCGCCAGTCGGATCTGGTCGACCAGTACCTGCGCGAGCCGCAGGTCTTCCGCCGTTTCCGGCATGGTGACATCGCGCGCCGCGAAATCCGCCAGGATGGCCTTCAGCAGCGGACTGATGCTGAGCGTGGAAGGCTTATCGGGCAGGTTCGCACAAAGAGCGCGTTCGACATAGACGGTCGCATAGCGCAGATCGTGCTGGATCGCGGCGCCGTGCATCGTCTCCGGCGGCAGCCAGATGGCATAATGCGGCGGCGACAGATAGCGCACGCCCTCGATATCGAAGTCGGCAACGCCGGTAATCGCATAATTGAGCTCGCCCCAAGGCTGGCTCTTTTTGGGGAAAACCGTGCCCGCTTTATAATTCTCGGTGCGGAAGGAAACCGGATTCGGCGGATCGCCCTCGATGCGTGGAGGCCTGCTGGACATGTCCTCATTTCGCTACTGCTTGTCTTATTCTCGCTATATACCAGAATTCGGACAGGTAGTACAAAGTCTTTGGGATGGCGAACTCTATCCGCCCTCCTTCGTTTCGCCCCAAGCCAGAAGACGACGAGAGATCATTCACATGAGCACCCAGCCGAACGCTTCCGCATCCATGATCAGTGCGGCCGGACTTGCGCCGCTGCTGACGGTGCTGATCTGGTCCGGCAATACCGTCGTCACCAAGGCATCCGCCGGCGTGATTTCGCCGGGCTCCATCTCCTTTTATCGTTGGCTGCTTGCCTTCCTCGTGCTCCTGCCCTTCGTCGGCCGGGAGGCGTGGCGCAACCGCGCCCTGCTCCGGCAGCACTGGCTGAAACTCGCCATTCTCGGCGCGCTCGGCATGGTGATCTATCAGAGCCTCGCCTATGAGGCAGCCAAGACCACCTCCGCCGTCAACATGGGCGTCATGCTCGCCCTGATGCCGTTGCTGTCGACATTTTTCGCAAGCCTGCTGGCCTCTGAAAAATTGACCGCGCCAAGCATCGCAGGCGGCGCCATCTCTTTGATCGGGCTAATCTATCTGACCTCTCAAGGCGATCCTGTCCGGCTGATCAACGGCGGCTTCCACATCGGCGACGGCCTGATGATTATCGCGGTTCTCTCGAATGCGCTCTACGGCGTCATGCTGAGACGCTGGGCGATGCCGCTTTCGATGTGGCAGCAGCTCTTCTGGCAGATCGGCTTTTCGACCCTTTTGCTGATTCCTGTTTTCCTGATGGGCGATATCTCACCGATTACGACGACAAACCTGCCGCTGATCCTCTATGCGGCGATCCCGACCTCATTGATCGCCCCCTTCTGCTGGATGATCGGCATTCACAAGCTTGGAGCCAGCCGTACCTCGCTGTTGATCAACCTCCTGCCGATCATTGTCGCGGCTCTGGCCTGGGCACTCCTCGGCGAGCAGCTGCATTCCTACCACGCCATCGGCGGTGCTCTTGCCCTCATCGGCGTCGGCCTCGGCTTACGCAAGGCGCCGGCAAGAGACGAGCCGGCCGATGAGGCAAGCTGGGAGGTAGAGGAGGCCTGAGCGCTGCTCGGAAAGGCCCCTTTCCTTTCGCCTGCCCTTCGTTCTACCATGAACGGGTCCTGCAAAGCGAAAAGGAAGCGAGCGTGCGCATAGCCCTGGAACCGGTGTCCTCCAGAACGACGATCCAGGAGAGCGTCTATCAGCAGCTCCGAAACGCGCTCATGGCCGGCAATTTCGATCCCGGCCAGACACTGACCATCGCCTCGCTCGCCGAAACCTTCGGAACCAGCAACATGCCGGTGCGCGAGGCCCTGCGCCGGCTGGCTGCTGAAAATGCGCTCGAAGTCGCAGCCAACGGCTCGGCCCGCATCCCGATCGTCACCCTCGGCCGGCTCAACGATCTCTGCCGCGCCCGCATCGCCGTGGAGGGCCTGGCCGCCGAACTCGGCGCGCCGAACCTCACCCCGACAGACATTGAGTCACTTGAGCGCATCGCCGGCGAGCAGCATGTGATCGGCCTCGGCGCCAACGTCTACGACCTGATGGCCAAGAACCAGCAGTTCCACTTCACCATCTACCGCGCCTCCGGCTCCGAGGTGCTGCTGCAGCTCATCGAGACCTTGTGGCTGCGCTTCGGCCCTTATATGCGCATGCTCTCCGCATCCGTCGAACCTTTAATGCGCAGCGGCGAGCTTGACCCCGCCGGCGAGCATGTTGCCATCGTCAAGGCGCTGAAGGCAGGAGACTTTGCCGCTGCCCGCGATGGCGTCGTCGCCGATATCAGACGCACCCACGAGATCCTGCAGGATTATTGCCCGGCCACCCAGGATGAGCCGCGCAAGGGCTCCGGCTCCGGCCGCCGCTAAGCATCCCCAAAGAGATCTAGAAATTTGGTTGAACCTTAAAGTATTTTGTGATCAAATGATCAAAATTGAGGTTTCAATCCCAACATCCAGAGCGAGATCCCCATGAGCTCCGCCGCTTCCGCATCGCAATTCGCCGGCCACAACAGCTTCCCGGTCGACGAGGTCCGCGCCATGTTCCCGGCCATTCAGAAGGCCGGCGATTTCGTCTTTCTCGACAATGCGGGCGGGGCGCAGGTGCCGCAGACAGTGGTCGACGCTGTTGCCAACCACCTCATCGATTTCAACGTCCAGCGCATGGCGAAATACCAGCACAGCCAGGGCGTCGACCGCAATCTGGAAGAAGCGCGCGAAAGCGTTGCCATGCTGGTGAACGCCTATCGCCCGGAAGAAATTTCCTTCGGCCAGAACGCCACCTCGTTCATTCGGCTTGTGAGCCTCGGCATTGCCAAGTTGCTCGGCGAGCGCAACGAAATCGTCGTCACCGACATGGACCACGACGCCAACATTGCCACCTGGATGGCGCTGGAAGCCGATGGCGCGAAGATCGTCTGGTGGCGCATGCGCGAGGACGGCACACTGCATGTGGAAGATCTGAAGCCGCTGCTCAACGACAAGACCCGCCTCGTCGCCTGCACCGTCACAGCGCATTCGATCGGCACGATCGTCGACGTCGCCGCAGTCTGCAAACTGGCACAAGCCGCCGGTGCCGAAACCTTCCTCGATTGCGTCCATTACGGCCCGCATGGCCTGATCGACGTGCAGGCCTGGGGCTGCGACTACCTTGTGTGCTCTGGCTACAAGAATTTCTCGCCGCACATGGGCTTCCTCTGGGGTCGTTACGACGCGCTGGTCAAGCTGCCAACCTTCAAGGAAGACTTCATTCCGGACGTACCGCCCTACAAGATCGAAGTCGGCACATTCACCTACGAGAACGTTGCCGGCATGAATGCCGCGGTCAAATATCTCGAAGGCCTCGGCCGTCGCTTCCTGTCGACCGGCAATCACAGCCGCCGCGAGGCGCTTGCCGCCGCCATGGGCACGATCCGCCAGTACGAGCTGATGCTCTCGCGCGAGATGATCGCCGTTCTCAAGCGCCATGGCGCGGTCATCTACGGCATCTCCGACGAGAGCCGGCTGGAGCAGCGCGTTCCCACAATCTGCTTCAACATGCCAGGCATCACGCCGCAGGAATTTGCCGAGGAGATGGGCAAGCAGCGCATCGGCCTGCGCGACGGTCACATGTTCGCACCGCGCCTGATGAAGCGCCTGGGCCTTTCCATGGAAACAGGTGCCATCCGCGTGTCGCTGGTGCATTATAACAAGGTCGAGGAGATCGCCCGGTTCGACGCGGTCCTGACCGAGATCATGGCGCGGCGCAAGTAAGCCGTGCCTGTGAGCGGTGGCGGCGCCCGAACAACTCCGCCACCGCAATGCCTCCGTGCCGGCGCGTGATCGGCACGGAAGGTGCCCTGAGTTCAGGGCAGATTGCCGCTTCGTAGTTGTATCTTTTCGGTCTATCCCACATTGAGAGGACCGCTGAAATGGGAGGATGCCGATGAGCGATTTCCGCCGGAACTGTATCGAGCAGAAGCTGCTCGTCGGTACGTTTGCGGCTATCCCGCATCCGGTCGCCATCGAGGTCACGGCGGCCTCCGGCGTCGATTTCCTCTGCATCGACTGGGAGCATTCGCAGATCAGCCGCGAGCGCATCGAGGATCTGATCCGCGCTGCCGACGTCCATCGCGTTCCCGGCATGGTCCGCGTACCCGGACATGCGGCTGAAGATATCGCGGCCGTTCTGGATGCGGGTGCGGCGGGCGTCCTCGTCCCGCGGGTTTCGACTGCGGAACAGGCGCACGCTGCCGTCAAGGCCATGCGCTATCCCCCGCTCGGCGCGCGCGGCGTCGGACCGGGCCGTGCGGCGGCCTATGGCTACCGCATCCCGGACTATCTGGCCAAGGCCAATGCGGAACTCGTGCTTGCCATCCAGGTCGAAACCGCCGAGGGGCTTGCCAATATCGCCGAGATTGCGGCCGTCGACGGCATCGATCTCATTTTCATCGGCCCCGGCGATCTCTCGGTCTCGATCGATGCGATGGGACCTGCCGGCAAGGAGAGGCTCGACGCAGCGATCCGCACAATCACAAAGACCGCTTTGTCTGCCGGCCGCGCGGTCGGCATCTTCCGCCCTTCGGCAGACGATATCGGCGCATGGTCGGAAGCTGGCATAAGCTTCTTCATGCTGGCAAGCGACACGATGTTCCTGGGTGCAAGCCTGGCTGCCGGCGTTAGCGCCGCAAGAGCCGGCGGGCACGGCAGAGAGAAGAAATAAAGCTGATTTTTATCAGAGCGTTACCGCATGGCTGAGCAACACGGAATCGAGCAGGAAGGTAGACTTTTTAAGCTTAAAATTTGTCCTTGAAATGCAGTTGTTTTTGGATAACCATTCGAAATTGAGGGGTTGCTCAAGTGAAAGCTGCCGCAGCCGTTTGAACCCTTCAATACCGAATTCCCAGGGGAAATTCCTTGTCTCTTCTACCGCAGCATAACCTGCCGAACGCGATATCAGGCCGCGATGCCCTCGAAGGCATCCGCGCTCAGATCCGCGACATGCGCACCGACAATATCGCCGTGCTTGCCAAGCGCGCCCGCGAACTCGGCGGCGTCATCCCGCTCTGGTTCGGCGAAGGCGATATCGTGACGCCGGAGTTCATCCGCGATGCTGCGAAGAAGACGCTCGACGACGGCGCCACCTTCTACGTTCCCAACATGCGTGGTCTCGCGACCCTGAACGAAGCGCTGTCGGACTATCAGACGCACTGGCACGGCCGCCCCATCCCGATCGAGCGCACGACGGTCGCGCCCGGCGGCATGCAGGCGCTCTATATGGCGCTCGAACTGCTCGTCGATGTCGGCACCAACGTCGTCTACGTCGCGCCGCAATGGCCGAACATCCATAACGCCATCCATCTGATCGGCGGCGAGCCCCGCGCCGTATCGCTCGATTTCGATACCGACTGGCGCCTCGACCTCGACAAGCTTTTCGCCCGCTGCGACGCCCGCACGCGCGCCATCTTCCTGTCGACGCCATCCAACCCGACGGGCTGGACGGCCTCGCGCGAGGAAATGCACGCGCTTCTCGATTTCAGCCGCCGCACCGGCATCTGGATCATCTCCGACGAGGTCTATGCCCGCCTCTATTTCGATGGAGAGATCGCGCCATCGATCCTGCAGGTCGCCGAGGACGGCGATCGCGTGATTGCGATCAACAGCTTCTCAAAAGCCTGGGCAATGACCGGTTGGCGCGTCGGCTGGCTGACGCACCCGTCTGCCATTGCCGACCAACTCGGCGCCATGACGCAGTATATCAACAGCGGCACGTCGGCCATGGTTCAGGCCGGTGCTGCCGCCGCCTTACGCGAAGGCGAGCCGCTGGTTTCAGAGATCCGCGGACGCATCAAGACCGGCCTCGATCTGGCCTATGAGAAGCTGCCTAAGATACCGGGCATGATCCTGCCGGAGAAACCGCGCGGCGGCATGTATGCCTTCTTCGCGCTGCAGGGCGAACCCGATGCGACGGCGCTGTGCGAGCGTATCCTCGAGACGGCCCGCGTCGGCCTGGCGCCCGGATATCACTTCGGCGATGCATCCCGCGCTTTCCTGCGCATGTGCACGTTCCGCGAAGCCGAACAGATGCGTATCGCGCTCGATCGCATGGTCGATGCGATGACATGATACGGCCGCCCGAGCGGGCGGACGGGGAATACCGCGGGTGAGAGGAAAAGCCCGCAGCCATAACCAGAGGGAGACCAAGAAAATGCCCATTACTCGTCGTAGTCTGCTGGTCCTTGCGACCGCCGTCGGCCTGGCCGGCGGAAGCCACTTTGCCTATGCCGCCGATGTCTTGAACGTCGGTTCCTATCCGAACAACCCGCCCTTCGAATACAAGACCGCCAATGGCGGCTTCGAAGGCTTCGAGGTCGATATCGTCAACGAAGCGGCCAAGCGCGCCGGCATGACCACCAACATCGCCGACTACGGCTTCCAGGCCCTGTTCGCGGCAACCAGCTCCAAGCGCATCGACGTGGCGATCTCGTCCATCACGATCACGCCGGAACGCCTGAAGTCGCAGTCCTTCACGCAGCCCTACTACGATTCCGACATGGGCGTCGCTACGAAGGAAAGCAGCTCGGTCAAGACGCTTGCCGATCTCAAGGGCACGGTCGTCGGTGTCTTGTCGGGTTCGACGGGTGAAAAATGGGTCAATGACAACAAGGCAGCGCAGGGCTTTGCCGACGTCAAGGGCTACAACTCGCAGCAGGACATGTTCCTCGATCTCGGTGCCGGCCGCATCGATGCCGTCGTCAGCGACATTCCCGGCATGCAATATCTCTTCGTCAAGACCAAGGGCTTCGCCATCAAGGATCGCATCAAGACCGGCGAGCAATACGGCCTGATGATGACGAAGGATTCGCCACTCGTCGCCAAGATCAACGACGCCATCACCGCGATGAAGAAGGACGGTACGCTCGAAAAGATCCACGAGAAGTGGTTCGGCGGCAAGGCACCGGCAGGTTCCTCCACCGTTACCGAATTACCCATCCCCAAGGCGTGATCAAAAGATCATTGTTGACATGAGCTTACGCCGGCCATTGCGGCCGGCGTAAATGTAATGAAACCTCATCTTCGTCCTGCAACCGGGAGCGCCAATGTCTTTCGTCGATACCTTCCTCAATTCCGACGTCATGATCTCGGCATTCCCGCAGCTGCTGCGCGGGCTTTGGATGACCATCGCGCTCGGCGTGGTCAGCATCCTGATCGGCGTCACCGGCGGCCTCATCGTCAGCCTGATCCGCCTCTATGCCCCGAAGCCGCTGCAGCTTTTGATGATCGCCTATATCGACATCATGCGCGCCATGCCGATGCTGGTGGTGCTGATCCTGATCTATTACGCGCTGCCCTTCGTCGGCATCAGCTTTTCCGCCTGGTGGTCGGCAATCCTCGGCTTCTCGATCGTGCTTGCCGCCTATTCGGCCGAAGTCTTTCGCTCGGGCATCGAAAGCGTGCCCCGCGGCCAGTTCGAAGCTGCCGCAGCCCTCGGCATTCCCTTCCTGATCACGCTTTACAAGGTCGTGCTGCCGCAGGCGGTCCGCATCGTCATTCCGCCGACGACGAGCAACTGCGTGTCGATGTTCAAGGATACGTCGCTCGCCTCGACCGTGGCGCTGCCGGAGTTGTTGAAAGAGGGCCAGAATGCGCAAGGATTCTATGCCAATCCTTCGCCGCTCATCATGGCCGCGCTGATCTACATCATCCTGCTCTGGCCGATGGTGCGTCTCGTCAGCGTGCTCGAGAAGAAGTTCAAGAGCGAACGGGCGAGATAGGCCCTCGTTGAAGCATGTCGCGTAAAACCGCTATACACTTTTGCGCGACATGCTTTAGCATCAATCGAAGTCGGTGCCTGAAAGATGGTTGCTCACCGATGACTTCACCGCGCCGATATCCCGCCACAGTTCGCTGACGATGGCGGGATCGACATCCGCCATCATGTCGCGCAACCAGCCTTCATGGGCCGCAGCCATGGCGCTGAACGAGGTTTCGCCCTTCTCCGTCAGCTTCGCGACCGTCACCCGCCGGTCGCCATCGGGCGTGACGCGCAGCACGAGGCCGTCCGCTTCCAGTCGTTCGACAAGCCCGGTGACATTGCCGTTGGTGACCATGGTGCGCTTCGACAGCTCTCCGAGCCGCAAACCCTCGCGTTCGCGATAGAGCTGCGCCATCAGGTCGAATTGCGGCAGGGTCGCGCCGAATTCGTTGCGCAGGCGACGGCGGATTTCCTGCGAGATCAACTTGGTTGTCGACAGCATCCGCAGCCAGAGCCGCAGTTCGAGCTTTTTGCCTTCCTGCGCTCCCTGAACGATGATCTCCAAATCAACGCTTGCACTCTCTGCCTCTGTCATGACGTCGCCTCGGCCTATCGTTCCGCATCATCGATCTAAGCGATCTAGGGAACGATATTTGAAATGTCAAAGGTTCCAGCGTCAAGTCACTGGACCGTCACTTGGCGAGCATTTTCCCCAACATGAAGCCGGAACCGGCCCCCGTTCCCGCGCCCGGCCATGTCGAAGCCCCGCACATATAGAGCGATGCCACGGGCGTCTTGTATCGCGAATAGCCGGCAACGGGGCGGAACAGGAAATTCTGGTCGAGATGATGGCTGCCCGAGAGATTGTCGCCGCCGGCGAGATTGGGGTTTTCACGTTCGAGATCGACGGGCGAAAACACCGAGCGGCCCAATATCTTGCCGCGCAGGCCAGGCGCATAGCGCTCGACGATATCAAGAACACGCTCGGCATAGGTATCCTTGATCTCGTCCCAGCTCGCACCGCTGATTTGGCCGGCGGCATCCCCATGGAATTCAGCCGGCAGAACACGCACCTGTATCCAGAGCACATGCTGGCCGTCAGGCGCGCGCGACGGATCGATGGCCGTAGGCTGCCCGACCACCAGCGCGGGTTCCGCAGGCAGCAGTCCGCCCATCGCCTCGGCATAGACGCGTGACATCATTTCGAGATCCGGCGCGATGTGCACATAGGCAAAATTTTGTAGCGCCTTGCCCGCCGTCCAGTCCGGAAGGCCCGGTAGCGCAAGATGGATCATCATCGTGCCCGGTCCGGCGCGGAAGCGCTTGACCTTGCCGTCGAACTCCTGGCGCGCCGGGTCCTGATCCAGGAGCTTACCGAACAAGATCTGCGGATGGACGTTGGCGATGACAGCGCGCTTCGCCTCATAGCGGCGGCCATCGGCAAGAACTACGCCCGTCGCCTTGCCGCCCGATGTGACGATCTTGTCGACGCGCGTGCCGAGCATCAGCTCACCGCCTTTGCTTTTCAGCACGGCGGCCATGGCCTTGATGATCGTATCTGCTCCGCCCTTGCCGATCACCATGCCGAAGGCCTGATTGGCCATGGATTCGAGATAGGGAAACAGCGCGCCACCGGCGACATCGGGGGCAAAGTCGAGATGCAGCCCCCAGGCGGCCATCATCGTCTTGAGCTTGGTGTTCTGAAAGCGGGCATCGAGAAAATCGCGCGGCGAGGCAAAGAGCATGCGGGCGGTATCGTAGACCCAGCCCATCCCCTTCTCGCGCCAGGCTTTCCAGACGACCTTGGCAGCGGCCATGGAGGGCATGGGCGAGCCGAGCAGACCGAATATATGCGGGGCATCCGCACCGAACTCAGAGAGCATATGGCGCCAGGCGGCAGCATCCTGCGGCGAGATATCGGCGATCGCGCCGGCGGTCTTTTCCAGATCGGTGCTGACGCCGAGATAGGTGTTGTCACGGAAGACGCTGGCGAAGCAATCCGCAGCAGGCACGAAGTCCAGCCCCTCGGCCAGCAGCTCGCTTTTATACTGCGCAAAGAAAGCCGAACCGGCAAACATAGAAAGGTTCATGGCGCAGAGATCGTGCCTGAAGCCGGGCAGCGTCACCTCACGTGTCTTGACCGCACCGCCAGGCTCCGCATTGCCCTCGATGACGGCAACTTTCCAGCCCTTGGCGGCCAAATGCACCGCTGTTGCCAGGCCATTATGGCCTGCTCCCACTATGATCGCATCATAGCTCATCGCTTGCCCCTCTTTCGTCGACTATTATTATTGTCACATGCATACATCTTGAGCTTTAAGCTTCAAGCACCTATTGAAGCTGACGGCGGTCGGCAAGCATAGTCAAAAATAGTATTCTTTTAAGTTTCGCCGGGTTTTTGCGTTTATTTTCAGCGAATTACGGGCACCTTCGCATCGCTGGTAGAAGCACCTATTTTCGCTCTCGGAAGTGAGTCAGAATGCTTGCAATATCATATATTGTGACATAGGCTCGCTCCATTCCGCCGCCGCGAGGAACTGGTGCCAGGAGGAAAGGCACCCCGCGCCTGGCGATACCGACTTCATGCCTGATCCCGAACAAAAGATCCGCAAAAAGGCTCTTTGCATAGGATCACGCGCAACAAGGGGAACTCAAAAATGACCGCTACCACACTCGCCAGCCTCGCCTCGGCCCTGCTTTCGGGCTCCGTCAAGGTCGTCGATCTCACCGCGCCGCTCGGCCCGGATACCCCGGTGCTCTACCTGCCGCCACAGTTCGGCAAAAACACGCCGAGCGTCAAGGTCCATACGATTTCCGAATACAATCAGGATGGCCCCTTCTGGGCCTGGAACTGGCTGGAACTCGGCGAGCACACCGGCACGCATTTCGATGCGCCCTGTCACTGGATCACCGGCAAGGACAACCCGAACAACACGACCGACACCATCCCGCCGCAGAATTTCGTGGCGCCGGTCAATGTTATCGACCGCTCGAAGGAAGCCGCTGCCAATCCCGACTATCTGCTGACAGTCGACAGCATCAAGGAATGGGAAGCCCAGAACGGCGCGATCGAGCCCGGCAGCTGGGTGCTCTTGCGCACCGACTGGTACAAGCGCAACGGCTCGACCGAGACCTTCCTGAATGCCGATGAGAACGGCCCGCATTCTCCCGGTCCGACGGCCGAGGCGATCGAATATCTGCTCACCAAGGGCATTATCGGCTGGGGTTCGGAAACGATCGGCACCGACGCAGGTTCGGCCGGTGGCATGAACCCGCCCTTCCCGGCGCACAACCTCATGCACAAGGCCAACCGCTACGGCCTCGCCAGCCTCTCGAACCTCGACCAGCTCCCGGCCAAGGGCGCCGTGCTGATCGCCGCTCCGCTGAAGTTCGTCAAGGGCACCGGCTCGCCGGTTCGCGCACTGGCATTGATTGCATGATAGGTTGGAAAGGCGGGAGCCTGGGGGCAGGTTCCTCCTTTCCGTTCATCTTGCCAGTGAGGGCGGCAGCAATGGGCGATCACGACTACATCATCGTCGGCAGCGGCATAAATGCGCTTGTCGCTGCCGCGATGCTGGGAAAAAAGGGCCACAAGGTGCTCGTTCTCGAGCGCAATGACCGCATCGGCGGCTGTCTGCGCACCGAGGAGATCACCGAGCCCGGCTTCATCCACGACGTCATGGCGACGACCATGGTGCTGTTCCTCACCTCGCCCGCCTATGGCGCCATCGGCAAGGATCTCGAGGCGCGGGGTTTGGAATTCGCTCATGCCGACCTTCCGACCGGCGTGCTGCGGCCCAACGGTTCGCATGTGATCTTCTCCAAGGACCGGCGGCGAAACATCGCCACCTTCGACGAATTGTCGCTCGGCGACGGGCAGACCTTTTCCCGTGAGATGGACGCGCTTGCCGCCGATGCGCCATTCCTGTTTTCCCTGCTCGGCGGCGCGCTATGGTCGGGCTCGACCCTGAAGACCGTTGCAAAACAGGGCTGGAATCGCGGCTTGCGCAAGCTCGCGGCCTGGTTTGGCGACGCCCTGACGCCGGCACGCGGCTATCTCGAAACCAACTACAGATCCGAGGATATTCACGCGCTTTGGGCGCCCTGGGTGCTCCATTGCGGCCTTGGGCCAGAAAGCGCCTATTCCGCCGAGATGCTGAAGGTAATCGGCTTCGCGCTGGAGCTGGGCGGCGCGCCGATCGTCAAGGGCGGTGCCGACAAACTGCTGGCGGCCTTCGAACGATTGATTGCCGACAATGGCGGTGAAATTCGTGTGAACGCCGACGTCGCGGCCATCATTCCAGACCACAATCGCAGTGCCGATGGCGTGCGTCTTGCGAATGGTGAAACGCTGAAGGCGAAGGCCGGGGTAATCTGCTCGACAACACCCAACCAGCTTTACGAGCGGTTGATGAAGGATTGGCCGGATCCACTGCCGGCGGAGATCAAATCGGGCGTTGCCAGCTACCGCTATGGCAAGGGCGACATGCAAATCCACTACGCGCTTTCCGAGCCGCCGCGTTGGAAGGCCAATACCGAACTCGGCAAGGTGGCGCTGCTGCACCTGACAGCCGGCCTCGACGGCGTCTCGCGCGCCGCCAACGAATGCGAACGCGGGCTCCTGCCGGCTGAGCCCACCGTTTGCGTCGGCCAGCCCGTGGCGCTCGATCCCAGCCGGGCACCGGAAGGCAAATCGATCCTATGGCTGCAGCTTCCAGAAGCGCCGCGCCATATCAAGGGCGATGCCGCGGGTGAGATCGAAACACCGCATGACGGCCGCTGGACGGAAGAGGTTCGAGAGCGCTACGCCGACCGTATCGAAGCGCTGCTTGCCAGTCACATCGAGAACTTCGCGGGGATAAAGCTTGCACGCCGCGCCTATTCTCCCGGTGATCTGGAGGCGATGAACATGAACCTCGTCGGCGGCGACCCCTATGGTGGCTATTGCGGCCTCGATCAGTTTTTCATCTGGCGTCCATTCAAGTCATCTGTTAACCACCGCACCCACATATCGGGCCTGTACCACATCGGCGCTTCCGCGCATCCCGGTGCAGGCCTTGGTGGGGGCTCCGGCTTCCTGCTCGCATCATCGCTGAAGTAATACGTTTCCTAGGGAGGATCGTCGATGGAGGAACGGTTTTCAGGCACCGTTTTGAGGCGCAAGCGGGATGAGAACGCGAAGCGCCCGACCATGGGCGAAATCGGCCTCAATCACTTCGCGCCCTATCTGATGAACCGGCTGATGGCGCGCTGGAACGCCAATCTATCGGAAGAACTGCGCGAATATGACATGACCACCGCGAAGATGCGGGCGCTCGCCGTCCTCAGCGTCTCCTCCAGTGTCACCATCAACGAGCTCTCCGTCTTCGCCGTCACCGAACAGTCGACGATGAGCCGCACCTTGGACTCACTCGAACAGCAGGGCTACATCCGCCGCCAGCCGCGCGCCGAAGACATGCGCATCCGCGATGTCACCATCACCGAGGAAGGCCGCGCCGCTTTCGAGAAGGTGTGGCCAACCATGTACGACCTGTTCCTGCAGATGTTCGACGGTGTCGATGAAGCCGAGTATCGCAGCTTCATCTCGACCTTGCACAAGGTGCTGCACAATATCAGGAAGCATGAGATCTGAGCGGTCCCGGCTGGCACCGCTCAGATCGGATCACCGCTTGTTCGGAATGAGTGCCGTCGCCAGTGCCGCGATGGCGGCGACGATGGCAAAGACATAGAAATTCCACTCCGGACCGACATTCAGGCTGGCGATGTATCCGCCCATCAGCGGTCCGGAGAGCGCGCCGATGCGCGAAAAGCTCAGCGCCCAGCCGGTGCCGGCGGCCCGCACGAAGGGCTGCAGGTAGGCGGCAAGATAGCCGGTGAGGATCAGCGAGGCCGATACCGTGCCGAAACCGGCGATGGCGACGACCGTATAGTTCAGCCAGATGGAGCCCTTGAAGGCGAGGAGCGCGATACCGACTGCTCCAAGTAGATAGGACAGCGTCACGGTCAACCGCACGCCGAAACGATCAGCCCACTGACCGAGCACGATGCCGCCAATCGCCGAGGTGAAGCTGAAGACGGCCAGAAACAGCAGGCTGTCGCCGAGATCATAGCCGCTCTTGCGCATGATCTGTGGCAACCACTGCGCCAGCCCATAGACAAGGAGCAATCCCATGAACAGGGCAATCCAGAAGCAAGCGGTGGCAAAAGCATTTCTCGGCGAAAAGATCTCGCCCAGAACGGCTCGCCAGCCGAGCTCCGTTTCCCGCGGCGCGCTTCCTGCAGGAACGCGAACGCCAAGCCGGGCAGCAAGCCGCCTCGCGCTCTCGTCTTTCCCCTTCGCCACAAGGAAATCAAGCGATTCCGGCAGCAGCCATGCCATGACGGGCACGAACAGCACCGGCAGAGCGCCGATCAGAACAACCGGCCGCCACCCATAATCCGGCAACAGCCATCTGCCGACGAGCGCGGCGGCAAACAGTCCCAGCGAATAGCCTGAATACATGATGCCGTAGTTGAGGTTCTTCTTCGCGCTCGGCGAATATTCGATGGTGAGCGCCGCCGCCAGAGGAATGATGCCGCCGAGGCCAAGACCGGCCGCAAAGCGGCTGACGCCGAACCATGTTGGCGTCGGAGACCAGGCGGTGACCGCCGTGCAGACGGCAAAGAGCGAGAGACAGGCGAGAAACATCGGCTTGCGGCCGTAGAGCTCGCTGAGCGTACCGACGACGATACCGCCGACAAGCATGCCGAAAACGGTGTAGCTGCCCATCGCGCCGAGCTCGAGTGGCGTAAGATGCCAGACATTGTCGGTGGAGAGCGCCGGCAGAATGGCGCCGAGAACGCCGACATCATAGCCTTCCGCAAAGATCGCCAGCCAGCAGATGAGCACAACGACAAGGCTTTTGGCATGCGAGATTTCGCCGCCGCGAGGACTTGAAAGGTCCCTCGCAGCGCCATTTCGAATGTTGTCCATGCGACTGTTCCCTTTTGGAATCTATCGGTCTTGGCCGATATTGTCTGCGCCCCGAGGGTGCGCTGGATGGAATACCCCGCCCCCTCGGCTCGCACGGATCAGAGCGTCCCGACCGTTTTCAGCGCGCCATCGAGCGCCGTGCCTTTTTCGTCCAGAAGTGCGGCCTGGCGCAGCCGCTTCATCCAGGCAGCTCCATCCTCGCGGTCGCGAAGAAGCGGCAAGGCGGACATGACGCGATCGAACTTGGAAAGCCCGCGCGCATGCGTATCGGAATAGCCCTTGACGAGCCGGCGGTTGCCGAGCACTTCGACAGCAAGATCGTAATTGGCGGCCAGCAGATTGGATGCCGCTGTAAGCCAGGCTTCGCGATGCTCCACCTCGCGGGCATGCCGCAGCGTACCCCGGCGGATGCGCCGCAGCCCCGAGACCATGTAGAGGCCGAGGAACCAGAACAGCGTACCGGTCTGAACGCGCCGGCCCTTGTTGACGAAGCGGTCGAGCCGGGCAAACAGGCTCGGACGGTTTTCGATCCAGAGGCCTATGCCTTTCGGCATCGTGCCGCAGACCTCATCCATGCGCGGATGCATGTATTCGGTCATGTAGACGATCTGGTCGTCCTTGGCGCCGACCTCCTTGCGCACCCGCTCGAAGCGCGAGCCACGCACCTTCAGATCGGCAACGCGGATGACATCGTCATAAGCCATGGCCACCGCGACGTATTTCGCCGCCTGCACGGTGAAGGCGAAATCCTTGCTGGCGCCGCCGGCCTTTCGATCAAGCGCATGGAGTGCCGCGACGCGGCTCAGATATTCGTCGGCATAGGCCGGGTCCTGATAGTCGGTCAGCTTCTTGACACCGGCAAAGAGCAGCGGCCATGCAACTTCCGGAAATTCGGAGCGAATACGATTGACCAGCCGGTCGAGTGCCGGATGACCGGCCGTCTCAGGCAGCGCATCGAAATGCTTCGGCGGCGTCGCCGAAACCGCATCGCGCGGCTTTTCCTTAACCCTGTCGAAGGCGGCATTGAAAGCCTTGAGGCTAGGCTCGATGCCCTTGCCGCCGGCGCGGATCATCGCCTCAAAGGCCTGTTTGCCGAAGGGCAGCGCACCGGAGCCGGCCAGAGCACCGAACATGGAAGCGGAAATCACGCTGCCATTCCTGACAGCCATGGTCTCCATGTCGAAAGCAATGGTGCGCTTGGCGGCAAAATCCGTGGCATCGACTACCACCTCGGCATTGCCGATGCCGTCACCCGGCTTTTCCTTTTCCGCAACCGCAAAGGAGCGGTGCGTCGAGGCAATCAGCAGCGTCTTGTCCGGCGTGACGAGGCCGCGCAGCACCGAGCGGCCAGCCTCCATCAACTCGGCGGCCATGACGACATCGACATCACCCGGCGTCGGCATCAGCGAGAAGATCGGCTCGTGCCCGTCGCGAGCCGGCAGCATCTCGATATAGTAGATCGTCGCGCCCGTACGCTGTGCAACGCCGGGCACGGACGTCGTCTGCGCCATCCAGCCTTCGGCTTCGGCAAGGCCGACGATCCAGTCGGCCAGCACGCCGCCACCCTGCCCGCCCATGGCGAGAATGGCAAGCGACAGCGGCTTGTCCGTCGAAAGCCTGTTGGTCCCAAGATCACTCATGCTCACATGCTCGTTCATCTCGCCCTCTCAATCCGAAAAGACGATGCGACCGGCACGGCGACGCGCCTGCAGCCAGCCGATAATGCCCGAGCGCATGCGGGCGACGAAGCGATCCCAACCCGTCGGATTATGGATGATGTCGGCACGATAGAAGGAGGGACAGAGCACCGCCGCCTCCGAGACCTCGCCGCAATTGCCGCAGCCAACGCAATTATTGTCGATCGCCGCCACCGGATCGTCCTTCAGCGGGTCGTCGGTATGCTTGACGGAGAGCGACGGACAGCCGGAAAGGCGGATGCAGGCGTGATCGCCGGTGCAGACGTCTTCGTCCACGCCGAAGCGCTCTTTGACCATGCGCTTACCGTCCTTGACGGCCTTGGCGAATTGCGGCTTCACGCGACGCTGCTTGTTGAGCATGCACTCCGAGGAAGCGACGATGATCTTCGGTCCCGGCTCCTTGGATGTCAGCGCCTCGCGCAGCGTGTCGCGCATCTTGGCGACATCATAGGTCCTGTCGATCTGGCGCACCCAGGTGGCGCCGATGCCCTTGACCGCATTGACGATGGAATTGTTGGTCTTGCGGCGCGGATTGAGCGCACGTGAGGACGGTATGTCCTGGCCGCCGGTCGCCGCCGAATAGTAGTTGTCGACGACGAGGATAACGCCGTCCTGCTTGTTGAAGACGGCATTGCCGACCGACGTCGCAAGGCCGTTGTGCCAGAAGCCGCCATCGCCCATGACCGAGATCACCCGCTTGTCGGCCTCGACGTTGAAGGCAGATGCGGCAGCCGGCCCGAGCCCATAGCCCATGGTCGTGCTGCCGATGTTGAAGGGCGGCAGGATGGAGAAGAGGTGACAGCCGATATCGCCTGATATGTGATGCTGGCCGAGCTCGCTCTCCACCATCTTCAAGGCAGCGAAGATCGGCCGCTCGGGACAGCCGATACAAAAACCGGGCGGGCGCGGTGGCACCACTTCGGCCAACGCCTTGATCTTCGGATCGTTGAGGATCGGCGTCGGGTCCGGCAGCGGCGGCTGATTGCCGAGCAGCACGCGCTGGTGAACTTCCAGGAAATTCTTGATGCCCTTCATCAATACGGGGGCGGTATATTCGCCGCCCATGGGCAGGACATCCTTGCCCGCGACCTTGGTCTGGATGTCGCGGCGGCGCAGGATGGTATTGAGGGACTGCTCGATATACTCAGGCGCCCCCTCCTCCACCATCAGCACCGCCTTCTTGTTGGCGCAGAATTCGGCGATCTGGTCATCAACAAGCGGATAGGCGACATTGAGGACGTAAAGCGGCACGGCTGAATTGCCGTAGACATCGGCAAGCCCGAGCTGCTGCAGCGCGCGCAGCACACCGTTATACATGCCGCCAAGCAGGATGATGCCGACTTCGCCTTCCGAAGGACCGAAATACTCGTTGAGCTGACGCTTCCTGATGAAGTCGACGGCAGCCGGCCAGCGCTTCTCCAGCTTCTCCTTCTCGTGCATGAAGGAGGCTGGCGGCAGCACGATGCGATTGACGTCGCGAATCGGATTTTCAAGCGCCTGCTTCAGCGTATAGGCAGGCCGCTGGTTGTCCTTGGCAACGAACTGACCGTGCACATGACAGCTGCGAATACCCACCTGCAGCATGACCGGCGTGTTGGATACTTCCGAAAGCTCGAACCCTTCCTCAACCGCCTGAACGATCGAGGGCAGGTTCGGGCGCGGATTGAGCAGCCACATCTGCGATTTCATCGCATAGGCATGACTGCGCTCCTGCATGATCGAGGAACCCTCGCCATAGTCCTCGCCGATGATGATGAGCGCGCCGCCCGTCACCCCGCCCGAAGACAGGTTGGAAAGTGCATCCGAGGCGACGTTCGTGCCGGCCGTCGATTTCCAGGTAACGGCGCCGCGCACCGGATACATCACGGAGGCGGACAGCATGGCGGCGGCAGCCGCTTCCGATGCCGATGTCTCGAAATGAACGCCCAAATCCTGCATCACGTCCTTGGCGTCTGCCAGCACGTCCATGAGATGCGAAATCGGCGAGCCCTGATAGCCGCCGACATAAGAGACACCGGACTGTAGAAGTGCCTTGGTGATCGCGAGAATACCCTCGCCGCGGAAGATATCACCTTCCCCGAGCTTCAGATCCTCGACCTCGCGCGCAAACGATCGCTCGGCCATGACGTTACCCCTTTGCCCTTGTGGGCTTGCTTTAAATCATTTGCAAAATCATATTTTGAACTTCCTTGAACTGTCAACGAACAATTATGCGATTTTACCGCCGCAGTTTGCGATATCGGCTGCACGAGCACATTGCGCGACGGTGAGACATCGTTGGTCGCTGCATAGGTTCAACAGCTAGATATATGCGCATGCATAAAATTTGTGCGAACCTGCAAAGTCGGTCGAGGAATGGAGGCCGGGATTTTGCGGAAGCACCAGAGAAAGCGCTTGCCGCTCCAAAATATGTATTTTAAGATTAAAACATTCCGACAATAAATCGCCAGCGGCAGTTGAGCGTCACGCTTTTCTGTCGCTTAACAGGGGAACGGAGTGACCATGACAACGCTTACTCGGCGCGAGGCCCTGAGCCTCGGCGCAGCCGCATTCATGACTGGAATTCTCGCAGGCAGAACGCCTGTCGAAGCTGCCGAAGCCGGCACGCTGACCATCGCATTCAACGTCAACCTGCCATCCTTCGACCCGACGACCGGTCCGTCCGCCGTCAACCCGACGATCCAGGCGATCTATCGCTCGATCTTCGATCAGTATATCGGCCAGGGACCGGATCTGAAATTCCAGCCGGGCCTGCTGACGGCCTGGGGCTGGAACGACGACAAGACCAAGGTCTGGATGGACGTCCGCGAGGGCGTGACCTGGCACGACGGCTCCAAGTTCACCCCAGACGATGTCGTCTGGTCGCTGGAGCGCGCCGCCAAGCAGGACACCGGCAACCCGATCCAGTTCATCTGGTCGACCGCCAACAATTACAAGGTCGAAGGCAATCGCATTACAGGCGATGTCGTCCGCTTCGAGCCTACCTATTTCAAATGGATGGCCTTCCTCACCGGCTATATCCTGCCGAAGGACTATTACACCAAGGTGGGCGCGCAGGGCTTCGAGAAGAAGCCGATCGGCACCGGCCCCTATATGGTGGATGCCTATGAGGGCAATTCCTATCTGCGCCTGAAGGCAAACCCGAATTATTTCGGCGGCAAGCCGGCCTTCGACACCGTTATCTTCAAATTCGTGCCGGATACGACGAGCCGTGTGGCGGAAATCGAATCCGGCTCGTCCGATGTGACGCTGGAAATCCCCTACGAGGATTTCGACCGACTGAAGAAGAAGTCAGGGCTATCAGGCGTTGCGACCCCGATCTCCGACATCGGCATGATCTTCATCAGCAATGTCGATCCGATGCTCGACAAGAACGTCCGCCTCGCCGCCAATATGGCGATCGACAAGGACGCGATCATCAAGCGGCTCCTGCGCGGCTACGGCAAGCCATTGTCGACGCTGGAAGCGCCGGAATACGAGGCCTACGACGCTTCCGTGAAGATTCCTTATGACCCGGAACAGGCCAAGAAGCTGCTCGCGGCCAGCGGCTATTCGCCGGAAAAGCCGGTGAAATTCGGCATCAAGACGACCCGCGGCTTCAAGCCGAAGGACTATGAGATGATCCAGGCGATCGTCGGCATGTGGCGCAAGGTCGGTATCCAGGCTGAAATCGAAGTCTATGAAATCGCCAAGCACTACGAGCTGCGCGCCGCCCACCAGCTTGGCCCGGCCGCCTTCTATAATTGGGGCAACGCCATCGGCGATCCGACGACCTCGACCGGCTTTGCCATGTTCGGCCCCTCGCCGCACTCCGCCTGGAAGACCAAGGATGTCGACGACATGCTGGGGCCGCTCTGGGTCGAAAAGGACGAGGCAAAGCGTATTGCCGGCTGGAAGGCAGCGATCAAGTATATCGCCGAACAGGGCTATGTGATCCCGCTGCTGCAATATGCCCAGCCGATCGTCTACAAATCGAGCCTCAAGGTCACGCCGAACGTCTCCGGCGCCCTGCAGCCGACGCTGGTGTCGAAGGCTTAGTGCCGTTCTTGTGGCCTTGCCCCTCACCCTAGCCCTCTCCCCGCAAGCGGGGAGAGGGAACGACCTCTGTATCCTCGCCGGAACAAGTCGTTAGGGGTAGGCTGCAGGTGCCTCTTTCCCCTTCTCCCCGTCAAAACGGGGAGAAGGTGGCCGATAGGCCGGATGAGGGGCCGGCACGCTCTATGTTACAGTCAGCACATGCGATCGGAACTCAAAACGCATGATAGCAGTCTCCATTCTCAACCGGCTAGTCATGGCCGCCGTCACCCTCTTCGGAGTGGCGGTGATCGTCTTCGTCCTGCTGCGCGTCGTGCCGGGCGATCCGATCGCGATGATGATCTCGCCGGGTGCAAGTCCCGCCGACATCGCCGCACTTCGCGCCCATTACGGGCTCGATGCGAGCCTGACCACGCAATTCTGGCTGTGGTTGAAGGCAGTCCTGACGGGGGATTTCGGGACATCGATCTCCCTGAAGCGCGATGTGCTGTCCCTGCTGGGAGAGCGTCTCCCCGCAACGCTGGAACTGGCTTTCGCTGCATTGGCGCTGGCGGTTCTGCTCGGCGGCGCCGTCGCCATCGTCGGCACGCTTGCGCGCCGCACGATTTTCGAGCCTGTCATTGACAGCCTGAACGGCCTTTTCCTTGCCGTGCCTGATTTCGTCTGGGCTCTCGCACTGGTTCTCGTCCTCGGCGTTCTCTTTCCGCTCTTCCCGCTCTCCGGCCGCATCGATCCGAGCATCGACGCGCAGTTTGCGACCCCCTTCTATCTCCTCGAAAGCCTGCTGACACTTCGCTTTGCGATCTTCGCCGATATCTGCGCGCATATGGTCATGCCGGTTCTGGCGCTTGGCCTGCCGCTCGCGGCCATCATCGCCCGCGTGCTGAAAGCCGCACTCTCCGAGACCATGGTGCAGGACTATATCCTGCTCGCCAAGCTGAAGGGCATGTCGGAGCTGCGGCTGGTGCTGCAGGAGGCGCTGCGCAATGCCGTCGGCCCGACCATCGCGCTGACCGGCGTGCAATTCACCTTCCTGATCGGCGGCACCGTCATCGTCGAACGCATCTTCGCCTATCCCGGCATCGGCAATATGGCGATCGACGCCGTCATCAACCGCGACCTGCCGCTCATCCAAGGATTGGTATTGGTCTTCGGCGCCCTCTTCATTGTCGTCAATCTGGCGGTCGATCTTCTGGTCGCGGCCTTCAATCCGAGGCTCGCCCATGGCTGACGTCACCTCGCCCGCCATGCCGCGCTCGCCCTCCAGAATGACGAAACGCATCCGGGCGCTGCTGTCCGAGCCGAAGGTGATCTTCGGCGGCGGCTTCATTCTCATCCTCCTGATCCTCGCGATCTTCGCGCCTTACATCGCGCCGAAGGACCCGCTGGAGCAGGATCTGATGTCCGGCACCCTACCGCCGGCATGGATCGAGGGGTCCGACCCCGGCTTCCTGCTGGGCACGGATGATCTTGGCCGCGATGTGCTGTCCCGCGCCATCTTCGGCACGCGCATCGCGCTCACCGTCGCCTTCGTCGCGGCCGGGCTTGCGGCATTGATCGGCACATTGCTCGGCCTCCTCGCCGGCTGGTACGGAGGCTGGATCGACAAGGTGATCTCCCGCCTCGTCGATATCTGGATGGCCTTTCCGCCGGTGCTGCTGTCGATCTTGCTCGTCGCCGTCTTCGGCTCCGGTGTGCATTCGGTCATCGCCGCCATCGTCATCATCGACTGGACACGCTTCTGTCGCGTCGTGCGATCGGAAACGCAGGCACAGGCGCGTATGGATTATGTCACCGCAGCTCATACCATCGGCTTTTCGCGCGCCAGAATCCTCTTCAGCGAAATCCTGCCCAACGTGACGCCGGTGCTGATTGCCCTCGTCAGCCTGGAAATGGGTATCGCCGTCATCGTCGAAGCGATCTTGTCCTTCGTCGGCCTCTCGGTCGCCTCCGATACGCCGACCTGGGGCGGCATGATCGCCGAGGGGCGGCAGATGATCTATCAGGGCTGGTGGGTGCTGGTCGTGCCGCTGATCGCGCTCTTTGCGACGGTGCTTGCCTTCAATCAACTCGGCGACGGCCTGCGCCGCGCCCTCGATCCGGTGATGCGCCGATGACATCTCCACTCCTTTCCATTGCCGGCCTCAGCGCCGTATCCGACCGCGACGGCGGCGCGCCGATCCTGCGCGACGTTTCTCTGACGCTGGAGCGTGGCGAAGTGCGCGGGCTCGTCGGCGAAAGCGGTGCCGGAAAATCGACCATCGCCAAGGCGCTGCTCGACATCCTGCCGCGCAGCGTCCGCATCACGCGCGGATCGATCCTGTTCGAAAACCGCGATCTCCTCACTCTCTCAGCCAAGGAGTTGCGCGGCATCATGGGCAGCGATATCTCGCTGATTCCGCAGGATCCGCAAACGGCACTCAACCCCGGCCGCCGCATCGAGGCGCAGCTGACCGACGGCCTGCGACTGAAACGGGGCATGTCATCAGGCGATGCTCGACTGCGGGCGCTGAAGCTGCTGGAAGAAGTCCACATCCGCGATCCCGAGCGCGTGCTGCGCGCCTATCCTCATGAATTGTCCGGGGGGATGCGGCAGCGCATCCTGATCGCCGCCGCCTTCGCACTCGAGCCGAAAATGGTCGTTGCCGACGAGCCGACCACGGCGCTCGACGTTACCGTGCAGAAGCAGATCCTGCGGCTGATCCGCGGCCTGCAGGAAGCACATGGCACCGCTGTCATCTTCGTCACGCACGATCTCGGTGTCGTCGCGCAGATCTGCGACAGCGTGACCCTGCTATACGCTGGCAAGGTCATCGAAGCGGGCCGCACGAGCGAGGTGCTCGCCCACCCCAAACATATCTACACGAAATCGCTCGTTGCCGCCGGCCCACGCTACGACCGGCCGGATGCCGGGCTGACGCCGGTTCCACAAGCCGTCTTCGAGCAACTGCGCCGCGAGATCGGCATTCCGGAGGGCGGCCGATGAGTGTTTCCGACAATCTCCTGTCAGCTCGTGGAATCGAGGTAACCTACGGCGCCAAGCCGCACCTTTTCGGACCGCCGGGCCATGGCATCAAGGTGCTGCACGGCGTCGATATCGATATCCGCCGCGGTGAAACGATCGGTATCGTCGGTGAGAGCGGCTCGGGCAAGACGACGCTCGGCCGCGCCTTGTTGCGACTGATCGAAGTAAATGCGGGCACTATCCATGTCGACGGCAGGGACATCACCCATCTGCCGGATGCCGAGATACGGCCGTTGCGTCGCCGCATGCAGATGATCTTCCAGGACCCGATGGCCTCGCTCAATCCACGCCACACCATCCGCCGCATCCTCGTCGAGCCGCTGCTTCTGCACAAACTCGCTTCTGATCGGAAAGACGCAGAGAAACGTGTCGCAGAAATCCTCGAGCGGGTGACGCTGCCGCAAACATGTCTCGACCGCAATCCGCACGAGCTTTCCGGCGGCCAGCGCCAGCGCATCGGCATCGCCCGGGCTGCCCTGCTGAAGCCGGATTTCGTGCTGGCAGACGAAATCGTTTCTGGCCTCGATGTCTCGACCCAGGCGCAGGTGCTTAATCTCCTGAAAGAACTTTCGCGCGATCTCGGCCTGTCCATGGCCTTCATCAGCCACGACCTCTCGGTCATCCGCGCCGTCTGCGACCGCGTCTACGTCCTGCGTCACGGCCGCGTCGAAGAGGAAGGCGATTGCGAGCGCGTCTTCACCGCACCCGCCTCCGCCTATACGCGCATGCTGCTCGATGCCATTCCCTTGCCGGAGATCGACCCAAACTGGCTCGGTCGCGATGCAGGACAAGAGGATGCCGCCTGAAAAGGCTTTTCCGCTACTTGAGGCGGAAGCGCTGTATCTTGCCCGATTCCGTCTTTGGCAAGGCTTCGACGAAGACGATGGATCGCGGATATTTATAGGGTGCGATCAGGGCCTTCACGTGGTCCTGCAGTGCCTTGACCAGCAGATCCGATCCGATGACGCCAGCAGCCAGCACCACATGCGCCTGCACGATATGGCCCCGCTCCTCGTCCGGCTTGCCGATGACTGCGCATTCCAGCACGTCGGCATAGGAGAGAAGTGCGGCCTCCACTTCCGGCCCGGCAATATTGTAGCCGGCCGAAAGGATGATGTCGTCGGAACGCGCGGCGAAATGGAAGTAACCGTCCTCGTCCTGAATGAAGCTGTCACCCGTCAGGTTCCAGCCGTTACGCACGTAGTCGGCCTGCCTGTGGTCGGCGAGATATCGGCAGCCGATCGGGCCGCGAACGACAAGCTTGCCGATCGTGCCGCGCGGAACCTCGTTCATCTCATCATCGACGATACGGGCTTCATAGCCCGTCAGCGGCTTGCCTGTACTCTTCGGCTTGGCGTCCGACAGCCGGTTGGAGATGAAGATATGCAGCATCTCGGTCGAGCCGATGCCATCGAGGATAGGCTTGCCCGTCTTGCGCGTCCACTCCTCGAAAATCGGCCCCGGCAGCGTCTCGCCGGCGGAAACCGCAATGCGCAGCGAGGAAAGATCCGCCCCCTCCTCCATGGCCGCCAGCATGGCGCGATAGGCCGTCGGTGCGGTGAAGCTGATAGTCGCGCCATATTCCTGAATGATCTCGACCATGTTCTTCGGCGAGGCGTTTTCCAGCAAGGCCGTCGATGCGCCGAAGCGAAGCGGGAACACAACCAGACCGCCGAGACCGAAGGTGAAGGCGATCGGCGGCGAACCGATGAAAACATCATCAGGCGTCACCTGCAGCACTTCCTTGGCGTAGGCATCGGCTATGATCAGGATATCGCGATGGAAGTGCATCGTCGCCTTCGGCACGCCGGTCGATCCCGAGGTGAAGCCGAGCAGCGCCACATCGTCCCGACCGGTTTTGACCGCCTCAAAACGAACCGGCTTATTCAGCGCAATGCGGTCCAATTCGGCATCGTGATTGGCGGTGCCGTCGAAGCCGACGACCTGCTTCAGGAAGCGGCTGTCCTTAGCCGCCGCCACGAGCTCTTCCAGCAGCCTTGTATCGCAGAGCGCAAACGAAATTTCCGCCTTGTCGATAACCTTGGAAAGCTCGCCTGCTCTGAGCATCGGCATGGTGTTGACCGCAACGGCACCGACCTTTGTTACCGCCAACCAGCAGGCGATCATGGCGGGGTTGTTTCCGGAGCGGATGAGAACGCGATTGCCGGGCTTCACGCCGAAATTCTCGATGAGCGCGTGCGCGATGCGATTGGTCCAGTCCGCCAATTCCTTATACGTGCGGCGGCGGCCATTGCCGATCAGAGCTACATTGTCGCCAAACCCCTTCTCGACCATCCGGTCGCTGAGTTCGAAGCCGGCATTCAGCCATTCCGGATAGTCGAAACCATCCATCAGCCATTCCGGATAGTCGAAACCATCCATCAGCAGTTCGGGCCATTCGTCGAATGGCGGCAGATTGTCTCGCGTGAATGTATCGGTATGACCGGTCGGTCCAAGCATTGCTTCGCTCCCGCATTCCTATCGATCAAATCGCCATCATCGCTGGTTCCCCCGCAGCGCGTGTAGCGTTGCGAAAAAGATCGCACCGAAGCCCGCAATGTTCAAGCAAGAAATTTTAAGCCTAAAATATTTTTGATCTTCCATTGATTCAAAAAGATAATTTCCAGTTTTCGTGGTAATGTGGCCACCGGTCGGCCGTCTATGCCGGCGGAAAAACCCTTGACGAATGGCCGTGACGAGATATTTTAAGTTTAAATGATTTCGAGATCGGCTCCGGCCTGAAGAGGAGGGAAAAGCGATGCGCATCGTCTGTATCGGCGGCGGCCCTGCAGGGCTCTACTTCGCGCTTCTGATGAAGAAGCTCCATCCGGAACATTCGATCCGCGTCGTCGAGCGCAATCGCCCCTATGACACCTTCGGCTGGGGTGTCGTCTTCTCCGACGCGACCATGGTTTCGATGCGCGAATGGGACCCGGAGAGCGCGGCCGAAATAGAAGACGCCTTCAACCATTGGGATGATATCGAAGTCCTGTTCAAGGGCACGCGCCAGCGCACATCGGGCCACGGCTTCGTCGGCATCGGCCGCAAGAAGCTTCTGAACATCCTGCAGAAGCGCTGTGAGGCGCTGGATGTCGAATTGATCTTCGAAACCGACGTCAATTCCGATCTCGACTATCCGGACGCCGATCTCGTGATCGGTTCGGACGGCCTCAATTCGAAGATCCGCAATCATTATCCCGAGATCTTCCAGCCGGATATGATCACCCGGCCGAACCGCTATATCTGGCTCGGTACCAACAAGCTGTTCGACGCCTTCACCTTTGATTTCCGCCGCACCGATCACGGCTGGTTCCAGGCGCACATCTACAAGTTCGACGACAAGACCTCGACCTTCATCGTCGAGACGACCGAAGAAGCCTATCTCGCCCACGGCCTCGACAAGATGGATCAGGACGGCTCCATCGCCTTCTGTGAAAACCTGTTCTCCGAAGTGCTCGAAGGCGCCTCGCTGATGACCAACGCCCGCCATATCCGTGGCTCGGCCTGGTTGAACTTCAACCGCCTGATCTGCGGCAAGTGGAGCCATTTCAACGGCAACTCCCATGTCGTGCTGATGGGCGATGCAGCCCATACCGCCCACTTCGCTATCGGTTCCGGCACCAAGCTTGCCATCGACGACGCGATCGAACTGACCCGGCAATTCCAGATCCACGGGCACGAGAAGGACAAGATACCGGCCGTCCTTGAAACCTATGAGGAAATCCGCCGCGTCGACGTCGCCCGCATCCAGAATGCCGCCCGCAATGCGATGGAATGGTTCGAGGTCGTCGGCCGCCGTTACGCGGATACGCTCGAGCCGCCGCAATTCATGTATTCGATGCTGACCCGATCGCAGCGCATCAGCCACGAAAATCTGCGGCTGCGCGACAAGACCTGGCTCGAAGGCTATGAGCGCTGGTTCGCCGAGAAATCCGGCCTTGCCGTCGGCAACGATCGCTGCCTGCCGCCGATGTTCACGCCTTACCAGCTGCGCGATATCAAGCTCGTCAACCGCATCGTCGTCTCGCCGATGGCAATGTATTCGGCTGAGAATGGCGTGATGAACGATTTCCACATCATCCATCTCGGCTCGCGCGCGCTTGGCGGCGCCGGCCTGATTTTCGCGGAAATGACCTGCGTCACCCCGGATGCCCGCATCACCCCCGGCTGCCTCGGGCTCTGGAACGAGGAGCAGGCGGCGCAGTGGAAGCGGCTCGTCGACTTCGTTCATACGAGCAGTGCCGCCAAAGTCGGCATCCAGATCGGCCATGCCGGACGCAAGGGTGCGACGAAACTTGCCTGGGAAGGCATCGACCAGCCGTTGGCCGAAGGCGAATGGCCGCTGATCTCCGCCTCAGCCGTTCCCTACCTCAAGAACAGCCAGGTGCCAAAGGCCATGGATCGCGCCGATATGGCGCGCGTCAAGGCCGATTTCATTCGTTCGACGGAACTGGCGGTCGAGACCGGCGCCGACTGGCTGGAGCTGCACTGCGCTCACGGCTATCTGCTGTCGAGTTTCCTGTCGCCGCTGACCAACCTGCGCGACGACGAATATGGCGGCAGCCATGAAAACCGCGCGCGCTACCCGCTTGAAATCTTCCATGCGATCCGCGCTATCTGGCCGGCGGACAAGCCGATCTCGATCCGCCTGTCCTGCCATGACTGGACGGACGGCGGCAACACGCCGGAAGATGCGGCGATCTTCGCCCGCATGTTCAAAGACGCCGGCGCCGACCTCATAGATTGCTCTTCGGGCCAGGTCTCCAAGCAGGAAAAGCCCGTTTACGGCCGCCTGTTCCAGACGCCCTTCTCCGACAAGATCCGCAACGAAATCGGCATCCCGACGATTGCAGTCGGTGCGATCTCCGAGGCCGATCATGCCAATTCGATCATTGCCGCCGGCCGCGCCGATCTCTGCGCCGTCGCCCGCCCGCATCTGGCGGACCCGGCCTGGTCGCTGCATGAAGCCGCCAAGATCGGCCTGACTTCCATTCCCTGGCCGAAGCAATATCTTTCCGGCAAGACTCAGTATGAAACCAACCTCGCCCGTGCAGCCACCGCAGCACCAGCGAAATGAGGATGAGATGACGACTTCGGGCAAACTCGCCGGCCGTCACGCCCTCGTCACCGGGGCCGGCAGCGGCATTGGTGCCGCGATCACCAGGGCGCTTGCCGCTGAAGGTGCGCATGTCAGCCTCGCCGGTCGTCGCAGAGAGCCGCTGGAAGCGGTTGCCGCCGAGATCGGCGCGCATGCTTTCGTGATCGATGGCTTCGATGTCACCAACCCCGAAGCCGTAGCCCAAGGTCTTGCCAAAGCGCGCGAAAAATTCGGCCCCGTCGATATTCTCATCAACAACGCCGGCGAAGCGCCGAGCGCGCCTTTCGAGAAGACAAGTCTTGAGGCCTGGAACCACGTCCTCTCGGTGGACCTGACGGGTGTTTTCGTGGTGACGCAGGCAGCCCTTCCCGACCTGAAAGCCCGCGGCCACGGCGCGCGCATCATCAACATCTCCTCGACGGCTGGTCTGAAGGGATATGGCTACGTCTCGGCTTACGTGGCCGCCAAGCATGGCGTCGTCGGGCTGACCCGCTCGCTGGCGCTGGAACTGGCGAAAACCGGCATCACGGTCAATGCCGTCTGCCCCGGTTTCACCGATACGCCGATCATCCAGCGTTCGATCGAGACGATCGTCGCCAAGACCGGGCGCACGGTCGAGCAGGCGCTGGGCGAATTCACGAAATCCAATCCGCAGGGACGGCTCGTCAAGCCGGAAGAGGTCGCCGACGCCGTGCTTTGGCTCGCCTCACCGGCCGCGGCATCGATCAATGGACAGGCAATAGCGGTTGCCGGTGGGGAGGTTTGAGGGATGAGTGATCTAGATATGACGGTGAAGGGTCACCTGAAGCCCTTCAAGGATTATAAGCCGGAGCATTTCCTCTGGGATGTCGGCGAAGACGGCCGCGTCGCCACCATCCGCCTGAACCGTCCCGAGCGTAAGAACCCGCTGACCTTCGACAGCTACGCCGAATTGCGCGATCTCTTTCGCGACCTCGCCTATGCCTCCGATATCCGCGCCATCGTACTGACCGGCGCCGGCGGCAATTTTTCCTCCGGCGGCGACGTCTTCGAAATCATCGAACCATTGACCCGCATGGCGATGCCGGAGCTTCTGGCCTTCACCCGCATGACCGGCGACCTCGTCAAGGCGATGCGCAAATGCCCGCAGCCGATCATCACGGCGGTCGACGGCATTTGCGCCGGCGCCGGCGCGATCCTTGCGATGGCCTCGGATCTGAGGCTGGCAACGCCGGAAGCAAAGACGGCCTTCCTCTTTACCCGTGTCGGTCTGGCCGGCGCCGATATGGGCGCCTGCGGCATCCTGCCCCGCATCATCGGCCAGGGCCGCGCCGCCGAGCTTCTCTTTACCGGCCGCTCGATGACGGCAGCGGAAGGACAGGCCTGGGGCTTCTATAACGGCTTGCACTCCAGCACCGATCTGGAAGCTGAAGCGGTCAGGCTCGCCCGCTCGCTGGCCGATGGTCCCTGGTTCGCCCATGGCATGACCAAGACGATGCTGAACCAGGAATGGGCGATGGGCATCGAGGAGATGATCGAATCCGAAGCGCAGGCACAGGCGATCTGCATGGCGACACAGGATTTCCGTCGCGCCTTCGAAGCCTTCGCCGCCAAGCGCCGACCGGAATTCCAGGGGGATTAAGGTGGTATCAACGTCAAGCAGCCTCCCCGGCCCGACCCGCGATCATCTGGATTGGCCCTTCTTCGAAGAGCGTCATCATCACTACGCTGCCGAAGTCGATGCTTTCGCAAAGTCAGGCTTCATGGCTTCGATCGATCACGCCGATGTCGATGGCGCGTGCCGCAAGCTGGTCAAGGCGCTGGGCGAAGCCGGGCTTCTGACCGCCGCGACTGGCTCGTCGGACAGCGAACCGCTGATCGATTCCCGCATGGTCTGCCTCGCCCGCGAAACGCTCGCCTGGCATGATGGCCTTGCCGATTTCGCCTTTGCCATGCAAGGCCTCGGTACCGGCGCCATCGGCCTGTCCGGTTCGCCCGAGTTGCGCGCGGCCGTTCTGCCCAAGGTGCGCTCGGGCGATTGGCTTTCTGCTTTCGCGCTGTCGGAGAAGGATGCCGGCTCCGATGTGGCCGCGATGAGCTGCGCCGCCCGTCTTGACGGCGACCACTATGTCCTCGATGGCGAGAAGACCTGGATTTCCAATGGCGGCATTGCCGACGTCTACACCGTCTTCGCCCGCACCGGCGAAGCGCCTGGAACCCGCGGCATATCCGCATTCGTCGTCTTTGCCGACGATCCCGGCTTCTCGATTGCCGAACGCATCGAGGTGATCGCGCCGCATCCGCTGGCAACGATCCGTTTTGAGAACTGCCGCATTCCCGCGTCGCGCCGTCTCGGCGCAGCTGGCGAAGGCTTCAAGATCGCCATGCGCACGCTCGATATCTTCCGCGCCTCGGTCGCCGCTGCAGGCCTCGGCTTTGCCCGCCGGGCATTGGATGAATCGCTGGCGCACGCACGCGCACGTCCGATGTTCGGCGCCGCCCTTGCCGACCTTCAGTTGACGCAGGCCGCCCTCGGCGATATGGCGACCGGCATCGACGCGGCGGCATTGCTCACCTATCGGGCAGCCTGGCGTCGAGACGTGCAGCGCTTGCCGACGACGCGCGAAGCAGCCATGGCCAAGATGACGGCGACGGAAACCGCGCAAAGCGTCATCGACCGCGCCGTCCAGCTCTTTGGCGGACGCGGCGTGAAATCGGGCGAGATAACGGAAAAACTCTATCGGGAGATCCGCGCGCTTCGCATCTATGAAGGTGCGACTGAAGTTCAAAAACTCATCGTTGCGCGCGAACTTCTTAAAACAAATTGATGGGAGATATGCACATGAGCCGCGAGATTTTTGACTGGGCAGACCCGTTCCGGCTGACCGAGCAGCTGAGCGACGACGAACGCATGGTGCTGGATACCGCGCATTCCTACGCACAGGAAAAGCTCGCGCCCCGCGTCCTTGATGCTTTCCGCCACGAAAAGACCGATCCGGCGATCTTCCGCGAAATGGGTGAGCTCGGCTTGCTTGGTCCGACGATCTCCCCGGAATATGGCGGCGCCGGCCTCAGCTATGTCGCCTACGGCCTGATAGCCCGCGAAGTCGAACGCGTCGACAGCGGCTACCGCTCGATGATGAGCGTTCAGTCGTCGCTCGTCATGGTGCCGATCGAAACCTTCGGCTCGGAAGCGCAAAAGCAGAAGTACCTGCCGAAACTCGCAACCGGCGAATGGATCGGCTGCTTCGGCCTCACTGAGCCGAACCACGGCTCCGATCCCGGCTCGATGGTCACGCGCGCAAAGAAGGTCGACGGCGGCTACAGCCTCACCGGCGCCAAGACCTGGATCTCGAACGCACCGATCGCCGATGTCTTCGTCGTCTGGGCCAAGACCGAGGATGGCCTCATCCGCGGCTTCATCCTCGAAAAGGGCTGGAAGGGCCTGTCCGCCCCCGCCATCCACGGCAAGGTGGGCCTGCGCGCATCTATCACCGGCGAAGTCGTGATGGATAATGTCTTCGTGCCGGAAGAAAACCTGATGCCGAACGTATCCGGCCTCAAGGGTCCCTTCACCTGCCTCAACTCCGCACGTTTCGGCATTGCCTGGGGTGCGCTCGGCGCCGCCGAGGATTGCTACGCCAAGGCGCGCCAGTATGTGCTCGACCGCAAGCAGTTCGGCCGTCCCCTTGCCGCCAACCAGCTGATCCAGAAGAAGCTTGCCGACATGGTGACCGAGATCACGCTCGGCCTGCAGGGCTGCCTGCGTCTCGGCCGCATGAAGGAAGAAGGTCATCCGCCGGTGGAACTCACCTCCATCCTCAAGCGTAACAGCTGCGGCAAGGCGCTGGATATCGCTCGCGCCGCCCGCGACATGCTGGGTGGTAACGGTATCTCGGATGAGTTCGGCATTGCGCGCCATCTCGTCAACCTCGAAGTGGTCAACACCTATGAGGGCACGCACGATATCCACGCCCTCATCCTCGGCCGCGCCATCACCGGCATTGCCGCTTTTTCGAACTGAGGCCCGCCTTGGCGTTCAAGACCACCAGACCCCTGCGTTTTGGAGATTGCGATCCCTCCGGGATCGCCTATTTCCCCTCGTATCTGAACATCCTCGTCGGGGTGCTGGAAGACTATTTCGCCTCGATCGGCTTTCCCTGGCGAAAGCTGATCGACGACCGCCGCATCGGTGTCCCCACCGTGCGGCTCGACCTGACCTTCGTGAAACCCGGCCTGCAGGGCGACGACCTCGAATTCGTGCTTTCAGTGCACGGCGTCGGCCGCTCCTCGCTCGATCTGGAACATCAGGTCTCGGCAAACGGCCATGTGCTGTGGACGGCCAGACACCGTGTCGTCGCCACCTCGCTCGATACGCATACATCAATGGAATGGCCGGATGACATCCGCGCTGCGCTGACCTCTCATCTGGAGACGACCGATGCACACCATCCTGCAACCTGAAGGCTGGGCCAAGCCGATCGGCTATGCCAATGGCGTAGCGGCGACGGGCCGCACGGTGTTCGTCGGCGGTCAGATCGGCTGGAATGCCGCCTGCGAATTCGAAAGCGACGATTTCGTCGAACAGGTGCGCCAGACATTGAAGAATGTCGTCGCCATCCTCGCCGAAGGGGGCGCCGAGCCGAAGCACATCACATCGATGACCTGGTACTTCACCGACAAGCAGGAATATCTCGGCAACCTGAAGGGGCTCGGCCAGGCCTATCGCGAGATCATCGGCCGGCACTTCCCGGCCATGGCTGCGGTGCAGGTGGTCGCTCTCGTCGAGGATCGCGCCAAGATCGAGATCCAGGCGACCGCGGTCATCCCGGAGTAACATCGGACAGGCGGGGAACATTATGTCGGCATTGCGCTTTTCGGACACCATCTCGGCGGCGCTGGCCGACGGGATCCTTGTCGTCACCATCGACAACGCGCCCGTCAACGCGCTCTCGGCGGATGTCCGGGCCGGCCTGATGGCCGCGTTCGATCATGCCGAACAGAGTGCGGATGTCGCCGGCGTCGTACTGACCGGAGCGGGCAGCAGCTTCATCGGCGGCGCCGACATCAAGGAATTCGGCAAGCCGCCGATCGAGCCGCATCTTCCTGATGTCATCTCCCGCATCGAAGCCCTTGGGAAGCCGGTTGTCGCCGCGATCAATGGGGTGGCGCTCGGTGGTGGCCTGGAAGTGGCGCTTGCCTGCCACCGCCGCCTCGCCGCGCTGACTGCGAAGCTCGGCCTTCCCGAAGTCAAGCTCGGCATCGTGCCGGGTGCCGGCGGCACGCAGCGCCTGCCCCGGCTCACCGGCATCGCCGCCGCCATCGATATGATCGCCAATGGCCGCATCATATCCGCCGCCGAGGCGCTGAAACTCGGCATCATCGATGGCGTATCAGGCGGTGCGCTGCTCATCGACACCATCGCGGACATCAAGGCAATAGACGCCTCCAGCTTGCGCCGTACCGGCCCTTTGTCCGTCCCTTCGGAAACGCTCGAAGCCGTCGACAAGGCCGCAGCGGACGCATTGCGCAAGGCGCGCGGCCAGCGCGCACCCGCCGAGGCCGTCCGTCTCGTCCGTTTCGCCGCAACCGCTCCATTCTCGGAGGGGCTGGCGGAGGAACGCCGTACCTTCATCGCGCTTCGCGACAGCGAAGAGGCCGCAGCATTGCGCCATGTCTTTTTCGCGGAGCGCGCCGCCGGCAAGGTTGAGGGACTGGAGGCCGTTGCCCCGCGCAAGATCGAAACCGTCGGCATCGTCGGCACGGGCCTGATGGGCTCGGGCATCGCCGTCTCAGCACTCAACGGCGGCTACCGCGTCATCGGCGTCGAGCAGAATGCCGAAGCGGCAGCAAAGGGCCGCGACCGGATCGCAGGTCTGCTCGACAAGGCCGTGCAATCCGGCCGTCTCGACGCTGCCGGTCGTGAGGACCGCGTGAGCCGGTTGACCGTCACGGCAGACATGCAGCAACTGGCGCAGGCCGACATAATTATCGAAGCTGTCTTCGACGATCTCGCCGTCAAGACCGAACTCTTCCAGCGCCTCGATACGATCGTTCGCGCCGATGCGATCCTTGCGACCAATACCAGCTATCTCGACCCAGATGTTATCGCCGCCGCAACACAGCGGCCCGAACGGATTGTCGGCCTGCATTTCTTCTCGCCGGCTCACATCATGCGGCTGCTGGAAGTGGTGAACTGCAAGAAGACGGCGCCGGACGTGCTGGTAACAGCTCTTGGCCTCGCAAAACGGCTCGGCAAGCTGCCGATCGTCTCCGGCGTCACGGAAGGCTTCATCGGCAACAGCATCTTCTCCGCCTATCGCCGCGAGGCGGAATACATGGTCGAGGATGGCGCCTCCCCACAGGAAATCGATGCAGCTCTGGAAGCCTACGGTTTCCCGATGGGGCCGTTCGCCGTCTTCGACATGGCCGGTCTGGAGATCGCCTGGGCGCGCCGCAAGCGGCAGGCCGTAACCCGCGATCCGGCCGAGCGCTATGTCGTCATCGCCGACCGGCTCTGCGAAGCCGGCCGCTTCGGCCAGAAGACCGGCCTTGGCTGGTACGCCTATCCCGACGGCAAGCGTACCGTCGATCCAACGGTGACCGAGATGATCGACGCCGCCCGCGCCGAGAAGGACATCGTGCCGAAGCGCTTCACCGCAGACGAAATCGTCAGCCGCCTGTTGAAGGCCATGGTCGATGAAGGCAACGCCCTGCTTTCGCGAGGCATCGCCGCACGCGCGAGCGATATCGACCTCGTCATGATCAACGGTTATGGCTTCCCTTCAAGCAAGGGCGGACCGATGTTTGCAGCAGGACGTCGCTGAAAACGGCTGCTCAGACTATCAGGCGGCCGAAGAGAGCAGTGTAAACAGTTCCTGCGGCCGCTTGACGCCGCGCAGCGCGTAACGGCCGACGGAGACAAGATCATTGCTCTGCTGACCTGACAATGCCTCGACGAAATTCGCCGACATCAGAATGTTGCGGTCGGCCGACCGGCACATCGAGGCGATGCGGCTGACCTCGTTGACTGCAGGACCGATGACGGTGAAATCCAGCCGGTCCATACTGCCGATATTGCCATAGAAGACATCGCCGATGTGCAGGCCGAGATAGACCTCGGTCACGGGCCTGCCTTCGATCTGACGCTGCGAATTGAGATCGCGCAGCCGCTGACGCAACAGCGATTCCGCCATCAGCGCAGCAGCACAGGCATCGGCGGAATTCCGGGCCTTGAAGATCGCCAGCGTACCGTCGCCGATCAGCTTCAGCACATTGCCGCCCGCCTCGTGGATCGAGGAGATGACTGCATCCGCATAAGCATTCAACATCGGGATGATTTCGTCCGGCTCCGCCGTATCCGAGATGCGCGTGTAGTTGGCGAGATCGGAAAACCAGAGGGCCGCCGAGATGCGCTCCGTCTTACCTCGGGTTATCTTGCCTTCAAGCACATGTCGAGCCGCATCCTCGCCGAGATAGACTTCGGCAATGGTACGGGCGATGCGGCTCATGCCGGTGCATTTAATTGCCAACGCCAGCGCCGGCGTCAGCTTACGCAGCACGCGTAAATCCTCCTCCGGGAAACCCACTTCGGCTGCCGTGGCAAAGTTGGAATAGAAGCAATCCATCTCACCGATCGTACCACCCTCTTCGAAGCGGTGGATCATGGCGATGTAGTCGGTGTGGCCGTCAGCCAGCAGCGTGTCGAGCCCGTAGAAATCCGTCGGTTCTCCGAAGCCGATCCGCCGACGCACCTCGTCGTCACCGGTCGTCAGCATGTGATAGAAGGCGGAACGCTGCCAGTTTTCGGAGGCGATCCCCTGATGAGACGGGCCATATTCGAACTCGCGTTCGATCACCTGATTGCCGTCCCAGCGGAAGGCGCGGCCCTCATAGACCGGGTGCAGCGTATCCATCAGCGCCATGGCCCGATCAAGCTTGAGGCCATGCAGACAGCACTGCTCGCAGAAACCCGAGAGGATATCGACTTCCGTCATACCCTTGAGGCCGGCCTGCATGAGCCAGCTGGCAATTTCGCCAATGTCCTTCGCGTCCATGGATATCTCCCGACCCTCTGAAGGAATCGCTTTAGTACGAAAATCTAAGGCTTGGAATGCTGTACAACGCAAAATAGCCCTGATGCACGCAAGAGATCGCCGCTTCTGTGGCACAGAAGCGGCGATTTGACACGTTCGAGGGATGAGCGCGAGCCTCAGGCCTTTGCGTGTGGCTTCAAGAGATCCTCCAGACCGATGCGCCGGAAGAGCTCTGCGCGAACCCGGTCGGCAACACCGTTGACGATCTCTGCGCCATCCTCTGAAGGATCTATATGGGTACGCAACGGCCGAGTGCCAAACGGCATATCGATGACATCGACGATTGCGGCGGCAACCGAGGCTGCATCGGCATCGGCCGGTTCCAGCGAGGCCAGCCCCTTCAACGCCAGGTCGGGAACGCCGGCATAGGGACCGTTGTCATATTCGGCGGCGCGCACCTTGTCGGCCGGTGAGCCGGAATGGGCAAAGTGGTTTGTCCCCTTCGTGAAGGCGCCGGGAACGATGATGGCGGTCTCGATGCCCCAGCGTGTCAGCTCGGAAGCGTAGGATACGGCAAGCGAATCCATGGCGGCCTTGGCTGCGAAGTAAGGCGAGAGGTAGGGCGGCGTGCCGCCGCGCGTGCTGGACGAGGAGACCCACACGACCAGCCCCTTCCCTTGCCTGCGCATGTGGGGCAGCACGGCGCGATTGACGCGCTGGGTGCTGAGCACGTTGATGTCGTAGAGTTCGGCGAACTGCTCCGGCGTGAAGGCCTCGGCCGGGCCGAAGGACATATGGCCGGCATTGTGGATGATGGTGTCGATGCGGCCCTGCCCGGCGATGACGGCGGCAATGCCGGCTTCCACCGACGCGTCCGATGCGACATCGAGCTCGACGGTTCTAAGATCGACGCCGCTCTCCTTTGCAAATGCCGCTGCCGCCTCGACCTGCGCCGCATTGCGCCCTTGGGTTTCGCGGATGCCCGCATAGACCGTATGCCCTGCCTTGGCGAGAGCGCGTGCCGTCAGAGCGCCGAAGCCGCTCGACGCGCCAGTGATTACGATGACTTGCTTGCTCATGGTCGTGTTCCTTTACTGGATTGGCCATTGTTGACGATTGATGCGATGGGAGGTCGGCGGCAGGCACTACCTGCCGCCTCGTTGGCTCAGATCATGCCGCCATTGGCGCGCAGCGTCTGACCGTTGATCCAGCCGCCGTCCGGGCCGACGAGGAAGGAAACGGTGGCGGCGATGTCCTGGGGCGTGCCAAGGCGCTCCAGCGGGTTCATCTTGGCCATACGGTCGATGAGTTCATCGCTCTTGCCGTTCAGGAACAGATCGGTGGCTGTCGGGCCGGGAGCAACCGCATTGACCGTGATCGAGCGGCCGCGCATCTCCTTCGCCATGATGCCGGTCATGAGCTCGACCGCTGCCTTCGTCGCGGCATAGACGCCATAGGTTTCGAGCTTGAGGCCGACGATGCTCGTCGAGAAGTTGACGATACGGCCGCCGTCGCGCAGGCGCTTGCCGGCTTCGCGCAGGGTGTTGAACGTACCCTTGAGGTTGATCGCGATGTGACGGTCGAAATGTGCGTCGTCGGCATCGGCGATCTTGGCAAGCTGCATGATGCCGGCATTGTTGACGAGGACGTCGACGCCGCCGAAGGCTGCTTCGGCCGCATCGAACATGCGACGCACGGCCTCGACATCGGAAACATCGGCTTTCGCGGTCAGCGCCTTGCCGCCCTTTTCCTCGATCTTGCGGGCGAGCTCCTCGGCGGCGGCCTCGCTGCCGGAATAGTTGATGACAACGGTGAAGCCGTCCTCGGCCAGGCGCTCGGCGATCGCTGCGCCAATGCCGCGGGATGCGCCGGTTACGATCGCTACCTTTTTGGAATTGCTGCTCATTTTCCTCATCCTTCGTTGGATTGCGCCGCAGCGCGTTTCGATGAGGAGAAGATGCCCCTTTTCCCAAGGCGGATAATCGGCCATAAATCGGCATCACTATCCGAAATTAGCGAACAAATAATATGGACCGATTCGATGCCATGCGCGTGTTCTGCCGGGTCGTGGAGCGGCGCAGTTTCACGCTGGCGGCCGAAGACACCGGCCTACCCCGCTCGACGGTGACGGATGCCATCAAGCAGCTCGAGTCTCGGCTCGGCATACGCCTGCTGCAGCGAACGACGCGGCATGTCAGCCCGACGCTCGATGGCGAAGCCTATTACCAGCGCTGCCTGCGTATCCTTTCGGATATCGAGGACGCCGAAGGCGCCTTTGCCGGCGCAAAGCCGAAGGGGGTGCTGCGCGTCGACGTCCATGGAACGCTCGCCCGGCACTTCGTCCTGCCGAACCTACCGTCCTTCCTCGAAACCTACCCCGATATCGAATTGCAGATCACGGAGGGCGACCGGTTCGTCGATCTCATCCGCGAGGGGATCGACTGCGTGTTGCGCGTCGGCACGCTGCAGGATAGCGACATGATCGGCCGCCGCGTTGCCATGCTGGAGGAAGTGACGCTGGCGGCACCTACCTATATCGAACGTTTCGGCATACCAGCCCATCCCGACACACTCGACGGCCATCGCATGGTCGGGTTCCGTTCGTCCGCAACGGGCGGGCTGCTGCCGCTGGAATTCCAGATCGACGGCGCCGTGCGCGAAATCACCCTGCCGGCGACCATTTCCGTCAACGCGGCCGAGAGCTATTTCGCCGCCGCCAAGCTCGGCCTCGGCCTGATCCAGGTCCCGCGCTACCACGCCGAGGAAGCATTGCGATCACGTGAGCTGCTGCATGTTCTTCAGGACTATCCGCCGACGCAAACGCCTGTCTCGATGCTCTATCCGCGCAGCCGCCAGCTTTCGCCACGGGTTCGGGTGTTCATAGATTGGCTCACCAAGGTTTTCGCCAGGCAGAACAGCCCGGAAATGCTAGCCGGATGAATATTCTGCGAAAGCGATCAAATAAACGAAATCGGCTCTTTGAATGTGCGGCCGGCACGCCTACGTCGTAATGCATCATTGCGCTGGCGATGCCGTTTGGACGTCGTGACAGCCTGACGATTTTCGAGAGAGAGCCGATGACCGAACAGAAGCAATTGAAGCTCGGGGCCTTCATGCGTCCCGTCAGCCTGCATACCGGTGCCTGGCGTTATCCTGGCGCCTATCCGGACGCCAACTTCAATTTCCAGCATATCAAGAGCTTCGCGCAGGAACTGGAAAAGGCGAAATTCGACGCCTTCTTCATGGCCGATCACCTGGCTGTCCTCAATATGCCGATCGAGGCTCTGAAGCGCAGCCACACCGTGACCTCCTTCGAGCCCTTCACCCTGCTTTCGGCGCTCGCTGCCGTCACCGACCGGATCGGCCTCGTCGCCACTGCCTCCACCACCTTCGACCTGCCCTATCATATCGCCCGCCGCTTCGCCTCGCTCGACCACATCAGCGGCGGTCGTGCCGGCTGGAACATCGTCACCACCTCCAATCCCGATGCTGCCCTCAATTTCGGCCTGGAAGAGCATATGGAACATGGCGAGCGCTACCATCGCGCCCGCGAATTCTACGATGTCGTCACCGGCCTCTGGGACAGTTTTGCCGATGACGCTTTCCTCCACGACGCCGAAAGCGGCATCTTCTTCGATCCGGAGCGGATGCATGTGCTTGGGCACAAGGGCGAGGAGCTGAGCGTTCGCGGCCCGCTCAACATCGCCCGCCCGCCGCAGGGCTGGCCCGTGATCGTGCAGGCAGGGCAATCGGATGCGGGCCGCCAGCTCGCCGCCGAAACCGCAGAAGCGGTCTTCGCAGCGCCCCGCAATCTGGCGGACGGCAAGTCGATCTTCGCCGATATCAAGGGACGAATGAAGGCGATCGGCCGCAACCCGGATCATCTGAAGATCCTGCCCGCCGCCTTCATCGTCGTCGGCGACACGATCGAGGAAGCGAAGGCGAAACGAGCAAAGCTCGACAGCCTCGTGCATTACGATAGCGCGATTGCATCCCTATCGATCGCGCTGGGACACGATGCATCCAAATTCGATCCGGACGGCCCGCTGCCAGAGATTCCGGAGACCAATGCCAGCAAGAGCGGCCGCGAACGCGTCATCGCGCTTGCCGAAGCCGAAAAACTCACCGTACGCCAGCTTGCCCAGCGTCTCGGCGGCTATGCCGGCCTCGCCTTCGTCGGCACGCCTGAGAGCATTGCCGACGAGATGGAACGGTGGCTGCATGAGGAAGGCTCCGACGGTTTCAACGTCGTCTTCCCCTTCCTGCCTCAAGGTCTGCTTGACGTGACCACCCGCGTTGTTCCAGAGCTGCAGCGCCGCGGCATCTTCCGTCGCGACTACGAAGGCACGACATTGCGCGAACACCTCGGCCTGCCGCGCCCGGAAAACCGCTTTTTCAAGGCTGCCGCCGACGCCGCGCAGTAAGAGAGCCCAGCAAAAGAGACTGACATGAGCCATATCACGCCGATCGACTATGAGACCGCTTCCGACGCCGTGCGCGCCGAGCACGATCGCGAAGTGCAGCTGCGCGGCCGCATGACCAACATGAAGCGGACATTGCTGCACTCGCCTGTCGCACATCGGATCTATGCGGAATGGTTTCCCCTGCGCGAAGAGCTGCGCCCGGAGCTCGACGATCGCGCCGTCTGGCTGCTTTGCCATGCCATCGCGATCGAATGCCGCTCGATCATCCCGGTCGGTTTCTTCCGGCGGGCACTCATCAATGCCGGCCTGACGCCAGAAACGATCGTCCCGACAGAAGACGAAGCCCTGCTGATCGAATTCGGGAAAGCAATTGCCAGGGATTCCAATGCCATTCCAGAGGAGATCTGGGCGCGGTTGAAGGCACGCTACGACGAGCCGACGCTTGCCAACCTCGTCGCCTTCGCCGGCATCATGATCGCGACGGCGATCTACAACAATGCCGTGAAGGTGGATATCGATCCAGAGCTTGGGCCTTATCTTGAAGGATTTGAGTTTCCGGCGAAGTGACGAAGTAGCCCCTCACCCTAGCCCTCTCCCCGCACGCGGGGAGAGGGGACTATTCCGGTAACTCGCTTAACTCTGCAGCAAAAGAGGGACGGCGCTGGTGCAGCTATCCCCTTCTCCCCGTCAAAACGGGGAGAAGGTGCCCGACAGGGCGGATGAGGGGCTTTCACCACCCAATCCAAAACTCACCCAGAAATCGTCGTCGAAAACTGCGGATTGCCGCGGATCGTGTTGCTCACCGTGCAGATCTCATCCTCGGCGGCATGCGCGATGGCATTGCGGATTTCATCGCCGAAATCGCCCTTGATGGTGAAGGCGATGTTGAATTTCTCGACGCGGGACAGGCCTTCTGTGGCCTTTTCGCCTGTGACGACAGCGGTGACTTCGGTAAGCTTGTCGAGCACGCCGAGGCTGCTCGCCGCCATGCGGGCGCTAAGAACCAGGCAGGCCGACAGCGAAGAATAGAGCAGATCGAGCGGGTTGAAACCGGGCTGCGACGGTGAGGTCACGATGTCGATCTCGCCGCCCGTCACCGAGGTCACATGCGGAAAACCAGTGCGGCCGACCGTGGCGGTAGCACCCGTCTGCCTCGTCTTCACTTTCAGTTCGGCCATGTCGAAAATCCTTGAAATAAAAGCGGGAAACTCTCTCCCTCTACATAGGGATTCATCGCGCGGGACACAATTGCAGTTCCCGCCCCTTGCGTCTTCCAGCCAGTTAAGCCACCAAATGGTTACAGGCTCTTAGAGCAATTCCAGGAAAAGTGCGTAGCGGTTTTCCGTCCGGAATTGCGTACAAACGCTCTAGCAGACAGGCAGTTCGACATGACCGTTTCCGATCCCCGCGCCTTCCTGACCTCGCTGTTCGATGCCGCCGTTCGCGCCGCCGATCCGCTGACCGGCATCCGTGCGCATCTGCCGAAAAAGCCGAAGGGCCGGACGATCGTCATCGGTGCCGGCAAGGGTTCAGCCCAGATGGCGGCCGCGCTGGAACAATGCTGGGATGGTCCGCTGGAAGGTCTGGTGGTGACGCGATATGGCTTTTCCGCCCCCTGCCGCCAGATCGAGATTATCGAAGCTGCCCATCCGGTGCCGGATGAAGCAGGTCTCGTTGCCTCCCGCCGATTGTTGAAACTCGTCGAGGGCCTGACGGAGGATGATCTGGTGATCGCCCTGATATCAGGCGGTGGCTCGGCGCTGCTGCCCTCGCCGGCCGGTGCGCTGAGCCTTGCAGACGAGATCGCCGTCAACAAGGCGCTGCTTGCCTCAGGCGCACCGATTTCGGCAATGAATGTCATTCGCAAGCACCTGTCGACCATCAAGGGAGGCCGCCTGGCAGCCGCTGCCCATCCTGCCAAGGTCGTCTCTCTCGTCGTTTCGGATATCCCCGGCGACGATCCTGCTTTGGTGGCCTCCGGCCCCACCGTTCCGGGTGCGGGCACGCGCGCCGACGCGCTCGACCTTATCCGCCTCTACCGCATCGAACTGCCTGCGGCCGTTCTCGCCCATATCGAGAAAACCGAAGCCGATGCTCCCCGCCCGGACGATCCGCGCTTTGCCGGCAATGAGGTCCATCTCATTGCATCCGCCGGCGTCTCTCTGGAGGCCGCTGCCGAGGTGGCGCGTGCTGCCGGTATCGAAGCCGCCATACTCTCCGATGCCATCGAGGGCGAAGCGCGCGAGGCCGCGCATGTACATGCCGCCATCGCCCGCGAAGTGCTTCATCGCAACCGTCCCTTCGCCAAGCCGATCGTGCTTTTGTCCGGCGGAGAAACGACGGTGACGCTGAAAGGCAAGGGTAAGGGCGGGCGAAACTCGGAATTCCTGCTGTCGCTGGCGATCGACATCGACCGCCACACCGGGATTTATGCCATGGCCGCCGACACGGACGGCATCGACGGCAGCGAAGACAATGCAGGCGCCTTTGCCGATACGGGTACGGTGGCGCGGCTGCGCGAGGCGGGAATGGTGCCGGCCGAAATGCTGGCAAACAACGATGCCTGGACCGCCTTCAACGCGATCGGCGATCTCTTCGTTCCCGGTCCGACCGGAACGAACGTCAACGACTTTCGCGCCATCCTGATCGTGTAATCATCGGAAGCGGTCGTGACTTAGACGATGGCGGTGCAATCGTCACAGCGCCAATAGGCGGCTGCAGTCGATACCCACCGGAGGAAATGCCGGCTGCAATGATCGCACTCGATTTCGACGACATGCGTCCTTTCGCCGACGATCAACGGCCTCGTCTTGATCCTGCGCTCGCTCTTCCATTGATCGAGCTTCGTCACGGCCATGATTACCCTCCACGCAATACTCGCCTCGACAAGCAAAAATCTAAAATAGGCTCAACTAATAAAATAAATCTTGCAAGTGCGAAGCACGCTTCTGCGCGGTGAGAAGGTCGAAATTATTCGCAGTAGTGCACGAAAGACATAGTGCTTCGGATTCCGGCCTGTGGCCCGATCGCTCCGTTAAAAAATTGTGACAGCGGATATCGCCATTTTCGCGCGTGACACCATGTCATCTCAGGGCGATTTCCACCAAGACAATAATGGGAGACACATTCATCATGCGCCACTTCCGCCAGCGGGCGATTTCGTCGGTAACCCTGGTCACATTTGCTCTCTTTTCCGTCACCGCCAGAGCTGCCGCGCCGCCACCGGTCGAGGCGGAGCATGGCATGGTAGTCACGGCTCAGCATCTCGCCACCGATGTCGGCGTCGAGGTGCTGAAAAATGGCGGCAATGCCGTCGATGCAGCCGTTGCGGTCGGCTATGCGCTGGCCGTCGTTTATCCCACAGCCGGCAATATCGGCGGCGGCGGTTTCATGACCATCCGCATGCGCGACGGAAAGACGGATTTCCTGGATTTCCGCGAGCGCGCGCCGCTGGCCGCTACCAAGGGCATGTATCTCGACGACAAGGGCAATATCGTCAAAGGCGCAAGCACGGATGGCTATCTCGCCGTCGGCGTCCCCGGCTCGGTCATGGGCTTCGAGACCGCGCGCGAGAAATACGGCACGAAATCCCGCCAGGATCTGATGGCGCCAGCCATTCGCTACGCCAAGGAAGGCTTCACGCTGAACCAGGCTGATGCCGCCGAGCTGAATGAGGGCAAGGCGTGGCTGTCGCGCGATCCGGCCACCGCAGCGATCTTCACCAAGGCGGATGGAAAACCCTTCGCGACGGGCGACAAGCTGATACAGCCTGATCTCGCCAACGCCCTATCAGGCATTTCGGATCAGGGGCCGGACGGCTTCTACAAGGGACCTGTCGCCAATGCCATCGTCAAGGCAAGCCAGGACAAGGGCGGCATTCTCGCAAACCAGGATTTCGAACAATACAAGGTTCGCGAACTCGAGCCCGTGAAATGCAATTATCGTGGCTATGAGATCGTTTCCTCGCCACCGCCCTCATCGGGCGGCGTTATCATCTGCGAAATCCTCAATGTGCTGGAAGGCTATCCGCTCTCCTATACTGGTTACGCCTCGGCAGACACGGTGCATTACATGGTCGAAGCCATGCGCTACGCCTATGTCGACCGCAACTCGGCGCTTGGCGACCCCGACTTCGTCGACAATCCTGTCAGCAAGCTGCTGGACAAGGCCTATGCCCAGAAGATCCGCGACGGCATCTCGCCCTATAAGGCTGGCGTTTCCAAGGATCTGATGCCGAAGGGCCTCGGCGAAAGCCACGAGACGACGCATTATTCGATCATCGACAATGACGGCAATGCCGTCGCCGTCACCTATACGCTGAACGGCTCGTTCGGCGCCGGCGTCGTCGCGCCCGGCACGGGCATCCTCTTGAACAACGAGATGGACGATTTCACCTCCAAGCCCGGCGTGCCCAACCTTTACGGCCTGGTGCAGGGCGAAGCCAATGCCATCCAGCCGAAGAAGACGCCGCTGTCCTCCATGAGCCCGACGATCATCGCCAAGGACGGCAAGCCCTTCATGGTGATCGGCAGCCCAGGCGGCTCGCGCATCATCACCATCACGCTCGAAGCGATCATCAACGTCATCGATTTCGGCATGAACATTCAGGAAGCAATCGACGCGCCGCGCATCCATCACCAATGGCTGCCGGACAAGGTTTACATGGAACCGCGTGCGCTTTCGCCCGATACGATCAAGCTTTTGACCGGCATGGGCTACACGGTTCAAGTCGACAATAGCTGGCCGATCTGGGGTCAGGCAGCCGGCATCCTTGTCGGCGGCAAGAGCCTCAGCGACATCGCCAAGGGCGGAGGCGCCCGCTACAACGGCGCCATAGACAGTCGCGCCGGCTCCGGGTTGGCAGCTGGCTATTGATCGCTACCCCTCAATACCGATGAATCAGACCGGTGCCACCATCGTCGGCGCCGGTCTTCTTTAGGCCAGCCGGCCGCCAAAACGCGCACATTATCTTACGCGAAAAAACCAAGCGTGAGCATTTCGGCGCGATATCGCGCCTATTCATTCACCTCACGTTCATTTGATGCCGTTTGCCCCTGCATGCGCGTCATTTTTTTCATCCCATCAATCAGATTTGCGATTTCTCATATGGTAATCGCACGCAAGCGGGAGTATACAAGCCGCCGTTCAAATAGGCCTTCGCGCCATGACCAGACTTGCGGTTCTGTCTTAGGACCCCTCCGCACCATCGAGAGCGATCCCCGACAATGTCGGACCAGATATTCCAGGCCGCCCCCACCCGGCGGGCCGCACCGAATTTTCGTGTAGTAGCACTTATCGTAGCAAGTGCGATGTTCATGGAACAGCTTGACGCGACCGTGCTCGCAACAGCCCTTCCGACCATGGCGAGAGACTTCAGCGTCAGCGCGCCGGCCATGAGTATCTCGCTGACATCCTATCTCCTCAGCCTCGCAATCTTCATTCCCGCGAGCGGCGCCATCGCAGACCGCTTCGGGTCGCGCACCGTCTTCCGATCCGCCATCGCGGTTTTCGTTCTTGGCTCGCTTCTCTGCGCACAGGCGCCAAACCTCTTCTTCCTTGTCCTTGCCCGGCTTCTGCAGGGTCTCGGCGGCGCCATGATGCTACCGATCGGCCGTCTCGTGCTGATGCGCAGCGTCGCACGCAAGGACATGGTCAACGCCATGTCCTGGCTGCTGATCCCGGCGCTCGTCGGCCCTATCCTCGGCCCGCCGGTCGGCGGCCTGTTCGTCACCTACCTCGACTGGCGTTGGATCTTCTACATCAACGTGCCGATCGGTATCATCGGCTTCATCCTCGTGAGCATGTTCATCGAGGAGGTAAAGGGTCCTCGCACGGGCCGCTTCGATCTATCAGGCTTCATTCTCTCGGGGGTTTCGCTCGGTTCGCTGCTCTTCGGCTTCGAAATGTCGAGCCGCGAGGGCGAAGGCTATCTTGCCGTCTTCCTGATCTCCATCGGCCTGCTCTTCGGCATCGCCTATCTGCGCCATGCCCGCAAGCATCCGTCACCGATCATGGATTTCTCGCTGATGAAGATGCCGACCTTTCGGACATCGGTCATCGCCGGCTCTCTGACGCGCATCAGCCAGGGCGCTCATCCATTTCTCATTCCCTTGATGCTGCAGCTAGGTTTCGGCCTTTCGGCCGCCGCCGCCGGCCAGATCGCCATCGCGACCGCAGTCGGTTCGATGGCGATGAAGCCGCTGCAGGTGCGCATCCTGCGCACGCTCGGCTTCCGCACCGCGCTCATCATCTTCGGCCTGATCGGCACGCTCGGCTATGGCATGTGCGCCATCTTCAAGCCCGATTGGCCGCTGCCCGTCATCTTCGTGATCCTGTTCTTCTGCGGCTTCTTCATGTCGTTCCAGTTCTCGGCCTACAACACGATCGCCTATGACGAGATCGAGCGCGACCGGATGAGCACCGCGACCAGCTTCTATTCGACCTTCCAGCAGCTGATGCTTTCCCTCGGCATCTGCGTCGCCGCCCTTGCCTTACATGGTTCGATGCAATTCCGCGGCGCTGAGAAAGCCCAGATGATCGATTTCTCCGTCGCCTTCATCGTCGTGACGGCGATTGCGCTTCTTGCGGTGATCTGGAACGCCAGCTTTTCACGCACGGCTGGCTCGGAGCTGAGCGGCCATCGCCATAAATCGCGGGGAGACAGCCTCGGCGAGCACTGAGGCTCGCCGCCGGCCAACTCAGCAATAGCGACTTTTGTGAACAGTGCCTCCACAGACGGCACATTGCATTGAACAATGGCCCTGACCTAAATAGCGACCAGAACGAAAGAACAGTCTGGAGCATCCCATGGTCGCCGGCATCCATCACATCACGCTGATCACCCGCAAGGTCCAGGCGAATGTCGATTTCTACGTCGGCTTCCTCGGCATGCGTCTCGTCAAGCGCACCGGCGGCTTCGAGGACGCCACGCAGCTTCATCTCATCTATGGCGACGCCACGGGATCGCCCGGCTCGCTGGTTACCTTTCTCGTCTGGGAAGACGGTTCGCCCGGCCGCGCCGGCGTCGGTCAGGTGGGCGAAATCTCGCTTGCCATAGATCCGGCCAGTATCGGCTTCTGGCTGACGCGTGCGTTAAGCGCCGGTCTCAAGCCGGAAGGTCCCTCCGAGGAATTCGGCGAACCTGTTCTGCGGCTGAAGGATCCGGACGGCGTCATCGTTAAGCTTGTGGGGACCAATGCTTTGCAGGCAACGGCTCCATGGACGAGCGATACCATTCCGCAGGAGCATGCGATCCGCCGCATCCGCGGCGCGACGCTATTCAGCGAAACGCCCGAGGAGACGCAGGCGATTTTGGTCGATCATTTCGACTACCGGCCGCTTGCCACCAGCGGAGCGATCAGCCGGCTCATCTCCGTATCGGGCGATATCCTCGACATTCGCGATGCACGCGGCTTCTGGGCCAGTGCTCCGGGCACGGGCACGGTCGATCACGTCGCCTTTCGGGCCAGCGACGATGCGGAATTGCAGTCGGTCCATACCGCGCTGCAGGCAATCGATTCCGGGCCAACGACGATGCATGACCGCAAATATTTCCGCTCGCTCTACGTCCGCGAGCCCGGCCGCATCCTGTTTGAACTCGCGACGGATGCACCCGGCATGTTGATCGACGAGGACGAGGCAACGCTTGGCACGCGCCTCTTCGCCCCCGGCGACAGCCCGAAGCTTTTGGCTGAGCTGAACGTGATCCTGCCGCAGTTCTCCATGCCCGGCGAACCGCGCGTCATCTATCGCGATCTGCCCTTCATCCATCGCTTCTTCACGCCGGAGCAGCCGAACGGCAATGTCTTTGTCCTGCTGCATGGCTCCGGTGCCAACGAAACGACGATGCTGCCGCTCGGTCACAAGATCGACCCCGACGCGACCTTGCTTAGCGTGCGCGGCCGCGCGCTCGAGGAGGGCGCGCCGCGCTGGTTCCGCCGCAATGGGCCGATGTCTTTCGATCAGGCCGATATCGCCAGCGAAGCCGAAGCCTTCGCCGCCTTTATCGATGGCGCAGTGCATGCCTACGGGATCGATCCAGATCGCATCGTCTATATCGGTTATTCGAACGGCGCCAATCTGCTGAACGCCATGCTGTCGCTGCACCCGCATCTCATCCGCCGGGCTGTGCTGCTGCGCTCCATGGCTACGCTCGAAAATCCGCCGGTAGTTGATATGTCCGATGTCGAGGTGCTTGTGATTGCCGGTGAGAAGGACCTGTACGGCCCATACGCTCAGCCGCTCGCCGAACGGCTCCGCGATGGCGGCGCCAAGGTCGAACTTGCAACGGTTCTTGCCGGCCACGAGTTTGACGATGGAGATGTATGGGTCGTTCAAGAGTGGTTGAAGCGCTCAAGTTGAGCGCTTCAACGGTATCAGCTTGCACAACCAAAGCACATCTATTGCACTCCACCAATTCGTCGCAGCCTTTCACGGGCATACGCCCTGCGGCATCCGCGAAGGTCACTTCGACAGCTGCGATAGGAAGAAATCAATGACGCCCCGATGAGCCGCAGTCGCTTGCGCCCCCGGCTTCAGAAAGAAGTCATGCGCACCGCCCTTGTAGACGTCGAGGCTGACAGGCCCACCCAAGCCTTGGGCCACCTGGCGCAGTTTTTGTGCTGTCGAGACGGGAAAAGTGCGATCGGCGTCACCCCAAACGATGAGCAGTGGCGGCAAGGAGCGCACAGGCCTCGAATAGCCCTCCGGGAAGGCGCCGTCGACAAGTACAAGCGCACTGATATCGGTGGTGTCAGCCGAAGCGGCAGCAGCGGTTTGCGCTCCAAGCGATATGCCGAGCACGCCAACCCGCCCAGTATGATGCGGCCGGCTTTTGAAATAGGAAACCACCTTGCGGGTCGTTTCGATCCAATCTGGCCGGCGCGCCGCATAGTAGTTGATGCGCGCGCGTGCGCTGTCGGCGCTGACGATAGCCTGCTCATCGACGGGTGAAAGCAGGTGAACAAGATAAGCGTCGATACCGGCCGTATCGAAGCTGCGTCCAAGGTCATCATAGGCGGGCGAGGCAAAGCCTTTGCTGCCGCTCAGAATGATGACCGCCGGACGTGACCTATCTGAACTACTGGCAAAACCTTCGATCAGAACATTGCCGGCAGCCGTCGCAACGGTGAATTGCTCCCGCTCGCCGGCCCGAGCGTTTCCATAGGCAAGGAGTGACAGAAGCGTCAGGACAAAAGCAAAAGTCACTCGCATCGATCGATTCCCTGGCAGAATTGCGCAGATATTGCACAGCTTTTGCCAAGGAATAAAGCGGTCGATCCGGGTCTCAGATCAGCCCTTGAACGTATATTCCTTAATCGATTCTGGCTTCATCTCGATCGAGAAACCCGGCAGGCTCGGCGGCATGTAGGCTGCGTCGCGGATGATGCAGGGGTCGATGAAATGCTCGTGCAGGTGATCGACATATTCGATGACGCGGCCATCCTTGGTGCCGGAGACGGCGATGTAATCGATCATCGACAGGTGCTGCACATATTCGCACAGCCCGACGCCGCCGGCATGCGGCCAGACCGGCAGCCCGTACTTGGCGGCAATCAGCAACACGGCCAGCACTTCGTTGAGACCGCCCATGCGGCAGGAATCGATCTGCACGATGTCGATCGCGCCCTCGGCGATGAATTGCTTGAACATGATGCGGTTCTGGCACATCTCACCGGTCGCGACCTTCACCGGGCCGATAGCCTCACGGATCTTGCGGTGTCCGGCGACATCGTCCGGGCTTGTGGGTTCTTCGATGAAGAAGGGCTTGGCGAAGGCGAGCTTGCGCACCCAGTCGATCGCCTGATTGACTTCCCAGACCTGGTTGGCGTCGATCATCAGATAGCGGTCGGGGCCGATCACTTCGCGGGCTATGGTGAGGCGACGGATATCGTCTTCGAGATCGCGGCCGACCTTCATCTTCACATGGTTGAAGCCGGCGTCGATGGCCTCCTGGCAGAGGCGACGCAGCTTGGCGTCGTCATAACCGAGCCAGCCGGCTGATGTCGTGTAGCAGGCATAGCCCTCCCCTTCGAGCATGGCGATGCGGTCGGCCTTGCCGGCCTCCGCCTTCTTCAGGATGGCAACGGCCTCGTCGCGGGTGAGAACGTCGGTCAGATAGCGATAGTCGACGATATCGGCGATTTGCTCGGCATCCATCTCGGCCACCAGCCGCCAGACCGGCTTGCCGGCTTCCTTGGCCAGCAGATCCCAAACGGCGTTGACGACGGCGCCGGTTGCCAGGTGCATCGCGCCCTTTTCCGGGCCGATCCAGCGCAGCTGGCTGTCGCTGGTCAGATGCCGCCAGTATTTGCCGGGGTTTTCCAGAACTGTCGCCAGTTCCGTGCCGACGACCAGATGGCGCATCGCCTCGATCGCCATGCAGCAGATGTCGTTGCCACGGCCGATGGTGAAGGTCAGGCCATGGCCGGCGAGGCCCGGCTTGTCGGTGTCGAGGATGACATAGGCTGCCGAATAATCCGGATCCGGATTCATCGCGTCCGAACCGTCGAGGCTCTGCGATGTCGGGAAGCGCAAATCGAAAACGCGAAGATTGGTGATGCGCGTCATTGGAAAACTCCTTCTATATCCATCGCGACCTCTCGACCCCTTCAGCCAAGGTCGAACTCCTCCCAGAGTGCCGCATTATGCTCGCCAACGTGCGGGGCCGCACGCTCGAATTTCGGCCGCTGCCCGTCGATACGAATGGGCGAGCGGGTGGTATGCAGGCTGACGCCATCATCGCGGCCGACCGTCTGCAGCATGTCGAGAACGCGGAAGCCCTCGCTGCCTAAAAGCTCCGGCCAGTTCAGCACTTTCGCGCACCAGATATCGGCAGGTTCGAGGATCGCGAGCCAGTCATCGACATTGCGGGTGGCAATGCGCGCCGCGATCAGCGCCTTGATCTCGTCACGCGCCGTAAACCAGCTTTTCGGATCATCGCGATAGGGCGCGAGTTCGTCCATGCCGAGCAGATCGGCAAGTTTGGAAATCGGCGTCATGGCAATGGCGAGATAGCCGTCGGACGCGGGATAGACGCCATAGGGGGCGGAAAGATAGGCATGGGCGCTGCGGACATGGGAGCGCTCCGGCAGCTTGTTGCCGCTGTTCATGTGCACGCTCAGCACCTCGACCTGCAGATCGACCAGCGCCTCGAGCAGACTGGTCTCCACCAGCCCACCTTCACCCGTCACCCCGCGCCGCACCAGCGCCGCAAGAATGCCCTGGGCCGCGGCCGCACCGGCCAGCATATCGCCGATCGCAAGACCGAAAGGCACAGGCCCCTGCCCCTCGTCGCCGTTCAGCCACATGACACCGGAGCGCGACTGCGCGAGAAGATCCTGACCTGGCCGTGAGACCCAAGGCCCCTCTTCGCCGTAACCACTGATCGAGCAATAAACGAGGCGCGGATTGACCTTGCACGCAGCCTCATAATCCAGACCCAGTCGCTCGATCACGCCGGGGCGGAAATTCTGCACGAGGACATCGGCTTTGGAGATGAGCTTCCGCAGCGCGCTCATGTCGCGGTCGTTCTTCAGGTCGATCGCCAGGCTCTCCTTGGAGCGGTTGATCGCGTGGAAGATCGTCGAATCACCGCTTTCATCGTCGCTGAGATAGAGCCCGCGCGAGAGATCGCCGCCGCCGGGACGCTCGATCTTGATGACCCTGGCACCCAGATCCATCAGTCGTAGGGTGCAATAGGGACCCGACAGAAACTGGCTCATGTCGACGACGACAAGCCCGGCCAGCGGCAAGTCCTTCTTCAACGCCATCGATACTCCAGCTCCCCTGACATCGCTCCGGCTCAAAGCGCCTCTCCGCCTTGAGGACTATCCTCGTCACCGGTTTCTGCGTCAGCCTCAATCTTCTTATGTAAATAGTATTTTCACATATGGATGATTTTTGCAAACGAAAAGAGGGAGGATAATGGAGGCTCCGCCCACCCATCTCACCAGGAAATGCATTATGGTTCCACATAATGAGAGTTGCTGAAAGGAAGAAGAGAATGGCAACGGTCAAATTGCTCGACGATGCGGAAGCCGAGGCAATCCCGGCGGTCAAGGCGGTGTTCGACGACATTCGCGCGGTGAGAAAGTCCGACTTCGTCAATAATTTCTGGCGCGGCCTGGCAAACGATCCCGCCCTGCTGAAGCGCACCTGGGAAGGGCTGAAAGCGGTCATGATGGCGGAGGGCGCGCTCGACCCGCTCGTGCGCGAGATGATTTACATAGCCGTCTCCACGGCCAACGGCTGCAGCTATTGCGTCCATTCGCACACGGCCGCCGCCAAGGCGAAGGGCATGACTGACGCCCAGCATGGGGAGCTGCTGGCGGTTATCGGACTGGCCGGACAGACCAATCACCTCGTGACGGCGATGCAGATTCCCGTCGATCCCGAATTCGATGTGGGCAACCGATAAAATGCCAAAAGGCCCACTGGTGCATGCCAGCGGGCCTTCCATAAACAATCTTCGCTATTAGCGATCCGACGTTTCCGCCGTCTGGGTTTCTGCCGCAATGGCAGCAACGTTGACGCCGTTATTCACGACCAGCAACCTTTTGCGGACCAGAACGCCCATCACGCGGGCCGCTGTCGAAAAGGTCATCGTGTCAAGCGGACCTTCGCCCTCCCAGGGCTTGGTCAGCCGCTCGGTCACGGCCGAGACGATATTGTTGGGCACGATGTCGGTGCATTCGCGCATGGTTTCGAACACGACGCTGATGGGATGGATACGTCCCTCGAACGTCACGATCGGTTCGGTCACTTCGCTGTCCCATTCCTCGAAGGCATAGAGCGCTTCGCGGAAGAGCTGCTGCAGAGTGATGGGGGCATGACCCTCATGAAGGGGCGGCAAGGCATTCGACATGTCTGTCTCCTTTCAATTGGAAGTCCGGCGCATATATGAAAGTCGATGGTCTCTGCTCCGAGACCCAAGCGCTGCTTCTTCAGTTTGGCGCGCCTTGATTGGGGGGAACGGCGCGGCAAACCATCTTGTGACCGGCGCAACGCGGGACGCACACGAAATGTTCCCACCGGTCATGTAACTTGATCAAGTCTATAGATTAATCTCGACTTGAAAAGCCTCAATGATAACTTTCTGCAATTCTCTTTATTTTTGAATGGCTTCGCGTAGAGTGAAATGGAAGTGAACCTGTGGAAGGCATGCGAATCTCCCTCCAGCGGCGAAAGGACGACCATGTGCGGCGATCATGAACACGATCATCAGGACGGTCACGATCACGACCGCCAATACGTCGATTGGCGCGAACATGGCATCAAGATCATCCCGGGCAATGCCCTCGACCCGAATACCGCGCAGACGCCGGGCATGAACCGCGCGACCGCAATCAACCACGCCCGCGCCGGCGCGGAAAAGATCTGGGCCGGAACCGTGACCATCCACGCCAACGCCAAGACCGGCGCCCACCACCACGGCGATCTCGAAAGCATCATCTATGTCGTCAAGGGCCGGGCGCGGATGCGCTGGGGCGAGAACCTGGAATTCGTCGCCGAAGCCGGCCCCGGCGATTTCATCTTCGTACCGCCCTACGTGCCGCACCAGGAGATCAATGCCAGCCGCGACGAGACACTGGAATGCGTTTTGGTTCGCTCCGGGCAGGAGCCAGTGGTTGTAAATCTCGACATCGAACCGGTGGAAAAGCCGGAGGAAGTCCTTTGGAAGGACCCCATTCATCGCTGATGCGATTAATTTTTGGGCAAATGCCTATTTTGCCGCATAAATAATCTACCGTGTTTATAGAAAATTAGTTTGCGCTTTTGCGCTGCACTGAAAAGAGTTTTTCAGAACTGCAACGCACAACGCATGATCCTGCTTCGCAGCGCGAATACGCGTCTGAGATGATTAAGCCGTCAACGAGAGAACGATCTCGATCATCTGGAACAGGATTTCCCATGACTGAAAAGCTTTCCAAAGGTTTCGACGCGCTGCGCCTTTCCCGCCGCGCCGGCCTTGCCGCCATCCTTGCCTCCGCTGTCGCCGTGTTCGGCTTGACGGCAACCGCCACGCCATCCTACGCCGCAGACAAGACGATCAAGGTCGGCATCATGAGCGGTGAGGACGAAGACGTATGGCGCGTCGTGGTCGCTGAAGCCGCCAAGAAGGGCCTGACGGTCGAGCCGGTCGTCTTCAACGACTACACCCAGCCGAACGAAGCTCTGGAGCGTGGCGAAATCGACGCCAACGCTTTCCAGCACAAGCCCTACCTCGACAACCAGATCAAGCAGCATGGCTACCACATCGTCATTGCCGGCTACACGGGCATCTGGCCGATCGGCCTCTACACGAAGAAGTACAAGACGGTGGCCGAGCTGCCGAAGGGTGCCGCCATCGGCGTGCCGAACGATCCCTCCAACGAAGGCCGCGCCCTTCTCGTTCTGCAGCATGAAGGGATCATCAAGCTCAAGGACGGCACCGGCATCCTCGCCACCGTCGCCGACATTGCCGAGAACCCGAAAAACGTCGACATCAAGGAACTCGATGCCGGCATCGTCGGCCGTTCGATCGACGATCTTGACGCAGCCGTCGTCAACACCGACTGGGCGCTGAAGGCGGGCCTCTCGGCGAAAGATCGCATCGCGCAGGAGCAGACCAACGACAACCCGTACCGCAACTTCATCGCCGTCAAGCAGGGCAGCGAGAATGAAGCCTGGGTTAAGACGCTGGTCGCCTCCTACCAGAACGATACCGTCAAGGCGGAATTCGACAAGGTCTACAAGGGAACCGGCCAGAGCGCCTATTGATAGCAGGACGGCGCGGGGGACAGCGCTGAGCGATGGGCGGCCGGGGCATCTTGCCCAGGCCGCCTTTGGCGTTTTCCTGTTAGGATGCGATGAAGTTTACCGTTGGTTATGGAACTCGTGGAGAGTGTGCACCCCCCTCTGTCACTTTCGTGACATCTCCCCCACAAGGGGGGATCGTTGGGAGTACGCTGCACGTTCCGCAAAACAGATCAGCGAAGCATCCGCGTATGCGATCCGTGTTCCCTGGTGATGGCTCACCAAATATTACCAATCTCCCCCTTTGTGGGGGAGATGTCACGAAAGTGACAGAGGGGGGTATAATAGCCTCCACAATCTGGAAGTCCGCCTTTTAAGAAGAGACGATCATGAATTCATTCACCCCAGCCACTGCCATAGACGGACAGGCCCCGCCTGAACGATCGACGGGCGATGAGATCGTCCGGCTGGTCGATGTCCGTCGCAGGTTTGACACGACACCGGCACTGGATGGCATATCGCTGACCGCACGACGCGGCGAGATCGTTGGCATCATCGGCCGCAGCGGCGCCGGCAAATCGACGTTGATCCGCTGCCTGAACGGGCTGGAGCGCGCCGATAGCGGCGAGATCCACATCGAGGGCCGCGACATCGCCCCCCTTTCGGAAAAGGAATTGCAGCCGCTGCGCCGTCGCATCGGCATGGTGTTTCAGCATTTCAATCTGCTGTCCTCCCGGACGGTCGAGGAAAACATCGCGCTCCCGCTGAAGATCGAGGGCGTCGCCAAACAGGAACGATTACAGCGCGCCCGGGAACTGCTTGAACTCGTCGGCCTCGCCGACAAGGCAAAGGCCTACCCGTCTGCGCTATCAGGCGGCCAGAAGCAGCGCGTCGGTATTGCTCGCGCTCTTGCCGCCCGGCCTGCCATTCTCCTGTCGGACGAAGCGACATCGGCACTCGACCCGGAAACGACCCGGTCCATCCTGGCACTGTTGAAGGACATCAACCGCAAACTTGGCCTGACGATCCTGCTCATCACGCATGAGATGGAAGTGATCCGCTCGATCGCCGATCGCGTCGCGGTCATCGACGCTGGCCGGATTGTCGAAGAGGGTTCCGTATGGACTGTTTTCGCCAATCCCCAAACGGAGATCGCGGCAAGCCTGCTCAGCGGCGCCCGTCCGCAGCTTCCGGAGCATATCGCCGCCCGCCTTTCACCGACATCGGGGACCGAAGCCATCCTCAGCGTCGATCTAGCCGGCCCAGCCGCCCAAGGCGCGCTCTTTGCCGAGCTTTCGACCGCCCTTCCCCGCTCCTTCCGGCTGGTCCATGGCGGCATCGACCATATCCAGAACCAGCCGGTGGCCCGCTTCTTCGTGGCGGTCCCGACGCGCGATGCGACTTTGCCCACACAGGTCAGCGATTTTCTGAAAGCCCGCTCCGCCCGGGTGGAGGTTCTAGGCTATGACAACTGACGTAATCCTCGGCCTGCTCTGGCGCTCCTTCTGGCAAACCGTCTGGATGACGGGTGCCTCCGGCCTTCTATCCCTCATCATTGGCCTGCCACTTGGCCTCGCCCTCGTCGTCACCAGCCGCGGCGGCATCGCCGAACAGGGTGGGATAAACCGCGTTCTGGGCATCCTGGTCGACGGCTTCCGCGCCGTGCCCTTCATCATCCTGCTGATCGCCTTGATTCCGCTGACGCGCCTGATCGTCGGCACCGCGCTCGGCACGACGGCCGCGATCGTGCCGCTGACCATCGCCGCAATCCCCTATTACGCGCGCGTCGCCGAAGTCTCGCTGCGCGATGTCGATCGCGGCCTGATCGATGCCGTACGCGCCATGGGCGGCAATCGCTGGACCATCATCCGCGAGGTGCTGATACCGGAAGCCATGCCCGGCATCGTCGCCGGCTTTACCGTAACCATGGTGACGCTGATCGGCGCTTCCGCCATGGCCGGCACGATCGGCGGTGGCGGCCTCGGCGACCTTGCCATCCGCTACGGCTATCAACGCTATGAGACGAACGTCATGATCGCCGTCGTCATCATCCTGATCGTTCTGGTCTGGAGCATGCAATGGCTGGGCGATCGCCTGGCCACCCGGCTCGATCGCCGCTAGTCCCACCGATACAAATTCATTCCCGGCGCAAAGAGACATACCGCCGGGAATGGAGGGCAACGATCAGTTGCGCGTGACCGGCTTCGAGCGCATGCGCGATACCGTCTCACGTTCGGCGCGCTTGCAACGCATCGGCGGCAAGCCGCGATCCATCAGATCCATATCCTCCAGCACCATGTCGCCCATCTTCTTGAAGGCACTGTCGAGTGCGCCGGCACGATGCGCCGAGCGAAGGAAGCCCTTGAGCTTACGCACCGGATGATCCTTGCCGAGCGGCTCCTCGGGATAGACGTCGCTCGCCGCCACGATATGGCCGGATGCGACCGCCGCCATCAGCCCATCGAAATCGACGACATCCGCGCGGCTAAGCAGTATGAAGGCCGCTCCCTTGCGCATTTTCGCGAAAGCATCGGCACCGAGAAAGCCCTTGTTCTCGCTGGTGACCGAGGCAACCACGAAAACGAAATCGCTGCCGGACAATACCTCGTCCAACCCGGCGGGCTGAACACCATGCTCCCTCAGGATCGATGCTGGCATCCAGGGATCGAACACCTTGATATTGGCCCTGAAGCCGGAAAGCACGCGGTTCAGCGCCTTGCCGAGATCGCCGAAGCCAATAATGCCGATATCGCTGCCGGCAACGAGCCGCGCCTTCGCATTGCCATCACCGCCCCAAAGCTCCCTGCCCTCACGGAAAGCGAGATCGGCATCGACGATCCCGCGGGCCAAACTCAACGCAAATCCCAGGCCGATTTCGGCGACCGGTTCGGCAAACACCTGGCCGGTAGTGACGACGTGGATGCCGCGCTCGAAGAGCACCTCATAGGGCATGTTGTTGATGAGATTGCTCTCGACGTTCAGGATGCAGCGCAACTGCGGCATACGGTCGAGCGTCTCCTTCGACAGGGGCGGCTGGCCAATGATGTAGCGCGCCTCGCCGAGAACCGCGTCACCCAGTCCGGCGATATTGTCCGGGTCTGCCTCGACGAGGCGATATTTCGCGTGAAGGAGCGACAACGCATCCCTGGTGAAAATCAGCTCGAGCGAGCGCGGCTCCGGCGCGCTGATGGCCAAGGGTCTGCTGTCGGTCGTCATTCTGCTCCTCCTGTCTTGCGACGCCGATCCAATATCATTCGATGGATGAGATCAATCAGGCCTCGTCCTCTTCTCCCGGCATTCCGACGGAGAAGGCGCAGATGCGCGAGAGATAGGTGAGCGGCAGACCGGTCTCGGCATGCCAGGCATTGAACTGGTCCTGGATCAGCCGCAGGTCTTTCTTGGTCGGCTTGGTCTCCGAAATCGGCAAGCCAGAAAGCCGCAGGCAGACAAGAACATCGTGGCTCATGACGAAACTGTCGCGACCGATCGCCCGCAGGAGGTATTGACCCGTCATGCCGCCGAGCCGGTTCGCCTGCTTATCCAGAACGGCAAGAAGGCCGATCTGATCCGCAAGTGGCCAATCGGCAAAGAAGCGGCCGGCGCTGCCATGCGCGTCGGCAAGCTGGCGGATGAACTGCGCATTGGCCCGCACGGACATGATCTTGGCTCCGTTGCGGATGACCCGCGTGTCGGAGGTCAGATCATGCCAATAGTCATCTGGAGCAAGATTCAAGAAGGCGGGATCGAAGCCGGAGAACGCAGCTTCGAAACCCGGCCATTTGGAATCGATGACATTGCGCACAAAGCCCGCATAGAAAATGTAGCGCGTCATTTCCGACAATATCCGATCATCGGACAGAGCACGCAGGGTCTCATGGTTCGGCGCTTTGGGCATCAGCGCCCTCAGCCCGTCGACGCCACCTTTGCGCTTCTCGGCGCGCTCCTTGATCTCCGCAAAGCTTCCCATAATCCTCTCCGTCGGCCACGCTGTGCGACAAGTCTTTTATGATCTCATCGCCCCGTGCAAGTAATCTCCGCGCAATGATTTCCTGTGAAAAGCACGCAGTCGAAAGTCATGACGCGAAAGTTGATCGCGCCGGCGCTCGAATTGATTTCCCGACGATTGAAACAGTTCCGAACTGCTCCAGATATCGTCTTGAAATTAACTTGAGATTTCGAACACCGTAGCGTTAATTTCGGCGGCGTCGGATCGGAGCCTTCTGCCATGAATAATAAAGACTGGAATTATCCCATCATGGTCATCTGCAAGCGCACCGGAAAAGTCTATACGGTCGCCAATACGAAAGAAGCGTTGGACATGCTGCTGAACGCATGGCCTGTCGCGGAGGGCAAGGCCTTCATGATGGCTCTGCAGGTCTGTGCCGACGTCGAAAGAGGTCAGGGACAGCCTCTGGAGGCCCGCAACAGCTTTGTCGCCGCGGCGTCGGAGGCTGGCGTCCCCCTCGAGATGCCGGTGGTCCAGTAGGCTATACTACTTTTTCCCTACCCCATTCGCGAATGAAACGGTTCCTGGTCCCATCCCGGGAGGCTTGGCCATCTGCCCAGTAAAACCTCCATGATCGTCGCTTTATTGGCAGCCATCCTCCTTGCCGTCCTGTTTCGAGGCGTGCTGCGCATCGTTTTCGCAGGCTTGGCGCGCCTTCTCGTGCTTCTCCTGTTGGTTGACATATAGTCCCGCGGACTACCCGCGCTGTTTGACCTCACGCCACTCCCACAGAGTGGTGAGGACCGATTTTCCGGAAATTGCGAAACTTTTTGCCGTGGCAGGAGTTTCAGTCGCAATGTCGGAGCATCGTCGAAATGAAAATGATCTTTAGTGCCGGCGCCAGTCGCTGGCCTGAGCCGGTCTATCTGCGCATCGGCTATGGCATGCCGGAGGCAATCCGAAGCCCGAAGGAAGCCCGCAATCACCTCCTTTTCCGCTGGCCGGCCGTCAGAGGCGAAAAATATAATTCGGCCCGAAGCCTTTGCCTGGAAGCCGAGACCGACCCCTTTCTTTGCGAGTACGCCAGGAAGGTGTTCATCGAGGCCTGTATCGAAGCCAGCGTACTGGATTAGATCGCCCTTGCGATATCGACTCCGCTGTCGATCCCCATACGCGCGAAGCATCCCTGGGCCGCAGGTTCCTTCAATATTGGCGTCCGCTCCGGAGAGCAGAGCCGACGTCTTTGTCATGAAAATCCGCTCGGCTAGGACTATCAAGCCGCCACGCCCGCGTGCCTGCAAAGCTTACGCAGACCCCATCCAGCTCTACGAGATTTGTGCAATAATCCGGCGCTGGAGCGACCGCTACGGGAGCGAATGATCTGCGACCGCTCGCCTGACGACAGGGGACGAAACCAGCCTCGATGATACCTGCCAGAGAGCGTTCGATCCGGAACGCTTCTTGCAGTGTTACCGAAGCATGAACGTTTCGGAGGTAATGCGTTTTGAAACGAAACACTTTACGACCATTTCCAGCTGTTACACTTGTCATGGGAGAGAACGGCGGAACCCGCCGCGTCAATTCGGTGCACCAGGTTGCAGAGCTGCTGCTGGAACATTGGCCGGTGGCAAATGGCGAAGACTACGTCGCGGCAGTGCGGATCTGCCTCGAAGCGATGCTTGGCGCCGTCCCCGCCGAAGCCGTAAGAGAGGCCTTGATCAAGGCAGCACGGGAAGCGGGCATATCTGTAATGCAGTGAAATCACCCCATCCTTCCCGCGCCACGTGGGATCTCTCTGACATTATTCACTTTTTATGAACGAGTGCCGGCGATCTTGCCAACAGAGGCAGGCGATTCGCCCTGCCGATGACGGAGAGAATATGTCGCTTCTACCATTCCCGGCCGACAGGCGTACCAGTGATGTCAGGCGGTGTGCCACAGCCCTTCAGCAGCTACACGGCGAGGCGGCAAACCGCTTCTGGCGTTCGGAAATGGCAATCTTTGCCAACAACTTGCGCGAACAGGGAATGGAAGACGGCGAAATCTCGCGGCAAGCCGGCCTCTTCATGCATGCGGTCCAGATGGAACTGCAGTTCGCCTATGCCGAAGAAGAACTCAACGCCTCGGCTTGACCGGGCTATTTCGGCAATCTGCAAAATGCGATGGACTTGTCGCCGCTGGTCGGTGACTTGATCTGCACGGTCCATTCTCCACCGGGGAAATGAAGACCTTTTGACGTAACCACGCCGGTAATCTGCGCACAGGCCTTTCTGGCATCGGCGCTCGGCAGATCTATGGTCGCCATGACGGCGTACCTCCGGCTGGAAACCTGGCACGGCGCGGTAAACAAGCCGGTATTGTCGATCATCTTGCAGACCCGGAACGCATTGCTCACGGCATCGTCTGCAGCCATCGCGGAATTGGCGATCACCAGCATGGTGGCCGCTGCCAAAAACAGTCTCATTGAAAATCCCGATCCCCTATGGGGGCACGGTGCCAGAGCGTGTTTCGTCTTGCAAGACATGTTGCATGGATTTCCATTGGCCGTTTGAAAATACAACGCAATTGACGGCGACTTGTTCGCCAATGGCTGCCTTCATCCGGCTCTGCTGAGATATTCCGCCTGCGATGACGCCGGGAGGACAACCTCCCGAAGACATGGTGGTGCGATGCACTGGGCTGCGCTCGCCTCATCCAGCCGGCAATATGCCGATATCGGCCAACCCCTTCGTCACCCCGACAGACGGAAAGCGCTCAATTCGTCGCTTCCCGTTAACGTCTTCGATATTAGAACATGCCATATTAGTAAAAAATACAAACCAAGGAGCCGACGCGATGACGGCATTCTCACCCGAAGGCCGGGTAGCCACCCGAAAGCGAACGCTTCTCGGCGCGAAAATCATATTCAACGACGGCCATTCGGTCTTCGATTGCCTCGTCCGAAACCTGTCCGATACCGGCGCCATGATCCAAATCGAAAACCCTCTCGCCGCACCCAACGCCTTCAATCTGCAACTTTCGGACGAGAGATTATTGACCTGCGCAGTGCGCTGGCGAAAAATCAACAGTATGGGCGTCGAGTTCGTGTAAAGGCATCCCTCGCCGACCAATACTTATGGGCGTCTGCAAAACATGGACGCCGGAAGAGCTATCAATCAAATCTGATCGATATGGACTTGTCGGTGATATCCCGGATCACAGTCACCGCCCTCTCGATCAAGTTCGTCCGGAACAAATAAGCCGCACCGTGCATTCCCAAGCATATGGCGCTCTGCCGAATTGGTTTGTGAAGGAGACGGCTATGAACCAAGACACTATCGATCTTGATACAATCAGCCAGCAGCTTCACGATCGAGCTCTTGCTCTGTCCCAGTCGCAATCCCAGGAGGGCCAGGACCATGCCCTCATGATGTCGGCACTGGCAACCTTGGCAGCGGCAGTACGAACCTTGGATGACGACGTAGCCCGTCTCGATGGCCCCAAGGGGATTGGAGCATCGGGTTCTTGAATGCAGTCCTCTCCATTGTTTGAAGTGGTCTACCTTCCGCCTTCCCCGCGGACCAATGCACCCATGCAGATCGCTAAGAGCTTCTGATGCGCAGCGTCTTTCGGGAGATGAAGGCGAAAAGCGTGAAAATCAACGGAAATAGCGCTCGGCAAGGCACAACAGAAAATAGCCGGCGGCCTACCCAGCAAATGAGGTAAGCATTTGATTTCATTAGGAAAATATGGTAGCGGAGGAGGGATTTGAACCCCCGACACAAGGATTATGATTCCTCTGCTCTGACCTACTGAGCTACTCCGCCATGCCACACTTGATGTTGAACATCAAATGCAAAGGTCAAACGAACCGTCACTCGAAAGCACTAGCCCGTCGGTTGAGCGGCTTATAAGGTGCGGTTCGGCTTGGTGTCAAGCGGATGATTTGGAAAAATCAGTGGTTTCTCCAAACCAAGATGATCCGCCCTTCAAGCCGCGACCGGGCTTGCCAGTAGTGCCTTCAGAGAAGCCTCTGCCATCGGCTCGCGTTCCGAGCGCTCGATGAAACCGCCGCCGTAGACGCGGGCGTCGTCACCGGGTGCCGAATAAAGCGCGCAGGCCTGGCCAGGCGCGACACCGGCCTCGCCGACCGTGAGATCGACATAGATGCCGCTGGCGTCAGCATGCAGCACGGCCGGGGACGGCGCGCGGGTCGAGCGTACCTTGGCAAAGCAGGCAAAGCCCTCGCCGGAAGCCGCCTGCAACAACCGCTCGTCACCCAGCCAGTTCACGTCGCGCAGATAGACGCGATGCGTTTCCAGCGCTTCCTTCGGACCGACGATGACGCGGCGCGAGCGGGCGTCGAGATAGACGACATAGAGCGGCTCGCCTGTGGCAACACCGATGCCGCGGCGCTGGCCGATCGTATAATGCAGGATGCCTTCGTGCTGGCCGAGCACGCGACCGTCGAGATGGACGATCTCGCCGGCCAGCGCCGCATTCGGCTTCAGCTTGGCGATCACGTCGGAATATTTGCCCTGCGGCACGAAACAGATGTCCTGGCTGTCGGCCTTCTTGGCGACGACGAGGCCCATCTCCTCGGCAAGCGCGCGGGTCTCTGCCTTCGGCATGCCGCCGAGCGGAAAGCGCAGATAATCGATCTGCTCCTGCGTCGTGGCAAAGAGGAAATAGCTCTGGTCGCGATCGGCATCGGCCGGGCGATAGAGCGCGCGGCGGACGGGATTGCCGGCGGATGGATTCGGGCGCGAACGAATGTAATGGCCAGTCGCCAGCGCATCGGCGCCCAGTTCCTTCGCGGTCGCGAGGAGATCGGCGAACTTGACGGTCTGGTTGCAGGCGACGCAGGGGATCGGCGTTTCGCCGGCCACATAGCTTTCGGCGAAAGGATTGATCACCGTTTCGCGGAAGCGCTTTTCGTAGTCGAGCACGTAATGCGGGATGCCGAGCGTCTCGCAGACGCGGCGGGCATCGTCGATATCCTGGCCGGCGCAACAGGAGCCGGCGCGATGCACGGCCGCGCCATGGTCATAGAGCTGCAGCGTGATGCCGAGCACATCATAGCCCTGTCGCTTCAAAATGCCGGCAACGACGGAGCTGTCGACACCGCCCGACATGGCGACGACGACGCGGGTATCTTCCGGCCTCTTGTCAAAATCCAGTGTATTCACGGTCGTTGCCGCCAGTCTTGAACGATCTTCGATGCTGCCGAGCGGGATGACTTTTTTCGAGAAGTCTTCACGCTCTCACGATTTGATTTCGCATGATCTGATCCAAAAACCGCTGCACACTTTTCGGGATCATGCTTCTGACCGCCGCATGCCATGCAAAAGCGGCGAATTTTCATCATACGGGGCCTTCGGCCGCTGTTTACGGCCAGCCTCAATTGTGGACGGATATAGAAAGGATTGCCATCCCATGCAAGGGGCGGGCGAAATCGCGAATCATCCCTTTGCCTTCAAATGTCCGATCAGATTGCCGGCGCGCCGCAAGACCGTGACGGCAGATCCGACGGCAACGACCCAGAGCGCGATGGTCAAAACCCAGCTGCCGCCGCTCCACAGCGCCTCGACGATCGAGAGCAAAGCCGCCGCCGTCGCGACCGCCATGCGATGCTGCTTCGCCATCGGGCCACCGAAATCGCTGGGGTTGCCGGTGGCACGCCCGAGTTCGCGGACATAGGCCGTTAGCACCGCAAGAGCGGCGGCAGCCCAGCCGAGCCCCGGCATTGCGATGCCATAGCCGATACCGGCAAAAATGAGGATATCGGCGACGCGATCCGGAAACTCGTTCCAGAACGGCCCGTCGGCCTCGCCCTTACCGCCCTCAACCGCCACCATGCCATCAAGCAGGTTGCAGAGCAGGCGCAACTGGCAGAACAAGGCCGCAAGGATCAGCAAGGCCACTCGCGTACCCGAACTGCCGGCCACGCCGGAGAGCCAGAACGAGGCTCCCGCCAGCGCCGCCATGGCCATGCTCGCCTGCGATATCTGGTTCGGCGTTACTGAAAGCATAGTCATGCGCCGCGCCAGCGTCTGAGCCCATCGCGTGTTGCGGCTCGCCAGCGGCCGCCTGTCGCCGGTTCCCTTGCCTGCCTGGCCCTCGTCTGTCATGGCCCCTCACCTCTCATGGTTTCGCAGCCTTCCGCTCGATATCGAATAATTATAGATCGCCGCATAGCTGGAAGAGACCAGCAACGGCACGGCGATGGTCCTCAGGATTTCCGGCGTGCCGCTCAGCGCATGGATGACGATCAGGATGGTTGCCGAGCCCAGACAGGCGATCAGCGGCGGCGCCCAAAGGCGTGTAAGGCCGCTGAATCGCCGCGACAAAGCTTCGACCACGGATTTCAGAAACAGCGTCAAGCAGCCTGAAAGCACGCCTTGCACGAAACCCGCAATCAGCGGCCGCGGCATCGGGTGCATGCGATTGGCAAAGACGGCCCAGCCGCCCATGGCGAGGAAGGCGAAAAGCACATGCACGATGCTGCTGCCGGCAAGCGCTTTCAGCTTTCCGCTCATGACAGCGACCACCAGTAGCGCACGAGATGAAAGAAGATCGGCGCGGAGAAGACGACCGAGTCCAGCCGGTCGATCAACCCGCCATGCCCCTCGATGAGATGGCCCCAATCCTTGACGCCGCGATCTCGCTTGATCGCTGACATCACGAGCCCGCCGAAAAAGCCCATGAGCGTGATGACGAAGGCGAGCAGACCGGCCTGCAGCGGCGTGAACGGCGTCACCCACCAGAGCGCCGCCCCGATCAAAGAGGCGCTGATGACGCCGCCGACAAAACCCTCCACCGTCTTCGATGGCGACAGCCGCGGTGCAATCTTCGTTTTCCCGAAGAGCTTGCCCCAGACATATTGCAGGACGTCGCTGAGCTGGACAACGATCACCAGGAAGGCGATCAGCAGCACGTTGCGGCCTTCATAGCCGGGAATATGCAGGGTGAGTAGCGCCGGCACATGCGAGGCGCAGAAGACGCAGATCATCAGCGCCCATTGCACCTCGGCAATCCGCACCAGAAAGCGCTCGGTGTCGCCGCGCAGCACGGCGATGATCGGCATGAAGAGGAAGGCGTAGACCGGAATGAAGATCGAATAGATGCCGTATTGCTCGGCCCAGAGCAGGTAATATTGCACCGGCAGCGCGACGAAGAAGGCAGCGGCGAGCGCCCAATGGTCCGCCCGCTTCGTGTTGATCAGCGTCACGAACTCCCGCAACGCCGCAAAGGAGCAGAAGGCAAAGAGCAGGATGACGCCGGCACGCCCGGCAATGAAGGCGATGCCGATCAGCACCACCATCACCCACCAGGCCTTGATGCGTGCATTCAGATTTTCGATCGCGGCGTTCGATCCGTCCGGCGAAAGGCGCTGTTGCAGCACATAGCCGATGATCGAGGCGATGATCAGAACGCCGAAAATGCCAAGGACGAGATGAATGAGATCGGCGCTGGCTGCCTCCATGCTCAGTCTCCCGCCCGCTTGGGCGCAAGCGCCAGCAGCGCCGCTTCGGCTCTCTTCAGGAAATCCGCCTTCTCCTCGGCCTCGCCGATATGCAGCCCCTCACCGAAGGTCACGGTGCAGATCAGCGGAATCGGCACGAACTCGCCCTTGGGCATGACGCGGTTGAGATTGTCGATCCAGACGGGAACGAGATCGATATCCGGACGCGCCTGGGCGAGATGAAAGAGTCCGCTCTTAAACGGCTGCAGCGGCTGGTCGGTGAGATTGCGGGTGCCTTCCGGAAACAGGATCAGCGACGAACCGGCATCGAGCGCCTGCGTCATCTGCGTGACCGGGTCCTCCTTGCGTGCCTCGCGATCCCTCTCGATCAGCACGGCATTGAAGACATCGCGCCCGATGAAGCTGTTCAGCGGCGATTTCAGCCAGTAATCGGCGCCCGCTACCGGCCGGACACGCCGGCGCAAACGCGGCGGCAGGACAGTCCAGATCAGGATGAAATCACCATGGCTGGAATGGTTGGCGAAATAGACGCAACGGCGGGTGCGCATGCCGCTCTCCGGCCAGATCGCCCGAACGGCGGTGATGGCGCGGGCAAACAGCACGATCGCCACGGAGGCAGGCTTTGCCAGCCATTCGATCGGCGTGCCCATCCCTTCCCCGAGAATAGTCTTCCGCAATGCCTCCATGGCAAAGAGATAGGCTCGTTTGGCGAAGCTCGATAGCCTATCCGCCCAGCTTATCCACAACCCTTGCAATCACAAAGGAAACCCGGCGCAACTCGCGTCGCGCCGGGTTTCGGGTTTGGCTCTTGGGAGGAGCAAACTGGATAGCTCAACCGCCCCTCGGAACAGGCAGGTCAGTCGACCGCAAAGACCAGCGGCTTGGCCTGCCGGATCGCGTGATGCGCCGTCAGCTTGGCAAGCACATCATCGCTGATCGGGCCGTCGACATAGAGAAGCGCGATGGCATCACCGCCCTGCTTGTCGCGGCCGAGCTGGAAATTCGCGATGTTGACGCCGGCTGAGCCAAGCGTCGTGCCGATGAAGCCGATCATGCCGGGAACGTCGGTATTGGCGATATAGACCATGTGGTTGCCGACATCGGCATCGAGGTTGATGCCCTTGATCTGGATGAAACGCGGCTTGCCGTCCGAGAAGACAGTACCGGCAACGGAGCGCGTCATACTGTCGGTAGTGACCGTCAGCTTGATATAGCCGTCATAGACGCCGGTCTTGTCGCGCTTGACTTCGGCGAGCACGATGCCCTTTTCCTTGATCATGATCGGCGCCGAAACCATGTTGACGTCGGCAACCTGATTGCGGATCAGGCCGGCGAGCAAGGCGCTCGTGAGAGCCTTCGTATTCATACCGGCGGTGACGCCATCATAAAGGATCTCGATTTCCTTGATCGGATCGTCCGTGACCTGACCGACAAAGGCGCCGAGAACATCGGCAAGCTTGATGAAGGGCTTCAGGATCGGCGCTTCTTCAGCGGTGATCGAGGGCATGTTGATGGCGTTCGAAACCGCGCCCTTGACGAGGTAGTCGGCCATCTGCTCGGCGACCTGCAGAGCGACGTTTTCCTGCGCTTCGGTCGTGGAAGCACCGAGATGCGGCGTGCAGACGACGTTCGGCAGGCCGAACAGCGGGCTTTCCTTGGCAGGCTCCACTTCGAAGACGTCGAAAGCAGCGCCGGCGACATGACCCGACTTGATGGCGGCAGCAAGGGCTGCCTCATCGACCAGTCCACCACGGGCGCAGTTGATGATGCGGACACCCTGCTTCATCTTGGCGATCGCAGTGGCGTCGATAATGTTGCGGGTCTTGTCGGTCAGCGGCACGTGCAGCGTGATGAAGTCGGCGCGGGCGAAAAGCTCGTCGAGTTCGACCTTGGTGACGCCCATTTCCTCGGCGCGCTCCTTCGACAGGAAGGGGTCGTAAGCAAGAACGTGCATCTTCAGGCCGAGGGCGCGGGCAATGACAATGGTGCCAATATTGCCGGCGCCGATGATCCCGAGCGTCTTGCCGGTGATTTCAACACCCATGAACTTCGACTTTTCCCACTTGCCGGCCTGGGTGGAGGCATCGGCAGACGGAAGCTGGCGGGCAACGGCGAACATCAGAGCGATGGCGTGCTCGGCCGTCGTGATCGAGTTACCGAACGGCGTGTTCATGACGATGATACCGCGGCGTGAAGCGGCCGGAATATCGACATTGTCAACGCCGATGCCGGCGCGGCCAACGACCTTGAGGTTCTTCGCCGCTTCGATGATCTTCTCCGTCACCTTGGTGGCGGAACGGATGGCGAGACCGTCATAATTACCGATGATTTCGAACAGCTTGTCTTTGTCCTTGCCAAGCTGCGGCTGGAAATCGACTTCGACGCCGCGATCACGGAAGATCTGGACGGCGGTTTCCGACAGTTCGTCGGATACGAGAACGCGAGGTGCCATGGAGGCCTCCTGAAATGGGTCAGCTAAGACGAGCAATTCCACGAAAAATGCGAAACAGCTTTCCGGTCGGAATTACGTGAAAACAACAAGAATTTCGGGATGCTGGGCTCCGCCGCCGGGGCGGAGCCATAAACGCTTCAAACCTCAGGCAGCAGCCTGGGAGAGCGTCGCCTTCTGCGTTTCGAACGCCCAGGCGAGCCAAGGCATCAGCTTCTGCATGTCGGAAGCTTCGATCGTCGCACCTGCCCAGATACGCAGGCCGGACGGCGCGTCGCGATAGTGGCCGACATCGAAAGCAACCGCTTCCTTTTCGAGGAGCGCAACCAGACCCTTGGCGAAATTCGCCTGACCATCGGCATCGAGAGCGACGACATCCTTGTCGACGATCTTCAGGCAGACAGAGGTGTTCGATTCCGTCTCGGCCTTGACGGCGAGATTGGCAATCCAGTCATTGGCGGCAACAAAGTCGTGGATGACCTTGGCATTGGCATCGGCGCGGCCGATCAGCGCCTTCAGGCCGCCGAGATCCTTCGCCCAGAGCAGAGCGTCGATATAGTCTTCAACGCAGAGCATCGAAGGCGTGTTGATCGTCTCACCGGTGAAGATACCTTCGATCAGCTTGCCACCGCTGGTCATGCGGAAGATCTTCGGCAACGGCCAGGCCGGGACGTAGGTGGTCAGACGCTCGACGGCGCGCGGCGACAGAATGATGACGCCATGTGCGCCCTCGCCGCCCAGAACCTTCTGCCAGGAGAAGGTGACGACGTCGAGCTTGGCAAAATCGAGCTTCTGAGCGAAGGCGGCCGAGGTTGCGTCGCAGATCGTCAGGCCCTTGCGGTCGGCAGGGATGAAATCGCCGTTCGGAACGCGGACACCGGAAGTGGTGCCGTTCCAGGTGAAGACCACGTCACGATCAAAATCGATCGTGGAAAGATCAGGAAGCTCGCCGTAGCCGGCTTCAAGCTTGCGAACGTCCTTGAGCTTCAGCTGCTTGACGACATCGGTCACCCAGCCTGCGCCGAAGCTTTCCCAGGCAAGCATGTCGACGCCGCGTTCGCCGAGCAGCGACCAAAGTGCCATTTCGACAGCACCGGTGTCGGAAGCCGGGACGATGCCAATGCGGTAATCCGCCGGCACTTCCAGAATTTCGCGGGTAAGATCAATGGCCTGCTTCAGCTTTGCCTTGCCGACCTTCGCGCGGTGCGAACGGCCAAGGGCCGCGTCGGAAAGAGCGTTAAGCGTCCAACCGGGACGCTTCGAGCATGGACCAGAAGAGAAATGAGTATTATTCGGACGGTTGTCCGGCTTGGCGAGCTTAGTCATGATGCTATCCTCTCAGATAGAAAGCTCCTCGTTGGGGAGGAGTGTCCCGCCGCCGGATATATTGGAAGCTGCCGAAGAGCGCAATAGCAAAAATTGCAGATGCCCTCATCACGAATTCGTGCGAAAGTTTTGATGGGATGCAAGGCACGCGCAATGGAACTAGGCCAAAATTAGCCTCACAAAAGCTGGTTTCTGTGCCGATGCGTAAACATATAAGGCTCGGTGCCTGCTGATTTGCGCCGATGGAAATGATAAGTGTGCTCGATGTCTCTTACTGCACTCGCCGAAACCTCTTTCACGCCTGCACAGACCATGCAGGTCTATCTTATCAATATCGACCGGGCAGCGGAACGGCTGACGGAGATCCAGCGACAGAGTGATGAGTTCGGCTTTCGATTCGAGCGCGTTGACGGCGTCGACGGCGCCCTCATCCCGCGCGATCAATGGATCGATGTCGACCACGATCGCTTCCAGCGCCGGCACGGCCGCACCATCCTGCCCGGCGAGTATGGCTGCTACCGCAGCCATCTGCTGGCGCTGCAGCGATTTCTGGCGAGCGGCGACGAGATGGCCATCGTCATCGAGGACGATGTTGCCCTCGACACCGAGTTCCTGGCCCGCGCCATGGCGGCAAAGACAGCCGCACCCACGGCCGGCCTGATCAAACTCGTCAATCATCGCTGGAATGGTTTCCGCCCCCTGACGCGCAGCGCGAAGGGAGATATCGTCGGTCGCTGCCTCTTCGGCCCGCAAGGCTCGACAGCCTGCTATCTCGTCACGCGTGAGGCCGCAGAAAAGATCGTAAGATCGCTGGCAATCATGTCGCTGCCCTGGGATGTCGCCGTGGAGCGAGGCTGGGATATGCAGATATCAATCGTCAGCACACGCACGAATATTGCCGGTTTCAGCCGGCTGCAGAGAACGACCATGATCGGCTGGCGTCGAGACTACCGCGCCGCCAAATCCCCCGCCTGGCAGCGCATTCCCGCCCATATCTTCCGAACCCTGGATTTCTTTCGGCGCATCGCCTACGTGCTGGCGACGCCGTAGGCATCGGGCCTCACCAGGTGGTGATCCGCAAGCCGACGCGAATTTCATGGCGCGACAGCGCGCCGTCGCGCCCTGTGGTGCCGCCGGTGCTGGCCGCCGAACCGCCAAACATCTCGCCGCCGGCGATATGGGAGAAGCGATAGCCGAGATCGACCTTGACGTTCGGCGCGACCTCATAGGCGACACCCGCCATCAGGGCATAGGTCAGGCGCCAGTCGCTGTCACCGGAATAGCGTGCGCTGACCGACGCAGCACCGCCGCAGCTCGATGCGCCGTCGGAGCACGAACCGATGGTATTGACGTTGCTCCAGGAAACCCGCGTGGCACCGAGACCGGCACCGACATAGGGTGTGAAACCCGCCAGGGTCCCGAGATCGACATAGCCGTTGACCATCAGGCTCCCGGCCCTGAAGGATGAATGTGCCTTCGTGGAGCAGCCCGTGCCGCCAGGCCCGCCAGAACAAGGCGAATTGCTCGAAATGCGGCCGTCGAAATCACCGCTGAAGAAATCGCCGGCGACATCGGCACGAAACAGATCATTGAACTGATAACCGACACCGAGGCTACCGGAAAAATCGCCGCCAAAGCGCGTCGAATCGAAGCTGTTCGAGCTGTAATCGCTGCTGGCAGGATTATAGGCACGAAATCTCGTATCCGTGCGGCTGGCGTTGACCGTATAGCCAACATCGCCGCGCACATACCATCCCTTGGCATCCTTGACGCTGACCTCCGGCATCTTGATTTCCGGCGGTGTTGCATCGGCCGCAAAGGCAATACCCGCCGATGCGCTTGCCATCGCTGCGGCCAGCGCCAAAGCATCAAAACGGATCATTACCCCTCGCCTTCCATCCTCGGGCTGTGACGCCCGTGCGTCGAATCGGCTGGCCTGCGCTTCCTTGCGATATCCCTCAAAAGAGGACCCGATGTCGGGAAGCCGCCATTCTCATTTCATTAACCATAGGGAATTCATGGTTAATGAAGCTTTAAGGTGGCGGAGAATTACTTAACGGAATGGGAAAAGAAAAAGCCGCCCGAGAGAAACCGGGCGGCTTTTCAGTAACGTGGAATGGATATTGCTCACTTGTAGACAGGCGGCTGAACCGGGATATCGGCCGGCGGCATATAGCTTGCGGTCTGGCAGCCGCCGAAGGTGTAGCGGGCACCGATGCGGGCTTCGTGCAGGTTCAGACCCTTGTCGTAACCCGGACCGCCATTCTCATTGTAACCGAACATGTCGCCGCCCTGGACGTGGCGATAGCGATAGCCGACATCGGCCTTGAGATTACAGGTCAGGTCGATGGCTGTACCGGCCATCAGCGCATAGGTGAAGCGCCAGCTGCCGCGGCCGTTGTGCGTGACCGTTCCGTCGCAGGAATCCGGGTTCGCATCAGAGCAGGAAGTGTTCTTCAGGTTGCTCCACTTGACGTAGGTACCGCCGAGACCACCGCCGACATAGGGGGTGAAGATGCCGTAGGTGCCGAGATCGACATAAGCGTTGGCAAGCAAGCTGTAGGCCGTCAGCGAGGCAAGGTCGCGCGAGGTTGCCGCAGTCGGAGTAAAGCCCGGGCCGCAGGCACCGCAATCGCCCTTCGTGGAGCCCTTGAAGTCGGACTTGAAAAGATAGTCGAGCGTCAAGTCCGTGCGCAGGTAATTGTTGATCTGGTAACCGACACCACCACCGAGCGTGACATTGCCATCGAGCTTCGCGCGATCGAAATCAACGAGGCTGGAGTTGGAGCCCTGGAAGTAGTTGGCACCGCGCAGGTTGGTGAAGGCATAGCCGACATCGCCGCGCAGATACCAGCCGCTGGATTGGGCAACGGTCACTTCCGGCGCCGGCTGGACCGGTTCCGGTGTATAAAGATCAGCAGAAAAGGCCGACGTGCCGACAAGCAAAGTGGCAAGTGCCCCCATCAGGGTTTTCATCATGGCTTTGGCTCCAAATTTCTTGCCCTTGGCACAGCAAATGCTTGCCAATTAAAAAGACATGACAGGGATAATGATGAAAAGGAGTTAAAACCTGATTAACTACGAATATTTACCCTGTTTATTCAGGAATTATACTTTATTTTATATATTAGAGAACGTTGATTTTTAAATAAAGAGAATGGGATACGACTATCTGCTTCCTTCATTTCATCGCAAAAGCGCTGTGTCTGGGCATGAACCGAAGCACGGCTCTCTAAACCAATTGGCAAGAATCGAACCATTACAGTACTTCAGCCGGGAGATAACTCAGGAGGAAGTCGTTGACTTACCGTCGAACAATATTGGCCGGCCTGGGCCTTGCTCTTATCTTCCTGAGCTCCACCGCCCTGGCAGGCGCGATGCCTGTCAAACCGGTAGCCGCCACGGCCACTGCGTGGAACAAGGGGCGCGAGACGGGCTTGCCGATCCCCCGTTATGTTTCGCTCCGAGCCCAAAAGGCGCGCATGCGCGTCGGGCCGTCGACGATCTATGCCACGAAATGGATCTATACAAAGCCGGGTCTTCCCTTGGAAATCATCGACGAATACGGCCATTGGCGACAGGTCCGCGATGATACCGGAGTGACCGGCTGGATGCACAGCGCCTTGCTCTCTGGAACACGTACGGCCGTAATCGCCCCCTGGCTGACGAAGAATGCCATGCTGCGCATCGACCCGAATCTCGCCGCCAGGGCAATCGCGGAACTGCAGCCGCGCGTGCTGGTTTCGCTGCAATCCTGCACTGGAACATGGTGCCGAGTTTCGGTCAGAGAGCATTCCGCCAAAGGCTATGTCAGGCAGGAAAAGCTTTGGGGCGCCTATCCTGGAGAAATGTTCCAGTAGGCTGACCGTCATTCTTGAGCTGCAAACACTATAGCCGCCTCGATGAGGCGGCTATAGTATTATTCCAGAATTACTTCTTTCGTTTGGTCAGGCAGCCGAACGCACGCTCGAAATCACGTCGATCAACCCGCCGACAATACGCTCGATCTGACCACGATCGTCGCCTTCCGCCATGACGCGGATCAAAGGCTCGGTGCCGGATGGGCGGATCACCAGGCGACCGTTACGGGAAAGCTCGCTTTCTGCATCTGCAATTGCCTGTCGCACCTGAATGTCCTCCAGCGGCTTGCCGCCGGAAATACGGACATTGCGCAGCAACTGTGGCACCGGCTCGAAACGGCGACAGACTTCGCTGACCGGCTTGCCCGTACGTTTCACCGCAGCAAGGATCTGCAGCGCAGCAACGAGACCGTCGCCCGTCGTGCCATAGTCGGACAATACGATGTGACCGGACTGCTCGCCGCCGACATTGTAATCATGCTGGCGCATATGCTCGACGACGTACCGATCGCCGACGGCCGTACGCGCAAGCGACATGCCACGATCATCCAGGAAGCGCTCCAGGCCGAGATTTGACATGACCGTCGCAACGATACCGTTGCCGCGCAACGTCTGGCTATCGGCCCAGCTTTCGGCAATGACGGCCATGAGCTGGTCGCCATCGATGATCGTGCCGGTTTCATCCACGATGATGACGCGGTCGGCATCCCCGTCCAGTGCAATGCCGATATCGGCGCGCACTTCGTCCACCTTCTTCTGCAGGGCGATAGGGCTGGTGGAGCCGCAATTCAGATTGATATTCGTGCCGTTCGGTTCGTTGCCGATGGTCACAACATCAGCGCCAAGCTCCCAAAGAGCTGCTGGGGCGACCTTGTAGGCAGCGCCATTGGCGCAATCGATGGCGATCCGCAGTCCCTGCAGCGTCACGTCGCGCGGCAACGTGCGCTTGGCATGCTCGATATAGCGGTCATGCACGCCGTCGATACGCTTGGCGCGGCCGATATTCTCAGACTTGGCAAGATGCTCCGACATGTCCTTGTCGAGCATGTCCTCGATCTTCATTTCCAGATCGTCGGAGAGCTTGTAGCCATCCGGGCCGAAAAGCTTGATGCCGTTGTCTTCATAAGGGTTATGCGAGGCCGAAATCATGACACCGATATCGGCGCGCAGCGAGCGCGTCAGCATGGCGACAGCAGGCGTCGGGATCGGGCCGAGAACGAAGGCATCGACACCGGCCGCGGTGAAGCCCGCCACCATGGCATTTTCCAGCATATAGCCGGAAAGGCGCGTGTCCTTGCCGATGACGACACGATGGCGATGACTGCCTCGATGGAAGATCGTGCCGGCAGCGATACCTACGCGCATGGCAAGATCCGGCGTCATCGGATAGATGTTGGATTGACCGCGAATTCCGTCAGTTCCGAAATAACGACGTTTCATATGCACTCCTGTCGTTGCCGCATCCTCACTGGGACTGCAGCGGCATCGATATCGCCGCTCCAAGGCAAGCGACACTGCAAACATCGATGCTTGTGGCTCATGCCACAGATTGTAAAACTCGGCACTTAAATTACCGAGAACGCCTATTACAACGCGTTACCATTAATAAGCACTAAAAAACTGCACCAGGTCGAGACCGACAATAGTCCAATTCACAGCCTACTGCGTTCGCATTACTTTGCCCGACCCGGCGGTTGCCATAGGCGCCGGTCAACATCAGAAGAGTTACCGCCTTCTGCCATCTCCTAAGCAAAAGGCCAGCCACCTGGAACAGGTGGCTGGCCTCTCAACCAATATTGAATACCTTGAGCCCTTAGCGTGGCTGCGGCTCGAAACCGCCTTCAGGCTCATCACCCTTGGCACCGAGCGAGCCGTCCTTCTTGGTGCCGGTCTTCGGAACGGCCGAACCGCGGCTCGGCGGTGTATCGTCACCGAGATCACGTGCCGGCTTCTCGCCACGAAGCAGGGCCTTGATCTCCTCGCCCGTCAACGTCTCGTATTCAAGCAAGCCTTCGGCGATCGCTACGAAGCCATCGTGATGCTCCGTAAGGATATCCTTGGCCTGTTGATAGGCCTGATCGATCAGACGGCGGACTTCGTTGTCGATCGTCTGCGCGGTCGCCTCGGACACGTTCTTCGACTGCGAAACCGAGTGGCCGAGGAACACTTCCTGCTGGTTCTCGCCGTAGGCGACCTGACCAAGCTGATCGGAGAAGCCCCATTGCGTGACCATGGCGCGGGCAAGCTTGGTAGCTTGCTCGATATCCGAAGATGCACCCGAGGTGATGTTCTCCTTGCCGAAGGTCAATTCTTCGGCAACGCGGCCACCCATCATGATGCAGAGGCGCGACACCATCCACGTATAGCTCATGGAGTAGCGGTCACCTTCCGGCAACTGCATGACCATGCCGAGCGCGCGGCCGCGCGGGATGATCGTCGCCTTGTGCAGCGGATCAGCGACGGCAACCTTCAGCGCCGTGATCGCATGACCGGCTTCGTGATAGGCGGTGAGCTTCTTTTCCGCCTCGGTCATGGCCGAAGAGCGGCGCTCGGCGCCCATCATGATCTTGTCCTTGGCGTCTTCGAATTCCTGCATCGTCACCAGGCGCTTGTTGCGGCGGGCGGCCATGAGGGCGGCTTCGTTGACGAGGTTCATGAGGTCGGCACCGGAGAAGCCTGGCGTACCGCGGGCAAGCGTCTTGAGATCGACGTTCGGAGCCAGCGGCACATTGCGCGCATGAACCTTGAGGATGCGCTCGCGCCCGACGATATCCGGGTTCGGCACGACGACCTGGCGGTCGAAACGACCCGGACGCAGCAGCGCCGGGTCGAGAACGTCGGGACGGTTCGTCGCGGCGATCAGGATGATGCCTTCATTGGCCTCGAAACCGTCCATCTCGACCAGCAACTGGTTGAGCGTCTGTTCGCGTTCGTCGTTACCGCCGCCGAGACCGGCGCCACGATGGCGGCCGACGGCGTCGATTTCGTCGATGAAGATGATGCAGGGCGCATTCTTCTTTGCCTGCTCGAACATGTCGCGGACACGGCTTGCGCCGACGCCGACGAACATTTCGACGAAGTCGGAACCGGAAATGGTGAAGAACGGCACATTGGCTTCGCCGGCGATGGCGCGCGCCAGAAGCGTCTTACCGGTACCGGGAGGGCCAACAAGCAGAACGCCGCGCGGGATACGGCCGCCGAGGCGCTGGAATTTCTGCGGATCGCGCAGGAATTCGACGATTTCTTCCAGATCCTGCTTGGCTTCATCGACACCGGCGACATCATCGAAAGTGACGCGGCCGTGCGCTTCCGTCAAAAGCTTTGCCTTCGACTTGCCAAAGCCCATGGCGCCGCGCGAGCCGCCCTGCATCTGACGCATGAAGAACAGCCAGACGCCGAGAATCAGGAGCATCGGCAGCAGCGTGCCGAGATAGCTCAGGAAGCTCGAGGAACCATCCGATTCCGGACGGGCGACGATGTTGACGTTCTTGGTCTGCAGGCGTTCAAGCAGGCTGTCATCGATGACCGGAGCATAGGTCTGGAAGGGCGTGCCGTTTTCGACATAGCTGCCGACGACGCGGTTGCCCGTGACGGTCACGTCACGAACCCGGCCGGAATCAACTTCCCGAAGGAACTGCGAATACGGTATTTCCCTGGAGCCTGTTTGTGCCGGCGCGTTCTGAAACATGCTGAACAGGGCAATCAATAGCAGAGCTATGATTGCCCACAGAGCGAAATTACGAAAATTAGGGTTCATCGAACTCCCCAGCACTGAAACTTCCGCCGCTTAAGCGACGGCATTACTTGATCCCTAACATAGGGTTGCGCCAAGCCGTTGCCAAGGCAAACCGCATTACCGCATGTTTTTTCCGTCTATAGGACCGAAAGCGGCAGCCGCCTATAGGCTTCGCGTCCAAAAGCGACCGATAGGTGATCGGCAAATGTGAGATCGAATCGTGTCAAAAAGCGGTCGAAGGGCGCAAGATGGGGCCGAAGCGCAACCTTTGTCGTCCCTGCCCCATCTTGCGCCACAACCAATGGCATCGCTGCCCGGGCGCGCTGCACCACACCTTTTGGCAGAGTCTGTGGAAAAATCGCCGCATTTTCCGTTCCGCAGGCACTGATGCAGACGGCCGTCGGGCCGGAATTCTCTATTTCAAAGCGGCCATCCCAATTGCCTTTCTCGCCAGGAGAAACGGAAATTGGAGTGATGTTGCGGCTTTCTCGCATAAGGTAGAGCGCATTGCGGCGCAGGTCGAAGACCACTCCTCCGGCCGTACGCCGGCCCGGATTCGCCCCGTTCACAAATTCGAGAACGCGTTCCATCTGCGCTCGGCCCGGCGCATAGGGTCTGCCGCCGAAGGCGGCGGCTAGATAAGACAGGGCATAGGCAACGACCGCCTCATTGGCCGAGAGAGCGGATCGATCTATGACGCAGAGCGCATTCGCGTGGATTGCGACATGCGCGTCCAGCCATGCGGCCGCTCGCCTGGAAAGTGCGGCACGATCGGCGGCACCATCTGCCGGCGGTTCGGTCGCCGGCTCGCTCGCAAGATTCATGCGCGTGCGTACGCGCTCGTACTTCATGTCTTCGTTGCTCGGGTCATCGAGCCAGGAAACGCCATGCACCGCGAGAAAGGCCCTGATATCCGCCCGCCGACAGGCGAGAAACGGCCTCACGATCCAGATCCGCCCGTCAAACAACACCGCGTCGGCAATACCTGTGCCGTGGCCGTCCTGCCCACGGCGCGCGCTGCGCATGGCCATCGTCTCATGCTGATCATCGAGCGTATGAGCTGTCACGATCACATCGGCTGAGATGTCGGAGGCTAGGTCCGCAAGCAATGCGTAGCGCGCCTCGCGCGCTGCAGCCATGATGCCGGTCTCGGGCTTTTCCCCCTCCCAGCGTCGAACAAAATGGGAAATTCCGCGCGAAGCGCAGAGTGCGGCGACCTCCAGCGCTTCGTCCGCTGCCGCAGCGCGCAATCCATGATCGATGGTTGCCGCGGTAAGGGTAATATCTTCGTGAGGATGAGATTTCAGCCGCTCGGCAAGGGCGATCAAAAGCCCGGTGGAATCGCTGCCGCCCGAAACGGCGACCAGAATATGAGCAGGCTTCGAGAGAGAATGCAGAAATTCGCTTAAGGCGCGTTCAGGCATGAGAGCTGTGGCACCGCCGGTCACAGCGTCACTCGACATGGCAATCAGCAGGCAAGCCGCTTCTCTTCGCTGGCAACCTTGCCAGTCACCGCCTTGGAGGCCTTCGGATAACGCTTGCCCACCTCGCGAAGCGTGGCGCAGGCCGTATCCTTGTTGTCGAGTGCCGCAAGCGACATGCCGAGCTTCAGGAGCATCTCGGGCGCCTTTTCTGACGTGCTATATTTCTGATGCGCATTCAGAAAAGTCTTGGCGGCCTCATTATACTTGCCTTGCGAATAAAGCGCTTCGCCGAGCCAAAAATTCGCGTCCGCAGCCCGCGAACTGCTCGGATAGCTGTCGAGATATTGGCGGAACTCCTGTTCGGCGACGCTATAGTCGCCGGACAGGACGTGGCCATAAGCCGCCCTATATTGATCGTTCTCGCTGCCGAGCGAAGCCGTCTGCGTGCCGGAACCAGCACTTGGCGGCGCACCCGAACCATTGTTGGCCCCCGTTATCGAGGAACCGATCTGGCCGCCGCTCTGGTCGAACTGGATCGAGCCAAGCTCGCTCGGCGGTTTGCCCGAGCCGCCGCCGCGCGGTGAAGCGCCATTGCCATTCTGCGAATCGGTGATAACGCCGGCAACATCGTCCTGCTGACCGCCGCTGCTCTGCGCGGGTACATCGGCTTCGCTCTTCTTCATCGTGCCGCCGGCTGCCGGCGCAGCAGCACCGCCGCCACCGCGCTTTTCAAGCTGCTGGAAGCGGAATTCGTTGTCTTCCTGCGCCTTGCGGATCGTCTCCTGCATCTGAAGCAGCTGATAGCTCATTTCCTCGACGCGGCCGTTCAGCTGGCGCATCTGGTCTTCAAGCTGCTGCAGGCGTACTTCGGCATCGCTGTTTTGAACGTTGATGACCGGCGCCTGGCCGTATTGCGCTTGTCTTTGAGAATTGCCGGAAGTCGATTGCGCGGAGGCATCGCGGCCTCCGAGATGGATTCCAAACAATGACAAGGCAGAAGCATCGCGCTCGCTGCCCACAACGGCAGCGAGACAAAGCATGCTCGCCACGACAAGTTTTCTCATATGGATCTTCCTGTCCTATTGATTCTTCGGGCCGGAGGGCTCGAACAGGAGATTTTTACAATTACTCTCAAAAAGCAACGGAGTTCGGCCAAAGTGTGGTCAAAAAAGTAAAGGCGGCCACGAGGCCGCCTTTTGCATTTCGATCAGTCTTTCGACTATCAGGAACCGGCGCCGTTGAGCACGGTGACAGCGCGGCGGTTCTGCGACCAGCAGGACTCGTTGTCGCAGGTAGCGACCGGGCGTTCCTTGCCGTAGGAAATCGTCTTCATGCGGTTCGCGGGAACGCCGCGCGAAGCGAGGTAGCTTTTCGCTGCTGCAGCGCGGCGCGCGCCGAGAGCAAGGTTGTACTCGCGAGTACCGGTCTCGTCGGCATGACCTTCGACCGTGATGGAATAGTTCGGATAGCGAGCGAGCCACTGGGCCTGACGATCGAGCGTCTGTGCTGCCTCGGAGCTGATGGAGGAACTGTCGACAACGAAGAAAACGCGGTCGCCGACATTGACCGTGAAGTCCTGCGGCGAGCCTGGAGTAGCATTGCCGGCACCGTTCAGGCCAAGACCGTTGGCATCGTTCGGCAGCCCCTTCTTGGAAGCGCAGCCAGCCAGAGAAAGGCCAACGAAAAGCGCGATCATGATCGGGTTGCGGGCGAGGTTTTGCATATGGCCAACGGCCGGGGTTGCGATGCGGCTCATAGCCGGTCTCTCCTTAAGTCTCTATCAGGGTTGCCAGACTGTAACCGGGTTCGGTTAATCCGCTTCCAACAAGTATGGTTAATGATGTCCTAAAATTGTCGCCAAACGGTCCAGTCACAGGACTTTGCGGCGATAAAGTGGCAAGCCCTTCATTACTCGAGAAGCGGCGACCATGCGGGGTCCGAAGCGAAGCCCGGCGTCGGAATCTTCTGTTCGTTATAGCCGGTCAGGTCGATCGAATAGATTTGCGGTCCGCTCGCACCGGACGGCGCACGGAAGAACATGATGACGCGGCCGTTCGGCGCCCAGGTCGGCCCCTCACTGTAAGAGCCGGAGGTCAGGATCCGCTCGCCGGAACCGTCCGGCTTCATGACGCCGATGGAAAAATTGCCGCCGGCCCGCTTGGTGAAGGCGATCAGATCGCCGCGCGGCGACCAGACCGGCGTGGAGTAGGAGCCGTTACCGAACGAGATGCGACGCTGGTTTGAGCCGTCGGCATTCATCACATAAATCTGCGGCTGGCCACCGCGGTCGCTTTCGAAGGCAACCTGCGTACCATCAGGCGAATAGGACGGCGAGGTGTCGATCGCAGCGGTCGAGGTCAGGCGCGTCGTGGTGCGCGAGCGCAGGTCCATCGTGTAGATATTGGCATTGCCTTCCTGCTGAAGGCTCATGATCACACGCTGCCCGTCCGGCGAGAAGCGCGGCGAGAAGGTCATGCCGGGGAAATTGCCGACCAGTTCGCGCTGGCCCGTCTGCAGCTGCAACAGGTAGACGCGCGGCTGCTGGTTGGCGAAGGACATGTAGGTCACTTCCTGCCGGTTGGGCGAGAAGCGCGGCGTCAGCACGAGGTCGCTGCCGTCGGTCAGCATGCGTACATTGGCGCCGTCCTGATCCATGATGCCGAGCTGCGTCTTGCGCGCCGTCTTCGGGCCGCTTTCCGCGACGAAGACGACACGGGTATCGAAATAGCCCTTCTCGCCGGTGATCTTTTCATAGATCGCGTCTGCGATGATATGCGCGACGCGGCGCCAGTTGTCCGGCTGCGCATAGAACTGCTGGCCGATCATCTGGCTGTTGCCGAACGTATCCCACAGGCGGAATTCGGCGCGAAGGCGGCCGCCTTCCTGGGTCACGCGGCCGGTCACCAGCGCTTGCGCATTGATCGACGTCCAGTCCTGGAACCGCGGGGTCGAGTCCGGATTGGTGATCTTCTCGATGAAGGCCTGCTTGTTGATCGGAGCGAACAATCCGGAGCGCTGCAGGTCGGCGGAGATCACGCTCGAAATCTGCGGACCGAGCGTATCGTTCGACAGAAGGTCGGTGATGGCGATCGGCATGGGCTGGACATTGCCCTTGTTGATGTTGAGCTCGACCACGGCATAGGCCGGGGTGGATGCCACAGCCATCAGGCCTGCTAGCACCAGCAGGAGACGGACGAGGGAGTTTCTGATCATATGTATCAAGCCTTTCAGCATTAATTCGCTGGATCACTGGCATCGAAGTTAATCGTCACTTCTTTCCAGTCGTCATATTGATCTATTGGCAGGTTATTGAACGGAGCAGCCCGAAGCACGGCTCGCATCGCGGCAGCAGCCATGGCTTGCTGCGTTGCCTTGGGACCGCCGGTCACGGTAACCTTCGGCTCGCCCACGATTTCTCCGCTTCGGCTGAGCCTGAGATGCACCCGGACGCGGACATCTCTCGCTCCCTCGAGCCCCGGAGGAAAGTTCCAATACTTCGCGACGTCCTCGCGGATGTGGTCCCCAGTCGAATTTCCAGGCTGCTGCTTAACGCTTGCAGCCTGCACCGACACGGAACCAGCCAACATCATCCCTAGGGCAAGAAGCAAGCTCATGCCGATACGGGGACAGTGGTTCGTCAAAAGCCGCGCTCCCCGCATCACATCCCCAGATCCGCTGCACTGAAATTGACGACGACTTCCTGCCAGTCCTCATATTTGTCCGCCGGAAGAATCGTCATGAACTCCGATTGCGCCCGAAGGACCGCGCGTACAGCGGCGGACTGCATGGCACCTTGTGTCGAAGCCGGTCCACCGTTCGTCGTCGCTTCCGGCTGACCGACGATCTGCCCGGACTTGTCGAGCTTGAAGTGCACCTTGATTCGCACGTCGCCGGCGCCTTCAAGACCGGGCGGGAGATTCCAGTACTTCTGGATCAGATCACGCAAACCGTCCTGCTGGCTCTGGCTGAGCTTGCCGGCACCGAGCGACTTCATCCCACCACGCGAGGCGACCTGCGTGTCGGCGCCGGCAGAGGCCTGCTGGGACGAACGCTTCGCGCCGCCCTTCGACGAGGTGTTGTTTAGAAGGTCGTTGATCTGATCGGCAAGACCATCGTCGAGGCCCTTGCTAGAGGCCTTTGGAGTCTGACGCTTCTTGTCGGCATCCTTCTTGCCGTCATCGGCCGAGGTGGTCTTGCTCGTGCTCTGCGTCGTCGTCTTGTCGGTCGGCTTGGCGTCTGCCACCTTCATATCCGGCTTCGGCGTCGGCTTGGTCTCGGGCTTCTGTTCGACGGCCTTCGGCGGCGTCGGCTGCGGCTTCACATCCGGTACGGGAACATTGTTCGGCACCGGGATTTCGGCCTGCTCGGTCGGCTGCTGCGTGGGCGGCGGTGTCGGCGTTGCATCGGCCTTCGGCGTCGGCGGTGTGGGATCGGGCTTCGGCGTCGGCGTCACATCCGGCTTCTGCTGCGGAATGGCCGCCACTTCCTTGGGCGCAGCCTCCGTTTCCTTCTGCTCTATGGTCTTGACGTCGTTCGGCCGCGGATCATCCTGCGGAACCGGGGCATCCACCTTCTTCGGCGCCAATGCCGCGGTATCACTTTCCGGCCGCTGCGTGGGGATGACCGGATTTTTGATATCGACCTTGTTCTCGCCGACATTCTGGGCGTTAGCGACCTGGTCTTGCTTCGTCGTCTGCTTGCGCGAGACGTGGTCCGTCACCGGCGCCTTCTTCTCGCCCTGCTGCAACTGATCCGCCTGCACGATATCGACATCCATCGCCGTGCTTTCCGGCGTCTCCAAAGGCGCCGGCGCACTCAGTGTCACCATGGCGCCGATCAGCACCAGGATGTGAATGACAGCAGATGTAGCAATACTGCGCTTCATGTCGGTTCGTCAGTGATCCGTTGTCTGCTGCTGCGTAACCAGACCGATATTCTTGTAACCGGCTTCCTGAATGCGCGACATGACGTCGGCGATGACGCCATAGGGTGCCTTGCCGTCGCCACGCACGAAAATGCGTTCACTGTAGCCGGTGGTGGCGATCGCCTTCAGCTTGTCCGCGATTTCGGTGGTCTGAATTTGCGACTCGCCGATGAACACCTGGCCATCGGCCTTGATCGAAATGGTGATCGGCTGGGTCTGGGCGTTGAGCGCGCCTGCCTGCGTCTGCGGCAGGTCGATCGGAACGCCCGACGTCATCATCGGTGCCGCCACCATGAAGATGATGAGCAGCACGAGCATGACGTCGACGAGCGGCGTCACGTTAATATCGGCGATCGGGCCGCCACGGCCTCCGCCGCGACGACCGCCCCGGCGGCCACCGCCGCCACCCTTGCCTCCAACAGACATTGCCATGTGAATACTCCGGTTCTGTCCGCGACTTACTGTGCTGCCTGACGCGGCTGCAGCTTCTCATCGATCTGGCGCGAAAGGATGGCGGAGAATTCATCCGCGAAGCCTTCCATGCGACCCGAGAGCTTGCCGGCATCGGCCGAGAACTTGTTGTAGGCGATAACCGCGGGAATAGCGGCGACCAGACCGATGGCGGTCGCAAGCAGCGCTTCGGCGATACCCGGAGCAACGACTGCAAGGTTCGTCGACTTCGAACCGGCGATCGCCTGGAACGAGGTCATGATACCGACGACGGTACCGAAGAGGCCGATGAACGGACCGGCCGAACCGATGGTCGCGAGCGAGCCGAGACGGGCGATCAGATGCTCCGATTCGCGCGCCAGCGTCACGTCCATGGCGCGGTCGATACGCATCTGCAGGCCGATCGGCGAGCGGGCGCCGCGCTCGAACGACTTCTTCCATTCGCGCATGGCCGCGACGAAGATGGCGCTGAGGCCCGTATTGTTACGCTCCGAAAGCGTGCGGTAGAGCTCCTCGAGCGACTGGCCAGACCAGAAGACCTGTTCGAAGTGATCGAACTGCCGGCGTGCCCGCGCGTAGCTCAGATATTTGTCGATGACGATCGCCCAGGTCCATACGGACGCTGCCAGCAGGCCGATCATGACGAGCTTGACGACCAAGCCTGCCTGCATGAAGAGCGACCAGAGGGTGATGTCCGGTGTGGTGGCCGCTGCCAATGCTACTTGTTCCATTGATCCAAAATCCCCGAATCCAAACGCCCGGCGCTAGACCGGGCGGCTAAAAGTGATCTCACAAGAATTGTTTGGCAGCCGCCGCTGAACGCCCTGGTCAAGCCTTCCAAGCTTACAACTGCCTTCTTGCCGTCAAATTTGGTCAAAGGAAGGCGTGCACCGCACAAACTCCGACTAAAACAGTAAGACACTATTATGGTTAAAAGAATGTTAGCGTCGAAACATGAAGGATTTAACGGCGGCGAAGGTTATTCTAGCTCCAGGGAAGAACTGACCGGGCGAAACCGGCGGCAAACGCAGACAAAGCTTGCGCGGCGAATTCCTTCACATAAAACTCAAGTTATTGCAAGCTGCCTGTTGCAGACGGTCGTCTCCCTGGGCGTAATCACCTACCGCCCGGAACAAGTCGAACTCCGGATCAGCTGGCACTTTCCGATGCCGCCAGCATCTGCGCGGCGAGCCTTTCCGGCAGTCGACGCGGGCGCCCCTTGGCATTGATGACGGCGATGATGACCTTGGCTGCGATCAGCAACGTATCGTCGCGCCGGATCTCCTGGGACAATACCATCTTGGCACCGCCAGCCTTTTCCGTGACCGTGCGGATCGTCAGTACGTCATCCATGCGAGCCGGTCCCTTGAAGTCGATTTCCATGCGATGGACGACAAAGACCAGCCCTTCCTCATCGGCATTCAGGAGTTCGCGCTGTTCCACACCGAGACAGCGAAGATAGTCCGTACGGCCCCGCTCGAGGAAATGCAGGTAGCGCGCGTGATAGACGAGGCCGGAAAAATCCGTATCCTCATAGTAGACTCGCTGCACCAGCCGGTGGCTTCCGGCTTCCAGTTCCCCAGCTATCAGAAAGGGGCTGTTCATCGTTGCCGCATCTCCTTGAATGTCTGGCATCTCTTTGGCCGAACTTCCGCCATCAAGCAAGCTTTGAACAGTTGTCATAAACTCCGACTATCCGGGATGGTGCCGGATCGCGGATCGGCGCAGAAGGAAACATCTCATGAAAATAGCGGTTATGGGCGGCGACGGTTTCATCGGTTGGCCAACCTCGCTCCATCTCTCCGACGCTGGTCATGAGATCCATATCCTCGACAATCTTTCCCGCCGCTGGATCGATACCGAACTGGGTGTCCAGTCGCTGACGCCGATGGATTCGATCCAGGAACGCACCCGTATCTGGCACGCCGAAACCGGCCGCCGCATCCATTTCAACCTTATCGATCTCGCCAAGGACTATGAACTTCTGAAGAAGTGGCTGGCCGAGCATCGCCCCGATGCCATCGTGCATTTCGCTGAGCAGCGCGCCGCGCCCTATTCGATGAAGAGCGACCGCCACAAGAACTACACGGTCAACAACAACGTCAACGCCACGCACAACCTCCTGAACGCGCTGGTAGACCTCAATCTCGATGCGCATCTCGTGCATCTCGGCACCATGGGCGTCTACGGCTATTCCACCATCGGCGCAGCCATCCCCGAAGGTTACCTGCCCGTCGGCATCGAGACGACCGACGGCCGCACCGTCAGCCAGGAGATCCTCTATCCGGCCAATCCCGGCTCGATCTACCACATGACGAAATGCCTCGATCAGCTGCTCTTCCAGTTCTATGCCAAGAATGACGGGCTGAGGATCACCGATCTGCATCAGGGCATCGTCTGGGGCACGCATACGGAACAGACGCGCCGGCACACGCAGCTGATCAACCGTTTCGACTATGACGGTGATTACGGCACCGTCCTGAACCGCTTCCTGATCCAGGCGGCGATCGGCTATCCCCTGACCGTGCACGGCACCGGCGGCCAGACCCGCGCCTTCATCCATATCCAGGATTCCGTGCGCTGCATTGAGCTGGCGCTGAAGAACCCGCCGGCCCGCGGCGCCCGCGTTGAAATCTTCAATCAGATGACGGAAACGCATCGCGTGCGCGATCTCGCCGACATGATCGCCAGGATGAGCGGCGCCGAAGTCGTGCGCCTGCCCAATCCGCGCAAGGAAGCCCCGGAAAACGAGCTGATTGTCAAGAACGACAAGTTCCTTGATCTCGGGCTGGCGCCGATCACGCTTGAGGCGGGCCTCCTCGGTGAAATCGTCGATGTCGCCAAGAAATATGCCTATCGCGTCGATCGCTCGCGCGTTCCGGCCGTCTCCGCCTGGACCAAGGACCTCGCCGCGACAGTCAATCACGATCCCGAGGGCAAGAGGTTGAAATCCGTGTCATGATGCCGGGAAGCGAAATGCTGCAGGGCTTGCGTGCGCAGAGCCGGCCCCGTGCCGGCCAGGCATTCGTGACGCTGGTTACGAATGCCGATTATACCATGGGCGCTCTTGCACTGGCACGCTCGATCGCTCTTAGCGGCACCAAGGCCGATATCGTCGTGCTGCATACGGAAGGGGTCGGCGAAGACGACCTTGCCCCATTGGCGGCGCTCGACTGTCGGCTGGTCGAAGTCGAACATCTTCCCCTGTCGGACGCCTTCAACGAGCGGCATGCCCGCAGCAACCTCCATGCCGCCGCTCCCTTTACCAAGGGCCGCAAGCCCTCCTTTCACACGCCGCTCGACAATTTCTGCAAGCTCCGGCTCTGGCAGCTGATCGAATATGACACCTGCGTCTTCATCGATGCGGATGCGCTGGTGCTGCGCAATGTCGACCGGCTCTTCGACTATCCGGAATTTTCCGCCGCCCCGAATGTCTATGAGAGCCTTGCCGATTTCCACCGGCTGAATTCCGGCGTCTTCGTCGCCAAGCCTTCGCTTGCGACTTTTCAGCACATGCTGGAGCATCTTGATCGTCCCGACGTCTTCTGGCGCCGCACCGATCAGTCCTTCCTCGAGGCTTTTTTCCCGGATTGGCACGGGCTGCCTGTATTCATGAACATGCTGCAATATGTCTGGTTCAGCATGCCCGAACTCTGGAACTGGAACAGCGTCTCGATCCTGCACTATCAGTATGAAAAGCCCTGGGAGGAAAATCATCCCAAGGCCGAGCAGCTGAGACCGCTGATCGAGCTGTGGCGTAGCTTCCATACCGGCCGGAACATGCCCGATATCGCTACGCTCGCGAATCCGCGAGCCGCGGCATGAAAGTCCTCATATCAGGCGGAACGGGCCTCGTCGGTCGATATATCGCGGAAGAACTGCTGTCGGCCGGATACAAGGTTGCGATCGGCGGACGCAACCCGCCTCCATCGGGCCTCTTCCCGCTGCCAACCTCCTTCGTGCCTCTGAGCCTCGACCCGGCGGAAAACCAAAGCTGCGCCTTCGACGACGCCTATTTCTTCGTGCACGCGGCCTTCAGCCATGTCGCCGGCAAATATCGCGGCGGCGAAGGCGAAGATCCGGACGGCTTTCGCCGCCTCAATCTCGACGGCACGGTGAAGCTGTTCGAAACAGCGAGAAAGGCCGGCATCCGGCGTTGCATCTTTCTCTCTTCACGCGCCGTCTATGGCGAGGGGGGTGCCGGAGAGACGTTGACCGAGGCGACCGAACCAACGCCGACCACGCTCTATGGCGAAGTCAAGCGCGACGCGGAGCATGCCCTGTTTTCCCTGTCCACGCCCGGCTTTGCGACCGTGAGCCTGAGAGCGACAGGCATCTATGGCGACCTGCGGCCCAATAAGTGGGACGAGTTGTTCGACGACTATCTGAACGGCAGACCGGTTCCGTCCCGCGCCGGAACGGAAGTTCACGGTCGCGACCTCGGCCGCGCCGTCCGCCTGTTGTTGGAAACGGAAGCGGGCCGCATCGACCGCGAGGTTTTCAACCTTTCGGATATTCTGACGGATACGCACGAGATCCTCGGGTATCTTCAAAAGGCGACACACTGTCCCCATGCCCTGCCCGCATCTGCGCCGCAGGACGCTGTCAACGCCATGGATACGTCAAAGATCCAGGCCCTGGGATGGCGGGGCGGCGGAAAGGCCCTGTTCAGGCAAACGATAGAGACACTGGCTGATCGACGCCGCGCGAGTTAGAGCATTTCCAGGAAAAGTGCGTAGCGGTTTTCCGTCCGGAATGCGCGAGAGAACAATAAGATAGAGCTTTTCCGCGCTTCGAAGAGAAGCGGAAACGCTCTATCTGATCAGTTTCGTCTCGTCCCAGCCGAGCGCCGCCAATTCCTCGCCCCTGAATCGCGCATCGTCGGCGACGATGAACTCATCCAGCTGCGGCGGCGCGACGCTTGTTCCCGCCAGCATGGCATGCACCTGACCACGGTGATGCGTCTGATGCTGGAACACATGGTTCAGCACATCATCAGCCCTCTCGCGCTGGATGCGGCCAGTGCGTTGGATATCGATGATCGCCAAGGCCGTCTCCGGCGTCACGTTTTCGCAGAACGCCACCAGGCGGCGATCGACATCTGCCTGCTCCCGGCTCAATTCATCCAGTCGATCATAGGGCTCCTCGATGTCGAAGGCCTTCAGGCCCAGCGTCCCGCCTTCCAGTGCATCGACATAGAACCAGTCGACCGTCAGGATATGATTGAGGGTCGCCTTGATCGAGGGAAAGAAGCTGACCCGCTTCGCCTCGAATTCGCCAGGCTTGAGCGCTGCACAGGCCTGATAGAGCCTGACATTCGCCAACGCATTGTTGTATGCCAGCTTGCGAAAGCTGCGAACCGGATCAAAAGCGGGCATAAAGCCTCCTCCCTAGGCCTTATCGAGATCACCGTCACGCCAGACGAGATGGCGCGAAGTCGTCGGCAGGTTCTCGATCTCCTCGGCAATGAAATAGGGCGGGATATCAAGCGCAACCAGCGCCTCCCGCGTCGCCCGTACCCATTTGAACTCCAGATCGTTGTCGCCGTCCTGGATGCGATGCACGATCTCATCGGGATCGAAGGGGAAGTCCATTGGAATATCCATCAGGTAGTAGAGGCCGAGCTCATGCCAGTCCATCTCCTCGTAATGGAAGAAGTTCTCGACCGACCAGAGCAGGCGCCCGACCGCGACATCGACACCGATCTCCTCTACCATCTCCCGCCGCAGCGTCTCTTCGGAGGTCTCGCCGATCTCCGCCCGACCGCCGGGAAAGGTCCAGAAATTCTCATGCACGGCGCGATGCACCAGCACATATCCATCCCGAAATCCAAGGCCCGCCACCCGCATCTGGAACCGCGAATTGCCCGCATTCAATCTGATAAGCTTGCGTTTCGCCACGATCCTCTATCCTACATCGATAACAACGATCTCGGGCGGCACACCGAAGCGCACCGGTGCGATGGAACAGCCGAGGCCACCGGAAACGATGATGTGGCGCTCCTCCTCCACGATATGGCCGTAGACATACCTGTCACCATACCGCGAAGGCGAATACGGCGACCAGCCGAAAATCCTGACCTGCCCGCCATGGGTGTGCCCCGACAGGGTGAGCGACACCCGCGACGGCACGGCAGGAAAGATGTCTGGCTCATGGGCAAGAAGGATCACCGGCGCGGCATCGCTGACCTGTGCCAGCGTACCGCCGAGATCATCGAGTCCTCTTGTAAAGGGACGCTTCCAACGCATGCTCCGTCGCAGGGCAAGCTGATCCTCGACACCGGCAAGCCAGAACCCCTGCCCATCCTTCTCCAGACGCGCCGCGCGGTTGGAATAGACCTCGATGCCGACAGCCTCCAGCGCCCGGTGGCTGAAGGTCGGTCCGTGGCCAGTTCTTTGTGCCGCGGAATCATGCCACCAGTCGTGATTGCCGATGATGGCATGGACCCCGAGCGGCGCTTTCAGCTTTGCGAGTTCCGCCGCCCAGATGCGATGATCGACGCGTGCAGTGATCAGATCCGTCCCCGAGGTATAATCGCCGAGCAGAACGATGATATCGCCACCAAGCTCGTTGGCGCGTGTGCAGATAGCGGCAATACGGTCGCGGGCCATCCACGGCTCGCAGGCATGGAAGTCGGCAAGCGCGACAATCCTGAGCTTGAGCCCCGGCGCCCATCCCGGCGGGTTCAAGGCATAGCGGGTGACATTCAGACGGACGACCGGTTCATATCCGAGGGCATATCCCCCGAGTGCCATCAATCCGAATATGCTGCCGCCGAAAAGCTTCAAAAAGGCACGACGGCCGAGCATTCAATCTTCCTCCCGGAACAACCCGAACTGCGCGGCCTCCAGGTCCTTGGGCGGCTGCAAGCCGAGATGTTTCCAGGCAATCGCGGTCAAAACACGGCCGCGGGGCGTGCGTTGGATGAAGCCCTGCTGGATCATATAGGGCTCAATAATATCTTCGATCGCATCGCGTGGCTCGGAAAGCCCGGCGGCAATGGTTTCGATGCCAACAGGACCGCCGCCGAAATTGACTGCGATCATGTTGAGATAACGCTTATCGAGTTGGTCGAAGCCGACATTATCGACGAGAAGCCGCGTCAGCGCCTCGTCGGCAATCTCCCGCGTCACCGCCTCAACCTTGGCGACCTCAGCGAAATCGCGCACGCGACGGAGCAGGCGGCCGGCGATGCGTGGCGTACCGCGGGCACGCCTTGCAATTTCGCGCGCACCCTCGTCGGTCATGCCGAGACCCATCAGCCTGGCGCCGCGCCGGACGATCAGCTCCAACTCCTCGACGGTATAGAAGCTCAACCGCACCGGAATGCCGAAACGGTCGCGCAGCGGCGTCGTCAGCAGGCCGAGACGGGTGGTGGCGGCAACCAGCGTGAACTTGGCGAGATCGATCTTCACCGAACGCGCCGCCGGCCCCTCGCCGATGATGAGATCGAGCTGGAAATCTTCCATGGCCGGATAGAGGATTTCTTCGACGGCTGGATTGAGGCGATGGATCTCGTCGATGAAGAGCACGTCGCGCTCCTCGAGATTGGTCAGCAGCGCCGCAAGATCGCCTGCCTTAGCGATGACAGGACCAGACGTCGAGCGGAAATTGACGCCGAGTTCCTTGGCCATGATCTGCGCCAGCGTCGTCTTGCCGAGGCCGGGAGGCCCGACGAACAGCACATGATCTAGAGCTTCGCCGCGCCCCTTGGCCGCTTCGATGAAGACCTTCAGATTGGCGCGGGCTTCCGCCTGGCCGGTAAACTCGTCCAGCGATTGCGGTCTGAGCGTCGCATCGATGTCTTCGCCCCGCTTTTCCGGCGATATCAGACGTGCGGCTTCACTCATGTCAGAGGTTCCATTCCCGGTATGCGTTTCGCAGCTCCAGCACCGAAGGCAGTATCACATCTGCCGCATCAAAAACATTCTTCGACGAAGGGGTGCAGAAGCTCGATCTCTCGACTTTGCGACAATAGTAAGGATTGCGGGAGGTGCAAAGCCTCACCGCGCAAGTTCCTTGAGGCCGAGACGGATCAGCTTGGCACTGTCGGCGCCCTCGCCGGCCGCTTTCAGGGCCGCAGCAACGGCATTAGCGGCCTGATCGCGCGAATAGCCGAGATTGGTCAACGCCGAAACGGCGTCGGCGACCGGCGCTGCGGCGACGCCTTCGCCCAGCTCCTGCTTGAGCCCGATATTGGCCGCATCACCGGCAAAGGCCGGCGCCTTGTTCTTCAGTTCCGTGACGATGCGCATGGCGACCTTCGGGCCGACGCCCGGTGCCCGCGAAACGGCGGCACGATCCTGAAGCGCGATTGCGTTGGCAAGCTCGGCCGGCGTCAGCGTCGACAGCAGCGCCAGGGCCACCTTGGCGCCCACGCCCTGAACCGTCTGCACGATGTTGAACCATTCGCGTTCCAGCGCTGTCATGAAGCCGAAAAGCCGGATCTGATCCTCACGGACATAGGTCTCGATGAAGAGAATGCAGGCCTCGCCGACGGAGCCGAGCTTCGACAATGTTCGGGCCGAGCAATAGGCGACATAGCAGACGCCATGCACATCCACGAGCACATAGTCTTCGCCGATCTCTTCGATTGTGCCTTTCAGCTTGCCGATCATGGATAAAGTCCGTCAGGGATGGGTTTCGGGGGTGATGAGGTCAACGGCTGGGAAATAAGATCGATAGCCTTTGGAATCTCGTGTCAGTATCGAGTAGCCGCGAATGGCGGCATGTGCGCCGATCAGAAAGTCGGGAAGAACACGCTCGCGTCCCCCACCACTCTGGCGATAAATCTTGAAAGCCGCAGCAGCGGCAAATGCAGCGGCCCAAGGCAGGTTTTCGCGACGAAATTCGCTTTGCGGCAACAGTTCGTCCACCTGGTCCACACCGCTGTAACGCACCGAAAATTCCGCATAGATAATGGGGTTGATGACGACCGGTCCTCGTTTGAAAGCGGAAAGAACCTGTCCGCTGGACCAGCCATGCCAAGTTGAATTGGATATCGCCAAATCAACCAGCACATTCGTATCGACGATGGTGACCATGTTCACCGGTCACGCGTCATCGACATCAGCGCTTCGGCGTCGATATCCTGATCGCCGGTACCTTCCAAGCGCTTGAGAGTGGCCATGAACCGATCGAGCCGCTGCCGATCTTCCATTTCCCGCTTACCGTTCTTGGGCGAAACAACCAGCTTGCCATCCTCGACGGAAAATATGACTTCACTGTTGAGCTCTATGCCAGCCAACTCACGCAAATCACGGGGGATGGTCACCTGCCCTTTGGATGTCACGCGCATTCTTACTCTCCGATCCTGCAGTAAGAATTATCATTACCACAGGAACAAGTCAAGAACAAATTACCCTGCCAATGCCGCCTGCCGCAGCCGGCTGGCGCCGCGGTTATGGGCATGACAGACGGCAATGGCGAGCGCATCGGCCGCGTCATTGCCCTTGAACTCGACCTTGGGCATCAGGATCTTCAGCATCATGTGGATCTGCTGCTTCTCGCCGTGGCCGACGCCGATGACGGCCTTCTTGACGGCATTCGGAGCATATTCCGACACCGGCAGGCCGGCGCGCGCCGGAACGAGCATCACGACACCACGCGCCTGGCCAAGCTTCAGCGTCGCCACGGCATCCTTGTTGACGAAGGTCTGCTCGACAGCGGCCTCATCCGGCTTGTAGCTGTGAACGACATCGGCAAGCCCGTCGTGCAGCTGGCAGAGCCGAGAGGCGAGATCCATGTCGCCATCCGAGGTCACGGTTCCCGACGCAACGAAACGCAGGGAGTTGCCGAGCGTATCGATGATACCCCAACCGGTGCGGCGCAGGCCCGGATCGATGCCGATGATGCGAATCGTATTCTGCATAAGCCAACCTATCTTTCAGGCCTGACATGTGCCAGCAAAATGTGAACAAAACAAAAACAAGACACAGATTGGACCGCCGATGCCATGCTGAAAACATCGTGACGAAATTGCGGCGACAGGGTTTGGAATAGGCGCGCTGCACTCCTACATGTGCAAGCGACCCTCCCTTTCACCACGCAGGTTTCTTGCCATGGTTCCCTTTTCCATCCTCGATCTTTCGCCCGTTGCCGAAGGCAGCAACATCCGTCAGTCCTTCGACAGTTCGAAGCGCATGGCGCAGAAGGCGGAAGAACTGGGCTACAACAGGTTCTGGCTCGCCGAACATCACGGCATGCCGGGCGTCGCCAGTGCCGCGACATCGGTCGTCATCGGCCATATCGGCGCCGCAACCTCACGCATCCGCATCGGTTCGGGCGGCGTCATGCTGCCGAACCATTCGCCGCTTGTCATTGCCGAGCAGTTCGGCACGCTGGAAGCTCTGTTTCCAGGCCGCGTCGATCTCGGCCTCGGCCGTGCGCCCGGCACCGACATGCGCACCGCCCAGGCCCTGCGTCGCAATATCGATGCCGGCGCGCAGAGCTTTCCGCAGGATATCGTCGAGCTGCAGCACCTCTTCAGCCCGGCTGACGAGGGACAGATCATCCTCGCTGTTCCCGGCCATGGCGCCAATGTGCCGATCTGGCTGCTCGGCTCCAGCCTCTATAGCGCCCACCTCGCCGCCATGCTCGGCCTGCCCTACGCCTTCGCCTCGCATTTCGCGCCGGACTCCCTGCTGGATGCCATCGGCATATACCGCGACCGCTTCACGCCTTCGGCCACGCTCGACAAGCCTTATGTGATGGTGGGCGCCATGGGCTCGGTCGCAGATACCGATGAGGAGGCGCAATATCACTTCACCTCCGCACAACAGCAATTCGTCAATCTCCGCCGCAACGTGCGCGGCCCCTTCCCGCGCCCACGCAGCGACATGGACGATTTCTGGACGCCGATGGAAAAGCTGAATGTGGAAAATACGCTGCGCTATGCGGTAGTCGGCTCGCCGGCAACGGCGGAGACGAAGCTTTCGCAATTCATCAAGGATACCGAGGCCGATGAAGTCATCATTTCCATGCCGATCCACGATATCGAGGCGCGCTTGAAGTCCGTGGAGCTGTTCGCAACGCTTCCGAGCTTCCAAAAAGTGTCCTGACGTTTATGGAAAGGTTTCCGGTGAGCCGATTTCGGGCGGGTTCACCGGACGACCGACGGGCTCATGCCACGAGCCTCGTGTTCCAATGGCGTCGGATGAGCATGTCGAGCGACAGCTTGCCGGCGCCGGCAACGATCAGCGCGAACATGCCACCGGAGATCGCCAAATCCTTTTCGAAATGCAGCAGCTCATTGTGGCTGGCGAAGTTCGTGTGAAAGAGCATCGCCGTCAACAAACAGAACAGGCCGAGTCCCAATGCTGCCAGCCGCGTCATCAGCCCGAACGCAATGGCAAGGCCGGCACCAAGCTGCAGCGCGATGGTGGCAATCGCGATCGGGGCGGTGACGCCGAGCCTCGCCATGGCCTCCAATGCTGTGTCGAGATTGCTGGCAAGTTCGATGCCTTCTTCCAGAAAGAGCAGCGACAGCAGCACGCGGCCGAACAGCAGTGCCATATCGGCGATATTCACAAGGACGGCACTCTCCTCTTCGAATTCCATGGCTTGTCTCCTTCCCGTTGATAGCCGCGCGCTCTCCGATCCTGTGCGGCGGCATCCCTACGATTTGATCGCGTGGAATGCCGCCGGATCGGTTGACGCCGCGGGTTAGTTGGTACCTTTGGCGGCGATCGCCTTGGTCAGATCCTCAAGTTCCTCGCATCCCGCCGGGCAAAGCTTGGTAAGTGTCGCAAGCTGCTCTCGAGCCTTGGGCATGTCGCCGGTCTCGACATAGAGTTCGCCGAGATATTCATGCGCGCCCTTGTGATCCGGCTGCAGTTCGAGGGCCTTCGTGTAGTAGGTCAGCGATGTCTTGAAATCGCCGGTCTTGCGCAGGGTGAAGCCCATCAGATTGTAGACGTCGGCCTGCTGGTGTTCCTCGGCGATGTCGCGGAGCTCGGCGAGCGCGCCGGCATAGTCCTTCGCATCGATCTTGGCACGCACCGAAGTAAGGTCCGGCGCATCGGTCGATTCCATATTGTCGACGGCAAAGGCAACGCCTGCTGTCGCGGCAGGCAGGATGGCGACGGCGCAAAGACCGGCGATCCCGAAAATGGCATGTCTGAACATAGTATTTGCTCCTGTTTTGGCCGCTCAGGCCTGGATGGTGGGGGTGAATCCGTAGGCGTTGCCGTCCTTGACGAAGGTGCCGGAGCCCGGGAATGGGAAATGCGAGCCGCAGATCCTGATCTTGTCGGCAATGACGCGATCGATCAGCCTGCGGCGGGTCGTGACGGCCATCGGACCATCCTGGTCGTAGGCGCCTTCCCATTCGGGATGAGGCGCGAGCAGCGCCGGCACATACATGATGTCGGCCGAAACCATCAGCTGTTCGCTACCGCCATCGATGAGAAAGACGGAATGACCGGGCGTATGGCCATAGGCGGCCAGCATGTGCACACCGGGTGCCACTTCGGCATTATCCTGGACCAGCTTCCAGTTCTTCCACGTCGGGAAAACGGAGGCGATGCGCCGGCCGGCTTCCTTACGGCCTTCCGCCAGCTTGTCGACGCGGCCGGGATCGGTCCACCAATTATATTCGGCAGCGTTGACGATCAGCTCGGCATTCGGGAAGACGGCCGCATTCGTTCCCTTCTCCATCAGGCCCCAGACGTGGTCCGGATGGAAATGCGAGATCATGATCGTATCGATCTTCTTGTAGTCTATGCCGGCCGCCGCCATGTTGGCCGGCAGATGCGTGGCATTGGTCTGCCATTGGCCGACACCTGAGCCGGCATCCATCATGATCTTGCGTCCGCCGATATCGAGAACGACGACGGTCAGCGGAATGGGCATGAAATCCGTCGTCAGGCCGGCCTTGGAGAGCGCGCCCTTGGTATCTTCGACGGAAGCGTTCTTGATGAAGGCCGGATCGTGCGGTTTGCGCCAGATGCCGTCATAGATGGCCGTGACTTCGATCGAACCGACCTTGTATTTATAGAAGCCGACCGTCGGCTCCAGCGGCGTTGCGGCAAAGGCTTGCGGGATGAATTCGAGCTTCGACGACAGGCCGAAGGCTGCCGCAGCTACGGCCGTGCCGAGCACGGCGCGGCGGGTCATGTCAAACATCGCAATATCTCCTCAGGGTTATGGCTTTCGGGCCAGGCGGAGGTCGCAAGCGATCGCGGCCATCCACTGAGGAAGAAGATCGATGGTGATGGGCCCTTATTCCCCGCCACGCCAAGAATTCTTGCAAGCGATTGAGATATAAGAAGTTATTTTTATGCAGGCCCATTGAAGCGATGCGGCAGCAGGCGTCCGCATTCGGTATCTCAGATTTTTTGCATCCGATCGGGAATAAAACCCACGCGAGCGCGATCTAGTATCTCAGGCAACATTGCAAGCGCCCTATCCGAGGCTTACAGTCGGCATCGGCGTTTTGCGGGGATCATGATGACAGACGCCCGATTTATGACTTCGATGACGCTTGGCGATCCACTCCACGCATGGGCATGGAATTGGCCGCAAACCACGGCGATACGCAGGCTGGCGCGGTTTCTGGCTCGCCTGCGCGCTTTCGTTGCACAGGCGAAAGCGGTCGATTACGCCATCCTCACGGCGATGGCGGAACCGACGGCAAATGCCGCGCCTTCGCAGCGCGCGATATCATCCCCCGATGAGACGATGCGCCGCTTCCAGCGCACCATCATCCCGCATCTGGACGCCGCCTATAATTTCGCGCGCTTCCTCTGCCGGGATGCCGATGCTGCCCAGGATATCGTGCAGGAAGCGTATCTGCGCGCCTATCGCGGCTTTGGCGGCTTTCGCGATGGCGATGCCCGCGCCTGGACCTTCACCATCGTCCGCAACTGCTATCATGCCTGGCTGCAGGAGGGCCGGCGCAAGACGCGCTACGAACAGCCGATGAACGACGAAAGGGAGACGGACGAAGGCTCGCCTTCCACCGATCCAGCTTCTGAAGAGGACACGCCGGAAGCAGCCTTCATCCGCAAGTCGGAAACGCAGCGGGTGCGCGAGGTGATCAACCGGCTGCCCGATGCCATGCGCGAAGTCCTGGTCCTGCGCGAGCTTGAGGATCTCTCCTACAAGGAAATCGCCGAGATCATCGACGCGCCGATCGGCACCGTCATGTCGCGCCTTGCCCGCGCGCGCCGCGATTTCGGCGAGGTCTGGCGCAGCCTCGAAGGACGAGAGGCGACACGATGAGCGGCGGAGAGCAAAATGAACACCGCGAATGGAACGATCTGCTGCACGGCTTCATCGATGGCGAACTGGATACAGCCAATGCTGCCCGCTTCGAGGCGCACTTGGCCACTTGCCGGGAATGCGCCGACGAGATGGAGAACGCGCTGATGGTCAAGCGCCTGTCCGCGCGCGAAGGCGTGAAATGGCAAGCACCGGACGCCGTCCATGCCCGCGTGCAGGCGGCGCTTTCGCTGGAGCAAGCCATGATGGCGCGCGCCGCCGTGGCGAGGAACCAGACTGAAAACCGATGGCAGCGCGCTTGGCGATTGCTTCGCGAATGGAGCTTCGTGCCGTCTCTTGCCGTCCTTGCCGCAAGCCTCATGCTGGTGCTGAACGTGCCGCAGCAGAGCCAGACGATCGAGGATCAGCTTCTTGCCAGCCACGTCCGCTCGATGCTCGCCGACCATCTGACCGATGTGCTGACCTCCGACCAGCATACCGTCAAACCATGGTTCAACGGCAAGATCGATTTCTCCCCGCCCGTGGTAGATCTGGCGGCCCAGGGCTTTCCGCTCGTCGGCGGCAGGGTGGATTATCTCGACGGCCGGGTGGTCGCGGCGTTGATCTATCGCCGGCACGGCCATGTCATCAATCTCTTCATCTGGCCGGGCGCGTCAGGTGCTCACGGCAGTGCCGAGAAAGATGGCTATAATTTCGTCGAATGGCATGCGGACGGACTGGTCTTCTGGGCGGTATCCGATGTCGCCGCACCGGATCTCTCCACCTTCCGCGACGATTTTACTCGCGCGACAAACCCATAAAGCAAAAAGGCCGGCTGCATCACTGCAGCCGGCCTTTTTGATGGATCTCAAAGGATCAGGCCGAGAGCTTGGCCAGCACTTCTTCCGAGACTTCGAAGTTCGAATAGACATTCTGGACGTCGTCATCGTCTTCAAGGTTGTCGATGAGCTTCAGCAGCGACTGGGCCTTTTCTTCATCGACCGGCACGTTGTTCTGAGCACGCCAGATCGCCTTGACCGTTTCGGCTTCGCCGAGCGTCGCTTCGAGCGCCTTGGCGACTTCACCGAGGGATTCGAAGGCGCAGATGATTACATGGCCTTCTTCATCGCTTTCGACGTCATCGGCGCCGGCTTCGATCGCCGCTTCCATGACCTTGTCGGCATCGCCGGCAGTCGGCTTGTAGGTGATTTCACCGACATGGTCGAAGGAGAAGGACACCGAGCCGGTTTCGCCGAGCGCACCGCCGGCCTTGGTGAAGATCGAGCGGACGTTGGAAGCCGTGCGGTTGCGGTTGTCGGTCAGCGCTTCGACGATGATCGCCGTGCCGCCCGGGCCGTAACCCTCGTAGCGGATCGCATCGTAATTCTCGGTGTCGGCACCGGACGCCTTCTTGATGGCGCGATCGATATTGTCCTTCGGCATCGACTGGGCCTTGGCGTTCTGGATCGCCAGACGCAGGCTCGCGTTCATGGTCGGGTCGGGCAGGCCCGATTTGGCAGCGACCGTGATTTCGCGCGCCAGCTTCGAGAACATTTTCGAACGCACGGAGTCCTGACGGCCCTTGCGGTGCATGATGTTTTTAAACTGTGAATGGCCAGCCATGGCACCCCTGTTCACGTCTTTTGTTGGGAATGGGCTGCCTTATAAGAGCGAAGCGGCCTTCATTCAAGTGAAAAGCCGGGTAATGGGGCATGCGAGACACCAGCCGCCAAGAAGAGCAAAAGGCGCTCCTCCGGATCAAAGCCCCTTGAGCACATAGATCAGCGGCTTGCGCGGCAGGGTTTTCAGCGACACCGTGATGCTTGGTGTCGGCGCATAGGCAACATCGAAATCAGGACCGAACAGGGCGAGAAACTGATCGACCGGCGGCCCCCAGCGATGCATGGGCAGGATCAGCGACGAACGCAGCCGCTTGACCACCCGGCTCATACTGTCAGCTCCCATGGTCAAGCCACCATCGACCGGCACCATCACCACGTCAAGCCGGCCGATCTCGGCATATTGCTGGTCGGTGAGCTCGAAATGCAGATGTCCCAGGTGTCCAATGCAGAGGCCCGCCACCTCGAAGATGAAGATCGAATTGCCATTGGGCTCGACGCCGCCGCCCCAGGTGCGAATATCACTGACGACATTGCGGATCAGCGTGTCACCGACGGTCATACGGATCTTCGCCGGCTCTCCCGGCGTATCGCTCCAACCATGCAGCACATATTTGATCGCCGGATCGGGCGTCAGCGTATAGTGGCTCGGATGCGCCTTGTTCATCGTCACGACTTCTGGCGTATAGGGCGGGGGATAGGCGCCGCTATAGTCCGTGGCAATGGAAACGCCGCCTGGCGTTTCAATGAAGAGCGTTGCGTGACCGAGGAAGGTGATCTTCACGTCGCCGCTGTTGGGGCCATTGACGGGGTCATTGGCAAGCGTCGGACCGGGAGGAGAAAAGCTGGCGAATGTCGCCTTGGGCAGGGATTGAGCAATCGCCTGACACTGGCTCGGCTGTGGGCGAACCGGACTCTGCTGGGCGTCAGCGGCGCTCCAGCCAAAGATCATTGATAGAAAGAACACGGCAAGGACAGGAAATCGCGGCATCATGCCATCCCCTCAAGCCTGATAGTACCGGAAGGATGCGGCACGACCCGAAACAGGTCCAGCAACAATCAGACGCGATTGCTCACAATCGCGTCATCATATGGCGATGATGAATTATAGGGCGGCGATCAGCGCCAAAAGTCCGGAATGGTTTCTGCAAGCCGTGGTCCGAGGCGCAGCGGCGCGATCTTTTCGGCCAGGCCGGTCGCGTCGGAAATTTCGACGCCAACGCCGCAGATGGTGGCCGGGCCGGAAGCGGCCTCAAAGCGTCCCTTCGGCATTTTCGAAATGAACCGGTTGAGCGGCTCTTCCTTTTCCATGCCGAGCGAGGAATCATAGTCGCCGCACATGCCGGCATCCGACATATAGGCCGTGCCGCCATTCAGGATCTGTGCGTCCGCGGTCGGCACATGCGTATGCGTGCCGACGACGAAGCTCGCGCGACCATCGACGAAATGACCGAAGCACTGCTTTTCGCTGGTCGCTTCCGCATGGAAATCGAAGACGATCGCATCGGCCTGCTCCTTCAGCGGGCAGGCATCGAGGATCGCTTCGGCCGACTTGAAAGGATCGTCGAGCTCCGGATGCATGAAGACGCGGCCCATGATGTTGGCCACGAGGACGCGGGCACCGTTGCGTGCATAGTAGAGGCCGGATCCACGGCCGGGGGTGCCGGCCGGATAATTCGCGGGGCGCAGGAACTGGTCATGGCGCTCGCAGAAAACGACGGCTTCCTTCTGATCCCAGACATGATTGCCCGTCGTCACGACATCGGCGCCGGCATTGATCGTCTCGAGGAAGATATCTTCGGTGATACCGAAGCCGCCGGCGGCATTCTCGCCGTTGACGATGACGAAATCGAGCTTCAGATCGGATACCAGCCCCGGCAGGCGCTCCCACACCGCGGTTCGTCCCGTCTTGCCGACCATGTCACCCAGAAAAAGCAGCCGCATTCGCTATCCAATCACTTCCGAAACGAAATTGAGTCCGCTCTCGGTCAAAATCGCGTCAAGACGGACATCATGCGGCTCAGCAGGTACTGATGGCACTTCTTGGCAATCGAATGCAATGCCGATCAGCCGCGGATTCAGGCCTTTTTGCTGCAATCGCTCGATCGCGCGGTCGTAATGGCCGGCGCCGTAGCCGATGCGATGGCCACTTCTATCGAAGGCCGAAAGCGGCACGAGCATGATATCGGGATCGAGCACGGCCGCTTCAGGCCCCGGGCCAGAAGTCCCAAATCCGACCGGAACCAATGGCGCCCCCGCAACGAGTTCCCGGAAGACGATCGTGCTGCGATCGAGGATGATGGGCACGCAAAGCCTTGCACCCCGCTCCCGCAGCCGCGCCATCAACGGCCTTATGTCCACTTCGGAGCGGATCGGCAGGAAGCCGGAGACGATTTCTCCCGGCCTGATATCGATCGTATCGCCGCCATGCGTGACCATGGCGAGGCCCTTTTCGATGCGGTCTACCGCCGGAATGGCATCACGCGCCGCCAGGCAGTCATTGCGATATCGGGCTTTCAGCTCTTTGGGGGTCATCGGATCTTCGCGAAAATTTACAATCTCACGAAAACATAATGAGCCGGCAGCCCATTGCAAAGCGCGAAAGCGACATATGATCGTCGCAGAAAGGAGCCAGCCCTATCAGCCTTTGTGGGCGATCGACAATTTTCCGTTGCCATCCACATGCGCGCGAACGTTTTCATAATTCTGCAGCGTCGTGTGATTGGTCTCGACCGGATGCGAATGGGTCGCGGTGATGACCACCACATCGGCACCGGCCGCCTCGCCCGCCTTGACACCAGCCATGACGTCTTCAAACACCAGGCATTCCGAAGGGCTGAGGCCGAGGCGCTGCGCGCCGAGGATATAGCCCTGCGGATCAGGCTTGCCGACCTTGACGTCCTCGGCTGTGACGATGAAACGCGGCACCGGGATCCCGGCAGCGTCCAGCCGCGCCAGCGCCAGCCGATAGGGTGACGACGTGACGATCGCCCAGCGCTCCGGCGGCAGCGAAGCAAGGAAGTCGGCAGCACCCGGCAGCGCGATCACGCCCTCGACATCGGCAATCTCGGCTTCGGTGATCTTCAGCGCCTCCGCGACCGGATCGACGCCAGGCAGATTCAACTGGCCGATCGTATCCACACCGCGCTTGCCATGCATGGTCGGCATGAACTTCTCGACATCAAGACCCTGAGCGCGCGCCCAGTTGCCCCAGACACGCTCGGCGGCGGCGATCGAATTGATGATCGTGCCATCCATGTCGAACAGGAAGCCGGAATAGGTCTTGGTGAAGGCAGAAGACGATGCAGCGGACAAGGAAGAACCTTTCTGGATAGACGGTGATCAGCCGCAAAACGCAGCCTCACGATACGAGTCCTCCCCCGACTAGCGGCAGCTGCGACAAGAAGCAAACGAATGCTGAGTTTGACTGCGGGGAAAAGACATTGCGCCGATGGCAGGGGATGAACGACGCGCGGCAGCAATGTGCCGCGCGCCACTTGCAATTATTCGCCGAGGCGGCTCTTCAGGCCATTGATGATATGGTTCGCCAACGCCTCATAGTCGTCGTCGAAATGGTGGCCGCCATCCATGGCAATGACTTCGGCTCCCGTGCCCTTCAGCAGCGGGCATGCGACATCCTCGTCATCGTCCTTGCCATAGACGCATTGCACCATCTTCGGATTGATCGACTTCAGGTCGTTAACGGGATCGCCGCCCTTGCCCTCGCTCGAAGCGCCGAGCCAGCCCATGACCGAGATCACGTAGTCGACCTTCTGCGACAGCGACAGCAGCGACATCTGCACGATCTTGTCTTTTTCAGACTGCGGCAGGCGATTGTAGCTCGCCGGCAGCACATCGGCGCCAAAGGAATAGCCAACCAGCACCACATGCTTGACCTTGAAGCGCTTGGTGTAGAAGTCGATGATCCGGCCGAGGTCGTTTGCAGTCTGCTGCGGATCCTTCTCGGTCCAGAAATAATGCAGCGTATCGACGCCCACGACCGGAATGCCCTGGTCCTGCAGATAGCTGCCGACTTCCTTGTCGATGTCGCGCCAGCCGCCGTCACCCGAATAGACGATCGCAAGCGTATCCTCGGTCGGTGTCGTCTCCATGATGTCGACGGGCAGCCCAAGCGGCGACTTGGCGCTGTCGATAGTCTTCATCAGGTCTGCGAGCGATGCCTCAAGCGTCGCATAGGTGTCGGCATTGTCCGAATCCGTGGTCTGGACTTCGGGATGGTCCTTCTGGATCTCCTCGACGTGGTCGCGTCCATCCTTCGGCGCATTGGCCGTGAAGGTGACGAGGATCGGGTTCGGCAAGGCGCCTTCCTGCAGGCCGAAGGAGACCATGTCGCCATCGGTCTTCTTCTCGGCCGGCGTGCAGAGTTCCTGCTTCAGCCCGATGCCGGCGGTCGGATCGACGGCCAGCGTACCCGCAACCGTCGCATCCGGGGTCTGGGCGGCAATCGTCAGCGCCATGGCGCCGCCGGCGCCGACACCGGCGATGATAGGCAGCTGATAGGTGCTGTCGGCAAAGGAGCGCTGCACCTGCTGGCTGAGCGATTCCAGATCCGAAACGATATAGATGCAGCCGTCATTCTGCTTGACATCGTATTTGTTGAGCGAAGCCAGGAAGGACGGATAATCGATGCCGATTACAAGCGAACCGCTGGCGACCAGCTTGTCGGCAACAGCTTTTTCCTTGTCACCCCAGCCGGCGAGATCGGAAATCAGCACGATTTCGCTCGAGACCTTGCCCTGCGGGCGCATGATATGCGGTGCCGGGATCATGCCCAGATCGTATTTGGCATCGTCGGCGTCCGCCCGTGCCGGACCCGACACCAGCAGGCCCACCGACAGCATGCATGCGAAAGCCAATGACATTGCGTATTTCAAGATCATTTCCTCACGACCCCCTTAAGTCCGCCCCCGATGAGGAATGTGGCATCCATCAACGCGATCATTGGACTTACACCTCCCGAAACAGCCAGGTAGCGGGGCTGCCATTCGGGATGGAACTTGGATTTGAAGGCACGAAGCCCTTTGAAGTTATAGAAGCGCTCGCCATGCTCGAAGACAGTCCCCCCGACCCTGTCCCAAACCGGCGCCGATTCCCGTCTCGACATGCCCGATAGCGGTGCCATGCCGAGGTTGAAACGCTGAAAGCCCTGGCCCTTTAAGTATTCGAGGATCTGCACGAACAGAAAATCCATCGAACCCTTCGGGGCATCGGGCGAAAAACGCATCAGGTCGACGGACCCCTCCTCCTTGGTCTCCGTCATCAGGATATTCGCAAAAGCGACGATATGACCATCCTTTTTCAACACGCCGATCGGCTGCGAGCACACGTAGTCCGGATCGAACGCGCCAAGCGAGAAGCTCTTTTCCTTGGCATTGTGATCGGCAAGCCATGTGTCGGACACATGGGCAAGCTGATCCATGACCTCAGGTATATCTTGAGGTTCGATAACGGCAAATTCTAGTCCATCGCGAACCGCGCGGCTGGCCGTCTGTCTGAGGTTGGCCCATTTACCGCCCTTGAGCTCGAAATTGGCAAGATTCACCACGGCCAGTTCGCCAAGCTTGTAGGCACGCAGGCCTGCATCGGCACAATAGGACAGAAGTGCCGGCGAGATCTGGTAGAACACGGAGCGGCAACCCGCCGCACGTGCAGCCTCGACGAAACGCCAGATCAGATCGGGCAGCGCCTGACGCGGGCCGACGGGATCGAACAACGCGATCCACGAGCGGCCCTGCTTGCCGTACATGATGAAGGCGTCGCCCTTTTCCGAGAACATGATGTTCTTATCGCCCATGCGCACCAGATTGGCGTCGGCCACGCCCTGCTTGCGGACGATTTCGACGGCGCGTATCACCGCATCGTCGGATACCGGCTCCAGGCGTTTCGTTGCCGGACGCAGAAGGCTGAAGATCGCAATCGCAGAGGAGAGGATGGAAATGCCAAGGGCCGCGCGAAGCCCGCGCGGCGCCTCGTCGGCGAATTCGAACTGCCACCAGAGCTGATTGCTGTATCCGACATCGCGGTAGACGAAGAACAGCACCACGATCGCGCCGATGCAGACGACGGCAATGGCCGTCAGCCATCCGGCCGTCAACGTCTGGTTGAGCAGCGAGGCCGGCCGCTTGAACAGGCGGCGGCTGACGACGAGGCTGAAGACGAAGAAAGCCAGCAATCCGGCCTCGACGATGGCAATGGCCTTCAGCAGCGACAGGAACAGGGCCAGCAGTGCCGAAAAGCTCGATACCCACCAGGCGCCGTCCAGGCGCTGGCTAAGGCCGCGCGCGGCCACGATGATCGCCAGCCCAAGAAGGCTGGAGAGAAAATGCGCACTTTCGACCAGCGATAGCGGCAGATAATCGGACAGCACGATCAGGTTCTGATCCGGCGTCGGCGTCACACTCGAGAAGACCAGCATCATGCCGAGGAGCAATGCGAAGGCCGAGAGCAGCTGCGGCATGACGCGGGCTCCGATGCGGCGCATGCTGGAAGCCACGGGATGATCGACGAAACGGCGGAGCTCCGCCACCGAGATCGCGGCGATCGCGATGACGAGCGGGATGACGTTGTAGATGACGCGATAGAGGACCAGAGAGCTCAGAACGGCGTCTTCATTCACCGAACTGCCGAGCCAGGCGATGATGATCGTCTCGAAGACGCCGAAGCCGGCCGGAACGTGGCTGAGCACGCCGAGACCGACGGCGATCGCATAGATGGCGAAAAAGCCCGGCCATCCGATCGAGGTTTCCGGCAATAGCACATAGAGCACGGAGGCCGAGGCTGCGATATCGAATGCGGTGACGAGGAACTGCCGCGACCAAGTGCGCGAATCCGGCAGCCGAACTTCGACCGGCCCGATGCGCACCTCGCGGCCGTTGCGGCCGGCATAGACGACGAAAGCAAGCGCCGCGAGAATGACGATGGCGATCAGCCGTAGCCACAAGCCATCGACGCCGATCAGCGGGCCGATCTCGTCGGCGATGACCAGAAGCGCGATAGCGCCGACGGCAGCCAGGCCGAGACCGAAGGCGAGCGTGACGAAGGCGATGACGCGGGTGATATCGTCGGGCGACAGCCCGAGCCGGGTATAGGCACGATAGCGGATCGCGCCGGCACTGAGTGCGCCGAAACCGGCCGTGTTGCCGACCGCATAGGCACTGAAGGATGTCAGCGCCACATGCGGAAACGGCAGCCGCTTGCCAATATATTCGAGAGCGTTCTGGTCGTAGAAGATCAGGGAGGCGAAACTCAGGCCGGTAAACAGCAGCGCAAGCAGCACCGAAGAGATCTTCGTCGTCGTCAGGGCGTGGACGACGTCGTCATAACGCACTTCCGTGGTCAGGTCGTAGATCGCATAGGCGGCTATGCAGAAGACGGCGACGGTGAGGAGAGCGACGATCAGCGCCCGGTAGCGGTTCAGCAGACCGACGATACCGCCACGCTCTTCCAATTCCTCATCGGCATTTTCCAGATCGATTGGGCTCGACATGCTCTACCTGTTTGTAATGATCTTCGCCGGTTCCGACTGTTCGGATATTCAGTAATATCGACGACGAGTCTTCGAATTGCCGTATACACTTCTTTCGACAGGCCCGTTGTGACGCGCGCTCCCATCATTCTGAATTTAGGCAATTTTGGCGCAGGCCCCGTTCCGCCAGCAATGAATCTGTTATTATTTAAAGGATTTTGTCATTCACCCGGCTTTTGAGCTTATCCACACACAAAAGTGATCTTCCCATCCCATCTTCAACGCCCCCAGGCACGGAAGCCGCGCTTCTTCCGATTGCCCGAAGCCTACTACAACGTGAGATGGATATCCATCTCACGGCATCAACCGATTTCCTTGAGCGCAGGCTCGATGCGCCTGAATATAGGAAATCCACTGAAGCTGGAAACAATCAGGCCCGGCGCCGAAATCAGCACCGGGCCGCTGACCGATGGCCAGAAAGGGGATCAGGAAGGCGGTGACCGTCGATACGGCTTGCCGGAACTTAGCGATCCGGCGCCTCCGCCGGCTCTCCGCGCATTTCGCTCAGGAAGAACCCTTCGCGCAGGTTGATGCCGTATTCGACGAAAGCCTTCATGCAGCAGAGCATCTGCGTCCAGCCCTCGCAATTCAGATAGGTGCCGCGGCGACCGGCCTCATCTTCGCGCCAGCCGGTTTCCTCGATGATGACGAGCGTACCGCCATCGTCCAAGGCGTCGAACGTCATCTCGACCTTCGTTCTGTAGCGGACGCCATCCTCGCCCGTGCCGCCCTCCCAGTGAAAGACGATGCGCTTGTTGTCCTCGACCTCATTGACCTCGACGGGAGCGTTCTTCCACCAGATGACCGTCGTTCCCGCCACGAGCGGCGCGCTGGCGCCGCCGACTGTCGTGAAATAGCTCGAAAGCTTCTTCGGATTGACGACAGCATCGAAGACTTCACCGACCTGGCGGCCGATCCGTCCTGAAATCCGAACATTCAATGTCATGGCATCTCCTCCGTTGTCCGTTTGTCACTATCGCTCCATTGCGAGCAGCCCCATTATGTTATAAAAACATAACATGTCAAACGAATCGGACAACGACCTGATTTTCAAGGCCCTTGCGCATCGTCGCCGACGCGAAATCCTCGATATGCTCAAGGATGCGCCGCGAACCACCGGCATGCTCTGCGAGGCATTCACCGATATGGATCGCTGCACTGTCATGCTGCATCTGAAGGTGCTGGAGGACGCAGATCTCGTAATCGCCAAGAAAGAGGGACGCGAGCGCTGGAACCATTTGAACAGCCTGCCGATCAAACAGGTCCACGACCGCTGGATCAGCGCCTATGCCGGCCACGCCCTCTCCATCCTCGATCAGTTGAAAAAGGATCTAGAGGATTAAGAAGAAAGGGGCGACTGCCGCCGAAGGAGCCCGGACTTAGGCGGCACCAGTCCGGCTCAACAGTCGCTTCAGCCGGTCGTTCGTCCCGTCCTCGTCAAGCGGCGTATAGACCACCAGCTTCATGTCAGCACGGTCCATGACGGCAAGCGCAGTATATTCGAATGTCATCAACCCGCCTTCCGGATGGCGCAGGCGCTTGTGACCCGTCAGCGGCCGCAGCACATCCTGCCTCGGCCACCACGCGCGAAATTCGGGGCTCGCCTGCGTCAAGATGGCGATCAGCCGCTCGAAATCGGGATCGCCGGCGTAACGAGCACTGTCGGCGCGAAACATCGCCAACGAATTCGCCGCCACGATCTCCCAATCGACGAGAAGCTGCCTATGGGCGGGGTCGGTAAACACCCGATGGACACTGTTGCGCTTATCGCCCTGCAGCAGGGCATAATCGCCGAAAAGCGCGACCGCCGCGGCATTCCAGGCCAGCACGTCCCAACGCCGACCGAGAACATAGGCCGGTTGGCCGGTAAGGCTCGCAAGCATGCGCCGCAGAGCGTCCGGCACATCCTCAGGCCCGCGCGACGGAGCTTCCGCAGACGGCCGATCACTCAGCGTAAAGAGATGCCGGCGCTCGGCCGGATCAAGGCGCAGCGCGTCGGCCAGCGCCGATAGAACCTCAGCGGAGGGACGGACGTCCCGGCCCTGTTCCAGCCATGTGTACCAGGTGGTGCCGACACCGGCGAGAAGCGCCACCTCCTCGCGCCTGAGACCCGGTGTGCGCCGGCGAAATCCTTCCGGAAGTCCAACGCCTGCAGGCGTCAGCTTTTCCCGACGGGAGCGCAGGAAGGCGCCAAACTCGCGACGTCTGGCTTCGAGAATGGTTTGACTCTGATTGATGGTCATTGTTCATCATAGCAGTATTGATACCAGGATAAAGTCAGAACTGTTTACCCTTGCCGCAAGCTGCCAAATATCAAATCGAAGACATTATGGAGGCAGTAATGATGGACATGAGCGCCAAGACGATCCTGATCACAGGCTCAACGGACGGAGTCGGTCGCCGGGTTGCGGAAAGGCTGGCCGCTGCCGGTGCCACTGTGCTGATACATGGCCGCAACGTGGCACGCGCAGAAGAAGTCGCTTCCGGGATTCGCGGTGCGGGCGGCAAAGCGGCCATCCATATCAGCGATCTCTCGTCACTGAACGAGGTCCGGATCTTGGCAGATACCATCGAACGCGACTATGACCGCCTCGATGGTCTGATCAACAATGCAGGCATCGGCACCAGCGACGGCGCCGGGCGCCAGGTGAGCCAGGACGGATACGAGCTGCGCTTTGCGGTGAATTATCTCGCCGGCTTCCTGCTGACGCGCCGTCTTCTGCCATTCTTGAAGACTGGCCACCCTGCCCGCATCGTCAATGTATCCTCCGCCGGTCAGCAGCCCATCGACTTCTCCGACGTCATGCTGACGCGCGGCTATAGCGGCGTACGTGCCTACTGCCAGAGCAAGCTGGCGCAGATCATGTTGACCTTCGATCTTGCAGAGGAACTTGCCGGCTCCGGCGTCACAGCCAACTGCCTGCATCCGGCGACCTATATGGATACGACCATGGTGCGCCAGGCAGGCGTTGCACCGATAAGTACCGTCGAACAAGGCGCCGATGCGATCCTCAACCTTGCGGCAGGCCGTGATCTGAAGGGGCGTACAGGCCTCTATTTCGACGGATTGCGCCCCTCCCGCGCCAATGCGCAAGCCTATGACCTGACTGCTCGCCACGAGCTGCGAAAGCTCAGCCGCAGCCTCACCGACCTGGCTTGAACCACAACCTTCCCACCACTCCCTAGGTCTCATGAAAGGAGACACTCGTGTCGTCTCAACACGTCGTTATTGTCGGTGGCTCATCCGGCATCGGCCTTGCAACCGCAGCCCATCTTCTCGAAAAAGGATATCGGGTCACGATCACAGGCCGCAACACCACGAAACTGCAAACAGCAACGCAGGGCCTGAAGGGCGATGTTGCCACAAGCACCATGGATGCAGCCGACCTCACGGGTCTTCCCGCCGCCTTCCAGGCAATCGGTCCCCTCGATCATCTCGTCCTGGCATTGGGCGGTGGAAACGGGGCTGGCCCCTTTGCCTCCGTCGATCTTGCCGATGTCAGAAAAGGTTTCGAACAGAAGACGATGGCGCATTTCGCCTGTGCGCAGGCTTGCCTTCCTCATCTTTCGAAACAGGGCAGCATCACCTTCGTCTCCGCCGTCTCGGCGCAGGCGGCCATGCCCGGAACCGCTGGGCTCGGAGCCATCAATGCCGCCATTGCCGCCTTGGCACCGATCCTCGCCGTGGAACTCAAGCCCATCCGGGTGAACTGTGTCTCCCCAGGCGTCGTCGACACGCCCTGGTGGGATTTCCTAAACGAAGAACAGAAGGAGCTGACCTTCGCCAGCTTCGCGGCACGCACGCCGGTCGGCCGCGTCGGCAGCCCGCTGGAGATCGCCGAAGCCATCGCCTTCCTGATCGGCAACGGCTTCACCAGCGGCCATACGCTGATCTGCGACGGCGGTATCCGCCTGGGTCAATAATCCCCGCGCCATTGCCGGTATCATCAGGCAATGGCGCTCTCAATCATTGCGGACACCAGCCTGAAGCTGCGTGAGGATCTCGATCAGCTTGGGAGCCATTTCTCGGATTTCGACCAGATGGATCGAGCTCAGCGTTTGAAGAACCTCTTCGGACTTTTCCGTCAATTGCAGCGTCTGGCGGCGTTTGTCCGTGGGATCGGGGTGGCGGGTGACATAGCCGCCGTCAATCAACCGTCCCACAAGCTCTGTCGCCGTATGAGGGGCAATCAGCAGCTTTTCCGCGAGCATGCCGATCGTCATCGCCTCACCGGCACCGTTTCCCTTGATGGCAAGCAGCGCCTGATGCTGCTGCGGCGGCAGGCCCGCCTCATGCGCCGCCGAGGTACTGAAATCCATGAATTTGCGCAGCGTATAGCGCAACGTCGCCAGCGCTTCATAATCCGCCTGAGAAAGGGTTTCGTCCAAACGTCGCACCATCAAATTATCCTCATTGCCGCGGTTCGCGGTCCTAAAGCATGTCGCGCAAAATCTTCAGCGGTTTTGCGGCAACGACAGGCTCAAGATCAAGGACCTAAAGCGCCGGAAGCGAATCCGAAAGATCCTGATACGCTCAGTTGATTTATATCGTATTACGATATATTTGCCATCTCGAAGCGGAGAGCGGCTGAAGGGCGGCCGCGCGCTTAGAGCATTTCCAGGAAAAGTGCGCAGCGGTTTTCCGTCCGGAATGCGTAAAACAGGAAGATGGAGCGCTTTCGCCGTTCGAAGAAAAGCGAAAGCGCTCTGGCACAGAAGGCCTCCCATGCAGGACATACCCACCTCACAAAGTCACGGCCACGATTTTTCCGGCGGGGCCTCCCGCAAGGACAATGGCGATTTCACCACGGACAAGCGCGTCCTGGTACTGATTGCCATGGCGCTCGTCGTCGGCACCGGCGGCGCATTCGCCGCCTGGGTGCTCATCAATCTCATCGCGCTCGTCAGCAACGCCGTCTGGCTATTCAAGATCAGCACCGAGCCGCTCTCCTTCGCCATGGTGGCGCGTTCGCCCTGGATGGTGGCTGCCCCCATTCTCGGCGGTCTCGTCATCGGCCTGATGGCGCGTTACGGCTCTGAGAAAATTCGCGGCCACGGCATTCCCGAGGCCATCGAGGCGATCCTGATCGGCGGCAGCCGCATGTCGCCGAAGGTGGCGGTGCTGAAGCCCCTGTCATCGGCGATCTCGATCGGCTCCGGCGGCCCCTTCGGTGCGGAAGGTCCGATCATCATGACGGGCGGCGCCATCGGTTCGCTCTTTGCGCAGTTCTTTCATATGAGTGCCGCCGAGAGAAAGACGCTGCTGGTTGCCGGCGCTGCGGCTGGCATGACGGCCGTGTTCGGCACACCGATCGCGGCCGTCATGCTTGCCGTTGAATTGCTGCTCTTCGAATGGAAGCCGCGCAGCTTCATTCCCGTCGCCGTCGCAGCCTGCATCTCGGTCGTCTGGCGGCCGTTCCTGATCGGCAGCGGCGCGCTCTTCCCCGCCCATTTCGACATGTCGCTTTCGTGGTGGGGCATCGTGCTGGCCGCCGGCCTCGGCATCGTCTCCGGCCTGCAATCCGGCCTGCTGACGACGCTGCTCTACAAGATCGAGGATGCCTTCGAGAAGCTGCCGATCCACTGGATGTGGTGGCCCGCACTCGGCGGCCTCGTTGTCGGTCTTGGCGGCCTGATCGAGCCGCGTGCGCTGGGCGTCGGCTACGACATCATTGCCGATCTCTTGCACAGCCGCATCGCCGTCGGCGCCGTCCTGGCAATCCTGCTGGTCAAGGCCGGCATCTGGCTGGTGGCACTGTCTTCTGGCACCTCGGGCGGCGTTCTGGCGCCGCTGCTCATCCTCGGCGGCGCGCTGGGTTGGCTCGTCGGCCTCGTCCTGCCCGGCGACCCCGGCTTCTGGGCGATGCTCGGCATGGCGGCCATGATGGGCGGCACGATGCGCGCGCCGCTGACAGGCACCTTCTTCGCCGTCGAGTTGACCGGAGATACGAGCGCACTTGTGCCGCTGCTGGCGGCAACGGTCGCGGCCTATGCCGTCACCGTCCTGCTGTTGAAGCGATCGATTCTGACGGAAAAGATCGCCCGTCGCGGCCAGCATATCACCCGAGAATATGGCATCGACCCGTTCGAGCTCACCCGTGCCCGCGACATCATGATCGCCAAGGTGGACACCTTGCCCGCATCCATGCGTCTGTCGGAAGCGCTGACGCAGATGACGGAGCAGCCGGATGCCCATCGCTTCTATCCCGTCGTCGGAGAGAATGATCGCCTCGTGGGCATGATCTCGCGCGCCGACGCCCTGCGCTGGCAGAGCGAGCCTGAACTCATGGATCAGTCGCTCTATGATGTGATCTCGGATACGTCGCTGCCGGTCGCCCATGCGGAGGACACCGTCGGTCGCGTCGCCGATATCATGATCCATGCCGATACGGGACGCGTTCCCGTCGTTGAACCGCAGACCGGCCGCCTCGTCGGCCTCATCGCCCGCAAGGATCTGCTGCGTCTGCGCAGCGCGACCAACCGCGCCGAACTCGAGCGTGGTGCCTATTTGCGATCGAAAAGTTAAGGGGAGGAGGAGTGGCGTCAGCGCGGCGAAAGAACTGCGCGGCGCCTTCCTTAGCCATAAGAAAACTTGGCCATCAGATAGCAAGAGATAAAGAGCGATCCACGACGACCGATGGATGTTTACGATCCTGGGTGCCTACAAACGTAGGTGGGCACCGTGTGTCCAGGCCCACGGGCCTAGTCAGGGACAGCTCCCTTTGGATCGAGTATGGCCCCAGGGATTGTGGTTCCTGTCGGGAAGCGCAGACCGCTTGAACTATATAAAGAGGTTTCGGGTCTTGTACCAGAGGCCGGTAGCCGACATCCGCAGAAATAAACTCAAAGCACGTCGCGCAAAATCAAACATCTAAAGCGCAAGAAGCGAGGCTGTAAGGCCGCGAGCGCTTTAGGCCTGCTCGACGCCCGGCCGTTCCAGAAGCTTCTCGGTAATGCCGTGAATACGCGTCGTCACCTCATCGATGACGCTTGCCAGCGTCTCCTCGGCCCGCGCATTGGCAGCTACGGTCGTATCCCGGCTGCTGGCCAGGGTCTCCAGCTCGGCCTCCAGCGAAGACACTCGCCGCGTCAATTCGCTTACCTCGTCCATGATCATGATGCCGGCCATGACGGTCACCCGCAGATCACCGATTTCGCCGAACTGGCTCTTCAAGTGCATGACATAACGGTCGAAGCGATTGGCAAGATCCGTCAGATGGTCTTCCTGGCCCTCTTCGCAGGCCATCCGGTATGCTTTGCCGTCGATCGTTACCGTTACTTGTGCCATTCGACTTTCCGATCATTGCCGCACTGCGACGGCTGCCTCCCGAGGGATCAGCGGTCCAGCACGGCTCTTATGGTTTCCATCGCCGTGACAAGCCGGCGCGACACTTCGCGATTGACCTCCTCGAGCCGGTTCGCCCGGAACTCGGCCTGGTCCAACTCCTGGGCAAGACGAGACCGATCGGCGTGAACCCTGCGGACCTCGCCTTCTATATCGCTCTGCGCCCGTTCCCGCTCGAACCGTCCGTCAACCGCGCTTTCCAAAGTCGAAAGCGCCTGGCGCAATTGGGCGAGCGCCGCGTCCACCGTTTTGCCTGAAGGTGTCATACCCTTCGCATCTCCGCGCAAGGCCCGAATCAAAACATCCGGCCACTTGTCTGATTTCGCAACAATATTCAACTCGGCAACAGCACGTCAATAAAGGCTGTCATGTGGCAGCCCCCCTATTCTGTGGATGAATGCCGCCTTTGCCGCCTACACAGGCCTTGTCGCATGATTGTCGTCTTTTGTAAAAGTGAACGGGCAAATGTCAAAAAATTGCCCCGAGAGGGCCGGATTGGGTCCTCGATTTATTGACTTGCTCGCCCCAACTGCTATGTCTCGACCGCCTGAGGCGACGTTGAAAATGGCGTTCGAAAGAGCGCCTCCCCTTCACCCGCCTTTCAACCGATGGCCCTCCCTCCCAGGCGTGTGGCCATCCCCCGAACCCGGAAAACTGCGGAAAAACCCATGAACTCTCGCGAACAACACGACCGGATGGCAAATGCGATCCGTTTCCTTGCCATGGATGCTGTCGAGAAGGCCAATTCCGGTCACCCCGGTTTGCCGATGGGGATGGCTGATGTCGCCACCGTTCTCTTTAGCAAATATCTGCGCTTCGATCCGAAGAACCCGCTTTGGCCGGACCGTGACCGTTTCGTCCTGTCGGCCGGCCACGGCTCGATGCTGCTTTATTCGGTTCTCTATCTCACCGGCTATCCGGACATGACGGTCGAAGAGCTGACGCGCTTCCGCCAGCTCGGCTCCAAGACCGCCGGTCACCCGGAATACGGTCACGCCACCGGCATCGAAACCACCACCGGCCCGCTTGGTCAGGGCATTGCCAATGCCGTCGGCATGGCGATCGCCGAGCGCAAGCTGCGCGAAGAATTCGGTTCGGAGCTTCAGGATCACTACACCTACGCCATGTGCGGCGACGGCTGCCTGATGGAAGGCATCAGCCATGAAGCCATCGCGCTGGCCGGCCATCTCAAGCTCAACAAGCTGATCCTGTTCTGGGACAACAACTCCATTACCATCGACGGCGCCGTCTCTCTCTCGGATTCGACCGACCAGATCATGCGCTTCAAGGCCGTCCACTGGAACACGATCGAAGTCGACGGTCACGACCAGGCCGCCATCAGCGCTGCCATCGAAGCCGCTCACAAGTCCGACCGCCCGACGCTCATCGCCTGCAAGACGATCATCGGCTTCGGCGCTCCGAACAAGCAGGGCACGCACAAGGTCCACGGCTCGCCGCTCGGCGCCGAGGAAATTGCCGCCACCCGCGTTGCGCTCAACTGGCCTTACGAGCCCTTCGTCATCCCGAACGACGTCCTCGGTGAATGGCGCGCTGCCGGCGAACGCTCCGTCGGCACTCGCGAAGCCTGGGAAGGCCGCCTTGCCGCAGCCGACGCTGCCAAGAAGGCCGAATTCACCCGCCGCTTCGATCACAAGCTGCCGGCCGGCTTCGACGCCGCCATCAGCGACTACAAGAAGAAGCTCGCCGAAACCAAGCCGACGGTCGCAACCCGCAAGGCATCGGAAGACGCGCTCGAAGTCATCAACGGCTTCATTCCGGAAACGATCGGCGGCTCCGCCGACCTGACGCCGTCGAACAACACCAAGACCAGCCAGATGAAGTCGATCACCCCGACCGATTTCTCCGGCCGTTACATGCACTGGGGCATCCGCGAACACGGCATGGCTGCCGCGATGAACGGCATTTCCCTGCACGGCGGTCTCATCCCCTATAGCGGCGGCTTCCTGATCTTCTCGGATTATTGCCGTCCGCCGCTCCGCCTCGCCGCCCTGATGGGCATCCGCGCCATCCACGTCCTGACGCATGATTCTATCGGCGTCGGCGAAGACGGCCCGACCCACCAGCCGGTCGAGCAGGTCGCAAGCCTGCGCGCCATCCCGAACTTCCAGCTCTTCCGCCCGGCGGACGCAACGGAAACGGCCGAATGCTGGCAGATCGCCATCAAGACGACCAACCGTCCGTCCGGCCTCGCGCTGACCCGTCAGAACCTGCTGGCCGCTCGTACCGAGTACAGCGAGAAGAACCTCTGCGAACAGGGCGCCTACACGCTGGCCGGCAATGCCGACGCCAAGGTGACGATCTTCGCTTCCGGTTCGGAAGTCGAGCTTGCCGTTGCCGCCCGCACGGCTCTTGAAGGCAAGGGCGTCTCCACGCGCGTCGTTTCCGTTCCCTGCACCGAGCTCTTCTTCGAGCAGCCGGACGCCTACCGCAAGGAAGTCATCGGCAACTCTCCGGTCAAGGTTGCCGTCGAAGCCGGCGTTCGCGAAGGCTGGGATGCCTTCATCGGACCGGAAGGCGCCTTCATCGGCATGAAGGGCTTCGGCGCTTCCGCTCCGTACAAGGACGTCTACAAGCACTTCGGCATCACGACGGAAGCCGTTGTCGCCGCCGCTGAAGCAAAGCTTTCCTGAGGGCGCTGACAAGCGCTCTCAAATCCAATAGATAAACACCCTGAGTGAAAGGGAGTGACATTCATGACTGTAAAAGTTGCCATCAATGGCTTTGGCCGTATCGGCCGTAACGTTCTGCGCGCAATCGTCGAATCCGGCCGCACCGATATCGAAGTCGTTGCCATCAACGACCTCGGCCCGGTTGAAACCAACGCACACCTGCTGCGTTACGACTCCATCCACGGCAAGTTCCCCGCCGACGTGAAGGTCGAAGGCGACACGATCATCGTTGGCGGCGGCAAGCCGATCAAGGTCACGGCGATCAAGGACCCGGCAACCCTGCCGCACCGCGATCTCGGCGTCGACATCGCGATGGAATGCACGGGCATCTTCACCGCCCGCGACAAGGCCGCCGCTCACCTGACGGCCGGTGCCAAGCGCGTCATCGTTTCGGCTCCTGCTGACGGCGCCGACCTCACCGTCGTTTTCGGCGTCAACCACGACCAGCTCACCAAGGAGCATCTGGTCATCTCCAACGCCTCCTGCACCACGAACTGCCTGGTGCCGGTCGTGAAGGTACTCGACGACGCCGTCGGCATCGACCACGGCTTCATGACGACGATCCATTCCTACACTGGTGACCAGCCGACGCTCGACACCATGCACAAGGACCTGTACCGCGCACGCGCCGCAGCCCTGTCCATGATCCCGACCTCGACGGGTGCTGCAAAGGCCGTTGGTCTCGTGCTGCCGCACCTGAAGGGCAAGCTCGACGGCACGTCGATCCGCGTTCCCACCCCGAACGTCTCGGTCGTCGACTTCAAGTTCGTGTCCAAGAAGGCAACGACGGTCGGCGAAATCAACGAAGCCATCAAGGCTGCATCGAACGGCAAGCTGAAGGGCATCCTCGGCTACACCGACGAGCCGCTGGTTTCCCGCGACTTCAACCATGACAGCCACTCGTCGATCTTCGCGACCGACCAGACCAAGGTCATGGAAGGCAACTTCGTGCGCGTCCTGTCCTGGTACGACAACGAGTGGGGCTTCTCCAGCCGCATGTCCGACACGGCCGTCGCCTTCGCAAAGCTGATCTGATCATGGCCTTCCGCCCGCTCCTTCCGACGACAGTCCGCTGGCGTCCCATGGAAGGAGACGGGCTGGAGCACCTGACGATCGCTCCTATCGACAATGCCGGCGCTGCGGTTATCCGCGCCGCCGGCATTGTCATTGGTGGCCGTGGCGGCACGCCCTATGGCGTCTCCTACCGCATCGACTGCGCCGCCGATTGGGCCGTTCTTTCCTTCTCCGTCGAAACCACCGATGGCCGCCGTCTGGCGCTGATCTCGGACGGCAAGGGACATTGGCGCACCGAGGATGGCACGGCGCTGACGCAATTCGACGGCTGCGTCGATATCGATCTCTATGGCTCGCCCTTCACCAACAGCCTGCCGATCCGTCGGCTTGACATGACGCCGGAAAGCGGGACAGCCAGGCTCTCCATGCTCTATATCCCGTTCGACACCTTCGAGCCGATGCGCGACGGCCAGCACTATACCTGCATCGTGCCGGAAAAACTTTATCGCTACGCCGCCGAAGACAGGAATTTCACTGTCGATCTTCCGGTCGACGAGGATGGGCTGGTGATCGATTATCCGATCTATTTCAGGCGCACAGCCGTCTGAGCGGCCGGCAAGGCGCGCTCACGCATCCTCTTAAAAACATTTCGATTTTTCATCCCCTGCCCTGCTATGGTCCAGATTTACCAGTAAATTTCGAAGCTGGAAGTCTCCTAGGGCGTTTCGAGCCGCTTTGCCGTTCTGGCAAGGCGCATCACATCATGACGATGCAGTCGTCGGAAAGAGTTTCGATCCATGAACTCTCCTCCGAACGAATTCCGTGTTTGCCAATTTGCCAGGCACGGCGACATGATGGAAACTGGGAAGACCTCCGGCATTCCGGGCTTTTGGCCCCAGCAGTGGCGCACGGAAAGGGGAAGACAAGGTGGAGGCATTTTACGTCATCGTGCTGATCAGCACGGTTCTCATTCTCATTGCGGCCTTCTCCAGCCTCCTCGCCTTCCGTTTCGGCGCCCCCTTGCTGCTGCTCTTCCTGATGATCGGCCTTGCCGCCGGTACGGACGGGCTCGGCATCGAGTTCTCCAATAATTATCTCGCCTATATCCTCGGCTCTCTGGCGCTTGCCATCATTCTTTTCGACTCCGGTTACGGCACGCCGATCCAGGCCTTCAAGCTCGCCGCAGCGCCGGCGCTGACCATCGCCTCCGTTGGCGTCATCGTAACCGCCGCATTGTTCGGCCTCGCCACCACCTGGCTGCTCGGCTTCACCTGGCTGCAGGGCCTGCTGCTCGGCTCCATCGTCGCCTCGACGGATGCGGCCGCCGTCTTCTTCCTGCTGCGCATCGGCGGCATCAATATCCGTGACAAGGTGCGCTCGACGCTGGAAGTCGAATCCGGCACCAACGACCCGATGGCGATCTTCCTGACGCTTGCCTTAGTCGAGCTGCTCGCAAGTGGCGAAGGCTACGCCGGCATCAACCTCGCCATGCTCGCAACCTTCGTCCAGCAGATGGGGCTTGGCGTCATCCTCGGCCTGCTCGGCGGCATGATGATCGTCCTCATCGTCAGCCGCCTGGAAACCGATCGCGGCCTGACACCCATCTTCGTGCTGGCGCTGGCGCTGCTCGTCTTCTCCTTTACTGGCGCCGTCGGCGGCAGCGGCTTCCTGGCCGTCTATGTCGCCGGCATCTATGCCGGCAATCGCAAGCTGCCGGCATCCGCCTCGATCAAGCGTTTCCAGGACGGCATGACCTGGCTCGCACAGATCATCATGTTTCTTGTTCTCGGCCTGCTCGCGACCCCATCGGAATTTCCGGCAATCGCCATCCCCGCCGTGGCGCTGGCGCTGTTCCTGATCTTCATTGCCCGCCCGATCGCCGTCTGGCTCTGCCTGCTGCCTTTCGACTATACCCAGCGCGAGACCGGCTTCGTCTCATGGGTGGGCCTGCGCGGCGCAGTCTCCATTCTTCTGGCGATCATACCGATCCTCGGCGGCCTGCAGGCGGGTCAGACCTATTTCAACGTCGCCTTCATCGTCGTGCTGGTATCGCTGCTCGTCCAGGGCTGGACCATCAAGCCGATGGCGCGCCGGCTTGGCCTCATCGTTCCCCCGCGCATGGGAGCAATCGACAAGGTCGAGGTCGACCTGCCCGGCACGGTCAACCACGAACTCCTCTCCTACCGTGTCGTGAAAGACAGCCCCGTCCTTCGCGGCGAGCGCATCCCGCGCTGGGCGACCCCATCGCTCATCGTGCGCGACGGCAAATCCATGCGCTATCAATATGCCGGCCGCCTGCGCGAAAGCGATATCGTCTATCTTTTCGTCTCTCCCAACTACTCGCGCCTGCTCGACCGCCTTTTCGCCAGCCGCGCACCGGTCGATCCCGAGGACGCCGAATTCTTCGGCGCCTTCTCGATCTCACCGTTGCGCCCGGCCGCAGATCTCGATGCGGCTTACGGACCGGGGCTTTTGAGCGAGCAGGAAAAGGGCCTTACTATCGCGGAGCTCATGCGCCATCGTCTCGGCGGCAAGGCCGACTATGCGGACCGTGTTCGTCTCGGCGAGATCATACTCATCGTCAGGGATCTCGACGAGAACGATCATATCCAATCGGTCGGCATGTCGCTCGAAGCGGTGGAACCGCCCGCCATCATGCCGATCTTCATCAATTTCCATGATATTCTGAACAGCATCCGCGCCTATCTGCAGAAGCGGCGCGAGCGCGCGAATGAAGCTGTTTCAGACGATTCGAGTACAGGCAAAAACGACGCCTGAACCGCTTGAGCAATTCCAGGAAAACTGCGCAGCGGTTTTCCGTTCAAAATTGCAAAAAACTAAGGAGATAGAACCGTTCAGCGACCCCATGAAACGCCGAACGGTTCTTGCGTCTCCGATCATCCGTAGTATGGTCGGCGCGCTTTTCGCCACCAACAATATTGGATCCTCCCATGGCAGCCTTCAAAACTCTCGACGATCTCACCGACATCACCGGCAAGCGCGTGCTCGTGCGCGTCGACCTCAACGTGCCGGTCAAGGATGGCAAGGTCACCGATGCGACCCGCATCGAACGTGTCGCCCCGACGATTCTCGAATTGTCGGAAAAGGGCGCCAAGGTCATCCTGCTCGCCCATTTCGGCCGCCCGAAGGATGGCCCTTCGCCGGATCTTTCCCTCGGCCTCATCGTACCGGCCGTCGAAGAAGTGCTGGATCACGCCGTTCTGTTCGCGTCCGATTGCATCGGCGCCCCGGCAGCCGACGCTGTTGCCAAGATGAACAATGGCGACATCCTGCTGCTTGAAAACACCCGCTTCCATAAGGAAGAAGAGAAGAACGACGCAGCCTTCACCAAGGCGCTCGCCGCCAATGGCGACGTCTATGTCAACGACGCCTTCTCGGCCGCCCATCGCGCCCATTCCTCCACAGAAGGCCTTGCCCAGTTGCTGCCGGCCTATGCTGGCCGCACGATGCAGGCCGAGCTTGAGGCCCTGGAAAAGGGCCTCGGCAATCCGGTCCGTCCGGTCGTCGCCATCGTCGGCGGCGCCAAGGTTTCCACCAAGATCGATCTTCTGATGAACCTCGTGAAGAAGGTCGATGCGCTTGTCATCGGCGGTGGCATGGCCAATACCTTCCTCGCCGCTCGCGGCACCAATGTCGGCAAGTCGCTCTGCGAGCATGATCTGGCCGATACCGCCAAGCAGATCATGATCGAAGCTGCCACCGCCGGCTGCGCGATCGTGCTTCCGGAAGACGGCGTCGTCGCCCGCGAATTCAAGGCTGGCGCCGATAACGAAGTGGTCGCGATTGAAGCAATCCCCGCCGATGCCATGGTGCTTGATGTCGGCCCGAAGTCGGTCGAAGCGATCAACAGCTGGATCGGTCGCGCCACGACGCTGGTCTGGAACGGCCCGCTCGGCGCCTTCGAAATCGCTCCCTTCGACGCGGCGACCGTCGCGGTTGCCAAATATGCCGCTGAATGCACCAAGGCACGCAAGCTGACCTCGGTCGCCGGCGGCGGCGATACGGTTTCGGCGCTCAACCACGCCGGCGTTGCCGACGACTTCACCTATGTCTCGACGGCTGGCGGCGCATTCCTCGAATGGATGGAAGGCAAGGTCCTGCCTGGCGTCGCCGTTCTGCAGGCCGGTAAGTAATCAAGCCAGTATTTGAATGAATCAAAAGCCCCGGTCGCGATGCGATCGGGGCTTTTTGCTTTACGGTAATGGCCAGCGGAACGTTCAGGACAGAGCAAGTCAAAACTGCAACAATGGCAAGAATAGGTTTGCTGTGATATCGGAAAACAAACCATGTCAAATGGATGTTACGAAAGCACGGCACTAGGTTGCCCCACTTATAATAAAGGGGCCGAATAGAGGGGTTGCCATATGCTTGCTTGGCGCAGTTTTGTTGCTGTTCTTTCCGTAGTCTTAGTTGCTCAAATAGACATTGCTCGCGCCCAGCAGTTGCAGACGGCCGTTCCCGTCTTTTCCCCGACCGGACCAGACGCAGAGGCGTACGGTGAGAAACTCGGCTATCCCGTTGGTCTGCCGCTCGGCGAGCAACGCAACATGATCGGCAACTTCAGTCACGCCGATAAGCTTGCGCCAACGCACACCATCGCCGCCGCCGAACATCCACTGCCGCTCTTACGCGCCGCATCCGAGATTTCGGTCAAGTTCACCTTCGGCACCGAAACCGCCTCCTTGTCGAAGTATCTCGACACCAATCCCACCACGGGATTGCTGATTGCCCACAACGATACGATCCTGTTCGAACATTACCAATATGGCCGCACCGATCGCGACCGCCTTGTCTCGCAATCCATGGCGAAAACATTGACCGGCATGATGATCGGGATTGCGATTTCCGAGGGTGCCATTCACTCCATTGACGATACCGTGCAGACCTATGTGCCCGAGTTGAAGGGCACCGAGATGGGCAGCACGCCGATCCGCGCCTTGCTGCATATGGCCTCCGGCATCGCCTTCACCGAAAATTTCGGCAATCCAGACGACAATGTTCATCTCAGCAACTCATTGCTCGGTCCGGAAAAGCTCGACCCCATTACGGCCGTATCACGGTTCAACAAGCGGGTCGCCCCTCCGGATACAGTCTGGCACTACAGCAATCTCGACACCGAGGGCCTGAGCCTCGTCCTCACCCACGCCACCCATATGAGCATGGCGGACTATCTCCAGACCCGCATATGGCAGCCGATGGGTGCTGAAGCCAGCGCGAACTGGCAGGTCGACAAAACGGGCCAGGAAGTCGGCTACTGCTGCTTCAGTGCGACGCTTCGGGACTACGCCCGCTTTGGCATGCTGCTTGCCCATGATGGCGCCTTGAACGGCCGGCAGATCATCCCGCGCCAATGGCTGCTGGATGCGACGCAGCCGGTCAAGCAAGACTCGTTCCTTGCGGTCAATCACGAGACGAACCCCTGGGGCTACGGCTATCAGACCTGGCTGATGCCCGGTCCTCGCCGAACGTTCTTTCTGGATGGTCGGGCAGGCCAGCGCATCCTCGTCGATCCAACGACGCATCTGGTCCTCGTACACACTGCGGTACGTGCGAAGCCTGGCGATATAGGCAGCGCCGAGCTGGTCGAACTCTGGTCCAGCGTGCTCAAGCAGTTCCAGAATAACTGACGCGATCTTCATCCACGCCGCAAACTTGCAAGTCGGGGGGGGGGGTGAAGGGCGCCTCTCCTGAAAAGGTCGCTATAGCCTTTTGCTTTTACGCAATTCCGGACGGAAAACCGCTGCGCACTTTTACTGGAATTGCTCCAGTGAACTTGTCACGGGCACAAGTTCCAGCTTTCAGGCTTGGCCGAGCAACGGCTAAATCCTTGCAGATCTACCGAAGCTCTGGGGGCTGCCATGAACACCGTTGCCTATGTCACCATCGACGTCTTCACGTCCGAACGCTTCGTCGGCAATCCGCTGGCGGTCATCCCGGATGCGCGCGGCCTGAGCAGCGATGCGATGCAGAAGATCGCGACCGAGTTCTGCTATTCGGAAACGACTTTCGTGCTACCGCCGGAAAATCCCAGCCACACGGCACGTGTTCGCATCTTCACGCCCACGGCCGAAATCCCGTTTGCCGGTCATCCCAATGTCGGCACCGCTTTCGTTCTCGGCCAGCAGCAAGCGATCTTCGGAAAACCGACAGGCGACAGGCTGATCTTCGAAGAAGAAGCCGGGCTCGTGGAGGTCACTTTGTTGCGCGACGGTGGCGGCGTCTCCGGCGCAAGCATCCGCGCACCGGGCAGGCTTACGATCGGCGAGACCATTGCCGACGATCTGATTGCCGCTTGCGTGCAGATCGATCCGCAATCGATCCACCACACGACCCACGCGCCAGTTTTCGCATCCGTCGGTCTGCCCTTCGCCTTTGCGGAACTGGACAGCCTCGAAACGCTTGGCAAGGCATGGCCGAATGCGGCCGTCTTTGCCGAGGCAGCCGCGCGGCACAAGGAAGACAAGACCGGCTTCTCGCTCTTTCTCTACGTGCGTTCCTCCAAAAACCCGTGGGCTATCCGTGCCCGCATGTTTGCCCCGCTCGACAATGTGACGGAAGACCCGGCGACCGGCAGCGCATCGGCCGCACTCGGCGCCTATCTGACTTCGCTGCTGCCGGCACGGGATGCGGAAATAAAAATCACCATCGAGCAGGGCGTGGAGATGGGAAGACGCAGCGTCATCGGCGTTGATGCCAGGAAATCTGCCGGCACGGTAAATGAAGTCTTGCTGTCAGGCAGCTGCGTCTCGGTCATGCGCGGCGAGATCCTGCTCTAAGGGAGCGGCGTGCGATTGGCCAGGAGCCCGAATCCCGGCCTGAAATGCGCTAAAACGCCTCGTTGATCAGCAGTGCCACCGTCCAGATCGCAAAGGCGAAGATCGCGATCTTCCAGAAATCTGCCCTGCGCTTCAGACCCGGCAGCCCCAAAGGCTTGATGATATGCACCGCCATGGCGAGCAGGAGCAGCAGCGCTATGGCTTTTGTCACGCTATTTTTCCCCCGTTTATGCAAGAGTGAGGGCAGCCGCGACCAAAAACCGCTGCACGGCTTTCGCGATCATGCTCTAATCGTCATAGGACGGACATTTTTCCGCGCCAACAGACTGTTTCTACAGGCCGATAGCGGCAATCCGGGACACAATCAATAGCGAAAACAGGCAGGGCGGGATCCTGTCTTATCGGCTCCCAAAAATGGAGCCGCATGAAGGTGGGGAGCATGAAAAGAAACATATTGCCGGTACTCGCTCTGCTGTTCGGCACGCTATTCCTGTTTACGGGCAACGGCCTGCACAGCCTGCTGCTGCCGGTGCGCGGTACGGCCGAAGGCTATGCGACGACGACGCTCGGCCTGCTCGGCACCACCTGGGCGACCGGCTTCGTGCTCGGCTGCCTGACGGCCCCGAAGCTGGTCAGGCGCATCGGCCATGTCCGTGCCTTTTCGGGCTTCATCTCGGTCATCGCCATCATCGCGCTTTTGACAGGCATCGTCGTCGATGCGACCTGGTGGGTGGTGCTTCGCGCCGTGACCGGCTTCTGCACCGCCGGCACCTCGATGATTATCGAGAGCTGGCTCAACGAGCGCGCCACCAACGAAAGCCGCGGCGCGATCTTCTCGCTCTATATCGGCATCACGCTGATCGGCGCCGTCGCCGGCCAGATGATGGTGCCCTTCGCGGATATCCACACGCCCATCCTCTTCATGATGTGCGGCATCTGCTATTGCGTCGCCATGCTGCCGACGACGCTGTCGACCGCCGCCTCGCCCCAGCCGCTGAAGGCCGTCAGCCTTGACCTCAAGGCGCTCTACCGCAACTCCCCCGTCGCCTCGATCGGCATTCTGCTCGTCGGCATCGCCAACGGCGCCTATGGCACGCTCGGCGCCGTCTTCGGCGCCAATGCCGGCCTCTCCGAGAGCGACATCGCGCTGATGATGAGCTTGACCATCTTTGCCGGCGCCGTCATGCAACTGCCGGCCGGCCGCCTGTCCGATCGCATCGACCGCCGCTACGTGCTGGCGGGCATGGCTGCAATCGCCGCGATCGATGGCATTCTGCTCTTCCTGCTGAAGCCCGGCAGCCCCTTCTTCCTTATTGGCATGGTCGTCGTCTATGGCGCGGTCGCCAACACGCTCTATCCGATCGCCGTTGCCCATGCCAACGACTTCGCCGCGCCGGAGGATTTCGTCAAGGTTTCAGGCGGGCTGCTGCTGCTCTATGGCATCGGCACGATCATCGGCCCGACGCTGAGCGGCCCGGTCATGTCTTCCATCGGCCCCTACTCGCTGTTCTTCGTCACCGCCATCGCCCACGTGCTGATTACCTCCTATTCGATCTTCCGCAGCCGCCGCCGCGCCGCCAAGCCGGCGGGCGATCGTGACGCCTATACGACCATGCCGTCGGCCAACGCACAGATGATCACGCCGGAGAGCATGGCACTCGCGCGAAGCGAGACTTCAAAAAAGGACGATATAACTGTAAATTACGGCACCTGACCCCCTCGCAGAGGGAAGGAGGAGCCGAAATGAGCATTTTCGATGATGATCGTCCCAAGCCGCCGTCCGCCCACGAGATCGGTAGCGATCTATCGCTGCTATCCGTGGACGAGCTGAAGAGCCGCGTCGCATTGCTCCAGGGCGAGATAGCCCGGCTGGAAGAGGAAATCGCCACCAAGGCCTCCGGCCGCAAGGCGGCGGATAGTCTTTTCCGCTTCTGATACTGTGCTCCAAGGCGCTTGGCTGTAGCTCAAAATCTGTGCGGTGCAGTCCTGGATTAAGGCATGCTCAACTGAATATTAAGCTTTACGACATATTACTATGACCATCCAGATTCGCTCTGGACTCAGACAGTTCCTCCACTTGGCGAATTGGTCTGATTTTTCTCCCTGTTTTACCTTGAGAGCCGCTTTTGCGGCTCTTCTTTTTTGTCCTGTATCACGGACCTCGCCGAAACTGTGGAGATTAACCCTTTCTTAAGAATCGCCTTGCGAATTTCAGTTAAAATGACCATCTTAAAGTCATAAAAGCGGATGCCGAAAGCTCTTAGGGACTTGACCGGCTTTTCCTGAACAAAAGTGTTGCGTGAAGCAGGGATTTATTCGATGTCGGAACTTGGGTTGAACACGATCAGCTTTGCTGGCCACGCCGCATCGTCGGCACAGTTCAGGGCACTCTATTCTGAAGGCATGTCGCTGGTCGAGGAAACCGCTGGCTATCTCGATGGCCAGGGCCGCGCCGCTTCCAAGGTTCTGCCGCGCATGGCCTCCGTACTCTACGCCGCCGAATCCATGCGGCTGACCACCCGCCTCATGCAGATGGCTTCCTGGCTGCTGCTGCAGCGCGCCGTCAACAACGGCGAAATGTCGCGCGATCAGGTACTTGCCGAAAAGAACAAGGTTCGCCTCGACGGCTTCAATGTCGACCGCAACGCTCCGGGCTGGAACGATCTTCCGGAATCCTTCCGCGATCTCGTCGAGCGCTCGCTGCGCCTCCAGAACCGCGTCGCCATCCTCGACCGCGAAATCTACCGTCCGACGGAACCCGCAATCGTTCCGGACAACCAGAACAGCGTCAAGGCACAGCTGACCCTGTTGCAGACCGCATTTGGCGGCAACTGAGCCCCACGCTACAAATAATGAATTCGAACCGGTCGTGCCTGGCGCGGCCGGTTTTGTTTTGAGCAATCGTTCTGAGCTCCGAACAAGCCGCACACAGAGTTAAGCCCTGAGTAGAAATCGGGCAAAGCTTGACGGATTCCGCGAAACATCTGTAAAAAAGAGTGCCTGCCTCTCAAACGGGAGACGGGCAAGCCGATATCGAATCCGCGTGGAGGACCCAATGCGCCGACTCACTTCTCACGAAAATCACATCCGAAATTCTGAGAAGATGATGGACCATGCGCACATTGAATCTGGGCATTCTCGCCCATGTAGACGCGGGCAAGACTAGCCTTACGGAACGGCTCCTTTTCGATACCGGCATAATCGACAAACTCGGCAGCGTCGACGCCGGCAGCACACAGACCGACAGTCTCGAACTCGAAAGACAACGCGGCATCACCATCGCAGCGGCGGTGGTGTCGTTCACCATCGGTGACGTGACTGTCAATCTCATCGACACGCCGGGCCACCCGGATTTCATCGCCGAGATCGAACGGATCCTGCAATTGCTCGATGCCGCCGTGGTCGTGGTTTCGGCGGTCGAAGGCGTGCAATCGCAGACCCGCGTGCTCGTCAGAGCATTGCGGCGCCTCGGCATCCCCTTCGTGTTCTTCATCAACAAAGTCGATCGCCTCGGCGCCCGCTATGATGAGGTTCTTGAGGATATTGCGAGCCAGTTGGCGGTTCGTCCGGTCGCCATGTCTGATGTCAGCAACGCCGGTAGCAGCAGGCTCGCCACCGTGGAGGCTGCCGATATCGGAAGCGATCCCCATTTCTCGCGCCTATGCGAAACGCTTTCAGCCAACGACGAGGCTTTGCTGGAGGATTACGTTCTGGACGCGGAACGCCTGACGCGGCAGAGGCTGGAACAGGCCCTTGCCGATCAGGTGGCGAAGTCTCTGATCCATCCGGCATTTGCCGGTGCAGCGACACGGGGCCTCGGCATCCCTGCCCTGATCTCGGCGATCGAAACCCTGTTGCCCAGCCGGCAGCCGAACCCCGACAGCCCGGTTTCCGGGACAATCTTCAAGATCGAACGCGGATGGGGTGGCGAGAAGCTCGCCTATCTCTACATGGCATCGGGCACGATCGGTCTTCGCGACGATATCGAGACGGCGAACGGCTCCGCAAAGGTCAGCAGCCTTCAGCTTTTCCGCGATGGCCGGACAGACAAGGTTGCGCAGATCAGCGCGGGACAGATCGCCAAGGTCGGCGGCCTCCCGAATGCCCGGATCGGCGATTGGATCGGCACCGGAAACTCGCCCTGCACGCTTCGCCATTTCGCGCCGCCCACCTTGGAAACCCGCATCCGCGCCATGCGTCCCTCGGAGAATGCCGCACTCTGGCTGGCCCTCGGCCAACTTGCAGAGCAGGATCCGCTCATCAACCTGCGTGCCAATGAAGAGACGGGCGACATCTATGTCTCGCTTTACGGCGAGGTGCAGAAAGAGGTCATCCAGGCAACCCTCTTAACCGAGTTCGGCCTGGACATCACTTTCGAGGAAAGCACCGTCATCTATGTCGAAAGGCTGGCTGGAACCGGAAGCGCCGTCGAATTGATCTTCAAGGAGCCCAATCCGTTTCTCGCAACGGTCGGCTTGCGCGTCGAGCCTCGGCCGGACGGCGCCGGCAATAGTTTCGCCCTGGAGGTGGAGGTCGGCCAGATGCCCGCAAGCTTCTATCGCGCTGTCGAGGAAGCCACGTTCGAAACGCTGAAGGAGGGTCTCCTGGGATGGCAGATCATCGATTGCCATGTCGCCATGACGGCGGCGCGACAGAGTTCGCCGGCGAGCACGGCGGTGGATTTTCGCAAGCTGACGCCGCTGGTGCTCGCTTCCGCACTGCTGTCAGCCCAAACCATCCTCTGCGAGCCCATCGAGCATTTTCACATTGAGATACCGGCAACGGCGCTCGCCGCCGTGCACAGCCTGCTCGCGAAATCCGGCGCATCGATGAGAAGATCGCTGATCGACGATGGATTGGCGCGGCTGGAAGGTACGGTGTCATCATCGATGATCCAGGCCATCCAAAGGCAATTGCCGGGATTGTCGGCAGGAGCCGGCGTCCTGGATCACGCCTTCGACCATTATGCGCCGCTGTCGGGCCTACGGCATGTGCGGGAGCGCACGGGCGCAAACCCATTCGATCGGGCCGATTATCTGCGGCGCACGCGATGAGGCGCCGCACAATTATATCAACGCAAAAAGCCCGGCCAAGCCGGGCTCTTTTCAAACGGCAAATCGCAATGCGATTAGATGCCGAGACCGCCGAAGCGCTTGTTGAACTTCGAAACGCGGCCGGCACGGTCCATCATCTGCTGGTTGCCGCCGGTCCAAGCCGGATGGGACTTGGAGTCGATTTCGAGGTTCATGACAGCGCCTTCAGAACCCCAGGTCGAGCGGGTTTCATATTCGGTGCCGTCGGTCATGACTACCTTGATCGTGTGGTAGTCGGGATGAATGTTGGCCTTCATAACAATCTTCCTGTCATGCCAGGGTCCATTTGTCGCAAGGCATTGCGGCAACCGAACCGATTGAATAAATGAAGCCGCAGTCCGTTAAAGGCCACGGCTTCCAATTAAGATGGCGTGCCTATACATGAAGGCAGCGGCGATAACAAGGGGCGAAACGTCAAGTCCCTTGCTGATATGGGGATTGGAGACGACTTGTCAGAGACTGGCCAGGCTGAGGAAAAGAAAACCCGTTCAATCCGTCCTCTGGGACGACTGGCGCCATACCTCAGGCGATATCGGGGCATGGTGGCAGGCGCAATCATATCGCTCGTCATCGCCGCCGTCACCTCGCTTGCTCTGCCGGTCGCCGTCCGTCGCATGATCGATCACGGCTTCGATGAGGCCGACCGTGGCCTGATCGACAGCTATTTCGTCGCAATCATGATCATGGCCCTGCTGCTCGCCGCCGCGAGCGCGCTGCGTTACTATTTCGTCATCTCCATCGGCGAGCGCATCGTCTCCGACATGCGCCGCGAAGTCTTCGACCATGTCACGCGGCTGTCGCCGTCCTTCTTTGACGTCAACCAGTCGGGCGAGATCGTCTCGCGGCTGACGGCCGACACGACACAGATCAAGTCCGCGGTCGGCGCTACTGCCTCCGTCGCGCTGCGCAACCTCATCCTCTGTCTCGGCGCCGTGATCATGATGATCGTCACCAGCCCGAAGCTGTCGAGCATCGTTTTGATCGCCATTCCGATCATCGTCCTGCCGCTGGTCAGTTTCGGCCGCTCGGTGCGCAAACGCTCGCGCGCCGCGCAGGAGACGCTGGCGCAGGCATCGGCCTATGCCAACGAGACCATCGCGGCCAACCGCACCATTCAGGCCTATAACGGCGAGGACGCCGCCGCTCAGCGCTATGGCAGCGCCGTCGAGGATGCATATCGGGCGGCGCGCGCGGCGATCAGATCCCGCTCGCTGCTGACGGGCTTCGCCATCGCCATGGTCTTCGGCAGCATTGTCGCGGTTCTCTGGGTCGGTGCGCAGAATGTTCTCGCCGGCACCATGTCGGCCGGCACCCTCGGCCAGTTCCTGCTTTACTCCGTCATCGCCGGCTCTTCGCTCGGTTCCCTGTCGGAAGTCTGGGGCGAACTGTCCCAGGCCGCGGGTGCTGCCGACCGCCTGGGCGAGCTGCTTGCCGAAGTGTCCCCCATTGCCGCCCCCGTCAATCCCCTGCCCTTGCCGCAGCCGCCACAGGGCCGCGTCGAATTCTCCGATGTCCACTTCTCCTACCCGTCGCGACCAAATAGATCGGCTCTGCATGGGCTCTCCTTCTCTGTGAAACCGGGGGAGACCGTCGCGATCGTCGGCGCGTCTGGTGCCGGCAAGAGCACCATCTTTTCGCTGCTGCTGCGCTTCTACGATCCGCAGAAAGGCCACGTCGCTATCGACGGCGTCGATGCGCGCGACGTCCTGCCGGATGCACTGCGTGAGCGCATCGCCATCGTGCCTCAGGACACCACGATCTTTGCCGCCTCCATTCATGACAACATCGCCTTCGGCCGCCCTGGCGCCTCGCGCGACGAAGTGCGTGCCGCCGCGATGGCCGCACAGGCGGATGAATTCATCTCGCGCCTGGAAGAAGGATATGACACTCAGGTCGGCGAGCGCGGGGTGACACTGTCAGGCGGCCAGCGCCAGCGCGTTGCCATTGCCCGCGCCATCCTGAAGAATGCGCCGATCCTCCTGCTTGACGAGGCAACCTCCGCACTCGACGCCGAGAGCGAGACGCTGGTGCAGAAGGCGCTGGAAGGCTTGATGGAGGCCCGTACGACCCTCGTCATCGCCCACCGCCTGGCGACCGTGCTCAAGGCCGACCGCATTCTGGTGCTCGATCAGGGCCGCATCGTCGAGGAAGGCACGCATCAAAGCCTGATCCGCCACGGCGGTATCTACGCCAAGCTTGCGCGCCTGCAATTCGACGCCGGCATCGAGGAACATATGCTGATCGCGAAATAGCGATAACCGGGCAAATCGCGCCAAATACAACCTTGTGGAAATAGTTTCAAAGTTGAGCTAGATTTTCAGCGTTATCCCGCGCTGACGCGATTCTAGGAGACGAGAACCATGTATAAATTTGAAGTCTACAAGGACAAGGCCGGCGAGTTTCGCTTCCGCTTCAAGGCCTCGAACGGCGAAACCATGTTCGGTTCGGAAGGCTATAAGGCGAAAGCCTCGGCCCTGCATGCCATCGAATCGATCAAGGCTCACGTCGGCGGCGCCGTCATCGACGACCAGACCATCGCAACGGCCTAAGACTTCGCGTCAAGTATCCGCTGTAAAGCCATTTCCGGCCGGCTGCCCTTGGGTATGCCGGCCGTTTTGATTTTTGGGCAGCGAATTTCAAAAATCTTTTCGCGAATGTCGAATTCGCCTCGGCTCACGGCTCATTATGTCGAAGCGGCAGGAAGCCGTTTTGCCAGCGGTGTTGTATATTCCGGCATTCAGCTTTGCAGGCACGCCGTCCGGCCATCGTCAAAACTGCAAATGGGAGACTTATCTCATGCAATATGCTTTGATCATCCGTGAATCAGCCGAGGATTTTGAACGTCGCGCCGATCCGACCTATAAGAACGGTTGGATCGCCTACACGCAAGCACTTATCCAGGCCGGCATCATGACGGGAGGCGCGGGATTGACCGCGCCAGAAACGGCAACGGTCGTTCGTCGCCAGGGTGAGGACCATGAGGTAAAGGACGGTCCCTTCCCCGACGGTAAGGAGCAGCTTGGCGGCTTCTATCTGATCGACGTGCCGGATCTCGATGCCGCACTGGAATGGGCTCTGCGCATACCGATCTCCCAGCAAGGCTCGGTCGAGATACGGCCGCGATTGCAGATGTAACCATCATGGCATTGGATGCCCGACGCGCTGCCGAGCAAGCGGCGCGTCAATCCTACGGCAAGCTGATTGCTTTTCTCGCCGCGCGCTTCCGCGACGTGCCGGCAGCCGAGGACGCTTTGTCCGATGCGATCGCGGCAGCGTTGAGTACCTGGCCGGAACGCGGCATCCCCGACAATCCGGAAGCCTGGCTGCTGGTTGCAGCCAAGCGCAACCTCCTTCGCGGGGTCAGGCACGAAAATGTCAGGGCCGGAGCGCGCGACAGGATCATGATGGCCTTCGAAGAAGCGGAGGAACGCATGAATGCCGACAATTCCACTTTTCCGGATGAGCGCCTGAAGCTCCTCTTCGTCTGCGCTCATCCGGCTCTGGATCGTTCGGCTCACACCCCGCTGATGCTGCAATCCGTACTGGCCGTCGATGCCGCAACCATCGCAAAGGCCTTCCTCGTTTCGCCGCAGGCCATGAGCCAGCGGCTGGTGCGGGCGAAAATCAAGATCCGCGACGCACATATTCCTTTTATCGTTCCCGAGCGATCCGTGTTGCCGGACCGATTGGAAAGCGTGCTCTCGGCGATATATGCCGCCTATGGCCTCGGCTGGGACGGGGTCGACGGAGAGATCGGCAAGCAGAGATCCCTGGCGGATGAGGCCATCTGGCTCGGCCGCACTCTGCTTGCGACCCTGCCCCAGGAGCCGGAGGCGGCGGGCTTGTTGTCGCTGATGCTCTACAGCCAGTCCCGTCGTGAAGCACGGCGCGACGCGAATGGACGATATGTCCCTCTCGACCAACAGGAAATGGCCCTTTGGGATGCCGAAATGATCGTGGAAGCCGATAATCTGTTGCGAAAGGCTGGCGCGTTCGGGCGTTTCGGTCCGTTCCAGTGCCAGGCTGCGATCCAATCCGTGCATGCCGACCGGCGACGCTCCGGCGCGACCGACTGGGCTGCTCTGGCCAAGCTCTATGAAGCGCTTGTGATCATGAAGCCGACGGCCGGCGCGCGCGTCGGCCACGCGGCGGTGACGGGCAAAGTGGAAGGTTCTGCTGCGGGGTTGGCTCTCCTTGAGCGGATGGCCGAGCGCGAAATTGTCAACTATCAGCCTTATTGGGCCGTGCGCGCCCACCTGCTCGCCGAGGCTGGAGATGCAGAAAGCGCCTCCAGTGCCTATCGAACCGCAATCGGCCTCAGTGACAGCGAGGCCGTGCGGCAATTCCTGCAGCACCGTCTCGATCTCATCTCGCCGAAGATCGGTTGAGCGACTACTTTTCAGTCAGTTTCAGCTCGATACGGCGATTGGTGGCGCGTGCATCCGGCGTATCGCCGGGAGCGATCGGCTGGAATTCACCGAAGCCGGCGGCAACGAGCCTGTCGGCGGGAACGCCCTGTGAGATCAGGAATTTGACGACAGCGATGGCGCGTGCGGATGACAGCGCCCAGTTGTCGGGATAACGGCCAGTTCCCGAAAGCGGAACATTGTCCGTATGGCCGTCGACGCGCAGCACCCAATTGATCTCAGGCGGAATTTCCTTGGCGAGATCAATGAGAGCCGCCGCAAGCTTGGTCATCTCCGCCTGTCCCGCCGGATTGAGATCGGCAGCGCCGGAAGGAAACAGCACTTCGGACTGGAAGACGAAGCGGTCGCCGACGATGCGGATATTGTCGCGGTCCGAAAGGATTTCGCGCAAGCGACCGAAGAAGTCGGAACGATAGCGGTTCAGCTCCTGCACCCGTTGCGCCAGCGCGACGTTCAGCCGGCGGCCGAGATCGGCGATCTTCACCTGTGAGGACTGGTCCTTGGCCTCCGATGCCTGAAGAGCAGCCTCCACGGCGGCAATCTGGCTGCGCAAGGCGGCAATCTGCTGGTTGAGGAGATCAACCTGGCTCATTGCCCGCGCGCTCACCTGCTTCTGCGCGTCGAGCTCCTGCGAAAGCGAGCCGGCGCGCTGTTCCGCCGCCTGGCTGTTGCCGGAACCCGCGGCGAGCAATGCCTGCAGCCGCGAGCGTTCGCTTTCCGCCGATGACAGCGACGCCTGCAGATTGGCGACGGCGTCTTCAAGATCCTGTTTGCCGCTCTTTTCCAGCGCCAGTTGCTGCACCAGGTCGTTGATGCGGCTGTTGAGGCGATTGAGCACCTCGTCACGCCCGGAAATTTCGCGACTGAGAATGAACTGGCCGACGACGAATACCGTCAGCAGGAACATGATCGCCATGAGCAGCGTGGACAGCGCATCAACAAAGCCTGGCCAATAGTCGACGCTTCTCTGATGGCGTCGGTTGCGGGCGAGCGCCATGGCTTACTTGCTCCCGGTCTTCTCGGTGTGGCCGATCCGGTCCGCAAGACGATCGAGCGTGCGGCGCATCGATTTGGCCTCTTCCTGCTGCGCCTCGATCCAGTCGCGCAGCATCTGCTGCTCGTTGCGCATATTCTTGACCAGGCCCTGAATGCCTTCGGCAAGGTTGGCCATGGCCGTCACCGAGCGCTGACCGCCGCCCTCGTCGGCAATCTTGCGCAGATAGTCCGACAATGCCCGCACGTCTTCCGAGGAGGCGCCCGCCGCGCCTTCAATGACCGGGGCGATGTCGGAACCGACATCCGTCACCGAGGAAAGCCAGTTTTCGAGCTCAGTATAGAAGCGGTTCTGAGCGCGGCCGGCCTGCAGATCGAGAAAGCCGAGAATCAGGGACCCGGAAAGACCGAGCAGCGAGGAGGAGAAGGCCGTGCCCATGCCGACCAGCGGGCCGGAAAGACCGGATTTGAGGGCGCTCAGAATATCGCCGCTATCACCGGTGCCGGCATCGAGGCCCTGGATGACGTCATTGATCGAGCCGATGGTGCCGATCAGGCCCCAGAAGGTGCCGAGCAGGCCGAGGAAGACGAGAAGCCCGATGAGATAGCGCGACGTATCGCGCGATTCGTCGAGGCGCGTTGCAATTGAATCGAGGATCGAGCGCAGCGTCGCCGTGGAAAGCTGCATGGCGCGGCGGTTGCCGAGCAGCGCCCGCATCGGCGCCAAGAGCCGCGGATTGCGACCGACCTTGTCCGCATTGCCGACGGCACGGAAATGATTGAACCAGCGAACCTCCGGCCTCAGCATCAGCACGTGATTGAAGACGAGCAGGATTCCGACGACCAGAACGCCGACGATCAGACCGTTGAGGCCAGGATTGTGCAGGAAGGCGACCTGCGCCTGGCGGAACAGAATGGCCACGATGAAGCCGACGATGACCAGGAAAAGAACCATCGTCCAGAAGAAGGCCATCGGGCTTGAAAGCTTATAGGCATAATTGCCCGATACGTTGTCGGTCGATCCGAGATCCGACAGATTCACATTTTCCATCACACGCTCCGACACCGCATCTTCCGCAGGCGGAGACTAGAGCAACATTGTGCCGAATTGAAGAGACGGAAAGCACAAAACAGTCCATTGGCAACAGACTGTTTTGTCATTCGAAAAAGCGAACGGAGGAATGGCTTACTTCGTCGGGATCGGCCGCTTAACCACTTCGGCGAGTGCCTTCTGAATATGCTCGTTGCCGCAGATGATCGAATTGGTGCCGAGCATGTCGGTACCGCCATGGAAATCCGAAACGAAACCACCGGCTTCGCGGATCAGCAGAATGCCGGCTGCGATGTCCCAGGGAAACAGGCCAGTTTCCCAGAAGCCGTCGAAGCGACCGGCGGCGACATAAGCTAGATCGAGCGATGCGGAGCCGAGACGGCGCACACCGGCAACTTCACCCATGACATGGCGCAGCTCGACAAGGAACTTGCCGTGATTGCCGCGGCCAAGATGCGGAACGCCGCAGCCGATGACGCTATCCGACAGCACGCGGCGCGAGGCGACACGCAGGCGGCGATCGTTGAGGAATGCGCCGCCGCCACGCTCGGTCGTATAGAGTTCGTCGGTCGCCGGATTGAAGATGACGCCGGCAACGATCTCGTCATTGCGCTCGAGCGCGATCGAGACGGAGAACAGCGGAATACCGTGCAGGAAGTTGGTGGTGCCGTCGAGCGGATCGACGATCCAGCGATGCGCGCCGTCCGTGCCCTTGACCTCTTCGCCCTCCTCGCCGAGGAAACCGTAGGTGGGGCGTGCCTTCATCAGCTCGTCGCGGATGATCTTCTGCGCCTTCAGATCCGCCTGGCTGACGAAATCGCCCGGTCCCTTCACCGAAACCTGCAGGTTCTGCACTTCGCCGAAATCGCGGCTGAGCGACTTGCCTGCCTTGAGGGCAGCCTGAACCATGACATTGAGAAGAGCAGAACGGGCCATCGGGTTTCCTTGGATAATGCAGAAAGCGCTGATCGGGCCTGAAAGCAGGCCCCGACGGAGCGGGAGCGTCAGCGGAAATAAAGATTGGCGGCCTCAAGACCATAAAATCGCGGGAATTTCAAGTGGTGAGGCTATGGCAGGCGCAAACTGACGTCAGATCCGCTCTGATCGGGTTGAATTCGACTCTCTATTAGCGCGCGCGCCGATACTTGTTGGCGGCGTCGATGGCCGCCTTCTGCTGATAATCCTCGATCCCCTGATAAAAGTCCTCAAGCTCGGGATCTTTCAGGCCGGCGCGGCGAGAAATGACGTACCAGGTGGCTGCAGCCACCGGGTCCTGCTTCGTACCAATGGCATTGATGTAAAGGTGCGCCAGCTTGTTTTGCGCAACGACATTGCCGCGATAGGCGGCAACTCGCATCCAGTTGAAGCCGTTTTCCAGATCCTGATCGCCGCCGGTGCCGTTGATCAGCCAGATGCCCATATCGAGCTGTGCGGTATCGAAGCCGGCATTGGCGGCACGCGACAGCCATTCCCGCGCTCGCGCCTTCTTTTCCGGCGGCAAGTCGGGAAGGTTCAGATAGAGCTGCGACACGGCGTACTGCGCGTCGGCAATGCCCTGCTCGGCGGACTTCTCATAATAAGGAAGTGCCATCTGCAGGCCCTTCAGACCGGGATTTTCGGCCGTCAGCATCTGAGCCACGTTGAATTCCGCCGAAGGCTGCCCGGCTTCGGCCGCCTTCTTCATCCATTCGTCGGCCTTCTTCTGATCGCGGGGCACATCGCGCCCTTCCATCAGGATCAGCGCATATTTGAACATCGACGTGGGATCGCCGCCCTCTGCCGCCTTGCTGTACCAGAAGGCCGCATCCTTGGTATCGCGCTTGACCCCCAGTCCCTGCGCCATCAACTCCGCAATCAGGGTCTGCGCGGCCGGATCGCCAAGCTGCGCCCGCGGCAATGCCTTCTGAAAAGCGGTCAGGTAATAGCCGCGCTGGAAGGCGCCATAGGCATCGTCCACCTTGCCGGCGAAGGGCTTTTCCGGCGGCAGGTCGGGCAGGTTCGCCCCCATGCGCTCGAAAACGCCGACACCCTGGGATGGCTTGATGTCACTATCGGCTTTCGGCTCCGCGCCCGGCTGGATCTTTTCGGTCTTGAAGGTGCCGGCATCGGCCCCCAGGGGACGCGTCATGACATTATCGTTGTGCTGCGGCGCATCCGGCACAGTTGTATCGTCATCGGATTGTGCGTTGTCATCAGGCCGCGCACCCTTGTCCGCCGGCCGCGAAACACCCGGCAACGCTGTATCGCCGCTGCCCGATTGCGCTGCAGCCAGCAATGGAAATGCGGCAAGCCCGGCTGCAAGCACGGCAAGGAAGGATCGATGGCGGAATCGAGGCGCTGACGACATGAATCGCTATCAATCCTCAAACCGTGGCGCTTTTTCGTCCAGAAGCGCATTCACTTCCGCAACGATCGAGGGGGCTGCCGCAGGATCGGCAAAGACCGCCTTGTGCAGCGCGACGAACTCGGCACCCGTCAACGCGACGTCCAGCGCCGACTTCGGATCGGTGCCGCCCATGACGATGCAAGGAATTTCGATCATCGAGGCCCACCATTCGCCGAGCGCCAGGTTTTTCGGATGCGCCTCGGGCTTGATGTCGCCGTCGAGCTTGCCGAAGAAGATATAGTCCGGCCGCAGTTCGCCTATCTCCAGCGCGCCATGCCTGTCGGCTGCGCTGCCGCCGCCAACGATCAGCTTCGGCACGAATTTTTCCACGGCTTCGGTAAGCTCGGTGATATTGCCGGCAATATGCAGCCCATCGGCCTTGGCACGGCCCGCCACGCGGCTGTCGCCGGCAATCAACGCTGCCGCACCGGCGGCCTGAATGACCGGCACAAGCTTTTCGGCATGTTTCTGAAAGGTCCCGTCGTCAAGGCCATACTGGGGAATGATCACCGAAGCGACGTCCCCACCCCTTAAGGCATCGGCCACCGCCGTCACCCGCTGCTCGATATCGGCAACGTCGGGAACGATGAGAACGAGGCGGCAACGGTCTTCGGGCACGGTCATGCGAGCTTCCATATTTGCGTTCATTTATCAGGGATGGCGCACCCATTCGATGCTTGTGAGTAAATCCGTTAGAACTCGCTGACAAGAGGAAACAGACGCTGACCCACGCACGGCCTGTCCGAAAGTTGAAGACTGCCGCCGACGCAACCCTGAGGGTGGCGTTCGCAATCCAACCCAAATAAAGCTGAGGAACTGCTGATGGCTCGCGAGGAAAAATTGCGATGAACCAAATGAAATCAGGGCGCATGATAGCGGCATTGGTAATGAGCATTGCACTTTGCACTGCTCACACCGCGGCCTCGGCCGATCCGGATGAAGCGTTTACCGCCTATCTGAAATCCGACTACGCAACAGCCTTCAAACTCTATCATGATAGAGCGCTCAACGGCGACGTGGCCGCGCAAGGCATGCTCGGAAGCCTCTATGCTTACGGACGTGGAGTAAAACAGGACGACGCGCAGGCAGTCTATTGGTTTCAGAAACTTGCAGATCAGGGCATTGCGAAAGGGCAATTCGCCCTTGGGGAAATGTATCTCACCGGTCGCGGCGTGCCCCAGGATTACAAGAGAGCTGCCCAATTGTTCCGCAGTGCTGCGGCGCAAGGCGAGCCACTTTCCGCATTTTGGCTCGGCAAGCTATATGAACAGGGACAGGGAGTGCCCAAAGACCCACCGCAAGCCGCCTATTGGAAAAAGAAATCCGACGAGAACATGACCGATTTTTCCAATGTCTTGCCTCCGCAGCTACAAAAATAGGATGTAACGGACGCTAGTTATCATGCAGCGCACAATTAACTTGCCGCTCTTTGGTCTTTGACGTAGCTTTCCGCCATGTCGACCATGGACCCTTTCGCAGCCATCGCGGACCCGAACCGGCGTCATTTGCTGGAAGAGTTGCGCCGCGCACCCAAGACGGTCAACGAACTGGCGCAGGGCCTGCCAATCAGCCGCCCGGCGGTTTCGCAGCATCTCAAGGCGCTGCTCGACAGCAACCTCGTTTCCGTCACCAATGAAGGCACGAAGCGCATCTACGCGGTCAACAGCCGCGGCTTCGACAAGCTGAATTTGTGGCTGGATCAGTTCTGGTCCTGAACAGGCCCTTCGCCTTTGCGGCATTCTGGAAATGGCGACGGCATGACAGCACGAACAGCGGTTTTGGCCTGCCGCTCCTCGAGCTAGAGCAATTCCAGGAAAAGTGCGTAGCGGTTTTCCGTCCGGAATTACGTAGAAACAAAAGGATAGAGCGTTTTCGCGATTCAAAGAAAAGCGGAAAGGCTCTAATCCGGTGATAAAAACGACATGACTTCTGGATGGGCCAATGGCGCGACGAGACTAGCACCGTCCAATGCCACCCATGCCAAATCGGTATGTTCGTCTCCGATCAATCTGGGCAATCCATCGGACCAGCCTGTGACCTCATATAAATGATAGGTGGTTTCGTATCGGCTATCTTTGAAGAAGCCCAAATAGCGGAAGATGACAGGTGTAACGCCGACCTCTTCGCGGGCCTCTCTGATCAACGTGGCAACGATAGGCTCATCCGCCTCGACATGGCCGCCAACCAAATCCCAATGTCCCGGATAATGCTGCTTGTTTGCGGCGCGACGCGCCATCAAAACCCGGCCGCTCTCGATGAACGCCGCCAGCACGATTGTCGTCATGATATCATCCCGGCACCTCGAATTTCGGCACCTTGCAAGATTTGCCGGGTGACCACGGCGAGCCGAGAGTCATCTTCGACGATACTAGCATAAGATGGGGAAAATTGCGCCAACCCCTACTTTCGACGCTATGACGCTGGCGCATCCGTTTTGACGGAAATGCTCATTGATCCTGGCTGGGAATTGCCTCAAGACCTTTCGATCTGCCTCTCTTGCCCCCAAGATCGATGGCTTTTTTGAACTTTGGAAGCGTTGCCTCAGTGAACGGAGGAACGCAGACGCTGGATTTCGTCCTTGACGCGCAGTTTCCTGCGTTTGATGTCGGCTATTTCCGTATCATTGCTAGAGGGAGATGACATTGCCAGATGCAGCGCCTCCTCGAGCGCGACATGTTTCTTTTCGAGCGATTCAAGATGAGCTTGAACAGTCATATGACCCTTCCTTCCTCTTTAAGGGCCCTGACCATCCATTCGCCAAGGCCCTAGGTGTCAACCCTCCCACTGTGCCACAATATCCGGCCATTGTCGAAGGCGAAAACGTGGCCTATAGGCGGCAAATTCGTGATGAAGGATAACTTCCCGTTACCGCCATTTGGTGATAGGAGCTTGCGGAATTCAGGAGGCGGAACGAACACGATTCCGCGATATGCTGGGGAAATGAACATGGCCGATCAGGAACAGGCGGAAATCAGGCTGATCGTGGCGCGGCTGCGCCAGGAACACGAGGATTATGATGCCGCAATCAATGCCATGATCCAGACGGGCTGCGATGCCCTTCGTATCCAGCGCATGAAGAAGAAGAAGCTCGTCATCAAGGACAAGCTTACCAAGCTGGAAGACCAGATCATCCCCGATATCATAGCCTGAGGAGCACAAGGCAACGATGATGACCGAAAGACCGCCTGTCGCCATCATCATGGGAAGCCAGTCCGACTGGGAGACCATGAAGAATGCCGCGGACACCTTGGAAGCGCTTGAAATCACCTATGATGCGCGCATCATTTCCGCTCATCGTACGCCGGACAGGCTGATGAACTTCGCCAAGGGCGCAAAGGACGAGGGCTTCAAGGTCATCATCGCCGGCGCCGGCGGCGCAGCGCACCTGCCGGGCATGGCGGCTTCGATGACGCCGCTGCCGGTCTTCGGCGTGCCGGTGCAATCCCGCGCGCTCTCCGGGCAGGACAGCCTTCTCTCGATCGTGCAGATGCCGGCGGGCATTCCTGTCGGCACGCTTGCGATCGGCAAGGCCGGCGCGGTCAACGCCGCCCTTCTTGCCGCTGCCGTCCTCGCTCTCGGCGACGAAGAGATCGCCGACCGGCTCGATGAATGGCGCGCGCGCCAGAGCGCGGCAGTCGCCGAATATCCGATGGACGACCTATGAACGTGAAGACGATCGGCATCATCGGCGGCGGCCAACTCGGCCGCATGCTGGCCATGGCGGCTGCACGCCTGAACTTCCGCACCGTCATCCTCGAACCGCAGGTCGATTGCCCGGCCGCCCATGTCGCCAACGCGCAGATCGTCGCCGCCTATGATGATGCAGCTGCGCTTGCCGAGCTGGCGAAGCGCTGCGATGTCGTGACCTATGAGTTCGAAAACGTCCCCGTGGCCGCCGCTGAGGATCTTGCCTTGCAGGTAACGGTCTATCCGCCACCCAAGGCGCTGGAAATGGCGCAGGACCGGCTGACCGAAAAGAGCTTCATCAACGGCTGTAGCATTCCGACGGCCCGCTTCCATGCCGTCGACAGCCAGGCCGATCTCGAAACGGCGCTTGCCGATTTCGGTGGGCAAGGCGTGCTGAAGACCCGCCGCCTCGGCTATGACGGCAAAGGCCAGCGCGTTTATCGCTCCGCCGCCGACAGCGCCGAGGGCGGCTATGCAGCCTTGGGAAGCGTGCCCCTCATTCTCGAAAGCTTCGTATCCTTCGAGCGCGAGATTTCGATCATCGCTGCGCGAGGAAGCGACGGGAAGGTCGCCTGCTACGATCCGGCAGAGAACGTCCATCGCAACGGCATTCTCCACACATCGACGCTGCCGGCGAGCATTTCGGAGCAGACTGCCGCCGAGGCCAGGAAAGCTGCGGAAAAGATATTGACGGCGCTCGGCTATGTCGGCGTCATCGGCATCGAGTTCTTCGTGCTTGCCGATGGCAGCCTGATCGCCAACGAAATGGCGCCGCGCGTCCATAATTCCGGTCACTGGACGGAAGCCGCCTGCGTCATCTCGCAATTCGAGCAGCATATCCGCGCCGTCGCCGGCCTGCCGCTCGGAAATCCTGATCGCCATTCGGATTGTGTCATGACGAATCTGATCGGCGACGACATCCTGGCGCTGCCGGAGTGGCTGCGCCTTGACGACACGCTGGTGCATCTTTATGGCAAGACCGAAGCACGATCAGGCCGCAAGATGGGCCATGTTACACAGCTTCTACGCTGAGAGCAGCGGGAAAAAGCCCTGACATGGTTGACAGCGCACGGTCGACAGGGTATTTGCTCCCCACCCTAAAGAGCGCGCCATGAGCGCGCTTTTGATTGTTAAAGACCCGGGCGAATGTGACATTCCCCCTCAGAGATCGCGGATCAGAAAAATGAAGATCAAGAATTCGCTCAAGTCGCTCAAGGCGCGCCACCGTGACAACCGTCTCGTCCGCCGCAAGGGCCGCATCTACATCATCAACAAGCTGAACCCGCGCTACAAGGCTCGTCAGGGCTGATATAGCGCGTGGCTCAGATCCCATGGATCGGGCCTCAGTTTTAGTTGATCGCATCAAATTTGGTTTGATCTTCGACATTGGCGGGCTACTATGCCCGCCATGCGCGTTTTTGCTTTGTCATATATAGCCCTGCCGATTCTGCTTGCTCTGACTGCCTCCGCACCCCATGCGGCACTGGCTGATGAGCCGAACCCTGTGGAAAAGCAGAGTCCCGGCGATTCCTCAGGCACCCTGTCGCCCAAGCAGCAGCTCGACAATCTGTTCACCGCGCTGAAACGGCAGCGTGATCCCGACCAGGCAAGCCTGATTGCGGATCAGATCAATGCCCAGCTTGGCGATTCCGGCAGCGCCACCATCAATCTCCTGATGCAATGGGCCGACAAGGCCATTCAGGACAAGCGCAATGCCGCCGCCATGGACTATCTCGATCAAGTGATCTCGCTGAAGCCCGACTATGTCGAAGGCTGGAACCGGCGCGCTACGCTCAATTTCGCCATTGGTGATTATCGCAAGTCGATGGAAGACATCAATCAGGTTCTGCGAATCGAGCCGCGCCATTTCGGCGCGCTGGCCGGCATGGCGGCGATCCTGACCGAAAGCGGCAACGACGCACAGGCTCTCAGGGTCTGGGACCGCTTTCTGGAAGTCTACCCGGCGAATCGATCGGCTCAGGAGGAGGCGGCCAAGCTGTCGGAAAAGATTGCCGGCAGCCGCACCTGATTTTTGCAACCGCCGCTTCCCACAACGCAGAAACCGCACCCCATGGGGTGAAAAGTCACAACAATGCGCTAGATTAGTGGCTTAAGATATTTGATCCGTGCCGCAATGATCGATTCTCTGTTCGCCGTCGTCGCTCTCCTTGTCATTCTCGCCGCAGGCTTTTCCGCCTACAAAACTCGTGCCATCGAGCAGGCCTATCCCAATATTGGCGAACTTACCGATATCGGCGGCTATCGCCTCAACGCCGTGCATCTGCCGCGCCCCAGGACCGCGGATCTACCCACGCTGGTTTTCATCCACGGCGCCAGCGGCAATCTGCGCGATCAGCTCGCAGCCTTCGCAGCACCTTTAAGCGGCCGCGCCGAAATGCTGTTCGTCGATCGTCCCGGTCACGGCTATTCCGAACGCGGGGCTGCCGAAAACGCCCTTCCCTCCGGTCAGGCCGACGCCATTGCCCGGCTGATGGACAAGCGCGGCATCAAGCACGCCATTATCGTCGGCCACTCCTTCGGCGGCGCGATTGCGGCCGCCTTCGGCATGCGCCATCCCGATAAGACCAAGGGCTTGCTCTTTCTCGCACCGGCTACCCATCCCTGGCCCGGTGGCGTCGACTGGTACTATACACTGGCCGCCACGCCCGTCTTCGGCTGGCTCTTCACCCAGCTTTTCGTCATCCCGCTCGGCTTGCGCCGGGTCGAGACCGGCACGCTCAGCATCTTCCACCCGAATGCGCGACCGGCGGACTACATCATGAAGACAGCACCGGAACTGGTGCTGCGGCCGCAGACCTTCCGCAACAACGCCATCGACGTGGTCAATCTCTTTGCCTATGTCTCCGCCCATGCGCCGCGCTACAGCGAGATCAAAGCCCCCACGATCATCATCACCGGCGACAGCGACGATGTGGTGCTGGAGGAATTGCACTCGCGCGGACTTGCGCGGGATATCGCAGGCGCCGAACTCGTTACCATCCGCAATCTCGGTCACAAGCCGGATTATGTGACGACGGATGTTGCGATTGCAGCCATGGAGCAACTGGCAGGCCATCCGCGCGATCTGCAAGTGCTTGCGGCACAGGCGGAAATCCGCATCGCCAGCCTGACGGAAAAGCCAGTCGAGTCCAATACCGTCTCTCAGGCGGTCACGACATCGTAGTCGGGCACGCCCTCGAAGACCCGGCTCTTCGGCACGGCTTCGATCGTCTGTCGCACCGCCTGCAGCATGATCGAAGCCAAGCGTTCCGTTGCCGGGCTCGCCTCCGCCTCGGCGCGATGCAGCACGAGATCGAGCTTCGGCAAGGCCGGCAGGCCCGCCTCGCCCGACGTCAATTGCCGTACCTTTGGCGGCAGGCCGAGCGGCGTGCGCAGCGCCAGGCCGAGGCCGGCCGCCGTGGCCGCCCACAGACCCCCGAGGCTCGGGCTGACAAAGGATATCCGCCAGCCGATGCCAGCGCGATCGAGCGTCTTCGTGGCGATGTTGCGCAGTAGGCACGGTGCTTCGAGCGAAGCCAGAGGCATGACCTCGCCGCCATCGGCGTGCCATTGCACCACACCATTCGCCGGACCAACCCAGCAGAGCGGCACCTCGGCGATACGATCGGTATACGCAGTGCGAAAGCCGTCACTCCAGGCAAGCGCCAGATCGAGTTTGCCCGATGTCACCCGCTCCACGAGCTCCACATTACGCACCACGCGCGCCTCGATACGCACCTTGGGATGCGCGCGGGCGAAGCGACCCAATACTTCCGGCAACAGCGTCTCCCCGAAATCCTCCTGCAAGCCGAGCCGCACCCAACCTTCCAGCTCCGTCCCGTGCAGCGCGGTCGCCGCCTCGTCATTCAGGTCCAGCAGCCGCCGTGCATAGCCAAGCATGGTCTCGCCGGCCTCCGTCAGTGCCAGCCCCCGCCCCGCCTTGCGGAAAATCGGCATGCCCGCCTGTTCCTCCAGCTTCTTCAACTGGGCGCTGATGGCCGAGGTCGAACGCCCAAGCCTGTCGGCCGCCTTGGCATAGCTGCCGAGATCCATGCCGGTAACGAAGCTGCGCAGCACATCGAGATCGAAGATGACCTTTCGCATAAGTAATCATCCATATTTTTAGGACTATTTATCCTGAATTATCTGATTTTCAGGATGATTATCTGCTGGCATTCTATGATCGTCAAGAGACACGAAAACAGGAGCAATCCCATGCCATTCACCCGCATCACCCTTCTGCGCGGCAAGTCACCGGAATATCTGAAGGCACTGTCCGACAACTTTCACCGCGCCCTGGTCGAAGCCTTCGAGGTGCCGCCGACAGATCGCTTCCAGTCCATTCACCAGTTGGAGCCGCATGAGCTTATCTTCGATCGCACCTATTTCGCCAGCAAGCCGCGTTCGGACGATTATGTTTTCTTCGACGTCACGATTGGCAAGCCGCGCAGCACGGAAGTCAAGAAGGCTTTCTATCGCCGCGTTGCCGAGCTTCTTGCAGACGCCCCCGGTGTCCGCCCCGAAGACATCATGATCACCATCACTACGGCGACACGCGAGGACTGGTCCTTCTCCGACGGTCGCGCGCAGATGATCGAACAGGTCTGAGAGCGATGCCACAGACCACATCGACCCGAACGCCGGCCATACATCGCGCCGGCACGAACATGCGGCCATCGCCGGAAGGCATCGCAACTGCCTCTTTCCTGGTGGAGTCGCTCGTGGAAAGCACTGAAAACGGCGACCTCACAGCCATGCGCTGTGCGCTGGAACCCGGCGTGATGACGCGCTGGCATACACATCCGCATGGACAGATCCTCTATGTTCTGTCCGGTGTCGGGCTTGCCGAACGCTTCGGCGGCCCGGCGGAGGAGTTGCGTGCCGGCGACTGCATCAGCTTCGCACCGAACGAGCGCCATCGGCACGGTGCGGCGCCGGAGAATGCCTTTTCCTATATCAGCATCCAGGCGGCGCAGGATGGAAGCGCCGTAACTTGGCTGGAGGAATGACCGATGATCGCCATGCAATATAATTTCCCCCTCCCCGCGGATTACGACATGGCGATCATTGATCGCCGCATCCGCGAAAAAGGCCCGCTGCTCGACAATCTCCCAGGCCTGAAGTTCAAGGCCTACCTCACGGCAAGAAAGGGCGACGCCATCACAGGGAGCCGGCAGAATTTCTATTCCCCCTTCTACGTCTGGCAGCAGGAGGAAGGCCTCAGCGACTTCGTTTGCGGCCCCAGCTTCCTCGCCCTGACCGAGAACTTCGGCCGTCCTCAGATCAATACCTGGATCGCCTGGCACGCGGAGACATCTGCGGACATTCGCCGCGCCAAATTCGCCACGCGCGAGGTGGTCGCAATCGACACGGAAACATCGCTTGCCGAACTCCGCGCGAACGAGACCGAGGCAGCGGCACAGGCCATACCGAACGGCGAAGCGCTCGCCTCGGTCGCTGCCTTCGAGCCGACCCACTGGACGCTGGTGCGTTTCCGTCTGCTGGCCGAGCCGCCGAAAGATCCGGCCCGATCCGGTCTGCAGACCTACAATGTCGGACACCTCTCGCTGCCAGGCGTCGCCTGAAATGTCATGGAGACAATCTCCTTGTTTTAAAGGAAAGGCGGGCGCTTTATGGATGGAAAGTCTTCCTGAATCCGAAGAGTGATCCCCCCAATGGTCGATATCGCAATGATCGAAGCCGCGCGCACTCGCCTCGGCGGCCGGGCGCGCCGCACGCCGCTTCTGTCCTCGCCCTTTCTCGATGAGATTGCCGGCCGCCGCCTGTTCGTGAAGGCCGAGTGCTTGCAGCATTCCGGCTCCTTCAAGTTTCGCGGCGGCTGGTCTGCCGTCTCCGCGCTGGAGCCGACCGTGCGTGCCAGAGGCGTCATCGCCTTCTCCTCCGGCAACCATGCGCAGGGCGTGGCATTGGCCGCAAAGCTGCACGGCGTGCCCTCGGTCATCATCATGCCGACGGACGCGCCGAAGCTGAAGATCGCCAATACCCGCGCCTTCGGCGCCGAGGTCGTGCTCTATGACCGCATCAAGGAAGATCGCGACGAGATTGGTGCCCGTATTTCCAGGGAGCGCGGCCTGACCCTCATAAAGCCCTTCGACGAGCCGCAGGTTATTGCCGGCCAGGGAACGACGGGGCTGGAGATCGCCGAACAGGCGGCCGAGGAAGGCATTACGGCCGCAAGCGTCCTTGTCCCCTGCGGCGGCGGCGGCCTGACCTCGGGTATCGCTCTCGCACTCGAATCCCGCGCGCCGGGCCTGAAGGCGCGCCCGTGCGAGCCGGAAAATTTCGACGACACCACTCGCTCACTGGCCTCTGGCAAGATCGAGCGCAATGCCGCACTGCAAGGCTCGATCTGCGACGCCATCATCACGCCGCAGCCCGGCAACATCACTTTCCCGATTCTCAAGCGCCTCTGCGGCCCCGGCCTCGTCGTCTCGGATGAGGAGGCGCAAAAGGCCATGGCGCTTGCCTTCACTCGGCTGAAGATCGTCGTGGAGCCGGGCGGCGCCGTCGCGCTGGCGGCAGCACTCTTCCACGGCAAGGACATCGACGGCGACACGGTGATCGCCGTCACATCAGGGGGCAATGTCGACAGGGAAGTTTTCGAGGCGGCGCTAAGCCGCCACTAAAGCAATTTCAGGACAAGTGCGGAGCGGTTTTCCGTCCCGAATTGGGCAAGACACAGGGGCGGAGCGGAGCGCCCGCTCCGCCTTCAGTTGACGGCGCGACGATAGAGCGCCAGCGATCCGGCAAGTGCTAAAAGCGCGCCGCCACAGGCGCGTTCGAGCCATTTCGCCCCTTCCGACTTCAGAACGCGCACGGCCTGCGAGCCAAAGACCGCGTAGCCGAACATGATCATGAAATCGAGCGCCGCAAAGATCGCGCCCAGAACGACATATTGCTGCATCTGCGGCGCTGACGGATCGATGAACTGCGGCAGGAAAGCCGAGAAGAAGAGATAGCCCTTGGGATTGGTGACGGCGACCATGAAGCTCTTCAGGCCAATGGAGAAGGTGGTTCCCCTCGATTGGCTTGCGCTCGCCTGCAGGGCGCCGTCAATCGTTCCCTTCGAACGCAGCATCATGATGCCAAGAAAAGCGAGATAGGCCGCACCCACCCATTTCAGGGCCGAGAACCAGAATTCGGAGGCCGCCAGCAGAGCACCAAGACCGATGGCGACGGCGCTGATCAGCACCGCATCGGAGAGGACCGCACCAACCATGCCCGGCAAGGCGCGCCTGACGCCGAAGCGCGAGCCGTTGGTGAGCGCCAGAAGCACGGTCGGCCCCGGCGTTGCGATACCAATGAAGGAAACGGCGGCAAAGGCGAGCAGCGTGGTCAGATGCATGGGGGTCCCTCCTCTGGAAGGGAGGAAGTTTGCATGTGGCGGAGTGGTTAGCAAGGGGGGTCTTCTTCCAGCCTGCCGCACCTCTGATACCCCCTCTGTCGCTGTCACGACAGAGGGGGGCGCACTCTCCATCAGCTTGATCGGCGATGATTACACCACAGCCCCCGCGCTACCCCTCCAGCCCCGCATCCTTGGCCGCCAGCGCGCCAATCGCCGACCAGTCCAGCTCCTCGCCGCCATGCGCCAGCAGGTTGAGGAACCGATCCCGCAGCAGGCTCGCCAGCGGCAACGGTACGTTCAGCGCCTCGCCGGCGGCCAGCGCGAGCCGAATGTCCTTCTGGCCGAGCGGCGCGGCAAAGCCCGCCGGCTGGAACTTGCGGTCCGCGATCAACCCACCATAGGTCTTGTAGACGGGAGCGTTGAACAACGTCGAGGTCAGGAGATCGAGATAGGCGTGCCGGTCGACGCCACCCTTCTCGACCAGAGCCATCGCCTCGCCGAGCGACTCGATCACCGAAGCGATGAGGAAGTTGCCGCTGAGCTTGACGAGATTGGCTGACTTCGGCTCCTCGCCAAGCACGAAGGTTCGCTGACCGATGGCGTCGAAGAGCGGCGTGACCGACCGGATAGCATCGGGCGCACCTGCCGCAGCAACGAAGAGCTTCGCCGCGGCAGCTGCTTCCGGACGGCCAAAGACGGGTGCGGCAACGAAGCGCTGGCCTGCCGCGGCATGTTCCCTCGTCAGCCTTTCGGACATGGCGACGCTGATCGTGCTTGCGGAGATATGAACCGCACCCTTGCCGAGACTTGCCAGAACACCACCATCGCCATGCACGACCGCCGACAGCGCATCATCATGGGCAAGCATGGTGAAGACGGCCTCGCCGCCGCAGGCTTCCGCCACCGTTGCGGCGACCTTCGCGCCCTCGCCGGCCAAGGCCTCTACCTTGTCGCGTGAACGATTGTAAACGGTCACCTCATGCCCGGCCTTGATGAGATTGACGGCCATGGCGCTGCCCATCTGGCCCAATCCGATAAATCCGACTTTCATTGGCATATCTCCTTCTCAATCCGCCTGCTTGGGGGATTGCAGGCGCTTCGCTTCAAAGAAAAAACCCGCCGTCTTTCGACAGCGGGTTTCGAATATTTCAGTGTGCTGCCGCAGTCAGATGTCGGCAATCACACGCCGGACTGGCCGTCCGAACCGATATAGGCAATGCGCAGCATGTTGGTAGCGCCTGGCGTACCAAGCGGAACGCCTGCCGAAATGATGATGCGGTCGCCCGGCTTGCCGAAGCCTTCCTCCGCAACGATGCGGCAGGCATTATTGACCATGTCGTCGAGGTCGGTCGCATCGTGGGTAACGACACAGTGCATGCCCCAGACGACGGACAGACGGCGCGCCGTCTGAATGATCGGCGACAGCGCCAGGATCGGAACCTGCGGACGCTCGCGCGAGGCGCGCAGACCGGTCGTGCCGGAAGAGGTGTAGCAGACGATGGCGGCAAGCTTCAGCGTCTCGGCGATCTGGCGGGCGGCGAGCGAAATCGCATCGGCGCCGGTCGCTTCCGGAAGAGCGCGCTGGGCATAGATGATGCCCGGATAGTGCGGCTCGCGCTCGATCGTGCCGGCAATCGAGGCCATCATGGAAACGGCTTCGACCGGATAATCACCCGACGCGGATTCTGCCGAGAGCATGACGGCATCGGCGCCTTCAAAGACGGCGGTTGCGACGTCGGAGACTTCGGCGCGGGTCGGGACCGGTGCGGAGATCATCGATTCCAGCATCTGCGTGGCGACGACCACCGGCTTGCCGGAACGGCGGCAGGCACGGATCAGCTGCTTCTGGATGCCGGGAACGGCTTCCAGCGGCATTTCCACGCCGAGGTCGCCACGAGCCACCATCAGCGCGTCCGAGAGCTCGATGATTTCTTCGATGCGCTCGACAGCCTGCGGCTTTTCGATCTTCGACATCAGGCCGACGCGGCCATGCGAGATCTTGCGGACTTCCGTCAGATCTTCCGGGCGCTGGATGAAGGAAAGCGCCACCCAGTCGACTTCATTGGTGGCGAGAACGGCATCGAGGTCGGTGCGGTCCTTGTCGGTCAACGCGCCGACGCCGAGCAGTGTGTCGGGCAGGCTCACACCCTTGCGGTCGGAAATCTTCGTGCCGGAAATGACTGTTGTGACGATGCTCTTGCCGTCGCACTTTTCGGCACGCAGCGCCAGCTTGCCGTCATCGATCAGCAGACGATGGCCGGGCTGAACCGATTCCAGGATCTCCGGATGCGGCAGGTAGACGCGCGTGTTGTCGCCGGGAATATCCTGATTGTCGAGCGTGAAAGTCTGGCCAGGCTTCAAGTCGACCTTGGTTTCGGCAAACTTGCCGACGCGCAGCTTGGGACCCTGCAAGTCGGCGAGAATACCGATCGGACGGCCACAGCGAGCTTCAACGGCGCGAATACGCTGGATCAGCGTGCGCATCACGTCATGGCTGGCATGGCTCATGTTGATGCGGAACAGGTCCGCCCCGGCCTCATGAAGCTTCTGGATCATTTCCTCCGAGGAGGAGGCCGGACCGAGCGTTGCGAGGATTTTGACTTTTCTGTTTCGTCTCATCAATTCTGGCTTTCTTGGCTGCCCGAGGGCTCGGAAAGCTGAACCATCCAGCTCGCCTGGCGCCCGGTGTCGTATTCCTTGAATCCCATCTTCTGGTAGCCACGCGCGTAGCAGTCCTTGACACCTGGGATTTTGAATTCATTTTCCGCCACGCACATTTCGACGTCGCCCGTCCAGCGGCCGCCGCGGGCCGCATCTTCTGCGTAGAGGTAATAATAGCGGGATTGTAGCGGCCCCTCGATCAAGGTCGCACAGGTATTGGCCGGAATCTGCCACCATCCCTCCGTCACCCAGCCGTCCTTTGCGCGATAGCCGATCGCCACGCCAACGAGGTTCTGCGTACCGTTGCACGTTCGGAAATCGGCATGGGCCGCATTCGGCATGAAAAAGAACGGCGCTGCTGCAGCGAGAATGAGGAAGGCGATTCGGGCGAGCGGGCCTGACCGCTTAACGAAACGTGGCGCGACTTGGCTGGACACGGCTTCCAATTGGCTCCCGGTTATTCGTTGTTGTTGCTTCTTGCGCCGCCATCCTATGAATGTCAACGCAACTCTAATCGATTATATTTTCTTCACGGGACGGTGACGGCACCATGTGCCGCTCTTCATCCGATCGAAGTTGCGAACCTTGCACCTTCCATCCGCACATGCAATCAAACAAAGAGTTGAAAATTTTAATAACCGACAATCCGTATGACCGATTTCAGACCATTTGAATTCATACCCGGTAATCGTGACAAAGGCATGGTCATTCTCGGCGACCACGCCATGCGGCATCTGCCCGCATCTTATGGCAGCTTAGGTCTGCCGGAGGCCGCGTTTTCCCGCCATATCGCCTATGACATCGGCATCGAAAGCCTCTGCCGCTCTCTCTGCGAACGGCTGGGCGTGCCGGGCGTGCTCGGCGGCTTTTCCCGCCTGCTGATCGATCCGAACCGCGGCGAGGACGACCCGACGCTCATTATGAAGATCTCGGACGGCGCGATTATCCCAGGCAATCACCCGATCACGGATGAAGAATGGAACCACCGCATCGAGGCTTTCCACAGGCCCTATCACAAGGCGGTCGACGAGACGATTTCCGCGGTAGCTGAGGCGACGGGCAAAGCACCTCTGATCTTCTCGATGCACTCCTTCACGCCGGCGTGGAAGGGTGTGCCGCGTCCCTGGCATGCGAGCGTGCTCTGGGACAGCGACGACCGTGCCGTCGTGCCGCTTCTTGCAAAGCTCGGCGCCGATACCAATCTCGTAGTAGGCGACAACGAGCCCTATGACGGCGCCTTGCGCAACGACACGATGTTTCGCCATTGCATGATGAAGGGCATTCCGCACGCATTGCTGGAGGTTCGTCAGGATCTGATAGGCGACAAGGCCGGGGTTGCCGAATGGGCCGACCGGCTGACACCGATCTTCGCCGAGATCAATACCGATCCGGCGCTCCATGAATATAAGCGATATCCTTCGCGCACCGGCCCTTATGAGGCGTGAGCCGGAAGCGAATTGAGGAGAAAGAGATGACAACACTCACCAAGGAACAAGAGACCGAGCTTGAGGCCGCTGCCTTCCGCCGCCTCGTCGCACATTTGCGCGACCGCAGCGACGTTCAGAACATTGACCTGATGAACCTGGCTGGCTTCTGCCGCAACTGCCTCTCCAACTGGTATCGCGAAGCAGCCGAAGAGAAGGGCCTGCCCGTCAGCAAGGACGAGTCGCGCGAAATGATCTACGGCATGCCCTACGAGGATTGGAAAAACCTGCACCAGAAGGAAGCCTCGCCTGTGCAAAAAGCCGCTTTCGAGCAGAACAAGCCGAAAGATTAACGCTCCCTTCACCAATCCGGCTTGACCTTGCGCGCCATTCGCGGCACGTCATCTGCCCGATCGAATTCGAAATACCGCGCAAGCCCTGAAGCGATGTGCCGTATCGGTGATCCACCGATCTCATCCGCGACCGGCCGCAAGCGACCCCTTGAGACCCTTTAGGAGAAGTGCATGGAAGAGAACAGCGTCGAGAACGTGGCCGCGGCCGAACTGCGTCAATTCATCGAGCGCATCGAGCGCCTCGAAGAAGAAAAGGCCGCGATTGGAAGCGACATCAAGGACGTCATGGGCGAAGCCAAGGGCCGCGGCTACGACACCAAGGCGATCCGCACCATCATCCGCCTTCGCAAGAAGGATGCGAACGAACGCCTGGAAGAAGAATCCATCCTGCAGACCTACATGGCTGCACTCGGCATGGAATAATCGAGGCCTCTTAGCCTTGCGAGATGATCAGGAGCCGGCTTGCCGGCTCCTTTCTTTTGAGCGCATTACTCTGCGAAAAGGCGACCGATCAGGCCAGCAGCACTGCCCTGCCAGAGCTCACCCTTGCCGGCTCCCGACCAGAGAGACAGGAAATCCGGCGATCCTTTCGCCGTCGATGCGCCGCGTATGTCCCGCGTGAACTTGTTCTGCGCCGGAAACGGAAGAATGGCCTCGGGCTTCCCATCCATCTCATCCATGAAACGGTTCTCGATGCCGCGTGCGAAACGGCCCGAAAAGGCACGCGTCGTCCGCGTGCGGCGCTCCGGCATTTCGAGAAGCTTCTTGCGATAAGGTGCCGATGTCCCGGCTTCCGTGCAGGCAAGGAAGGCCGTTCCCATCTGCACGGCCTGCGCGCCCGCCTGTAGCGCCGCCCGGATGTCGCCTGAGGTCATGATGCCGCCGGCTGCGATCAGCGGCACGCGGATGGTGCCGACGCATTGCGCTAGCAGATCGCGGAGATCGATTTCCGGATCTTCCGCCTTCGCATCAAAAATGCCGCGATGGCCGCCAGCCTCGTAGCCTTGCAAGGTGATCGCATCCACGCCGCTTTCTTCCAGCGCCCTCGCCTCCTCGAGCGTCGTCGCCGTGCCGATCAACGGGATACCGGCCCTTTTCGCCTCGCGGACATGATCGGCAGGCAGCAATCCGAAGACGAAGCTGAAACAAGCCGGCTTGAGGCGCAAAACCGCTTCGAACTGCGCGTCGAAATCCTCCTCATAGGGAAGAGCAAGCTGCGGCGACGGCAGCTCCAGCTCCTGGCGGTATCGCGCGGTCGCCTCCACCGCGCGCTCGACCCGATCGGCTGCGACCTCCGGTATCGAATGCGGAATGAAGAGGTTGATAGAAAACGGTTTGTCGGTTCGCTGCCGCACCTGGGTTGCAAAGGTTTCGATGGCCGCGGCGTTGGAATAGGCACCGCCCATGGCGCCAAGAGCGCCCGCAGCCGAAGCGGCCGCCGCGAGTTCCGCCGACGAAGGGCCACCGGCCATCGGTGCGACGATCAATGGATGCTTCAAACCGAGCTGTTGAAAAAGATTGCTGTCCGTAAGGGCAGACATGTCCGGCTTCCTTTCAGAAATGTCTGTTCAGGTCTCCATGCAACATAGGCGCCGCGCAGCGGCTTCCCAAGTATAAGCTCGGGGAAATTTATACTTTAGTCAGCTCCGCCTGAGTGCTGCGGTACGGGCCTCGATGGCGGCAACCACCGACACCATGTCGAGCCGACCATTGCCGAGCTCGACGCTCTCGCCATAAAGGGTCCGGCAAAGATCGAGAACCGGCGACGCCATGCCGGCGGCGCGGGCTGCCTCGGCAATCAGTTTCGTACTGTTGAACGCGTCAGCCGTTGCCGCCTGAACTGAAAAATCTCGCGAGATAAGCTTCGGAATTTTCACGCGCGTCAGATCGCTGGCCATCGGACCGGAATCGATGGCGGCCTGGAAGGTCTTGAGATCGAGCCCATTGCTCTCGGCAAAATGCGCCGCTTCGGTGAGCCCTGCCAGCATCGTGCAGAGATAGAGATTGACGGTCAGCTTCATCAGGAGCGCATTGCCGACCGGCCCGCACAGGATCGTTTCGCGGCACATGGGCGCAAGCAGTGGCCGCACTTCTGCGACCGTCTCCTGATCGCCGCCGAGCAATGCGACGAGCTGCCCCATCTCGGCGGGCTTCCGCGAGCCTGAAACCGGAGCCTCGACATAGCGCCCGCCGGCGGCGAGAATATCGGCGGCCAGCCCGCGCGAATAGTCGGGCGGATTGGAGCCCATCGACACCACGAGATGCCCGGAGACCAGCTTGGCGAAATCCGGCGTCCCGCGCCGCAGCACCTCGTCCAGTACCATTTCGTTGACGAGCATGAGGATGACGATGCGGGTGCGTTCGAACACCTCCTCGACGCCTGCGGCAACAGTCGCGCCGGCCTCGCGCAGCGGGTCGCCGGCGGCGGGCGAGCGGTTCCAGACCACGAGCTTCGTGCCGGCCTTCGCCAGATTGAGGGCCATCGGCTGGCCCATGACGCCGAGACCGACAAAGCCGATTCCCTCGCCCGGCGCGGCGCCGGGACGTTCGCTGACGTTGGTCATCATAACAACTCCGATATTTCGGGTGACGATGCGATCTCTCGTGTCAGAGCCGGCGGGAGCGCTCACATGCCTTTCCCGCCGGGTATCGGTTCATGGTCCGCTTAGAACAGGCGGTCCAGCCACTCATTCTTGTCCGGCGCGCGGCCGAACTGGATGTCCGTCAGCGCCGCCTTCAAGCGCAGGGTCGTAGGACCAGCTTCACCATCACCGATGGTGAAACCGTGCTTGTGGCCCTTCAGCTTGCCGATCGGCGTCACGACAGCTGCCGTGCCGCAAGCAAAGGCTTCGCTCAGGCGTCCGCTCTCGGCATCGGCCTGCCACTGCTCGATCGAATAGGGCTCTTCGCGAACGGTCAGCCCCATGTCGCGTCCGAGCTTGATGAGGGAGTCGCGTGTGATGCCCGGCAGGATCGTGCCCGTCAGCGGCGGCGTCTGGAGCGAGCCATCCTTGAAGACGAAGAAGATGTTCATGCCGCCAAGCTCTTCGATCCAGCGCTTTTCGACGGCATCGAGGAAGACGACCTGATCGCAGCCCTCACGCTGGCCTTCGGCAAGCGCGGACAGGCTTGCGGCATAATTGCCGCCGCACTTGGCAGCACCGGTGCCGCCGGGAGCTGCGCGCGTGTAATTCTCGGAAAGCCAAAGCGTAACGGCCGACCCGCCACCCTTGAAGAAAGAGGCAACAGGAGAGGCGATGACACAGAAGACGTAATCGGTCGCAGGCCTCGTGCCGAGCGCGACTTCGGTGCCGATCATGAATGGTCGCAGATAGAGCGATGAGCCCTCAGCGGTCGGAATCCATTCACGATCGATCTTGACCAGCTCGCGAACCGACTCGACGAACATGTTCTCAGGCAGGGTTGGCATCGCCAGCCGTTCGGCCGAATTGTGGAAACGGCGCGCGTTGGCGCTCGGACGGAAGAGTGCCGCCCCGCCGTCGGGCAGGTGATAGGCCTTCATACCCTCGAAAATTTCCTGGGCATAGTGAAGCACGACGGTCGCCGGATCGAGAGCAAGCGCCTTGCGCGGCTCGATCTTGGGACTGTGCCAACCGCGATCCTGCGAATAGCGGATCGTCACCATGTGGTCGGTGAAGATGCGGCCGAAGCCCGGGTTCTGCAGCAGCGCTTCCCGCTCGCTTGCCGTCGCGGGATTGGGGTTTTTCTGGATGTCGAAGGTTAATGTTTCGCTGTTGCTCATGGCTCCTCCAATGCTTCTTTTGTCGCGGCTTTCGCCGCCCATCTCCCGAAGGATGGTGTAAATCAAATCGGGTGGTATTTGATTGCGTTTACGCCTGTTCTCACGCAAGTTTAAGAGCGATTTGCATAAAATTATGAGGCGAATCGCTATTTCTCGCTTGCAAGCTGGCTATCGGTCTCATCGGGCTTCCATCAGAGCGATTTCGCAATGGCCTCGGCGGCGGCAGCGCCGGTTTCATAGGCCCCGTGTGCGGTAGAATAACGCGCCTTCGAGCAGGCCTCTCCAGCGAAGAACAAGCGCCCGTCACGGGGCGCGCACAGAACGTCGCGGAGATCGGAAGCACCCGGCGTCGCATAGGAATAGGAGCCACCGAAGAAGAGCTCCCCCGCCCAGGCCGACGCAGCCAGCGGCGACAGTTTCCTGCCGACATCCGCGCCGAAGACACGCTTCAACTGCTCGACCGAAAAATCAAACATGGCATCGATGCCCTCCCGCTCCAGATCGAGCGCGAGATCGGCGGCGAAATAGGCCTCGATGACTGGCATGCCGAACGGCTTCAGCTGATAGGCTCCCGTCCGGCGGCTATGCTGCGATCCCATCACATGGGTATCGTCCGGAAACATCCGAGGCTCGGCGACACGTATGAAAAGCTTGTTTGCCAGGCCGAGCGGCAAGCGAGACGCCGCCTCGATCTTTTCCGGCAAAGGCGGCCAGAAGGCGATGCGTTCGGCCGCGAGCACATTGGTCGAAACCGTGGTGACGACGGCCCTCGCTCGCAGCTCGCCTTTGCTCGTCGCAAGCACTACCCGGTCGGCGCCGCTGTGGTCGATGCGACTGACCTCGGCTCCGAGAACGGCCGGCACCGGCAAGCCGTAGGTCGCAACCAAACTGCCGTAGCCTTGCCGCACGCGCCAATCAGGACCGGGACCGGGATCGTAGCGGCCAAGATCGATCACCGAGGACTTGTCGAGCTCTCCTCCGGTCATGAAGGCGCCGACGGCGTAAATCCTTTCACCCCACGGATCATCAGGGGACAACATGGTCGAGAGATCTGCGTCTGCATCGCCCTCATAATTATAGACCCGCTCGAAGAAGTCGTTGATGGCGACAGCCGCAGCCTTTGCATCGGGATCGTTCTGCTCCAGCCGATGGCCGCCGTCGCTCCAAGGCGCGGGTGTGCGATCGACGGTCAGGCCCACTTCCTCGGCAATCTTCGTCCAGGCGTTGGTGCGTGCGCCATGCAGCCAGCCGCAGCCGAGATCCAGCGCGGCGGCAGCGGCCCCGAACGGATGGACTGAGCGGGCGCGGCCGCCGACACGATCAGACGCTTCGAGCAGGACAATCGAGAGATCCGGCCGAAGCAATTGCAGTTGCCGTGCCGCACCAACACCGGCCGCTCCGGCACCAATCACGGCAACGTCGACCTCGCCGCCTCTCCAGGATTCGATGGGCATTCCAATTCCTTTTCGCGCAAATGCCAGAGAATAGTCCAGCCGCGCGACTTGGTGATATGAGGTTCGCCAATCCGCCGACGCGAACCCTTGCCACCATCTGTAGCCGACCTCGGCGCAGCCTGTAAACGGGCGCAGCGACGGGGATACCAAATTGCCGCATTGAGCTGAAACGGCGAATGTCGTACGTGCTTCATCCAGGCAGATAGTGAGGAAAGATCGTGCAGAAGCGGATCTTCGCGACAACGCAAGGACTGATGCGCATTCTATGCGCCGTCGCGTTGATGTCGGTCGGTTTCGCGCATCATCCAGCCCTTGCCAGCGCCGCCGAACTGCCTCCCCTGGAGCTCTCGCAGTACCGCTTGCCGGATGGAAGCCTGCCCATCATCTGCACGACCGAGAAGACCGCTGATGGCAAACAGCACGGCAAAGCCCATATGCCGGGCTGCGAAGCCTGCCGAATTTCAGCCGTAGCGCTCCTGCCCCGTCCGCCGGCCGAAATGTGCGGCAATCTCGCGTCTGTGCGAGAGGGTCCGGTTCCATCCAAAACCGCGGCATTCCGCCGCCAGCTCCATCCGCCTAATTGCGGACCACGCGCCCCGCCAGCATTCCAAACACTTGCCTGAGCCAGCGCTGCGACCAATGCCGCAGTCGCCTGGCCGGCAAGCCTTCGTGTCGACGGCGGATCGTCCTCCGCGCCACGCAGGCAAGCAGCTTGCCATGAAAGCCTCGCGGGCAGCCTCTGCCAGGAGGCGCAGACCTCTCCCAAGGAAACCGATCATGATCCGATTGATATGCCATCGTGCAGCCTTCGGCCCCCATCGTGCCGACACAGCCGGCATCGACACTCATTTTTCAGCCGAGACGCATAGTAATGGAGGCGACCATGCCGACAGAGCTCAATAAGACGGCGACCGGACGTCGTGCCTCTTTCAAATCGCGTCCGGAAACACCGATGTTCACAAAGGAGTGGGCCATTCCGGCGATCCTCACCGTCTTTCTGCTCGGCGTCTGCGGTCTGATCGCATATTTCACCTGGACCCTTATGCCGCCGGCAGCGACGGCACAGAATCAGGTCGGCGGTCCCTTCACGCTCAACGACGGCCTTGGTCATCCGACTGCCGATCCCGCGCCGAAGAAGCAGCAATAGCTGCAGCCGACAAGCCAGAAACGGAGACGAAAATGCCTCGGATGAAGACGCTGCTTCTCGCCACAGTCACGATGACGATCGCTCTCGCAGGCCAGGCCCTTGCACACGCTCACCTGAAAACCTCCACGCCTGCCGCCGATAGCACCGTCAAGCAGGCACCTTCAGTGCTCGATCTCAGCTTCACCGAAAGCCTCAATCTGAAGTTCAGCGGCGCGACAGTCACCGGAGAGAACAAGAAGACGATCAAGACTGGCGGGACGGCTCTGACGGACGGCGACAAAACGCTGACAGTACCCGTGGTCGACATGCTCGCACCCGGCAAATACACCGTCAAATGGCATGTGCTCTCAACCGATGGCCACAAGACCAACGGCAGCTACAGCTTCACAATCGCACCCTGATCAGATGAGGCAACCGCTGCCTATCCGACGACGCACTTCTTGACGAAATGCAGCCAGCTATCGTTGCGCCGTATGGTCGCGCGCGGCAGGCCGAAAGGATCGTCACCCGGCCGCGCTCGACCGCGGCGCGTCGTCGTCGCGGCGCTGTAACCGGCTTCATAGGCAAGCACACGATCGAGCGGCGTTTCGTCGCCATAGGGAAAGCAGAAGGACGAGACGCCCTCGTCGAGCAAATCTTCTAGCAGCTCGCGCGAATGCGTAATCTGACGGCGCGCCTCTTCCATGGGCAATTGCGGCAGGCGAACATGATCGAGCGTATGCGATCCCACCTCATGCCCCAGACTGTGCCAATGCTTCAGCTGTTCGACCGACATGCAAGACGCCTGCGCCATGCCGAGGGGGGCATCCCAGATATTGCTGCCGCCAATCTGGTTCGCCACAACGAAATTCGTGGCGGTGAAGCCGAACTCCTGCAGCACCGGCAAGGCGTTTTCATAGACATTGGCGTAGCTGTCATCGAAGGTAATGGCAGCGACTTTGCCGGTCTTCTCGCCCCGGATGTAAGGCATTGCCTCACGCAGCGAGACACCCTGAATTCCAAGCTTTTTCAGCCATTCCATCTGACGACGGAAGGCTTCCGGGTGGACGACCATACTTCTGAACGGCGCCTTGCGCGACGGCGGCGCCGCAATCTGATGATATGCGAGGATCGGAACAGCCACGATGGATCGTCTCAGATGATGCGGCGCGAGCGAAGCGCGATCTTGGCACGATAGAGCGGCCGCAACACCTCTCTGGAGAGCCGCTCGGCCAATGTCTTGCGGCTCTTGATCGTGCTGCCGCCGAGCTGCGGGGAAATTTCACGCACACCGCCTGGCAGGACCGAGAGCGGCGATACGCGCGTAAACCAGCTCATCTGCACGGTGGTATCGACGGGCCGGTCGAAGACTGAGGTCGCCTCCAGCAGGCGGATGGCGGCATCGCGGCTGACGAGCTGGGCCACCATGCCGAGGCCGATCCGCGTCGGCTGAATGACATTAGCCTCCCCCTGGGAGAGAATGCATCGGCCGTGTTCCTTGCCCATGCGGAACGGGAAGCGAATGAACGAACCCGGCTTGAGGCAGGTCTTGGCCGCCGCAAAGGCCGCATGGAACGCATCGTCGATCTCGACGTCATCCTCGAAGACAAGGCCTGCGTCGATCCCCTGCTCGACGATGGCAGCCCAAGCCTTGCGGTGCGACAGAAAGCAGGCGATTTCGCCCGTGCTCATGGCAAACGGGTAATATGGCTTCTGCAGCCGAGGACGGTAGACGCTGTCGATCTCGCCGGCACTCAGAGTGCGGCCATCAATCGCCTCGATGATCTCGCTTTGCACCGGAAGCTTCGCAGCAAGCCTTTCGACCTGCGGCATGCGGTCACGGGCGCGAGCCAGATGGATGATGAAGCCACGAATGACAGGTTGGCCCGGTGCGTCCCGAACAACACCGACCGGATTGGACGCAGGAGCGAACTCGAATCCCGTATGAGATCTTTCGAGCGGCATCGCCGAAGACGGGTCGAATTCGTGGGCTTGCATGAATGGATACCTCGAGGTCATATTTCGCGAGGCTCTAGCAACCCTGAATGAAAGCGAGCTTAGGCAAACCTGAGGCGAAACTGAAAATGGTTGTTTTCAACTGGTCTGAACAACTGAAAGAAGGCTAGACGAGCATGCTGATGCGGCCGGCCGCCATCTTGTCTTCGACCCAGCGGCGTTCATCCAGCCAGGCATGGCGCTTCCATCCCTCCCAGCTGAAACCGCACAGCTTCACGTTCCATTCATCAGCAGGCAATCGTGACAGCATGTATCGGATGCCGAAGAAGCCGGTGCTCGGGAAGAGCTGGCGCATCCGACATTGGGTCACGCCCAGCTCCTCACAGCCCTCGATGTAGAACTGCGGCGGCATGATGCGGATTTCCTTGCCGGCAGCACCGACCAGTTCGATCGTCCGCATCGTCCAATCGCTTCTTCTGCCTTTCAGACGCGAGAGAAGATTGGGCTTGGGGTGATATTTGCGGATGATGTCGGGATGGTAGGCAAGCACGACCTCCTTGGCCGCCACGAACGTCGCACTGGTCAGGAAGGTCGGGTCCGTCAATCGGCGTTGCATCGGCTTGCTGGAAGCCGCTAGCATGAGAATATCGGTGCGTGAACCGCTCATGCCGATCGAGGCTTTCGGCTCGTTGAAACGCATTGCAAACTCTGCATTGTCCACGACCTGCGAGAGGTCGCGCTGCAGCTTGCCATTGCCAATGATGATTGCCGTCTTACGCGTCAAATATGAATATCCATCAGGTCTGAAATCGCCGACCTAACGGAGCCAAATGAAGCCAAACTGAATGACGGATCAGGGAAGGATGCATAAATCCTGACACGAACCTGAAAGCCGTCGCAATGTCACTTACAAGCAACAGCGGTGCCTGAAACCCGCGCTTCAGCTCAAATTTGCATGCAGCCCGCGGGTCGCGCAACAAGCCCGATTGTAATGGCAAGCGGATAGCATCCTGCCGAATCAAAAAGGAGCCCAAAAGGGCTCCCTCAAACGCTGCTGACGTTGATACCTGGCCTATTCGACCGAATTGAACTTCTTCACCTGAAGGAAGTTCACTGCAGTTCCGCTGAAGCGCTCGGGATCGATCGATGCCGTCTGCACCTTGAAACCATCCGTGTAAACGGCGGTCGGCTGGGCACGGAGCGTCGGGCTTACGAAACGCGGCGCCTTGACCGGGCGGTTCACGATCTCGACCCGGGCCTTTGCAATCGCCCATTGCGAGATCATCTTCTCCGTCAGCGTCGGCGCAGTCGTCAGCGTTGCCCGGCCTGAATCAGCCTCGACAGCATCCTGTTTGTTCGGCCGACCGCCCTTGGTCGCAATACCGGCGGCAATCGGGCGTTCCTGCGGCGTTGTCGGCTCGAAACCGTCGTTGAAGCGACGGCTGCTGGCCTTGACCTCGTTGCGGATCGGCGCGAGCGCAGCCACCTGCATCGGCATTTGCTGAGCCGGTCTCTGCTGCGGCAGGACGGCAGCAATTGCCTGCGCGGCATCATTACCGTTGCTTGCGGGCGCCAGTTGATCCTTGGAGGCGACGTTGTTCGACGGCTGCATCACCGGAACCGCATTGTCGGCATCCGATCGATCAGGACGGCTTTGCTCCAGAGCCGCAATGACCGAGGGCGAAAGCACGCCTGCGTCAGCCTGGTCGTCAGCGGCTTCCTGATCCGCGTCGGCGGCAGCGAGGAGGCTCTCGGCCACTTCCGGACGCTGCGCTGGCACCGGAACAGCGGCCAGCTGACCTTTCATGTCAGCCTCGGCCGATGCAACTTCGGCATCCCCAGGCGAACGCCGATCAAGCAAGGCCGGCACGGGCACATGATAGGAGCGAAGATCGGCATATTGCGGCTGATCGCCCGTATCCGGCATGGCGGCGGCAAGCGCATCCTGAGCAGCGTTACGAGACGGCGAGACGAGAGCGGAAGCCACATCGCTGCCGGCAGGCTGATTGCCAAATGCCGGGCGAACCTGGGGAACGGGCGCGTTTACGCTGGCGACCTGAACCTGGGCGGGAGCCGGAGCGGCGCTATCGTCACCATCATCACTGGCAGCCGGAGCCGGCTGGCCTTTACGCGCAGCCGAAGCGACAGCCACCGGCGCCGCGGTCGTTCCGCTATCTGCATTGTCCTCTTCCTCATCCGCACCACCGCCCCCGAACAGGCGGGCAAAGAAGCCTCGGCGCGGCGAAGAGGAGCTGGCGATCTGGATATCGTCGGACGACATGCGGCGCTTGTAATCGGCGACCGCCTGCTGGTAGCCCGGCAGCGGCCGGCCATCAGCAGGAATATGCATGGTCTTGCCGTCCGGGAAGAGACGGACGAGATCCTGGCGATCCATGCGCGGCCAAGCGCGTACGCCGCCGACGTCCATATGGACGAAGGGCGAGCCGGAGGTCGGATAGTAGCCGACGCCGCCCACCTGCAGCTTCATGCCGATTTCGCGCAGCTTGGTGAGCTTGACATCAGGAATATAGAAATCCATCGCGTTGCCGAGCATGTGCTGGCTCTTCTTGGCAACGCCAGTATGGGCGGAACGCGTGCGCAGCATCTCGTTGGTGCCGGGCGAACGGAAACCGCAGATCACGTAGATGAATTCATGCGAACCGCTTTCGCGGTAGACTTCCCAGATCAGGTCGAACAGGCGCGGATTCATCTTGGTGGGCTGATTCTTGCGCCAGTCGCGCAGGATGCGGTTCAGCTTCTCCAGACCGTCCGGATCGAACTTGCCGTTGCGCTTATAGGTAATGACGGCCTTTTCGCCAGTATGGACGTAGTAGATCTTGAGGCTGCGGGTTTCACCGCCTGCCTGAGAGGGAGTGCCAACGAAAACAGGGGTAGAAACGGCCAAAGCAAGGAGGCCAACGGCTACAACCTTGGCCACCTTGCTAAATAGGTGAGAGCACGCAGAATGCCAGCTCAAGCTATTAGGCTTGGTATTTGCACTCAAATTCGGCAATTCGATCCCCGTCCGACAGACAATGTCGCATCGTGTTCCAAATGGCTGTCAATTGCGGTGACACGATGGCAAAAATGCCACACATGATCGACCCCTTCATACATGGTGAACGATGCACTAACAAGTGCTTTACGACGGGTAACAAAATATGCTTGCCTAAACGTTAAGCTTTCCCTCATGCAGCGTTTTTTTGCGGGTCATCCGGGTCTATGCCGTAATCCTTCAACTTTCGGTAGAGAGTTGACCGGCCGATACCGAGCTTTCGCGCGACCTGACTCATCTGCCCGCGATAGAATTTGAGGGCAAATCGGATCAATTCTTCCTCGACATCGGCCAGTTTCCTGACATCGCCTGACGTGTTCGTGCTGACGATGACATTGTCGGAAGCACCGGCCGACGTATCGACTGAAGCAAGCGGAGTGGTTGCAGTCGATCCGTGCGCGCCCCCGTAAGAGGCCCGTTCGCTTCGTTCAGCCGCGAGAAGCTCGGCCGAAGAGGCATGCGAATTATCCACAACCAAGGTCGGATGCTCGGCGGCGAAATAGCCGGGCAGCTGCGCGGCGATCTGCGGGAAATCCGTGTCGAGCAGCTCAGGGCCTTCGGACAGCACGACCGCGCGGAAAACAGCGTTTTCGAGCTGGCGGATATTGCCTGGCCAGTCGTAGGCGGTCAACAGCGCAAGGGCATCGTTGCTGATCCCGAGCGAGTGATCGAGCTTCTGCTCCAGTGCAAACCGGTCGGCAAAGGCGCGTGCCAGATGCGGGATGTCTTCCTTGCGGCGGCGCAAAGCCGGCATGGTGATCGGAAAGACGTTAAGGCGATAGTAGAGATCCTCGCGGAACCGCCCCGCCTTGACCTCTTCGATCAGATCCTTGTTGGTGGCCGAGATCAGCCGGACATTGACCTTCTGTGCGACGCGCGCACCGACGGTCTCGATTTCGCCCTGCTGCACGGCACGCAAAAGCTTGACCTGGACCTCGAGCGGCAGATCGCCGATCTCGTCGAGAAACAGCGTGCCGCCATCGGCCTCCATGAATTTGCCGACATGACGCTCGGCCGCCCCCGTAAACGCTCCCTTCTCATGGCCGAAAAGGATGCTCTCCACGAGATTGTGCGGGATGGCGCCACAGTTGACGGTGACGAACGGCTTGCCGGCTCGATCGCTGGCGGCCTGGATGGCGCGGGCCACCAGTTCCTTGCCGACGCCCGACTCACCCTCCAGCACCACCGGAATGTTCGATTGCGCGGCGCGATGAGCGAGATCGATCACCCGCATCATCGCCGGGCTTGCCGAAACGATGTCGTCGAAGGTGATGCTGCTCGAGCGCGACTTGCGCCCGGCGCGGGCCTTCGCCTCGCGTTGATCGAGCTTCAGAGCATTGGCGATCGACGCCGCGATACGCTCCGGCGACACAGGCTTGACGACGAAATCGAAGGCGCCGGCGCGCATCGCCTGCACCACGGTATCGATACCGCCCTGCCCGGTCTGCACGATGACGGGCAGGTCGATGCCCATATCGTTGAGCGCGCCCAGGAACTCGATGCCGTTCATTTCCGGCATCATGAGATCGAGCACGATCACATTGATCTGATCGTTGCCACGCTTCAAGAATTCCAGGCCGAGACGGCCATTTTCTGCCAAATGGGCAACGTGTCCGTGCCGCTCGATGGCATTCTTCAGCAGACGGCGTTGAATCGGATCATCCTCAACAACGAGAATCTGCGCGCCCCCCTTGGCGCTATTATAAACAGTCATTGGTGCCTCACTTCATGCGAAACCTGACACGGACATTCGCAGAAAGGCTTGAACATGAAGTTTTGCCAAAACCTCGCATTTTAATCATTGTGACGAATGTAACGCCGTCCATGATTCAACCTTCGGTGCAGGAAAATCAGGCCTTGCAGCGGGCTTTCCAGCCGAATAGACACGAACGGATCGGACGATCCGAAAAATAAAAGCAGAGGAAATTTCGCCCATGAGCCCGACCTCGCTCCACTCCCTCATTAATTTCTCGGCAAGCCAGGCGACCGGCCAGGCGCTTGGCGACCTTCCCACCTGGAAGCTCAGCGATCTCTACCCGTCGGCGACCTCGTCGGAGTTCCTTGGAGACATGGAAAAGGCCGGCAAGATGTCCGTCGCCTTCGAGGAGAAATGGAAGGGCAAGCTTACCGATGCAGCCAGCAAAACAGGCGATGCCGGCCTCGGGGCAGCCATCAGGGAATATGAGGCGCTCGACGATATCATGGGCCGTCTGGGCTCCTATGCCGGGCTCACTTATTTCTCGAACACCATCGATCCGGCCAACGGCAAGCTTTATGGCGACGTCCAGGCAAGGCTGACGGACTATGCCGCGCACCTGCTGTTCTTCCCGCTGGAGCTGAACCGGATCGACGATGCCGTCATGGATGCCTGCATGGCGAACGATCCCGCCGCCGGCCACTATCGGCCCTGGATCGTCGACCTGCGCAAGGACAAGCCGCACCAGCTGGACGATAAGCTCGAGCAGCTGTTCCTGGAAAAATCCATGACGAGTGCTGCCGCCTTCAACCGGCTGTTCGACGAGACGATGGCGGAGCTGCGCTTCGAGATCGACGGCGAGAAACAGCCTCTGGAAGTCGCCTTGAACATGCTGCAGGAGCAGGACCCGGAAGCGCGCCGCAAGGCCGCCATGGCCCTTGCCGAAACCTTCAAGGCCAATCTGCGCACCTTCACACTGATCACCAATACGCTCGCCAAGGACAAGGAAATCGCCGACCGCTGGCGCGGCTTCGAAGATATCGCCGACTCAAGGCATCTGGCCAACCGCGTCGAGCGCGAGGTGGTTGATGCACTCGCGGCCGCCGTGCGCGACGCCTATCCGCGCCTGTCACATCGCTATTACAAGATGAAGGCCAAGTGGCTCGGCATGGACCAGATGAATTTCTGGGACCGCAACGCACCGCTGCCGGAAACGCCCAATGCGCTGATCCCATGGACCGATGCGAAAGACACGGTTCTTTCGGCCTACGGCAATTTCGCGCCGGAGATGGCCGCGATCGCCAAGCGCTTCTTCGATGAGGAATGGATCGACGCGCCGGTGCGCCCCGGCAAGGCGCCGGGCGCCTTCGCGCATCCGACCGTCCCTTCGGCTCATCCTTACGTGCTGGTCAATTACATGGGCAAGCCGCGCGACGTGATGACGCTCGCGCACGAGCTTGGCCATGGCGTGCATCAGGTGCTGGCCGGCGGCCAGGGCGCGCTGATGTGCCAGACGCCGCTGACATTGGCCGAAACCGCCTCGGTCTTCGGCGAGATGCTGACCTTCCGCGCGCTCCTCGACAAGACCACCGACAAGCGCGAGCGCAAGGCGATGCTCGCCCAGAAGGTCGAGGACATGATCAACACGGTCGTGCGCCAGATCGCCTTCTACGAATTCGAGCGCAAGGTGCACACCGCCCGCAAGGATGGCGAGCTGACATCGGACAATATTGGCGAGCTGTGGCTCTCAGTGCAGGAGGAAAGTCTCGGCCCGGCGATCAAGATCTCCGAGGGCTATGAGACCTACTGGGCCTATATCCCCCATTTCATCCACTCGCCCTTCTACGTCTACGCCTATGCCTTCGGCGACTGCCTGGTAAACTCGCTCTATGCCGTCTACCGCAACGCCGAAAAGGGCTTCCAGGAGAAGTATTTCGAGCTCCTGAAGGCCGGCGGCACCAAGCATCACTCCGAACTTTTGAAGCCTTTCGGCCTCGATGCGACCGATCCGTCGTTCTGGAGCAAGGGTCTGTCGATGATCGAAGGGCTGATCGACGAGCTGGAAGCGTTAGATAAGAACTGAACTGACGAGAAGCAGGACAGGCACCTCCGCCGTTGCTGCAGCTTTGTGCATGGCCCCTCACCCATCCCCTCTCCCGCAAGCGGGGAGAGGGGATGGGCTCAGCATTCACCGCATCGGTCTTTGCAAACGACGGTGTAGCGGCTGTGGTAACTCCCTCTCCCCGCATTGGCGGGGAGAGGGTTGGGGTGAGGGGCCAGGCATGCAAGTTGCGGCAATGGCGGACATGCCTGACAATCGACATAACAACGACCCGATAGATACTTGCGCATGGCCGACGCCATACCCTACGTCCTCTTCAGGGACGACAGCACAGGACAGGTGATGCTCTTTGCCGAACCGGCCGAGATCATCGTCGCCCATACGCGCGAACAATTCTTCGATGCGCTCGATCGCATGGAAGAAGCCAGGCGGCGGGGACAGTGGCTTGCCGGCTACATGGCCTATGAGGCCGGCCATCTCTTCGAGGAAAAACTCGCGCCCTTCGCCGAGGAAAACAGGGAAACGCCCCTGCTCTGCTTCGGCGTTTTCGATGCCCCCGCCGGCGACGGCCATCCGCTTGCTCAACCCGCACAGCGGCAGGAAAACCAGGAGTTCCTGACGGAGCCGAAAGCCGCGTGGAATTTCGAGACCTATCGCGAGCGCTTCGACCGGCTGCACCAGCATCTGCGCCTGGGCGACTGCTATCAGGCCAACCTCACCATGCCGATCCATGCCCGCTGGAACGGCGATCCGCGCGCCGCCTTCTGGTCCCTGATCGAGCGGCAACCGGTGAAATACGGCGCGCTCGTCGATCTCGGCGGCCCGGTCATCCTGTCGCGCTCGCCGGAGCTTTTCTTCCACACGGACGCGGACGGCTGGATCGAGACGCATCCGATGAAAGGCACGGCCAAGCGCGGCGCAAATGCCGCGGAGGACGACGCGATCGTCGCCGCCATGCTCGCCGACGAGAAGACGCAGGCCGAAAACCGCATGATCGTCGATCTGCTGCGCAACGATATCTCGCGCATCACGCAAGTCGGCACGCTGAACGTCCCCAAGCTCTTCGAAATCGAGACCTACCCTACCCTGCACCAGATGGTCAGCCATGTGCAGGCGAAATTGCTTCCCGGCATATCGATCCGCGACATTCTTGCTGCGCTCTTTCCTTGCGGTTCGATAACGGGCGCACCGAAAATGCGGGCGATGGAAATCCTGCATGATCTCGAAGATGGCCCGCGCGATGCCTATTGCGGCGCGATCGGCATGATCTCGCCTGATGGAGCCATGCGTTTTTCGGTGGCGATCCGCACGATCACGCTTTTCCAAGACGGCCGCGCGGTGTTCAATGTCGGCGGAGGCATCGTCTTCGATTCGACGGCGGAAGCGGAATACGAGGAATGCCTCCTGAAGGCGCGCTTCGCCGTGGGGGACAGATGGATCGACCGCTAGAGGATTTTTCCCTCATCGAGACTCTGCGCTACGAGCCGGAAACCGGCTTCGTCCGCCTGCGCCTGCATCTCGCCCGGCTGCAGCGCTCAGCCCGTCGCCTCGGCTTTTCAGCCCCGAAGAATGTGCTTGGAAAGCTGGAACAGGCGGTTGCCGGTGCCGGCGCACCGTTAAGGGTTCGGTTGACGCTGGACCGGGAAGGCCAAACGGAGGTGACGACGGCACCGTTTGTCCCGCTGCTGCCCGATACCACCTGGCGCGTCCGCATTGCCGCGACAAGGCTCGATTCTTCCGACAAGCTGCTGCGTGTCAAGACGACGCGCCGCGCAGTCTATGAGGCAGCCCGCGCGGAATATCGGCCCGATGAGGCTGACGAGGTGCTGCTGCTCAATGAGAAGGACGAGATTTGCGAAGGCACGATCACCTCGGTCTTCCTTGAGGACAGTGCAGACTTGCTGCGGACCCCGCCCATTTCTGCCGGTCTCCTCGCCGGAGTCCTGCGCACCGAGCTCATCTGCCAGCGCAAGGCCCACGTCGGTCGCATCCGGCTCGACGATCTGAAAGATCGCACCCTTTACATTGGAAACTCCCTGCGCGGCCTGATCCGCGCGCAACTTCTATGGAATTGATTGATGTTCATCCTCTCGCTCACCTACCTCAAGGGCAATGACGAAGCCGACAAGCACATGGAGCCACACATGGCCTGGGTGAAGGAAGGCTATGCCAGGGGCTGGTTCCTTGCTTCCGGGCGCAAGGTGCCGCGCACCGGTGGCGTCGTCTTCGCCCGCGGCGAAAAGGCCGAGCTGGAGGCCTATGTCGCTGCCGACCCCTTCACTATCCATGGCGTCGCAACCTACGAGATCCAGGAAATCGCCCTGACCACCGTCACGGATGGATTGGAAAGCTTGAAAGCCTGATCGACGGACGATCGTCGCATCATCCGATTTCGTTATGTCAGTGAAAACCAACCTTGAAGGCAACAAACTCGTCGCATAAGGCGTGTATGTTGGCCTCCACTTGACTTTGTCCGGCTAACCCTGAACAGCTCTTTATTGTGACATCAAATTATGATTAGAGCCGCTCACCTCGCGTTTTCGCGCAAACTCTGCCAGCGCTTACGCGCAAACTCTAACTAGATTTCGTGAACCGAACGGCGTCCTGCCTTTCGAAGGAGAAAAGAATGACGAAACACAACTATCCGGTATATGCCGAAATTACCGGTCCGATCGTGATGATCGGCTTTGGCTCCATTGGCCGTGGCACCCTGCCCCTGATCGAGCGCCATTTCAAATTCGACAAGAGCCGGATGGTCGTCATCGACCCGCGTGAAGAGCCAGCCGATATGGAAATCCTGGCAAAGCACGGCGTCCGTCATATCAAGGCGCATGTCACCAAGGACAATTACAAAGAGCTGCTGAAACCGCTCCTGACGGAAGGCGGCGGCCAGGGCTTCTGCGTCAACCTCTCGGTGGACACCGGCTCGCTCGACCTGGTCAAGCTCTGCCGCAAGCTCGACGTGCTCTATATCGACACCGTCGTCGAGCCTTGGCTCGGCTTCTATTTCGACAAGAACCTGAAGAATGCCGACCGCACCAACTATGCGCTCCGCGAAACCATGCGCAAGGAGAAGGAAAAGAACCCGGGCGGCACGACGGCCGTTTCCACCTGCGGCGCCAATCCGGGCATGGTCTCCTGGTTCGTCAAGCAGGCGCTCGTCAACCTTGCCAAGGATATCGGCCTCAAGTTCGAAGAGCCGGATCAGCATGACCGCGAGGGCTGGGCCAAGCTGATGAAGAAGGTCGGCGTCAAGGGCGTTCACATTGCCGAGCGCGACACGCAGCGCACCAAGCATCCGAAGCCGCTCAACGTCTTCTGGAACACCTGGTCCGTCGAAGGCTTCATCTCCGAAGGCCTGCAGCCGGCCGAACTCGGCTGGGGCACCCATGAAGAATGGATGCCGAAGAATGCCAAGAAGCACAAGAAGGGCTGCAAGGCTGCCATCTATCTGGAACAGCCAGGTGCCAACACCCGTGTGCGCACCTGGTGCCCGACCCCCGGCCCGCAATACGGCTTCCTGGTGACCCACAACGAGTCGATCTCGATCGCCGACTATTTCACCGTGCGCGACAAGGACGGCGAAGTCACCTTCCGCCCGACCTGCCACTACGCCTATCATCCGGCCAACGACGCCATACTCTCGCTGCACGAGATGTTCGGCAATGGCGGCACGCCGCAGCCGGTTCATCACGTCCTCGACGAAGACGAGCTGGAAGACGGTATCGACGAACTCGGCGTGCTGCTCTATGGCCATGCCAAGAATGCCTACTGGTACGGTTCGCGCCTGTCTCTCGAAGAGACCCGCCGCATCGCCCCCTACCAGAACGCCACCGGCCTGCAGGTGACATCCGCCGTGCTCGCCGGCATGGTCTGGGCACTGGAAAACCCGAAGGCCGGCATCGTCGAAGCCGACGAAGTCGACTACAAGCGCTGCCTCGAAGTGCAGCTGCCCTATCTCGGCCCGGTCGAAGGCCACTACACCGACTGGACCCCGCTCGACGGTCGCCCGGGCCTGTTCCCGGAAGACATCGACACCAAGGATCCCTGGCAGTTCCGCAACATTCTGGTTCGCTAAGAGTATAGCGTTAGCTTGATCCAAGACCCGAATGCCCGCACAGGTCGTGCGGGCATTTTTGTTACGCAAGCCAGATAAATCAAGCAGATCGCCTGTGACGTCTTGCTTTAGCTCAAGGGTCGCGCCATCTTCCTTGCAACCGATACGCCTTTAGACCGCCTCTATTCGCGGGAGATAATTATGAAGATGAGAACCGTTCTTGCCCTCCTCGCTGCCGCGGCAGCTCTATCTGCCTGCGTCGATTTCGGCGGCTCCAGACCGCCGCCGATGGCAATGAACCCAGGCGGCTCCCAGCCGCGCATGAATTCCGTGGAAGGAAGCTGGGCCGATTCGAACGGCCTGAATTCGACCTTCAACGGCGGTCGCTTCGAAACGCACACCACGGACGGCACGAACCAACAGATGGCCTCGGGAACCTACACGACCGATCCGTCGGGCGTGATCCAGATCAATCTCTATTCGAACATCAAGCGCACCTCATCGAAGGTCAATTGCTTCCTGGCCAATCCCAGCCAGCTCAATTGCACCTCCGAAACCGGTGGGCACTTCTCGCTCAATCGCCAAGGCTGACGGAGGCCAGATGGGCGGATAAGGCATCATGCGCGGTCTGCTGATTCTCTATCTGATCCTCGTTGCAGCCCTCCCCGTCGCCATCCTGGCGACGGTCCTTCCGGCCAACGTCTACCGTGCGCAGGGTATCGAAGCACTCGATTGCGACGGCCCGGCGAGCGTCCTTCTTTTCGCCGTACCGGCTTTGCTCATCTACGGTGCCGGCACTATCCTGCTCTATCGAAGGCGGAATCGGCGCCTTCATCTTGTCGCCTCTCTCTGCTGTGTCCTCATTTTCTGCTCTGTCGGCTGGAATGCCGTTGCGGCGCTGCGCGAATCCTACGGAGCATCCTCGGTCGAGGCCTGCGCCTGATCCGGCGACCTGTTCAGCCGCTTTGTAAAATCCTAATGAAGCCAACAGCTTTTGCTTGCGCTCGCTCCGCCGGGATGAAAACATCGGCGCGGGGGACCGCCGTGGGGGCACAGGCGGGCCGGATTGCAATGACCAACAGGAGAGACAGATGAAGCAGCCCTTCGGAGTGGGTCTTTTGGCCGCAACGCTGCTGGCGCTGAGCACCAGCGCCGCCTTCGCCGACTATCAGCTCAACATCCTGCACTTCAACGATTTCCATTCGCGCGTGGAGTCGATCAACAAGTTCGACGCGACCTGCTCCGCTGCAGAAGAGGCCAAGAACGAGTGCTTTGGCGGTGCCGCGCGGCTGAAGGCAGCCATCGACCAGAGGCGTGCCGCCCTTGCTGGCCAGAACGTCGTCGTCCTTGATGCCGGCGATAATTTCCAGGGCTCCTTGTTCTACACCACCTACAAGGGTGCCGCCGAAGTCGAATTCCTCAACGACATGAAGATCGACGCCATGACGGTCGGCAATCACGAATTCGACGATGGCGAAGGCCCGCTTGCCGCCTTCCTCGACAAGGCGCAATTCCCGGTCGTAACGGCCAATCTGGTGGTCGACGACCAGTCGAAGCTCGGCAACCGCATCAAGAAGTCGATCGTGCTCGATATCGGCGGCCAGAAGATCGGCATCGTCGGTGCCGTGACGACCGAAACGCCGGAGCTTGCTTCGCCCGGTCCGCATGTGAAGATCACCGACGATGCGGCCGCCATCAGCGCCGAAGTCGACGCGTTGAAGTCGCAAGGCGTCAACAAGATCATTGCTCTCACCCATGTCGGCTATCCCCGCGATGTCGAGAAGATCGCCAAGATCGCCGGCGTCAGCGTCGTTGTCGGCGGGCACTCGCACACGCTCTTGTCGAATACCGACCCGAAGGCAGCCGGCCCTTATCCGACCATGGTCGACAATCCCGCCGGCTATAAAGTCCCCGTCGTCCAGGCCGCGTCCTATAGCAAATATCTTGGCGATCTTGTCATCACCTTCGATGACAATGGCGCTGTCAAGGACGCCAAGGGCGATCCGATCCTGCTCGATGCCTCCATCAAGCCCGATCCGACGATCCTCGCACGCGTGCAGGAGATGGCAAAGCCGATCCAGGAACTACGCAAGAAGATCATCGGCAATTCGCAAGGACCGATCGAAGGCGCGCGTGAAATCTGCCGCGTTCAGGAATGCTCAATGGGCAATCTTGTCGCCGACGCGATGCTCGACCGCACCAAGGCGCAGGGCATTTCCATCGCCATCCAGAATGGCGGCGGCTTGCGCGCGTCCATCGGCGCTGGCGATGTCAGCATGGGCGACGTGCTGACCGTGTTGCCCTTCCAGAACACAGTCGCAACCTTCCAGCTGACCGGAGCCGACGTAAAGGCGGCACTCGAAAACGGCCTCAGCCAGATCGACGACGGCGCTGGCCGCTTCCCGCAGGTTGCCGGCCTCAAATACAGCTTCGACAAATCGAAGCCGCCAGGCAGCCGCCTCGTATCGGTCGACGTGCAGGAAGGCACGGAATTCAAGCCGATCGACCCGGAAAAGACCTATGGCGTCGTCAGCAACAACTATATGCGCGCCGGTGGCGACGGCTATACCGTCTTCGCCAAGGACGGCAAGAACGCCTACGATTTCGGCCCCAATCTGGAGTCGGTGGTCGCCGATTATCTCGGCGCGCACAATCCCTATAAACCCTATACGGATGGCCGCATAACCCAAGTTGCCGCAACGGCGACAATCGCTCAGCCGGAGCCGGCGAAGCCCGCCGCAACGGCGCCGCAGGCCGGAACCGAGCAAAAGCCGGCACCGGCCGCCGCCAACAGCGGCACCGCAGCGCCAACCGCAACGCCGCCGACCTCGACGGCTCCCGCCGTGGCCGCGCCGAGCACGACGACCCCGGTCAACCCGACGCCCACGCCGACCGTTCCGGCAAATTCGGATCCGGCAGCCTCGACACCCGCCGCCTCGGCTCCAGCGGCGCAAACTCCGGCCACCTCCGCACCCGCGACCACGGCTCCGGCAACGGCAGCGCCCGAGGCCAAGGCAGGCGAACCGCCGAAGACACCGACGACCCACGTCGTCATCGCCGGCGACACGCTGTGGGATATTGCCAAGACCTACTACGGCAACGCCAAGCAATGGCACAAACTCGTGGCCGCCAACCGCAACATCAAGCCGCATCACCTGACGGTCGGCGAAAAGTTGAGGATTCCGGCCAAGTAAGGACGATTTGTCTCGCTTGCCCCAGCCGGTCCGGGCTTCCCCGGACCGGCTTTTGTTCTTATGTGAAGTGCTTCGTATCTTGAGAGGAATTCGATCGATGACAGCAGACCTGACCGCGCTTGCGCCCAATCACCCGAGCGTGAAATACGGCAAGGTCGGCGTGCTGCTCGTCAATCTCGGAACACCCGACGGCACCGACTACTCCTCGATGCGTCGCTATCTGAAAGAATTCCTGACCGACCGCCGCGTCATCGAATGGTCGCGCTGGAAATGGTATCCGATCCTGTTCGGCATCGTGCTCAACACTCGTCCGGGGAAAGTCGGCAAGGCCTATGCGACGATCTGGAACAAGGAGAAGGACGAAAGCTATCTGCGCACCTATACCCGCAACCAGTCCGACCTGATGGCCGAGCGGCTGCGCGACCTGCCCAACGTCAAGGTCGACTGGGCCATGCGCTATGGCCAGCCGTCGATCGCGGATCGAATCCAGGCACTGAAGGACGATGGCTGCGAGCGCATCGTGCTCTTTCCGCTCTATCCGCAATATGCGGCGGCCACGACGGCTACCGTCAACGACAAGGCGTTCGAGAAGCTCCAGAAGATGCGCTGGCAGCCGGCCATCCGCACCGTGCCGCAATACCACGACGACGAGACCTATATCGAGGCGCTAGCCAATTCCGTCACCCGGCACCTTGCGACGCTCGACTGGCAGCCCGAAAAGATCCTTGCGTCCTTCCACGGCATACCGATGTCCTACTTCAAGCTGGGCGATCCCTATTACTGTTTCTGTCAGAAGACGGGCCGCCTGCTACGGGAGAAACTTGGGCTCTCCGAAGACCAGTTCATGGTCACGTTCCAATCGCGCTTCGGCCCGGAGGAATGGTTGCAGCCTTATACCGACAAGACCGTGGAGCAGCTCGCCAAGGATGGCACCAAGCGGATTGCCGTACTCAATCCTGGCTTCGTCTCGGACTGCCTCGAGACGCTCGAAGAGATCGCCGAGCAGGCGGCGGAATCCTTCCATCACAACGGTGGCGACAAATTCACCCATATTCCCTGTCTCAACGACAGCGAAGACGGCATGAACGTGCTGGAAAAGGTCGTGCGGCGGGAGCTGCTCGGCTGGGCGTGACAGACCGCCGGCAGCGATGCCGGCGACACGGCTCTATTGCAGCTGCGGCTTTCTGAGGAAACTGCCGCGATCGGCGGACTTGATTCGGATCCAGGCCTCGCGGCCGTCGCGCAGCACCCGCATGGGAATCTCGGAGCCGGCGGGGCCGCTCTGCCAGATCTTGCGGTAGAAATCGGCAAGCCCATCGACCTCGCCGTCGCGGATTTCGGAGATGACGTCACCACGACGCAAGCCCGCCTTGGCGGCCGGACCACCTTCGGTGACGCTCATGACGACGACCTCGCCGTTGCTTTCGGCGGAGAAGGCGCCAAGCCAGGGCCGCGGCGGCTTGTTGACATGGCCGCGCTTGATCAGATCATCCAGGATCGGCATCAGAAGGTTGATCGGCACGATCATGTTGATGTCGGCGCTGTCGCCGTTCTGGGTCGCCATCTGCAGATGCAGCGAGCCGATGCCGAGAAGCTTGCCATCTTCATCGACAAGCGCCGCTCCGCCCCAGGAGGGATGGGCCGGTGCCGTGAAGATCGCTTCGTCGAGCAGATATTCCCAATAGCCGGCAAACTCCTGCTTGGCGACGATCTTCGCCTCGACGAACTGGCCGATCCCGTCGGCCACGACGACTTCATCGCCGATCTCTGCCTTGTTGGTATCGCCGAATTCGAGGGCGGGCACGTCGAGAGGCCCGAGCGCCTGCACGAGGCCGAAGCCTGTCTCCTGATCATAGGCAAGCGCATGGCCGGGCACGACACGGCCGCTATTGGTCGTCAGCCAAACCTCGTCGGCTTCGGTAATCAGATAACCGATCGTCAATACCAGGCCATTTCCGCGAATGACAACGCCACTGCCCTCCCTGCGGGTGCCGAGCGTTGCGGCCGTAAAGGCGTCTTCCGGAATTGAGGCGTGCACGGCCACAACCGACCGCAAGGTCCTATCTAAGTTCATAGCTTCACCCTGATGATGCGCGATGGCTTGGCCCGAAAGGCTGCTTGGCAGCGGAGCCGGAAATCTCCATATAAAGTATGAATATCAATCGCCGGGCGCAAGACCCAGACGACGATTGGTTGACCTGTCTCATAGCAAAACGCCTGCTGCAGCCCCATTCCTCACTTGCCGAGAACATGCTAACCCACCACATCTAATTGAGCTGCCGCCTCATGAGCTCGACCGAGCATAGGGAGGCCGAACGGTAGCGGTTTACGCGACGCGAGCCTGCTCAGGCAGGCGCGTCCATGGAGGAGTTCGATGGTCATGGGTGGTTTCAGCATCGTTGTGATTGCCCTGGTGGTCTTGGTCATCCTGGTGCTGTTTGCAGGCATCAAGACCGTACCGCAGGGTTATCGATACACGGTCCAGCGCTTCGGTCGCTATATCCGCACGCTAGAGCCGGGGCTCAATCTGATCGTGCCCTTCATCGAGACGGTCGGCGCGCGCATGAATGTGATGGAACAGGTGCTGGCCGTGCCGACACAGGAGGTCATCACCAAGGACAATGCCAGCATCTCGGCCGATGCGGTTGCCTTCTTCCAGGTGCTGAATGCAGCCCAGGCCGCCTATCAGATAACCAATCTCGAAAGCGCGATCCTCAACCTCACCAAGACCAACATCCGCTCGGTCATGGGCTCGATGGATCTCGACGAGCTGCTGTCGAACCGCGACGCCATCAACGAGCGGCTGCTACGCGTGGTTGACGAGGCGGCCGAGCCCTGGGGCATCAAGGTAACGCGCGTTGAAATCAAGGATATCCAGCCGCCGAAGGATCTCGTCGACGCCATGGCGCGGCAGATGAAGGCAGAGCGCGAAAAGCGTGCGCAGGTTCTGGAGGCGGAAGGCATGCGCAACGCGCAGATCCTGCGTGCCGAAGGCGCCAAGCAGGCCGCCGTGCTCCAGGCAGAAGGTCAGCGCGAGGCAGCCTTCCGCAATGCCGAGGCGCGCGAACGCCTGGCCGAAGCCGAAGCGAAAGCGACCCGCGTCGTGTCCGAGGCGATCGCCGAGGGCAACGTGCAGGCGATCAACTACTTCGTCGCGCAGAAATACACCGAAGCGCTGGCGGCGATCGGCTCTGCCGGCAATTCGAAGATCGTACTGATGCCGATGGAGGCGAGCTCCATCATCGGCTCCCTCGGCGGCATCGGCGCCATCGCTCGCGAAGTCTTCGGCGACAATGGCGACGGCAATGGCGCGCCGCAACCGCCCCGCCCGCGCCCGGCCTCCGCCCGCACGACACCCTCGATCAATCCGTTGACGCCGAAGGAGAGCTGACATGTTCGACAATCTCATCGTCGAACTCGGCCCCTGGAGCTGGTGGCTCGTGGGTCTGGTGCTGCTTGCCGCCGAGCTCGTCCTGCCGGGCTTCTTCCTTGTGTGGATCGGGCTCGCCGGCATCATCGTCGGCGCCTTGTCGCTCCTCTTCTGGGAGAACAGCTTCTGGATCTGGCAGGTACAGGGATTGGTCTTCGCAGCCACAGCGGTCATCGTCACCCTCATCGGCCGCCGTTATCTCTACAACAACAACCAGGTGACCGACGAACCGTTCCTGAACCGGCGCAGCGCCAGCCTCGTCGGGCGCACGGCAACACTCGACCAGCCGATCGCCGAAGGCCGGGGACGCATTCGCCTGAACGATACCTATTGGACTGTCAGCGGGCCGGACCTACCGGTCGGCACCCGCGTCAAGGTGGTCGCAAGCAACGGCCGCGAACTCACCGTCGAACCGGTCTGATCAGGCGACGCCGATCCGCAGCAGATCGTGGAAATGCACGACGCCGATCGGTCGGCGCGCTTCGTCTATGACCATGAGCGCCGAGATATTATGACGGTTGAGCACGGCCATGGCGCTCGTTGCCAGCGTCGTTTCCTTCACCGTCTTCGGATTACGGGTCATCACCTCGTCGACGCGCATCTCGGCAAGGCTGGTGCCGAGATTGCGAGCGATGTCGCCGTCGGTGACGATGCCGCACAGGCAGCCATCATCATCGATCACACCGACACAGCCGAAACGCATTTTCGATAGCGTCATTGCCGCTTCCGGCATGCCGGTTCCAAGTTTCACCAAAGGCACGCGGTCGCCCTTGTGCATGATATCGGCCACATGCGACAGGCTGGCGCCGAGTTTGCCGCCCGGATGAAAGGTGCGGAAATCCTCGGCCGTGAAGCCACGTGCCTCCAGCAGCGCCACGGTCAGCGCATCGCCGATGGCAAGCTGCAGCAGCGTCGATGTGGTTGGCGCCAGCCCGTGCGGGCAGGCTTCCTGCTCCTTGGGCAGCAGCAGGACGACATCCGACTCGCGAGCAAGCGTGGAAGTCTCCCCCGCGGTGATGGCGATCATCGGAATCGAAAAACGGCGGGAATAGCTGATGATGCCGCGCAGCTCAGCGCTCTCACCGCCCCAGGAGATGGCGATGATGACATCAGCCTGCGTGATCATGCCGAGATCGCCATGATTGGCTTCGACCGGATGTACGAAGAAAGCCGGTGTACCCGTGGAAGCCAGGCTTGCGGCGAGTTTGTTGCCGATATGGCCGCTCTTGCCGACGCCGGTGATGACGACACGGCCGCTGATATCGCCGATAAGCTCGACAGCGCGGCTGAAGGGCTCGGCCAAGCCGTTGGTCAGCGCGCGTTCCAGCGCCTCCATGCCCCGTCTCTCGGTCTCGATCGTTCGCATTGCGGATTCGATCGCACCGTTCTCGATGAGTCTTACAGCTCTCTTATTCATGAGCGAGGCCTAACGCTTTTCTGCAAATCTGTCCACCAAAGATCGACTTATGGCGATGCGACAACCTGCAACGCCTTCCCGACAAATATTATCGAACCCTTTCTTGTCGCCATCGCTTGGCAACCAAGCGTTAACCACGCAGCTTTACACTTGGGTAAGAATTTAGGTCATTTCCAGCAGGGTCAGATATAAACAACATGGGCATCGGCAAGGACAAGGCGGGTCATGGTGCCTTCCGGCTGGCGGCATGGGCGGGTTCCGCCATGCTCAGCTGGGGTATCGCATTCGCCGCTCCGCTGCCGGCCAACGCCCAATCGCTGTCAGCCGACCAGAACCTCGACGATACGTTGCCTGCCCCGACATCGGCATCCCCAACCGATCCGAATGCCGCGCCCGCGGCCGATACCCAGGCAGCTCAATCGGCGAACCAGACATCGACCGGCAGTGATACGGCGCCGAATATGCGCCTCCGGCTCGGTGGTATCGACCCCACAACCACCGGCTCGACACTGGATAACGATCTGCGCCGCGTAAATCTGCGCGAACCAGGCGTTGATGACTTGAGAGCCCGCCAGTATCCGGATCGGGCAGACGTCCAGGGCATCCCGCTCGGCACCTTCACTCTGAAGCCTTCGATCAACCAGTCGATCAATGTCGAACGGGATCGCACCGGCGACACCAAGGACAATCGCGGCTTCCTGCAGACCGACTTGCGCAGCACCCTGACTTCGGACTGGGACCGGCATGCGCTGACCGTCACCGGCGAAGGCGTCTGGCAGAAGAACATCAGCGGCACCGGCGAGGAAAAGCCGACCGTCAATCTTAATGCCGACCTGCGCCTGGATCTTCCCGCCGACACGACGGCGCATGTCACCGCCGGCTATCAATTCTATCGCGAGGATACGAGCGATCCCAACGCGATCGCCGGCGCCTCGAAGCAATCCGCCGTCAACCAGTACACGGCCGGGCTCTCTCTGGAGCGCGATTTCGGCCTGCTGCGCGGCACGACGGCCGTGGCGCTGACACGCAGTGTCTATTCCAATGCCGTACTCTCCGACGGGACAACGGTCACCCTCAGCGACCGCAACCAGACGGCCGGAACCTGGCGCGGACGCATCGGCTACGAACTATCGCCGGCGATCATTCCCTTCGTCGAAGTCGATCTCGGCCGTGCCGTCTACGACCAGACGCGCGACAGCAACGGCTATGCCCGCTCGAATCAGAGCTATGGCGGCAAGGGCGGCGTCGAATTCGACCTCGGCGAAAAATTCAAGGGCGAGCTCGGATTCGGTTACCAGCACACGCAATTCGACGATTCGCGCCTCGCCTCGGTCGACTCGCCGACGATCGACGGCAGTCTCGCCTGGTCGCCGCAGCGCGGCACCGATATCAGCGTCGGCCTTTCGACTACGGTCCAGCCCTCCACCACGGCCGGCCTCAGCGGCTACACCGCCTATCAGCTCACGAGCACCGTAAGCCATCAGCTGCGCGACGATCTCACCGCCAAGCTGACGGGAGGCCCGACCTGGCGCAATTACCCCTCCAATGGCAGTGCCGCCGACGAGGTCGAATACGACGCCGCTTTCGGGCTGACCTGGGGCATCAACCGTTACCTCGATCTCACCAGCAATGTCGGCTATCAGCTGACGACGAGGGATGTGGGCGACAGCACCCGCCAGTTCCAGGCCGGCCTGGGCTTGACCGTAAAACGCTGAACACCGCCTTCGCTTGAACCCAAGTCATCCGCTCAAATGAATTGAGGCCCGGCAGATGCCAGGCCTCAAGATTTTCTTCAAAAGGTCAAACCCTTATTTCAAGGCCGAAATCAGCGCCTTGAAATCGTCCTCGATGGTCGGACGAATATCGTCGCGCGCCAAGGCGAAGGCGACATTGGCGAGGATGAAGCCATCCTTTGCACCACAGTCGAAAGTCTGGCCCTGGAAGTGATAGCCGGCGAAATCCTGCGTCTTGGCAAGCTTCAGCATGCCGTCCGTCAGCTGGATCTCGTTGCCGGCGCCGCGCTCCTGGCTTTCCAGGATACGGAAGATTTCCGGCTGCAGAATGTAGCGGCCGTTGATGAAGAAGTTGGACGGAGCCGTGCCCTTGGCCGGCTTTTCGACCATCTCCGTGATGCGGAAACCGCTGCCGATCGTCTCGCCGACACCGACGATACCGTATTTGTGGGTCTGGTCGGGAGCGCATTCCTCGACGGCGATGACGTTGCCGCCGCTATGCTCGTAAAGCTCGATCATGCCCTTCATGCAGCCCTTTTCGGCGCGCATGACCATGTCGGGCAGCAGCAGCGCAAACGGCTCGTCGCCGACGATCTCGCGGGCACACCAGACGGCGTGGCCGAGGCCCAGCGGCTCCTGCTGGCGCGTGAAGCTCGCCGTGCCGGCCTTCGGCAGCAGGCCGTTCAACAGCGATAGTTCGGCATTCTTGTTGCGCTGGCGCAGCGTCTGCTCGAGCTCGAACTGAATGTCGAAATAGTCTTCTATGACGTGCTTGCTGCGGCCGGTCACGAAGACGAAATGCTCGATGCCAGCTTCCATCGCCTCGTCGACGACATATTGGATGACCGGCTTGTCCACGACGGTCAGCATTTCCTTCGGCACCGCCTTGGTCGCCGGCAAGAACCGCGTCCCTAGTCCGGCAACCGGAAATACTGCCTTACGAACCTTCTTATGCTGTCCCACTCATACCTCCTGGGCATTAAATCAGTTGGCACCAAGCCATTCTAAAGGTCAGTAGATTAAATTTGCTACTGTTTTGCAAATAATGACTGATGCGGACTTCCATGGTAAAGAATTTGTTGACTTCGTTCGTTTAGCGTCACGCATGGGCCGATGCTATGTGCATCGCCGCACCGAAATCCAACGATTGATGGACAAGGCTGTAGATGACCGTAAACCGCAAACACTCCCTTCGTGGTCTCGCTCTGGCGCTCGCGCTCGGCGCCTTGGCGGGATTCCTTCCCGTTAACGCCAATGCTGACCCTGGGTTCCAAAAATGGATCGCGGGCTTCTACGCTACCGCCGCAAAGAGCGGCATTACGCAATCGACCTACCGCAATGCATTTGCCGGCGTGACGGACCCAGACCCCACGGTCCTCGAAAAAGCGCAGTACCAACCGGAATTCAAGTCCCAAATCTGGGATTACCTCGACTCCCGTGTCAATCCCTATACGGTCGATATTGGCCGCAAGATGGCAGTCAAGTACGGGTCCACACTGCGCACGCTCGAACAGCACTTCGGCGTCGACCGCAATATCATGCTGGCCATCTGGTCGATGGAATCGAATTACGGCGAGGTTCTGGCCAAGAACGATCGGCTGCACTACGTGCCCCGCGCACTGGCGACGCTTGCCTATGCCGATCCGAAGCGGGCGAACTATGCCAAGAAGCAGCTCATCGCCGCGCTGAAGATCCTGCAAAAGGGCGATATCTCGCGCAAGGACCTGAACGGTTCCTGGGCCGGCGCCATGGGCCATACGCAGTTCATTCCGACCAGCTACCTGCTCTATGCCGTCGATGCCGATGGCAGCGGCCATGCCGATATCTGGAATTCCATTCCGGACGCCCTGGCGACGACAGCCAATCTTCTCGCCAAGAACGGCTGGGATACCGGCCGTACCTGGGGTTATGAAGTCGTCGTGCCACCGGGCGGCAGCGCCCAGGCCGGCAAGACACATACGATTGCGCAATGGGCGGCCCTCGGCTTCGTGCGCCCCAACGGCAAGGGCTTCCGCACGACCTCCGATCGCGCGCAGCTGAAGATGCCCGGCGGTCCGAATGGTCCCGGCTTCCTGATGGCCGGAAACTTCTTCACCATCAAGCGCTACAATGCCTCCGACAGCTATGCGCTCGCCGTCGGTCTGCTCGCGGACCAGATCGCCGGCTATGGCGGCATGCAGCAATCCTGGCCTCGCCCGAGCGGCGCGCTCGACGTCAAGCAGAAATTCGAGCTGCAGACGCGTTTGAAGGAGCTCGGTTATTATGACGGCGTGGTCGATGGCAATTTCGGCTCGGGCTCCAAGGCTGCGATATCAGCCGTTCAGGAACGCATGGGCATGGATGCGGATGGCGAGCCCTCGATGAGCCTGCTGAAGGCATTGCGCAAGTAAGCCGCGTCGAGCGAATCCGGGATCGCCGGACGATGAAATCGTCCTCATGCGACCACGGAGTCGTGAGCGGAAAAGAAGCTATGATGAAACACTCTGCCCGCGCGACCATGGCAACTCTAAGGATTGTTCTGACGGCATTCCTCGCCGTCATCATCGCGCTTGGCTGCCTGCCGAACATGGCACAGGCGCAGGAGCGGCCGCGGCGAAACCTGCTGGACATGCTGTTTGGCACCCGCGAGCCCGATTATCCGGACCAACCGGCCGAGCAGCCGCCGCCGCGGCGCAAGGTACAGCCAAAGAAGCGGCCGACCCCGCCGCCGCGCCAGCCGGTCGCGCAGCCGGAAACGCCGCCACCGGCGGAAAAGCTTCCCGACGCCAAGACCATCCTCGTTGTCGGCGATTTCCTGGCGAGCGGCTTGGCAACCGGGCTGGAGGATGCCTTCTCCACCTCCCCCGGCGTCGTCGTCCAGTCGCGCGGCAACGTCGCCTCCGGCCTCGTGCGGCAGGACTACTACAATTGGCCGCAGCAATTACCCGGGATGATCGACCAGCTGAAGCCGGCCATGGTCGTCGTCATGATCGGCGCCAACGACCGCCAGCAGATGATCGGCGATGGGCTCAACGAGAAGTACGGCACCGACCCGTGGTTTCTCGCCTATGAGGAGCGCGTACAGCAATTCGCCAAGCTGGTGACGAGCCGCCACATTCCTTTGCTCTGGGTCGGCCTGCCCTCCTTCGGCTCTGATCAGCTGACCGCCAGCGCGGTCAAGCTCAATCAGGTTTACCAGAGCCAGATGACCAGCGTCGGCGGCGAATTCATCGACATATGGGACGGATTTACCGACCAGAACGGCGAATTCATCGTCACCGGTTCGGATATCAACGGCCAGCAGGTCCGGTTGAGGACGGCGGACGGCGTCAATCTGACGGCAGCCGGCAAGCGCAAGGTCGCCTTCTATCTGGAGAAGTCTGCCCGCCGAATCCTGGGCGATCAGGCAAGCCCCGACATCACGCGCCTGGACACCGGCAATCCGCCGCCGGCGCAACAGGCCAATCTTCCCGGCGCAGAATCGGAAAAGATCACCCGTACGCAACCCATAAGCCTCTCCGACCCCGATCTCGACGGCGGCTCGCAGCTTCTCGGCAGCACCCCTGTCCCTGCGGCGGTGACATCATCGCCACGCGATCTTCTGGTCGAGAAGGGCCAGATGGACCCGGCGCCGATCGGTCGTGTGGACGACTACAGATTGCCAGGATCGGTCGCGCGGTAGATATCGCGGACGCCGTTTGACAACAATGCACCCCGCCAATAGAAGAGTTGCATGAGCACCAAGAGCGCAGATCATATCGATCGTTACCGCACCTGCCCGCAGGCTGCGATTGTGCGCGCTTTCTCCGGCCGAGGTCTCCGCGTCCAGTCGTGACAGCCGGAGCGATTGGCGTGTCCGGCGGCTGCTGGACGTAAAGCCCTCACCTCAGGACATCAACGTTGCCCATGGAGAATGGCACGTGCTCACTATCTATAACGTCAATTCGCTCGTTCACTGGGAAGAGCGGGACATCAAGTTGCGCGACGACTTCGTCCGGTTCTTTTCCGACGAAGTGGCGAGCTTCCTGCGATCTTCAAACCCCGCCTGGGATATCCGAAGAGTCGAGGCTCCGACCCTGATGCCTCGAAACCTCGTCTCGGATGCCTATTCCAATTCGGACATATGGGCACAGCAGCAAATGTCGAACACCGAGGCCGAACTCGTGCTGCGGCCGGAAACGACACCCTCAACCTACATCTACATGCAGCACCTGCTCGTAAATCATTAGAGAACAAGACTGCCGCTATGCGTCTGGCAGGCGGGTAAATCCTATCGCCGGGAGCAGGACCAGCCGAGCAAGCATGTGCGGCTCAAGGAATTCTGGCAGCTCGAGTTCCAATGCGCCTTCACCGCCGACAGCGGCAATGACTACCATGCCGCCTCGCTGGAACCGGTTCGCCGGATGATCGCCTCGGTGATCCATCTGCCGACGCGGATCGTGCCGTCCGATCGCTTGCCGGCCTATTCCCAGGTCACGATGGATATCGAGGTCGACAACGGCGACAAATGGATGGAGGTCTGCTCGATTTCGAGACGCACGGACTTCCCCCAGCGCTATCGCAGCCAGCAGAAGAAAGGGCCGGCGATAGACCATGACGTCGCGGTGCTGGAAATTGCCATCGGTCTCGACCGCTGCATCTACAACTGGAACATCGCCGCAAGCCGATAACGACAAAGGCCGGGTTCATTGCGAACCCGGCCTTTGGTCACAACATGAAAACAGCCGCGAATTTTAGTTCGGCAGAACCGTCGAACCCATCAGGGCCTCGTCGATCGCACGCGCGGCCTGGCGGCCCTCGCGGATCGCCCAGACGACCAGCGACTGGCCGCGGCGAATGTCGCCGGCCGTCCAGAGCTTGTCGATCGAGGTCTTGTAGTCCTTATCGTTGGCAACGACGTTGGTCGAACCGCGACGGTCCGTGTTCAGCGTCAGCTTGCCGTCGAGTTCCTTGAGCACGCTGTCGGTGAACGGGCCGCGGAAGCCGATGGCGATGAAGGCGAGATCGGCGCGGATGACGAATTCCGTGCCGGCGATCGGCTTGCGGCGCTCATCCACTTCGCAGCACTTCACACCCGTCAGCACGCCGTCTTCGCCGATGAATTCAAGCGTTGCGACCTGGAATTCGCGAACCGCACCTTCGGCCTGCGAAGAGGAGGTGCGCATCTTCGTCGCCCAGAACGGCCAGACGGCGAGCTTGTCTTCCTTTTCCGGCGGCTGCGGACGAATGTCGAGCTGGGTCACCTTCACCGCGCCCTGGCGGAATGCCGTGCCGACGCAGTCGGAGGCCGTATCGCCGCCGCCGACGACGACGATATGCTTGCCGCCGGCCAGGATCGGATCGGCGGGCCAGCCGACGCTGTCGATGTTTTCGCGGCCGACGCGGCGGTTCTGCTGCACGAGATAGGGCATGGCGTCATGGACGCCTGCGAGCGTCGTGCCGGGAATGCCGGCTTCGCGCGGGGTTTCCGAGCCGCCGCAATAGAGCACGGCATCATAGTCTGCCAGAAGCTGCTCCATCTTCACGTCGACGCCGACATTGACGCCGCAATGGAAGGTGACGCCCTCACCCTTCATCTGCTCGACGCGGCGGTCGATGAAGTTTTTCTCCATCTTGAAGTCCGGGATGCCGTAGCGCAGCAGACCGCCGGCCTTGCTTTCGCGCTCATAGAGATGGACGTCGTGACCGGCGCGGCCGAGCTGTTGGGCGGCTGCCATGCCGGCAGGGCCGGAGCCGATGATCGCAACCTTCTTGCCCGTATGCACGGTTGCCGGCTGCGGCCGGATGAAGCCGAGCTCATAGGCCTTGTCGGCGATCGCCTGCTCCACGGTCTTGATGGCGACCGGTGCATCTTCCAGGTTCAGCGTGCAGGCTTCCTCGCAAGGGGCGGGGCAAACACGGCCGGTGAATTCCGGGAAGTTGTTGGTCGAATGCAGGTTGTGGATCGCCTGTTCCCAATTGTTGTTGTAGACGAGGTCGTTCCAATCGGGGATCTGATTGTGCACCGGGCAGCCGGTCGGGCCATGGCAATAGGGAATGCCACAGTCCATGCAGCGGGCTGCCTGTTTCTGCACTTCCGGGTCCGACATGGGGATCGTGAATTCACGGAAATGCCGGATGCGATCCGACGCCGGCTGATACTTCGCCACCTGCCGGTCGATTTCCAAGAAGCCTGTTACCTTGCCCATGCTTTCGTTTCCTCACTCTAAAAGAGGAGCTCATGGCTCCCGTGCCTGAGGGTCATCTCGGTTTCCCTGTCCGGCACTTTAATTCAAATCCGATTCCGCTGTTCGACGGTCGCGATCGCCGTGACGGCGATCGCAATGCGAGGCGAAACCCTCGACTGGTTTCAGAACCGGGGCGGATTACTCCGCCGCCACGCTCATCCGGCTGCGCTCCATTTCCTCAAGGGCGCGGCGGTACTCGACCGGCATGACCTTGCGGAATTTCGGGCGATAGTCGGCCCAGCGATCGAGGATCTCCTTGGCTCGCGTCGAGCCCGTATAATGGAAGTGGTTCGAAATCAGCTGGAAGAGACGCTCTTCGTCATGGCGCGTCATGTCATCCGAGACGTCGACACGTCCCTTGTGCATGATGTCGCCGCCGTGATGATGCAGCTTCTCCAGCAGCTCGTCCTCTTCGGGAACCGGTTCCAATTCGACCATCGCCATGTTGCAGCGACGGGCGAAATCGCCCTTCTCGTCGAGCACATAGGCCACGCCACCCGACATGCCGGCCGCGAAATTGCGGCCGGTTTCGCCGAGCACAACGACGACGCCGCCAGTCATGTATTCGCAGCCGTGGTCGCCCACGCCTTCGACGACGGCGATAGCGCCGGAGTTTCTGACCGCGAAGCGCTCGCCCGCGACACCGCGGAAGTAGCACTCGCCCTCGGTTGCGCCGTAGAGCACGGTGTTGCCGACGATGATCGAGTGTTCAGCGATGATCTTCGAGTTTTCCGGCGGGCGGATGATGATGCGGCCGCCCGAAAGGCCCTTGCCGACATAGTCGTTGCCGTCACCGACGAGGTTGAAGGTCACGCCGCGCGCCAGGAACGCGCCGAAGGACTGACCGGCCGTTCCCCTCAGGGTGACGCTGATCGTGTCGTCCTTCAGGCCGCGATGGCCATAGCGCTTGGCAACCGCGCCCGACAGCATGGCACCGGCCGAACGGTCGACGTTCTTGATGTCGACTTCGAAGGCGACAGGCGTCTTTGAAGCAAGTGCCGGCTCGGCCTTCTCGATCAGCTTGCGGTCGAGAATGTCGTCGATCGGGTGCTTCTGCACCGTCGTCCAGTAGGTCTCTTCCTTGGCGGCTTCGACCTTGTGGAAGATGCGGCTGAAGTCGAGCCCCTTGGCCTTCCAGTGGGCGAGCATGTCGTCCTTTTCCAGAAGCTCGGAAGCGCCGATGATGTCGTCGAGCTTGGCAACGCCAAGCGAGGCGAGGATCTCGCGCACTTCTTCGGCCACGAAGAAGAAGTAGTTGATGACATGCTCCGGCGCGCCCTTGAAGCGCTTGCGCAGCACCGGATCCTGGGTGGCGACGCCAACCGGACAGGTGTTGAGGTGGCACTTGCGCATCATGATGCAGCCGGCCGCAATCAGCGGCGCGGTGGCAAAGCCGAATTCATCGGCGCCGAGCAGCGCGCCGATGATGACGTCGCGGCCGGTCTTCAGACCGCCATCCACCTGCAGGGCGATGCGCGAACGCAGCCCGTTCAGCACAAGGGTCTGCTGGGTCTCGGCAAGGCCGATTTCCCAAGGCGAGCCGGCGTGCTTCAGCGAGGTCAGCGGCGAGGCGCCGGTGCCGCCGTCATAGCCGGAGACGGTGATGTGATCGGCGCGCGCCTTGGCGACGCCGGCGGCAACCGTGCCGACGCCGACTTCCGAGACGAGCTTGACCGAGACATCCGAGGTCGGGTTGACGTTCTTCAGATCGTAGATCAGCTGTGCCAGATCCTCGATCGAGTAGATGTCATGGTGCGGCGGCGGTGAGATCAGCCCGACGCCCGGCGTCGAATGCCGGGTCTTGGCGACCGTCGCATCGACCTTGTGGCCGGGCAGCTGGCCGCCTTCGCCGGGCTTGGCGCCCTGCGCGACCTTGATCTGCAGCACGTCGGCATTGACCAGATATTCGGTCGTCACGCCGAAGCGGCCGGAGGCGATCTGCTTGATGGCGGAGCGTTCCGGGTTCGGCGAGCCGTCGAAGAGCGGCATGTATCGGTCGGCTTCCTCGCCGCCCTCGCCGGTGTTCGACTTGCCGCCGATGCGGTTCATGGCGATTGCCAGCGTCGTATGCGCTTCGCGGCTGATGGAGCCGAAGGACATGGCACCCGTCGAGAAACGCTTGACGATATCGGCAGCCGGCTCGACCTCGTCGACCGAAATCGGCTTGCGGCCGAGCGCTTCCGCGCCCTTGATCTTGAAGAGACCGCGGATGGTGTTCATCCGGAGCGCCGACTCGTTGACCATTTCGGAGAACTCGCGATAGCGATCCTCGGCATTGCCGCGCACGGCATGCTGCAGGGCAGCCACCGCATCCGGCGTCCAGGCATGGCTTTCGCCGCGCATGCGGTAGGCATATTCGCCGCCGATGTCGAGCGTGCTTGCCAGCAACGGATCGCGGCCGAAAGCGGATGCGTGACGAGCAACAGTTTCCGCAGCGATCGTGTCGAGGCCAATGCCCTCGATCATGGTCGCCGTGCCGAAGAAGTACTGGTCGACCAGTTCCTGCTGCAGGCCAACTGCATCGAAGATCTGCGCGCCGCAATAGGACTGATAGGTCGAGATGCCCATCTTCGACATGACCTTGAGGATGCCCTTACCCACTGCCTTGATATAGCGGTAGACGACTTCGGTCGCGTCCACTTCCTTCGGGAATTCGCCGCGCTGATGCATGTCGAGCAGCGTGTCGAAGGCGAGATAGGGGTTGATCGCTTCCGCACCATAACCGGCCAGCAGGCAGAAATGATGCACTTCGCGCGGCTCGCCGGTTTCGACGACGATGCCGACCGAGGTGCGCAGGCCCTTGCGGATCAGGTGATGGTGCACGGCGGCCGTCGCCAGCAGCGCCGGGATCGCGATGCGGTCCGGTCCGATCTGGCGGTCGGAGAGCACGATGATGTTGTAGCCGCCGCGAACGGCCGCTTCCGCCCGCTCGCAGAGCCGGTCGAGCATCTCGGGCATGCCTTCGGCGCCACGTTCGACATCATAGGTGAAGTCGAGCGTCTTGGTGTCGAAGCGATCCTCTGTATGACCGATGGAGCGGATCTTTTCGAGGTCGCCGTTGGTCAGGATCGGCTGGCGGACTTCCAGGCGCTTGGCGTTGGCCATGCCGGTATGGTCGAGCAGGTTCGGACGCGGGCCGATGAACGAGACGAGGCTCATGACCAGCTCTTCGCGGATCGGATCGATCGGCGGGTTCGTCACCTGCGCGAAGTTCTGTTTGAAGTAGGTGTAGAGCAGCTTCGGCTTGTCGGACATGGCCGAGATCGGCGTATCCGTGCCCATGGAGCCGACGGCTTCCTGCCCCGTCGTCGCCATCGGCGACATCAGGAGCTTGGTGTCTTCGGTCGTGTAGCCGAAGGCCTGCTGGCGGTCGAGCAGCGACACGTCGCGGCGCAGCGCGCGCGGCTCCACCGGCTTCAGGTCTTCCAAGATCAGCTGCGTGCGGTTCAGCCAGCTGCGATAGGGATGCTTGCTTGACAGTTCCGACTTCACCTCGTCGTCGGAGATGATGCGGCCCTTTTCCATGTCGATCAGCAGCATCTTGCCCGGCTGCAGGCGCCACTTCTGGATGATCTTCTCTTCCTCAACCGGCAGAACGCCGGCTTCGGACGCCATGATGATGCGGTCGTCGCTGGTGACGAGATAGCGGGCCGGACGCAGGCCGTTACGATCGAGCGTCGCGCCGATCTGCTTGCCATCGGTGAAGGCGACGGCGGCGGGACCATCCCACGGCTCCATCAGCGCTGCATGATACTCATAGAATGCCTTGCGCTCGGCGGCCATCAACTGGTTGCCGGCCCATGCCTCGGGAATGAGCATCATCATGGCGTGTGCCATGGAATATCCACCGCGCACGAGGAATTCGAGCGCGTTGTCGAAACAGGCCGTATCGGACTGCCCCTCGTAGGAGATCGGCCAGAGCTTGGAAATATCTTCACCGAACAGTGGCGAGGATACCGATGCCTGGCGCGCAGCCATCCAGTTGACGTTGCCGCGCAGCGTGTTGATTTCGCCGTTATGCGCGACCATGCGGTAGGGATGCGCAAGCTTCCACGACGGGAAGGTGTTGGTCGAGAAACGCTGGTGCACGAGCGCAACCGCGGTCTCGAAACGCGGGTCGGAGAGGTCCTTATAATAGGCGCCGACCTGATAGGCGAGGAACATGCCCTTGTAGACGATGGTCGAGCTCGACAGCGACACGGGGTAGAAGCTGCTCTCCTCGCCCTCATATTCCGCATAGATGCGGTTGGAGATCACCTTGCGCAGGGTGAAGAGACGGCGTTCGAACTCCTCGTTGGTACCGGCATCGCGGCCGGCGCCGATGAAGACCTGGACATGATGCGGCTCGGTGGCGGCAATGTCGGGCGCCTTCGATAGCGAGGAGTTATCGACCGGCACGTCGCGGAAGCCGAGCAGAACCTGGCCTTCTTCGGCCACGACCTGCGTGATCGCGGTCTTGAAATGCTCGATCAACGCCTCGTCGCGCGGCAGGAAGAAATGGCCGACGCCATACTCGCCAGCCTTCGGCAGGATGACGCCCTGCTTGGCCATCTCCTCGCGGAAGAAGCGATCGGGGATCTGCACGAGAATACCAGCGCCGTCGCCCATCAGCGGATCGGCGCCGACAGCACCGCGATGCGTCAGGTTCTCGAGGATGAACAGGCCGTCGCGCACGATCTGATGCGACTTCTGGCCCTTCATATGCGCGACGAAGCCGACGCCGCAGGCGTCATGCTCGTTGCGCGGATCGTAAAGGCCCTGTTTCGGCGGGATGCCGACAGCGCGTTTCGACGTCTTGGCCGTCGCGGCAGCATTGGCTGCAGCGGTCTGGTCAAAACTCGTAAACGTCGTCCTGTTCGTCATGGTCTTCCCTCCGGTAAGGCCCGCGTCGCGGGCGCTCCTTCGTCCCGCGCGGTCCGTTTCCGGGGCCGACGCGCGACAGCGCTGTTGCAATGTGAAGATCCGGCCGCGAACCGTGGCCCCGTGAGTGGGGCCAGTCGTCAGCGTTCCGCGCCCTGCTATTCCACCGCCGCATTGCCCGCCGCCTCGAAAGGCTGGAAAGGACATGCTCCCGGTAACTATAGCTCGAAATCCCGACATCGTCAGGACCCTCTCGCGCATCTTCGGCCTTGGCGGCCAAAATAGGACAGCAACCCTGTCCTAATTCATCAGCTCTATGCCAGAAAGCTTAAGCCTTCGCAAGAGCAAAACGGCAAAATTTCGTCAACGAAAGACGGAAGATTGCCTTTGTTGCATAAATCAAGCAATAAAGTTTCGCTGCGGCGCATCATTTTATTTGTTGATTGCGTCAATCAATTTCTGTGATGCATTCTTCAAGCTCACGCTCTTGATAGGTTTTTGCATTGGCGTAATGTCCGGCCGACCCCATCTAGTCTAGCCGCAATTCAACCTTCATCTGGTGCATTTCCATGTTCTTTGCTTCCGATAACTGGGCCGGCGCCCATTCCAAAGTCGCCGAACGTCTGCTCGCCGCATCCAACGGTTTTGCCTCCGCCTACGGCACGAGCGAGCTCGACCAGCGTGTCGAAGCCAAATTCGCCGAGGTTTTCGAGCGCGAGGTTGCCGTCTTCTTCGTGGCAACGGGCACGGCCGCCAATTCGTTGTCGCTCGCCAGCGTTCAGAAGCCGGGCGGCATCAGCTTCTGCCATAACGAGGCGCATGTCGCCGAAGACGAATGCGGTGCACCCGATTTCTTCAGCGGCGCCCGCTTGGCGACGGTCGAAGGCGCTCTCGGCAAGATCGACCCCAAGGCGCTTGCCACCAAGATCGCCCGCTTCCCGCAGGATGCGGTGCATCATGGCCGCGCCGCCGCCGTGACGATCACGCAGGCGACGGAAATCGGCACGGTCTATTCGCTGGATGAGATCGATGCCATCGCCTCCATCACCAAGGCGAACGGCCTGCCGCTGCATATGGATGGCGCGCGTTTCGCCAACGCCCTGGTCGCACTCGGCGCAACGCCGGCCGAGATGACGTGGAAGCGCGGCATCGACATCCTTTCCTTCGGCGGCACCAAGAACGGCTGCTGGTGCGCCGAGGCAATCGTCTTCTTCGATCCCGAGAAGGCGAAGGAGATGCATTTCATCCGCAAGCGCGCCGCCCAGCTTTTCTCCAAATCTCGCTTCATCGCCGCCCAGTTCGACGGTTACTTCCAGGACGGCCTTTGGCTCGATCTCGCCCGCCATTCCAACGGCATGGCCGATCGTCTGCGTGCCGGTATCGAGAAGACAAACAGCGCCCACCTTGCCTGGCCGACCGTCTCGAACGAGGTTTTCACGATCATCCCGAAATCCTCTGCCAGGACAGCCGAGGACAAAGGCGCGAAGTTCTACGAATGGCCTATCCCTGAATCGCAGCCGGATCTGGTCGGCAGTGATGAAACGCTGATCCGCCTGGTCACCAGCTTCGCAACGACCGAGGCCGATGTGGCGAATTTCCTCGCTTGCCTGGCTTGATCGCACAAAAGAACGAGCGCCGGAGCCGGCTACAACCGGACGGCGCCCGCAATGGCGGCGGGGGTCAATTTTGATTCCGATGGGCGATCATGGCGAAGTTCGATAAATCGTCGCGATCGGACGCCGGTGCATTATGTACGATCATCGTCATTGCCACGACGCAGGCGACAAGTCCGGAAATGAAGATGGCACCATATATCATCGGACGACTATCCCCCCGCTACTCACCCATCGCCACCGGAGATAGCAGAAGAAGCTGACTTCCGCCTGAAATCGAGTACAGCGGAAAAAAGAGAAATGGCAGCCGGCAAAATAAACTCTGCCCCCATCCACATGATCGGAAATGAATTTTAACAATATCTGATGGACTATTTCGCCATTAGCTTGATCGCGGTCCCCTGACCTTCGCGAGTATATCGTCCGAGAGTGCCTTGACCAAAAGCTGGTCCGCGCCCTTGCGTGGCACGAGCACGAATTCAACATCTTCGAGAACGGGCAGCCAGCCCGGCGCAATCTCCGTCAATCCGGCAGGTGCGGTGCTCTTCGGCTGGACCAGGACGCCCATGCCGGCGCGCGCCGCTGCCGTCAAACCGCTGAGACTGCCGCAGGTGCAGACGATCCGCCACGGCATCTGCTGCCGGCGCAGCGCCTCCAGCGCCACCGCACGCGTGACGCTCGGGGTGGGAAAGGCGATCAGCGGCAACGGTGCAGCCAGCTTGCGAATACGCTCCGGGTCGCGCGCCAGCCAGACCAGCGGCTCGCGGTAGACGAGCTTTCCCCTGATATCGCCGAGCCGGCGCTTGGCGAGCACGAGATCGAGATCGCCATTGTCCTGCATTTCATAAAGCGTACCGCTGAGCGCCACCGTCAGCTCGAGATCGACGGACGGATGCGAACGGACGAACTCCTCCAGTACATCGGGAAGCTGACTGGTGACGAAATCCTCGGAAACGCCCAGCCGGAGACTGCCGCGCAGGCTGTTGCCAGCAAAGAGCTGCCGCACCTCGCTCTCGATCGACAGCATCTGCCGCGCATGGCCGAGCAATGCCTCGCCATCGCCAGTCAGCACCACGCGATGCGTATCGCGCGCCAAAAGCTTGCGCCCGAGTTCGGCTTCCAGCCGCTGTATGTGCTGGCTGACGGTCGATTGCCCAAGCCCGAGCCGTTCCGCCGCCAGCGTGAAGCTACCCAGCTGCTCGACGGCGACGAAGCTGCGCAACTGCGTGAGATCCAGCATTGCTTATCCTATATTACGATAACTGTTATTCCTTGCATCGTGGATCACAATAGGTCTATCTGCAAGGGACTAATCATGACGACTTGCAAATGCGATTGGGGTAGGCACGATGCGCCGCTTTCTTCCAGACACCTTCACCATGCTGCTGGTGCTTACCGTTCTGACGGCATCCTTCTTTCCGGTGCAGGGGGCAAGCTCCCACTATTTCGGCATTGCCACCAACTTCGCCATTGGCCTCTTGTTCTTCCTGCATGGCGCGCGCCTCTCGCGCGATGTCGTCATCGCCGGCATGCTGCATTGGCGGCTGCACCTCGTCATCCTGTTGACGACCTTCGGCATCTTTCCGCTGCTGGTGCTGGCCATGGGCCATATCGTCCCGGACAGCATTCTGCCCGTATCGCTCTATACCGGCATGCTGTTTTTGAGTGTACTGCCCTCGACCGTACAGTCCTCCATCGCCTTCACCTCCATCGCCGGCGGCAATGTGCCGGCCGCGATCTGCTCCGCGTCGGCCTCGAACATCTTCGGCATGTTCCTGACGCCGCTGCTCGTCGGCATCCTCTTTTCGGTCGGCGGCCAGGGCGGCGGCTTTTCCTGGGATGTTCTGTGGCAGATCATGCTGCAACTGCTCGCTCCCTTCATCGCCGGCCAGCTGCTGCAGCCGTGGATCGGCGACTGGATCCGCTCGAAGAAGAAGATCCTGATGCCGGTCGATCGCGGCTCGATCCTCATGGTCGTCTACTCCGCCTTCAGCGAGGCCGTGGTCGAAGGTCTGTGGCACACCTTTTCCGTACTCGATATCGTCACGGTCATCATCGCAAACATGGTGCTTCTGGCGATGGTGCTCTGCATCACCATGTTCGGCAGCCGCGCTCTTGGGTTCGAAAAGGCCGACGAGATCACCATCACCTTCTGCGGCTCGAAGAAATCGCTGGCAAGCGGCGTGCCGATGGCCAACGTCATTTTCGCCGGCCAGGGCATCGGCGCGATTGTGCTGCCGCTCATGCTGTTTCATCAGATCCAGCTGATGACCTGCGCCGTGCTTGCCCAGAAATATGCCGATGCCGCCAAGCGGCGCGAGGCTGCGAAGGCACAGGCGGGCACGAAATCGGGCGAAGCAACCAACGCGGCCTAAGCCTTCAAGGTCACGACAAAACAAAAGCGGCGCCCGAATGGACGCCGCTTCTTTTTGATCTTGGGAGGATCAAAGGCGTGACGGCCTAAGACCGTCAGCCCGGGCATGACGGATTAAGGCCGTCAGCCCGCATTAGTTTATGTGTGCCTCGATGGCCTTCGGGGTTTCCACGGCCTCGGCCGCAATGGAGATCCGGCGGGGCTTCATGGCTTCCGGAATGTTGCGCAGCAGATCGATGTGCAGCAAACCATTCTTCAGGGAAGCAGCCTGGACCTCGACATGATCGGCGAGCTGGAAGCGACGCTCGAAGGCGCGCTTGGCGATGCCGCGATAGAGATATTCGCTGGTTTCAGCCGGCTCTTCGCTCTTTTCGCCCTTGACCTGAAGGACATGGGCATGGGCCTCGATGCTCAGTTCCTTTTCATCGAAACCGGCAACGGCCATGGTGATGCGATAGGTGTTTTCACCCGTGCGCTCGATGTTGTAGGGCGGATAGGTCTGGGCCTGATCCGGCTGACCAAGGCTGTCGAGCATGGTGAAAAGGCGGTCGAAACCGACGGTGGAACGGTAAAGGGGAGAGAAGTCTACGTGACGCATGGAGTCCTCCTGTGAGCGACAATTGCGATTTCAATCTTTGTCCCATGACCCCACTCCTGGCGGCCTCGGGACGGTTCCGCGAGCCCGTTTGGCACCCGCGAAAAAGAGATGGGGATCGCTTTTCCGGAGTTCAAGCCCCCTGCACCGCTGCCCCTGTTTTGCAGAAAATCACTGCGTGAACCGCAGATGAACGGCTGGTTCGGAACCCGTTCAGGCTGGCGGGCCTATCGTCCAAACCATCGGAACACCATCGTCCGATGACTGAAGTGTATCGTCCCTTCTTCTTCAGTCCTTGCTCGGCCGGCGAAGCGGATCTCTCTATCTCCGCAAGCCGGCCTTTTTTCTTTTGGACCGGCCAGGCCATTCCAGGAAAGTGTGAAGCGCTTTTCCGTCCGGAATTGCGTCAAACTAGCTAACGCAGCAACTTCAGCGAACCGGTGAGCGACTTCACCCATTTCGACGGGCCGGCTATTCCCAGACCATCGATCACCTCTTCGGCAAGATCGCGACCGGGAAATGTAGCCTCATATTCCCTGTAATCGTGCAGAGACCGCGCGAAAGCCGGAAAGACGACGACGGCTCGCTCTCCTTGCTGCGGCAGTGCCTTCAAAAGCAGCGATCTGATGGCGTCGGCATCGGCTTGCAGCATCGGAACCGGCAAGTTCGAGCTGATGTCTATCGCCCGCTCTTGCCGGTCAGCCAATTGTTGTGCCGCAAGGGCGGGAAAGCGAGCGCCCAACCCAATCGCGATGGCACCTGCGGTATTCGCGATCAGCCCGAGCGGCAGTGCTGGATTGATGACGATGGCAAGACGGATATCGGGGAGCATGTGAAACCTTTTATTGTTGTCGGCATGATCCGCAGAGTATCTCCAATATCGAGAGAATTCTTACCTTTCATTGCGTAAAATCGATGATAGAAGGTAGATATTACCCATATTGCATTTCATCGAGGCCATATATGCCCGCAACGCTCGAACCCATCGACCTGAAAATTCTCGGCGCGCTGCAAAAGGACGGGCGTCTGACCAACCAGGCGCTGTCGTCGGAAGTCGGGCTTTCGACCTCACCATGCTGGCGGCGCGTGCGCCAGCTGGAAGAAACCGGCGTGATCCAGGGCTATGCGGCTGCTCTCGACAGGCGTCAGATCGGCCTCGGCGTCCTTGCCTTCATCCGGGTGAAGATCGACAGCCACAGTGAGGCGGAGGCCGAGGAATTCTCGCGCGATGTGCTGAAGCTCAGCGAGGTCGTCGCCTGCTACAGCATCGCCGGCGACGCGGATTTCCTGCTACAGGTCGTGGCCGCCGATCTCGACAGCTATGCCGATTTTGCCATGGCGGTGGTGCGCCGCCTGCCGCGCATCAAGGAGATGCAGACGACGTTCGTGCTCAAGGAGATCAAGCCTTTCAAAGGCTTTCCGCTTGATGTCGGCCAACGATAACATCGGAAGGCGCTAAATATCGTCTGTTGGCCATGTCCGGCCGGCTCTTTACGTTTGGACGGAAGGCATCCTATTCTCAGATAAATGGCGGCCCACCCGGGGTAATGAATGTCGGCGCTTCCTTTCTCGAAGATTCTCACATCGCTGAACGCGGTGCTCGCGGCAGTCGGTCTATTGACGGTGGCGGCGCTGACGACGCCTGACATCAGCGGAGAGACCAGGCTCGCCTTGCAGATCCTGCTCATCTGCGTATGGGCGGCCTATGTTTTCCAATTGATCGAGACTCTGGTCATGCAGCAGGCGAAGGACGTTCGCGGCGCGGGGGTCGAAATCGCCGTTGATGTCCTTGCCGTTTTAATCCCCTTGGTGGCTTTCCTTTTCATCCGCGGGCGCGACCAGAGCCTCTATTGCGCCATCTGGCTCTTGAAGCCGCTGCGCGGCTCCACATTCTTCCGGCTGCTGGGCCGGGTGCTGACGAAAGAGGCGCGCAACCTGATCGGCGTCACCTCGATCTTCGGCATCGTGTTGTTCGTCGCCGCTCTTGCGGCCTATATCATCGAGCGCGACGTCCAGCCTGACAAGTTCGGCAGCATTCCGCTCGCGATGTGGTGGGCCGTCACTACGCTCTCGACCACGGGCTATGGCGACGAGATTCCGCAAAGTTTCGCCGGCCGCATCCTGGCCGGGCTGGTCATGATGAGCGGAATCGGCATCTTCGCGCTCTGGGCCGGTATCCTTGCCACTGGTTTCTACGAGGAAGTCCGTCGCCAGGATTTCGTGCGCAATTGGCAGCTGGTCGCAGGAGTTCCGCTGTTTCAGAAGCTCGGCTCCGGCGCGCTCATCGAGATCGTGCGGGCGCTCAGACCCCGTGTCGTACCGGCCGGCGGCATCATCTGCCGCAAGGGCGAGGCTGGCGACCAGATGTATTTCATCGTTGAGGGCCGCGTCAGCGTCGCCACGCCGAACCCGGTGGAGCTCGGCTCCGGCAGCTTCTTCGGCGAGATGGCCCTGATCACCGGCGAGCCCCGCTCGGCAACCGTCAGCGCCGCGACCGAAGTCTCGCTGCTGTCGCTCTATGCTTCGGATTTTCAAATGCTGTCGAGCAGCAGCCCGGAGATCGCCGAGATCATTCGCAAAACCGCGCTGGAACGGCGCGGTGCGACACCGAAGAGCTGATTCGGGCGATCTTCATGCCGTCAGTCCTTGCGCGCATCGTTCGGAGAAAAGCCATAAACCTGTTGCAATTCCATGGGGCTGCGCTATCCCCTTGAGATGAGACATCGGTCAGCGAGGCGCGACACCGTCATGGATTCGATCCTCTATTCCACGGCAGACAATCCGGTGCCTGAAAACCGCACCGAAGGGTTCTTCGAAAGCTTCGATGGACGCAAGCTGCGTTATGCCGTCTTCCGCTGCGAGCAGCCGGTCGCCAAGGGAACCGTTGTTCTGCTGCAGGGCCGCAACGAATTCATGGAAAAATATTTCGAGACAATCCGCGATCTGACGGCCAAGGGCCTTTGGGTCGCGACCTTCGATCTGCGCGGTCAGGGCGGATCGGAACGGCTGCTGAAGGATCCCTTGCGCGGCCACATCGGCCGCTTTTCTGACTATGAGCGCGACCTGAACGCCTTCCTCGACAAGATCGTCCTGCCGGATACCCGCCTGCCCTTCTTTCTCCTTGCCCATTCGACCGGCGCGCTGATCGCCCTGTCCGCCGCCCCGAGGCTTGCGACCCGTATCGACCGCATGGTGCTGTCAGCGCCCTTCATCGGCCTCACCGGTCACGGCGCCTCTCCCGGCCTGATCCGCTTCATCTCCGGCACGGTCAGCAACATCGGTCTCGGCCGCATACAGTTCAGCAAGAAGTTCAAGGAGAAATCCTTCGCCGACAATCCGCTGACGACGGACGAACAGCGCTACCGGCGCAACATCGGCATCGGCATCACCTATCCGCAGCTTTGCCTGGGACCGCCGACGGCGCGCTGGCTATCGCAGGCCTTGCGGGCGATCGAGCGGGTCAACATGCCGGAACATTTGTTTTCGATCCAGATCCCGACCGTCCTGATCGCGCCGACGCGCGATGGCGTCGTGCCCTATGCCGATCAGGAGCGGCTGTCGCGCTATTTCCGCGCCGCACAGCTGGTGCCGGTTCACGGCGCCAAGCATGAAATCCTGCAGGAGCGCGATATCTATCGCAATCAGGCGCTCGCCGCGATCCACGCCTTCATCCCAGGCAGCGACGCGGAGACCAATGCCTATGAGATCGAAGCGGAGGCCTGAACGGCTTAGCGAGACAGAACAGCCAGGGCCTGCTGGTAAACCGCGCGGCTGCCGGCTGCAATGATCGTTCCGCCCATCTCGGGACGACCGCCATCCCAGGTGGTCATGATGCCGCCGGCTTGCTCGACCACGGGAATGATGCCGCCGACATCATAGGGCTTCAGCGAATTCTCGATAACAAGATCGATATGGCCCGCCGCAAGCAGCGCATAGGCATAGCAATCGCAACCGTAACGGAAGAGCCGGACCTGGCTCTCGATTTCGCGATATTTGGCAAGCTCATCGCCGACGAAGAGATGCGGCGACGTGGTGAAGAGGATCGCGTTGGAAAGATCGCCGCAATCGCGGACCTTGAGCCGCCTCTCACCATCCGGACCGGAATAGGTGGCGCCATTGCCATCGGCGAAATAGCGCTCGCCGGTGAAGGGCTGGTCGATCAGGCCCATGGTGGCGCGGCCGTTCTTCTGCAGGCCAATCAGCGTTCCCCACACCGGAACGCCCGAAATGAAGGCGCGCGTGCCGTCGATCGGGTCAATCACCCAGACGTGCTCGCGGTCGAGCCCGACATTGCCATGTTCTTCGCCGAGAATACCATGATCGGGAAATTCGGCCTCGATCAGCGCGCGAATCGCCTCTTCTGCGGCACGGTCGCCTTCCGTCACCGGATCGAAGCCCATGGCCTCCTTGTTGACCACATCGATGCCGGCACGGAAGCGCGGCAGGGTTTCGGCCTTGGCCGCTTCAGCCAGACGATAGAAGAACGAGCGATCGGGAAGCATGGTGAATCCGGATAAGTGGCGGGATGGCGATGTCATAACGCATATAAGCCGTGAAGCAAACCGGATGATGACGCGCTGGGCGTAATGCCTGCAGATAAGGCAGGATTTCCGAATCTGCCTAAATATTTTGCACTGCAATAAAATGCTTGACATTTGTGCAATGCGGTAGCAACATCCGCCTGCAGTCTTCTGACTGTAAATACCCTCCTTGGGTGTTTCCTCCCTAGACTTAGCCGCGCCACAAGCGCGGTTCTTTTTTTGCCGGGGAAATAGCACGGCAGACGCAAAGCTGATTTCGCCCTCGGCGCGCAAGGCCGCTCGCTTCCTTCACGATCTAGGTCTTTTGCCGCACCGCAATCGGCACTTTGGATCGCAGAAAGTCGCGGTCATCGGCTGATAGCGTTCGGAGGGGTAGCGTCATGAACTGGTTTGAAGCCGTAAATATCATCCAGTAGGCCGGCCGCTCCCAAATCTCGGTGACGCCGGACCATGGAATTCTCGCCGACCCCAATTCGGATGCCACCTCAAGCCCTTCATCAAGAAACATGAAATCCGCTCGACGGCTCGTCATCCTGCGGAATTTTCCCACTGTGTTGCGATGATGCGCAACCCACATTGCGATGGTCAGGCAAGGAGGAAGAATGGCGATAACGCTGACGACACCAAACAGCCAACCCTGCTCCCCCCTCAAAGGCAGCCAAATGAGGAGAGCAATCAACACAACCTCTGCCGCCCATAATCCTTTCTGACCGACGATCCCCCGCCGCCAAACAAAAGTCCTGACAGCGTCACGCACAATTTCGTCGGTGTAGGTGACCTCAACGGCGCCCCTATGCATCAACCCTCGCTACATTTCACCTTGTCGCAAATGCTCCGCCTTCCGCGGCGCCCCAGCATCCAATGCCCGCGTCAGCGCATCGGCTGATTTGCGCGCATATAAAAATCTGCCTGTTTCTAAAGCTTAAGGTTTGAGTTGTCTTTCCCGCTCGCGTCCTTCGGTAAGCCCCGGCGCAAAAACACCCGCTATTCCGCCGCCAGCGCCGGATCGCCCGTATAGGATTCGACGTGCTCGGCCATGCGCTTCATGAAAAGCGTGATGCCGGCGGCGACCTTGTCGAAATCCGGGCGTTTTTCAAGTGTCGTCTCATCGACATAAAGCGAACGGTTGACCTCTATCTGCAGGGCATGCAGCCCGCGGGAGGGACGGCCGTAATGTTCGGTAATGAAACCACCTGCATAGGGCTTGTTGCGTACCGCGTTGAAGCCGAGTTCCTCGAGGATCTGCATGGCCGCGCGCGACAGCTCGGCCGAGGCACTGGTGCCGTAACGATCGCCAAGAATGAAATCCGGCCGCATGTTGCTGCCGGCGATACGGATATTGCCCGGCATGGAGTGACAATCGACCAGCACGCCGAAACCGAATTTGACATGGGTGCGCGCAATCAGCCGCCGCAGCGTGGCATGATAGGGCTTGTAGATGGTGTCGATTCGCTTCAGCGCATCTTCCACCGGCACACGCCGGGCATAGATTTCCATGTTTTCGGCAACGATTCGCGGGATCGTGCCAAGACCGCCAGCGACCCGCAGCGAATTGATGTTCGCATAGGATGGCAACGCACCGTCGAACATGCGCGGATCAAGCTCATAGGGCTCGCGATTCACGTCGATATAGGCGCGCGGAAAATTGGCAAACAGAAGCGGCGCACCGAGAGAGCTTGCCGCCGAAAAAAGCTCGTCGACATAATGATCCTCAGAGCGGCGGATGGCGATGCCCTGCAGGCGGGATTGGGCGACGAAATCGGGGGGATAGATGCGACCACTATGAGGCGAGCTGTAGACAAACGGTATCGTCTGGGAGGCGGGCTCCAATACCTCGAAAATCTCGAAACTACGCATTTCCGCGGACATAAACGTCTTTACCATGTCAACAACTTGTCGCAGCAATCATGTTGCCAGTTGCATGACCGCAAGTCCATAGTAACTTGAGCAAAATGGCCTTAATCCAAAACACCGTATTCGGAATCTCGGATGTATGGTCAGCGAAAACGCAAGACGTTTTCGCTGAATGCACCTATGCTTCGAACAAATGCTCGAATGGCGCGTTTTGGCTGACCATTCACGGCTTGTTTACGGCGTCGCGGTACCCTAAACGCTGGACGAGTCCAACAAGACAAAGTTGATTAGCGATAGAGATGATGACCCAGAAGATACTTCTTGCCGAAGACGACAACGACATGCGTCGCTTTCTCGTGAAGGCACTCGAAAAAGCCGGCTACAAGGTCTTGTCCTTTGACAATGGAGCCAGCGCTTACGACCGGCTGCGCGAAGAGCCGTTCTCGCTGCTTTTGACTGACATCGTCATGCCTGAGATGGACGGCATCGAGCTGGCGCGCCGCGCCACCGAGCTCGACCCCGATCTGAAGGTGATGTTCATCACCGGCTTTGCCGCCGTCGCTTTGAACCCCGATTCGAAGGCGCCGAAGGATGCCAAGGTCCTTTCCAAGCCTTTCCACCTTCGCGAACTCGTCGACGAAGTCAACAAACTCCTTGCTGCGTAAGGCTTCTGGCGGCCTCGTCACAAAACCGAAAAAAGCCTATTGACGGCAACCAAGGTTTTGTGATCTATGCGCCGCCATCGGATGGGCGTGTAGCTCAGCGGGAGAGCACTACGTTGACATCGTAGGGGTCACAGGTTCAATCCCTGTCACGCCCACCATCCTAATTCGCTGAAAAGCAAGGCCTTTCGAGAAATCGAAAGGCCTTTTTCATTTCCTGCCGTTTGACCATGCCCATGCTTGGCGCAGAGATTTTTGCATTGCCAGGGTGTTCGCCAAGCGGCAACGGTTGTTGACCGTCACCGATCCAGAAAATGCCGGAACACTGCCGTCGTCGGATAGGCATAGACGCCACGATCGACGAAGCCCTGGCGGTAGAGGCAATCCCGCAATGCCAGCCAATAAAGCGTGCTGTTCGCATCCGGCGATCCGCGCCGCCAGGAATAGGCTTCGGGCTCGCAACGATTGAGCGCCCTGTCGTATCTTGCCAGCACCACCGGATCGCTGTCGGCGCGAATGCCGCCGTGGTAGGTCTGATAATTCGAAGGCGCCTCACCGGCAGAGACGCATGCCAGGCTCAAAATCGCTCCCAGCGCTAACATCATTTTCATGTGCTTCGATCTCCAACTAGCCGCGTCCCGAAAAATTCGAGCGCAGGTCGAGAATAGTAGTCTTTTGAAAGATAGCCAATCACATGCTGCTGTTCGCTGCGATTGCGAGTTGAACGAAGCCTGCGACACAAGTTCCTGCCACAAGCCGCTTGACTTCCGGCCGCGCCGTCATCCTACTGTCATATCAGCGCATCGATCATACGGGAGGACGAGATGACGGTGGTGAAGCGGCAGTTCTACAAGAACCACAAGCCCAACGGCGATGAATATATGTTTCACCTCGCCCGCGACACCGAAAGCGGCGAGGTCTACGTCATCCGTCAGGCGGATTATACCGTCGACGGCGGCAGCGAGAAGAGCATGACCCTCTATGAATTCCTGGCCGGGGGCGGCAACCGCCAGAATGCCCTGCTGCAGTTGATCGGCTCGCTCGTCCCGGAAGCGGCTCAACAACATTAGAGCGTGTGGCGCAAGAACCGTGGATGGCCTTGCGACAGCGAGACGTGAAACGCTGAAATCGCCCGGCGTGAATCCGGGCGATTTCAGCGGGCTTCGGGTTTGAGCCCCGCCTCGGGTTGACTGCCACATTTGGATCGGCGAATTTGCTTGGGCTTGAAAGGAGCCCCTCTTATGCGATTCGCAGGCATTGCTTTTGGATTGACCGCCTTGGCCGCCACCTCAGCCGGTGCGGTAGAAAATTTTCCGTCGCAAGGCGTTACCGTCGTCAGCGGAAAATGTGCCAAACTCGTGGTCGGCAAGGTCGATGCCTCCAAAGGGTGCAAAGCCGAAATCGCCAGCGTGACCGGCCCCGACGGATCCGTGACCTTCATCTTCACGTCCGGCGGCAAGATGCTTGGCTTCCAGGGCAACGGCAAGGGCATCAAGGCAGGCAGCCAGAAGGGAACAGCGCAGCTGCCGATCGACGTCATCTCGACGGGTGCGGGCAACAAGATTTCCGGCAAAGTGGAGGCAAAAGGCGCCTGCACCTTCGCCAACCCCTATGCCGGCAAGCCGATCGCCATCGAATGCTCGGCGAAATCGACCGAAATGAGCTTCAACGGCAGCTTTACATCCGACGGCAAGGCACCTCGCCACAAGTAGCGGCCATTCCCGCACGCACGGCCAATATCCGAGTTAGTGCCGCGGCTGGTTCTTTGGCTTCCGGCCATGATTGGCATCGGCCGGCGCCTCGCGCGACAGGTCTGCGCCATTGACATGAGCGGGAACATGCACATCCTCATGTGTCACGGGATGCAGGGTGAGATCCACCTGATGCGGCGGCAGAACCTGAGCTTGGCGTAACGTATTCGGCCGCGCCTTCTTCTGCCGCTCCGTCAGTTCCGGTTTTTGCGTTTGCGACTTGCGGTGAATGGGTGTCGGGCTCATCGGAGCTTCTCCTGTCTGTCGATATTGTCGGATGATGATCCGCCTGTGGTGTCCAAGCGGTGGACGGCTCAAGATCGCCTTGAGGGCAAACGCAGCCCTTTCTGTTTGGTTCCTCCAATTCTCGCTATCAAGGACAGTTGTTATCGCCGCGATTTCAACTCTTGACCTGCATCGCAACTTGACTAACTATGGGCTATCTCCGCGCCTCCCTGACATCGGCGACGGATTGAACTTTGGTGCCGGGCCCCTCTGGCGAGAGTTTTCACGGCGCTCTCGCGATGTCGGTACCGCCTGCAGATGAGCCGGCGGACATCGTTTCCATGATCAGCTTGACCATGCCTCACCCGCATGCCGTCTTCGGTATGCGGCTATGTGCGCAATCCGGATGGATTCACACCCCTTGCGGCGAGGCGCGCCCATGAGCTCGCCCACCGCTTCAAAATCCGTGCTCGGCTATTTCGGCTGGGCTTTTGCCGTTACCATCGGCGGCCTTGCCCTCGGCGCTCTGCTCGGCTGGAACACCACCGGCACCTTCAGCGGCCTTGCCACGGCTTTCTTCATCTGTGCCGTTCTGGCCGTCCTCGAAATCTCGCTTTCCTTCGACAATGCCATTGTCAATGCCAACAAGCTGAAGGAGATGACGCCGGTCTGGCAGCATCGCTTCCTGACCTGGGGCATCATTATCGCCGTCTTCGGCATGCGGATCGTCTTTCCGCTGGCGATCGTCGCTATCGCCGCCTGGATCAACCCCTGGGAAGCGTTGAAGCTCGCCGCCACCAAGCCCGAGCAATATGCCGAGATCATGCAGGCGGCACATCTGCCGATCGCTGCCTTCGGCGGCACCTTCCTGATGATGGTGGGCCTGACCTATTTCTTCAATCACGAAAAGGACGTGCACTGGATCAGCTTCATCGAGAAGCGGATGGCGCATTTCGCCACCGTCAAGGGCGTGGAGATCGCCTTCGTGCTGATCATGGTTCTCATTTTCACCTCGGTACTCGATGGTGATGATGCCACGACCTTCCTGCACGCCTCGATCTACGGCCTCCTGACCTTCCTGCTCGTGGAGGTTCTGGCGGGCTTTCTGGATGCCTCACAAAGGACGATGAGTGCAGCGGCAAAGGGCGGTTTCGGCGCTTTCCTCTATCTCGAAATCCTCGACGCCAGCTTCTCCTTCGACGGCGTCATCGGCGCCTTCGCCCTTACCCAGAACCTCTTCATCATCGCGATCGGCCTCGGCATCGGCGCCATGTATGTCCGTTCCATGACGATCATGCTGGTGGAAAAGGGCACCCTCGCCCACTATCGCTACCTCGAGCACGGCGCCTTCTATGCCATCCTGATCCTTTCGGTGATCATGTACGTGCAGACGCTGACGCATATCCCGGAAGTCATCACCGGCCTTGGCGGCGCGGCTCTGATCGGCATCTCGCTCTGGTCCTCCATCCGGTACAACAGGCGCAATGGCCTCAACCATGCGCCGGTGCACGATGAACAGCACGACAGGGCAGAAGCTTAATCTCCGACATGACGATGATCATTGCCGTGGCCTCGCTGGCCTATGGCGGATCTTGAGAGGCAGAGTCGCTTCTATCGATTCTGCCTCTCTCCTTCGGAAAAGCGCGTGCGGTCGGCTTTCATCGTGATTTCCGCGCCAAGATCGCCGAATGTTTACGCTGCTGGCATATTAGCGCTAGCGTTTTGCCAAAAAATATCGCAATGGCGATGAACGTTGTCGAGGGAGCATGACGGAAAGCGCAGCGGTTGTGCTTTTGACGATCCGCTCTCGGTTGAAGTGTCTAGGAGAGGCAGAGTATGGCAGCAAAGATCGTTCCGGTGATCATGGCAGGAGGCAAGGGTACGCGGCTGTGGCCGCTGTCGCGCGCTTCCGCCCCGAAGCAATTCATCCAGTTCATCGGCGACAGGACGCTGTTTCAGAACACTTTGGAGCGTGTAGCCGATCCGGAGCTCTACGAAGCGCCGATCGTCCTGACCAATGAGGAATTCCGCTTCCTCGTCGCAGAGCAGGCCCGCGAACTCGACCTGAAGCTCGCTGCCGTGCTGCTGGAGCCGATCGCCCGCAATACCGCCGCCGCCGTCGCCGCCGCCGCCGTACTCGTTACCGAGCTCTTCGGCAAGGACGCGATCATGCATGTGCTCGGCTCCGACTACGAGATCGACGCCAATACGACCTATTACGATTGCGTTCGTCTCGCGCGCGATACCGCCCTTCAGGGCAAGCTCGTCACCTTCGGCATCAAGCCGACGGAGCCGGCGACCGGCTACGGTTATATCGAAAGCGGCAAGGCGCTTGCGACCGGCGCTCATGCGGTCAAGCGCTTCGTCGAGAAGCCTGCCTTGGACAAGGCCAAGGAGATGGTTGCCAGCGGCCATTTCTACTGGAACTCCGGCATGTTCATGTTCTCCGCCGCCCAGCTTCTCGCCGAGATGAAGGAATTTGCGCCCGACGTCGAAAAGGCTGCCAGCAAGGCCGTCTCCAAATCGACGCGCGATCTGGATTTCACCCGCCTCGACGCCGACAATTTCTCCAAGAGCCCGGACATTTCCATCGACTACGCGCTGATGGAAAAGACGGCCAATGCCGCCGTCGTCCCCTCGCCCTTCACCTGGTCCGATCTCGGCAGCTGGGATGCGGTCTGGAAGGTTGGCAGCCGTGACGAAAGCGGCAACGTGTCGGCCGGCGCCACGACGCTGGTCAACACCAAGAATTCGCTCGTCATGTCGCACAGCCTTCATGTCGCCGTGCAGGGCCTTGAGGACGTCGCCGTCATCGCCAGCGAAGATGCGGTCTATGTCGGCCATCTCAAGGACAGCCAGGAAGTCGGCAAGCTCGTCAAGCTGCTGGCGAGCGAGAAGAAGACGGCCAAACTCACCGAAACGCATCCGACTTCTTACCGCCCCTGGGGCGGCTATACCTCCGTGCTGAACGGCGAGCGCTTCCAGGTGAAGCGCATCTTCGTGCTGCCGGGCAAGAAGCTGTCGCTGCAGAAGCATCACCATCGCTCCGAGCACTGGATCGTCGTCAAGGGCACGGCGGAAGTCACTGTCGGCGAAAACGTGCAGATGCTGCGCGAAAACGAGTCGGTCTATATCCCGCTCGGCGAAGTGCATCGCCTGTCGAACCCTGGCAAGATCCTGCTGGAGCTGATCGAAGTGCAGACCGGCTCCTATCTCGGCGAAGACGACATCATCCGCCTCGTGGACGAATTCGGCAGAAGCTGATTGCAAGCAACCAGATCAAGATTTCAGAACGGCGGGCGAAAGCTCGCCGTTTTTGTTTCGGCGTTACACGGCAGGACTTTTCGAAGCGCTGGGAGACACCTTGCTTTCTTTCGCTGCATTGCACACACTACCCCAAGGGAACAGCAATCACCGCACAACGATGCGGATTAGGCGAAGAGACATATGGCGATCAAGGCGAGCATCTATCATCTCACCCATTACATCTACGACAATCCGGTCCGCCTCGGCCCCCAGATCATCCGCCTGAAACCCGCTTCGCATTCCAAGACCCGCGTGCTCAGCCACGCGCTCAAGGTTACGCCGTCGAACCATTTCGTGAACCTCCAGCAGGACCCCTACGGCAATTATCTCGCCCGCTTCGTCTTTCCCGATCCGGTGACCGAACTGAAGATCGAGGTCGATCTCGTCGCCGATATGACCGTTTACAATCCCTTCGACTTCTTCGTCGAAGAGGAAGCCACCAAATGGCCCTTCGATTATCCCGAGACCATCCGCGAGGATCTATCGATCTATATGAAGCCGGAGGAGCCAGGCCCCAAGCTGAAAACCTTCCTCGCGACGCTCGACCGTTCCGAACAAAAGACCGTTGACATGATCGTCGGCCTCAATGCTCGCTTGCAGCAGGAGATCGGCTACGTCATCCGCATGGAAGCCGGCGTACAGACGCCCGAAGAGACGCTGGAAAAAGCCAAGGGTTCCTGCCGTGACACGAGCTGGCTGCTGGTGCAGGTGTTGCGTCACCTCGGCCTTGCTGCCCGTTTCGTCTCCGGCTACCTCATTCAGCTCACGCCTGACCTGAAGGCGCTCGACGGCCCCTCCGGCACCGAGGTCGATTTCACTGATCTGCATGCCTGGGCGGAAGTCTATCTTCCCGGCGCCGGCTGGGTCGGCCTCGACCCGACTTCGGGCCTGCTCACCGGCGAAAGCCACATCCCGCTCGCGGCCACGCCGCACTACCGCAATGCCGCACCGATCTCCGGCGGTTATTTTGGCGAGGCCAAGACCGAATTCGATTTCGACATGAAGGTCGCCCGCGTCGCCGAGCATCCGCGCATCACCAAGCCCTTCTCCGACGAAAGCTGGGATGCCTTGAACGCGCTCGGCGAAAAGGTCGACGCGATCCTCAAGCAAGACGACGTGCGCCTGACCATGGGCGGCGAGCCGACGTTCGTGTCGATCGACGACTTCCAATCCGACGAATGGAATACGGCTGCCGTCGGTCCGACCAAGCGCGAAAAGGCCGATACGCTGATCCGCCTTCTGCGCGAACGCTTCGCGCCGAACGGCTTCCTGCATTACGGCCAGGGCAAATGGTATCCCGGCGAAAGCCTGCCGCGCTGGACCTTCTCGCTCTATTGGCGGCGCGACGGCCGACCGATCTGGTCAAACCCCGATCTGATCGCCGATGAGGGCCGCAATTATAGCGTCACCGAAGACGATGCCGGCCGTCTGTTGACGGCGATCGCCGGCGAACTCGACATCGACCCTGACTACGTGTCCCCCGCCTTCGAAGATCCGGCCGAATGGCTGGTGAAGGAAGCAAATCTACCCGACAATGTCGACCCTTCGAACTCGAAGCTGAAGGACCCGGAGGAGCGCTCACGCATGGCCCGCGTTTTCGAGCGCGGCTTGACGCGCCCGACGGGCTATATCCTTCCCATCCAGGCATGGAATGCACGCGCCAGCGGCGGCCGCTGGACGAGCGAGAAGTGGCGCACGCGCCGCGGCCGCATCTTCCTGACGCCCGGCGACAGCCCGGTCGGCTATCGCCTGCCGCTGAATTCGCTCGGCTGGATACCGGCATCGCAATATCCCTACATCAACCCGATGGACCCTACGATCCCGCGCGACGCGCTGCCGGATTACAACGAGGACAAGGGCCGGCCGCTGCAGGCTGCCCATTTCCAGCCCTTCACCGGCCAGCAGCCGATCATGCCGCAATCCCTCGATGAGATCGGCGGCTATGTCCGCACGGCCATCAGCGTCGAACCGCGAGACGGACGCCTCTGTATCTTCATGCCGCCGACGGTCAGCGTCGAGGAATACCTCGATCTCGTCGCCTCGGCCGAACGCGCCGCGGCCGCTCTGAATTTGCCTGTGCATATCGAGGGCTATCCGCCACCGCAGGACGAGCGCATCAATGTCATCCGCGTCGCTCCAGACCCCGGCGTGATCGAGGTGAACATCCATCCTGCATCAAGCTGGAAGGAAGCCGTCGATATCACCACGGCGGTTTATGACGAGGCACGCGCCAGCCGGCTGGGCACCGACAAGTTCATGATCGACGGCCGCCACACCGGCACCGGCGGCGGCAACCATGTCGTCGTCGGCGGCCGCAGTACCATGGACAGCCCGTTCCTGCGCCGTCCCGACCTGTTGAAGAGCCTGGTGCTGCACTGGCAGCGCCATCCCTCGCTCTCCTATCTCTTTTCCGGCATGTTTATCGGTCCCACAAGCCAGGCGCCGCGCATCGACGAGGCCCGCCACGACAGCCTCTATGAACTCGAAATCGCGTTGGCCCAGGTGCCGGCGCCGGGCCGCGGGCTGCAACCGCTTCCGTGGCTGGTGGACCGGCTCTTCCGCAATCTTCTGACCGATGTTACCGGCAACACCCACCGCTCGGAAATCTGCATCGACAAGCTGTTTTCGCCTGACGGACCGACGGGACGTCTCGGTCTTGTCGAATTCCGCGGCTTCGAAATGCCGCCGAATGCTCGCATGAGCCTTGCCCAGCAATTGCTGGTGCGCGCGCTCATCGCCCGCTTCTGGCGCAATCCGATCGATGGCCGATTCGTGCGCTGGGGCACGACGCTGCATGATCGCTTCATGCTGCCGCATTACATCTGGCAGGATTTCCTCGACGTACTCTCGGATCTCCGCGAAAACGGTTTCGACCTGCGGCCGGAATGGTTCCAGGCGCAGCTCGAATTCCGCTTCCCCTTCTGCGGCGAAGTCGAGTATGAGGGCAGCAAGCTGGAGCTGCGCCAAGCGCTGGAGCCGTGGCATGTCATGGGCGAAGAAGGTGCGATCGGCGGCACCGTCCGTTATGTCGATTCGTCGGTCGAGCGACTGCAGGTTCGCTTCGAAACATCAAATCCCTCCCGCTATATGGTAACCTGCAACGGCCGCCCTGTGCCGCTGACGCCAACGGGAATGGCGGGTGTCTCGGTCGCCGGCGTGCGCTACAAGGCATGGCATCCGGCCTCGGGCCTGCACCCGGTTCTGCCGATCGATACGCCGCTGACCTTCGATATCTATGATACATGGTCGCAGCGCTCGATCGGCGGCTGCATCTACCACGTTGCCCATCCGGGCGGCCGGAACTACGACACATTCCCCGTTAATGGCAACGAGGCGGAAGCGCGACGTCTTGCGCGTTTCGAGCCTTGGGGGCATACAGCGGGTGGCTATGCCGTAAGACCGGAGACCGCATCGGTGGAATTCCCGCTGACGCTCGATCTCAGGCGACCGGCAGGAATTTGAGACGGAACCATGCATGGGTAGAAAACCGGCGACGGAACGACGGGATGAGGTAAAGACCGGCACTGCCAAGGCGCCGGCCTTTGCCTATCGTCCCTTGCCCGGTGTCGCCGACGAAATGGTCGACAATACCGGCGCTGTCCGCCCAGTCTGGCAAAACTTCCTCTCCGCGCTGACGCGCATGACGGAAGAGGAATTGACCGAGCGCTTCGCCCGCGCCGACCGCTATCTGCGCGACGCCGGCGTTTTCTATCGGGCTTATGGAACGACAGGTGTCAGCGAACGTGGCTGGCCCATTTCGCATATTCCCGTGCTCATCGACGAACGCGAATGGCAGGCCCTTTCCGAAGGCCTGCAGCAGCGCGCCGATCTATTGGAATCGATCATCGCCGACATCTATGGTGATAGCCGGCTGGTCAGCGAGGGATTGCTGCCGCCTGCCTTGATTGCGGCCAATCCGGAATTCCTGCGCCCGCTGGTCGGCGTCAATCCGGCAAGCGGCCATTACCTGCATTTCCTGGCGTTCGAAGTCGGCCGCGGACCCGATGGCAACTGGTGGGTGCTCGCCGACCGCGCACAGGCACCGTCCGGCGCCGGCTTTGCACTGGAAACCCGCGTCGCCACTACCCGCGCCTTCTCTGATATCTACGCCGAAACCAAGGTCCATCGCCTCGCCTCCTTCTTCGGTGCTTTTCGCGATGCCCTGCTGGGTGGCAAGCGAAGCGGCGAAGGGCGCGTCGCCGTCCTGACGCCCGGCCCTGCCAACGAAACCTATTACGAACACGCCTATATCGCCCGCTACCTCGGCTTCATGCTGCTGGAAGGCGAGGACATCACCGTCGTCAACGATCAGCTGATGGTGCGCACCGTTGCCGGCTTGCGGCCGATCAGCGTGCTCTGGCGCCGCCTCGATGCCGCCTACGCCGATCCGCTGGAACTCAACCAGCATTCCCATATCGGCACGCCCGGCATGGTCGAGGCTTTGCGGGCGCAAACGGTGACGATCGTCAACGCGCTCGGCTCTGGCATTCTCGAGACGCGCGCCTTGCTCGCCTTCATGCCGACCATCTGTCGGCACTTGCGCGGCGAGGAATTGAAGCTGCCGTCGATCGCGACGTGGTGGTGCGGCCAGAAGAGCGAGCGGGAACATGTCGCCGCCAATATCGAGAAGATGGTCATCGGGCCGGCCTATTCCCGCATGCCCTTTTTCGACGACAACGGCCAATCCGTGCTGGGTTCGACCTTGCGCAGCACCGCCCGGGACTCGATCGCGGATTGGCTCGCGACCGAAGGGCAGAAGCTCGTCGGCCAGGAGGTCGTCACGCTATCGACGACGCCGGCCTGGGTCAACGGCAAGCTCACGCCGCGTCCCATGAGCCTGCGCGTCTTCGCCGCCCGCACCGACAATGGCTGGCAGATCATGCCGGGTGGTTTCGCCCGCATCGGCAGTGGTGACGATGTCGCGGCCATTGCCATGCAGGCCGGCGGCTCGGCGGCCGACGTGTGGATCGTCTCGGACAAGCCCGTCGAAGCCCATACGCTGCTGCCGGCCGAAGAGACCTTCACCCGCAACATGCCGGGCAGCCTGCCGAGCCGAGCCGCCGACAATCTCTTCTGGCTTGGCCGCTATATCGAGCGCGCCGAAGGCGCCTTGCGCATCCTGCGCGCCTGGCATGGGCGTTTTGCCGAAGCGGCCGATCCGAACCAGCCGCTACTTGCCGATGTCAGTGCTTATCTTGCCGCCATCGACATCGACACCAAGCAGGCGGTGCCGGAAACCCTGCTGCGCAACATCGATAGCGCCGTCTATTCGGCAAGCAACATTCGCGACCGCTTCTCGCCTGACGGCTGGCTTGCCCTGAACGACCTCGCAAAGACGGCACGCCGCTTCAAGGAAGGCGTCAAGCACGGCGATGACGCCAGCCACGCCATGACGATCCTGCTGCGCAAGCTCGCGGGCTTTGCCGGTCTCGTGCATGAAAACATGTACCGCTTCACCGGCTGGCGCTTCCTGTCGCTCGGCCGCTATATCGAGCGCGGCCTGCACATGACGCGGCTGCTCGGCCACATGTCCGGTCCCGATGCGCCCGATGGCGCGCTCGACATGCTGCTTGAGATTGGCGACAGCGTCATGACCCATCGCCGCCGCTACAACGTCAATACGGCACGCCTGACGGTGACGGACCTTTTGGCGCTCGATCCGCTCAACCCGCGCTCGATCCTCTTCCAGATGAACGAGATCCACCGCGAGGTGGAGCAGCTGCCGAACGCTTTCGTCAACGGCCAGATGTCGCCCTTCTACCGCGAGGCCATGCGGCTGCATTCGGGATTGGCTGTCATGACGCCGGAAACCATGACTGTCGAAGTCTACCAGCAGCTGGCGCGCGAACTGGAGCGGCTTTCCGACCTGCTGGCACGCACCTATCTCGGATGACGTGATGCTCTACGACCTCTCGCTTCACATGGGCTATATCTACGACGTGCCGGCGAGCGGCGCGCGGCATATCCTGCGCGTCATGCCGCTCTCCCTGCCCAATCGGCAGAGACTGATCGCCGGCTCGGTGAAGATAACCCCGGGGCCGGATGAACAATCGAACTTCACGGATTTTTTCCAGCATCCGGCAACCTCGATCCTGGTGCGCGATCCGCATGAAAGGCTCGACATCCGCATGCAGGCGCGTGTTCAGGTAGAAAGCCAGCCCGTCGGGGCCGACTTTTCCCCCCTTCTCGGCAAATTGCCTGAGGAGATCGACGATTGCTGGTCGATCGATCCCTCCTCGCCCCATCATTTTCTCGGCAGCAGCCCGCGTCTGCCCGAAACAGGCGAGATTGCGGATTACAGCAAGCAATGGAAGGCCACCAATCTCACGACCCTGCAGATCGCCCATGCGGTCTGCGCGCAAATCCACAAGGATTTCACCTACGATCCCAAGGCGACGACTGTCGACACCACGCCCAAGGAGGCGTTTCGTCTCAAGCGCGGCGTCTGCCAGGATTTCTCGCATGTGATGATCATCACGCTGCGCAGTCTCGGCATCCCCGCCGGCTATGTCAGCGGTTTTCTGCGTACCATCCCGCCGCCCGGCAAGGAGAGACTGGAAGGTGCAGACGCCATGCATGCATGGGTGCGCGTCTGGTGCGGCGAGACGGCAGGGTGGATTGAGCTCGATCCGACGAACAATATTCCCGCCGGAACGGATCACATCGTCGTTGCCTATGGCCGCGATTATTCGGACGTTGCCCCCGTTATCGGTGTACTGAAGAGTTACGGCAACCAGAAAGCCGTTCAGGCAGTAGATGTTATTCCACTAAAATAGAATATACTTAAAGTAGTAAAAATCTGAAGCAAATCGCGTCAGACTAGGCAATTTGTTAAAAATCGACCGGTCGCTTAAACCTTCAACTAATATTTGTATTTGATAGTCCCGCCGTTCTTGAGAATCCAACTCTTTCCAATAGGCGGACATGATGATTGCCGGCTCCAATTTACTTTGTGTATTAAAACAACTTTTACGCGATAGAGCCGGAAACTTTGGCATCCTGACCGCGATTTCAGTCCCGGTGCTGGCCGTAGCGGGCGGCGTGGCGGTCGATGTCACGAACATGTCGCTGACACGCAGCCAGCTGCAGGAATCGACGGATGCAGCTGCGCTCGCTACGGCAACAGCGCTTGCGGACGGTAGCGCGACCACAACGACCGCCAAGGATCTCGCCAACAATTTTGTGCTCGGCCAGATGTCGAATTATCTCGCCGGCGATGCGGATGCTACGAATTCACTGAAAGCAGGCACCAGCACGACGGTGACAAAAACGACCGATTCCTCGGGGAATTCGGGTTACACGGTCGTCGTGAATTCATCCTATTCGATGCCGGTGAACAGCATGACCCGCCTGACCGGACAGAGTTCCCTGAACATTTCTACGTCCAGCACGTCAATCAGCGGAAAGACTTCTGAAACCCAGAAGAATGCCTTGTCGATGGAGATCGCGCTCGATAAGTCCGGCTCGATGTTGCTGAATACGGAAGTTGTCGACACCACTCAGACAAGCTGTATTCAATATTATACTAAAGGGAATTATCTGTATCAGTATTCAAAGGCTCAGAGCCCTTGTTATATCAAAAAGATTGCAGCACTGAAAACAGCAGTCGGTAGTCTTTTGGACCAGTTGGATGCGGCCGATCCTACCTCGCAATATGTTCGCACTGCGGCCATTGCTTGGAGCAGCGAGGTCGACAGCTATAGCAATCTCGATTGGGGAACAAAATCGACTCGCACAAACGTCGTCAGCGGATTGAATGCTGAAGGTGGTACCGAGTCTAGTGCACCAATGACAATGGCTTTCAACAACCTTATGTCGGCTTCCGAAACAGCTGCACAGGCCAAGAAGAATAACAAGACTTTCCAGAAGTACATCATCTTGATGACAGATGGAGAAAACAACGACACCAGTTCGGACCAGAAGACGTTGGCAACCTGCAATTCTGCAAAGGCCGCTGGTATCAAAATCTACACTGTTGCCTTCATGGCTCCGGCGCGCGGACAAAGTCTCCTGCAGACTTGCGCAACAAGCCCATCAAACTACTTCGCTGCCCAGCAGATGTCGGATCTGGTCGCCGCCTTCAAGACAATCGCCACCGAAACATCCAAGCAGATGACGCTCCTGACGAAGTGACCTCGCCTGGGTTGCGCACCAAGCAACCATAAATAGTCATCGAAATAAAAAGCCGCGCGATGCGAGTATCGCGCGGCTTTTCGTTTGATCGATGCGCGAATAAGAGCCCGAAACATCATCGGAATCAAGTCTTTTCCCGTCGAGGCGGAACCTTTGGCGGCATTTTTCGCATCCGCCCAACTCGCTTGTTGCAACTGCTTTACATCAGTGCGTAAACTGATAGTGAAACGGAAAGGCAAATCGATTTAATTCGGCGTAACGCGCTGAATATAAATCACAAATGGCGAGAGTTGATAGTATGAATAACTTGACGAAGGCCGATCTCCCCGTTCCAGCCCCGCGCAGTTCCCGCCCCGAAATCCTTGCCGAAGAAATCATCGAGCGCCTGACATACCGCATCGGCAAGGATGCGAAGGTCGCCAAGCCGCACGACTGGCTGACGGCAACGATCCTTGTCATCCGCGACCGCGTCATCGACAAATGGATTGAATCGACCCGAAAAGCCTATCAGACGGGCGCCAAGCGCGTTTACTATCTGTCTCTCGAATTCCTCATCGGCCGCCTGATGCGCGACGCCATCTCCAATCTCGGCCTGATGGAGGAGATCACCAACGCTCTCGCTTCGCTGGGCGTCGACATCCGTGTCATCGCCGGCCTCGAGCCCGATGCAGCGCTCGGCAATGGCGGCCTCGGCCGCCTCGCGGCCTGCTTTATGGAATCCATGGCAACCGTCGATGTGCCGGCCTATGGCTACGGCATTCGCTACGTCCACGGCCTGTTCCGCCAGCAGATGGCCGATGGCTGGCAGGTGGAGCTGCCCGAAACCTGGCTGGCGCACGGCAACCCTTGGGAATTCGAACGCCAGGAAAGCTCCTATGAAATCGGCTTCGGCGGCGGCGTCGAAACCATCAGCAGCCACGACGATCAGCCGCGTTACGTCTGGAAGCCGGCGGAGCGCGTCATCGCCACCGCATTCGATACGCCCGTCGTCGGCTGGCGTGGCGCGCGCGTCAACACGCTGCGTCTCTGGTCGGCGCAGCCGATCGACCCGATCCTGCTCGATGCCTTCAACGCCGGCGACCACATCGGCGCGCTGCGCGAAAGCAACAAGGCCGAAAGCCTGACCCGCGTTCTCTATCCCGCCGATGCGACACCGGCCGGCCAGGAGCTGCGCCTGCGCCAGGAGTTCTTCTTCTCGTCGGCCTCGCTGCAGGACATTCTGCGCCGCCACCTGCAGCAATATGACGATCTGACCAATCTCGCCGACAAGGTCGCGATCCAGCTGAACGACACGCATCCGGCCGTCTCCGTCACCGAAATGATGCGCCTGCTGGTCGATGTTCACGGCTTCGATTTCGACAAAGCCTGGGATATCACCAGAAACACCTTCGGCTACACCAACCATACGCTGCTGCCGGAAGCGCTGGAAAGCTGGCCGGTGCCGCTGTTCGAGCGACTGCTGCCGCGCCATATGCAGATCATCTATGCGATCAATGCCAAGATTCTCGTCGAAGCGCGCAAACTGCGCAATTTCAGCGATACCGAAATCCGTTCGATCTCGCTCATCGACGAGAATGGCGATCGCCGCGTGCGCATGGGCAATCTTGCCTTTGTCGGCTCGCATTCGATCAACGGCGTTTCCGCGCTTCATACCGACCTGATGAAGGTCACGGTCTTCGCCGACCTGCACAAGCTCTATCCGGACCGCATCAACAACAAGACCAACGGCATTACGCCGCGGCGCTGGCTGATGCAGTGCAATCCCGGCCTGACGAACCTCGTGCGCGAAACCATCGGCGATGCCTTCCTCGACGACGCCGAGCAGCTGAAGCCGCTGGATCAGTTCGCCCGCGACAGCGCCTTCCAGGAGAAGTTCGCCGCCGTCAAGCGCGCCAACAAGGTGCAGCTCTCCAACCTCGTCGCCAGCCGCATGGGCATCAAGCTCGATCCGAACGCGATGTTCGACATCCAGATCAAGCGCATCCACGAATACAAGCGCCAGCTGCTCAACGTCATCGAAACCGTAGCGCTTTACGACCAGATTCGCTCTCATCCGGAGCTCGACTGGCAGCCGCGCGTCAAGCTGTTCGCCGGCAAGGCGGCGCCGAGCTATCATAACGCCAAGCTCATCATCAAGCTGATCAACGATGTCGCACGCGTCATCAACAACGATCCCTCTGTACGTGGCCTGCTGAAGGTCGTCTTCGTGCCGAACTACAACGTTTCGCTGGCCGAAGTCATGGTACCGGCCGCCGATCTTTCCGAACAGATTTCGACCGCCGGCATGGAAGCCTCCGGCACCGGCAACATGAAGTTCGGCCTCAACGGCGCGCTGACCATCGGCACGCTTGATGGCGCCAACGTCGAAATGCGAGATAATGTCGGCGAGGACAATATCGTCATCTTCGGATTGCGGGCCGATGAGGTCGCCAACCTGCGCAGCGACGGTCACAATCCTCGCGCCATCATCGAGCGTTCGCGCGAATTGGCTCAAGCACTTTCGGCCATCGCCTCTGGTGTATTCTCTCCCGACGACCGCAACCGCTACGCCGGCCTGATCGACGGCATCTACAGCCACGACTGGTTTATGGTTGCCGCCGATTTCGATGCCTACGCCTCGGCACAGCGCGAAGTCGATATTCTCTGGGCCAACCCGTCGGAATGGTACGCGAAGACGATCAACAATACCGCCCGCATGGGCTGGTTCTCCTCCGACCGGACGATCCGTCAATACGCCAAGGAAATCTGGAGAGCCGGATGAAAAAGCCGAAAAAGCCCGCTGACAGCACAAGCTTGAGCGATATTTCGGCAGTGGATATTGCTGCAATTCTCGCAGGCACCCATTCCGATCCATTCGCCGTTCTCGGCGTGCACAAGACGGACGAAGGCTATGTAGCCCGCTGTTTCATCCTTGGTGCTGAAGCCGTCACCGCCACGGCGCTCGACGGCTCCGTCATCGGCGAGCTCGAATGCCTCGATCCGGCAGGCTTCTTTTCCGGCGACGTCAAACTTGCCAAGCAGCAGCCGGTCCGCTATCGCGCCCGGCGCGGCGATGCCGAATGGGCGGTAACCGATCCCTACAGCTTCGGTCCGGTTCTTGGACCAATGGACGATTACTTCGCTCGTCAGGGTACGCATCTGCGCCTGTTCGACAAGATGGGCGCCCACCCCATGAAGCACGAGGGCGTCCAGGGCTTTCATTTCGCCGTCTGGGCACCGAATGCACAGCGCGTTTCGGTTGTCGGCGATTTCAACAATTGGGATGGCCGCCGGCACGTCATGCGCTTCCGCTCCGACAGCGGCATCTGGGAGATCTTCGCCCCGGATGTGCCGGCCGGGGTTGCTTATAAGTTTGAGATCCGTGGCCAGGACGGCGTATTGCTGCCGCTGAAGGCCGATCCCTTTGCCCGACGCAGCGAGCTGCGCCCGAAGACGGCTTCGGTCACCGCCAACGAACTGCTTCAGATCTGGGACGATTCCGCGCACCGCGAACATTGGGCAAGCGTCGATCAGCGCCGCCAGCCGATCTCTATTTACGAGGTGCATGCCGCCTCCTGGCAGCGCCGCGACGACGGCTCGATGCTGTCCTGGGACGAACTCGCCTCGCGCCTCATCCCCTATTGCGTCGACATGGGCTTCACCCATATCGAATTCCTGCCGATCACCGAACATCCCTATGATCCGTCCTGGGGCTATCAGACGACCGGCCTTTATGCACCAACCGCCCGCTTCGGTGAGCCGGAAGGCTTCGCCCGCTTCGTCAACGGCTGCCACAAGGTCGGCATCGGCGTCATTCTCGATTGGGTGCCGGCGCATTTTCCGACGGACGAACATGGCCTGCGCTGGTTCGATGGCACTGCCCTTTACGAACATGAAGACCCGCGCAAGGGCTTTCATCCCGACTGGAATACGGCGATCTACAATTTCGGCCGCACCGAAGTGCTCGCCTATCTGCTGAACAATGCACTCTATTGGGCAGAAAAATACCACCTGGACGGTTTGCGCGTCGATGCCGTCGCCTCAATGCTCTACCTCGACTATTCGCGCAAGCACGGCGAGTGGATCCCGAACGAATATGGCGGCAACGAAAACCTCGAGGCTGTTCGCTTCCTGCAGTCGATGAACACTCGGCTTTACGGCGCGCATCCGGGCGTCATGACCATCGCCGAGGAATCGACCTCCTGGCCGAAAGTATCGCAGCCGGTCCATGAGGGCGGGCTTGGCTTCGGCTTCAAGTGGAACATGGGCTTCATGCACGACACGCTGAGCTATCTCGCCCGCGAGCCCGTGCATCGCAAATATCATCACAACGAGCTGACCTTCGGCCTGATCTACGCCTTCTCGGAAAACTTCGTCCTGCCGCTCTCGCATGATGAAGTCGTCCACGGCAAGGGATCGCTGATCGCCAAGATGGCCGGCGACGATTGGCAGAAATTCGCCAACCTGCGTGCCTACTATGCCTTCATGTGGGGTTATCCCGGCAAGAAGCTGCTCTTCATGGGCCAGGAATTCGCGCAATGGAGCGAGTGGAGCGAAGAGCGCGCGCTGGACTGGAACCTGCTGCAATATCGCATGCACGAAGGCATGCGCCGCCTCGTTCGTGATCTCAATTTCACCTATCGCAGCAAGCCGGCACTTCATGCTCGCGATTGCGAGGGCGACGGCTTCGAATGGCTTGTGGTCGATGATTTCGAAAACTCGGTCTTTGCATGGCTGCGCAAGGCGCCGGGCGAAAAGCCGGTCGCCGTCATTACCAATTTCACGCCAGTCTATCGTGAGAACTACACCTTGCGCTTGCCAGCTGAGGGGCGGTGGCGCGAGATATTGAATACCGATGCCGACATTTATGGCGGCAGCGGCAAGGGGAATGGCGGGCGTGTCCAGGCCGTGAATGCAGGCGGAGGCGTACAAGCGATCATAACGCTGCCTCCACTAGCGACGATCATGCTCGAACCGGAATTTTGAGACCATTACGGACAGGGAGGAATAAAATGGTAGAAAAACGTTTCCAGCCGCTGGCACGCGATGCCATGGCCTACGTTCTTGCCGGGGGGCGCGGCAGCCGCCTGAAAGAACTGACCGACCGCCGTGCCAAGCCAGCCGTGTACTTCGGCGGCAAGACCCGGATCATCGATTTCGCGCTGTCCAACGCACTCAATTCCGGTATCCGCCGCATCGGCGTCGCGACGCAGTACAAGGCGCACTCGCTGATCCGCCACATGCAACGCGGCTGGAACTTCTTCCGCCCGGAGCGAAACGAGAGCTTCGATATCCTGCCGGCCTCGCAGCGCGTCTCGGAAACGCAATGGTACGAAGGCACGGCCGATGCCGTCTACCAGAACATCGACATCATCGAGCCCTATGGCCCGGAATACATGGTCATCCTCGCAGGCGACCACATCTACAAGATGGACTATGAATGGATGCTGCAGCAGCACGTCGATTCCGGCGCACAGGTGACGATCGGCTGCCTCGAAGTGCCGCGCATGGAAGCGGTCGGATTCGGCGTCATGCATGTCAACGAGAAGGACGAGATCATCGATTTCGTCGAAAAGCCGGCCGATCCGCCCGGCATTCCGGGCAATCCGGACTTTGCGCTTGCCTCCATGGGCATCTATGTCTTCCACACCAAATTCCTGATCGAATGCCTGAAGCGCGATGCGGCCGATCCGAATTCCAGCCGCGACTTCGGCAAGGATATCATTCCCTATATCGTCAAGAACGGCAAAGCCGTCGCCCATCGCTTCACGCAGTCCTGCGTTCGCTCGGATTTCGAGCGCGAAGCCTATTGGCGCGATGTCGGCACGATCGATGCCTATTGGCAGGCCAACATCGACCTGACCGCCGTGGTGCCGGAACTCGACATCTACGACAAGTCCTGGCCGATCTGGACCTATGCGGAAATCAGCCCGCCGGCCAAGTTCGTCCATGACGACGAGGACCGCCGCGGTTCTGCAGTCTCCTCCGTCGTCGCCGGCGATTGCATCATTTCCGGCGCGAGCCTCTACAACAGCCTGCTCTTTACCGGTGTTCGCGCCAATTCCTACTCCAAGCTGGAGGGTGCCGTCGTGTTGCCAAGCGTCAAGATCGGCCGCCGGGCACAGCTCAAGAATGTCGTCATCGACCATGGCGTCACCATTCCCGAGGGTCTGGTGGTCGGTGAAGATCCGGACCTGGATGCCAAACGCTGGCGCCGCACGGAGAGCGGCATCTGCCTGATCACCCAATCGATGATCGACAAACTGGATCTGTAACTTATGAAGGTTCTCTCGGTTTCGTCCGAAGTCTTCCCCCTGATCAAGACAGGGGGCCTGGCCGATGTCGCCGGCGCCCTGCCTATCGCATTACAGCCCTATGGGGTCGAAACCAAGACCCTGATCCCGGGCTATCCCGCCGTCATGAAAGCCATCCGCGATCCGGTTGCCCGTCTGGAGCTTCCGGATCTCCTCGGCGAGCCGGCGACCGTTCTCGAGGTTGAGCACGCGGGCATTGCCTTCCTGGTGCTCGATGCCCCCGCTTATTACAGCCGTACCGGCGGCCCCTATGTCGATGCGACGGGCAAGGACTATCCCGACAACTGGCGGCGTTTCGCGGCGCTGTCCCTGGCCGGCGCCGAGATTGCCGCAGGCCTCATGCCCGGCTGGCGGCCGGATCTCGTGCATGCGCATGACTGGCAATCGGCGATGGTGCCGGTCTACATGCGCTACTATCCGACGCCGGAACTGCCGAGCGTTCTGACCATTCACAACATCGCATTCCAGGGCCAGTTCGGCGCCGATATCTTCCCCGGCCTGCGTCTGCCGGCGCATGCCTTCTCCATGGAAGGCATCGAATATTACGGCGATGTCGGCTTCCTGAAAGGCGGGCTGCAGACGGCGCATGCCCTGACCACCGTCAGTCCCTCCTATGCCGAGGAAATCCTGACGCCGGAATTCGGCATGGGTCTCGAAGGCGTCATCGCCAGCAAAGCCTACAATCTCTACGGCATCGTCAACGGCATCGACGATGACATCTGGAATCCTGCGACCGATCCGATGATCGCCCAGACCTACAATGCAACGACGCTGAAGGATCGTGCCTTGAACCGCCAGCGCGTCATCGAGCATTTCGGCCTCGACGATGATGATGGTCCGATCTTCTGCGTCGTCAGCCGGCTCACCTGGCAGAAGGGCATGGACCTTCTGGCAAGCGTCGCCACCGAGATCGTCCACATGGGCGGCAAGCTCGCCATTCTGGGGGCTGGCGATCCGGCGCTGGAAGGCGCACTGTTTGCCGCGGCTGGCCGTCATCGCGGCCGCGTCGGCGTTTCAGCCGGCTATAACGAACCCATGTCGCATCTGATGCAGGCCGGCTGTGACGCAATTATCATCCCCTCGCGCTTCGAACCCTGTGGCCTGACGCAGCTTTATGGCTTACGTTACGGCTGCCTGCCGATCGTTGCGCGAACGGGTGGGCTGAACGATACGATTATCGACGCCAACCATGCCGCGCTGCAGGCAAAAGTCGCAACCGGCATTCAATTTTCGCCCGTCACCGCGGAGGGGCTGTTACAAGCCGTGCGCCGTGCCATGCATCTTTTCCAGGATCGAAAGGTCTGGACGCAGATGCAAAAGCAGGGCATGAAATCCGACGTATCCTGGGGCAGGAGCGCAGAACGCTATGTCGCTCTCTACTCCAGTCTAGTCTCGAGAGGCGCTTAACCCGATGATTAAAACTGTACCGACTACCCCCTACGCGGATCAGAAACCCGGCACTTCGGGCCTGCGAAAGAAGGTTCCCGTATTCCAGCAGCCGAACTACGCGGAAAACTTCATCCAGTCGATTTTTGATTCGCTCGAAGGCTATCAGGGCAAGTGCCTGGTCATCGGCGGCGACGGCCGCTACTACAATCGCGAAGTCATCCAGAAGGCCATCAAGATGGCCGCCGCAAACGGCTTCGGCAAGGTGATGGTCGGCAAGGGCGGCATCCTCTCGACGCCCGCAGCCTCCAACATCATCCGCAAGTACAAAGCGTTTGGCGGCATCATCCTGTCGGCCAGCCACAATCCCGGCGGCCCGACGGAAGATTTTGGTATCAAGTACAACATCGGCAATGGCGGCCCCGCGCCTGAAAAGATCACCGACGCCATCTACGAGCGCTCCAAGGTGATCGACAGCTACAAGATTGCCGACTTCCCAGACATCAACCTCGACCGCATCGCTCGCGAGGATGTGGGCGGCATGATCGTCTCGGTTATCGATCCGGTCGAAGATTATGCGGCCCTCATGGAAGAGCTGTTCGATTTCGGCGCGATTCGCAATCTGATCAGTCTCGGCTTCCGCCTCAACTTCGATGCGATGAGCGCCGTCACCGGCCCCTACGCCAAGGAAATCTTCGAGATCCGTCTCGGCGCGCCGGACGGATCGGTGCGCAATTTCCTGCCGCTACCGGATTTCGGCGGTCATCACCCCGACCCGAACCTCGTCTATTGCAAAGAGCTCTACGACGACATGATGAGCGAGGATGCGCCCGACTTCGGTGCAGCATCGGACGGCGATGGAGACCGTAATCTCATCATCGGCAAGGGCATCTACGTCACCCCGTCCGATAGCTTGGCAATCCTTGCTGCCAACGCCAATCTTGCTCCCGGCTATTCACACGGCATCGCCGGCATTGCCCGTTCGATGCCGACCAGCGGTGCTGCCGACCGCGTTGCCGAGAAGCGCGGCGTCGGCATCTATGAGACGCCGACCGGCTGGAAATTCTTCGGCAACCTGCTCGATGCCGGCATGGCGACGATCTGCGGCGAGGAAAGCTCCGGCACCGGCTCCAACCATGTTCGCGAGAAGGACGGGCTCTGGGCCGTGTTGCTCTGGCTCAATATCCTTGCCGTTCGCGGCGAAAGCGTCATCGATATCGTGACGCAGCATTGGGCCACTTATGGCCGCAACTATTATTCCCGCCACGATTATGAAGGCGTCGACACCGATGCCGCCAATGGTCTGATTACGGCGCTGCGCGAAAAGCTGCCGACGCTACCGGGCACGAAGATCGGCGACCTCACCGTTTCCGCCGCCGACGACTTCGCTTATCACGATCCGGTCGACAAGTCGGTCAGCCAGCATCAGGGCATCCGCATCCTGTTCGAGGGCGGTTCCCGCGTCGTCTTCCGCCTCTCCGGCACCGGCACGACGGGCGCGACGCTGCGCGTTTATATCGAGCGCTACGAGGCCGATCCAACCCGTCACAATATCGAGACCCAGGAAGCGCTGGCCGATCTCATCGTGGCAGCCCAGGAGATCGCCGATATCAAGGGCCGCACTGGCCGCGATACGCCGACGGTTATCACCTGAGTTTTGGTTTTTAAGCCCCTTCGCCCCGCAAATGCGGGGAGAAGGTGGCCAGGAGCGGCTGAACGAAGTAAAGCGGCGACTGGTCGGATGAGGGGCCTTATCGAAATTCACCACGACTGCACAATCTGCCGAACGCACCGCCCCTCACCCTAGCCCTCTCTCCGCACGCGGGCAGAGGGAGCGATCTTTAGATATCCAGCCAGAAAGCCCGAGCATGTCCGAACCGACAATCCGCTCCCTTGGCGCCACCCTCACCGATCACGGCGTTGAATTTGCCGTTTGGTCCAGGAATGCCGAGAGGATCGAATTGTGCGTGTTCGATGCGGAGGGCAAGAAGGAAATCGTGCGGCTGCCGCTTGCTCGCGATGGCGACGAGCATCGTCTTTTCGTTGAGAATGCCAGGGAAGGCATGCGCTACGGCTTGCGCGCCTATGGCCCGTACGATCCCGACCAAGGCTTATGGTTCGATCCGTCGAAGCTGCTGGTCGACCCCTATGCCAAGGAGATAGATCGACCGTTCGAATACGACGCGCGCCTTGGAACGTTCGGGGAAGACACGCGGGACCTGATGCCGAAGGCGATCGTCTCGCGCGACGTCGCCATCAAGCCGGCCAAGCCGTTGTTTCAGCCCGGGGGTCTGATCTACGAGATCGCCGTCAAGCCGTTCACCATGCTGCATCCGGATGTACCGGAAAAACAGCGCGGCACGGTGGGCGCCCTTGCCCATCCCGCCATCATTGCCCATCTCAAGCGCCTGCAGATCGACGCCATTGAGCTCATGCCCATCACCGCATGGATCGACGAACGGCACCTGCCGCCGCTAGGCCTCACCAATGGCTGGGGCTACAATCCCGTCGGTTTCATGGCGCTCGATCCTCGTCTCGTGCCCGGCGGCATGAAGGAGTTGCGCGACACGGTCGCTGCCCTTCACGCCGAAGGCATTGCCGTCATCCTGGACCTCGTCTTCAATCACACCGGCGAGAGCGACCGTCAGGGACCCACACTGTCCCTGCGCGGCCTCGACAACCCCACTTACTTCCGTCACCTGCCGGATCAGCCCGGCACGCTGGTCAACGACACGGGCACGGGCAACACGGTCGCCTGCGATCAGCCGGCGACGCGCAAGCTGATCGTCGACAGCCTTAGCCACTTCGTCCGCTATGCCGGCATCGACGGCTTCCGCTTCGATCTCGCCACCGTGATCGGCCGCAACGGCAAGGGTTTCGATCCCGACAGCATGACGCTGCGCACCATGCTGGCGGATGACGTCCTCAGGGATCGGATCATGATCGCCGAGCCCTGGGACATCGGTCCCGGCGGCTATCAGCTTGGACGTTTTCCGACGCCGTTTCTCGAGTGGAACGACCGCGCCCGCGACGATCTGCGCCGCTTCTGGCGCGGCGATGCCGGCGTCGGCGATCTGGCAACGATCCTTGCCGGCTCCTCCACCACCTTCGGCCGCGACGGCCGCACGCAGACGCGCAGCGTCAATTTCCTTGCCGCCCATGACGGTTTCACGCTGATGGACCTCGTTTCCTACGAGAACAAGCACAACGAGGCCAATGGCGAGAACAATCGCGACGGCCATAACGAAAACTTCTCCTGGAACAACGGCATCGAAGGCCGAACGGACGATCCGTCGATCCAACACAAACGCCGCACCGATATCGAAGCCATGCTGTCGACGCTCTTTGCGACGCGCAGCACGATCATGCTCACGGCAGGCGACGAAGGCGGCCGCAGCCAGCAGGGCAACAACAACGCCTATTGCCAGGATAATGCCATCACCTGGATGGACTGGAAGTCGCTGGACGAGGAACTGATTGGCCATACCGCCTGGCTTGCGGGCCTGCGCCGCCGCCTCGCCGCCTTCGGTCAGATGGACTTCTTTCGCGGCGATGGCGATGTGCTCTGGTTCTCGGGCGCGGGGACGCCGATGACGGTATCGGATTGGGAAACGCCGAAAGCGAGCCTGCTCGGCATGGCAATCCGGACCGAGGATCGCGCCAGCGGCCGATCGACGCGGCTTGCGATGGTCTTCAACCGCGCCTCGGACGAACGCTCCATCGCCTTGCCGGCTTCCGAAAACGGCTGGTCCCTGCTGACGACGGCGGGCGAAACGCCAGCCGGGGAGCAGATCGCCATTCCCGCCCGCTCCGTCGCCTTCCTTCTCGAAAACTGATCGCGGTTGCACTTTCCGTCCCGATTCGCCAGAAAGGATTCTGACGACACAGACCGACGAGGATGGAATGCCCGGCGATATCTCGCTTGTTGAGATCATGAAACTTGTGGGAACCGAGATTGGCGTTTCCGACTGGATCACTGTCGACCAGACGATGATCGACACCTTTGCCGATGCGACGCTCGATCATCAGTTCATCCACGTCGATCCCGAGCGGGCCAAGGCGGAAACGCCCTATGGCGGCACCATTGCTCACGGCTTCCTGACGCTCTCCCTGCTCTCGGCGATGAACTACAGCGGCCTGCCGAAGATCCGCGAGCAGACCATGGGTATCAACTACGGCTTCGAAAAGATCCGCTTCATGTCGCCGGTCAAGTGCGGCGCGCGGGTGCGCGGACACTTCACACTCGCCGAAACCCGGCTGCGCGGCGCCAATATGCTGATGCTGACCTATGACGTGACCGTGGAGATCGAAAACGAACGCAAGCCGGCGCTGACCGCGACATGGACGACCATATCGCAGTTCGACCCGAAGGATCGACCCGAGGAATCTTAGAATTTGTTCCGGGCGGAGCGGATCTCCTCCCTAAGTACAATCACAAAAATCAGCGCTATTCCGCCTAAGATTTCGAGTATCTGGAATATTAACGCATGATATATGGAGATGATATCAAAGGAAATTTTGCCGCCAATAACCAAATGAATTACATTGAGCAATATTATTACAATTATAAAAAGCTTGAAGTAGTTTCGAAAGCGATCAAAAGCGCTAAATTTACTTGACATGTCCGGCTGTGCGCTTTCGTCATATCCTATTCCGGTCCACGACTTAGAATCAACTTCAAGGCCGTCTTTGTCAGAGCCCATGGGCATGACCTTTGTGTCGCGCGTCCGAGTGCACGGGTTAAAGGCGAGTGCTTTCACCTCGTCGATACAACCATTATGCGACCAAAGCTGATGGCAAACAAGATCGATTGCCATCAGCTGTCAATGTTACGCCATAAGCCGATATTGAATCAGCCTTGCGCGTGAAAGCCTGTAAAGCCTAACGGCCCGCATCCTCTGCGCCTTCTGCAAGCAGGCCGAAGGCATAGTCGGAAAAGGAACGCCACACTTCGAGGCGGAATGTCTCCTCGTCGAGCCGCAGAAGCACGACTTCCGCCTTGCCGAGCAGCGTGCGCGAGCAGGCACCGACAGGAAATGCCCCCAACGAAACATCCTGCGGGCAGCCGGCGGCAAGCGTCGCTTCCGCGCCGGGGCCTGAGACGATGACGGCGGTATTGCGATGCGAGACATCGGTGGCCGAATGCAACACGCCGGACGACCCAGCCGCGCCCACCAGATCGGTACCGTTTTCATCGATGACCAGCCATTCGTCCGGGCCGAGCCAAAGTGCATGACGGCCGTTGCCGCTGGCCGAGGTCTTCGGCCGGGTCGGCAGCTGAAGCCCAAGCGCCTGCGAAAGACCGTCGACAGAATCGGCAGGCGCGCGCAGCGAAATGCGGCTCGCAGGGGCTGCCGGCGTCAACCGGACTGTCGAGGAGCCGCCATGGCGGCCAGTGAGCGGCAGTCTGCGGGTAGCGAGATCAGCCATTGATCCGGCCTCCTTCCTTATCAAAGAACACCAGATCCGTCACCTCGACGGCAATTGTCTTGTCGGGCATCGGCACATAAAGCGTCTTGCCCATGCGCTCGCGTCCGCCGGCAACCAGCGCAAAGGCGATGGAGCGGCCGAGATTTTCGGACCAGTAGGAAGAGGTGACATGGCCGAGCATGGTCATCGGCTTCTGCTCGTTCGGATCGGCGACGATCTGCGCGCCCTCTTCCAGCACCACCTTTGGATCGCGGGTTACGAGACCGACGAGCTGCTTGCGCCCTTCCTTGACGAGATCCGGCCGCTTCAGGCCGCGGATGCCGACGAAATCGGTCTTCTTCTTGGAAACGGCCCAAGCAAGGCCGGCATCCTCAGGCGTGACAGTGCCGTCGGTATCCTGGCCGACGATGATGTAGCCCTTCTCGGCGCGCAGCACGTGCATGGTCTCGGTACCGTAGGCGCAAGCGCCCAGCGGCTCGGCCCGCGCCCAGACGGCTTCCCACACGGACTGGCCATAATCGGCCGGCACGTTGATTTCATAGCCGACTTCACCGGTGAAGGAGACGCGGAACAGCCGCGCCGGCACGCCGCAGACCTTGCACTCGGCCACGCTCATATGCGGGAAGGCCTCGTTGGACAGGTCCTGCCCCTCGACAAGCGGCTCGATGATCTCACGCGCCTTCGGCCCTTGCACGGCGATGACAGCCCATTGCTCGGTGGTCGACGTCAGCCAAACCTTCAGATGCGGGAATTCGGTCTGGAGATAATCTTCCATGTGATGCAGCACGCGTGGCGCACCGCCTGTTGTCGTCGTCACATGGAAGCGGTCGTCGGCCAGGCGCCCGACGACGCCGTCGTCGTAAACGAAGCCATCCTCGCGGGTCATGATGCCGTAGCGGCAGCGGCCGGGTTTCAGCGTATCCCAGGCATTGGTGTAGATCAGGTTCAGGAACTCAGCCGCGTCAGGACCGACCACCTCGATCTTGCCGAGCGTCGAGGCATCGAACACGCCTGCCACTTCGCGCGCCGTACGGCACTCGCGGTTGACGGCCTGATGCATGGTCTCGCCGGCGCGCGGATAGAACCACGCACGCTTCCAGTTGCCGACATCTTCGAAGATCGCGCCATGCGTCTCTTCCCAGGCATGCATCGGCGTCTTGCGGGCGGGATCGAAGAGGGACCCGCGCGAATGGCTGATCAGCGTGCCGTAGGTAACGGGCGTATAGGGTGCGCGGAAGGTGGTGAGACCAACCTGCGGAATATCCTTGCCGAGCATTTCGGCGGCGATCGCCAGCCCGTGCATGTTGGAAAGCTTGCCCTGATCGGACGCCATGCCGTTGGTGGTGAAGCGCTTGATATGCTCGATGGAGTGCATGCCCTCGCGCACGGCAAGGCGGATATCCTTGGCGCAGACATCATGCTGGAAATCGACGAAAGCCTTGGCATTCGTGTCCGGTCCAGCACCTTCGGCAGCGCCAATCATGCCGCCGGTCCATTCGAAGGCCTGCTCGGCGTGAAGCTGGATCTTTTCGCCGCCATTGGTGGCGCCGGTGGCGCGAGCCATCAGCTCGCCGGCGGCAAGTGATTCCTCGATCGCGGCCTGCAGGCCATCCGTGCCGTTGCAGGCACCGACCGAAAGGCAATCCTGAACATAGGTGCCTGGCAAGAAGCGCTGCTTCTCGGCATCGAATTTCAGCTTGCCGCGCGATTGCGAGAAGAGATGAACGGATGGCGTCCAGCCGGCAGACACCAGCAGCGCATCGATGGCGATCTTGCGCTTGGCGGAGCTGCCGTTGCGCGCCACGGTCATGGAGGAAACGCGAAGCTTGCCGGCCGTGTCTATGACGGCGTAATCGGTCATCACCTCGATGCCGAGCCGTTTTGCCTCTGCCAGAACTGCCTCGCCGGGACGCGCACGGCTATCAACGATGGCAGCAACCGAAACCCCGGCACGCTTCAGATCGAAAGCAGCTTCATAGGCGGAGTCATGCGCCGTGTAGACGCCGATCTTCGCGCCGACTGTGACGCCGTAATGGTTGAGATAGGCGCGTGCGGCCGAGGCGAGCATGATGCCCGGACGGTCGTTGTTTGGAAATACCATGTGGCGTTCGATAGCGCCCGTCGCCAGGATGGCGCGCTTGGCGCGGACCTGCCACAGGCGTTCGCGCGGCAGATCGCGGCCCGGCTTCGCCAGATGGTCGGTCACGCGCTCGGCAAGGCCGAAGAAATTGTGGTTGTAATAGCCAAAGGCCGTCGTGCGGGTCAGCACCTCCACATTCGGCATCGCCTTGAGCTTGGCAACGATAGCCTGCGCCCAGTCATAGCCCTCGACGCCATCGATCCTGGTGCCGGTGTCGAAGCGCAACGCACCGCCGACCTCCGGCTGCTCGTCGCAGAGGATGACCTTGGCGCCCGTCTCGGCCGCAGCCAGCGCTGCGGAAAGGCCGGCAACACCGGCGCCGACGACGAGGACGTCGCAATGGGCATAGCGGCTGGCGTAGTGATCCGGATCCTCTTCCGTCGGCGCGACACCCAGGCCGGCGGCACGACGGATGAAGGGCTCATAGATGTGCTTCCAGGCCGACTTCGGCCACATGAAGGTCTTGTAGTAGAAGCCGGCCGCAAAGAAGGGCGACATGAGATTGTTGACACCGCCGATATCGAAGGCAAGCGACGGCCAGCGGTTCTGCGACTGCGCCTTCATGCCATCGAAGACTTCCTGAACGCTGGCGCGCACGTTCGGCTGCCGCCGCGCGGCATCGCGGGAGATATCGAGCAGTGCATTCGGCTCTTCGGCGCCCGCGGACAGGATGCCGCGCGGACGATGATACTTGAAGGAACGGCCGACGAGATGAACGCCGTTGGCAAGCAATGCCGAAGCGACGCTATCGCCCTCCAGCGCGGTATAGCTCTTGCCGTCAAAAGTGAAGCGAGCGGTTCTGGCCGGCGTCAGACGTCCCTTGCCCGCGATACGATTGGCGCCGCTCATTCAGCAAATCCCTCTGTTTGTGCCGTCTGTTTTTGTTCGTTCTGTTGCTGCGCCGCCGGCTCGGAGGCACCCGGCCGCAGCGTCGCCGGATCGGGCTTCGGCTCGCCGGCCTTGTAGGTGCGGTAGAAATGATCGCTCACCGTGTCGCGCGCCGCATTGAAGAAGCGGCCGCAGCCATGGATGTGCCGCCAGCGCTCGAAGATCAGACCCTTCGGATTGTCACGCAGGAAGAAATATTCCTCGAACTCCTCATCCGAGATCCCGGCAATATTGGCCGGCCGCACGATATGCGCATCGCCGGCGTTGCGGAATTCGAGTTCCGAGCGCTCTTCCTCGCAATAGGGGCAGTAAATCAAAAGCATCGTTTTCTACCTGTGTTAAAGCTCGGAGCCTGTAAGGCTTGTGCCGGGAGGCTGTGCGCAAAGCCGCCGTCCCATGGTGACGAAAGGGGTTATGCGCTTCAGCAGCGCCTCCAGCGATCCATAGGGTTTCAGCACGTTGGTCATCCCTATATTGACCAGGCTCATGCCGAAGAGATCCGTATCGAGCACGAAGGCCCTGGTTGCCTCAGGTTTCTGGTCGGGCACGAAATAAACCGCCGGCTTGTTCAGCACCTTGGCGCAGGCAAGCACGCCGCTTTCTGCCACGAAGGGCCAATCGACCTCATCCTTCGCCTTGTGGATCACCTGCATACGAAAATCCTTGACCCCCGGAACGAGATCGTTGACTGCGGTCACGATCGCTCCTGCCGGCAGTGAAAGCCCCGCGGCAAGAAAGATCCCGACCGCCGCCGGCATCAGTGCGCCACGGCGGCGGCTGCCGCCTCATCGATCAGACGGCCGGTGCGGAAGCGATCAAGATTAAGTCCGGCGTTGAACTTATGCGGCTCGTCGCGGGCAATCAGATGCGCAAAGAGATTGGCCGAACCCGGTGTCGCCTTGAAGCCGCCCGTGCCCCAGCCGCAATTGACATAGAGCCCCGGAACCGGCGTCTTCGACTGGATCGCCGAACGATCCGGCGTGTTGTCGACGATGCCGCCCCAGGAGCGCATCATCTTCACGCGGCGGAACATCGGGAAGAGCTCGCAGATCGCATCCAGCGTGTGGGTGATGATCTGCAATCCGCCGGTCTGGCTATAGGAGTTGTACTGGTCGGTGCCGGCGCCGATGACGAGTTCGCCCTTGTCGGACTGCGAGATATAGGCATGCACCGTGTTCGACATGACGACGCAAGGGAAGATCGGCTTCAGCGGTTCCGAGACCAGCGCCTGCAGCGGGCTCGATTGCAGCGGTACGCGCACGCCGGCCATCTGCATGACGACGGTGGTGTGACCTGCTGCGGAAACGCCGACCTTCTTGGCGCCGATGAAACCCTTGCTCGTTTCGACGCCGGTGACGCGGCCATCAGGGCCGCGGCGAATGCCGGTCACTTCGCAATTCTGGATGATGTGCACGCCGCGGTCGGAAGCCGCGCGGGCAAAGCCCCAGGCGACCGCATCGTGGCGCGCCGTACCGCCGCGACGCTGCAGGGCAGCGCCGTTGATCGGATAGCGCGCCGTCTTCGAAATATCGAGCGGTGGACAATAGGCCTTGGCCTGCTCCGGCGTCAGCCATTCGTTGTCAATGCCATAGAGACGGTTGGCGTGGATATGCCGCTTGAAGGACTGCTGGTCGTGCACATTGTGCGACAGCATCATCACGCCGCGCGGCGAATACATGACATTATAATTGAGATCCTGAGACAGCCCCTCCCAGAGCTTCATCGAATGCTCGTAGATGTGCATGCTCTCTTCATAGAGATAGTTCGAGCGGATGATGGTGGTGTTGCGGCCGGTATTGCCGCCGCCGAGCCAGCCCTTTTCGATGACGGCGACGTTGGTGATGCCGTGCTCCTTGGCGAGATAGTAAGCCGCACCCAGGCCGTGACCGCCGGCGCCAACAATGATGACGTCATACTCCTTGCGCGGCTCCGGCGAGGTCCACTGAGCCTCCCAGCCCTTGTGAGCCCGCATCGCTTCCCGTGCCACGGCAAAAACCGAGTATTTACGCATTCGCCCTCAACTCCTTCAGGCAAGACGCCCTTCTTGTGGGTCATACAAATCGCAAATCAAAAACCGACACAACGGCTCTTTTGCGACGCATTCAGGACCGTCTTTCGACACGGTTAAAATTGCCGAGCGGCCGAGCCGCCTGCTCACGAATGCTAGCAGATCTATCTGCGCTGCAGATGGCAGACCTTCACATGCCCACCATGGCCATCCTTACGCCAGACGCATCCCTCTTTCCGCGGCTTTCCATTGTAAAGATAGATTCTCGCACGATGTTTGCTGTCGTAGGTCTGATTGGAAAAATCATGACCACCGATGCGCACATTCTTGCCGAGTCGCACTTCGCCGGCCGCGGCAGGCGCAAGCGTCGCAGTGAGAACCACAAGACCAAGCGCAAACCCTGCAAACAATATCCCAACGGCAACAAAGCGACGCGATTTCATAAGGCGATTCCCCCTGGCTTCGGATAACTGCTCGAATCGCGCAATCCTCGTGACACCCGAAATGACAGTGATCCGAAATACTCACACAAGCATGTCAATGTCGCAAACATCAGCGTCCGCCAATCGCCTATTCAACAGCTTCCGTGAAGGCCACAGACATCATTGGCTGAATTCGGTACTCGACAACTAGCTTTTTCCCCCGCAAACTCACGATCTGGCTAGACTTTGACAAACCGATCTGCTATCTCGCCTAACCAATCGCAAGGCTGCGGCTTCGCGAACGTTATATTTTTGCCTCCTGGCGCTGCCGTCGCCGCTGGCATCAACCAAACCAAAGGAACGTGATTCTCGTGCAGGTACTTGTCCGCGATAACAATGTCGACCAGGCTCTCCGCGCTCTCAAGAAGAAGATGCAGCGCGAAGGTATTTTCCGCGAAATGAAGATGCGCGACTACTACGAAAAGCCGTCGCAGAAGCGTGCTCGCGAGAAGGCTGAAGCTGTTCGTCGCGTTCGCAAGCTTGCTCGCAAGCGCGCTCAGCGCGAAGGCCTTGTTGCCAAGTAATCGCCGTTTTTTCGACGTTTTCAGATGCATGTGTGGCGGGGGCGAGTCGTTCGCCGCCGCCTTTTTGATTTATTCTCTACGCAAATCGGATTAAATCAGAACAGCCTGATATGACGCATGGGGAAAGCGAACCCGATAATGGCAATGACGACTTCCGTAAAGTTCCGCACTTCGAACCTCTCCTTACTCGTTTCGAAGCGCGCCGCGGCCCTGCCTGCCTTGGCGATACTTGCCGCAATCAGCCTTTCCGGCTGCCAGACCGCCTCCACCGACAACGTGATCCAGATCGACAAGGCGCAAGGCTCCTCAGAGAACATCGCCTCGCTGACATCGGTCATCAATGCCAATCCGCAGGATCCGGAAGGCTACAATGTGCGCGGCACGGCCTATGGCCGCGGCGGCGATTTCAACCGCGCGCTTGCCGACTTCAATCAGGCGATCCAGCTCAATCCGAAGTTCTATCAGGCCTATGCCAACCGCGCGCTCATCTACCGCAACATGGGCAAGCTGCCGGAAGCAGTGGCAGACTACAACGCCTCGCTGCAGATCAATGGCAACTACGATGTCGCCTATATCGGCCGCGGCAACCTCTATCGCCAGTCCGGGCGCGATAACGACGCCTTCAACGACTATTCCAAGGCCATCAGCCTGGGCACGACGGATGGGCGCGCCTATAACGGCCGCGGCGTGATCTTCCAGAAGCGCAATCAGCAGGACAAGGCAATCGACGATTTCTCCAAGGCGATCTCGCTCTCGCCGAATTCGCCGGAGCCTTACAACAGCCGCGGCATTTCCTATCTCGCGCAGAACGACGACGACAACGCCTTTGCCGATTTCAACCATGCCATCGATCTGAATAACAAGGTCGCCGAATCCTGGGCGAACCAGGCGTTCGTCTACGAGCGCAAGGGCGACAAGGTGAAAGCGCGCCGTTCCTATCAGCACGCCGTCAATCTCGATCCCAACTACCAGCCCGCCAGGGATGGCCTGGCGCGTGTCGGTGCCGGCTCCTGATATAGGCGCGTAGCGAAACAAGACATTCAGCCGCCGGCAGTCCCTGCCTGGCGGCTTTTCTTTGCCTAGGCAAAACCTAAAGCGCATCGCGATCCTGCAAATTCGCTTCTTGAGCTTTAGCTCTTTGATTTTGTGCATGTCGTTATCGCAAAACCACTGCACACTTTCGCGCGACATGCTGTAGTCTCGGCTCACCCGTTCAAGCGAGACCAAGACATGCCCTCCCCGCAAAAAGTCATCGTCGTCGGCGCCGGAATCATCGGTGCCTCCATCGCCTGGCATCTCGGTCGCAAGGGCGCATCCGTGACGGTGGTCGCTCAGCAGATCGGCGGCGTTGCGACCCCGAACTCCTTCGCCTGGATCAATGCGAGCTGGGGCAATCCGGAATTCTATTTCCAGATCCGTCATCGCTCGATGGCTGAATGGTCGAGGCTTCAAGGCGATCTGCCTCGCATTCCCTTGTCCTGGTGCGGCAGCCTGTGCTGGGACCTGCCCGAGGCAAAGCTCGATGCCTATGCCGCTCAGCACCATGGCTGGGGCTATGGCATACAGCCGGTCAACCGGGCGACGAGCGCGATGATCGAACCAGGCCTCGTCAATCCGCCGGATTATGCCCTGCATGTCGCCGAGGAAGGCGCTGTCGAACCTGTTGCGGCGGCCGAGCTGCTGCTGGAAGACGCCCGCCGTCAGGGAGCAATCCTGTCATCCGGCGTCGAGGTCAAAGGCCTGCTCAGAGAGGGCGAGCGGATTATTGGCATCGAAACGAGCGAAGGGCCGATGCGCGCCGATCATATCGTTCTGGCCGCCGGCGCGGGCACGCCGGCACTTGCGACCTCGGCGGATATTCTCGTGCCACTGGAAACACCTCCGGGACTCATCGTCCATTCCCGCCCGGTGCAAAAAATGTTGAACGGTCTGGTGATGGCGCCGGAGCTGCATTTGCGCCAAACGGCGGAGGGGCGAATCATCGCCGGCGGCGACTTCGGCGGCACCGATCCCGGCAGCGATCCACAAGCGGCGGCCGACGATCTTTTCGCCAGAGTCAAAGCGACTTTGAAAGGTGGCGAAGCGCTAGAGCTTGATTTCCATACCATCGGCTATCGCCCGACGCCGAGAGACGGCCTTCCGATTCTGGGTCGTGTCGGTGCGGCGCCTAGCCTCTACCTCGCAGTTCTCCACTCCGGCGTCACGCTGGCGCCGCTCGTCGGCCTGCTCGCTGCACAGGAGATCGTCGATGGTAGAGAAGCTCACGAGCTTGCCCCCTTCCGTCTCTCACGCTTTGCCTAGCTTGAACACAAGGCTTGTCAGCGCAACTTCAGGGATGCATTGCCACAGTCGTAAATACCCGAGATCGCTTACGATTTCGCAATAATGACTTTTCAGATGTTGCAACGAAAATTACCGAGCCCTAACATGGCGCTTCAGGAGCATGTAGCTCGGATCTGGGCACGGGGGCGCTTGGCATGATGACCAATACCATTCTCTTCGCGTTTGCCAGCGCGTCGAACCCTCATGGAGGCACGATCGGTTGATCGCCCCATGAGGAAGCCGCATTTTCCGAAAGCGTCGATTGGTGCCTATCTGATCGCCATAGCCTTGGCGATTGCCTTGCCTATTCTCGCCTTCGTCGCGCTGCTTCTGGTCCAACTCGAGGATAATGAACGCGATGCTCTGAAGGGCGATACGGTTCAGGATGCACAGGCGCTCTCGCGCGTCATCGATCGCCAATTGCAGGACATGGCGACGACGTTGCGGCTCCTGTCTTCCTCGCCGGAGCTTGAGCGAAACGACATCGCCACCTTCTTCGCCCGCACGGAAACGGTCCTGCGCACCGATTCGCTTTTCGTGCTGCTTATGGAAAAGGATGGCCAGCTCCGGCTGAATACCCGCTGGCCGCTTGGCAAGCCACTCGGCAAGACCGGCAACATCGCCGCGCTGCAATCGGCGCTGGACTCCGGCCGTATCGAAGCATCCGATGTCTTCATCGGCTCGACCGCCCGCCGCTGGGTCTATAACGTCACCCTGCCCCTCGAACATTCGCCGGCCGGCGCCGCTTTGGCGGTCACACAGGATGCCGACGAGCTCGCCAAGCTCGTGACGACGGAAGCCCTGCCGCCTGGCTGGTCCGCCGCCGTTCTGGACAAATCCGGCCATGTCGTTGCCGCCGGTGGCCCGACCACCCTCGCCCCGGGCGACCCATTCAATAAGAACATTCTGCCGAAGCTGATTGCCTCCAGCGGCGTCTATCAGGATGACAAGGTCCTGCCGAACGCGGTGCTCGGTTATGCGCAAATCTCAGGCTGGTCCTGGAAGGCCGTCGTCTGGGGTCCGATCGCCTCTGCACAGGCCTCGCTGATGAGCACCTGGCGCTTTCTGATCTATGGCGGTGTGACGCTGTTGCTGATTGCGCTGATTGCCGTCTATGCCCTGGCACGTCAGGTGCGCACCACCATACAGGACATTGCCGACATGGCGGACCGCATGGGCCGCGGCGAGATCGTGGCGCCGATCGACACCAGCGTTATCGAGGCAAACCAGGTGGCCGTTGCGCTTTCCAACGCATCCTTCGACCGCAGTGTCACGGAGGACCGGCTGCATTTCGTCATGCACGAACTCGTCCACCGCACCAAGAATCTGCTGGCACTCGCCCAGGCAATGACGCGTCAGCTCGCACGACAGACGGACAGCGTCGATACGTTCCAGCGCGCCGTCGCCGACCGGCTGGAGGGCCTGGCGCGATCGATCGAGGTGTTGACCAGCGAACAATGGTCCGGCGTGTCGCTGCGCCGCGTGATCGACATCCATCTCGCGACTTTCCTACAAGGACCTCAGCAACTCGACGTTCTCGGCAATGACTTTCTGCTGAAGCCGGAGGCAGTGCAGAATCTCGGGCTGGTCCTGCATGAGCTTGCCACCAATTCGGTGAAATATGGCGCGCTTTCCGCGCCGGAGGGCAAGATCACCATCGAATGGACGAACGAAGTTGGTGAAACCGGCACCATGATCCGCTTCGTCTGGACCGAAAGTGGCGGTCCGCCGGTCAAACCGCCGAGCGATACCGGCTTCGGCACCACCGTCACGAAAACCCATGCCGCGGCATCCTTCAGCGGCCACGTCGAGGTCAGTTTCCGTCCGGCTGGCCTCGTCTGGATACTGACAGCACCACGCAACATGATGGAGCGTCAAAGGAGCTGAGCGCAGAACCGCCGCCCTTGCGAGCACAGAAGCGGCTTACTCGTTCATCGCCTTGACGATTTCCTCGGTCACTTTCTTGGCGTCGCCCAGAAGCATCATCGTGCCGTCCTTGTAGAACAGCGTGTTGTCGATGCCGGCATAACCGGAGCCGAGCGAACGCTTGACGAAAAGGCAGGTCTTCGCCTTGTCGACATCGAGGATCGGCATGCCATAGATCGGCGAGGTCTTGTCGTCGCGCGCCGCCGGATTGGTGACGTCGTTGGCACCGATGACATAGGCGACATCGGCCTGGGCGAATTCCGAATTGATATCCTCGAGTTCGAAGACCTCGTCATAGGGCACATTGGCTTCGGCGAGCAGCACGTTCATATGGCCTGGCATACGGCCGGCAACGGGGTGGATCGCGTATTTCACTTCCACGCCATGCGCCTTCAGCCTATCCGCCATTTCGCGCAGGGCATGCTGGGCCTGTGCCACCGCCATGCCGTAGCCCGGCACGATGATGACCTTCGAGGCGTTCGCCATCAGATAGGCGGCGTCTTCGGCCGAGCCGAGCTTTACGGTCTTGTCGGAATTGTCCGCTCCGCCCGAAGCCGTCTCACCGCCGAAACCGCCGAGAATGACTGAGACGAAGGAGCGGTTCATGCCCTTGCACATGATGTAGGACAGGATCGCACCCGAGGATCCGACAAGCGCGCCGGTGATGATGAGCGCGAGATTGCCGAGCGTGAAGCCGATACCGGCGGCGGCCCAGCCGGAATAGGAATTCAGCATCGACACGACGACAGGCATGTCGGCGCCGCCGATCGGCACGATCAAAAGCACGCCGAGCGCGAGCGAAAGCACGACGACGGCCCAGAAATCGAAGTGGCTTTCGCTTGCGGCAAGACCGACGATGAAGAACACGATCAACGCGAGCAGGACGGCGTTGATGACGTGTCGGTTCGGCAGCAGGATCGGCTTGCCGGACATACGTCCGTCGAGCTTCAGGAAAGCGATGATCGACCCGGTGAAGGTCAATGCGCCGATCGCGACGCCGATCGCCATTTCGATGCGGGCTTCCGTATGGATATGGCCAATTTCGCCGATGCCAAAGGAGGATGGCGTATAGAGCGCCGAGGCGGCGACGAGGACCGCCGCCAGACCCACCAGCGAGTGGAAGCCTGCGACAAGCTGCGGCATCGACGTCATCGGAATGACGCGGGCGATGTAGGCGCCCGCGCCGCCGCCAATTGCAAGACCGAGGATGATCAGCACGAAGCCGCCGAAGGATGGAGTTGCCAGTACCAGCGTGGTGGCGATGGCAATACCCATGCCGATCATACCATAGAGATTGCCGCGCCGGCTGGTGGCTGGATGGGAGAGCCCGCGCAGTGCCAGGATGAACAGCACGCCGGAGACGAGATAGAGGAAAGCCGCGATATTGCTCAGCATGCCGCCCTCACTTGTCCTTTTTCTTGTACATCGCCAGCATGCGCTGGGTGACAAGGAAGCCGCCGACGATATTGACCGAGACGAGCACCAGCGCCACGAAGCCGAAGCCCGTGGCGAGACCGCTTGCTGAAATGCCCACGGCCAGCAATGCACCGACGACGATGACTGAGGAGATGGCGTTCGTGACCGCCATCAGCGGCGTGTGCAGGGCCGGCGTCACCGACCAGACGACGTAATAGCCGACGAAAATCGCCAGCACGAAGATGGCCAACTGGAACACGAAGGGGTCGATCGCACCGCCCGTCGCGGCGCTGACGACCTCGGGCGCCTGCGCGGCGGCGGTCGTGACGGCGGCAACGGCATCGTTCAGTTGCTGGAGTGCCTGGTCCATTGCTTGGCTGGCCATCTCAGAGATCTCCCTTGTTGACGGTCGCCTGGTCCGGGTCGACGAAATTCGGGTGCACGACTTCGCCGTCATCGGTCAGCATCGTCGCCTTGATCAGCTCGTCGGCGCGATTGAGGCCGAGGCTCTTCGTATCCTTGTCCACCATCGTTTCCAGAAAAGTGACGAGGTTCTTGGCATAGAGAGCCGATGCGCTGGCTGCGATCCGCCCGGACATGTTGGGATAGCCGACCACCCTGACGCCTTCGACCTCGGCGACCTTGCCATATTCGGCGCCCTCGATATTGCCGCCGCGTTCCACGGCCAGATCGACCGCAACGGCGCCAGGACGCATCGCCTTCAGCATGTCACGCCCGACAAGGCGCGGCGCCGGCCGCCCCGGAATGAGCGCCGTGGTGATGACGATATCCTGCTTGGCGATGTGATCGGCGACGAGCGCGGCCTGCTTGGCCTGATACTCTTTCGACATTTCCTTGGCATAGCCGCCAGCGGTTTCAGCCGCCTTGAACTCTTCGTCCTCGACCGCGATGAATTTCGCGCCGAGCGAGGCGACCTGTTCCTTGGCTGCCGGGCGGACATCGGTCGCCGAGACCTGCGCGCCGAGACGCCGCGCCGTGGCGATCGCCTGCAGGCCGGCAACCCCTGCCCCCATGACGAACACCTTCGCCGCCGGCACGGTACCCGCCGCGGTCATCATCATCGGCAGTGCCCGGTCATAAACGGCCGCGGCCTCGATGACGGCCTGATAGCCGGCAAGGTTTGCCTGCGATGAAAGGACGTCCATCGACTGCGCACGGGTGATGCGCGGCATCAGTTCCATGGCGAAACTCGTCAGCCCGCGACGCGCCATCTCGGCAAGCGCCGCCTCATTGCCATAAGGGTCCATGATGGCGATGACGATGGCGCCGTTCTTGTAACCGGAAATCTCCTTGCTCGTCGGCCGCCTGACCTTGAGCACGACATCGGCGGCTTTCGCATCCTTGATGGAGCCGATCCGCGCACCGGCGGCTTCATATTCGGCATCCGGGATGCGCGACAACCCACCCGCGCCGGCTTCGATCACGACATCGAAACCGAGGCTCCGCATCTTCTTTACCGTTTCAACGGAAGCCGCAACACGCGTCTCCTCCGCCACGCTTTCCTTGGCCACGAAAACCAGATTGCTCAACGACGACACCTCGCATCAGACGGCGCCGCTCCTGAATGCGGCGGCGCTGTAGCCTGCAGAATCATGGGAAAGCGCGGGCGATCGGCCCGACATCGGTCAGCGCTGTAATATCAGCGCAAGAGGACGACGCTGGCGATGGTCAGAACGATGAAGATCAGGACGCCGCCGAGGAAGCCGGCATGGCCGAAGAAACCGGCCGCCATGGCGATCAGCAACGCGGCAACGATCGCAGATCCGACCTTGGCGCCCGAGATGAAAAGATTATAGGTCTTCTCATGCTCCTTGTAGTCCATGGCAGCGCCGGTTTCAGCCGGTCCGGTATGATGTTCGGCCATTTAGAATTCTCCCCTCAATCCTCTCCCCCGACAGACGATATGAACCGGCGGCTGGAGTTCGTCCTCAAAAGCTGTGGTAACCCGTAAGGAGATTACCGCAACCGATTTCCTCCACCGAGGCGTTACACAAAGCGAGGAAAAATGCAATGCACGAGAAGGTCGCAGGCGGACATAGGCTAACGGAATCGCTGGTGGATTTCGAGTATGCCCAATCGACACTTCGCCGCCGGCTAGGTCGTGGCATCGGACGGCAGGTTTCTGCCGACACCCAACTGCCGCCGATTAAGACTAGCCACCCTCTCGACAACCTGCTCCTGCGGCACCGGAGGCGAAAATACATAACCTTGGATGATATCCGCCAGATTCCGCTCGACGACCAGCGCCAACTGCTCCAACGTCTCGACTCCTTCGATCACGATATGAAGACTGAGCGCGCGGGAAAGATCGACGATGCCGCATAGCAGCTTGAAACGGCGGCTGTCCGTCGTGATGTCACGAACAAAAGACCGGTCGATCTTCACGACATCCACCGGCAGGGTATCAAGATAGCTGAGGCTCGAAAATCCCGTTCCGAAATCGTCGATCGCAATCGTGATGCCTCTGGCACGCAGATCGGCGAGGATGGAGCGAACGGTCGCCACCTCATCCATCAGGCAGCTTTCGGTAACCTCGAGGTGCAGGCGGGACGGCGCCAATCCCGACGCATCAAGCGCCGCCATGACGATTTTGACAATCTCTCCATTGCGCAGATCCTGTGCCGAGAGATTGACGGAAACCGCGAGCGGCGCAGGCCATGAAGCGCAATCCTTGCAGGCCTGGTTGACCATGAAGCGGGTGATGCCGGCAACGATACCCATTTCCTCGGCAACCTGCACGAAGAGATCGGGCGGGATCGAACCCTTTTCCGGATGAATCCAGCGTGCAAGCGCCTCGCAGCACTCGATGCGGGAGCCATCCGGCGTGAACATCGGCTGGTAGACGGCCTGAAGCCTGCCGGTTTCCACCGCCTCGCGCAAATCATCCTTCAGCTTCTGCCGCTCGACATAGCGTGCGTCCATCTCCTGCTCGAAGGCGCTGCAGCCGCCCTTCAGCCGCGACTTGGCATCGAAGAGCGCGAGATCGACCTTGATCTGCCACTCCTCCGGGCGAAACTCCCGGTTGGACATGGTCATGTATCCACCGCTGACGGAGATCCGCAAACTGTTGTCTTCCACGCTGTACGTGCCGGCCATCGCCGCATGCAGGGTGCGGATGCGGGCATCGATATCCGGGACATCGTCTTCATTCGGAAAGAACAGCACGAATTGATCGCCGACAAGACGAGCGGTAATCGCTGCGGTGCCGGCAAGCTGCTTCAGGCGCTCGGCTATGGCGACCAGCAGGCGGTCCCCGGCAACATGCCCCTTGGTATCGTTGACGTGTTTGAAGTCATCGATATCGAGAACCAGAATGCCGATGCGGCTTTCCCGCTTGCGCGCAGCCAGCCTTTCCTTGACCAGATCCATGAAATATTCGCGATTCGGCAGCCCCGTCAAAGGATCATAGCGCACCATATGCAGGATCTTGCGCTCTGCCCGAATACGCACCGTCACATCTTCAAAAATCAGGATGACGATCCCATCGGCACGGCGACTGGCCGAAAACTCAAGGAACTGATCCTCGTTGAATTGAATGAGCGTTCGCGACAGCGTGCCACTGACGAGCTGCGCCAGTTGCCGCTGGATGAGCCCGGGCAGCGATCCGTCGATGAAGGAATGACGGGCGCCATAGCGTAGCACAACATCGAATTCGCAGTCCTTGAGCCGCTCCGGATGGGCGAAATTGAGGAGCTCGCATGCCTTGCGATTGACGACCAGAATTCGGTTCTCGGCGTCCAGCATGAACAGCCCGTGCGTCATATTGTTCAGCGCAGTATCGAATCTGTCGGCAATCAGCGATATCTCGCGCGAAGCGATGATGTTCCTGTAGAGAAATTCGCGCATGCCATTCGCCATTGCGCGCGTCGTCAGTCCGAAAGGAATGAGCATCAGGGAAGCGATTGCCTTGTAAGGCTGCTGCAACAGCAGGCAGGCAATGACGATCGGCACGCAGCAGGCCAGAATCTGAAGATCGACCGCCCGAGATGAACCATAGTTGCGGCCGACGATCGACACCATCGACCCCATCGTGACGGCGATGCAGATGAATTCAGCCAACGGATTCTGCAGGATGAGGATGGCATAGCCGCTGCCGATGCCGAGGATGGCCGCCGTCGCCGCCGCGCCGATCACATAGCGCGTTTCCCAGCCGGCAATATCAGCGCGCGTGAAGCCATTCTTGTCCGCGGCATCAAATAGCTGGAACAAACGGAAGCGCAAGCCAAAGACAACCGCAAACGCCACGCAAAAGGCCAGATAGATGCCGGCATGCGTGCCCAGGAAAACGAGGGCATATGTCAGGATGTGAACGACCACGCCCGTGATGAGCGTTTTGCGGTTTCCGAAAAGCGAACTGACGAACGACAGATAAATATCCGTCGGCACGGTGTCCGGGCTTGGAGGCTTCATTCAGACTTCCCCTGATGCGGCGGACACCCTAGTGGAAACCCTTTAAAATTTACTTGCCCGAACAGAGCCCATTCGGACAGATTTTCCAATCAAAGCGGCAGCTTAAGTTGAAGCTGGATTATGATCAGCACTGCGCTGACGCAATGATTCCCGGCTCTCTTTGCCATGGATATAATGTTTAAAGCACTAATAAAGAAAACAATATATCACAAAAGACTTATGAAATACGATTACAGCTTGCCCGCCCGCTGCTGGATCATCATGAAGGTATCGAAAGTATACTCGGAAAGCTGCATCCAAAGATAGGCATCCTTCTTATAGGCGACCTGATCCTCATAGATGCGCTTGAAATAATCGTTGGATTTGGAGAGATCGGCATAGAGTGCGCTGGCCGCCTGGAAGCAGGCCTCCATGATCTCCTGGCTGAAAGGTCTGAGCGTCACCCCCTGCTGCACGATATCCTTCAGCGCCTGGGGATTTTTGACATCGTATTTCGCCAGCATATTGGTGTTGGCGAAGGCGCAGGCGTCGCCGAGGATCGCCTGATAGCTCTTCGGCAAGGCATTCCATTTTTCCAGATTGAAGAAGGCATGCACCACGGCACCACCTTCCCACCAGCCGGGATAATAATAGTATTTGGCGATCTTCTGCAGGCCGAGTTTCAGGTCGTCATAGGGACCGACCCATTCGGCCGCATCGACCGTACCCTTGTTCAGCGCATCATAGACACCGTTGACCGGGATATCCTGCTGCGGCGCAACGCCGATCTTCTCGATCACCTTGCCGGCCAGGCCGGCGATACGCATCTTCAGGCCCTTGAGATCGTCGAGCGTATTGATTTCCTTGCGAAACCAGCCGCCCATCTGCGCGCCGGTGTTGCCCGCGGGCAATCCTAAGATGCCCTGCGTGGCGTAGAACTCGTTCATCAGCTTGTTGCCGTTGCCCTGGTAGAACCAGGCATTGGTCAGCCGGGCATTGAGGCCGAACGGCAGCGCCGTGCCGATGGCATAGGTCGGGTCCTTTTGCCAGAAATAGTAGGAGCAGGTATGCGCAGCATCGACGGCGCCGGCGCTGACTGCATCGGCGGCCTGCACACCGGGCACGATCTCACCGGCCTCATAGGTCTGGATGACGAAATTGCCGTTGGTCGCATCGGAAACATGCGCCGCAATATCCTCCGCACCGCCATAGATCGTATCCAGGCTCTTGGGGAAGGAAGAGGTCATCTTCCAGGTGATCTTCGGATATTCCTGGGCAACGGCCGGGCTCGCAAGCGCGGAGGCGGCAGCGCCTGCGCCAACGGTCCCTGCCCGCCTTATGAAGGAGCGGCGATCCATCGAATTCTCCCATACGGACGGCATTGCTGGGGAACGGCACGCTCCCCGTCATGGCGCAAGCGATGGAACTAACCATGCCGCACACGGTCTTTCAAGTTTGCTCTTGCACCGCATTATGGCGATTCCTGTACATCCACGTAAGGAGCCGAAACGAAGCCTCCTGAAAACCACTGCGCGTTGCCGCCCAGGCCGTATTCGCGTAAGTTCGTAAGACATAAATCTGCCTTCGGATCGACACCATGATCGTCCAGAGGTCCAATGAACAAGCGTTTGCAGCCTTCGGAGCCTTGCATGTCCAGACCGATCATCGCCATTCCCGCCGATATCCGCGAGTTCGATGGCACGAGCTGGCATGCGGTGCAGCTGCAATATGTGCGCGCTGCCGTGAAGGCTGCGGGTTTGATGGCGCTGATCGTCCCCGCGCTTGAGCACGACAACGATGCCGACGCCATTCTCGACCGTGTCGACGGGCTGCTCGTTTCCGGTTCGGCAACCAATGTGCATCCGTCTCTCTATGGAAAGGAGGCAAGGGAGAGCGATGGCCCCTTCGACCCGGCGCGCGATGCGACATCGCTTCCTCTCATCCGCCGCGCCATCGAACGCGCCATTCCCATGCTCACCATCTGCCGCGGCATTCAGGAGCTGAACGTTGCTCTCGGCGGCACGCTCGCCAGCGAAATCCAGGAGCAGCCGGGCATCTGGGATCATCGCAAGCCGCCGAATGTCGACCGCGACACGATGTATTCGATCCGCCAAAGCGTCTTCGTCAAGGAAGGTTCCTGCATCGCCCGCGTCGTCGGTCCTGGCGAAGTCCGCGTCAACTCGCTGCATCGCCAGGCGATCGCCGAGACGGCGCCGAGACTGCAGGTGGAGGCACTCGCCGAAGACGGCACGATCGAGGCCGTTTCCGTCATCGGCGCCAAGGCCTTTGCCGTCGGCGTACAATGGCATCCGGAATATTGGGCAGAGACGGATTCGCCGTCGCTGAAGCTCTTCACCGCCTTCGGCGATGCCGTGCGCGACTATGCTTCGGACAAGGAGCGGCACACGACCGCCCCCCATCCGCAAAAGGCCGTCTGATCAGCCGCGCGGCTTGACCGGTGTTTCCGGTACTGGAGTAAGCGGCTGGCCTTTCGCGAACCATTCGATGACGTTGTCGACGACGAGATCGGCCATGGCATTGCGCGTCGGCACCGAGGCGGAAGCCACATGCGGCAGCAGCGAAACGTTGGGCAGCGAGAGATAGCCGGCCGGGACATTCGGCTCGTCATAGAAAACGTCGAGGCCGGCAGCGCCAAGCGTGCCATTGCCAAGGGCGGCGATCAGCGCGTCGTCATCGACGGACCAGCCGCGGCCGACATTGATGAACACGCCTTGCGGCCCGAGCGCTGACAGGATCTCGGCATTGATCACCTTATGCGTCTCCGGCGTCTTCGGCACGATGGAAATCAGCGTATCCACCGACTGCGCCATTTCCTTCAAGGTCGGATAGTAGTCGTAAGGCAGGGAGTCGCGCGGCGAGCGCGTGTGATAGCCGATCTTTACCTTGAAGGGCTCGAGCCTTCTCGCGATTTCCAGACCGATGCGGCCAAGGCCGTTGATGCCGATGCGGCGTCCCTTCATCGAAAAGGGCGAGAGCGGAAAGGCTCCTTCCTTCGCCCAGCGCCCCTCGCGCAGCCAGCTTTCGGCGTTGTAGAACTGTCGCAGCGTGTTCAGCAGCAGGGCGATCGCGGTATCAGCGACCTCGTCATTCAGGACATCAGGCGTATTGGTGACGATAATGCCCTTGGAGGCAGCGTGCTTGACGTCGATGCCGTCATAGCCGACGCCGAAATTGGCGATGACTTCAAGATTGGGAAGGGCATCGATCCAGCCGGCATTAAAGCCGCCCGCAACGGCAACGCCGCGGATGCGGGCTGCGGTTTCCGCATCGATCTTCGGGTCACCATCGCGTTCGGCCGAAACAATATCAAACTGCTTTCCAAGCCTTTCGAGGACACGCGGGTGTATCTTCCCCGGAACGAGGACGGCGATGCGATTATCGGACATGGATCTTTCCTCTTGAGATAAGGTTCGTCGCGACGAAAACAATTCCGGAAAGATGCGTAGCGGCTTTCCGTCCGGAATCGCGTTAAATCAATGAGAAGAGCGACTCAGTGAAATGCTGAAACGCTCTAGCGAGCTTTGTAGGGCGCCGTGGACTGGCGAATGCGCATTTCCGGCTTGATAAGATGAATACCATCCGGCTCATGGCTTCCTGCCAACCTATCCAAAAGCGCGCGCGCTGCAAGCCTCCCGACCTCGGCCTGACCATTCCAGACGGTGGTCAACGCAGGTGTTGCGATCGCCGCCTCCTCCAGATCATCATAGCCTGTGACGGAAATGTCCCGCCCGGGGACGAGACCGGCGCGTGAAATGCCGTTCATGAGGCCGATGGCGACCAGATCGTTCCAGCAGACAGCCGCCGTCGGCTTCTGCGGCAGCGACAGGAAGTGCACCGCCGCCTCGAAGCCACCCTGCTTGGAGCGGGCGCCGGGAATACGCAGATTGGGATCAACCTCGATGCCCGCCTTGCGCAGAGCATTGACATAGCCCTGATAGCGGTCGCGCCCTGTCGAGGTCTGATCCGTGCCGCCGATCATTGCAATGGTGCGATGGCCAAGGCTGATCAGATGGTTGGTCGCAAGCGAAATGCCGTAGCTGTCGTCACCGCGATAGGTCGGCAGGTCCAGCGCATCGATTTGGCGTGCCACCAGGATGGCAGGCATGCCGTTTTCTTCCGCCAGCTCGAAATCCTCCGGCGGCGTTCCGATCGCAGGCGACATGATGACGCCGTCGCCGCCAAGCTGCAGCAGCGTCTCGACAAACGTGCGCTGCTTTTCGACGGAATCATAGTGATTGGAGAGAATGAACGTATGGCGACTGCGGTCGAGCTCGCTTTCGATCGCCTTCAGGATTTCCCCGTAGAAGGGGTTCATGATGTCGTGAACGACGACGCCGATGATGCCCGACCGCGATGTCCTGAGGCTCGCCGCGCGGCGATTATAGATATAGCCCAGCGCGCGGGCCTGATCCTTGATCTTCTCACGCGTATTGGCCGCGACCAATGGACTATCGCGTAAGGCCAAAGATACGGTTGCCGTTGAAATGCCCAGCGTTTCCGCAATCGTAGAAAGCTTAATCTTTTGCGCCACGCGCTCCCTCCCCAGTGAAACGCAGCCGTAAACATATTCCGTTCGTTTTACGATTCCGGAATTTTAAAATCTTTAATTAAAAGCTTTAATCGCGTCGCGCAACTCGAATTCTTAAGGATTTTTCAGATTTCCTCATCATCCTCGTCGTCATCGCCGGCCTGGAGATTATGCTCGATCGTCTTGAGCAGGCGCACGAGCGAGCGGATTTCCTTTTCCGAGAAGCCGCGGGTCGCAAGCTCATCGCAGCTCGCCGCCGAACTTTCGATCTCGCTGACGCTGTTTCGCCCTGCCTCGGTCAGATAAACCTTGGTCAGGCGGGCATCGTCAGCATCCGGCCGCCTTTCGACGAAGCCTTGTGCCTCCATACGGCCGATCGTGCGCGTCATTGTGGGTGCCTTGACGCCGAGCTTTTGCGCCAGCGTACCGGCCGGCAGCCCGTCAGTCGCCGCAAGCGCGAGAATGACGCCATCCTGTCCGGCATACAGGCCGCTCGCCGTCAGGCTGCGGGTCATCACCGTGCGCATGGATCGCGCCGCCTGCGTCAAGGCCGGCGACAGATCGGCAAGCGTGTAGTCACGGTGATCCTTCTTCTTACCTGACTTACTTTTCTTCCCGACCTTGTTCTTCTTGCCCATTGTGATTCCGTTGACCTTTTCGCCGCGAAGTCATCACGCTATGACATTGCGCAGGTTATTGACATAAACAAGAGGCACACCCTCAGATGGCGCATCCTTTGCCATGTTTCGATGACAATGATGAAACATTGACGACTGAAGAGCGATCAAAATGGATCGCCGTGCTGCCACTTGCCGCCTATGAGCAACACGGACCGCATCTACCGTTCGAAACCGACACGCTCATTGCCGAAGGAATCGTCTCACGCCTCAAAGTTGCCTTGCCGGCAAATCTACCCGTTACCTTCCTCGCCGTCGAATCCATCGGCTACTCCATCGAACATATGGATGTGGCCGGCACGAAGACGTTGGCCTTCGACGAGGCGGTCAGGCGCTGGCTCGACATCGCCGGACGGCTGAATGGGCTCGGTATCCGCAAATTCGTCATGCTGAACGCCCATGGCGGCAACTCGCCGCTGATGACCATCGTCGCCACTGAAGCGCGCGTGCGCTTCGATATGCTGGCGGTCGCGACCAGCTGGACCCGCTTCGGCGTGCCGGACGGGCTGATCGCACCGGAGGACAAGGCGATCGACATCCATGGCGGCGATATCGAGACGTCGGTCATGCTCGCCCTCCATCCCGAAAAGGTCGACATGTCGAAGGCGGAAAACTTCCCGTCGCGCCAATCGAACTTCATCAAGAGCTTCAAGCATCTGCGCGCCTACGGCCCCCATGCCTTCGGCTGGAAGATGTCCGATCTTGGTAAGCACGGCGTCGCCGGCAATGCGGGTGCGGCGACGGCTGAAAAGGGCGAAAGGCTGATTGCCCATGCCGTCAAAGGTCTCGTCGAACTGCTCGAAGATGTCGACAAATTCGATGCAACGACGCTGACGTAATCGAGCAGCCAATCCGGCCGCCCGCAACCCAATGTGATCTTATAACATATAAAAGCCTTTGAACTGACGCCTCCAACTCCTTATATGGAACCCGACCAATGTCTGCTCCCCGGGGCAACCTTCCATATTTCGAGGCTCCCATGACCGAAACAGCCACGCAAAAGCCCGTTCCCGTCACCGTTCTCACCGGTTATCTCGGCGCCGGCAAGACGACGCTGCTGAACCGCATCCTTTCGGAAAACCACGGCAAGAAATACGCCGTCATCGTCAACGAATTCGGCGAGATCGGCATCGACAACGACCTCATCGTCGAGTCGGACGAAGAAATCTACGAAATGAACAATGGTTGCGTCTGCTGCACCGTTCGCGGCGACCTTATCCGCGTCGTCGAGGGCCTGATGCGCCGCCCCGGCCGCTTTGACGGCATCATCGTCGAAACCACCGGCCTTGCCGATCCGGTTCCGGTCGCCCAGACCTTCTTCATGGATGACGATGTCCGCGCCAAGACCGAACTCGACGCCGTCGTTGCGCTCGTCGACGCCAAGCACCTGCCGCTGCGCCTGAAGGACAGCCGCGAGGCCGAAGACCAGATCGCCTTTGCCGATGTCGTCGTCATCAACAAGTCCGATCTCGTCTCTCCGGAAGAGCTCGCCCAGATCGAGGACATCGTCCGCGCCATCAACCCGGCTGCCCGTGTCTACAAGACGACCCGCTCCGGCGTCGAACTCGCCCGCGTGCTGAACCAGGGCGCCTTCAATCTAGAACGTGCGCTTGAGAACGATCCACACTTCCTCGAGCATGGCCACGAGGATCATGTCTGCGGCCCGGATTGCGATCATCACCATCACGACCATGATCACCATCATCATGGCCACGATCATGACCATCACCACCATGACCATGACCATGACCATGACCATGACCATGATCACGACCATCATCACCACGGCCTGTCGCCGATCCACGACGTGACCGTACAGTCGGTTTCGCTGCGTGGCGGCGAGATGAACCCGGAGCGTTTCTTCCCCTGGGTTCAGAAGGTCACGCAGACGCAGGGGCCGAACATCCTTCGCCTCAAGGGCATCATCGCTTTCAAGGACGATCCGGAGCGCTATGTCGTCCAGGGCGTGCACATGATCATCGAGGGCGATCATCAGCGCCCCTGGAAAGACGGCGAAAAGCATGAGAGCCGCCTCGTCTTCATCGGCCGCGAACTCGACCGCGAAAAGCTGGAAGCCAGCTTCAAGGCGTGCGAGGCGTCCGCCTGATGCCGACTGTCGCTCCGCTTGATATCGACGGCCATGTTCTGGCCGTCGAATTTTTAGGTGACACCCCCTTCTTCGCCAGCGCCGCCGGCGCGATCCACCGCCTCGAAGGCGGCGAGAAGATCACCGAAGCCCATAAGGGAATGCTGACCTGCATCCGCGATCCTCATAGCGAGAGCCTGATTTCGGGCGGCGAAGACGGCAAAGTGCTGCGGATCGCGGCCGACGGCAGCGCGACGACGCTCGCCGAAGCGCCACGCAAATGGATCAGCCAACTTGCGGCCGGTCCGCAGGGTGCCGTCGCCTATTCCTATGGCAAGAGCACCTTCGTACGCCTTTCCGACGGCACGACGAAAGAGTTTGCCGAGGAGCGCACCGTCGAAGGCATCGCCTTTGCGCCCAAGGGCCTTCGCATCGCCGTTGCCCGGTATAACGGCGTATCGCTGCATTGGGTCGGCATGAGCGCCCAGCCGGTCAATCTCGAATGGAAGGGCGCCCATACCAGCGTCACCTTCTCACCCGACGGCCAGTTTATCGTCACGACCATGCAGGAAAATGCGCTGCATGGCTGGAAGCTGGACACGAAGCCGGGCGCGGAAGCACGCCACATGCGCATGACCGGCTATCCCGCCAAGGTGAAGTCGCTCTCCTGGTCGAACAAGGGCAAATGGCTTGCCTCTTCGGGTGCTCCCGCGGCGATCGTCTGGCCCTTCCAGGGCAAGGACGGGCCGATGGGCAAGGCGCCGCTCGAACTCGGCACCCGCGCCAACATCATGGCGACCTCTGTAAAGTTCCATCCCGCCGAGGATATCCTCGCCATCGGCTTCATCGACGGCATGATTCTCGCGGTGCGCCTCGGCGACGCCAAGGAAGCGCTCTTGCGTCGTCCCGGCAAGGGTGCGATCACATCGATGAGCTGGAGCAAATCCGGCAAGCTGCTCGCCTTCGCCTCGGAAGCCGGCGATTGCGGCATCGTCGACGTATCCGGTTAAGCAGAAAGACAGGGTCATGCCTCAGTCGGGAACGGCAATTGTCGGGAATACGCCTGCGCCAGCCGAAAACGTCTGGGACGTGATCCGTTGCGAAGCCGCCGAACTGGCGGCGCGCGAGCCGACGCTCGCCGCGGTGCTGCAGGCGCAATTGCTCACCGGAAGCTCCAATGCCGAGAGCCTTGCCAAGGTGCTGGCCGCCCGGCTCTGCGTCGTCAGGATCGAGCATGGCGACATGCTGTCGCTGCTGTCGGACGTGCTGACGCGATATCCCGCCATCCTGCAGGCGACCGAAGCGGATCTCGTTGCCGTGCGAACCCGCGACCCCGCCTGCACCACCTATCTGCACGCGCTTTTGAACCTGAAGGGCTTCCATGCCCTGCAGACGCACCGCATCGCCCATGCCCTCTGGACAGAGGGCCGCACGGAAATTGCCAGCTGGCTATCCAACCTCGTTTCGCTCGTCTTCGGCCCGGATATTCACCCGGCCGCGAAGATCGGCACATCGATCATGCTCGATCATGGCTCCGGCATCGTCATCGGCGAAACGGCCGTTATCGAGGATGAGGTCTCCATCCTGCAGAACGTTACCCTCGGCGGCACCGGCAAGGAAAGCGGTGACCGTCACCCGAAGATCCGCCACGGCGTCATGATCGGCGCCGGCGCCAAGATCCTCGGCAACATCGAAGTCGGCGCCTTCAGCAAGGTCGCCGCCGGCAGCGTCGTTGTGAAGCCCGTTCCCCCACACTGCACGGTTGCCGGCGTACCCGCCGTGGTCGTCCGTATCCATCGCGCCGATGAAATTCCGGCCGAGACGATGGATCAGAATATTTAATCTTCCTATTTGGGTGACCGGGGCCGCCTCGTCCTTCGAGGCATTTCTACGCTTCGCTCCGAAATGCACCTCAGGATGAGGCGGAGCAGGCCGACAACGCCCTAGGCCACAGCCCAAACGGCAGAGACTAGCCCTCATGGTAAGGAGACCCATTGGGCCGTCTCGAACCACGAGGGCGGGTGGAGGCCCCAGCCGTGACATAAGGTAGCATCGCCACTTTTCCCGACAGACGCTCTCCGTTGGTCATCGGCCGCCACTGCGGAATCAGCCCTTTGTCGCCCCCATGCTCGACAAAAGCGATATCCCCTCTCCGCACCCTTCATGGAACTGTCATACTCCGTTGATAGCTCGAAAGGGTTCTCTATGCCCGGCGTGGCGCAAATGCGCCGGAGCAATGCCCCCACTCGAAGAGGATATGACGATGACCAGTTTTTCACGTCGCGCCGCCCTTGCAACCGGCAGCGCGCTTAGTCTTGTTTTGCTCTGTTCCACCGCCGTTGCCGCTGACTTAAGCCCGGCACCGAATACCGCGACCCCCATCAAGCATCTTGTCGTTATCTTCCAGGAAAACGTCTCCTTCGACCATTATTTCGCGACCTACCCCAAGGCCGCAAATGTCGCTGGCGAGCCCGCATTCAAGGCCTCCGACAACACGCCGGCCGATATCAACACGCTCGCCAATGCCGGTCTTCTCGACACAAATCCGAACAAGACCAACACGGCCAACGGCGCCGATGCGGCGGCCCCCTTCCGGCTCGACCGCACGCAGGCCGCAACCCAGTCGCAGAACCACGGCTATACCGCCGAGCAGGCCGCCTACAACAACTTCGCCATGGACCTTTTCCCCGCCAATACCGGCAAGGGCACCAAGGGTGCGGCCGGTGCCTTTGGCACGAAAGGGCAGGTCATGGGCTATTATGATGGCAACACCGTCACGGCCTACTGGAACTATGCCCAGCACTATGCGCTGAGCGACAATTCCTTCTCCACCAATTTCGGCCCCTCGACCCCCGGCGCGCTGAACCTGATCTCCGGCCAGACCAACGGCGTCATCCTGCCTCCCGGCTATACGCTGGAGAGCGATGGCACCTATTCCAAGGGCCGCATCGTGCCTGATGGCAATGGCGGCTGGACTGCGATCAGCGATTTCGACCCGACCGGCGACGTCTGCTCGGTCGGCCAGACAGCGCTGATGTACGGCAAGAACATCGGCGACATGCTGAACGAGCACAAGATCACCTGGGGCTTCTTCGAAGGTGGCTTCGATCTGACGCAGACCAATCCGGACGGCACGGCGGCCTGCAAGCGCGCAACCACCTCGACCGTCACCAAGGTCAATAGCGCCGATTACATCCCGCATCACCAGCCGTTCCAGTACTACGCCTCGACCGCCAACCCGACGCACGCACGCCCGTCCTCCGTCGCCGCAATCGGCACCACCGACGCAGCCAATCACCAGTATGACATGACGGACTTCTACGCAGCCCTGAAGAACGGCAACATGCCGACTGTCAGCTTCCTGAAGGCACCCGCTTATCAGGACGGCCATGCCGGCTATTCCGATCCGCTCGACGAGCAGGAGTTCGTGACGCAGGTGGTCAACACCGTGCAGAATTCGCCGGATTGGAAGGATACCGCGATCATCGTCCTCTATGACGATTCCGATGGCTGGTATGACCATGCCCATGCAGTCATCAATCCGTCGAAACTCCCGGTCAAGGGCTACGACGTGCTGAGCGGCGACAGCTGCTCCACCGGCACGGCGCTGCCTGGTGTCAACGGCCTGCCGGCGCAGGGACGTTGCGGTTATGGCACACGCCAGCCGCTGCTCGTCATCTCGCCCTATGCCAAGGTCAACTTCGTCGACCATACGCTCACCGACCAGACCTCCGTCATGCGTTTCATCGAGGACAACTGGATGGCCGGCGCCCGCCTCGGCGGCGGCTCCTTCGATGTGCTCTCGGGCTCGCTGAACAACATGTTCGACTGGTCCAAGGGGGACGCGCCGAAGCTGATCCTCGATCCGAAGACCGGCAACCAGGCATCGTGACACCGGAAGGGAGACGGAAATGCGCGTGACCTACCGCCGTCTCCTGCCGCTCCTCGCACTCGCGGGCCTCTCGCTCGCGGGTGCGGCTGTCGGCATGGCAAGCGAACCCGCCACCAATGCTTCGGCGACGGATGGCTATGACGACCAGGCACCGTTAAGTGCGGTGGCCCAGCTCGGCAAACGACTGTTCTTCGATCCGTCGCTCTCCGGCGGAGGCCAGATGTCCTGCGCCACTTGCCATGATCCTGCCAACCACTACGCGCCCGCCAACGGCCTCGCCGTCCAGCTCGGCGGCCCACATCTCGACCAGCCCGGCATCCGCGCCGTGCCGAGCCTTGCCTACAAAATGTCGACACCATCCTTCTCGATCGGCGAGGAAAGCGCTGCCGACGAAGCCGCGGAAGCCTCGCCGATGACGGAAGCTTCCGGCGTGGCTCTGGCCAATGCTCCCGCCACCGTTGCCGGTCCGCTGACGGCACAGGCCGTCGTCAAGGCCGATGCGGCCGCTGCAGCAAACCTCGTGCCGCAGGGCGGCATGTTCTGGGATGGACGTGTCGATTCGCTGGAAGAACAGGCCCTGCAGCCGATGATCTCGCCCTTTGAAATGGCGAATCCCGATGCGGCGACCGTCTATGCCAAATTGAAGAAAGGCTACGGCAAGGAGATTTCGGCGCTCTTCGGCGATAATGTCGCCAACGATCAGGACATGATGATTTCGGAAATCGGCTTCGCGCTCGCCCGCTATCAGGTGGAGGAACGCTCCTTCCATCCCTATACGAGCAAGTATGATTACTACCTGCGCGGCAAGGCGGTGCTGACGGATGCGGAAGCCAGGGGATTGAAGCTGTTCGACGATGCGAACAAGGGCAATTGCGCCTCCTGCCATCTCGACAAGATGATCGGCGACGGACAGATGCCGAATTTCACCGATTTCGAGTTCGAAGCCCTCGGCGCGCCGCGCAACCCGGCCATTCCGGCCAATGCAGATGCGCATTACTATGACACCGGCATTTGCGGGCCGCTGCGCAACGACACCTATTCCGCCCAGCAGCAGAATTGCGGGCTCTTCAAGACGCCGACGCTGCGCAACGTCGCAACCCGTCATGTCTTCTTCCACAATGGCGTCTACCGCACGCTGGAGGATGTCACCCGCTTCTACGTCAAGCGCGACACCAATCCGGAGGAAATCTATCCGAAGGATGCGAGCGGCAAAGTGCTGAAATATAATGACCTGCCAGCCCAATATCAGGCCAATATCGATGTCATCGACGTGCCGATGAACCGCAAGCTCGGCGATGCCCCTGCTCTGAACGATGCCGAGATCGCCGATGTCGTCGCCTTCCTGACGACGCTGACGGATGGCTACGATCCGGCGAAGGACAGCGTGAAGGCAGCCAAATAAAAGAGCCTCCGCCCGAACGGGCGAAGGCCTTCTATGCTTCAGGAAAGTTTGTGCGCCTTATGCGGCCTTTGATATCGGCGGCTGGGCAAGCTTGCGGCCGCTGGCAACGATGATGCCGACAGCGCCATCAAGCCAGCCGTCCTTCAGCTCGAGCGCGAGGAAGCGATCGCGCTGGAACGGACCCGGCATGACGAGATGGCGGGCCTTGGATGCAAAGAAACCGAAGCGCTCGTAATAAGGCGCATCGCCGACGAGCAGGATCGCACCATGGCCACGCTTCTTGGCTTCCATGATGGCGGCGCGCATCAGCGCCGAGCCGATGCCCTTGCCTTCATAAGCAGGATCGATCGCCAGCGGGCCGAGCAGCAGCGCTTCGACCGGGCGCGTCTCGCGATCGACGCCGGCTTCGACGTTCCACAGGCGAACGGTGCCGATGACATGGCCGGCGCGATCGCGCGCGACCAGCGCCAGGCCTTCGGCCGGCACGCGGCCCTGGCGCAGCTTTTCGGACGACTTCTTGCGGCGGTCGGGACCCATGGCACGATCCAGCAGGTTTTCGCGCGCAACGACATCGCCTGCATTTTCCAGGTCGAGAGTGAATGTGGACGGCGCAAAGAATGCGCGGACAGAATCAAGAACAGCGGCCATCTCGGCCTCCCGTGCCCAATACCGTTATCAGCGGTGGTGACGAACTATTGTGAGGGTGCCGCCCCGGCTGGCTACGGGGGCAGCTTTGTCGAACTTTGGGGCCTTACCGGACCTTAGATGATGTAGGCCTTCAGCGGATCGAAACCGTTGAACGCCACAGCCGAATAGGTCGTGGTATAGGCGCCGGTGCCTTCGATCAAGACCTCGTCGCCGATGGTGAGCGACACCGGCAGCGGATAGAGGTTCTTCTCGTAGAGCACGTCGGCCGAATCACAGGTCGGGCCGGCAATGACACAGGGCTCCATCTCGTCGCCGTCGCGCTCCGTGCGGATCGGGTAGCGGATCGCCTCGTCCATGGTTTCGGCGAGACCGCCGAACTTGCCGATGTCGAGGAACACCCAGCGAGCAGCATCGTTGTCCGACTTCTTGGAAATCAGGACGACTTCCGCCTTGATCACGCCGGCATTGCCGACCATGCCGCGGCCCGGCTCGATGATCGTGTGCGGGATCTGGTTGCCGAAATGGGCGCGCAGAGACGCAAAGATCGCCTTGCCATAGGCTTCGGCCGAGGGAACGTCGCGCAGGTACTTGGTCGGGAAACCGCCGCCCATGTTGACCATCTGCAGGTGGATGCCCTGCTTGGCGAGCGAAACGAAGACGCGCTTGGCATCGGCAAGAGCATCGTCCCAGGCATCGACCTTGGTCATCTGCGAGCCGACGTGGAAAGACACGCCGTAGGATTCCAGACCCAGCTGATGAGCATAGACGAGAACGTCGACAGCCATCTGCGGGACGCAGCCGAACTTGCGCGACAGCGGCCATTCGGCACCTTCGCCGTCCGTCAGGACGCGGCAGAATACACGGGCGCCCGGAGCGGCACGGGAAATCTTCTCGACTTCCTCGTGGCTGTCGACGGCGAAGAGGTTGATACCGAGTGCATGCGCACGGGCGATATCGCGCTCCTTCTTGATCGTGTTGCCATAGGAAATACGTGCAGCCGTCGCACCGGCATCGAGCGCCATTTCGATTTCGGCGACGGACGCGCAATCGAAGTTGGAGCCGAGGCTTGCGAGCAGGCGCAGCACTTCCGGAGCCGGGTTGGCCTTGACGGCGTAGTAGATGGCGCTGTCCGGCATGGCATGACGGAAGGCGTGAAAATTGTCGCGGACGACGTCGAGATCGACCACCAGGCAAGGACCGTCCGGACGTCGGGTAGCGAGGAAATCGCGAATACGTTGCGTGGTCATGTCAATTCCCTTTCAATTCCAAAGGCTCCGGGGAAAACCCAGAGGACAAAGGGCGACGCTCATTCGCTTAGGAACCAGCCGGTGGAGACCCCGGTACCATGCAAATGCGCGAAGCGCGGATGATGAACCAGTGCCGCAAGCGGCGCTAATTCGCTTTGTCTGCCATGGATTGGAGGGAAGATCCCAACCGCACTTCCGGCAATGAAGGTGTGCCTCTTCAGTAACCCCGGCTGATGGAAAGCCGGGAGAGAACAAAAAGGCCCGCACCGTCGTTGCTTCAGATGTCCTCGCATTTTCCGGTTGGCCGGAATAGCGACTGGAGGGGTTAATTCCAGGTACCTTACCGATGACCTCACCTAATCGAGGGTCGGCGGACACCCACGGGCACGTGCGACTTTGGGCTGATCGGGAAATAGGAATATTCGCCGTAATAATCAAGAAAATTTTTCAGCCATGCCCGAAAAAAATAATTGAACAAATCGACGCGTTTTGTTCAACATCCAGAAACAGTTAACGGGAGGCTTCGCCATGGATACTTTGACCCGGATTCGCGCCTTTATCGACGTGGTCGAAGCCGAAGGATTTTCCGCTGCCGCCCGCAAGACCGGCCGCTCCAAGGCTCTGCTGTCGAAATATGTCCGCGAGCTGGAGGACGAGCTCGGCGCGCTGCTCTTGAACCGTACGACGCGCCAGTTCTCGATGACCGAGGCTGGCCACACCTATTATCGCACCGCGTCGGACATTCTGAAGGAGATCGACAATCTCGCCGACCTCGTGCGCGAAAACAACCAGCAGCTGAAAGGCCGACTGCGTGTTTCCGTGCCACGCACCTTCGTCGATGCCGATGTCGGACAGTCGCTGATCGACTTCGCCAAGGAGAATCCCGATCTCGCGCTGGAAATCTCCGCCGACGACCGTTTCGTGGATCTGATCGAGGAAGGCTTCGATGTCGCCGTGCGCATCACCAAGCTCGAGGATTCCGGCATGATCGCCCGCAAGATCTCCGACTTCCGCATCCATCTCTGCGCAACCCCGGCATTTCTCGATCGCTATCCAACGCTGGAACATCCGACCGATCTGGCGCACGTGCCTTTCATCATTGACACCAACACCCGCTCGCAAGGCAATGTTCGCTTCGTCGATGCCGACAGCACGACCTTCAACGTCGCAATCAACGGCACGCTCGAGGTCAACAGCCCGCATGCGACGCTACGCGCGGCACTCGCCGATCTCGGCGTTGCCATCGTCCCGGATTTCATCGGCCGCAAGGCAATCGAAAGCGGGCAGCTGCTGACGCTGTTCAACGACTACCTTCCCACCGACCGCGGCATTTATGCCGTCTATCCACACCGGCGCTACCTCCCGGCAAAGGTCCGTATCTTTGTGGACTACCTGCACAACTGGTTCCGCAAGAACGGTTGAACGCCCGAGGTGGGCCGACCGGTCCCAATTCCGTCTCATTTCCTGACCAGAAAACGAAGTGAATCAATGCTCACGAAACCTATCGGACGCATGAGAAAATCCACGACCGCCTATGCCCTTGCCCTGATCGGAGGCCTGCTTCTTGCGCCGGCCGCAGCATATGCACATCCGCATATTTTCGTGGAAGCCCGGCTGGAAGTGCTCGCCGGCCCGGATGGCAATGTGCAGGAACTTCGCAACGTGTGGCGGTTCGACGAAGTGTTCTCCTCGTCGGTGCTGATGGATTTCGACAAGAACACCAATCTGAAGCTCGACCCTGACGAGCTGAAGGAAGTCGGCAAGACGGTGCGCGACTCGCTGGCGGACTACGACTACTACGCGAACCTGACGCTGAACGGCAAAGTGATCAAGGTCGACAAGCCCGACGTCATCAATGTCGACTTTCGCGACGGCCAGCTCCTGATGTTCTTCGCCGTCAAGCCGGCCGAGCCGATGCCGCTTGCCAAGGGCAACAAGCTGAGCTTCGGCATCTACGACCCGACGCTCTACACCTCGATCGATTTTCCGAGCGACAATGAGCTGGTGACGGAGGGCGACGCCTTCAAGAGCTGTACGCAGAAGGTCGTCCGGCCCAATCCGGATGAGGTCATCGCCGAGAACAAGTCGACATTGACGGATGCCTTCTTCAACGATCCGACGGGGACGACCATGTCGAAACTCTTCGCAACGCGGATAGATGTGCAATGCTGATTTCACGACCAGGGAAGCTCGTTCCGGCTGTAGTGCTCGCGCTTCTCGCGGCCGCCGGCCTTGCCCATGCCACCGGCTCGCCGCTTGGCATCGGCACGGCGGAGCCGAGCTTCCAGCCGATGGGCGGACCGCTGGCGCCGATCTTTCTCTATGTGAACTACGAGCAGCAGGCTTTCTATCGTGCGCTTACCAAGTCGATCGAGGCCATGCGCCAGGACCCCTGGCAGCTCTGGACGCTGATCGGCCTTTCCTTCGCCTACGGCATCTTCCACGCGGCCGGGCCTGGCCACGGCAAGGCCGTCATTTCCTCCTACATGGTTGCCAATGAGATCGAGCTGAAGCGCGGCATCGGAATCTCCTTCGTCTCCGCACTCATTCAGGGCCTTGTCGCCGTCCTTGTCGTGGGTGCCGCCTATTTCGTCCTGCGCGGCTCGGGCATCACCATGACGATGGCCACCAACGCCATGGAGATCACCAGCTTCGTCATGGTCATCCTGTTCGGCAGCTGGCTGCTGTTCCGCAAGCTGCGGGCGATGATGCAGAGCCGGGCGCAACGGCAGGAAATGCAGCTCGCGACATCGGCCGGCCCGATCAGCCTCTCGCTGTTCGAGGGGGCAGCGACGGGCACGGATTCAGCGAGAAGTTTTGCGCGCAGCAGCGCCACGATACCCGCTGCCGGCGGCTATCAGTGCTACGATCCCGCCCATGCGACCGGCGACGGTGCCTACTGCGAGGCTTGCGGCCACGCCCACCTTCCCGATCCGAAGATGTTGTCGAACGAAAAGTTCAGCGCTCGCGAGGCCTGGTCTGCCATTGCCGCAGTCGGACTGCGTCCATGCTCGGGCGCATTGCTTGTCATGACTTTTTCGATGTTGAACGGGCTCTATCTTGGCGGCCTCTTATCGGTCCTCGCCATGTCGATCGGTACGGCGCTGACCGTGTCGCTGCTTGCCATCATCGCGGTCTTCGCAAAAGGCACTGCCGTCCGTTTTACCGGCAAGGGCTCGAGACTTTCGGTTTGGGTAGGCAACAGCATCGAGATCCTCGGCGCACTGCTCGTCATTTGCACGGGCATCATTCTGCTCGGCGCCTCGCTGCAAAACTAAACAAGATAGCAACGAGACGAACGGCCTGGTGCTGGAGCCTATTGCCCCTTGCGCCGCTGATAGCGAGCGCGCAGCCAGAACACGAAGAAGAAGGCCAGGATGACAAGCACGCCGAAACCGGTGCCGAGCCATGGCGAGATATTTCCGAGCCAGACGATGACGTTCGGCATCAGGTAGAGCACGGCTATCGCGACCAGCAAGATAACACCGGCTGCAATCGCCGCCGAGCGAGTTTCGCTTTTCTTATCCGTCAATGTAGCCATCCCTGACGCCCTGACATGAGTTTCGGCGAAGGCTTAAAGCGCGTCGCGATCCTTCAGATTCGCTCCTTACGACTTAAGCTCTTGATTTTACGCATGTCGTTGTCGCAAAACCGCTGCGCACTTTTGCGCGACATGCTTAGGCCAGCTGCCGGGGAAAGGCAACCGGCCCTGTCAGTCAGAGCTGAACTTTGGCGCCTGCAACCGTCGCTTCGATATGATCGACCAGAGCGTCGGCCAGACCGAGGCGCCCAGCCAGCAGATCGAGATAACCGCGCTCGGCCCGCGAATCCGGTTCGATCGCCAGCCGCGACGCGGTGTAGACCTGCACGCGCTGCTCTTCCGTCTTCGCCGAGGCGACGATGGCATCGAGATCGACGGGATTGGCAAGTTCGCGCTGGAAGAAACCTTCCGCCTCCGACCCGACGCCAGCCTCCTGCACCTTGCCGAGAATGCGCTGACGCTCGGTATCGTCGATATGGCCGTCGGCGCGCGCGGCCGCGATCATCGCCCGGACCAGGGAAAGCGTAAAATCATTGCTGGCAACTGCCGGCGCCGTGCTGAAGCCGGAATCCGTCGGCGGCGGCAGGAACTGCGGCTCGGCCTGTGGGGTGGATTGCGGCGCCGGCTGCGGCTGATTGCCGTCGCGATAATTCTTGTAGGCCTGATAGCCGAGGCCTGCGATGGCGGCGAGGCCGCCGAGCGCCAGCGCATTGCCGGCGACCTGACGCCCGGTCTTCGTGCCGAGCAGCACGCCGGCAATCGCGCTCGTTGCCATCGGATTATCTCTGGCGAGATTGATGGCCTGGGTGGCCCTGTCTTTCACGGTTCCTTGCACCCCCGGAACCTGCGATCCCAGGAATTGGTCAAGAAGCTTGCGGGCGTCGATCATATGGATGGTCCTCCGTCCTTGTGATGGTGAAGGGGAGATAGGAAGCGCAACTGCAAATACCAATCCATCTCATGCAAAAAGGCGCGCAGAAAGCTCCACGCGCCTTTGAAATCGAATTCGATGGGCTCGGATCTCAGCCCTTCAGCGCTGCCGCCTCTGCGGCAAGCTTGGTGATGCCTGCCCAGTCGCCGGCAGCAACCAGCTCCTTCGGCGCAACCCAGGAGCCGCCGACGCAGATGACGTTCGGCAGCGACAGATAATCATGGGCGTTCTTCAGCGAGATGCCACCGGTCGGGCAGAAGATCGTACCTGCGAGCGGCGAGGACAGCGCCTTGAGATAGGAGGCGCCGCCGGCCTGCTCGGCCGGGAAGAACTTGAGCACCGTGTAGCCTTCCTCGCGCAGCGCCATGACTTCGCTTGCCGTGGCCGCACCCGGCAGCAGCGGCACATGCGAGGAGCGCGCAACATCGAGCAGCTCCTGCGTCGTGCCGGGGCTGACGATGAACTTGGAACCGGCCTCGACGGCTGCATCCCACTGGCTGACATTGAGGATCGTACCGGCGCCGACCTCGGCGCCTTCCACCTCTTCCGCGACAGCACGGATCGCATCGAGAGCGCCGGCCGTGCGCAGCGTGATCTCGATGGCCTTCAGACCGCCGGCGACGAGCGCCCGGGCGAGCGGCACTGCCGATTTCGCATCATCGACGATCAGCACGGGAACGACGGGCTGCAGTTTCAGGATGGAAAGAAGCTTCTCGGTTTTCTCGCCCATGGTCGGTGCACTCCCTTTAAAACGATTGAAATCCGGCTTTCGAATAGCCTTCCCGAAGGTGCTTGTCGAGACAAAAGCTCGCTTTAAATACGACGGGTAGGAAATTGCAGCAACATGCTATAGTCTCCCCCAATCTGTGCCGGTGGAGCATGTCAAACGCATGGCAAAAGAGATCGAGCGAAAGTTTCTGGTGCGCGGCGATCATTGGCGGAACTTCGTTTCGGAGAGGCTGATCCTGCGACAGGGATATATTGCCTCCATGGAAGGCCGTTCCGTACGCATACGGCTGACGAACGAAACGAAGGCGACCTTGACGATCAAGATCGGCAAGGCGATGACCAGAGACGAATTCGAATACGAAATCCCCGTCGACGAAGCAGAGGAACTGCTGGGAACGTCGATCGGCCTGGTCATCGAGAAGACCCGCCATAAGGTGCCTTTCAAGGGATTCACCTGGGAAGTGGATGTCTTCCGTGGTGCCCATCGCGGCCTTGTGATTGCCGAGGTGGAGATGGGGAAAGAAAGCGACAATCCGGAACTGCCGGACTGGATCGGACGCGAGGTAACTGGCGAATACCGCTATTCCAATCAGGCCCTCGCGACGCAGTTCGAGCAGGAGTATGATGAGCTATCGCATACGGCCTGACCGAGCCCTTGATGACGAGGTGCACAAAGCCGCCGCGCATCAACTCGGCAAGGCAATGGCCGTACTGACCGACAGGCCGCAGGGCTTGCATGAAGCCGTTCACGCCGCCCGCAAGAACATCAAGCGCGTGCGGGCGCTTTACCGATTGATAGCTCCGATCGCGCGCGAATTTCAACAGCGGGAAAATGACCGGCTGCGGGATATGGCACGCACGCTTTCCGGCGTTCGCGATGCGACCGCGCTGATCGAGATCAGCCATTACCTGCAGGCAACCGCTGCATCCGCCGAAGAACTGCATGCGCTGACCCGGGTGAGCGATTTGCTGGCCGCGCGGCGCGACCATCTCGCGGCGGCGGAAACCGACCTAGAAGACAAGGCGCAGGCGGCAGTCGCTACATGTGCCGAGGCGCGCGAGGCGTTGAAGGAGATATCCTTCAACTGCGGCAGGCGCGCCACGGCCAGTCTCTTTCAGAAAAGCTGGCGCAAGAACGCCCGCAAGGCGGTACAGGCACTGTCCGAATGCCATGCGGAAGCGGCCCATGCCGAGAGCTTTCATGATCTGCGCAAGCGCAGCCAGGACTACTGGATGCATCACATGCTGCTGCGCGATGTCTGGCCGGCGGCGATGCACGCCAAGCAGCTGGAGGCCAAGGCTTTGGTCGACGTGCTCGGCCGCTATCTCGACATGTCGATATTGGCCGATGTCGCCGACCGAGAGCCGCATCTCTTCGATAGAAGCGACGATCACGCCCGCCTGCTGGAAGCGATCATTGCCCGGCAGCAGACCGCCCGCGAGGAGGCACTAAGCCAAGCGCGCTGGGTCTTTGCCGACAAGCCGGAGAACGAGGCGCGAACCATAAAGCACCTATGGCTGGAGGCGGCGGGCTGACATAAGTCATACGCCCGCTCAGGCAGCTCAATCGACGTGTCCCGCTATTGTCTCATGCGCGCGGCGCATCCGCCAAACCAAGTCCCACTTGCGCGAAATAGCTCTCCAGCATCGCAACGTCACCGGCTGCGGCGATGGCACCGATATAACCGTCCGGACGCACAAGCACCCATTCGCCCGAGGACAGGGCGTAGATGTCCCGAAGATGGTTCTCGGCATCGACCATGTCGCCTGACGGGCTGAAGGTATGAATATGCAGGTCTACACGCGGCGGCACCGATCCAGGCTCCACACCATAACCGAGCAATGTCCAATGCGCTCCTCGGAAAAGGTCGAACAACCGTGTCGGCTGGCCAGCGGCACCACGGATCGGCGCATCCGGAGCTCGATCGCCGGCTGACAGGCGATCACTGCGTCCAGGCGTTTCGAACGCGAGCGAGGATCCCGGATAACCTATATCGAGTTGATGCACCTCGCGACCACGACGCATGTCGCCCTGCTTTTGCGCATTGAGAAGCTTCGTTGCCAGACCGAGCATCGCTGCCGCGATCGGCTGACGCTCCTCTTCATAGCTGTCGAGCAACGCGTCGTTGGCTCCATTGGCGACGGCGGCCAGCTTCCAGCCGAGATTATAGGCATCCTGCACGCTGGTATTGAGGCCCTGGCCCCCGGTCGGCGGATGAATGTGGGCGGCATCACCGATGAGGAACACGCGGCCGACGCGGTATCGATCGGCAAGGCGCGCATTCATGCTGTAGGCCGACGACCATGACACGGATTGGATATGGATGTCGTCGCGCCCGGTGCGCTCCGCCACCATGGCCTCCAGCCCCTCGGCCGAAAGATCGATATCACCCTCGAGCGGGATTGGCCCTTGTATCTGGAACATCTCGGTCCCGGCGAGCGGGCAAAACATGATCTGCCGCACCATGTCGCCATCGTTGAAACGATGCCAGGCATCGCGCGTGAGACCGGTCAGGATAACGTCGGCCACAATGGCGCGAACGCCAAGGGTCTTGCCCGGAAAGTCGATATCAAGGGCATGGCGAACGAAGCTCCGGCCGCCATCGGCACCGACGAGCCAGCGCACCCGGAGAGTTTCCTCCCCCGCCCTGCCTGCAAGACGCGCCGTCACGCCGCCCGCATCTTGCTCGAAGCCAATCAGCTCGAAGCCGAATTGTGGCCTATGGCCAAGCTCGAGCAGCCTTTCGCGCATCACCTTTTCGGTCAGGAATTGCGGTATCATCAGCGGCAGATGATACGGTTCGGCCGGTGTCGGGTCCTGATGCTCGGTGATGTCGGACTCGGAAAAACTGCCGTCATCGCGATATCGCCGCTCCGGCGGATAGAGGCCGCCCGCCGCGACGATGCGGTCGAGAATGCCGAGGTCTTCGAAAATCTCCTGGGTTCGCGGCTGAATGCCCTTGCCGCGCGACCCGTGGAACGGCTCATCCATCTTCTCGATCAGACGGAAGGAAATCCCTCGCCTTGCCAAATCGATCGCCAATGCCAGGCCGGCCGCGCCCGCACCGCAAATCAGCACATCGGCTGCAAATTGCTCTGTCATTTCTGTCTCCATATGTGTAATATGCACATATTAAGAGGAGGGCGATCCGGTGTCAACAAAAAGCTTGCAAAATACACACATCAGCAACCGACTGCGCGAACTCCATAGTGCGCTCGTCGAAATCGTCGGCGTCATGAACCGGCCTCAGCGCGACGAGGCAATGATCCAAGAGGCAGGCATCTCCCTCGACCGCGCGCTGTTTTCCCTGTTGGTTTTGGTGGAACGGCTCGGCCCCATCGGCGTTGTCGAACTGGCCGATCGTGTCGGGCGCGATTACACCACCGTCAGCCGTCAGGTCGCGAAAATGGAAGGGCTCGGGCTGATCAGCCGGCAGGAAAATGCGGTCGACCGCCGTCTTCGCGAGGCCGTCATCACCGAGACGGGCAAGGCGATGACCGATCGCATCGATGAGGCGAGAGAGAGGATCGCACGGTCTATTTTCGCCAAATGGGACGAGCGGGACATCGAGGACCTTGTGCGGCTCATGCGCAGATTTGCCGACGACATCAAGGATGATGCGCCGCCCGCGCGATAAATCTTGTAAGGCGAGTGGCATTTCAACCCGCCGGCAATGGCATTCGGCGCCTTTCGCCACGCCGACCGAGGGGAATGACGACGGCGCAGGAGCTGCGGCGTAAATCCCGATTGCCTGAAAGCTCACAAAATTGTATTTCCCCGGCATGACCGACATGCTTTCAGATCCACGGCGCGACGCGACCGGCGCATTCCTCGTTGCCGCGCTCTATCATTTCGTCTCCTTCCCGCGCTTCGAAAGCCTGCGCGAGCCCTTGCTTGCGCTTTGCGAGGAAAAGGGTGTGAAGGGCACGCTGTTGCTCGCGCACGAGGGGATCAACGGCACCGTCGCCGGCACGGATGCCGCCATCGGCGCCGTGCTTGCCTTCCTGCGCGCGCAGCCGGAATTTGCCGGCCTCGAGCACAAGGAAAGCCGCGCGTCGAAAATGCCGTTCGTGCGCATGAAGGTGAAGCTCAAGAAAGAGATCGTCACCATGGGCGTCGAGGATATCGATCCCACGAGAGTCGTCGGCACCTATGTCGCGCCGAAGGACTGGAACGCGCTGATCTCCGACCCCGACACCATAGTCATCGACACCCGCAACGATTATGAGACCGCCATCGGCGTCTTCAAGGGCGCGGTCGATCCGAAGACCAAGACCTTCCGCGAATTTCCCGATTGGGTGCGCGACAATACCGGCCTGCACAACAAGCCGAAGATCGCCATGTACTGTACCGGCGGCATCCGCTGCGAGAAGGCGACCGCCTTCATGAAGCAGCAGGGCTTCGATGAGGTCTATCATCTCAAGGGCGGCATCCTGAAATATCTCGAGGAAGTGCCGGCGGAAGAAAGCCTCTGGGAAGGCGCCTGCTTCGTCTTCGACGAGCGCGTCTCCGTCGAGCATGGCCTGAAAGAGGGCAATCACAAGCTCTGCCACGCCTGCCGCAATCCCATCACGGCAGAGGAAGTGACCTCACCCTTCTACGAAGCCGGCGTCTCCTGCAGCCATTGCTACCATGAGCGCAGCGAAGAGGATCGCGAACGCTATCGCGAAAGGCAGCGGCAAATCGCGCTCGCGCGCAAACGCGGCCACGAACATATCGGCTAAAGCATTTCCCACGAAAACCGTGCAGCCGTTTTCCGTCAATACTGCATGGATGCTCTCAGCATATCAGGCGGCGGCATGCTCTTCGTCCAGCGCGGTTGCCATCTGCACCGCAAGCCGCTTGCTGATCTCGGCGTCCGGCATCGGCTTGCCGTAGAAATAGCCCTGCAGCTCATCGCAGCCGAAGTCTTCCAGTGCCCTTCCCTGTGCCTCGGATTCGATACCTTCGGCCGTAACGGGAATATCGAGCGAGCGAGCCAGCGCCACGGTTGCCTTCACCATTTCGCGGGCGCGGTTGTCTTCCAGCACATTCATGGTCAGCGAGCGATCGATCTTGATGCGATCGAAACCGAACTGACGCAGATAGCCGATGGAAGAGAAACCGGAACCGAAATCGTCGAGCGCCACTTTGACGCCGAGCCTCTTCAACCGCTCGATCGACTGGCGGGTACGCTCAGGGTTTTGAATGATATAGCCTTCGGTAATTTCCAGCGTCACCCGATCGGCTTCGATCTCCGTGCTGTTCAATACGCTACGGACATAATCGGCAAAGGCGGGGTTGCGGAACTGGCCCGGCGAAACGTTCACCGCAATCCGCAAATCCGGCCATTGCCTGGCCGCCTCGCAGGCCTTGCGCAGCACGAGCAGGCCCAGCGCTTCGATCAGGCCGCTCGTTTCGGCGATGGGGATGAAGACTTCCGGCGAAATCGGCCCGTGACCGGGCCGGTTCCACCGCACCAGCGCCTCGACGCCGATCATCTCGCAGCTCGATGCGTCGACCAGAGGCTGATAGGCGACGGTTAGTTCCTCCATGTCGATGGCGCGGCGCAGATCGAGTTCCAGCGCATTACGCTCCTCGCGATGGGCATCCATGGCAGTTTCATAGCAGGTCATTCGGGCGCGGCCGGCCTCCTTGGCCTTGTACATGGCAAGATCGGCGCGACGCACCAGTTCCTCACGGTCGATGCGGCCTTCAGGCGAGCTTGCGATGCCGATGCTGGCGCCGACCACGACCACACGACGACCGATCTCCAGAGGCTCGGCAAGGAAATCCAGGATCTGTTCGGCCAGCCGCAAAGCCGGGGCGTCGTTGAGCTCCTTCGTCGGGAAGACGATGGCGAACTCATCGCCTCCAAGGCGCGCCAAAGCCGCCTGTGGCGGCACAAGCACCTTGAGCCCGGCGGCAACCGCACGGATGAGCTGATCGCCAGTGCCATGCCCATAGGCGTCGTTGATTTCCTTGAAGCCATCCAGATCGAGGTAGAGAAGCAGGACGTTGGTGCCGTCGGAACGCGCCCGGTCGACCAGACGATCCACATCGAGCCGCAACCCCTCACGATTGAGAAGCCCGCTCAGCCGGTCGCGAAGCGACACCTGACGTGCCTGAACTTCTTCCGCCCGCAACCGGCGCCCTGCCAGCGATCCCAGGATCAAAAGCACGACGAAAAACAGACCCACAAGACCAAGCGCGCCGAGCACCAATGGGCGGACCTGTTGATAGCTCATGTCCCCAGGCTGACGCGATCCCCAGACCAGCCGTCCCAGCGACTTGCCGAGCGGATCGACAATGGAGACGGCATATCGAGCGACCGTATCCGGCGGCACCAGCGTCAAGCCGCTGATGACATAGGTGTTGGAGAGCATCTTGATCCGGCCAGCGTCAAGGTAACGCACGAGGATCAGATAGCGCCGATGACCTTCCGGCACCGGAATACGGCCGGATCTTTCGCGGATCGTCGCAGCACCGGCGGCGGCGATACCATCCCTGGTCATGATGTAGCCCGAAGCCTCCGGCACCCCGGTCACACGTGTTGTTCGTGCCTGATCGACAAGCGCCCAGATGGCAGTGCCGAGGACATCCTCGATATTGTCAGTCAATGGCTGGCCATCGTGGTAAGCAACAATCGGCTTGTTGTTGTCGTCGACGATGACGGCGGTGTCGAACAGCGCACCGTTGGAGGAAATGTCGCCATAGTTGCCGACGATCCAGCCTTGAGTATCGGTGCCATAAACATTTCGCGCCGCATCGTTGCGAGCGGAATGGTCATGCAACGTCGCTTCCAGCTGTCCCTGAAAGGTCTTCAGCGCACCGACGGTCGTTTCCCAGGAGCGCTCGTCATCCAGCTTGTTGGAGTAATCGGCAACGCGTCCGATTGCGGTGAGAACCATCAAGGTCACGACGGCAACAATCAGTGCGAAGCAAATCAAAACGGCCGTCACAATAGAATGACGACCGATCTGCGCATTCTTCCGCAGTGACTTGAAAACTGCTCCCAACACCTTTTTCTCCTTGACGGAGAAGTCTGACGTCAGGTCTTCAACAAACGGTTAAGGCGAATCGGAGATTCCTACAGGAAGGGGTTGTAAATTTGCCAAAATGGGAAGAATTCACGCCCCAGCGGCAATCGCCCGTCTAAAACGATTAAGACTCGCGGATAAAAGGCCGCTTTCCCGCGCTTCCAGCAGCATTGCCGCCTGCGCCTTATCGCTCTTGCCCGCAACCGGCAGACGCAAGAAAGCATCCTCCACAATATGCAGCGACATGGTCTGCAGGACATCGGTGAGCTGTGCCAATACGAGATCGCCGCGATGCGAGGCATGTGCAAACATCAGCGGCTTGAATGGCACCTCGTCGCGCGACACCAGCCAGTCGAGCGCATTCTTGAAGCCGCCGGGTATGCCATGGGCATATTCCGGGCACGACACGATCAAACCGTCTGCCTTACGGATTTCGGCCGCAAACCGCTCGACAACGGCTGGTGTTCGCTCACCCTCATTGTCCGGATTGAAGATCGGCAGATCACCGATCAGATCGCAGATCGCAATGGTGATGCCTTCCGGGCAGGCAAGCTGCAAAGCCTCCAGCAGCCTCCGGCTGGTCGAAGCCTGCCGCTGGCTGCCGCAAAGCGCATAAAGGGAAATCGGCCGCTGGATCATGCTCGATATCTATCAGGCCCTGCCGATTCGGGCGACAAATGCCCTCCCCTTGACGGGACGGTCGGACCGAAGATCCGAGGCGGGTGACCCATTGTAGACACCGAAGGTCACCCCCCAAACGCGTTTCGTGCGACCTCCCCCAAGGGAAGCTAGAACCGCATTAATCCGCTTTGTGGTTGCCCTTCGGGAACTGCGAGGCCAGCTCCCTGTACCACTTGCCGCTTTTCTTGACCGTGCGCACCTGGGTCTCGTAATCGACATGCACGAGGCCGAAACGCATGCGATAGCCTTCCGCCCATTCGAAATTGTCCATCAGGCTCCAGGCGAAGTAGCCGCGCATCGGATAGCCATCCTTGATGAGATCGGCGACGACACCGAGATGCTCGACATAGTAATCGAGACGTGGCTGATCATCGACCTCGCCGTTGACGACGCCCATATTGTAGCAGGCACCGTTTTCGGTGATGTAGCACTCCGGCAGTTCGTAGCGCTTGTTGAGATCCTCCACAACGTGCTTCAGGCCGGGCGAATAGACCTCCCAGCCGATATCCGTCCTGACGTCGCTGACCGGCGGTGCGTCCTTCGTCCAGGGGAAATCACCGCTCTTGGATGCGTCATCGGAGACGCGCATCGGCATATAATAATTCAGACCCCACCAATCGAGCTTCTGGTTGATGGTCTTCAGATCGCCATCCTCGATGACGGGCATGCGGTCGCCAAGCGCCTCGACGAACTCCTTCGGATATTCGCCCTTGAAGATCGGATCGAAGAAGGCGCCGTTATGGAACTGATGGGCGCGCTCGACGGCAGCCAGATCTTCGGGACGATCAGAGCCCGGCAGGACGGATGCAGCGTTGAGCACGATGCCGACGGGCACCTTCGGCGCCACCGAGCGGATCGCCTCGACGCCGAGACCATGCGCAAGGTTCATATAATGCATGGCGTAGAGCGCCGCCTGCATGTTGCGCTCGCCCGGCGCATGAATGCCGTAAAGATGGCTCAGCCAGACGATGCACCAGGGCTCGTTGAAGGTGGCAACCGAATCCAGACGGTCGCCAAGACGGGCCATGACGGTCTTGGCATAGCGCTGGAAGGCATGTGCGGTCGAGCGCGCCGTCCAGCCGCCATCGCCGGCAAGCGCCAGCGGCAGATCCCAATGGTAGAGGGTGGCGAAGGTCTTGATGCCGCGTGCCTTGCAGCCGTCGACGAGGCGATCGTAGAAATCGAGGCCGGCTTCGTTCACCGGACCGGTACCTTCGGGAATGATGCGCGGCCAGGCGATCGAGAAGCGATAGGCCTCGACGCCCATCTCCTTGATCAGATCGAGATCCTGCTCCAGCCGATTATAGTGATCGCAGGCGACGTCGCCATTGTTGCGCTGATAGACCCGGCCGGGCATGTTGGCAAAGGCATCCCATATGGAAGGCTTGCGGCCGTCGGCCTTGGTGGCGCCTTCGATCTGGAAGGCGGCGGTGGCAACACCGAATGTGAAATCGCCGGGGAAGCGATCGGCAAGAAGCTTCGGATCGATCATGATGAAAATCCCGTCTGTTATGGCTTCGTTGGCTGCGGTTTAACCAAGCTGCGTCTCAAAGTACAGTGCCGGCACAGGAAAACTGCAACGTTGCAGGTGTCGACAAATCACGCCGGCTCGCACCATTCCGTAAAATTTCGCCAGCAGCAGCAACACTCTTCGCACGGCTCGATAACAGCAATGTCAACAGTCGTGACTTGTCTTTCCAACGCGGATCAATTGAGGGTAGCGTCGAAACTTGACAACGAAAGGATACAAATGCTCCCTGCGCTCCACGCCCTCCACCCTCATCTGCTGAGCCTCCTGCGCATCGTCGCCTCGCTCGTGCTCTTCAGCTATGGAACGCAGAAGGTGCTGCATTTCCCAGCAGCTGAAACGGTGCCACCTGTAGGATCGCTGTCCTGGATCGCCGGCCTGCTGGAGCTCACCCTCGGCTTCCTTGTCCTGATCGGCTTTCAGACGAGGCTTGCTTCGTTCATCCTGTCAGGCCTGATGGCCTTCGCTTATTTCCTGGCTCACGCGCCGAAGAGCTTTTATCCCGCGCAGAACGGCGGCGTCTCCGCCATCCTCTTCTGCTTCATCTTCCTGTTTCTCGCCAGCGCCGGCGGCGGCCCGCTGAGCATCGACGCGCTGACGAAGCGCAAGCAGCAAGCTGCGACCTGAACAAGCAGGTTCGAGGCGGTTTCTCCGCCTCGAACCTTATCTAAAGCTTAGAGCTTGACCCAGGCGCCGTTGCGCTTGGACGAGGCAACGCAAGCCTCGACGAAAGCCACGCCCTTCACGCCATCATCGACGGTCGGATAGATCACGGCCGGATCGACCGCCACGCCCTTCTTGCGGGCATTGATGGCGCGCGCCGCCTCGGTATAGATCGTGGCAAACGCTTCCAGATAGCCTTCCGGATGGCCCGACGGGACGCGCGAGACACGCGCCGCGGCGGCACCCGAACCGGCGCCATTGCGGGTAATCAACCGCTTCTGATCGCCGAACGGCGTGTACCACAGATAGTTCGGATCGGCCTGCGTCCACTCGATGCCGCCCTTGGTGCCATAGACGCGCAACTTCAGGCCATTCTCATGACCGGGCGCCACCTGGCTGCACCAGAGCATGCCCTTGGCCGGCTTTTCCTTGCCCTTCGCCTTGAAGCGCAACAGCACATGGCCGTTGTCGTCGAGACGGCGACCTTCGACAAAGCTGTCGAGATCGGCGGCGAGGCTGTCGAGTTCAAGGCCGGTGACGAAGGATGCGAGGTTATAGGCATGCGTGCCGATATCGCCGGTGGAACCGCCGACGCCCGACTGGGCCGGGTCGGTACGCCATGCGGCCTGCTTCTGGCCGGACTGCTCGATGTTCTCCGTCAACCAATCCTGCGGATATTCCGCTTGCACGATACGGATATCGCCGAGCTCGCCATTGGCGATCATCTCGCGCGCCTGGCGGATCATCGGATAGCCGGTGTAGTTGTGCGTAAGGATAAAGAGCGCACCGCTCTCGTCGGCCACCTTCTTCAGCTTCTTGGCGTCGGCGAGATTGGAAGTCAGCGGCTTGTCGCAGATGACATGAATGCCGCGACGCAGGAATTCCTTGGCGGCGTCATAATGCACATGGTTTGGCGTGACGATCGAAACGGCTTCGATGCCGCTCTTCAGCTTGGCTTCGCGGATCGCCATGTCGCGATAGCTCGAATAGGTGCGCGAGGGATCGAGACCGAGGTCACGGCCGGAAGCGATAGCCTTGTCCGGTGAAGACGAAAGCGCGCCGGCGACGAGGTCGAACTGGTCGTCAATGCGCGCCGCAATGCGATGCACCGCGCCGATGAATGCGCCGGCGCCGCCGCCCACCATGCCAAGCCGAATGCGCGGCTCCCGCGTCTGTTCCGATGATCCTTCGATTGCCATTTTGTCCTCCTGAATGAATTGAATTGTTTGAACGCGATCGCCTGCCGCAATCGTCCCCTCTCCCCGCCGGCGGGGAGAGGGTCAGGGTGAGGGGCCGAGCCTTCTGCAAGCTCTGAATTGGTGGAAATATCGAGAAGGCCCCTCATCCGTCCTCAAGCGATTTCGCTCCGCTCCATCGTTTGAGTCCACCTTCTTCCCGCAATTGCGGGGAGAAGGGTTTGGATTACAGCCCCAGCATGCGCCGGTTGGCCGCCTGGTCCGTGCCGCTGCCGGCGAAGTCGTCGAACGCCTTTTCCGTGACGCGGATGATGTGCGCCTTGACGAATTCGGAGCCTTCGCGGGCGCCGTCTTCTGGATGCTTCAGCGCACATTCCCATTCGACCACGGCCCAGCCGTCGAAATTATTGGCGGTCATCTTGGAGAAGACGGCGCCGAAATCGACCTGGCCGTCGCCGAGCGAACGGAAGCGGCCGGCACGCTCAACCCAGCCCTGGTAACCGCCATAGACGCCCTGGCGTCCGGTCGGATTGAACTCCGCATCCTTGACGTGGAACATCTTGATGCGATCCTTGTAGATGTCGATGTTCTCGAGATAATCGAGGCACTGCAGGACATAGTGCGAGGGATCGTAGAGCATGTTGGCACGCGGATGGTTCTTCACGCGCTCGAGGAACATCTCGAAGGTGATGCCGTCATGCAGGTCTTCGCCCGGATGGATCTCGTAGCAGACGTCGACGCCGTTTTCGTCGGCATGGTTGAGGATCGGCGTCCAGCGGCGAGCAAGCTCTTCGAAAGCGGTCTCGACGAGGCCAGCCGGGCGCTGCGGCCAGGGATAGATGAAGGGCCAGGCGAGCGCGCCCGAGAAAGTCGCATGCGCCTTGATGCCGAGATGCTTCGACGCCGTCAGCGCCATCTTCACCTGCTCGACGGCCCATTCCTGGCGAGCCTTGGGATTGCCGCGTACTTCCGGAGCGGCAAAGCCGTCGAAGGCTTCGTCATAGGCAGGGTGCACGGCAACAAGCTGGCCCTGGAGGTGGGTGGAAAGCTCGGTGACCTCGACGCCGTTGGCGCGGGCGACACCGGCGAATTCGTCGCAATAGTCCTTGGAGGAAGCCGCCTTCTTCAGGTCGATAAGCTGGCTCGCCCAGGTCGGAACCTGCACGCCGACATAGCCGGCATCGGCAGCCCATTTCGTGATCGAATCCCACGAGTTGAACGGCGCCGCATCGCCGGCGAACTGGCCAAGAAACAGGCCTGGCCCCTTGATCGTCTTCATCTGTAATTCCTCCCTAATCGCGTTCTGTAAACGTTTCCGATGCCTTTCGGACCCATATCCGGGGCGGCTTTGATGCCGTAACCTCAAAAAACTATAGGGTCTTCAGGATGAAAGTCGAATGCCTTGCGACCTAATCACGGCACGCCGCAGACGGCAAGAGGTACGTGCCGCAAAATTTCCATCCGCGTTGAGACGAGCCGGTAACGTACTTAAAAAACGCCCGCCGAAACCGGCGGGCGCCTGGCAAAATCAACCGAATGACCGATCAGAACGGTGAATCGGGGAAGTAGAAGTCCTTGGCATTGTCCTTGGTGACGAGCGTCGCATCGAGGATGTAGTTGCCGCGAACCGGAACCTGGTCGTAGAAGTTGGCAGCCGTCAGTTCCATGGCGGTGCCGACCATCGCCGGCGGATAGAGCACGTCGACGGGGATCAGCTTGTCGCCGTCCATGACCTTCTTGATCATGTCCTTCGAACCGGCGCCGGCGATGACATACTTGATGTCGGTGCGCTTGGCCTGCTCGATCGCCTGCAGCACGCCGACGGCCATGTCGTCATCCTGGCACCAGACGACATCGATCTTCGGGAACTTGGTCAGGTAATCCTGCATGACCTTGAAGGCGTCGTCGCGGTTCCAGTTGCCATACTGGCGGTCGAGAACCTTGACGTTCGAGCCGGCAATGCCCTTGTCGAAGCCGTCCTGACGCTGCTGGTCGATCGGGATCGGCAGACCACGGATGATGACGACCTGCGCGTCCGGCGTGTTCTTCTTGATGTATTCGCCAGCGGTCTGGCCAAGCGCCGGGTTGTTGCCGGCAACATAGAGGTCACGAACGGAATTGTCGTTGTTGCTCGGCGCGCGGTCGACGAGCGTCACGAACTTGCCCTTGTCCTTGACTTCCTTGATGGCGTTGACGAGCGGGTCCGGGTCGGACGGCAGGATCACGAGAGCGTCGATGCCCTGGGTCTCAAGGTCCTGGACCGCATTGGCCTGGCTTGCGGCATCGGGCGAGGTCTTGACGATGACGTTCAGCCCCGGATGCTCCGCCATCAACAGCTTGGCGACACGCTCGGCGTGGAACACCACGCCCGAGGTCCAGCCGTGGTCGGCGGCCGGAATGGAAACGCCGATCGTCACCTTCTTGTCTGCGGCATGCACGGTGCCCGCCAGAGCCGCCATCAGGACGGCCACACCCAATAGTCTTTTTCGCATTTTATCCTCCCACAAAGAAACAGGGCTTTGTCCTGATGACCGGGCGCCCCCCTTACCCGGTTATTCGCTATTTGCGAGCCAGCGAGCGCTGAACCAGCATGGCGATGATGATGATCGCACCCTGGATGGCGCTGAGCAGATACTCGCTGATGAAATTGGAAAGCAGCATGATGTTGCCGACGAGTTCGAGAATGAAGGCGCCGCAGATCGTGCCCCAAACCCTGCCCGCGCCGCCTTTCAGCGCCGTGCCGCCGACGACGACGGCCGTGATCGCCTGCAGCTCCCACAGGCTGCCCGTAGTCGCCGACGTCGAGCCGAGCCGCGGCACATAGAGAAGCACTGCAATGGCAACGCAAAATCCCTGGATGACGAAAGCGATGGTGCGCACGCCATTGACCGCCACGCCGGAGTAACGGGCAACGTCACGGTTGGAGCCGACCGCAATCACATGCCGTCCGTAGCGGGTGCGGTAGAGAATGAAGGCCGCAATGCAGGTGATGACGAGGATGACCAAAATCGGCACCGGCACGCCGAGCACAGTGCCGTAATAGGCGGGCTTGTAGAGCGCCTGAATATCCGCCGGCCGCAGGGTGATGGCGCCGCCCTGCGATAGCCAGGTCGTCAAGCCGCGATAGACGCCCATCGTGCCGAGCGTCGCGATGAACGGCTCAATCTTGCCCATGGTCGTAATCAGCCCGTTGGCGAGGCCGCATAGGAGACCGGCAACGATCGAGAACAACACGGCTGCCGCCAGCATCATGGCCGGGTCGGCGATGACGCCCGAATTCATGAACAGGATCATCAAGCTGGCGACGAAGGCGACCATCGCGCCGACGGACAGATCGAGATCGCCGGCGGAAATGACGAAAGTCGCACCGACCGCGGTGATGGCGATGAAGGCGCATCTCGTCGCGACATTGGTGAGATTGGTGATGCCGATGAAGTTCGGATTGACCAGTGCGCCCACGATCAGAAGCAGCACCAGTGCCGCAAACGGCGCAACGGCCCTGAGATCGACATCCCGCCAGGAACGCCCTCGCCGACCGGCCTTGCCGCTGCTGTCTTCGCCCACGCTCATAACCAAAACCAACCTCCCGTCCCATGATTGCAGGGAATTCGCCCTGCTCTCCGCCGCCCCTTCAGGCCGCCGTCTTTTTCTTCAGGCCCGCCGCATAACGCATGATTTCCTGCTCGGAGATCTCCTCGCCTTCGAGCACGCCGACGATCCGTCCCTCGCGCATGACGGCAATCCGCGTGCAGAGCCCGATAACCTCGGGCATTTCCGAAGAGATCACGATGATCGAATGGCCGTCGCGCGCCAGCGCCGAAATGAAATGATAGATCTGCTGCTTCGTGCCGACATCGATACCACGCGTCGGCTCGTCGATGATGATGATCTGCGGCTCCGTCTCCATGACCTTCGCCAGAAGCAACTTCTGCTGATTGCCGCCGGACATGCGGCCGGCAACGATATTGCCGTCCCGCACCCGGATGTCGAAGCGACGGCGCGCCCGCGTCAATGCGTTTGCTTCGCTGGAGGCGCTGAGATAACCGAACTTGCCATGCCGATCGAGCGATTGCAGCGTCAGATTGACCGCCATGCCCGAGTTCAAAAGCAGGCCCTTGGATTTGCGGTCCTTGGTCATATAGGCAAGGCCGGCACCGATCGCCGCATGCACGTCATGCGGGGGCACGGTCTGACCATTGGCGATGACGTCCCCGGATACACGCGAGCGCAGACCGACGATCGCCTCCATCAGCTCGGTGCGGCCGGAGCCGATCATGCCGGAGAAACCCAGTATCTCGCCCTTACGCAGCTCGAAACTCGCATCATGGACATAGCCTGTCGAAAGTGCGCTGATGCTGAGCACCACCTTCTCGTCGACATCCGGCTCGTTTTTGGCCGGATAGAGGCTGGAAAGCTCACGCCCGACCATCAACTGCGCAATCGATTCGCCATCGAGCAGCGAGGTCGGCGATGTCTTCACCCATTGGCCATCGCGCAACACCGTGACGCGATCGGTCAACTCCATGACCTCGTCGAGCTTGTGGGAGACGAAGACGAAGCTGGTTCCCTGGTCGCGCAGCTTGCGCACCTGCTTGAAGAGAAAATTGGTTTCCTCGCGCGACAGAACGGCGGTCGGCTCGTCCATGAAGACGATGCGAGCATCGCGGCTGATCGCCTTGGCGATCTCGACCATCTGCTTGTCGGCGATCGAGAGCGAGCTGATCATCGCATTCTCGTCGACATGCGAGCCGAGGAGATCGAGCACGCGCCGCGCTTCCGCCCGCATATACCTGCGATCGAGCACGCCGAATCGCGTGACTTCACGGCCGAGAAACAGGCTCTCGGTGACGGTCAGGTGCTCCGCAAGATTGAATTCCTGGTGGATGATGACAATGCCGAGCGCTTCGGCAGCACCGTTCGGCGGCAGCTTCACCGACTTGCCATCGAGGAGGATTTCACCTGATGTCGGCTGCTCGAAACCGGACAGGACCTTGACGAGTGTCGATTTGCCGGCGCCGTTTTCGCCCATCAACGCATGGATTTCGCCGGCCCGAAGATCGAAGTTGACGCTGAACAGCACCTGCACGCCGCTGAAGGATTTGGATACCCCTCTCGCAGACAGCACGACAGTACCGTCGACGGCTTCCGAACTCATTGAATCCTCCCTGCGGTCCCACCCGCTTTCCATGGTATGTAAACCTTTACATAACCTGTGTAAAGGTTTACATCGTTGGATATCTTACAAATTTTCGTCGTCACCTTTGACCTCCACGTAAGTCTGTGTAGTCTCCAGCGCAGACGAGACCCCAAGGCAGAGCGCAGTGTCGAATTCCACGCCCGCAACTATCGAAGACGTCGCCCGAATTGCCAATGTTTCGATAGCAACGGTTTCGCGGGCCATTCACACACCGGAGAAAGTCGCCAATTCAACGCGGCTGAAAGTCAATCAGGCTATCGCCGTCACCGGCTATACGACCAATGCCATGGCGCGCAGCCTGAGGCTCGGTCGCTCGAATATGATTCTGGTTGTCGCGCCGGATATCGGCGACCCCAATTTCTCCAATATTCTGATCGGCCTGGAGAATGAAGCACGCTCCCACGGCTATGGCATCCTTATCGGCCATACGCAGAACGATGCGCAGCGCGGGCTGGAATATCTGAAATTCCTGAACTCCAACCAGGCGGCGGGGCTGATCCTCTTTACCGGCATCCTGCCCTTCGGGCATCAGACGATGACGGCGCGGCTGCCGCCGAGCGTCGGCGTCTTCGAGCCGGTTTTCAACGGCGGCATTCCCTATGTCGGCGTCGACGATATCGCTGGCGCCCGCAAGGCCGTCGACCTTTTGATTGCCGAAGGCCACCGCAAGATCGCCTTCATCGGCGATTCCCGCACCCGTCTCGCCTACAGCCGCCGGCGCATGGGCTATGAAGCCGGGCTGGATGCCGCCGGCATCGGTCATGACGTCCGCATCGTCCTGGACGGTGACGGCACCATCGAGAGCGGGCGGCTGGCGGTCGAGCAGCTCTTCATGCGCGACACCCTGCCGACGGCCTTCATGTGCGTCAACGATCAGACCGCGATCGGCGTGATGATCGGCCTGAAAACACGCGGCTATGACATCCCCGAGGATTTTTCGGTGACGGGCTTCGATGACGTGCCGCAAGCCGTCTTCATGACGCCATCGCTGACGACCATCCGGCAGCCGCGCACCGCCATCGGCAAGCACGCGATGGCGCTGCTGCTGGAACTGCTTTCGGATGGCGAGCCGCCCGAAACGGAAATCCTGCTGCGGCCGGACCTCGTCGTGCGAAACTCGGTTGCGGCTCCGGCACGCCTCCGGCGATAGGCAGGCGCCGCGATGCCGCTCGGCAGAATCACCCTTTACGTCCGCGATGTCGAAACGACGGTAAGCTTTTACGAGAGATATTTCGGCTTTAGGCCGCTCCGTCTGGAGGGAGACCGGATCGTCGAAATGCTGGCATCGGATGGCGGCGCCAATCTGCTGATCCATCCGGCGGGCAAGGCGCAGAAAATGGGCCAGGTGCTGGTAAAACTGGTCTTCGACGTCGAGCATGTCGAAGCTTTCCGCGCGAGATGCGCCGAAAGGGGACTGGAATTCGGCCCCGTGCATCAGGCCGATGGGTATGTCTTCGCCAATGCCAAGGACCCCTCGGGAAATCCGATAGCCATTTCCAGCCGTGCATTTCGGTGGAAGTCGGGAGGCGATGAAGCACCGCCTCCCGAGCCTGTCGATCAAACGTAACGATTGACGACGTTTTCCAACAGTTCCTGCTTGCCGGATTTCGGCTGCGGGTTGACGTCCTTGGTCTCGACCCACTGGGCGATCTGGTCGAGCGAATACTCGCCGCGCAGCAGCTTCTGGCCTTCGGCCGAATCCCAGCCGGCGTAACGGTCGGCGAGCGGCTTGGAGAGCGCCTTGTCCTCGATCATCTTGGCGGCAGCCTTCAGGCCGCGGGCGCAGCAATCCATGCCGCCGATATGGCCGATGAGCAGATCTTCCGGATCGAGCGACTGACGGCGCAGCTTGGCGTCGAAGTTCGTGCCGCCGGACTTGAAGCCGCCGCCCGCCAGAACCTGATAGTAAGCCAGCGTCATTTCCGGAACATTGTTCGGGAACTGGTCGGTATCCCAGCCCGACTGATAGTCGTTACGGTTCATGTCGATCGAACCGAAGATGCCGAGCGCGTTGGCAAGCGCCAGTTCATGCTCGAAGGAATGGCCGGCAAGGATCGCATGGCCCTGCTCGATATTGACCTTCACCTCGTTTTCCAGGCCATTCTTCTTCAGGAAGCCGTAAACCGTGGCAACATCGTAATCATACTGATGCTTGGTCGGCTCCTGCGGCTTCGGCTCGATCAGGATCGTGCCCTTGAAGCCGATCTTGTGCTTGTACTCGACGACGAGATTGAGGAAGCGGCCCATCTGGTCCAGCTCACGCTTCAGGTCGGTGTTGAGCAGCGTCTCGTAGCCTTCGCGGCCGCCCCAGAGGACGTAGTTCTCGCCGCCGAGCTTGTGGGTGGCGTCCATGCAGGTCTTCACGGTCGCGGCCGAGAAGGCGAAGACGTCCGGATCCGGATTTGTCGCGGCGCCCGACATGAAGCGGCGGTTGGAGAAGAGGTTCGCCGTGCCCCAGAGCAGTTTCACGCCCGTGTCAGCCTGCTTCTTGGCGAAGTAGTCGACGATCTCGTTGAGGTTCTTGGTGTTCTCGGCAAAATTCTTGCCTTCCGGACGCACGTCGGCATCGTGGAAGCAGTAGTAGGGGGAGCCGAGCAGGCTGAAGAATTCGAAGGCGACATCGGCCTTCAGCTTGGCGGCTTCCATCGTCTCGTTGAACCAGGGACGAAGGAAGGTCTGGCCGCCGAAGGGATCGCCGCCCGGCCAGGTGAAGGTGTGCCAATAGGCGACGGCGAAACGCAGATGCTCTTCCATTCGCTTGCCGGCAACGACTTCGTCCTTGTTGTAATAGCGGAAGGCGAGCGGATTGGTGCTATCCGGGCCTTCATATTTTATCTTGCTGATGTCACCAAAAAATCCGGTGCTCATGTCTCATCTCCTTGGGTTTGGTATTTCGGTATTGTTTGTTCGCGCCGTGCGGCGTTGCCCCTCACCCTAGCCCTCTCCCCGCTTGCGGGGAGAGGGAACGACCTCTGTATCCCCGCCGAGCAAAGCGTTAGGGGCGGGCAGTAGGCGCCTCTTTCCCCTTCTCCCCGTCAGAACGGGAGAAGGTGCCCGACAGGGCGGATGAGGGGCTCCCATGCGCACGCTATTTCAATGCTCCGACAGCGGCCTGATCGCCGGATAAACCGCCCGATAGCGCTTGTAGGCATCCACATAGGCCTCCGTCAGCGACGCCACGGGATCGATGGTGCCGGCCGTCTGCGGCGGGGTGCAGACCGCGACTGGATCGGCGCCGGTCGCCGCGATCAGGCCGAGACGGGCAGCGCCGAAGGCTGCGCCGAAATCGCCATCGGCCGGCAGGTCGACGGGGACACCGAGAGCGGTTGCGATCGAGGCCAGCCAGTAGCGCGAGCGCGAGCCGCCGCCGATCGCCGTCACGCGCGCAATGTCGGTGCCAGCCGAGCGCAGTGCTTCCAGATTGTCGCGAATGGCGAAGGACACGCCCTCGAGCACGGCCTGCGTCAACACGGCACGGCCGCTTTCATGACCGAGACCGATGAAGGCGCCACGGATCGTCGCGTCATTGTGCGGCGTACGCTCGCCCGAGAGATAGGGAAGGAAGGTGACGCTTGTCGGCGCCTTCAGCGTCTCGCCGAGCTCGGTGGTGAGTTCGGCGGCGGACTTGCCTGTCACATGCGAATGCCAGTTCAGCGCATCGGTCGCCGAGAGGATGACGCCCATCTGGTGCCAGGTGTTGGGCAGCGCGTGGCAGAAGGCATGGACGGCGCTTTCCGGTTTTGGCAGATAGGAGCCGTTGGCGGCAAAGAGCACGCCCGATGTGCCGAGCGAAACGAAGGCCGCGCCGTGGCTCACCGTGCCCATGCCGCAAGCCGAGGCCGCATTGTCCCCTGCCCCGCCGGCAACGACGACATCGCCATCGATACCCCATTTCGAGGCCAGCTCGCCGCGCAGCTTGCCGGCTACTTCGGTCCCTTCGACCAGCGTCGGCATCTGCTTCTCATCGAGATTGGTCGCGGCCAGCAGCTCGGAAGACCATTTGCGCTTGCCGGTATCGAGCCAGGAGGTGCCGGCGGAGTCGGACATCTCCGACATATGCTCGCCCGTCAGCCACAGGCGCAGATAATCCTTCGGCAGCAGCACCCAGCGCACCCTGGCGAAAATCTCCGGCTCATGCTTGGCGACCCATGCAAGCTTCGGCGCGGTGAAACCGGGGAAGACGATATTGCCGGTCAACGCGCGAAAACGGGGATCGGCATCCAGCGCGGCAGCCTCGTGATAGCTGCGGGTATCGTTCCAGAGAATGCAGGGACGCAGCACCTTGTCATCGGCATCGAGCAGCGTCGCGCCATGCATCTGGCCGGAAAGGCCGACCCCGCGTACGGCCGCCAGTTCCTTCGGATGCGCCGCCCTCAATCCGGCAACGGCTTCCTCGGTCGCCCGGACCCAGTGGGCAGGATCCTGCTCCGACCAGCCGGGATGCGGACGCGAGACGTCGAGCCCGCCATTGGCGGAGCCGATGATCTTCTGATTGCCATCGATCAGCATGGCTTTGACGCCGGAGGTTCCGAGATCGAGACCCAAATACATCAGATGTTACTCCCTATGCTCTGCCGCGTTCGAATGCTCAGGGCAGATTGTCCTTCAAGAAAATGTCGAGGCGGATGCGCTCCTGATCGGCGATGACGGCCTGCCCGTCGGCGGTCGCCTTCATGACGCGAATGGCGCTGCGGACCTCATGGCCGGCATCCTGATTGAGGACAGCATCGATCGTACCCTCCACCAGCGCCGCCCTCGTATGCTGCGTCAGCTCGTGCACGACGACAGTCAACTCACGCTCGGGCCGGACGGCCTTCAGGGCCGCGATCAGGCCGCGATTGCCGGCGCCGAGGCTGTAGATGCCGATAATATCCTTGCGTTCGGAGAGAGCCTTGGAAATGAGCGTTTTCGTCCGCTCGGGATCGTCGCGCCCTTCGAGCACAGGCAGCAGCCGCAGCTTGGGAAATTCCTCCGCCATGACAGCCGAAAAACCCTGCAGGCGCTCGCGATGGTCGCGCACCAGCATCGAGCCGGCAAGAACGGTAATGTCGCCTTCACGGCCGCCCAGGAAACGACCGAGTAGTCGAGCGGCGGTCCGGCCGGCGGCGATATTGTCGATGCCAGCATAGTGATGCCGGGCGGAATCGGTGAGGTCCGAGACCAGCGTGACGACGGGAATGCGCTCAGACACGAGCCGGTCGACCGCAGCTCTGACCTCCGGCGCATCGGTCGCCACCAGGGCGACACCGGCGATATTCTGCCCCTGCAATGCATCAAGCGCCGCAACCAGGGACGGCACGTCAAAAGCCGGCACCTCGACGATGCGAATATCGGTGCGCTCGATGCTGGCGCGCAAGGTCGCATGATGCACCTCTAAACGCAGCCCGTGCATGAAGGAATTATCGCCTGTCGGCACGATGAAGACGAGAGGATAGACGCGGCCCTTGGCCAGATTGGCGGCAGCGACATCGCGGATATAGCCGATCTGGCGAATGGCGGCTTCCACCTTCTCCCGCGTCACCAGCCGCACGCCCGGGCGCTGGTTCAAGACGCGGTCCACGGTGGCGAGGCTGACGCCGGCAGCTGCGGCAATGTCATGCACGGTCGGTCTCATGGCTCCTCCTGCCGCAATCCTTACTGCGATTTTTGATGTACGTAAATCAAAAATTTCTGACCGCTGGATTTTCCGGCAGCGACCACAAATAAAAAAGGCCCCTCGCGAGGAGGGGCCATGCCTTGGGAGCATTCTTGTAAGAACCGGATCAGTGGCCTCCGCCACCGCCGCCGCCTGCGGCACCCGGCTTGCTGAGCATCAGAACGCCGAGAATCATCGCCAGGAACAGCACGGTCAGCATCAGGAAAATATCCCCGAAGGACATGACGACCGCCTGCTGCGTCGCCATGTTGACCATCTGCTTCAGTGCAGCCTGATCGCCATTCAGGCCGGCGGCATTGAAGCTGGCGGCCATATTGTTCAGCTGATCGACAGCCACCTGGTTGCCCCAATGAATATGGTCGCGCAGGTTGAAGTAATGCTGGTCCTGCCGGTTCGTCAAAAGCGTGTTGATGATTGCGAGACCGACGGCGCCGCCGAGGTTACGCGTCAGGTTGAACAGGCCTGACGCACCGCGCATGCGGGCGGGCGGCATGGTTCCAAGCGCGATATTGTTGATCGGCACCATGCACAGCATCAGGCCGAAGCCGCGCAATATCTGCGGGATCATCAGCTCCCAGAAATCCCAGTCCACCGTCAGGTGCATCATGATGTAGGTACCGGCCGAGAAGCTGGTGAACCCGATGATCATCAGGATGCGCAGGTCGACCTTGCTCGACAGGAAACCGGCAAGCGGCGCCGTGAAGAACATGGTGAGGCCGGAGACGAACATCGTCTCGCCGATCTGCAGCGAATCGTAGCCACGAATGCGCGCGAGATAGAGCGGATAGATATAGGTGAGGCCGTAAAGGCCGATACCCATGACGAAGGAGAACATCGACCCGAAGGAGAAGTTCTTGTTCGTGAAGGCCCTGAGATCGACGACGGGGAATTCGACCGTGAAGGCACGGTAGAAGAAGATCACGGCGCCGATGGCGGAAGCGATGGCACCGGCGACAATATAATTGTCGTTGAACCAGTCGTTCGTGTTGCCTTCTTCGAGCACATATTCCAGCGCGCCGAGGAAAACGCCCATCGAAATCAGACCCCACCAGTCGAACTTCTTCATCAGCGACAGTTCGGGCTTGTCGAAATCGATGAAATTCCAGGTGACGATGGCAACGACGATACCGGGGGGGATATTGACCAAGAACAGCCAGTGCCAGGAGAAGGCGTTGGAGAGGTAACCACCGACCGTCGGGCCGATGGTTGGCGCGAGCGTCGCGATCAGGCCGATGATCGGCGAGACGACGTTGCGCTTGGAGGGCGGGAAGATCGTGAAGGCCGCCGCGAAGACCGAGGGGATCATGCCGCCGCCGATAAAGCCCTGCAGGGCGCGGTAGATGATCATCTGGTCGATGTTGGTCGCGGTCGCGGCAAGCGCGCTCGCTGCTGTAAAGCCCGCGGCCGAGATCGCGAACAGATAGCGCGTCGAAATGATGCGCGCCAGCGTTCCCGACAGCGGGATCATGATGACTTCGGCGATCAGATAGGCCGTCTGCACCCAGCCGATTTCATCCGAGCCGGCGCTGAGACCGGCCTGGATTTCGCTGAGCGAGGCTGAAACGATCTGAATGTCGAGGATCGACATGAACATGCCGAGCACCATCGCCAGGAAGGCGATGAGCTTTCTCGTGTCGATATGATCCGCCGCGGGCGCGGCGGGACCGGCCGCGCGTGGGGGCGACCCGGCTGTAGTGCTGGCGGACGACATGGCGCGTCTCTCCCGAGCTTGATCGCTTACTTGTCCGGTGCCGTGCGGGTATCGACGTCGACAACGACGCTGAGGCCTGCGCGCAGACGGCCGGTATTGAGCGCATCCTGCGGCAGTGCGATGCGGACAGGCACGCGCTGGATGATCTTGGTGAAGTTACCCGTCGCGTTTTCCGGCGGCAGCAGCGAGAAGACCGAGCCGGAGGCCGGCGAGATCGACTCGACGGTACCGACGATCGGATGGTCGCTATAGGCATCGACGTGAACATTGACCTTGGAACCGGGAACCAGGTGCTGGATCTGCGTTTCCTTGAAGTTCGCGTCTATATAGAGCTGTCGGATCGGCACGATCGCCATCAGCTTCTGACCGGGCGAGACGAGATCGCCTTCCTGGACAGAGCGATTGCCGACGATGCCGTCATAGGGCGCCTTCAGCACGGTGAAGGACAGATCGCGAGCAGCCTTGTCACGGGCGGCTTCGAGGCCCTTGATCGTGCTTTCGGCCTGGCGACGCTGTGCCTGCAAGAGGTTGATGTTGGCCTGTGCGGATGCGATGGCGGCGTCGCCGCCGACCAGATTGGCCTTGGCCTGATCAAGCGCGATATTGGCGCTATCCAAAGCGGCCGTGGTGCCGACCGACTTCGATTGCAGCTCAGCAGCACGCGTCTGGGTGATCTGGGCGCCGCGGACCGTGGCTTCCAGGGCAACCTTCTGCGCCTGCGACTGGGCAAGGGCTGCCTGGCCGGCAGCGATCTGTGCATCGATGGTATGGAGCGAAAGCTGTTCGGTATCGAGCGAGGCCTGAGCCTGGCCGAGCGCCAGCTTGTAGTCGCCGTCATCGAGCGTTGCGAGCACGTCGCCGGCCTTGACCTGCTGGTTGGCGACGACATTTACCTTGGCGACATAGCCTGTGACCTTCGGCTGAATGGTCGCGATATCGCCGCCGATATAGGCATCGTCGGTCGACACCATGAACCGGCCGTTCGTCCACCAGTCATAGCCATACCAGCCGCCAGCTGCGAGAGCTGCGACCAGAATGATTGGAAAAGCCAGGCTGCGCCGCTTCTTTTCCGGCGGCGGTGGGGCCGCAGGGGCCGGAGCAGCAGGCGCAGCCTGGGCGGGGGCCGGGGTGCTGCGCGTCTCGGCAACAGGGGCATCCGCAGGCGCATTTACGTCCTGAGCTTCAGCCTCTGCATCAGCATCCACGATGCGCGCTACATTGTTTCCATGACTTGACGACATTTCCCTACCACCGAAAATCTTGGCAAATTAATCGAACCGAACGGTTCGGTTCAATTGACATAGAGCCTTTTTCATTCCATATCAAGAGATATCGAACTGAGCGGTTCGATTTAATTGGCGAGTATGTTGAAGAATCAGAAAAAGTGATTGATTGAAGGAGACGATGAAACACGAACCGCAAAATATCGCTGTATTGAACGCGCCTGCACCAGGCTCCGGTGGACGCTGGGCGGCCGGCGAAGATCCGGCCAAGCGTCATCAAATTCTCGAAGGCGCGAAACGTGTCTTTATGAAGATGGGCTTCGATGCGGCGAGTATGAACGATGTCACGCGTGAAGCGGGTGTTTCAAAGGGCACTCTCTACGTCTATTTCGCCAACAAGGAAGATCTGTTCGCCGCCATGATGGAGAGCGAGCGTACCCATTTCGTCAACCTCGTGCGCAACGCACTTGCAGACGAAGCGGATGTCACGACGTCTCTTTATGATTTCGGCATCGTATTCGTAACGCACGTCACGTCAGACAAGACCATCAGCGCCATGCGCACGGTCATCGGCGTGCGCGAACGCATGCCCTCCCTCTGTCAGCGTTTCTTCACCGGCCCGGAAAACCTGCGCACGGTGTTGCGTGGCTTCCTTGAGCGACAGGTCGCGGCCGGGCATCTCAAGATCGACGATTTCGACATGGCTGCCCGCCACTTCCTCGAAATGGCCAGCGGCGGCTACTTCAAGCTGCGGCTCTTCGGAGACATGGACGAACCGCCGTCGAAGGACGAGATCGATTATGTCGTGCGTGGTGCCGTACGCGTCTTCCTGGCGGGTTACGGTCCCGATCGCAAGGATTAGGAAAAACGGGCATCCCCTGTTGCCGGCAAATGCGTAGTGATCCAACTCCGCAATGGCGATCAAGCGTCGCGTCTGTCGGAAGCCTAAGACTGGTCCGGCAACCAGGGGAGTTAGAGACATGAGCGCGATCGGCAGAGCCATATGGTTTATCGAAAGCCATTTTGCATCCGACATCTCGCTCGATGAGATTGCGGAAACAGCCGGACTGTCCCGCTATCATCTCTCGCGCGTCTTCGGCATGACGACGGGCCATTCGATCAGCGGCTATATCCGAAGCCGTCGCCTCAGCGGGGCGGCTCTCGCGCTGACCGACGGCTCCTCCTCCATTCTCCAGGTTGCCCTCGATGCCGGCTACGGCTCGCACGAGGCCTTCACCCGTGCCTTCCGCGAGCAATTCGGCATGACGCCCGAAAACCTGCGCAAGCAAGGTCACGTTCGCAACCTCGCTCTACAGGAGCCGATCAGAATGGACGATACCCGCCTTCCCAAACTCGACGCACCGCGTTTCGAAACCCACCCCGCAATGCTGCTTGCCGGCCTTGCGGAAACCTACGCCTATGAAGCAACAGAGGCGATCCCCTCGCTCTGGCAGAAATTCAACCAGCATTTCGGCCATATTCCCGGCCAGGTCGGGAACGTCGCCTATGGCGTTTGTACACAGGCAGACGAAGGCAGCGAGGGCTTTCGCTATATGTCGGCAGCCGAAGTCTCCACCACGGACGACCTCCCCGAGGGTTTCGTGACGACGAAACTGCCGCCGCAGCACTATGCGATCTTCACGCATCGCGGCCACATCTCCGGCATCTCCGCCACCGTGCATCAGATCTTCGGCGAATGGCTGCCGCAATCCGGGCAGCATCATGCCGGCACGCCCGACATGATGGAACGCTACGACGACCGCTTCGACCCGCGCACCGGCATGGGCGTGACGGAAATCTGGATACCCTTGAAAGCCTGAACATGCGCCCGCCGTCATGAAAATGGCGGCGCCGCTTGTACGAACCACGGCACTCCTTACATTACGGCCATTCTGGAGAGGCCGGGCTGGGGGTCAGCATCGGCGAATGCTGATCAAAGGGGGCATCGTCAATGGATATTATGGGGCTGATACAGGACCCGGGTGCGTGGGTAGCGCTCGTCACGCTTGTCGTGATGGAGGTGGTCCTCGGCATCGACAACCTCATCTTTATCTCGATCCTGACCAACAAGCTGCCGCCCGAACATCGCGACAGAGCCCGCAAGATCGGCATCGGCCTCGCCCTCATCATGCGCCTCGCCCTGCTCGGCACCGTCGCCTGGATCGTGCAGCTAACCCAGCCCGTCTTCGAACTTTTCGGCCAGGGCTTCTCCTGGAAGGACATGATCCTGATCGGCGGCGGCCTCTTCCTTGTCTGGAAGGCGACCAAGGAGATCCATCACAATGTCGATCCGCAGGAGCACGGCGAGGATTTCATCGCCAAGTCGACGACATCGACCTTCGCCGCTGCGATCGGCCAGATCCTTCTGCTTGACCTTGTCTTCTCCGTCGACAGCATCATCACCGCCGTCGGCATGACGCCGCACTTGCCGATCATGTTCGTCGCCGTGATTGCCGCAGTTACCGTCATGCTGGTCGCGGCCAACCCGCTTGCCAATTTCATCGAGAAGAACCCGAGCATCGTCATGCTGGCGCTCGCCTTCCTGCTGATGATCGGCACGACGCTGATCGCCGAAGGCATGGGCGTGCATGTTCCCAAGGGCTATATCTACGCCGCCATGGCCTTCTCAGCCCTCGTCGAAGTGCTCAACATGATGGCACGCAACCGCCGGAAAAAGGCATCCGGCGGCCATTAATCGAAAGAACTGCACCCGCTGGCGGGTGCAGTTCCATTAGACCGATCAGTCCTGGACGTGCACATCGACCCATTCGCCGATATCGCCGCGGCCATAAATGTCGACCTTGATCCAGACATTGCCGCGAACGATGTAGTTCCCGGCATCGTCGGCGATATTGCCGTTTGCCAGCATCGCTTCCAGCTTCTGGCGATTGGACGGCAGCGAGAAGAAACTATCGCCCTGGTCGCCGCGGTCGCGACGGCGATAGGCATGATAGTTGGCACGATCCTGACGGATGATCTGCCAGGGTGCAGTCAGGCGTTCGCCCTTGGAATTATAAAGGTCGTCGTTGCCGATATAGGCCCGATAGGATTCAATCAGGCGCGCAGAACTGTCGCGCGTGATGGTCGACTGGGCCGCGGCGGCGTCGACCATCGAGACCGTCAATAACAAGCTCAAAATCAATTTCTTCATTGTATCCTCGCGGTGAACGATTGAAGACCTATTTCGCCACTGCCGCGAAAATTGCAAATCAAATTCGGCAAGCGTAAGGCTTTCGTCCCGAAGCCCTTACGAAGGGTAAAGGTGTTTCGAGAATTCTGGAAGCCGGCTTTTTTCGATGCGGGGTAATGTCTTGGACGCCCTCGCCAGCTCTTGCGGCGCAGTTTCCCTTGACGTCACCCGTTGAATATGGCCTAAGGCCAGCCATACGGAAAACGCAGGATTGAAGCGGCAAGCCGCCCTTTTCCGGCCGGTTTTCTGATCCAGATAGACATTTTCGGCTGGACGGCGCTTGTCCCAAGCGCGGCCCGGCCTTTTATGACGGGCAAACAAAATGACCACTTCAGGCGTTCGCGTCCGCATCGCACCCTCCCCCACCGGCGAGCCGCATGTCGGCACCGCTTACATCGCGCTGTTCAACTATCTCTTCGCCAAGAAACATGGCGGCGAGTTCATCCTGCGCATCGAGGATACCGACGCGACCCGCTCCACCCCGGAATTCGAGACCAAGGTTCTCGATGCGCTGAAATGGTGCGGCCTCAAATGGTCCGAAGGCCCGGATATCGGCGGCCCCTACGGCCCCTATCGCCAGAGCGACCGCAAGGAACTCTACAAGCCCTATGTCGAGCAGATCGTCACAAACGGACACGGTTTCCGCTGCTTCTGCACGCCGGAGCGTCTGGAGAAGATGCGCGAGGCGCAGCGCGCCGCCGGCCTGCCGCCAAAGTATGACGGCCACTGTCTGAACCTCACGGCCGAGGAAGTTTCGACGCGCGTTGCTGCCGGCGAGCCGCATGTCGTGCGCATGAAGATCCCGACAGAAGGCAGCTGCAAGTTCCATGACGGCGTTTATGGCGACGTGGAAATCCCGTGGGATGCCGTCGACATGCAGGTCCTCCTGAAGGCCGATGGCATGCCGACCTATCACATGGCCAACGTCGTCGACGACCATCTGATGAAGATCACCCATGTCGCTCGCGGCGAAGAATGGCTCGCCTCGGTGCCGAAGCACATCCTGATCTATCAGTATCTCGGCTGGGAAGCGCCTGTTTTCATGCACCTGTCGCTGATGCGCAACGCCGACAAATCGAAGCTGTCGAAGCGCAAGAACCCGACATCGATCTCTTATTACACCGCCCTCGGCTACATCCCCGAAGCGCTGATGAACTTCCTCGGCCTGTTCTTCATCCAGATCGCCGAAGGCGAAGAGCTCCTGAGCATGGACGAGCTTGCCGAAAAGTTCGATCCGGAAAACCTCTCCAAGGCCGGCGCGATCTTCGACATCCAGAAGCTCGACTGGCTGAACGGCCGCTGGATCCGCGAGAAGCTGTCGGAAGAGGAATTCCAGCAGCGGGTTCTGACTTGGGCGATGGAAAACAGTCGCCTGCAGGAAGGCCTGAAGCTGTCGCAGTCGCGCATCACCAAGCTTGGTGAATTGCCTGACCTCGCCGGCTTCCTGTTCAAGTCCGACCTCAACCTCGATCCTTCCGCCTTTGCAAAGATCAAGTCGACGCCGGAAGAACTGCTGGAAATCCTGAACACGGTGCAGCCGGATCTCGAAAAGATCCTCGAATGGAATGTCGAGACGATCGAAGCCGAGCTGCGCGCCATCGCCGACCGCATGGGCAAGAAGCTGAAGGTCATTGTCGCCCCGCTCTTCGTCGCCGTATCGGGCTCCTCGCGCTCGCTACCGCTTTTCGATAGCATGGCGATCCTGGGCCGCTCCGTCGTGCGCCAGCGGCTGAAACTTGCCGCGCAGACCGTTGCGACCCTCGTCGGCCCGAAGAACTGAACCGGACTTAGAACCATGAACGACAAGACCGAAACCGCTACCCTCTCCTCCGACGCAACGGAAGTTCGCGCGCAGAAGCTGAAGCTGCTGCGCGAGCAGATCGGCGACGTCTATCCGGCGCATTTTCACCGGACGCTGACCAATGCCGAACTCGCCGCGAAATACGAGGGCCTGGAGCCGGATACGGAAACCGGCGATGTCGTCACCGTTGCCGGCCGTGTCTATTCCTCGCGCAACTCCGGCATGTTCATGGACATCCATGACGCCTCGGCCAAGATCCAGATCTTCAGCCACAAGGACGTGACCTCGGAAGAGGCGCGCAGCCTGCTGCCGATGATCGATATCGGCGACATCATCGGCGTCACCGGCGTCGTGCGCCGCACCAAGCGCGGCGAGCTGACGATCAATGCGCAGCAGATCACCATGCTGACCAAGTCGCTGCTGCCGATGCCGGAAAAGTGGCACGGCCTGTCCGATATCGAGCTGCGCTACCGCAAGCGCCACCTCGACATCATGACCAACGAGGAATCGAAGCTCCGCTTCCAGCAGCGCAGCCGCATCGTTTCGGGCATCCGCCGTTTCATGGAAAATGACGGCTTCATGGAAGTCGAAACGCCGATGCTGCACTCGGTTTACGGTGGCGCCACCGCCGAACCGTTCAAGACGCATCACAATACGCTGAAGCTCGACATGTACCTGCGCATCGCGCCGGAACTGTTCCTGAAGCGCACGCTGGTATCCGGCCTCACCGACAAAGTGTTCGAGATCAACCGCAACTTCCGCAACGAAGGCGTCTCCACCCGGCACAATCCCGAATTCACCATGATGGAGTGTTACTGGGCCTACGCCGACTACGAGGACATCATGGACCTCGTCGAGCGCCTGTTCTCGACGCTCGCCATGTCGATCCACGGCAGCACGGAATTCGCCTTCGGCGACAAGCAGATCTCCTTCAAGGGTCCGTTCCGCCGCGTGCCGATGCCAGACGCCGTAAAGGAAGCGACCGGCATCGATTTCCTCGCGATCAAGACCGACGAAGAAGCCCGCGCCGCTTCCAAGGCCGCCGGCTTTGCCGTCGAGAAGGACGCCACCTGGGGCGAATGCCTCGCCTTCATCTTCGAAGAGAAGGTCGAGGGCACGCTGATTCAGCCGGCGCACGTCACGCATTTCCCGAAGGACATCTCTCCCTTCGCCAAGGAAGTGCCGGGCGAACCGCGCCTTGTCGAGCGCTTCGAGACCTATTGCAACGCCTGGGAACTCGGCAACGCCTTCTCGGAACTCAACGATCCGGAAGAGCAGCGCGCCCGCATGGTCGAGCAGCTCGAGCAGGCGCATGCGCGCGGCGAAAAGCAGAAGGAACTGGACGAGGAATTCCTCGACGCGATCGATCAGGGCATGCCGCCGGCAGGCGGTCTCGGCATCGGTGTGGACCGCCTCATCATGCTTTTGACCAACTCGCCCTCGATCCGCGACATCATCCTCTTCCCGGCCCGTCGCAACAAGGCGGATTGAGACCGGTTCGATCCTTCGAACATAAAAGGTGCGTATCATGACGGATAAAGAGATATCGGCCGCAGATGCCGACAGCGAGCATCAGCGTCTTGCCGACCTCGCGGAGCTTGGCGACATCGATCTCTCGCAATATGCACCGGGAACGTTTGGCTGCCACGAGGCGATGCATACGGCGTCGGTCATGCTCGACATGACCGACGATCAGTTGCTGCTGCATCCGGCCATTCTGGCCAATCCCGACTTCTATCGTCTTGCGGGCGAAGTTCACGAGGCGCTCTTCGCGCTCTACCAGGCTATCGGCGAGAAACATCTGGCGGAATGAGGCTATTGCCTTTCCACCCGATAGCGCAAATCCGGTTTTGGTCAGTTGGTGACGGGCGAGCGGCGGTCGGCGGCACCCGTCATGGTCGGGTCCAATCCCGGTGACGGGCTTTTTCCCTTGGCCCCGGCATCGGCTCCGATGAAATCACCGTTTGCATCATAGCCCGGCTGCACATTGCCTGTCGATTTCGGTTCCGGCAGCTGCGGCTTGGCATCGTGCCCCTCCGCCTGATTTGCGGCCGCCTTCTCTTCTGCGGCGATCGCAGCCTTCATCTTGTCCTTCTTGGCGTCACCGCCATTGTCTGCCGCCAGCGCATTGTCGCAGTCGGCCAGATTCTTCAACCCGGCGATCGCCGCATCGATATCCTGCGGCAGCATGTTGATCTGCTCGCCATAAAACAGGCCGGCATTGCTCGCACCGCCATCATAGTAGCGTGCCGTCAGCGGTGCCTCGGAGCCGCCATCGACAAGCCGGTCGGGATGGGCCACATAGACGACATCGGCGCCAAGCGCCCGACCACGCAGATCGGAACGCAGCGTTGGGCCATTCCTGTCGAGAACCACAACCTGAACGAGATCTGGCTTCTGTTCCTGGTAAACAGCCTTGGCAACCCGGAGCGCGGTCCTGACCCGCGTCAGCCCGTCCGTCGGCTCGGTACGAATATATTTGCGAACCCAGAAACGGTTGTCCTTGCGGATCGTGACGAGATTGACGTCCGTGCACTGAAGCCCGTTGGGAGACGCGGAGGCGAGGCCGAGCAGCCTGTCCTTGCCGACATAAAGCGCCAATACGCCGGAGCAGCCTATGAGAAAGGCCACTCCGCCGATCATGACGACAAATTTCCGGGGTATCCGGAAAATGTGCAGTAAGGCGCTCACGCCAACTGCTCCAGCATAGACCACTCCAAGCCGACAAAAATGATCAACCCTCACGTTAGGGAATTGGCGTTTCGGAATACTTAAAACTGAGGTGAAACTTGTGTTGTCCTCAACATCGTTACCAAAAAAGGTCCAAACTTTCACAGCTATGACGGGCGCTTGCCTTCCGTGCCGCGAACATGCTCTAACCTTCGCATGGCCTTCACCTTGAGACAGCTGCAATACTTCGTTGCCGTGGCGGAACAGGGCTCGGTGACGCGCGCCGCGCAGAACCTGTCCATCTCGCAATCCTCCGTGACCGAAGCCCTCAAGGAGCTTGAAAGCGACCTCGGCGTCGAGCTGTTCGACCGTCATCCGCGCGGGCTGTCCATCACCCATAACGGCCACCAGTTCCTGCGCCATGCGACGAAGATTCTTGCAACCGTTTCGGACGCGCGTACCAGTTTTTCCGGCAAGCAGAATGAGGCCGGCGGCACGCTGAATATCGGGGTAACTTCGCTCGTCGCCGGTTATGTGCTCTCCGACCTGCTGGCGCGCTATCGTCGTGCCTGCCCCGGCGTCGAAGTCAGCGCCATCGAGGACAATGGCGGCTATCTGGAACATCTTCTGGTTGGTGGTGAACTCGACGTCGCCGTCATGGTCATCTCCAACCTGCGCGACCGCATGGCCCTACAGGCCGAGATTCTCGAGACCTCGCCCTACCGTCTCTGGCTGCCGATGGGCCATCCCCTCGTCTCGGCCGATATCATCAGCGTCGCCGACATCAGTCGCGAACCGCTGATCATGCTCACCATCGACGAAATCGAGGAAAACACCGGCAAGCTTTTGACCGCCCTTGGTGCCCGCCCGCATGTCGCCTTCCGCACGCGCTCGGTCGAAGCAGTGCGCAGCCTGGTTGCGACCGGCGCCGGCGTCGCGCTGCTGCCGGATCTCGTCTACCGTCCCTGGTCGCTGGAAGGCGACCGCATCGAAAGCCGCGACGTCTCCGGCTCGCTGCCGGTGGTGCAGGTCGGCATGGTCTGGCGCAAGGGATCGAGCCTTCCGCAGGCTGCCCGCGATTTCGTCGGCGTCGCCGAAAGCATGCGCTCGGGCCGCCAGCGCTAGCAAGCGCGACCCTCCATCGCTACGTGGAGAATGCAATCTAAGATTGTTCATCCGGTGAGGCCAAGTATGAAGACCGCAATCATATTCGACTGTGAATTCCTCTGTCTCGAAGGGTCGCAGCGCCGGTTCTGGTGCGCCGCTCACGATCCCGATCCGGTCATCGCGCAGCTCGGGGCCGTCAAGCTTAGCCTCGAAGAGGGCTTCCCGATCTTGGACAGCTACAAGGCCTATGTGCGCCCGATCGATAGGTTTGGCGATCAATATGCGCTCGATCCGTTTTTCACCACACTCACCGGCATCACCGAGGAGAGCCTCAACACAGAAGGCATATCGCTGCAGGATGCCCTTGCCGGCCTGGATCTCTTCTCGAGTGGCGCCCGCTTTTGGTCCTGGGGCAAGGACGAACTGAATATGATGGCGATCAGCTGCTATGTCGCTGGAATTCAGCCCTCCATTCCCGCGCATCGCTTCGACAATGCCGTCAAGCTTCTGCTGGCAGCGGGAATGCCTGTCGAGGATCTGGCGAAGACGCCAAGCAACGAGCTTTCTCACTACTATGGCGTGCAGCATCCACCACTCCGGGGACACGATGCGCTTGATGATGCCCTTTCCCTCTCCTACGCGCTGCAACACCTCCTGAAGGCTGGAAGGCTGCGGCCAGAGGCTTTCGATCTGGCCCGCATACAGAGATAAGAATCGGAATTTCCCATGTGGTAGCAATGGCAGAGAGCCAAAAAGCTTCTCTGGGTCTTCCAGTTTTAAATAGCGTAGGCGATGCCGGTAATCCGTTCCAGGTCACTGAACAGAGCGCGCCAAGCGGAAGGATCATCTGCATAGGAAGCCGTTTTCACCTCGACAGGATTGCCGCGCAACTCCATGAAGCCGCCAGGTCCGTAATAACCGCCAGGTCGGGCATTCTCCAAAGTTGCAGCCATAAGGGTCGGCCACGCGCCCTTCTCCGAACTTTGCAGTAGAGGATACGTCAAGATGGCGGCAATCTTGGTGCTCAAGGTTGTTGCGGCAAAGAGATTGGTTCGCGCGCCGCCAGGATGGCTAATGGTCGATAGCAGCCGGTCGCCCGCGCGACGCTGTAACTCACGAGCGAAGAGGACGTTGGCAAGCTTCGTCTTGGCATAAACCCGCATCGGCGCGTAGCTGTCCTTGGCCTCAAAATCAGTAATCGGCCCGGGCTCGAACATCTTATGTGTGCCAGACGCGACTGTTACGACACGTGGGCGGTTTGCGTGCAGCAACGCCGGCAAAAGCAAACCAGTCAACCGATAAGGCCCGAAGACATTGGTCGCGAACTGCAGTTCGTGGCCGTCGACGCTAACTTCACGCCGCGGAAGGCCCATTATGCCAGCATTATTGATCAGCATATCAATCGGGCGGCCATCTTCGAGCTGGCTGTCGGCGAATGCTTGAACGGACACAGGATTGGAAAGGTCCAGGACACCCCAGCGCACATTGGCGCGCGGAATAATGTCGCGAATGCGCTTTACCGCGTCCTCGCCTTTGGACTTGCTACGCGCACCGATCGTAACCTGTGCGCCGGCGCGAGCCAATTCGAGCGCGGTATGCCACCCTATTCCGCTGTTCCCGCCTGTAACGATTATTCGTCTATCCGTTTGCGGGGGGATTTCTGCCGGGGTCCAAGCATTGCTCATTTTGGTTGCCTTCTGTCCTTGGAAATTGGCGCGCTGCAGCCTTGCTTCCGTAAAGCGATGCATCGTGACAAAATTAACTCTTTATGTCAAAATGATTCAGTAAGAGCCGAAGGTCAAGTGGAAGAACGCAACAACTTGACGAAAAACATTCAATTTGTCACAAATCGCTATGGCACCTAGGATAACCCCAGAAGAAGTTGCTTCACGCCGTGACACCATTTTGAACGCCGCAAAATGGTGCTTCCTCAATTTTGGCTTTGCCAAAACGTCGCTGGACGATATCGCCAAACGCGCCTGCATTTCGCGCACGCTGCTCTACAAAACGTTCAGCAACAAAGAGGACATCTATACCGCCGTGTTTCGGCATTGGCTCATATCCCGGCACCCGCTTGCGAAGGCGGCCGTTGCGGGTGATGGCACGCAGCGGGAACGCCTCTTCGAGGTTTGCCGGATAATGCTAATCGAGCCTTGGGCGGACATGGTTGGAGCGCCTATGGCCGGCGAGTTCTATGAAGTTTGTGAACGGCTAGACCCAGAAATCGATGCGCTCCATCACAAAATAGCATTCGAGTGCATATCGGCAATTTTAGGGGATGAACTCGCGGCTGATGTATTTATGAAGTCGTTAGACGGTCAGATTGGGGACGATCCTTCTGTTCCCATTCTTGAGAAGCGAGTCCGATTGCTAATCGATCGCTTCACTTGAAATCGGAATTTCCGATATCGACTTTCTGATAAATGAATTTGCGAATGCGGCGAAATCGCGTCACCTTTTCTTCCGGGAACAGAAAGCCAGCCACTGGCTCCACAATATCAAGGCTCAAAAACCGGGAGAGTCCGATGAAGCATCTGCTGAAATCATGCACGGCCGCACTCGCATGCTTAAGTTTCGCCACGCAGGTCATTGCCGCCGAGCCGTTGAAGACGCTCGGCAAAGGCGAAGGCGCCGTCAGCATCGTCGCATGGGCCGGCTATATCGAGCGCGGCGAAAGCGACAAGAACTACGATTGGGTCACGGGCTTCGAGAAGGAGACCGGCTGCAAGGTCAGCGTCAAGACGGCGGCCACCTCGGACGAGATGGTCGCGCTGATGAACGAGGGCGGCTTTGACCTCGTCACCGCCTCTGGTGACGCATCGCTGCGCCTCGTTGCCGGCAAGCGCGTCCAGCCGATCAATACCGATCTGATCCCGAGCTGGAAGACCCTTGATGAGCGCCTGAAGAATGCCCCGTGGCATACGGTCAACGGCGTCCACTACGGCGTCCCCTATCTCTGGGGACCGAATGTGCTGATGTACAACACGGATGCCTTCAAGGGTCAGGCGCCGAAGAGCTGGAACATCGTCTTCGAGGAAATGACCCTGCCCGACGGCAAGTCCAACAAGGGCCGCGTCCAGGCCTATGATGGCCCGATCTATATTGCCGATGCCGCCCTTTACCTCATGGCGCACAAGCCGGAGCTTGGCATCAAGGACCCCTACGAGCTGAACGAAGACCAGTACAAGGCCGCACTCGACCTCCTGCGTGGCCAGCGCAAGCTCGTCAGCCGCTATTGGCACGACGCGATGATCCAGACCGACGACTTCAAGAACGAAGGCGTCGTCGCCTCCGGCTCATGGCCGTTCCAGGTGAACCTGCTGCAGTCCGACAAGCAGAAAATCGCCTCCACCTTCCCGGATGAGGGAACGACGGGCTGGGCCGACACCACCATGCTGCATGCCGACAGCGAGCATCCGAACTGCGCCTATATGTGGATGGAGCATTCATTGCAGGCAAAGGTTCAGGGCGACGCCGCCGCCTGGTTCGGCGCCGTGCCCTCGGTTCCCGCCGCCTGCAAGGGCAATGAACTGCTCACCGACAGCGGTTGCGCCACCAATGGCTACGACCACTTCGACAAGATTCGCTTCTGGAAGACGCCTGTCGCAAAATGCACGAGCCAGAGCGAATGCGTGCCCTATCATCGCTGGGTCTCCGACTATATCGGCGTAATCGGCGGCAGATAACCAGCCGCATCGGCCTTCGCCGCTCCGAATGCGGAGCGGCAATCCCGCCGGCCCATTGAAAGCCGGTTCCGTCGCAAACCTGCTCCGGTTGGTTTGGCTGGCATGATATCAAACACCACTGCATATCCCTGGAGAAACCAATGAACGCCGTTCGTTTCCAGCAGGTGTCCCGCCATTTCGGCCAGGTCCGCGCTGTGGACCGTGTCGATCTGGAGATCGCACCCGGCGAATTCTTCGCCATGCTCGGCCCTTCCGGTTCCGGCAAGACCACCTGCCTCAGGCTGATTGCCGGCTTCGAACAGCCGACCGGCGGCCATATCGAAATCTTCGGCGAAACCGCCGAAGGCGTGCCGCCCTATAGGCGCAACGTCAACACGGTGTTTCAGGATTATGCCCTGTTTCCGCATCTCAACATTCTCGACAACGTTGCCTACGGGCTGATGGTCAAGGGCGTCGGCAAGGCCGAGCGGCTGCGTGCAGCCGAGCAGGCGCTGGAGCTGGTGAAGCTGCCGGGCTATGGCGCGCGGCGCCCCGGCCAGCTCTCCGGTGGCCAGCGGCAGCGCGTGGCGCTCGCTCGCGCCCTGGTCAACAAGCCGAAGGTGCTGCTGCTCGACGAGCCGCTCGGCGCGCTCGATCTGAAACTGCGCGAGCAGATGCAGGAGGAATTGAAGAGCCTGCAGCGCGCGCTCGGCATCACCTTCGTCTTTGTCACCCACGATCAGGGTGAGGCGCTGTCCATGGCCGACCGCGTCGCCGTCTTCAACGATGGTCGCATCGTCCAGCAGGGCACACCCCACGATATCTATCAGCGGCCGAAGACCCGCTTCGTCGCCGATTTCGTCGGCTCCTCCAACGTCATTACCCCCGAGGTCATGTCGTCGCTCGGCGGCGAACGCCGCTGGGCCAGCCTACGCCCCGAAGCGATCCGGTTGACTGAGGAGAGCGGCGTGGCGGCGACCGTGAAAGCGACGAGCTTTCTCGGTGCTGCCACCCGCCTCTCGGTGGAGGCAAATGGCGCCCGCCTGCATGTGACCGTGCCTGCCGGACAGTCGGCCCCGGATACAGGCGCATCCGTCCGCCTCGCCTGGCTGCCGGCCGATGTCCACTATATGGATGACGCCGCATGAACGCCGCCGCCTTCCCTGCTTCGGCGCAAAAGGCGCCAGCCTCGATACTGCCGCGTCGCGGCGGTGCCTTCGGCCGTCTCTCCGATCTCTTCTGGCGCCGCCCGAAGCTGCTGCTGTTCCTGATGCTGACGCCACCGCTGCTCTGGCTCGGCATCATCTACATCGGCTCGCTGATCGCGCTCTTGCTGCAGAGCTTCTTCTCGATTGACGACTTCTCGGGAATGGTGAACTACGAATTCACCCTCTCGACCTATGCCCAGCTGCTGAACACGGCCAATTTCGACATCATCGTCCGCACGGTCATTATGGCCGCCCTCGTCACCTTGGCCTCCGCCTTCGTCGCATTCCCCATCGCCTATTATGCGGCGCGCCATGCGCAGGGTAAATGGAAGGCGCTGTTCTATCTCGGCATCATGCTGCCGCTCTGGTCGAGCTATCTGGTGAAAGTCTATGCCTGGAAGCTGATCCTCGCCAAGGAAGGCATCCTCACCTGGATCTTCGACAAGCTGCACCTCGGCTGGCTGCTCGATGGCGTGCTCGCCCTGCCCGTCATCGGCGGCAACTCGCTCTCGGTCAGCTATATCGGCACCTTCCTCGTCTTCGTCTATATCTGGCTGCCCTACATGATCCTGCCGACACAGGCAGCGCTTGAGCGCGTGCCGGCAAACCTGCTCGAAGCCTCTTCCGATCTTGGCGCAACGCCGAACCAGACCTTCCGCACGGTGCTGCTGCCGCTGGCTTTGCCCGGTGTGGTCGCCGGCTCGATCTTCACCTTCTCGCTGACATTAGGCGATTACATCATCCCGCAGATCATCGGCTCCTCGCGCCTCTTCATCGGCCAGGCCGTCTATACGCAGCAGGGAACCGCCGGCAACGTGCCGCTGGCCGCCGCCTTCTCGGTCGTGCCGATCGTCATCATGGCCATCTATCTTTGGATCGCCAAGAAACAGGGAGCTTTCGATGCGCTCTGATCGTGGCCAACGCGCCTCCTTCCCCCTGAAGATCGCAGCCGCAGGCGGCCTGCTCTTCCTGCATCTGCCGATCCTCTTGATCTTCGTCTATGCCTTCACGACGGAGGAAAAGAGCTATCAGTGGCCGCCACCGGGCCTCACCCTGCAATGGTTCGGTATCGCCTGGAACAGACCGGATGTCTGGTCGGCGCTTGCGTTGTCCGTTCAGGTCGCAACTATCGCCACCATTATAGCGCTGGTGCTCGGCACGCTCTGCGCCGCCGCCGTCAGCCAGACGAAATTCTTCGGCCGCGAGGCGATCTCGCTGCTCGTCATCCTGCCGATCGCGCTTCCGGGCATCATCACCGGCATCGCACTACGCTCCGCCTTCAGCCTGTTCGATATCCCGTTCTCGGTCTGGACGATCGTTCTTGGCCATGCCACCTTCTGCGTCGTCGTGGTCTACAACAATGCCGTCGCCCGTTTCCGTCGCACCTCCGGCTCGCTGATCGAGGCGTCGATGGATCTTGGCGCCGATGGCTTCCAGACCTTTCGCCATGTCGTCCTGCCGAACATCGGCACGGCGCTGCTTGCCGGCGGCATGCTCGCCTTCGCGCTCTCCTTCGATGAAGTCATCGTCACCACCTTCACCGGCGGCCAGCAGATGACCTTGCCGATCTGGATGCTGGAGGAACTCATCCGCCCGCGCCAGCGACCCGTCACCAACGTCGTCGCCATGGTCGTCGTGCTTGTCACCTTCCTGCCGATCCTGGCAGCCTACTATCTTACCCGCGACGGCGACCAGATCGCCGGCGGCGGCAAATGAAAGGGAGAGAATAATGGATACCCAAATGCTGATCGGCTCCCGCTTCGAAGCCGGCACGGAAACGGAAGAGCGCGTCCTCAACCCGAAGACGGGCGAGACCGTGCTTAACCTGCCCGAGGCATCGCTCGGCCAGATCGACGCCGCCGTCGATGCTGCGGAAAAGGCCTTCACGAGCTGGTCGCAGACGACGCCAAGCCAGCGCTCGGCCTATCTCCTCAAGATTGCCGACGCCATCGAGCGGGATGCCGAAGGCTTTGCGGCGCTGGAGGCGCTAAACTGCGGCAAGCCGATCAATGCAGTACTCAATGATGAGATCCCGGCGATCGTCGACTGCTATCGCTTCTTTGCCGGCGCGGTACGCAACCTGCACGGCCCGGTCGCCGGCGAATACCTGCCCGGCCACACCTCGATGATCCGCCGCGACCCGATCGGCATCGTCGGCTCGATTGCGCCCTGGAACTATCCGCTGATGATGATGGCCTGGAAGCTGGCGCCGGCGATATCAGGCGGCAACACCGTCGTCTTCAAGCCTTCGGAACAGACCCCGCTGACGGCATTGAAGATGGCAAAGCTGCTGGCGGATATCCTCCCCGAGGGTGTCGTCAACGTCATCCTCGGCCGCGGCGAAAGTGTCGGCAACGCGCTGATCAACCATCCGAAGATCGGCATGGTGTCCATCACCGGCGATGTCGCCACCGGCAAGAAGGTGCTTCAGGCAGCCGCCAAGACAGTGAAGCGCACGCATCTCGAACTCGGCGGCAAGGCGCCGGTCATCGTCTTCGACGATGCCGATATCGACGCCGTCGTGTCAGGCATCCGCACCTTCGGCTACTACAATGCCGGCCAGGACTGCACCGCCGCCTGCCGCATCTATGCCGACGCCAAGGTCTACGATAATTTCGTCGCCGACCTTACCTCGGCCGTATCGAGCATCAAGTTCAACCTCGCCGACGATACCGATAACGAGATCGGCCCGCTGATCTCCAAGCGCCAGCGCGACCGCGTCGAGAGTTTTGTCACCCGCGCCGCCGAACACAAGCACATGGAAATCACGACAGGCGGCAAGATTTCCGGCGAACGCGGCTTCTTCTATGCGCCGACCATCGTCGCTGGCGCCACGCAGGACGACGAGATCGTGCGCCGCGAAGTCTTCGGCCCGGTCGTCTCCGTAACGCGCTTCACCAACCCTGACGATGCCGTCTCTTGGGCCAACGACAGCGACTACGGCCTCGCCTCCTCGGTCTGGACCAAGGACATCAGCCGCGGCATGCAGACGGCCGCCCGGCTGCAATATGGCTGCACCTGGATCAACACCCACTTCATGCTGGTCAACGAAATGCCGCATGGCGGCCTGAAGCAATCCGGTTACGGCAAGGATATGTCAGTCTACGCTATCGAAGATTATACCGCCGTGCGGCATGTGATGATCAATCACGGGTAAGAGGGAGGGTGGCGTCAGCCAGCCTTCTTGAGTTTGAGGCGCCTCTGCCCCCTCTGTCACTTCGTGACATCTCCCCCACAAGGGGGGAGATTGTTGGGAGCATACCGCCCGCTCTGTAAAGCAATGGCCGTAGCTTCAGCAGATTCGATATTGATTTAGACGCTGGTGGTCGCTGCGGGTTACCAATCTCCCCCTTGTGGGGAGATGTCCCGAAAGGGACAGAGGGCGATATCCTCGCTCTCCACACCCGCCACAGCATCCACCAAAGACCGGCAACTCGCCAAAACTGAAACGCCCTCGGAACAATTCACCCTCCTCCCGCGTCTTTATGAAGTACAACGCAGAGGAGATTGCTAATGCTGAAATGGGCTCTCATTTTCTTTGTGATTTCGCTGATCAGCGGCTTTTTCGGCTTTTCAGGCGTGTCCGCGGCAACCGCAACCATTGCGCGCGTTCTCTTTGCCATCTTCCTGATCATCTTCCTGGTATTCCTGATCCTGGCCGTCATGGCCGGCAACGCCGTCATGTGACAGTATGAGCCGCAGCTGTCGAAGGGGCGGGCCTAGATCAGGCTCGCCCCGACGTTTATCGCAAGCGCCAGGATGGTCGTATTGAACAGGAACGACAGGATCGCATGCAAAAGCGCCAGCTTACGCATCGAGACCGTGGAAATGCCAATATCGGCGGTCTGCGCCGCGACACCGATGGTGAAGGAAAAATAGAGGAAGTCCCAATAAATCGGCTCTTCGACGGGCTCTGCGAATTTGAGCCCCTGCCCTTTGCCGGGAATACTGTAGAAGCGATGCGCATAGTGGATGGTGAACAACGTATGCAGGAAGGTCCACGAAATCAGGATCGTCACGATCGCCATCATCACGCGGTAGAAGGCGATTTCGGGTGAGGCATCCTTGACGCCAAGCAGATCCAGCGCAATGCCGCCGATGCTGGCAAGAGCAGCAGCGATCGACAGAAACAGCAGGAATCCATCCGAAAAATCGAGATCTGCGGAGCGCTTGCGAATGCGCTGCGGATCAGCCGTCAGCATCCGATAGAGACTGTATATGATATAGACGACCGCAGTCGTATCCCAAGCAACCAACAGGTTGCCGGCATTGAAATCCCTGGACGTCAGAAGCAGAAAGACGGCTATGCCGGCCAACACGGAAATCACGATGACATGGTGCTTGCGCCATAACACGAGCCATCTGGAATGATGCAAATGTCCCTGCGCATCCATGCCGCTCTCCCGATCGCAAATCGTCCGTCGCAAACCGATTCGCAAACGAGAGTGGCAAATAAAAGGAGGCCTCGCAACACGAAGCCTCCGATCGCGGAAAGAACCCTCAGCCGGTCCAGCCACCATCGACGACATGAATCTGGCCGGTCGTGAAGCCCGCCTCGTCGCCCGCGAGATAGGTCACCAGCGCGGCGATCTCTTCGGCGGTCGCGATGCGGCCCATCGGCTGCCGGGCGATGAAGTCCTTCATCGCCTTGTCGTAGTCGCCGGTTGCCTTCAGCCGCTCGTGCAGCGAGGGGCTGTCGACCGTGCCGGGGCAAATGGCATTGGCGCGGATGCCCTTAGCAACGAAATCGGCAGCGATTGCCTTGGTGAGCCCGATGACTGCTGCCTTGGAAGCACCATAAGCGAACCGGTTGGGCACGCCCTTCACGCTGGAAGCGACGGAGGACATGTTGACAATCGAGCCCTTGCCCTTCTCCAGCATGCCCGGCAGGAAGGCGCGGCACGTCGTGTACATCGCCTTGGCGTTGAGGTTGAACGAGAAATCCCAGTCCTTCTCCTCGCAATCGAGGATCGTGCCGGAATGTACGAAACCGGCGCAATTGAAGAGCACGTCGATGGGGCCGAGTTCCTCTGCATAAGCCTTGACCGCCGCTCCATCGAGCACATTCAACACATGCTTGCTGGCGCCCTCGAGCGTTGCAAGTGTCTGCTCGTTGATATCGGTGGCGTAGACATGCGCGCCGAGCGAGATGAAGCGCTCCGCCGATGCCCGGCCGATGCCTTGCCCCGCCGCCGTGATGACGACCTTCTTGCCTTCCAACCCGTGACCCATAATCCTGATCCTTTCCTCGGGACTATGATCCCATCCATCCGGCCGATTGCATAGCCGGAAACTCGGATAAGATCATGCAATAACAATCGGTTAGCCAAGCCTCTCCGAAGCCTCGAAGGACTGTGCGAAGCGGCGGTTCAGCTTGTCGATGAGGACTGTATGCCGCGTGGCCGTTCGCAGTCCATCGCTAATCACCTCGGATGCGTCGCTTTGAAATGCCATGTAGCCGTCATGCCGCGGCCGCACATAGGCACCCTCCAGCGTCGCGCGCGTGTTGCGATAGAAATCGAGCGCCGGCGTATTGACCGCATCGCTGACCCAGGCGTCTGCGTGACCCGGCTGACCATTGCCGCTCGCATAAATACCCGCCTGCACCGGCCCGCCGGCGATCCAGCGCGCAAAGGCTTTCGCCTCTTCCGGCGCCTGCGTGCGTGCCGAGACGGCAATGCCTGTGCCACCGAGCGCCGAGCCGTTCGGCGGGCGGCCGTCGATGACGGGCATATCGGCAAAGGCGATCCGCGCCGGCCTGAATCCGGCAAAGGAATAATTCACGTAGCCATAGATGAACGGTGACACCACATAGGGACTGTCCGCCTGCGCCATCAGGTCGAACACGGCAATCGGATCCATTTCGTAGCAGCTGATATCCATCCGCGAGACAAGCCGCGCCATCCAGTCGAGCACCGCTTCGCCATCGGCCTTCGCGATGAAATCCGGACCTTCGACGCTGCAGGGCGTGCCGAGATGCGCCGCCAGCGAGATGAAGGTCATCAACGAATGCGGCGGCCGCATCGGCAGGATCGCCCTGCCCTCATTGGCGAGCGCGACGAACTCGGCAAGGTCCTTGACGGGCGCGCTCAGTCGATCCGGACGGTAGGCCTGCACCTGCGTCGCCGCATCGAGCGGAAAGGCCCATTGGCGGCCCTGCCAATTGTAGCTCGGATAGGAGCGCCCGACCGTGCCGGCTGCGATCGCTGCGATTTCCTGCACATGAGCGGCATCATCGAGCGGCAACAGGCAGTCTTCACGCGTAATCTGGCCGACATGCGGATGATCGATGACGATGAGATCGTATTGCGCGGCAAGCTCTTCGACCGGAAAGGTCTCAAAATCCTGCAGCGACCGCTTTTCCCAGCTGATCTCGACACCAGTCTGTTCCCGCCATTGCTTCGAGCAGGCGATCATCGGATCGTAGCCGCGCGGATGCGACCAGGTCATACCCCTAAGCTTGATCATGGGGAGCTTCACCATCACGCCTTCTCCGCAGCCGGCTTGCGCTCGACGATTAGGATGTGATCGGCCGCGAGTACGACTTCGTCGCGCTGGTTCAGCACTTCGCAACGCTCGACCACGCGGCCGGAGGTCGGTCGCTTCGGATCATCCTCTTTCGCCGAAATGGTGACGCGGGTGCGGATCGTATCGCCGATATGTACCGGGCGGACGAAGCGGAGCCGATCGTAACCATAGGAAAAAGCGACGGGATTGATGAGCGAGGCCGTAAGCCCGACGCCGATCGCAAAGATCATCGTGCCATGCGCAATGCGCTGACCGCCGGGCAAGGTCTTGGCGAATTCCGCGTCCATGTGATGCGGGAAGAAATCGCCGGTATGGCCGGCATGGACAACGAAATCGGTCTCGGTGATCGTCCGTCCGGTGGTCACCCTGACATGACCGAGTTCGTAGTCTTCGAAATAGATGGTTTGCTCTGTCATTCATCAAGCCTTTGGAAGTTCTGCGATCGGCGTCGCCGGCGCGGCGCTCGATTGATAGGCGGCCTCGACAAGGGCCATGGTCTGCCAGGCATCCTCGACGGAGCCGATCAGCTCCTGATCCTCGCCGGATGCGAAGCGCTGCAGGTTGGCCATGCGGTTGACGAAGGCATCCGGGAACCAGGCACCATCGAGCTTCACCTCGACCCAATCGCTGCCATCCTCGGGACGAATCCACAACTCGTCCGGTTCGCCGCGCGGATAGTCGAGATTGACGCCCAATTTCACATAGGCCGCACCCTTGGTGCCGGCGATGCGAAACTCGCAGGCCTGGAACTTGCGGCCGAAATCATGGTCGTGATTGACCGAGAGCACACAGCGGACCTTGTCGCCATAATCGAGGATCGCCGCCGTCCGCGTTTGCGCGACGTCGTGGTTGGGATGGCCGATGGTCTTGGCGTGAACGCCTCGAGGATTGCCGAGCAGGCCACGAATGAAATCGAGATAGTGGATCGAGTGCATGGCGATCTCGATCCGCGGCAGGCCTTTCAGGAACGGCCACAGCCCCCAGGGTGTGGCGAGCGCCAGCCAGGCATCAAAATCGACGACCTCGCCGAGATAGCCCTTGTTCACGGCATCGTAGAGCGCCAGCATCATTGGCGCGAAGCGGAGCTGGAAATTGACCGCCGCCTTGATGTCACGCTCGCGGCAGACCCGCAGAATGTCGGACGCGCCATTAAGATCGCTGCCCATCGGCTTCTGGATCAGCGCGTGGGAACCCCGCGGCAATTTCGACAGGATCGTGGCATGCGCCGCCGGCGGCGTCGCCAGATCGAAAATGGCGCCTTCGACGGCAAGCGCTTCGGCCTCGGATGTAAAGGCTCTGATGCCCCATTGTGCGGCGAGCGCCGCTGCTTTCTCGGCGTTCGGATCGTAAAGACCCGCAACCGGAAAGCCGCCTTGCTTGTACGCCGGTAGATGCGCGTCACCGACGATGCTGCCGGCTCCGAAGATTACGATCGGACGCGGCTTTGACGGATTCGGCCACCATTGGCGCAGGGATTTGGGATCGAAGGTCATCTCACCCTCCCATTGAGGCGGAGGGTCGGACCAAAGGTCCGGGGTGGGGTGATCTCTCCTCGCACACCGAAGGCAGTGATGTGCATCTCAAGCATCACCCCCGCCCGCGCGTTCCGAGAGCTGCCCCTCATCCGGCCTATCGGCCACCTTCTCCCCGTTTTGACGGGGAGAAGGGGATGGGCGCACTCTCCGTCGCCTCTCACCTTTGCGAGGCTCGAAAGGCTCCGCCAAGGAAGATCGTCCCCTTTCCCCGCCTGCGGGGAGAGGGTTAGGGTGAGGGGCTTATCTTGCAGGTCATTCATGATGAAAAACCTCCTCCATCATGGCCCACCACTCGCCCTCCTTGCGGGTCTCGAATGGCTTCTGACACGGGATACAAACGGACCACCATTCCTGGTTTTTCGGGCTTGCGGCCATCTTGCGCATGTCGGCCTCGAAATCGGTTCCGATATATTCCCAGTAACCGAAGAGCAGGTTTTCCGGCTCCTTCAAGAAGATCGAATAGTTAGTGATGTTGCATTCGGAGATCAGCGCCAGGATCTCGGGCCAGACGGCCGCATGAAGCGCCTTGTATTCCGCGACCTTGGCCGGCTCCAGGCCGATCACCATACCCATCCGTTGCATGGCACGTTCCTCCTCAGCCATGGATTTCCCGGGTGAATTCGCCGATCGAGCGCGCCTCCACGGCTTCCCAATCCCAGGCGATGCCGATACCGGGCTCGGAAGGCGCCAATGCCTTGCCGTCCACGATCTCCATGCCCTTCGTCGTGAGGTCGTCGAGCTGTGGAATGTATTCAACATATTTGCCGTTCGGCACGGCGCAGGTGAGGCTGACATGCAGCTCCATCAGGAAGTGCGGGCAGACCGGAATATCGAAGGCCTCGGCAGCATGCGCCACCTTCAGCCAAGGCGTGATGCCGCCAATGCGGGCAACATCCACCTGCACGATCGAGCAGGCGCCTTTCTGCATATACTCACGGAAATGCCGGATCGAATACATGGATTCGCCAACCGCGATCGGCGTCGGCGTCGATCGGGTCAGCCGGATGTGGCCGTCGAGATCGTCGGCAGGCAGCGGCTCCTCGATCCAGGCAAGGTCCAGCTCCTTCAGGCGCGCCGCGCGACGGATCGCCTCATCGACGGTTAAGCCCTGATTGCAATCCGTCATGATCTCGAAGCCGGAACCGAGCGCCAGCCGCATCGCGGCCAATCGATCGTAATCTTCCGAGCCATGCGGCTTGCCGATCTTCACCTTCGAGCCGGAAAAGCCCTTGGCCTTCGCCTGCAGGGCGTCCTCGACCAGGGCTTCCTTCTCGATATGCAGCCAGCCACCCTCGGTCGTGTAGAGCGGGCAACGATCCTTGGCGCCGCCGGCAAGCTTCCAGAGCGGCAGGTTCTGCTTTTTGGCCCGCAAATCCCAAAGCGCAGTATCGACGGCCGCAAGCGCCAGCGCCGTGATGGGGCCGATGGTCGTGGCGTGGGTCGCAAACTCCATCTTGTGCCAGATCGCCTCGATGCAATCGGCATCTTCACCGATCAAAAGCGGCACCAGATGGTCGGAGAGCAACCGCATGACGGAGGAGCCGCCGGTACCGATCGTATAGCTGTAGCCGGTGCCGACGGCGCCATCGCTATCGGTGATGGTGACGATCGGCGTTTCCTGGCTGACGAAGCTTTGGATCGCATCCGTCCGCTTCACCTTCGGCGGCAGGTCGACCATCCGCAGTTCAATTTTCTCGATGCGTGACATGGTCCGGCTCCTCAGATTGCCAGGCTCTTGCCGGTTTCGGTGGAGAAGAGGTGTGCCTGGCTGAGATCGAAGCTCATCTTCAGCCGTTCGCCGCTCTTCAATGCGCGCGGATTGAGCATGCGCGTCACCCATTCACGTCCGGCAAATTCGACGAAGACGAGCGTTTCATTGCCGAGCGGCTCGGTGATGGCGACGGGCAGTGTCAGCTCGTGGACGGCGGATTCCATGCCCGAGTGCAGGCCGTGACCCGTCGGGAAGATATCGTCGGGCCTGAGACCGAAAGCGACCTTCTCGCCTTCCCTGACCTTACCTGCAAACTGGCTCGGCAGCGGTAGACGGTCGCCATTCTTGAAGGTGAGCTCTCCGCCCTTCAGCGTCGCCTCCTCGATGTTCATCGGCGGCGAGCCGATGAAGCCGGCGACAAAGCGTGTGGCGGGCCGCTTGAACACTTCATCCGGCGTGCCGACCTGCTCGATATGGCCGTCACGCATGATGACGATGCGGTCGGCCAACGTCATGGCTTCGACCTGGTCGTGCGTGACGTAAACAACCGTCGACTGCACCTTGGCATGCAGCTTCTTGATCTCGGTGCGCATCTGTGTGCGCAGCTTGGCGTCGAGGTTCGACAGCGGCTCGTCGAAGAGGAAGACTTCCGGCTGACGCACGATGGCCCGGCCCATGGCAACGCGCTGACGCTGACCGCCGGAAAGCTGCGCCGGGCGACGATCCATCAGGGCTTCGAGGCTGAGGATAGCAGCGGCTTCGTTGACGCGCCTGTCGATCTCGGCCTGCGGCTGCTTGGCGATCTTCAGCGAAAAGCCCATGTTCTCGCGTACGGTCATATGCGGATAGAGCGCATAGGACTGGAACACCATGGAGATATTGCGATCGCGCGGCGGCAGGTCGTTGACCACGGTATTGCCGATCTCGATCATGCCGTCGGAGACGTCTTCCAGGCCGGCGATCATGCGCAGCGTCGTCGACTTGCCGCAGCCGGACGGGCCGACGAGCGCGATGAACTCCTTGTCCGCGATGTCGAGATCGATGCCGTGGACGATTTCCAGAGCGCCGTAGCGCTTGACGAGTTTTTTGAGGGAAACCTGAGCCATTAAGATCAACCTTTGACCGCACCGAATGTCAGACCCGACACCAGATGCTTCTGAATGATGAAAGTGAGAGCGAGCGCCGGAATGATCATCACGACCGCAAGCGCACACATACCGCGCCAGTCGATTGTGAATTCGGCCGTATAGTCGAGCAAGCCCACGGGCAGCGTCTTGGAATCGACGGAGCGTGTCAGCTGCGAGGCCAAGGCATATTCATTCCAGCAGGTAAGGAAAGCGAAGATGCCGGCGGATGCGATGCCGGGGCCGGCAAGCGGGAATTCCACCTGCCAGAAGGCCTGCCAGCGCGTGCAGCCGTCGATCTGCGCGGCTTCGGCGAGATCCTTTGGCACCTGCCGGAAGAAGCCGTCGATCAACCAAATGGTGAAGGGCACGTTGAGCGCGACATAGGTAAGGATCAGGCCGAAATGCGTGTCGATAATGCCGAGCCGCGCATAGACCATGAAAAGCGGCAGCGAGAGCGCCACGCCGGGCACGGAGCGCGTCAGCATCAGCCCGAGGAACACAGCCGATTTACCCGCGAAACGGAAGCGAGCGAAGGCATAGCCGCCGGACATGCCGATGACGAGCGCAATCGCCGTCGAGGTGATGGAGATGATGAGCGAGTTGCGGAAATAATCCCAGACCGGAATGCCGCCCTGCCCGACGCCGCTGAACATGGCGCGATAGGCCTCCAGCGACAGCTCCTGCGGGATCCAGACCGCCGGCTTCGCCATGATTTCCACGGTTGGGCGCAGTGAGCTGATGATGATCCAGAAGCCCGGCAGGCAAATGATGAGCATCGCGAGGAAAAGGCCGATGAGATAGGCGATGTTCCACAGGCGGCGATGCAGGCGTTGTTGAGCGTTGCGATCCATGATTACCACTCCGCTCCGATCTGGGTGCGGGCAAGCGCCAGCTTACGGAAGAAATAGACTGTGAAGGCGATCGAAAGAATGATCGAGACATAGGCCATGGCGTTGGCAAGACCCATCTGCGCATCGGCATAGGCGGTGCGTCCGACCAGCGTCCAGATAAGCTCCGTGCGCCGCGCCGGGCCGCCATCCGTCATGATCTTGACGATGTCGTAGGCGCGAGCGACGTCGAGCGAACGGATCGTCATGGCGATGAAGGCAAAGGGCATCAGGAACGGCCAGGTGACATAGCGGAAAGTCTGCCAGCTGGTGCAGCCATCGACTTTGGCGGCCTCGACCGGCTCCTGCGGCATGGCGAGCAGGCCGGCAAGAATGAGGATCGCGAAGACCGAGGTCGACGACCAGACTTCGGCGATCACGATGGAAAACAGCGCCAGATTGCCGTCGATCAGCCAGGGAATGGCGGTTTCCGTAATGCCGAGGGATTGCAGGGCATTGTTGATGATGCCGACATTGTCGTTGAACATGAACTTGAACTGGAAACCGACGAGGACAGGCGAAAACATCATCGGGAACATCATCAGCGTGCGCAGCACGCGCTTGCCATGGGTCGCCTTGTTGACCAGCAGCGCCAGCCCCAGGCCGAGCAGCATTTCCAGATTAAGCGCGATCGTCAGCAACACGACGGTGCGAATGAAGGCGGCCAGGAACACCGGATCGGTCAGGATGCGGATGTAATTGCGCAGACCGATGAAGGTGAAGAGCGTCGCTGGCCGCGTCAGGCGAAATGGCGTGAAGCTGGAATAGAAGGACAGAAGCAGCGGAAACAGAACCACGGCCACGAGGACAATGATCGCCGGCAGAAGAAGCAGGACCGGCGGAGATATCTTTTTGAACATGGTTTGCACCTGTCGGCATTCCTCGGCAGCGTGGCCCGGACTGCGTGGAATGGATTGCTTGGGACGAGACCCGGCACGGAACCGGCAGCGCAGATGGCGGTTCGCGGTGCCGATCAAGCGGTTCTCGAAGTAAATTCGCGAAAGCCCCGCGCTCCTGGAAGCGCGGGGCTTCGATTGCATCGCTTAAAGCGCGCCGGCATCCTTCAGGACGTCGGTTGCCTTCTGGGCAGCAGCATCGAGTGCTTCCTTGGAGCTCTTGTCGCCGAGAATGGCGGCCTGAAGCTCAGGATAGACGACGTTGGAAATCTCGATCCATTGCGGCGTGCGCGGAACCGGGAAAGCGTATTTCATCGATTCCTGGAACGTGCTCAGCACTTCCTTCTTGTAGGGATCGGAAGCAGTCTGCTGGATATCCCAGTCCCATACGGCCTTGCGGGTCGGCAGCGTGCCGTTGGCAGCCTCGAGCTTCTGTGAATCGTCGTTCGTCAGGAACCAGACGAGCGAAGCGGCCGCGTCCTTGTGGGCGCAGGCTTCGGTGACCGAGAAACCGTGATGGCCGGACCAGCCGGTGTGCTTGCCGGAGGAGCCCACAGGCTGCACGACGACGCCGACATTGCCGGCGATCTTCGACGACTTCGGGTCGTTGAAATAGGTCGCCCAGCCCGGCCAGTCGAGATCGAGCGCGATCGAGCCTGAGGCAAAGCCGGCACCGAGATCGTCCCACAGATAGTTGGTCGTGCCGGCCGGAACGGCCTTGGCCTTGTACATGTTGACGAACCAATCGAGCGCACGCACGCCAGCCTCGGAGTTGAAGGCAGGCTTGCCATCCTTGTCGAGATATTCGCCGCCTTCCGCGACCAGCATTTCATAGAAGCGGCCGTTGATGGCCTCTTCCTTGCCGGGGAACTGCGTGCCGAAGAAATTCGGCGGGTTCGAGAAGAAGATCGCCTGGTCGGAGACCTCCTTCCAGGTCTTCGGCGGCGCCAGATCATAGCCGTACTTCGCCTTGAAAGCCGTCTTCTTGGCTTCGTCGCTATAGAGGCTCTTCTGATAGTAGAGCGCCGAAACGTCGAACTGGGCGCGCGGCAGCATGATCAGCCGGCCGTCGATGGTCGAGGCCTGAATTGTGGAATCGACAAACTGGCCGATTTCCTCCTTGGGCAACAGCTTGCCGAGGTCGGTGTAAAGGTCGGGATATTGCGGCGCGAAGGACGAATGGTTCGAGCCGACGCACCAGGAAATACTGCCTGAGGCCATGTCCGACTTGATTTCTTTGTCGAGCTCGAAGTGGTTCTTCTTGGAGAGAATATTGACCTTGGCGCCTGTCTCCTTCTCCCACTCGGCAATACGCGCATAAAGCGGCTCGTACTGCTGGCCGCCAATCAGCTTTGCGTCGATCGTCACACCCGGAAATTTGCCAGGCAGATCGGCGGCGAAAACCGCGGTACCGGCAAGCAATGCCATCGTGCCGGCAACGAGACCGGCCTTCCAATTCCTCATCGAACTTCCTCCCTTAAGCTCGGACCTCTTGTCCGATTGCCCTCTCGACCCAAATATGGATCAATGATTTATAAGTAAACATCTTATTCATTGGCCGTCAAGCCGTGATCGCGCGCTTGTAAAATGCCTTCATTCATATATGAATGGCGATTCATGTTTCTTCACATGGGGGACTTGTTGATGAGCATAGAAGACGACAGTGATCGCTACCGCGCGCCGGCGCTTGACAAGGGTCTCGACATATTGGAGCTGCTGGCGACGATCGACGGCGGCCTGACACAGGCCGAAATCGCCAAGGCGCTCAACAAGAGCCCCAACGAATTCTACCGCATGCTCGATCGCCTGGTGCGGCGCGGCTATGTGCAGCGACAGGATGGCGATCGCTTCTACCTGACGCTGAAGCTCTTCGGCCTTGCACATTATCACGCGCCGGTTCGCCGCCTCGTCTCCTTCGCAACGCCGCTGATGCGCGAATTCTCCAACCGCGCCGAGCAGGCCTGCCATCTGGCGATCTACGACCGCGGCTCGGTTGTCGTCATCGCCCAACAGGATTCGCCGACCTATTGGGGCATCTCCATTCGCGTCGGCGCCCAGATCAATCTCTACAACACCGGCTCCGGCCACATTCTCCTGGCCTTCAAGGACGAGAAGCAGCGCCAGATGATGATCAACGAGCAAAGGCGCCAGGAGCAGGATGCGGAGGAGCCGCCGGCCGATCTCGAGGAAAAGCTCGCGGCGATCCGCGAAAAGGGCTTCGAGACCATGAGCAGCCTGCAGACGAGCGGCGTACACAATATTTCCGCGCCTGTCCTGGCGATGGATGGCAATGCACTGGCGGCGCTGACTTGTCCCTACATCGAGCCCGTAAACTCGAAGGCGCCGACGCGCGAACAGGTGGTCGAATATGTGCGGGAGGCGGCAAAGCAGATCTCCGAAACCGTGGCCGGCACGGTCGACAGAGCCGAGTTATAATTTTTATTTGAATAAACTATTCTTATGTGAGTATATATTGAGCAAGCAGGTATGGGAGGAACGCCATGCTTTTCGACAGCCATCTGCACATCGTCGACCGGAAACGGCTGGCCTATCCCTGGCTGGCTGATGCCGGCGCGCTTAATCGCGACAGCCTTTACGAAGACTATGCGCGCGAAGCCAGGCGGCTTGGGATCACCGACACTCTTCACATGGAGGTCGATGTTGCCGAGAGCGATATCGAAAGGGAAACTGATTACGTCAAAGGCTTGAGCCGCGAGCCCGGCAACCTGCTGAGAGGTGCCATCGCGGCCTGCCGCCCTGAAGGCGCGGACTTCCCCGCCTATCTCGACCGCGCGCTCGCAGACCCCTTCGTCAAAGGCTTCCGCCGGGTGCTGCATGTCGTGCCGGATAATGTCTCCGAGGGCGCTCTGTTTCGCGAGAACGTGAAGCGGCTCGCGGATACTCGCCTTACCTTCGATCTCTGCGTCCTGCCGCACCAGATATCCAAGGCAATCGCGCTCGTCGACCTCAATCCGAATGTCCGCTTCATCCTCGACCATTGCGGCGTGCCGGCCGTGAAGGATGGCCTGAGCGAAAGCTGGTCGGCGGAGATCAAGAAGGTCGCCAAACGGCCGAACGTCACTGTGAAGATCTCCGGTGTCGTCGCCTATGCCGATCCGGACAGCTGGAGGCCGGAAACACTGCGTCCCTTCGTCGAACATTGCATCACGAGTTTTGGTTGGGATCGTGTCATCTGGGGCAGCGATTGGCCGGTCTGCACGCTCGGCGGCAATCTCTCTACCTGGGTCGCCGCCACCCATGCCCTGATGCAAGGCGTAAGCGATGGCGAACGCAATCGGCTCTACCATCTGAATGCCAAGCGCCTCTGGTCTCTCTGAGACGAGGCGCCTTTCCACCGAAAGACAATGCCATGACCGCCACCGTCGGCGTATTCAGCACCCATCCGAAGACCATGCCGGCTGACCACGCCGAGATCCCCGTCTGGAACGCGGAAAACTGGTTCTACGAGGATTTCGAGATCGGCCACAAGATCCGCTCGCTGCGACGGACGATCTCGGAGGGCGAGTCCCAGCAGTTCAATGCGCTAGTGCTCGATATGCACCCTTATGTCAGCGATCAGATCTTTGCCGAAACCGAGGGCCTGTTCGGCAAGCGGCTCGTTGCCGGCGCCTTCGTCTTTTCCGCGGGCCTCGGGCTCGTCGCCACGAACTGCGTCAACGCCTTTTCCTATGGCTATGACAAGCTGCGCTTCATCAAGCCCACCTTCATCGGCGAGACGATCTACACCATCCGCACCAATCTGGACAAGCAGCCGAAATATGCCGAGCTCGGCCTGATCCGCTCGTCTTACGAGGTCTTCAAGGGCGAAGGCGAGCTGGTGCTCTATTGCGAGCATATCCAGACCGTGCGCTACAGAAACGGCCGGCCTGCGGATGCGCCGCCGCTGAAAGTCTGACATGACCCAGAATAATGAAGAAGGCCTGCTCTCCGGCATTATCGTGCTGGATATGAGCCAGTTTCTTGCCGGCCCCATGGCCGCCCTGCGGCTCGGCGATCTCGGCGCACGTGTCATCAAGATCGAGCGGCCCGACGGCGGCGATCTCTGCCGCCGGCTTTATCTCAGCGACACGGAAATCGGCGGCGATTCCACGCTCTTTCATGCCATCAACCGCGGCAAGGAAAGCTTTGCCGTCAATATGAAGGACGAGAACGACCTTCAGGAGCTGCGCGCCCTGATCGCCAAGGCCGACGTTATCATCCAGAATTTTCGCCCCGGTGTCATCGAGCGGCTTGGCCTCGACTACGCCTCTGTTGCGGCGATCAATCCCCGTATCGTCTATGGCAGCATCACCGGATACGGTCCCGACAACGAATGGCGCCACTTCCCCGGACAGGATTTGCTGGCCCAGGCCCGCTCCGGCGTCATGTGGCTGAACGGCGAGGCCGATGACGGTCCCGTGCCCTTCGGGCTTGCCGTCGCCGACATGCTGGCCGGCAACCTCCTCGTACAGGCGATCCTCGCCGGCCTCGTGCGGCGCGGCGTGACCGGACGCGGCGTGCATGTGGAAACAAGCCTGCTGGAAGCGATGGTCGATTTCCAGTTCGAAGTGCTGACAACGCACCTCAACGACGGCGGCCGCCTGCCGCAGAAATCCGCCGTGCGCAATGCCCATGCCTATCTTGCCGCTCCCTACGGCGTTTATCGCTGCGCCGATGGCTGGCTGGCAATCGCGATGATGCCGCTCACAAAACTCGCACCGCTGCTCGACCTGCCTGCCCTTGCCGACTTCACGCCGGATGATGCCTTCCAGCGCCGTGACGAGATCAAGACCATGATCGCGAGCCGACTGCGGGAAAAGACGGCGCAGCAATGGCTCGCCCTATTGGAACCCGCCGACATCTGGGCGGCGGAAGTGCTCGACTGGCCGAAACTGCTGCAGAGCGCCGCCTTCCGCCAGCTCGACATGCTGCAGACGGTGACACGCGATGACGGTGCCTCGGTACGAACGACGGCCAGCCCGATACGTGTCAATGGCATCCGTGCCAAGAATAGCCTGGCGGCGCCGACGATTGGTGGGCAGTCGGATAAGGTCAGGGCGGAGTTTCTTCGATAGGATTTTTCATCCTAGCATTACGCCCGAGATACCCCCCTCTGTCACTTCGTGACATCTCCCCCACAAGGGGGGAGATTGGTAACCCGCAGCGCTGTTGTCGCAAAACAATCGGCATCATATCCGTTGAGCGATAGGGCCTCATTTTGTGAAGCTAGCGATGCGCCCCAACGATCTCCCCCCTTGTGGGGGAGATGTCCCGAAAGGGACAGAGGGGGGTGCCATAGGCGCGGCGAACGCAAAACTCCACTCGTTTCCAAAACCCAAAAGGGCGCCGCATCCCTGCGGCGCCCTTCTCAAACAACCTTCTCCCGAAGAGAGACGCGATCTCATCAGGCTGCAGCGAGCTGCAGCTCCTTGCTGACCATGGCGCGCAGCGTGCCGAGGTCCTTGGCGAAGGCGCGGATGCCTTCGGAGAGCTTCTCGGTGGCCATTGCGTCTTCGTTCATCATCCAGCGGAAGGTCTTTTCGTCGACGGCGATCTTTTCGACGGAACCCTTGGGCTCCGGCGAGAGCTTGCGCTCCAGCTTGCCTTCATCCTTGGCAAGTTCGTCGAGCAGGTTCGGGCTGATGGTCAGGCGGTCGCAACCGGCCAGCGCTTCGATTTCGCCGGTGTTGCGGAATGAGGCGCCCATGACGATCGTCTTGATGTCGTTGGCCTTGTAGTAGTGGTAGATGTCGCGCACCGAGATGACGCCCGGATCTTCTTCAGCGGTGTAGTCCTTGCCGGTCGACTTCTTGTACCAGTCAAGGATACGGCCGACGAAGGGCGAAATCAGGAATGCCTTGGCATCGGCGCAGGCAATCGCCTGGGCCTTGCTGAAGAGCAGCGTCAGATTGCAGTCGATGCCTTCCTTCTGCAGCACTTCGGCCGCACGGATGCCTTCCCAGGTGGAGGCAAGCTTGATCAGGATGCGGTCGCGCTCGATGCCGCGCTCCTTGTAGGCGGCGATGATGCCGCGAGCCTTGGCAAGCGAAGCTTCGGTGTTGAAGGAGAGATCGGCGTCGACTTCGGTCGAGACACGGCCGGGTACGAGGCCGGAAAGCGCTGCGCCGACCGAGATGGCCAGACGGTCGGCCACCGCCGAAACGACAGCTTCAGAGGCGCCGCCCTGCTTCTTGCCCCAGGCGACAGCTTCCTTGATCGCATCGGCGAACATCGGCGTGCCGAGCGCCTTCAAGACGATGGTCGGGTTGGTGGTGCAATCCACCGGCTTCAGGCGAGCGACTGCCTCGATATCGCCGGTATCGGCCACGACCGTCGTCATGGCGCGGAGTTGATCAAGCTTGGAAGTCATAACAGGTATCCTTGTTGAATGAGGCCCATTGGGATGGGAGATGGCGGACAGCAGATCGGGTCTTTTCGTCGGGCGGGGCCGAAGGCGTCAGCCGTGCAGCCTTCCTTCTCCTATGTTTCGGTAACGGGAAAAAAAGCGCTAGAGTTCCATTTCCGGTGAACGGCCGAGCAACGAGGAGACAACCTTCCGCAAACAAGCTTTTCACCGGCACCGGGCGCCCTATATGGCTCCCTGTCCGGCCTGGCACTTGCTCGTAGCAGCACTCGCACATTGTCCTCCTCGATTGGACAGGACCGAATTCCTCAGCACCGACTATCAGCAATCTCGCATCGAAAAGTCAAGGACATTTGTGCAATTCGATTGACATAAGTTTCATGTCATAGAATATCGGTAGCAGAAGAGCCGATCTCGCCTGCTCCTGTCATCCGCTATCATTGTATCTCGCATCCATGGTGGATCATGACGTTAAACGGCGCATGCGACAATCCTGCCGGAGGACCTGTGGCCAAACTGAGACGCGGAACCCATACCGCCTATTCGGAGACCTCGTCCCTGAGGCTTCGCGCCGCCTGGCTCTATTACAACCAGGGCCTGACGCAGAAGGACGTTGCAGAGCAGCTCGGCATCAGCCGCACCACGGTCATCCGCCTGCTGGATGAGGCAATGCGCCGCGCCGAAGTGCAGATCTGGATCACCGAAGGTATCGACGACTGCGTCGAGCTGGCGATCAAGCTCGAGCGCACCTATGGGCTCGATGAAGCGATCGTCGTTCCCGAGCCGGCCGGCGGCAATGTAAATGCGCAGGCAAAGAGCGTCGGCCTGGCGCTCGGCCAGTTCCTGACTGAGGCCATCCCTGACAACTATACCATCGGCGTCGGCTGGGGCCGGACGATGACCGCTTCGCTCGCAAGCTTCCGCCCGACCCGCCGCGACAATTGCAAGGTGGTCTCCCTGCTCGGCGGCATCGTCGCCGTGCATCAAACCAACCCGATCGACTATACGTGGCGCCTTGCGAGCCAGCTCGGCGCCGAATGCTACATGTTCCTGGCGCCGCTCTTAGTCGATTCCGTCGAGACCAAGCGCAATCTCATCGAAAAATGCGGGCTGGAGGCCATCTACAGGCTGGCGGAAAACCTCGATCTCGCCATCGTCAGCTGCGGCGATATCGGCCCGCAATCGACCTCACTGTCCGAAGGCTTCATCTCGAAGCGCGAGTTGGAAGAGTTGATCGAAATGGGCTGCGTCTGCGACACCATGTTCAACTTCCTCGACGCCGACGGCAATTCCGTCGATCACCCGATCAACAAGCGGGTGATGTCCGTCGATCTCGATACGCTGAAGAAAGCAAAGCACATCGTGATCTCTTCCGGCGGCGCCCACCGCGCGCAGGCGATCAGCGCCACCATCAAGCGCATCGGCTGCAATACTTTGATCACGGATGAAAGTGCTGCCAAGGCCCTGCTGCAGATGGCTATGGCGAAGGCGGCTTGAAATATGGACCTGCCGGTCTGACTGAGGGGCCGCCTCGTGGTTCGAGGCCCTGCCGTCTACGCTGCGGCTTCGACGTCAGGGCACCTCACCATGAGGCGGAGAGAGTTGTCGGCCAGGCGCAAATGATCAGACCTCATGGTGAGGCGCGGAGGTCCGCAGGACCGAAGCCTCGAACCACGAGGGCGGGTGATTAGCCGAGTAGCTTTTCAAGCGTGCGCAAACTGCGCAATCCCTCAAGTATCCCCCGATTCCCATCCCAGCATGGCCCGCTTGCGCGTCAGACCCCAGTGATAGCCCGTGAGCTGACCATTCTTCCCAAGCGCCCGGTGGCAGGGCACGACGAAGGAGATCGGGTTACGGCCGACCGCTGCGCCGACTGCCCGCATCGCTGTCGGCTGGCCGATATCTCTGGCGATGTCGGAATAAGTCACCGCACGGCCCATCGGGATCTTCAAGAGGCTCTCCCAGACACGAAGCTGGAAATCCGAGCCGATCAACACCACCCGCAACGGCTGGTCGCTCGTCCAATTCGAGCGCTCAAAGATGCGGGCCGCGTAAGGCGCCGTCGCATGCGGATCCTCGATGAACTCGGCATTCGGCCACCGGCAGGTCATATCCGCGAAGCACGCCTTTTCATTGCCGGAATCGCTGAAGGCAAGACCCGCAAGACCACGATCCGTGACCATGATCAGGGCGAGACCGAAGGGCGAGATGTGGAACGCATAGCGCATCACCAGACCGCTGCCCCTCGCCTTCCATTCACCGGGAGACATCGCCTCGTGCGTCACGAACAGATCGTGCAGCCGGCTCGGGCCGGAAAGACCGACCTCGAAGGAGGTCTCCAGGAGTGGCAGATCCTCCTTGCGCAGCAGCCGCTTGGCATGATCGAGCGTGACGGCCTGAAGGAACGCCTTCGGCGACAGACCGGCCCAGCGCGTAAACGTCTTCTGCAGCTGCGTCGGCGACTGGCCGAGCCGGTCGGCAAGCATCTCCAACGACGGCTGGTCGCGATATTCCTCGGTAATGAGCTCGATGACCTCGCGCACGGTCTCGTAATCCTGACCTTCCGGGGTGATGTCTTTCTTCAGCTGTGCAATCGCATTCATAATCTTTCTCCTTGGAAAGGAGAAAACCACGGCAAGAAGGCTAAAACCACCCGTTTCTTGCGCATATGGTCTCTCTGCGAAAATGTGATGTCGCCGACTTGTGCGAGCCTCTCATATCCGCTGCGTCACGGTCGCCAACGCCCGCTTGAATGCCTTGGCAAAGCTCTCGCGATCCTCCGGATTGAGGAACGATCCGACATCGGTGTCATGGCTTCTGTCGCGGACATGCATGGAGACGACACCGATCTCGCTGTGGCGGCGAACCAGGAACCGCGTCCAGAACGGATTGAAGTCGTGCTCCACCATCCGGCCCGTCGGCGAGAATTTGCGGATAGAGACATTGGTTCGCGACACCGTCACCTCCTCGCGCACGCGCCCGGAACGATAATTCAGCCAGAAGGCACCATAGAGCAGGAAGAAATCGGCACCGAAGAAGATGCCGATCGGCCAGGCGCCGCGCGTGACGAAGATAATGCTGTAGAAGAGGCAGAAAGTGCCGGCCAGGGCCAGCATGATCTTGAACCCCTTTCGCGGCAGCGAGCGATGGGGAAACAATTCGGCGGCAAAAACCGGCCTGTTGCCGTCTGCAGCCGTATCGGCGTTGCGTTCCGTCATAGGACTTGAGTATAGGTCGTTTATGGCAAATCCAAAGATCAAATCCAGCGCCCAAACCGCGAAAAAGTCAAATGCGACCGCAGGCCGCAAGCCGGCGGCCAAGAGCCTCTATTCCAAGGCAGACCTGGAAGAGATCTTCCAGCGCTTCTCCATTCAGCGGCCGGAACCGAAGGGTGAGCTGGAGCACGTCAACCCCTTCACGCTCGTTGTCGCCGTGGCGCTATCGGCCCAGGCGACCGATGCTGGCGTCAACAAGGCGACGCGCGCCCTCTTCGCCGTCGCCGATACCCCACAGAAAATGCTCGATCTCGGCGAGGAGCGCATTCGCGAATATATCAAGACGATCGGCCTTTATCGCAACAAGGCGAAGAATGTCGTGGCGCTATCGGAAAAGCTGATTACCGATTTCGGCGGCGAGGTACCGCGGACGCGCGAGGAGTTGATAACCCTGCCCGGCGTCGGCCGAAAGACCGCGAATGTCGTGCTCTCCATGGCCTTCGGCCAGGCGACGATGGCCGTCGACACGCACATCTTCCGCATCGCCAACCGGCTGCTGCTCGCCCCCGGCAAGACGCCTGATGAAGTCGAGCAGCGGCTGATGCAGATCATCCCCGATCAATATCTCTATCACGCGCATCACTGGCTGATCCTGCATGGGCGCTACTGCTGCAAGGCGCGCAAGCCCGAATGCGAACGCTGCGTGATTGCCGACCTCTGTCGCTCGCCGGAAAAGACCTGGGACATCCCCGCTCCCTTGGTCGAATTGCCGGCGCAGATCATCGGGGCGGAAGTCTCAGGCTGAAACTATCGAAGACTCAGGTTCGCTTCCCTGTGCGAGATCAGCTTGTGCAGATGCACCATCATGCCTGCAGCAAAGAGCGGCGTCAGCAGATTGAGAATTGGGATCGCCAGAAAAGCCGCAATGACCAATCCGGCAAGAAAGACCGTGAAGGCGTGCTTGACCCGGAACTGTCGGGCGTCATCCGGTGAGCGGAAGCGCATGGCTGCGAATTCGAAGAATTCCCGACCCAGCAGATAGCCGTTCACCAGAAAAAAGGCGACGAGATTGACGCCAGGAATGAACAGCAGGAACAACGCCACAATATTGCCGACGATGACGACGCCGAGAAACCGCACAGAGCTCTTCATTGCCGCGGCGATCGGCATCGCCGTTCCCGGCGCATCGTCGGGATAGTCGCGTTTTTCTACAACTTCGGCGACATCATCGAGAAAGAGCCCGGCGATCAGGGCCGTGACCGGCGAAATCAGCAGCGCCATCGCCAACGCCAATGCGATGCCGGCGAAGACGGCAAGGAAGAGCGTAAGCCAACCCGTCCAATCCGAGGTGGACGGCATGAAGCCTTGCAGCCAGGGCAATACAAAGGAATTGAAGGCGCCTCGCAGGACGAACCAGAGCACGAGAAGTGCCAGCAATGTGAGGCCCAGAACCTTCCAGAAAACCTTGCGCGTCTCCGGCGCAAAGAGATTTTCAAAGGAGCGGCGGGCAGCAAGGCCAATCATTCGGTCTACCTCTTTTGGTGGTAATCGGACACTTAAGAAGCAGTTGCATCGATATCAATATCCCGTGCAGATATATGAATGTGTCAATTAAAAATTTGAATTATTGTAATACAGTTTGCACTAATATATTCTGTACGCCACATTAAGAACAACAACCGCAACAAGATCGGCGGCCCGATTAAAATTGAATGGCCAATTGACATAGAAATTGGCGCGTTAGAACATCGAAAAGACCATCAAAGAGGCGCGAAACTTGGAAGACCTTAGTCAGAAACTTAGACAATATATAAAGATCGGCACTCCGGCCGAACGAAGAATTGCTAAGTATTTCTCCGAGCATCTGAATGAACTACCATTCGAGACGGCTTCCTCCGTTGCCGACAGGCTGGAATTGAGTCCGATGACGGTAGGACGGTTCCTGCGGTCGCTCGGCTATCACGGTCTGGATGGGATAAAGGTGCATCTCAAGGAAAATGCGCCCAGCCTCACGTCGCAATTGCCCAATATTCTCGAACAGCTTCAAAAGGACGCAAGCGAAGGCCGGCCGCTTGCGACCCAGATTGCCGAACAAGTCGAGATGCTGCAGCATATCTACAATCTCGCCGGCCAGCCGCAATGGCACGACGCAGTCGCGACAATTCTCTCCTCCGGAAATGTCTTCATCACCTCCCACCCCAGTCTGGCGGGGATCGGCCGCTATTTCCGCGACCGCCTGACCTTTGCCCGCGACCAGGTCCTCTTCCTCGACGGCGCCAATGGCAGCTATATCGAGCTGTTCGGCGAGCCATCCGAAGATGGGCTGCTCGTTGTCATCGACTCCCCGAGCTTCGTCGCATCGCGTCTTCTGGCGCGCTCGGCTCGTCGCGCGGGCTGCAAGGTATTGCTGGTAACCGGCCAATTCACGGAATGGGCGCATGAATTCGCAAACTTCACACTGTCCCTGCCACCGCAACGCGCCAACAGCCGCGAAAACCTTTCGGCCATAATGGCACTGCTGGAATATCTGGCGATTTCAGCCGCTCACGCGGCGGGTGAAGCGGCGGAAATGAGGACGCGCCGCATAGAAGAACTTCAAGGCATGTTCGCGCAGGCGCCGCTGCGCTAAATCGCCTACTCCATGGCATCCAGCTCCGCGCGATGGCGATACATGGCGAGGAAGCGCCGGTAGTCGCGATCGTAGAGCTCTTTCTTTCCGGCATTCGGCAGCCGTTCATGACCCCCCGGGTACATCGCGGCACCGGCTGCGCCCAGGCTTTCATGGAGACCGCAGGAGACGGAGGCGGCAATTGCAGTGCCGAGCAGTACCGTCTCGTTCATCTTCGGGATTACGACCTTGCAGCCGGTCACGTCGGAATAGAGTTCCATCAGCACGGAATTCTTCACATGGCCGCCTGCGACATGCAGCGTGTCGGGCACGTAGCCGTAATCCCGCATGCGCTCCAGGATATGGCGGATGCCGAGCGCAATGCCGACGCTGGTGCGCCAGTATAGCCGGCAAAGGCCATCGAAGGACGCATCCAGCGTCATGCCGCTGATGACGCCCAAGGCATGCGGATCGGCAAGCGGCGAGCGATTGCCGTGAAAATCGGGCAGCACATGGATGCGCCCGCCAAGGGTATCACCCTCTGCAAGCCTGAGCTCCGCGATCCGTCGGACGATCCGGTCGTGCAGCGCCGCCGTCGGTGGGCCGCCGGCCGCATGCATGCTGACGATATGATCGAGCAGCGCACCCGTGGCCGACTGCCCGGCCTCGGCAAGCCACATGCCCGGGAAGACGGCCTCGTAATAAGGCCCCCACATGCCAGTGCTGCGCTTGCGCTCGCGGGCGAAAGAGACGACGCAACTCGAGGTTCCGGCAATCAGCGCCAGTTGATGCTCCAGCATGTCGGCATCGCCGGCATGGGCGGCAAGCGCCCCGAGCGCGCCCGCGTAGGCATCGATCATGCCCGCACCGACATGGCAGTTGCGATCCAGCCCCAAGGCCTCGGCCGCTTCCGCCGTCAGCGTGCCGATGCTCCTGCCGACGGCGACGCTCTCCTCAGGCAAGCCGCCGCGCTCCCGCAGATCGCCAAGGCCGATCACATTGAGAAAATCGGCCTGCCAGCCCGGTTCGCGATGCGCGAGGTAGTTCCATTTCGCCACCAGTGTCGAGCGCGACCGCGCAAGCGAACCGGTTGCCTTCCAGGTCATGAAATCGGCAAGATCGAAGAAATAACCGGCCTCGGCCCAGCTTTCCGGCAGGTTCTCTTTCAACCACATCAGCTTCGGCATTTCCATTTCCGGCGACATGAAGTCCCCGGAATATTCGAGAACAGCATGGCGCGTCGCCGTGCAGTAATCCGCTTCGGCCAATGCCCGATGATCGAGCCAGACGATGGTGTCGAACCTCTTCTCGCCGCCGGTGGAAACGGTGAGCTGCCCGCCGTCGCGATCGCGCACGACGAGCGAACAGGTGGCATCGAAGCCGATCGCGCCGATGACGGATGCATCGACGCCGGATACCTTCATTGCCACGCGAACGGCGGTGCAGACGGCAGTCCAGATGTCTTCGGAATCATGCTCGGCGTGGTTTTCACGCGGGCGGTTCATCAGGATCGGATGTTCGCTTTTGCCCAGCAGTGAGCCGCTCGCCGTGAAGACACCGGCGCGTGCGCTGCCTGTGCCGATATCGACCGCAACCACGTGATCACGCATGCAAAAGAGGTCCCGACCACTTATCTCATGTTGCGGACAAGTTGTATCAATTCCGGCATCGCGTCAAACACGACTTCCGGCGAAAGCTGCTCCAGCTCCGCCCGGTAACTCGGTGAATGCGCATGCGAACCACCGGTGAAGGCGAAGACCGTCATGCCGGCCGCGCGCGCCGCAGTAATGCCCGCCGGGCTGTCCTCCACGACGATGCAATCCTTCGGCGGCACGCCCATCTTTTCGGCCGCATAGAGAAAGAGATCCGGCGCGGGCTTGCCGCGTTTGACCATGCTGGCGCTGAAGATATTCGGCTCCAGTTTATCGAGAAGGCCAGTCACGCCGAGCGAAAGGCGGATGCGCTCCAGCTGGCTCGACGAGGCGACGCAGCGCGGAAGCTTGAGCACATCCAGCGTCGCTGCAATGCCGTCGATCGGCTTCAATTCATGCTTGAAGCGCTCGTAGAGATCGTTGCGGATGCGATCGAGAAATGCCTGGTCGATGAAGACATCGAACTCCGTCTGCATCGTATCGACGAGCGTCGCAAGGCTCTTGCCGAGAAAGCGGCTGTAGACATCCTCTTCGCTCATCTCGACGCCGACATCGTGCATCGCCTGAATAAGCACGCTGACCGACAGAGGCTCGCTATCCACAAGCACACCATCACAGTCGAAGATTACGAGCCCTTTTCCCGCACCCGTCATCACAGATCCAACCCGAATTCTGTTGTTGTCCCGCCGCCAGATTGACCCGCGCAGCAATGGAAAACGGCCGGAACAGGAGAAGTCCGGCCGTTCGAAAATTATTCCGCGAGTTTGTTGTCCAAGTATAGCTGCAGGGTGACGCGGGTACCCTTTTCCCACAGCGTTTTCAGTGCATGCGCGAAGCGCTTGCGGAAAAGATCCGATTTGGCAACTTCGCCGAAGATGTCGTCGAAGACGAGGAAGGCATTCGGATCGTCCTTCGCCTTGAGTGCTGCCTCATGCAGCCGGTCGGCACTGGCATCGTTGAAGACGATGTCCTTACCGCTGTCGCTCTTGCCGGCGAAGTAGCGGCACCAGAGCGCCGAAACCAGAGCGAGGCCGATAATGTCCTCGCCACGGCGAAGACGGTCCGCCGTCGACGGCAGGATGAATTTCGGCTGGCGGTTGGAGCCGTCCTGCGCCAGGCGCGGAATGGTGTCGGCGATCTTCGGATTGGCGAAGCGATGTTCGATCAGCTTGAAGTAATCGGCAAGCACCGTATTCGGCACGGGCGGAATGACGGGGATGATCTCGTCGTTTTCGAGCTTGGCGAGGAAAGCGCGGATCAGCGGCTCTTTCATGGCTTCGTGGACGAAATGGATATCCATCAATGCCGCGGGATAAGCGATCGCCGCATGGCCGCCATTGAGGATGCGGATCTTCATGTGCTCGTAGGGAGTGACATCGGGCACGAAGGTCACGCCGACCTTTTCCAGCGGCGGACGGCCTGCCGGGAAATTGTCTTCCAGCACCCATTGCTTGAACTCTTCGCAATAGACCGGCCAGTTGTCCTCGATATCGAAGGCCTCTTTCAAAAGATCGATCTCGCGCGCGCTCGTTGCCGGCGTGATGCGGTCGACCATGCCGTTCGGGAAAGCGACGTTGGCGGCAATCCAGTCGGCAAAGGCCGGATCCGAAAGCCGCGCCGTACCGACGACGGCGGCTTTGGTGACGCCGCCATTATGGGGAATGTTGTCGCAGGACATGACGGTGAAAGGCTGCAGGCCGGCAGCGCGGCGTGCCTTGAGACCAGCGACGATCAGGCCGAACACCGTCTTCGGCGCATCCGGGCTCTGCCCGTCGGCGACGATCGCCGGATGGGCGGGATTGAACTTGCCGGAGGCATCAATGAAGTAGCCGCCCTCGGTGATCGTCATAGAGACGATGCGGATCGTCGGGTCGGCGAGCTTGGCGATGATGGCCTTGGCATCGCCGACCGGCAGGATATCGACCATGGGCGAGGTGACGCGCGCGGCCGTGCGATTGTTGTCCTGCTCGACGACGGTGGTCAGAAAATCCTGGGCAGCCAGCTTCTCGCGCATGGCCGCATCCGATGGCAGGACGCCGGCGCCGATGATCGCCCAGTCATGGGCTTCGCCGGTATTGAAAAGGTCATCGAGATAGATTGCCTGATGGGCGCGATGGAAATTGCCGACACCGAAATGCACGATGCCCGCCGAAAGCGACTTCCGGTCGTAAGCAGGAATGGCCGCCTTTGCAGCCGCCTCCTGGAGAGTTGCGAGCGATAATTTGCACGTCATGTCTCTGGTCCTTCTGAAAGGTCTCTGGCTCCGGACGGTTGGGGGCCGCGCCGGCTGGTATGCTTGCCCGGCCCACGCAGATCGATGGACGCGAACCGCGACGGATGCGTCGGCTGTGCCCGCTCAGGCGCGCACGGCCTTGGCTTTTAGGCTGAGATCGCCAGCCCCTCGGCATTGAACCGGTGAATATGTGCCTTGTCCGGCGTCAGGTAGACGGTATCCCCGGCCCGGGCCGGAAAGTCGCCCGAACCGCGTGCCGTCACCGTGCCAATCCCGTCGACGTCGATATGGAGGAAGGTGTCGGAACCGAGATGCTCGGCAACCAGCACCTTGCCCTGCCAGTCGCCCGAGCTGGTCGACAGCAACGTGTGTTCCGGCCGTACGCCGATCGTGTCGCCGCCAAGGCTCTGCGCATAGGCGCCCTTGACGAAGTTCATCTTCGGCGAGCCGATGAAGCCGGCGACGAAGAGGTTGCGCGGGCTGCGGTAGAGCTCCAGCGGCGAGCCCACCTGCTCGATATTGCCGCGGTTGAGCACGACGATCTTGTCGGCCATGGTCATGGCCTCGACCTGGTCGTGCGTCACATAGACCATCGTCGTCTTCAGCTGCTGGTGCAGCTCGCTGATCTCGAGACGCATGTTGACGCGCAGCGCCGCATCGAGGTTCGACAAGGGCTCGTCGAAGAGGAAGGCCGCCGGCTGGCGCACGATGGCGCGGCCGATGGCGACGCGCTGGCGCTGACCACCCGAGAGCTGGCGCGGCTTGCGTTCCAGATAATCGGTCAGGTTCAGGACGCGCGCGGCATCGGCAACCTTCTTGTCGATTTCGGCCTGTGGCATGTTCGCCATCTTCAGCGGAAAGGCGATGTTCTTGCGCACGCTCATATGCGGATAGAGCGCGTAGGACTGGAACACCATGGCAAGGCCGCGGTCGGATGGCTTCAGATTGGTGCCGTCCTTGCCGTCGATGAGGATCTGTCCGCCGGAGACATCTTCGAGACCGGCGATCAGGCGCAGCAGCGTGGACTTGCCACAGCCCGACGGACCGACGAACACGACGAACTCGCCATTATCGATCTCAAGGTCGATGGACGGGATGACCTTGGCTTCGCCGAAGACCTTGGAGACCTGTTTGAGAACAATGCTACCCATGTTTCTCTTCCTTACTTAACCGCGCCAAAGGTCAGGCCGCGAACGAGTTGTTTCTGGCTGAACCAGCCGAGGATCAGGATCGGAGCGATCGCCATGGTCGATGCTGCCGAGAGCTTGGCATAGAACAGGCCCTCCGGACTGGAATAGGAGGCGATGAAGGTGCTCAGCGGCGCCGCGTCTACCGCGGAGAGGTTGAGCGTCCAGAAGGCCTCGTTCCAGGCGAGGATGATGTTGAGCAGCATCGTCGAGGCAAGGCCGGGGATCGCCATCGGCGTCAGCACGTAGATGATCTCCTTGGCGAGCGTCGCACCGTCCATCCGGGCGGCTTCGAGGATCTCGCCGGGGATTTCCTTGAAGTAGGTGTAGAGCATCCAGACGATGATCGGCAGGTTGATCAGCATCAGCACGACGACCATGCCCACGCGACTGGCGAACTGGTTGTTCAAAAGGCCAAAGCTCTGGAACAGCAGGTAGATCGGGATGAAGGCACCGACCGGCGGCATCATCTTGGTCGACAGCATCCACATCAGGACGTCCTTGGTCCGCTTGGTCGGCGAGAAGGCCATGGCCCAGGCGGCAGGCACCGCAACGAGCAGACCGAGAATGGTCGAACCGAAGGCGATGATGACCGAGTTGCCGAAGTGGAGGAAGTAGTCCGAGCGCGACTGCACCTCGAAATAATTCTCCAGCGTCCAGTGGAAGAAGAGGAACTGCGGCGGCGAGGCGATCGCATCGCCTTCCGTCTTGAAGCTCGTCAGGATCGTCCACAGGATCGGGAAGAAGATGAGGATTGCCACGATCCAGGCGGCGATCGATACGACGATCTTGCGTTGCGTGGTGACTTTGCGTGCCATCTCAAGCCTCCAGATTCTTGCCGACCGCGCGCATCAGGAAGATCGCGACGATATTGGCGAGGATGACGGCGATGATGCCGCCCGCCGATGCGCCGCCGACGTCCTGCGACAGAACGATCTGCGAATAGACGAGATAAGTAAGGTTGGTCGTCGCCGTACCCGGACCACCATTGGTGGTGACGAGGATCTCGGCGAAGGCCGACAGCATGAAGATCGTTTCGATCAGGATCACCACGGTGATGGCGCGCGCCAGATGCGGCAGGATGATGTGGATGAACTTCGAAACCGGTCCGGCGCCATCCATCTCGGCAGCTTCCTTCTGCTCCTCGTCCAGCGACTGCAGGGCCGTCAGCAGGATGAGTGTTGCGAAAGGCAGCCACTGCCAGGCGATGATGATGATGATCGACAGCAGTGGAACCGTCTCCAGCCAGGTCAGCGGATCAAGCCCGAAAAATTTGAAGAGATGCGCCAGAAGCCCGTTCACCGGGTTCATGAACATATGCTTCCAGATGAGGGCTGCGACCGTCGGCATCACGAAGAAGGGCGCAAGCACCAGCATGCGCACGATGCCCTGGCCGAAGATCGGCTGATCAAGAAGGAGAGCCAGTGCAATGCCGCCGACCACGGTAATCAGCAACGCACCGCCGACAAGCAGCAGCGTCACGATCAGCGAGCTCAGGAAGGCAGGGTCACTGATGAAATATTCGTAGTTGAGAAACCCGATGAAATCATGCGTGCCGGGGTTCAGCAGATTGTAGTTCAGCGTCGAGAAATAGATCGTCATCACGAGCGGGACGATCATCCACGCGAAGAGGAGCAGAACCGAAGGCGCCATCATGACGCGCGCGGTGGAACGGGTGTGCAACGTTGCCATGGCAAGTACCAACCTATCTTTCAAGCGGGAGAGGTGGCCGTGGACCGGCTGAAACGAAAAGGGCCGCCAAGGGCAGTTCGGCGCTCGGCGGCCTAGGGGAAAGCAGTGCTCGAGAGGGGGCGCTGCTTTCCTTAGCTTCGAAGGCCCTTACTTCGGATAGCCGGCCTTCGTCATTTCGCGGGTGGTCAGCTGCTGTGCGGCCTTGAGCGCCTGATCGACCGAGATCTGGCCGGCAAGCGCTGCCGAGAACTGCTGGCCGACAGCCGTGCCGATACCCTGGAATTCAGGGATGGCGACGAACTGGACGCCGACATAGGGAACCGGCTTCACGGTCGGATGCGTCGGATCAGCGGAGTTGATCGAGTCGAGCGTCATCTTGGCGAAAGGCGCTGCCTTCTGGTAGTCCGCATTCGCGTAGAGCGAGGTACGGGTGCCGGGAGGTGCATTCAGCCAGCCTTCCTTCTGAGCAACAAGGTTGGTGTATTCCTTGCTGGTTGCCCAGGAGATGAACTTCTCAGCGGCTTCGGTCTTCTTCGAGGAAGCCGGGATGGCGAGGTTCCATGCCCAGAGCCAGTTGCCGCGCTTGCCGAGGCCCTTGTCCGGCGCCAGGGCGAAACCGACCTTGTCGGCGACCTTCGATTCTTTCGGATCGGAAACAAAGGAGGCTGCAACGGTGGCATCGATCCACATGCCGCACTTGCCGGACTGGAACAGGGCCAGGTTCTCGTTGAAGCCGTTGGAGGAAGCGCCCGGAGGGCCGGCGTCCTTCATCAGCTTGACGTAGAAGTCGAGCGTGTCCTTCCATTCCGGCTGGTCGAACTGTGCCTTCCACTTCTCATCGAACCAGCGAGCGCCGAACGAATTCGACATCGCCGTCAGGAACGCCATGTTCTCGCCCCAGCCTGCCTTGCCGCGAAGGCAGATGCCGTAGACCTCATGGTCCTTGTCAGTGATCTTGCGGGCAGCATCGGCGATGAAGTCCCAGGTCGGCGCGTCCGGCATCTTCAGGCCGGCCTTGTCGAACAGGTCCTTGCGGTACATCACCATCGAGCTTTCGCCGTAGAACGGTGCCGCATAAAGCTTGCCGTCGGTCGTCAGACCGCTGCGAATGGCCGGGAGAAGGTCATCCACGTCATAGTTCTTGTCGGCGGAAAGCTTGTCGAGCGATGCAAGCCAGCCGAGCTTGCTCCAGATCGGCACTTCATAGGTGCCGATGGTCAGCACGTCGTACTGGCCAGCCTTGGTAGCGATGTCGGTCGTAACCTTCTGGCGCAATACGTTTTCTTCAAGCGTGACCCATTGCAGATCGATACCGGGGTTCTTGGCTTTGAAATCGTCCGTAAGCTTCTGCATACGGACCATGTCGCCGTTGTTGACCGTCGCAATCGTGAGGGTTTCGGCAGACGCCAGGCCGGCAAACATCAGAGCCGAGCAGGCGCCCAGCAGTAAAGTTTTCAATTTCATATCTTCCTCCCAGAAGATTAAAAATGAGCATTCGCTTTGCTCGTGGGCAATTACTCACTTGTTGCGACAAAATGTCAATGCAGATTCGTTGCTGCATTGCCGAGCAAGCAACCTATCTCTTTGTTTCTATGGGTTAAATTTTTTGCTCAAACCTTGAGCAAAAATTCGGCAACTGCCTCGTCAGTGATCAAACCATTGATCTGCTGTCCGACTACTGCAGCCTTGATCGCCTGGAACTTGCGTCGTCCCTTGGCGATTCCGATGACCGTGCACGTGTCTCGTGACGGCAAGGGCGCACTGGCGACGCGCTCGTTGACATCGTCGGGCATGAGCCTGCCATTGCCGTCGAAGACCCAGCCGCAGATTTCGCCGGCGGCCCCCCGATCCATCAAGGCCAGCATTTCGTCCCGTTCGAGAAAGCCGTCGAGACAGAGCGGCGCTTCCACGCCCATCTCGCCGATGCCGACAAAGGTCACATTGGCCTGTGCGCTGATATCGAGCGTCGAGCGCACCAGCGCCTGCGCATGCAGCAATTCGCGCTCCTCGGCGGAGGATACCAGCACCGGCAGCGGCATCGGAAAATGCCGCGCCTTGATGACGTCGGCCATGCTGAAGATGACGTTGTAATAGGCGGCCGAACCGTCGGGACCGATATTGCCCGTCAGCGACACCACACGATGCTGCAGACACTCGATGGCCGGCAGCTGATCGACCGCAGCCTTCAGTGTGCGGCCCGTGCCGATCGCCAGCACGATCGGGTCGGCTCGCCGCAGCCAGCGCTCGATTTCGGCTGCCCCCGCTTCGGCAATACCGATCGTGGAAGAGGTGCTGTCCGGATCGCTCGGCACGATATCGACATGGCGCAGATTGAACTTCTTCTTGAGCTCCGCCGCATATTCCAGGCACGCGGCGATCGGGTGATCCAGCCGCACCTTGATCAGCCGTTCGGCGACGGCCAACGACACCAGCCGCTGCGCCGACTGGCGGGATATTCCCATCGCGACGGCGATTTCGTCCTGCGTCCGGCCGGCGACGTAGTAGAGCCATCCGGCCCGCGCCGCATCGTCAAGCCGCCCTTGGGAATCCAGCTTCTTCGCCATCGCCTTCCTTTACCGAAACAGCGCCCTTGCCCGGGATGATCCGGACTATCCGTGCCGGGTCATTCAGTCCGGATCACTCAGCTTCTGGCGGGATGACACCCTTGGTCAAGGTGAAACAACCGTAGAAGCGGCGCTCGCCGGTCTGAATAACGCAAAAGGCATCCTTGGCGCGCTCGTAGAAGGCAAAACGCTCGACGGGCGAGAGCGGCCAATGTTTGCCCTCGGCCTTGTCGATCGCAGCCTGAACCTCACGCTGAACCGACGGCACCTCGCTCGGCGCGCCCACAACTTCCATGCGCGTCGCCGCATCGTCGATGAAGGTATCGAGAGGCATCAGCGACAATATGGCGGCAACCGCATCGGCAGCGGACACATTATCGATGCGCAGCAGTTCGCCCAGAACAGTCTGGCTAGCGATGGCCTCCGCCGGGAAATTCGTGTCGACGACGACAAGCATGTCGCCATGCCCCATCGATTTCAGCGCATAGAGCACGTCCGCATTCAATAGCGGCGAAATTCCCTTCAGCATGACCGAGGCCCTCCGATAGCCTATGGCGGCCATCCCGGGCCGCTTCGTTCTCCGCGCAAACAAGTAACCATCGCGTTCCTGTCTGTCCATAGGCGCCGGGAACGTTTTCGGCGGGTGGCCGAGCCATGAACTGTGTATCCAGCCACGGCTTATTTCAGCCGTTATTGACCCGATAGGTTCGTCGGCATTAACTGAAGTACGTTCAACGGTTGAGAGGTGCAGGTGCGCATTCTTGTGGTGGAGGACGACGAGACGATCGGCGGCGCGGTTCGCGACCATATCGCGGCGGGGCCTCATGCCGTGGATTGGGTCAAGAACCTGACCGATGCAGAAGAGGTCACCCGTGCCGTGCAATACGGCCTCATCCTGCTGGATCTGCAACTTCCGGACGGCAGCGGCATCGATTTCTTGAAACGGCTGCGCCGCAAGCCCGACGAAACGCCCGTCATCATCCTGACCGCGCGCGACCAGATCTCTGACCGCATTGAAGGTCTGAACAGCGGCGCCGACGATTATCTCGTCAAGCCGTTCAACCTTGGCGAACTTACTGCCCGTATCCTGGCAGTCGCCCGGCGCTATGCCGGCAGCCCCCAGCCGACACTCCGCTTTGACGACCTCGAAATCGACCAGCCGCAGCGCCGCGTCAAGCTCGCCGGCAAGGATGTGATTTTGACGGGACGCGAATGGGCCGTACTCGACCTGCTGATCACCCGGCCGGGCGCCATCGTATCGAAGGACAAGATAGAGGAAGCGCTCTATGCCTTCGGCTCCGAAATCGAGAGCAATACGGTGGAAGTCTACGTCAGCCGCCTACGCAAGAAGATCGGCAAGGACCGCATAAGGACGGCCCGCGGCGTCGGCTATTGCCTGGGTGAGCGATGACCGAAGGCAAGCAGCCCAGCCGTGCCAGCATCACCCGGCGCCTGATTACCGCGCTGACCGGCACCGTCGTCGTCTTCTGGCTGATTGCGGTCGGCATCGGCGTCTATGTCGTCAACAAGGAACTCTCCGAGACCTTCGACGGTGCACTGCAGGAAACCGCCGAGCGTCTGCTGCCGCTGGTGCTCGACGATCTCGCCAACCGCGACCATTCCGGCGATCCGCAGAGCCTGGAAGAACTCAACAGGGGGCTGAACCGCGAATATCTGACCTATCAGGTGCTCGATGCGAACGGCAAGGTCATCCTGCATTCCCACGATGCCCCGGCGACCGCCTATGACGTGCCGCTGAAGATCGGCTTCCATAACACCCCACGATACCGGATCTATACCGAATCCTCGGCCGACGGGACGATCTTCCTGCATGTCGCCGATGCCTTCAAGAATCGCCGCGAGGCATCACGCGAAAGCGGTGTCGCTCTGCTCTGGCCGCTGCTGGCGCTCATTCCCGCCAGCATCATTGCCATCGGCATCATCGTTGGTCGATCGCTGCGGCCGATCGACCGTCTGCGCTCCGAGATCGCCACCAAGGACGGCGGCAACATGGCGCCGCTCGTGAGCGAGACGCTGCCACTCGAACTCCAGCCGATCGCTCGCTCCGTCAACCTGCTGCTGGAGCGCCTTCGCCTGGCCCTGGAAGCCGAGCGCGAATTCACCGCCAACAGTGCCCATGAGCTGCGCACCCCGATTGCGGGCGCTCTTGCGCAGACCCAGAGGCTGATCGCCGAACTGCCGCAGGGGCAATTGACGGAACGCGCCGGCCGCATCGAGACGTCGCTTTCCAATCTCGGCCGGCTGGCGGAAAAACTGCTGCAGCTTTCCCGCGCCCAGGCCGGCATCGGCACGGGTGACAAGCCCACCGACCTTGTGACCATCATCGAAACAGTCATCGGCGACTACGACCGCGATACCGGCACGGCGGGCCGCGTCTTTCTGGAGAACGAAACAGCGGAGAAGCTGATCCGCAATGTCGATATCGATGCCTTTGCGATTGTCATGCGCAATCTTATCGAGAACGCGTTGATCCACGGCCCGACGGATGACGAAGTGACAGTCAGCGTCGACGACCGCACTGTCCGCGTCATCAATGGCGGCGCGGTGCTTTCCGCGAACGAACTTGCCGGCCTGAAGAAGCGTTTCTGGCGCGGCAAGACGAAAGCGGCGGGCTCCGGCCTGGGACTTTCGATCGTCGAGCGCATCGTCGGCCAGATCGGCGGGCACCTCGATCTGCTGTCGCCGGCGACCGGAAGGACCGATGGCTTCGAAGCCAGGATCACCCTGCCCTCCGCTTGACGGCACTTCGCCGGCGGCGGTTGATCCTAAAGAGGATTAACCTTGCAAAGACCGGCAAAGGGTGCGAGCAAGTGCGCCATGTTTCCAGCAGGTCGGTATCCATGATCGTTTCCTTCGACATCGGCGGCAGCGCCATCAAAGGCGGTATCGCCCGCTCCATGACGGATATCGTACCGCTGGCACGGCGCCCGACGCCGAGGCATGATTTCGCTGAATTCGTCGCTGCTTTGCGCGAGGTGATTGCCGAAGCCGGTGAGAGGCCGGATTGCCTCTCCTTCTCCATCGCCGGCGTTGTCGATCCCGATACGCAGGCGCTCACCTGCGCCAATATTCCCTGCATTCATGGTCGGCATCTTGCCGCCGATCTGGAAGCGGAGCTCGGCTATCCCGTGTTGATCGCCAATGATGCCGATTGCTTCGCCATGGCGGAAGCCATGTCCGGCGCGGGCCGTGGCCATCGCATCGTCTTCGGCGCTATTCTCGGTACCGGCGTCGGCGGCGGTCTCGTCGCGGATGGCCGGCTGGTCAACGCCGCCGGCGGCTTTGCAGGGGAATGGGGCCACGGCCCCATCATCGCCTCTTTTGCCGGCAATCCGCCGGTCGCCATTCCCGCCTATGCCTGCGGTTGCGGCCAGAAGGGCTGCGTCGACACCGTCGGCGGGGCGCGCGGCATCGAACGCCTGCACAAGACGCTCCATGGACTGGAACTCTCCAGCGAAGAGATCATCAGCCAGTGGCTGAAAGGCGAAGACCGCGCCGAACGCACGATCGAAGTCATGGTAGATCTGGTCGCCTCGCCCCTCGCGCTCACGATCAACATAACCGGTGCAACCATCGTGCCGGTCGGCGGCGGCCTTTCCAACGTCGAACCGCTCCTGGCACGTCTGGATGAAGCGGTGCGCACCCGCATCCTGCGCAAGTTCGGCCGGCCGCTCGTCGTGCCCAGTGAGTGCAAGCTTGAACCAGGCCTCATCGGCGCCGCCCTGTTGGGCCTGCAATATGCCGGAGAACACACCCATGCTGCTTGAGGTCTGTGTCGAGGACATTGCCGGCCTCAAGGCGGCCATCGAGGGCGGCGGCGATCGCATCGAGCTTTGCAGCGCGCTTCCTCTTGGCGGATTGACGCCGAGTGCCGGACTGATGGCCGCCGCGGCGAGGATGCCTGTCCCGGCCTATGCCATTGTCCGCCCGCGTGCCGGCAGCTTCGTCTACTCGGGCGATGAACTTGACATCATGAAGCGTGACATCGATGCGGCACGGGCCGCCGGGCTGCCGGGCGTCGTACTCGGCGCCTCCCTGCCGGACGGCCGACTGGATATTGACGCTCTCGCCGCCCTCGCCGCCCAAGCGGAAGGTCTCGGCAAGACATTGCACCGCGCCTTCGATCTCGTGCCCGACGTCGAGGAAGCCGTCGATGCCGCGATCTCCCTCGGCTTCGAGCGCATCCTGACGTCCGGCGGTGCAAGGACTGCGGCCGAAGGCGTTGCCATGCTCGAGCAGGCGATTGCCTCAGCCGCCGGCCGCATCTCCATCATGCCTGGTTCCGGCGTGACGCTAGCGACGGTCGGCCAGCTTTGGCCGCGCCTGGAGATCAGCGAGATCCATGCCTCCTGCTCCGCAACCGTCTCGGAGACGGATGAGCGCGTCATTGCCCTTGGCTTCTCGACACCGTCGGTCCGCCGCACGGATGCCGCCACCGTCAGGGCACTCAAGGCATATTTCGACTAGGGCAGACTGCATCATTATGGGCGCGACACCGCGACAAAGACGTGCAAAAGGCCAGAAGCCCGAAACGGAGAAACCGGTCGCGAGGGATCGTGATGCGCCTTGGGCAACATCATGAATTGACAAAGAAACATTAGAATGATCAATCGTTCATAAACGCATATGCTGTAGCCATGGATAGGCTGCGCAACATACAGTTATTGCAGCAAGCGTGTTTCCTCGGGAGTAGCTGTGATCTGAATCATGTCGGTGGCGCCACCTCGCAAGAAAAGCAGGGCTGTCTTTTGGATTGCAGCTGTTGTCATCGGTTCGATCATCCTGGCGACCGCGCTCCTTGCCAACGATATGCGCAATCTGAGAGCGCTGGATAGTCGCTATCATCTCAATCTCTTCCCGAAGCCGGAGCAGCACACAGCAGCGCCCGCCGCACCTGTACAGGAACAACAACAACCAGCCCATACGGCCGAGCCTCCGGCAGCGCCGACGTCGACATCAGCCCCCGCAGCCAGGAACGTCCGCGTCAAGCCGGCAAGTGTCACTGCAAAGCCGCCCGTCAAGAAAAGATCCCATCTGCTCGACGAACCCGTCGATGCGCTTCTGAGCGCCTTCGTACGCAGCTGGCGTATATCCGGTGAGACGCTTTGTGCCGACCTTGCGAAGTTCGGCCTACCCGTCGGGGAATGGCGGCAAAGCGAATTAGGCGCGGGCACATCGGAATGCAGCTACGCCATCCAGAAGGGCGCCTATGGCGATGCGAAGGCAGCTTCCTTCTTCATCATCGTTCGCGGCAAACCATCAGGAGAAATCGAGACAATCCGCATCAAGGTCATTATGCCCGACAACGATGATGGCAAGGCAATCGCGAGCACCTTCGTCGACACCGTCGTCCTGTTGCTGAACGAGACACACTGGCTCGACTTTCAGGCAGCGTTGGATGCGATCGGCAGATTGCAGGACGTGACGCTTCAGGCTTTTGGCGCCAAGCTCAGCTTCTTCAAGGAATTCCAGGGCAACAACAATTTCAATCTTCAGCTGGAGTTGCGCAGAACGGCGCCGGAGCAAATCCGTACCGCGATCGTCTTCGACAAGGCGCGCTGGACACTGCCCTCCCCCGCCTCGACCAACTAGTTCCGACATCCAGGGGCTTGGTTTTTGTTGCACCGCGCCATGGATGGTGCTCATATAGGCGACGATTCCGAAGGTCGGCGGATCACCGGCCGCCAGCACCATGTTTCCCGAGAGCACGAGGCGGTTTCCGAAGGGATTCATGCAAATCGTCAAACGCGCCGGTCCCCAGCCGGACGTTGGAAAGCCATTTCATTTCATGGATTCGATAGATCCCAATCCGCAAGGCCAGACTTTTGCGGTCGAACGCAACCCTCGCCTGCGCTACATCATCCCCGCCGTGGTCGCCGTCGCCTTCCTGATGGAACAGCTGGATTCGACCATCCTCATCACCGCCGTTCCCGATATCGCCAAGAGCCTCGACACGACGCCGGTCCGCATGAATCTGGCTGTCACGACCTATATTCTGACGCTCGCCATGTTCATTCCGGTGAGCGGCTGGTTCGCGGATCGCTTCGGCGCGCGGCGCATCTTCGCGCTTTCCCTCTTCATCTTCACGATCGGCTCTATCCTGTGCGGCCTTGCAACCAGCCTGCCCATGCTGATCGCCACCCGCGCGCTGCAGGGCTTCGGCGGCGCGATGATGACGCCGGTCGGGCGCCTCATTCTCATCCGCAGTTTCCCGCGCAGCCAGCTGGTTACGGCCATGACCTATATGACCCTGCCCGCCGTCATCGGGCCGCTGATCGGGCCTGTGCTCGGCGGCTTTCTGACGACCTATCTTTCCTGGCGCTGGATCTTCTGGGTAAATCTGCCCTTCGGCCTGATCGGCATGGCCATGGCGCTGCGCTATGTCGAGGACACCGAGCGCGACGAGACGATCAAATTCGATTTCCCGGGCTTTATCATGGTTGGCCTCGGCTGCGTGCTGCTGCAGTACGGGATCGAGAATATCGGCCGCCCGACGATTCCGGTCTGGGCGATTTTTCTCACACTCGCCGCCGCGGGACTGCTGCTGATCGGCTTCATCCGTTATGCAAGAACGGCGGAATCGCCGGCCGTGGATCTCACCCTCTTCAAACTGCGCACCTTTCGTATCGGCACGCTTGCCGGCGGCGTCTGTCGTGTCGGCCTGAACGGCGTGCCCTTCCTGCTGCCTCTGATGCTGCAGGTAGGCTTCGGCTTGAGCCCGATCGTCTCGGGCACGCTGACCTTCGTCAGCGCCTTGAGCGCCCTTGCCGTGCGGCCGGTCTCGGCAAAACTGCTGAAGCTCTATGGCTTCGACCGGATGCTCACCTGGAGCGCCGTGTTCGGCGCCGCCGTCGTCGCGGGCTTCGCATTGATTACGCCGGATACGCCGCACTGGTTCATCATCGTCTATGTCTTCATCTTCGGACTGGCACGTGCCGGACAGTTCATGACGTCAAACACCCTGTCCTATTCCGACACACCAGCCGCCCAGCTCAGCCGCGCGACGAGCCTCGGCGGCGTGCTGCAGCAATTGAGCGTCAGCTTCGGTATCTCCGTTGCCGCGATGCTGCTCGATCTGGTGACGCTGGATGGATCGCCACTGACACCAGAGAAATTCCATCTGGCCTTCCTGCTGATGGCGGTCATCCCGCTGCTCGGCATACCCGGCTTCCTCAAGCTGCAGCCGGAAGACGGCGCACAGGTAAGCGGCCATCAGCGACAACCGAAAAAGCAGTCTTAGCGCGTGATGCCGAAAAGTGTAGGCGGCTTTCGGAAGACATCACGCTCTACTTCTTTGATGCTAGAGCGGAGCGCTTACGCCGCAAGTGCCGAAGCGCGTGGATGAACGAGGTGATCGCGAAGCACCGCGCCGGAGCGGTCGACTTCCTGCATCAGCACGTCGTAGCTCCAGAGATCGGCCAGGTGCTGCAACACGCGCTTGGCATCCATATCGTCGAGCATCGCGCCATTCAGCACGGTGTGCTTGACCAGTAGCCGCCGGTCGCCGGCAAGATCGACATCGACGATCTCGATATGCGGATCGATCCAGCCGACATCATATTGCCGCGACAGCTCGCGTCGGATGCGCCGGTAGCCGCGCTCGTCATGAATGGCAGCGACCCTCAGCCCCTCTTCCTCCTCCGGATCGTCCGTCAGCTGGAACATGCGCATCTTGCGCATCAGGTGCGGACTGAGGAACTGCGCTACGAAGCTCTCGTCACGATAATTCGCCCAGAGGTCACGCAGCACCGCCATCGCATCGCCGGTGCCGGCAATCTCGGGGAACCACTGGCGATCCTCCTCTTCCGGCTTCGTCACGATGCGTTCGATATCCTGCATCATGGCAAAACCGATCGCATAAGGGTTAAGGCCGGAATAGCGGGGATCGTTGAAGGTCGGCTGGAAAACCACATTGGTATGCGATTTCAGGAATTCCAGGAAATCGCCGTCGCCAATGCCGCCAAGCTCGTGCAGCCGCGTCATGATGCGATAGTGCACATAGGTCGCCGTGCCCTCGTTCATCACCTTGGTCTGGCTCTGCGGATAGAAATACTGCGCCACATGCCGCACGATGCGGATGATTTCGCGCTGCCAGGGCTTCAGACGCGGCGCCATCTTTTCCAGGAAATAGAGGATGTTCTCCTGCGGCAGACCGGCCAGCGAGCGTCGCCGCTCCAAGTCGAGATCGAGGGTCTTCTTGCCATGTCCGGTCGGAACCGTGCGCCAGAGATCGTTGAAGATCTTCTCATCATATTCGCGCCGCTCGCGCTCACGCTTCTCCTCGTCGCGCAGGTCCGGCGTCTTCTTGCCGGCATAGCGATGAACCCCATGCGACATCAGTGCATGCGCGGCATCCAGCGTACGCTCGACGGCGGCGTGGCCATAGCGCTCCTCGCAGCGCGCGATATAGCTCTTGGCGAAATTAAGGTAGTCGAGAATGCCTTCGGCATCGGTCCAGAGCTTGAAGAGGTAATTGTTCTTGAAGAAGTGATTGTGGCCAAAGGCGGCATGGGCGATGACCAGCGCCTGCATCGTCGCGCTATTCTCCTCCATCAGATAGGAGATGCAGGGCGAACTGTTGATGACGATCTCATAGGCAAGCCCACGGAGGCCCTTGCGGTAGAAAGCCTCATGATGAGCGAAGTGCTTGCCGAAGGACCAATGCTTGTAAAAGAGCGGCATGCCGATCGAGGAATAGACGTCGAGCATCTGCTCGGCGGTGATGATCTCGATCTGGTTGGGATAAACGTCGAGGCCAAGCTCGTTGATGGCGATCTTCTCGCAGGCATCGTGAATTCGCTGTATGGTGGTGAAATCCCAGTCCGCACCGTCGAAAAGCCGCTCCATCGATGCCTTTTTCGCCATCATCCGCTCCTTGTTTCCGCCGTCCGGCGCTGGAAGAGATCGTGGAAGACCGGATAGATCTGGCTGCGATCGCTGACACGCCGCATGGAAAGCACTGGCCAGCCCGCCTGCATCCGCTCGTAGAGCGACCAGATCGCCGAACCGGACGAAATCGCGACGCTGCGCGATTCCCCCACTTCGAGATAGGCGAAATACTGGCAGACCGGCAGGATCTCGCTCGTCATCAGCGCTGCCGTCGTCGCATTGTCGGAATAGGCATTGTCGCCGTCCGACGCCTGCGCCGCATAGATATTCCAGTCGGATGCCGGGAAGCGGTCGCGCACGATCCGCCGCATGGCCTCGAGCGCGCTCGAAACCTGGGTCCCGCCGGTCGCCGGGCTACGGAAGAAGGTCTCCTCGTCCACCTCTTCCGCCACATCAGTATGCCGGATGAAGACGATCTCGACGCGGCGATACTGCCGGGTCAGGAAGATGTAGAGCAGCATGTAGAAGCGCTTGGCGAGATCCTTCATGTGCTCCGTCATCGAGCCAGAGACGTCCATCAGGCAGAACATGACAGCCTGGGCCACCGGCTTCGGTTCATTCTCGAAGCGGCGATAGCGTATGTCGATCGGATCGATATAGGGAATGCGCCGGACCTTTGATTCCAGCCGCTTGATCTCGTCTTCGAGCTGTGCCCGGCGCTTCTCGTCGGTGCACTCCTCCGCCTCCTCGATGAGCTTTTCGACCGTCTCCGGTTTCGGACGATGCAGCGCGACGCGACGCATCATGGCGAGCCGCATCGTGCGGTTGATGGCGAGATTGGCGGGTGATCCCGTCACCGAATAGCCTGAACGCACGGGATTGATCTGGTCGGCCGACATCAGGCGGCGCTTGGCAAGATCGGGCAATTCGAGATCGTCGAGGAAGAGATCGAGGAACTCGTCCCGCGTCAGGATGAAGCGGAAGGCATCCTCGCCGGATCCATCGCCGCCGGCGCGGGATTTGCCGCTACCGCCTTCGGGCCGCGGCAGAATATCACCTTCGATGAAGTCTTTGTTACCGGGAAGAATATGTTCCTTCAGCCCTTCCGGGCCGCGATGGAACCGAGGCTCCTCGGTTCCATCTAGGGGAATGCTGATTTCGCCACCCTTCAGAATGTCCTGAATGTCGCGATTTTGAGAGGATTCATAGACCGCTCTCTGCACCAGCGCTTTTGCTCTTCGCAAAAATCGTTGACGATTTTCTAGACTTTTTCCGCCTGGGTTCAGGCGTCTGTCAACAATGTGCATTCCTTCTTCCTTGGTGGCTCATCCCGCCTGTTTCACACGCATGTACCATTCCACAAGCCGCCGGACTTGACGCTCGGTATAGCCCCGCGCGACCATCCGTTCGACGAATTCACCATGTTTCTTCTCCGTCTCGCCATCCTTCTTGGACCCGAACGAGATGACGGGCAGAAGGTCCTCGACCTGGGAGAACATCCGCTTTTCGATGACCTCGCGGATCTTCTCATAGCTGGTCCAGGACGGATTCTTGCCGCCATGGCTCGCCCGTGCCCGCAGGCAGAACTTGACGACCTCGTTGCGGAAATCCTTCGGGTTGGCGATACCAGCCGGCTTTTCGATCTTTGTGAGCTCCTGGTTCAGAAGCTCGCGGTCGAGAAGCTGGCCCGTGTCGGGATCCTTGAAGTCCACATCCTCGATCCAGGCGTCGGCATAGTCGACATAGCGATCGAAAAGGTTCTGGCCATAATCCGCATAGGATTCCAGATAGGCTTTCTGGATCTCGTTGCCGATGAACTCCGCATAGCGCGGCCCCAGTTCGCTCTTGATGAATTCGATATAGAGCTTTTCGGTTTCAAGCGGCAGCTGTTCCCGGCGGATCGCCTGCTCCAGCATGTACATCAGATGCACCGGATCGGCGCCGACCTCAGTCGTGTCGTAGTTGAAGGTCGCCGCCAGCACCTTGAAGGCAAAACGGGTGGAAGCTCCGTCCATGCCTTCGTCGACACCGGCCGAGTCGCGATATTCCTGCACGCTGCGCGCTCTCGGATCGGTCTCCTTCAGGCTCTCGCCGTCATAGACCCGAAGCTTGGAGAAGGCGGTCGAATTCTCGTGCTTGGAAAGCCGCGTCAGAACCGTGAAGCGGGCGAGCGTCTCCAGGGTCGACGGCGCGCAGGGCGCGTCGCTGAGTTCGGATTCCTCGATCAGCTTCTCGTAGATCTTCTGCTCTTCGGTGACCCGCAGGCAATAAGGCACCTTCACGACACAGATGCGGTCGATGAATGCCTCATTGTTCTTGTTGGCCTTGAATGTCTGCCATTCCGACTCGTTTGAGTGAGCTAATATGATGCCCGAGAAGGGTATTGCACCGATGTTTTCCGTACCGATGTAATTGCCTTCCTGCGTCGCCGTCAGCAGCGGGTGCAGCATCTTGATCGGCGCCTTGAACATTTCGACGAATTCGAGAATGCCCTGATTGGCGCGGTTCAATGCACCGGAGTAGCTGTAGGCATCCGGATCGTTCTGCGCGAGACTTTCGAGCTTGCGGATATCCACCTTGCCGACCAGCGAGGAGATGTCCTGGTTGTTCTCGTCGCCCGGTTCCGTCTTGGCGACGGCAATTTGCCGCAATCTTGAGGGTTGCAGCCTGACGACGCGGAAGCGCGAGATATCACCTTCGAACTCTTCCAGCCGCTTCAGGCACCAAGGGCTCATGAGCCCGGTCAGACGGCGGCGGGGAATGCCGTAGCGCTCCTCGATCATCGGCCCCATGGTGACCGGATCGAACAGACTGAGCGGACTTTCAAAGACCGGGCTCAGCTCGTTGCCAGCCTTGAGGACATAGATGGGATGGACTTCCATCAATGATTTCAACCGCTCAGCAAGCGATGACTTGCCGCCGCCGACAGGCCCGAGCAGATAGAGGATCTGCTTGCGCTCCTCCAGCCCCTGGGCCGCATGGCGGAAGAAGGCGACGATGCGTTCGATCGTCTCTTCCATGCCGAAAAAGCCCGAAAAAGCTGGATAAGTCCGGATGGTCCGGTTCATGAAGATACGCCCAAGCCTAGTGTCCTTGGCCGTATCGATCAGCAGCGGTTCACCCATGGCTGCCAGTAGCCGCTCCGCCGCATTGGCGTACATGAGCGGGTCATCCCGGCACGCTTCCAGGTATTCGGAGAATGACATCTCGACTTCGCGCCGTGCTTCAAAAGTACGGGCGAACGTGTTGAACAGAACATCGTTGTTTAACATGGCGCCTCGGTTAGCTTGCTATTGCAATAAACGCCGGCTTTTACGAGATCACTTTATCCCGCTGTATCTAAAGTGCGGTATGACTCGCTTCGAATCAATAGGTGATCTGTCAATAATTCGTACGCTTGATTCCAAATGTCATCAATATCTTGATGGGGTCATGCACCGAATTAATGAAACACAACCTTAGGATTGTTGTGACCACGCAACACACGCTTTTGGTTACACAACTTCAGTCGACGCGTCAGCCGCGTATTCTTGCAAATACACGATCTCGGCGAAGAATTGGTCGAAGCCAGCGTCAGGCTTCATTGTCCGCATGAATGGGGAGAAAAGATGGTGCCCAGAGCCGGAATCGAACCAGCGACACGCGGATTTTCAATCCGCTGCTCTACCAACTGAGCTATCTGGGCATCCGAGCTTCGCGTCAAAGGAAGAGCCTTGAGAGGCGCTGGGCGGTTGGTTCGCCCCGGAAGCGAGCGGGGTTATAGCATCTTGTTCGGCCATGTCCAGCCGCAAATGACTCTTTTTTGACAGGAAATCGAATTTTGCCAATTCACAAATAAAATGAAAGGCTTCGCGAGACAGAGCCCCTCTGGAAAAGCACATTCAGTCCTGATCCGAGCCGTCGGCCTTCGTCTCATCCTCGGTGACGGGGATGGCATAGGAGCCATTGAGCCACCGCGAGAGATCGACGGAGCGGCAGCGATCCGAGCAGAATGGATAGTGTTCACGCAATGAAGGACGGCCGCATTCAGGACAGGGACGCGTCTTGCGCAGCGGCTCGACCTTCGAACCGACCTTGATCTCTTCAGCCTTCGTCATGAGCTTTATCCTTCCTGCCATCCGGCGTGGACATCGAATCCTTCGCCTGCGAGCAGCAGCATGGTCTCATAAAGCGGCAATCCGACGACGTTGGTGTAGGAGCCGACGAGCTTCTGCACGAAGGAGCCGGCAAGGCCCTGAATGCCATAAGCGCCCGCCTTGCCGCGCCATTGGCCGGAGGCGAGATACATTTCGATATCGCGGCCGGAAAGCCGCTTGAAACGCACCTTGGTTTCCACGACCTTCTGACGGGCCTTGCGATCCGGCGTAATCAGGCAGATGCCGGTATAGACGACATGGCCGCGGCCGGAGAGCAGATGCAGAGCCGCAGCCGCCTCATCGACGAACTCCGCCTTCGGCAGGATGCGCCGTCCGACGGCGACGACCGTATCGGCCGAAAGGATATAGCTCCCCTGCCAGGCGGCATCGCTCTTGATCGCCGCGAATGCCGCATCGCCCTTCTCGGCCGAAAGCCGCCGCGCCAGCGAGCGCGGATGCTCCGATTTTTTCGGCGTCTCGTCGATATCCATCGGCATGAGACGCGCGGGCTCGATGCCTGACTGGTGCAGGAGCTCAACGCGACGCGGCGATCCGGAGGCCAGTATCAGCTTGTGTTTCAACGCCATCAGACCTCGACCTGTCATGCGGGAATGAGAACCGGCTTTAGAGCATGACCGACGATCGGCAGCTCCAACGAGCGGCTGATTACTTGAAACGGTAGGTGATGCGGCCTTTGGTCAGGTCGTAAGGGGTCATTTCCACCAGCACCTTGTCGCCGGCCAGAACGCGGATGCGGTTCTTTCGCATGCGGCCCGCGGTGTGGGCAATGATCTCGTGCTCGTTTTCCAGCTTCACGCGAAAGGTCGCGTTCGGCAGGAGTTCGGTGACGACACCGGGAAATTCGAGGACTTCTTCTTTCGGCATTAAAGCTTCTTTTCCTGTCGGTTGGGGCCGGCGCCCATGCCAAAAAAGCGAGGGTCGCCGGAAATTTGCGCGGAAACTACACAATCATCGCGGTTTTGTGAACCTCGTTGATAAGGGTTTCTGCATTTGTTTCATTCGCAGCTCTAAAGCGAGCCGCGATGTTCCACCAGCCTGCTCTCGATCAGGCCGAGAAGATAGTCCCTCACGCCACGATAGGCGTCCAGAACCTGCTCGCGTGTTCCGTCCGTCGCAGAAGGGTCCATCGTCGGCCAATAGATGACATCGACGGCGTTCGCCCGCGTCAATTCAAGGGCGGCATGATGCGCCTCGGGAGACAGCGTGATGATGACATCGAAGAAATCATCCTCCAGCTCTTCGAGGGTCTGCGGCTGGCGGCGGCCGAGCGAGAGGCCGATTTCAGCCAGCACGACATCGACGAAGGGATTGCGCTCGCCGGCCCGCACGCCCGCCGAGGCGATATAGGTGCCCTGCGGCAGCATGCTGCGGGCCATCGCCTCGGCCATGGGCGAGCGGATGGCGTTCAGCCCGCACATGAAGAGGATGGCGCCGGGGGATTTGCCCCCGGGCGACCTGCCATTGTGCTCGATCGCCTGCGGCTCGTCCATATCAGTCACCCGCGCCAGTGGAGCACGCAGACGAGCGTGAAAAGCCGGCGCGCCGTATCGAAATCCACGCTGATCTTGCCGTTCAGCCGGTCCATCAATGTCTGGGAGCCTTCGTTGTGGATGCCGCGCCGGCCCATGTCGATCGCTTCGATGCGGCTGGGGGTGGCCGAGCGGATCGCCTCGTAATAGCTCTCGCAGATCATGAAGTAGTCCTTCACGATGCGGCGGAACGGGGTCAGCGACAGAATATGGGTGGCGACGACGCCACCGTCTTCCGTGCGGATGTCGAAGACCAGCTTCTGCTCGACCAGCGACAGGTTGAGCAGATAAGGGCCGCCTTGGTGACCTGCGGGCTCGAAGCTGTTTTCCTCGATCAGGTCGAAGATGGCGACGGCGCGCTCATGCTCGACATCGGGCGTCGAGCGGCCGATCGTGTCATCCAGGACCACATCGCTCAGCCGGAAGACGCCCTTGGCCATGCCTTACCCCTCGAGATTGAGGCGGATCGCGACCGATCGCGCATGTGCATCCAGCCCCTCGGAATTGGCAAGCGCGATTGCGGCCGGCCCGAGTGCGCGAAGCTGCTCCGACCCCAGCCGGAGAATAGACGTGCGCTTGACGAAATCCAGCACGGAAAGCCCGGAGGAAAAGCGCGCGGAGCGCGCCGTCGGCAACACATGGTTCGAACCGCCGACATAGTCGCCGATCACTTCCGGCGTATGGCGGCCAACGAAGATCGCGCCGGCATTGCGCACGCCTGAAAGCAGCGGCTCGGGATCATCGACCGCAAGTTCGAGGTGCTCGGCCGCGATGCGGTTGGCGAGCGGAATGGCTTGTCTCAAGTCCGAAACCAGGATGACCGCGCCGAAATCCCGCCAGCTCGTTGCCGCCGTCTGCGCGCGGCTGAGCTGCTTCAGCTGCCGCTCGACCGCCGCGTCCACGGCCTTGCCGAATTCGGCATCGTCGGTAATGAGGATCGATTGCGCGCTTTCGTCATGCTCGGCCTGGGCGAGCAGATCGGCGGCGATCCAGTCCGGATCGTTGTTCCTGTCGGCGATGACAAGCACTTCCGACGGGCCGGCGATCATGTCGATGCCGACGGTGCCGAAGACCTGACGCTTGGCCGCGGCCACATAGGCATTGCCGGGGCCGGTGATCTTGTAGACCGGCTGGATCGTCTCGGTGCCATAGGCGAGCGCCGCAATCGCCTGCGCGCCGCCGATGCGGTAGATTTCCTCGACGCCGGCCATGCGGGCCGCCGCAAGCACGGCCGGATTGACGGCACCGCCTGTGGCCGGCACGACGATGACGATGCGGTCGACACCGGCGACCTTGGCCGGCACGGCATTCATCAGCACCGAGCTCGGGTAGCTCGCCGTGCCGCCGGGCACATAGAGGCCGACGGCCTCGATCGCCGTCCAGCGCGACCCCAGGCCGACGCCGAGATCGTCCTCGTAGATATCGTCCTTCGGCAGCTGCCGGCGGTGATGCGATTCGATGCGGGTGGCGGCAACCTTCAGCGCGCCAAGCACTTCGGCCGGCACGGCCTCGATCGCCGCGTCGATTTCGGCTTCGCTGACGCGCATCGGCGTCACAGTGAAATCGACGCCGTCGAACTTTTTGGAATAGTCCGCAAGGGCGGCATCGCCGCGTGCCCGCACATCATCGATAATGCCGCGCACGACGGCATTCACGTCCTCGGACACTTCCCGCTTGGTCGTCAGGAATGCGGCGAACTGCTGCTCGAACCCTTCCGACGCCTGATCCAGCCAGATAGCCAAAACTGATATTCCCTTCCATCGAGGCCGCCTTCAGCGGCCAAATGCAACCGTTACAAGCCTATTCGCCGGCGTCCGGATGTCGAGGCTTATGGGCCGTTTCCCATGCACCGCCGATATCCGCAAGCTGAGCCTCGATACATTCGACATCGAGCGCGATCGTGGCATTGGCGGCAAGAGCAAGCTCGATCGTGCCGTCGGGCCCCTCACCCTTCTGCTCGAAGCGGATGGCGAGCAGCGACAGCACTTCATCGCGGTTGCGCCGGTCGATGCCGTTCGAACGCACGGCCTGCACGCGCTTGAACACCAGCGCGGAACGATGGCGTTCGTAAGGCTTGCTGCGCTGATCCGACTGCTCCCAGACGAAACGGTTGGCTGCGAGCGAAAACTGCTCCTGCTTCGGCGCAAAGGACATGTCGCCGACCTTGAAGACGCTATCCTGCATATAGGCAGAGATGACATCCAGATCATCGGTGTCGAGTGCCATTAGCTTGAGATCGCTCATTCGTCCTTTATCCCTAATCGCGCCATCAGAACGCCCGGCAAGCACGATTGCCGAGGTTTCTCCATTCTGGACATAAAATGCGAGCGCAAAAGACGCAACCGAAGAAAACGGGCTTGCCCGCTCTCTTGGCGTCATCTGACGGAATTGAGACATGCCCGACAAAATTCTGTCGCGGCTTTGCGACAGTGGCATTCGCAAAACTTCTAAGTAATTCCGCGATATCGCGACACGCCTTAGTCGCTGATACGCTCGACGACGGCGCCGCAGCGCGTCAGCTTGTCTTCCAGCCGCTCGAAGCCGCGATCGAGGTGATAGATGCGCGAAACCAGCGTCTCGCCCTCGGCGGCAAGGCCGGCGATGACGAGCGAGACGGAGGCGCGAAGGTCGGTCGCCATAACCGGCGCGCCCTTCAGCTTCTGCACGCCCTCGACCCGGGCCGTCTGGCCTGACAGAGAGATCTTCGCGCCGAGGCGGGCAAGCTCCTGCACGTGCATGAAGCGATTTTCGAAGATGGTCTCGGTGATGTGCGAGACGCCCGAAGAGCGGGTCATCAGCGCCATGAACTGCGCCTGCAGGTCGGTCGGGAAGCCTGGGAACGGATCGGTGACGACGTCGACCGGCTGGATGCCGCCGCCATTGCGCATGACGCGGATGCCGTTGTTGGTCGGCGAAATCACAGCGCCGGCGCGGCGCAGGCTTTCGAGCGCGGTGTCGAGCAGCGCGACATCGGTATTTTCAAGCGTGACGTCGCCGCCGGCCATGGCGACGGCCATGGCATAGGTGCCGGTCTCGATACGGTCCGGCAGCACGCGGTGGCGGGCGCCGGAGAGCGAGGTGACGCCATCGATGGTGATCGTGCTGGTGCCGGCGCCGGAAATCTTTGCGCCCATGGCGATCAGGCAATTGGCGAGATCGACGATCTCGGGCTCGCGGGCCGCATTGCCGATAATCGTGGTGCCGCGGGCAAGCGTCGCGGCCATCATCAGCACATGCGTCGCGCCGACGGAAACCTTCGGGAAATCATATCGGGCGCCGATGAGGCCGCCCTTCGGCGCGGTGGCGTTGATATAGCCGGCGTCGATTTCCATGGTGGCGCCGAGCGCCTGCAGGCCTTCGATGAAGAGATCGACCGGGCGCGTGCCGATGGCGCAGCCGCCGGGCAGCGACACGCGCGCCTGGCCCTCGCGGGCAAGCAGCGGCCCGATGACCCAGAAGCTCGCGCGCATCTTGGCAACCAGCTCGTAAGGGGCCGTGGTATCGACGATGGTGCGGCAGGTGAAATGGATCGTGCGGGAATAGCCGTCTTCCTGGCGCTCGCGCCGGCCGTTGACGGCAACATCGACGCCGTGATTGCCGAGGATGCGCATCAGGAGCTCGACATCGGCCAGATGCGGCACGTTTTCGAGCGTCAGGGTATCGCTGGTCAGAAGCGAGGCGATCATCAGCGGCAGGGCGGCATTCTTGGCGCCGGAGATCGGAATGATACCGTTAAGCTCATTGCCGCCGACAATCCTGATACGATCCATATAAGCAATACGGGCGAGGCCCGCCTTTCCTGATAGTCCCGGGCGCCTTGAAGTCGCGGGCGCCAGGTTTCGTGCACCTGGTAAAACGCGCTCTTTAGACGAAATAGATTAACGCATCAATTCGTTTGATGATGGACGACATCAATCATTGCGATTCGTCCCTTTTTGCGGCGGGATTTTCGCTATCCCCAGCCTTTGCAGCCGGCAAACCATCCGTTTCGTCCGCCTGGCCGGCGCGGCGCGCCCGTACCTGCTGCTTGCGCCGCGACAGGTTCTCGCGCAGCTTCTGCGCCGCCCGCTCCCGCCGCCGGTCCGCTTCCGTCACCTGCCTGCCGCCCACGGGCCCGCCCGCCTCGCCGCCGGCGCCGTCACCGGCCCCACCGGACGCCAAACCGCCCTGCAAAGCCTGCCCTTCATCGATTTTCGTCTTGTCCGCAGCCATGGTTTTCCCATAACCGAAAACCCCGGCCTTCAAAAGACCGACACATTTTTTCCAACGATCTTTCACAGAACTTGCAATTTGCGACTTGCACTCGGCCTCCACCTATGGCAATAGCCGCCTCGCCCAATACGGCGCACCACACCGCGCCACGGAATGCTGCTATAGCTCAGGGGTAGAGCACTCCCTTGGTAAGGGAGAGGCCGAGAGTTCAAATCTCTCTAGCAGCACCAGTTTTTCCCCAGGAAATTAGTGTTTATAGAGCTTTTGCAGCCGTTGCTTGATACACCAGAGCGGACACTGACGTATGGTTTTGAAAGCGGCCCAGCCTATCAAGCGCTCTGACATCGAACATGCTTACGAATTGCGAAGCAAATAATAATCTGTCACTAAAACTTACCAAGAGACGGCGAACTTGTTAAAATTAGGCAGACTCAGAACCTTACGGTCTTCATGTCTCACGGTCCGACTTTCTATTCTTCAAGAGGTTACTGCATTTACTGCAGAGCCGAAGGGGTGCGATTAACCGACGAACACATTGTTCCCTACTCCCTCGGCGGAAATCATGTCCTCCGAGACGCAAGCTGTGATCATTGCGCCAAAATCACATCGAAGGTTGAATTGAAGATTGCGCGTGAACTTTGGGGACAGGCTAGACAGAGTTTCGGCGCGACCTCCCGTCGCAAGAAAAGGAAAGGAAAGACGCAGATTGTACCTGACGGCGAAAATATTGGTCGATTCCAGGCCGTACCGAACGAAGAGGTGCCAGCGATATTTGCGTTCTACCACATGCCACCGGCAGGAATTCTTCTCGGGCTTAATGAGACTTTTGACACCTTACCATTTTGGAAGATGTCCGCTATTGCCGACTCTAACAGACAAGAACAATTCGAACGAAAATATGGTTTTAAGCCGGCGGTGGGTTTCAGACATCAGCCAAAAGAATTCGGTCAGCTATTGTTGAAGATCGGATACGGGCAAGCGTTAACGCATTTGGATTGTCAAGATTTCGAAGCGATTTGCATCCCATATATTCTTGGCGAGAAGTCTAACGTTTCATGGTTGGTTGGCACAAACATGGGAGAATCAGAGGCTCTGTTGGATATTGGCTATTCGTTGGGTACCAAGGCTTTTGGGACCACTGAGCTTTTATACATCATTTCCGATATCAAGCTTTGGGCGAACACATTTATGCCCTGGTATCACGCTGTGGTTGGACGAGTGCAAGGCCGTGACAAAGTCCGCTTCGTCGTAGAAAAGTTAAATAGCATCAACGCTTCAACGACCATCAATAGCCCTGAACCAACCAGACTTCGCAATCGGATTTAGCCTTTCCCAATTGTGAACAGCTCGGATCACTGTTTTTGCTGTTTCGGAAAGACTTCGCGCAATCCAACGTAATGAAACCGCTCTCAAACTGGAACTCTGGAAGACATGAGATAATGTTCCCAAGCTTGCATTAGAACTTATCGCCCGGCGCGTCGATTGAAGCTTTCAACGGCATCATTGTACTCCGATATCGCCTTATCGCTGGCTGCTTCGGCTTCACGCTTGGTACAAGACAGAAAAGTCTCAACATCAGACTTGTAGGTCTCCATCTCACTTTTGCAACGGCTGAACTCCCACTCATCATCAAATGCTCCGTACCTGTCCGCACATGACGGCGCAGAGGGCTCATTGCAATATGCCAGAGCAACGGAGGCCTGAACCGAAACGGCCATAGAGACAAAGGCTACGATCGGTATGCGCATGGTTACCCCCTTCGAGAAGAAGCTTGGATTAGTAAATGCCACCATGTGATGAGTTATTTTGCAAACAATCGCAAGTTTTGCGAGCGACAGCCCAAGGTTCGCCCATCTGTTAAGCTCTCGGTTAGCACCACCCTCCCCAATTCCGCTGCAATCCCCCGTTTAAACCCTCCCATCCATCACATCCATCCTGCCCCGGGAGAGCACCCCTCAATGTCGAAACTACGCGTCGCCGTTCTGTTTGGCGGTCAGTCCAGCGAGCATGAGGTTTCCGTCATGTCGGCCCGCAATGTCGTGAGGGCGATCGATGGTACGAAATATGAGATCGTGCCGATCCTGATCGATCGCGGCGGGCTCTGGCTGCTGGTGGAGGAAAAGGGCGGCGTGCTGCCGGAGCCGATTGCCTATGAGGGCACGGAAGTCTGCCTCGTGCCGGGCGGCAAGGGCCGGCTGCTGGCGTTGGAAGGCTCAAGCGCGCGCGAGCTGCCTGCGGTCGATGTGCTGTTTCCGGTGCTGCATGGGCTGAACGGCGAGGATGGCTCCATTCAGGGCCTCGCCCAGATCGTCGGCCTGCCCCTCGTCGGCTGCGGCATTCTCGGCTCAGCCAATGCGATCGACAAGGACATGGCAAAACGCCTGCTGCGCGAGGCCGGCCTGCCGGTGGCCCGCTCCGTCACACTTCTGCGCGGCGACAAGCCTGATTTCGATGAGATCGTGAGCACGCTCGGCTCGCCCGTCTTCGTCAAGCCCACGCGCCAGGGCTCGTCTGTCGGGGTCAGCAAGGTGCAGGATGCCGCAGCCTTCGAGAGAGCGCTTGCCGAAGCCTTCCGGCATGACCGCAAGGTGCTGGTGGAGGAATTCGTGCGCGCCCGCGAGATCGAATATGCGGTGCTGGAGCAGCCTGATGGCACGCTCTTCGTCTCCGTGCCGGGCGAGATCGCCACGGCGGCGACCCACGGTTTCTATTCCTACGAGGCGAAATATCTCGATCAGAACGGCGCCATCGTCACCGTGCCGGCGGATATTCCGGCCGAGACGGCGGAGGTGTTGAAGCGCATGGCGGCGGATGGTTTTCGGGCGCTCGGCTGCGAAGGGCTGGCGCGCGTCGATTTCTTTGTGCGGCCGGATCAGACCGTCGTCATCAACGAGATCAACACCATGCCCGGCTTCACCAATATCAGCATGTATCCCAAGGCCATGGGCGCCTCGGGCATTTCCTATCCAGAGCTTGTCAGCCGCCTGATCGAGCACGGGCTTGCGCGGGCGCGTCAGGGTTAATCGAGGCTACCCGCCTGCCTGCACTCAGACCTTTTCCGTCTTCTTGGTCTTGACCTTCGGCTCGACCGGCGCATCCGGCGTCGGCGCCAGCAGCTTTCTGAGCGAAGCGATCTTGTCCTTGACCAGCGGGCGGAAGCGGCTGGCGCGATAGGGCATGTCGGCGGCGCCATAGCCTTCCGGCCCGTCATCATCGCCGCGATGGATCTCTTCCAGCTTGACGCCGATGAAGGTGCCGTCGACATAATGCGTGTATTCGCCGACCCAGCGGATGGTGTAGATCGTCCCCTTGCGGATCAGCTGATCGATGCTGACATGCTTGAATTTGTCGTCGATGCAGACGACCTTCTGGCCCACATGGAAATCGTAGCTCACCCTGCCCTCCTTGAAGCGGCCGAAGCACCGCCGCGTCGTTCAGATACAAGCATATGCGCATATGCGCCAGTGAGTAAACGCGGGCTGAGGTCGCAGCCCGGATGGATGAAATGGCAGGCAGTTGCATAGGGACAGGTTGCCCCTCATCCGTCCTCTCACAGTTTCGCTTCGCTCAACTGTTCGAGTCCACCTTCTCCGCGCCCCTTCGACAGGCTCAGGACAGGGCGAAGGGGCTTGGCGGGATCGCCCCCTCTCCCCGTCAAAACGGGGAGAGGGCTGGGGTGAGGGGCGCTTTTTGTTTCATATGCAATCGCCTGCTCCAATGGCGGAAGGGGTTGTGCGACAGCGAGCTCATAGGCGATGGCCCGACATGACTCGGTGACAAAGCAACCCGTTGACATCCTTCACGGAAGGCTGAAGATTGCGCGTCGCCCGAGCAGCCGCAAGGCCTTGGCTTTCATGTTCATATCCGATACCCGCAAGGCCGCTGAAGGCTCCCGAAGCTTATGCCCACCCTCCGCCTCATTGCCGATGACTTGACCGGCGCGCTCGATACCGCCGTCGAATTCGTCGGCGTCTACGGGCCGATCGACGTGGAGCGCAGCGACGCGCTTTCCAAGGACCTGCCGGATTGCCTTGCGATCGACAGCGGCACCCGCGAGAAAACGGCAGCCGAGGCGGAGGCGATCGTCGGCGGCATCGCGCCGCTGCTGGAGGGCGCCGATCTCGCCTTCAAGAAGGTGGACAGCCTGTTTCGCGGCCCCTGGGCGGTGGAGCTCGCAGCCTGCTTCCGGCTCGGTCACTGGCGGCACTGCATCCTCGCGCCGGCCTTTCCGCATCATGGGCGACACACGCGGGGCGGACGGCAGGTGCTTTATGCCGGCAAGGATGCCTGGCGCGATGTCAGCGGCGATCTCGTCACCCATCTGCGCGCCGAGAGATTGCCGGCCTTCAACACGACGCTCGACAGCACCGGAACGGCCGACATTCCGGATGGCATCCATGTCTTCGACGCGCACACGGACGACGATCTGGATGCGATCATCGCATGGGTATCGTCTGAGCTGGAGGGACCAGTCCTCTGGAGCGGCACCGGCGGCCTCGCCCGCGCTCTGGCACGAAATATCGACCGCGCAACGCATCATCTGACCCGCGCGCAAAAGAGCGCTGGGGAATGTCGCCCGACGCCCGCTGTCCCGATCTCGCGCAAACTACAAAGGCCGGTGCTCGGCCTGTTCGGCTCTGATCAGCCCATCACCCTGGCGCAACTCCAGGCCTGCGGACCCAACTGGCTGAAGCTTGCGGAAGGCGTCGATGCCGATGCCGTCGATCACCAGATCCAGCAAAGCGGCATCGCCATGGTCAGCCTCGACCTGCCGGACGGGCTGGAGCGCGATGATGCCGCAAGGCGGATCGCAGCGAGTTTCGGCGCCATGGCCAGGGAGCTGCCGGCACCGGGCACATTGATCGTCGCCGGCGGCGAGACGCTGCGCAATCTCTGCTCGGCGCTGGACGTATCGGCCCTCAGCATCACCGGCCAGGCGGCACCCGGCCTGCCGCGCTCGACGATCGTCGGCGGCCCTTGGGCAGGCACGACGGTCATCTCCAAATCGGGCGCCTTTGGCGGCCCGACGCTGTGGCGCGATCTCTTGAGTGAAAACGGGCTGATTGCCGGAGGAGAAGAACCATGACGCGACATCTCGCAATCACCATGGGCGATCCCGCCGGCATCGGCCCGGAAATCATCGTCAAGGCCGCAGCCCGCCTCAAGGATCGGATCGACGAAGGTAAGTTGAAACTAACGATCATCGGCAGCGGCCCCACTCTGCGGCTCGCCGAAAAGCAGCTCGGCCTCGATATCGAAATCCCCGAAGCTGAGATGGATGGCGACTGGCCGAACCTCTGCTTCATCCAGGCCGATGCCGAGGGCGAACCGATCCTGCCAGGAAAACTTTCCGCCGATGGCGGCCGCATGGCCTTCAAGGCGATCGAGAAGGGTGTCCAGCTGGCGCTATCCGGCAAGATCGGCGGCATCGTCACCGCGCCGCTCAACAAGGAAGCGCTGAACAAGGCCGGCTTCCACTATGCCGGCCATACCGAGCTGCTGGCGGAACTCACAGGCGCGCGCGGCTCTGTCATGATGCTCGCCCATGGCAACATGCGCGTCAGCCACGTCACCACCCATGTCGCGCTGGAGGACGTGCCGAAGCGCCTGACGCCGGAGCGGCTGCGTCTCGTCATCGACCTCACCGACAAGGCGCTCAAGAATCTCGGCATCGCCAGCCCGAAGATTGCCGTTGCGGCGCTCAATCCGCATGCCGGCGAAGGCGGCCTCTTCGGCCGGCAGGATACCGATATCTCCGCGCCGACCATCGCCAAGGCTGTTTCCGACGGGCTCGATATCGTCGGCCCCGTTCCCGGCGACACCGTCTTCGTCAAGCTGCGCGCCGGCCAATATGACGCCGTCGTCGCCATGTATCACGATCAGGGCCATATCCCAGTGAAGCTGCTCGGCTTCGAAATCGATCCGGCGACGGGAAAATGGATGGATCTTTCCGGCGTCAACATCACGCTCGGCCTGCCGATCGTGCGCACCTCCGTCGACCACGGCACCGCCTTCGACATCGCCGGCAAAGGCATCGCCAATGAACGCAGCCTGATCGAAGCGATCGAATTCGCCGAAAGACTCGCAGCCAGCCGCTAGGAGCCTTAGGCCGCTGGCGTCTCGCCAAAGAGCTCGTCGGCGCGCTCGGCAAGCAGCGAAAGGAAGGCCTTCGTCCTCGCCGCGGGGCGCGGCCCCGGCGGATAGATGGCGTGGACATCCACACGCCTGAACTCATGGGAAGGCAGCACGGAAACCAGCCTTCCTTCGGCGATCTCCCGGCCACAGACGGCAACGAACAATGCGCCTATCCCTCTTTCCGCCAGCACTGCCTCCATGAGCGGCCGCCAGTGATTGACACGCCATGCGGTGCGGATCGGCGCTTCCACCGTCCCGCCGTCGGAACCGATCAGTTGCAGTCGCTCATCCGCCGCGAAACCGGCGACCCGGATGAAGGGATGCGCCGCAAGTTCTGCCGGTTCGCGCGGCTGCCCGTGTCGCTCGAGGTAGCCGGGAGCGGCCAGCATGAGCCGGCGCATCGTCCCCAACCGGCGGGCGATGAAGTTGCCGCTGCCGATCTCGCCGATGCGGATCGAGAGATCAACGCCTTCGGTCATTGGATCGACGAAGCGATCATTCAGGGTTACGTCGATCGCCAGGGCCGGATGCAGTGTCTGGAATTCGATGAGCAACCGCGGCAAGGTCATCTCGCCCAGCCCATGCGGCGCCGCGATCCGAAAGGTTCCGGTGAGCGACGTCTCGGCCGCGGCGACAGAAGCCTCTGCCTCCTCGGCTGCCTCGATGGCACGCTTGGCATAGTCGTAGAAGCGCGCGCCGGCATCGGTCGCCTGCACCGAACGGGTCGTGCGGTAGAGGAGCCGCGCGCCCAAATGCTTTTCCAGCTTCTCGACGCGTTCGCTGACGGTGGGCTGGCCGAGGCCGAGATCGCGCGCGGCGGCTGAAAGGCTGCTGCGCTCGACGACGCGGATGAAGATGCGCATGGCGGAAAGCATGTCCATGACGACATTCTATCGCCTTTTACGATAAATGACATCGCCATTCGCTTCCTTCCAAAGCATATGCCGATCAACGATCTTCGGACCGGTTAACAATCCAACCGGAGAACCAGTCTTGCAGACCAGCACCATTCATACGGGCAACACGCAGCCTCAATCGTTCCAGGGGCAGAATGTCGTCATCATCGGCGGCTCTTCGGGCATTGGCCTGGCAACCGCCAGGCAGGCCAAGGACGCCGGCGCGAATCTCTTTCTACTATCCCGCAATCCGCAGCGTCTTCGCGAAGCTGCGGAAGCGATCGGCGGCGCGACCCAGATCGTCGCAGACATTGCCGCCCCACAACCCACGATGTTCGCAGGGATCGAAAGGATCGACCATCTGCTGATCACGGCCGGCACCGTTCACCTGCAGTCGCTCAAGGATCAGTCGGAAGCGGATCTCTCGAAGGTCGTGAGCGAACGCCTGATCGGGCCGTTGCTCGCCATCAAGGCTGCTCTTCCGCTTCTTCATTCTGCAAGCTCGATTACCATGACCTCCGGGCAATTCGCCTTCCGCCCGGCCGCCATCGGTGCCGTTGTGGCGGCTGCCGTCGCCGCGGTCGAAAGTACGGTCCGTGCCCTTGCCATTGAACTGTCGCCGATGCGCATCAACGCGGTTTCGCCGGGATGGGTGGATACTCCGCTGCTCGATGGCCTGATGGGCGATGCCAAGCGGCAGGTCCTCGAACAAACCGCCTCGACGCTGCCGAGCCGCAATATCGGCCGGCCGGAGGATATCGCTGAGGCCATCCTCTTCCTGATGACGAACCGCTTCGTGACGGGAGAGGTCTTGCACATCGATGGCGGCGGCCGCCTCGTATAATGGCCGGCGGCCGGTATGGACTCGAAAAAATTTTCGCCACCCTGTCGGCCCTGCCGCCCCTCCTTCGTCCTAAGGGCATTCAATCGGAGAGAGGAGTACCCAATGTCCAAGATTGCCCCATGCCTGTGGTTTGCAAAAGAAGCGGAGGAAGCAGCGAATTTCTATGTCTCACTCTTCCCCGGCTCCCGGATCGATCACGTTCAGAAGAACGTCGTCGACACGCCCGCAGGCAAGCCCGATGAGGTTCTGGTCGTGAACTTCACGCTTGCCGGCCAACGCTTCATGGCGCTGAACGGCGGCAGCCGCATCGAGTTCAATCATGCAATCTCGCTGGAGATAGATTGCATCGATCAAGCCGAGGTCGACCGCCTCTGGGAAGGCCTTACCGATGGCGGCGCGCCGGTGGAATGCGGGTGGGTGACGGACCGCTACGGCGTCTCCTGGCAGGTCGTACCGACGGTGCTCGGCAAATATATCGCCGATCCAGACCCGACCAAGGCCGCCCGCGTCATGCAAGCTCTGATGGGAATGGTCAAGCTCGACATTGCCGGGCTCGAAGCTGCCTATCGCGGCTGAGCGGCATAACCATTCGGGAGGTTGCACAAGGTGCGACCTCCCAAAGATGATGCCGAATCTTTCTGAAACTTCAACGGTTCAGACCAATGCCTGTGCCCGTAAGACTTGCAGCAAACCGATGCTTGGAATACCGTCCCATATAAGCTCGCCAAAGGCGGGTTTCTCGACACCATGTCAAGCAATTGGGCTGCCGCGGCCATTCAGGCACGATCCGGCAGGAAACGGTCGATTTCATGCAGCATCAACGAGACCGTATCGATCTCACCGGACGTGATTACACAGCAATCTATGCCCTGAGCGACATCCATGGCTGCTACGACGAGATGGTGGAGGCCGAAAGGCGCATCATCGCGGATGCCCGCAGCCTTCCCGGCCGAAAGCTGTTGATGTATCTCGGCGATTATGTCGATCGTGGCCCACGTTCCGGCGATGTCCTGGCGCATCTTAGCGCACCGCCGCCCGAAGGTTTCGATCGCTATGCGCTTTGCGGCAATCACGACGATGTCTTCCTTCGTTTTCTGGACGATCCCGATGCCAACATCCATTGGCTGGAGTTCGGCGCCTTGCCGACGCTCGCATCCTACGGCATCGATGCCCGGCATATGCTTTTCGATCTCGGTTATAGCGTCGGGGAGTTGCGTGACACGGTGCTAAGGGTGATGCCGGCAGCGCATATCGATCTGCTGCGTTCGCTGGCTATAGCTGTCACTTTCGGTTCGACACTCTTCGTCCATGCCGGCATCAAGCCAGGCCTTCCTTTAAGTGAACAGACGGACGAAGATCTGATGTGGATTCGCGAGCCGTTCCTGTCGGTCGGACCGCAATTGCCGCTGCTGGTGGTCCACGGCCACACGCCGGGCTCGCATCCCGTTTTTGGTCTAAGCCGCATCGGTATCGATACGGCCGTTTCCATGGGTGGAACGCTGACGATCCTCAAGATCACCGAAGGTAAGCAGACGATCCTGCCGTCTATCTAAAGCATTTCCAGGAAAAGTGCGTAGCGGTTTTCCGTCCGGAATGCGTTGGGAAATAAAAAGAAAGGACGTTTTGGCGATTCGAAGAAAAGCGGGAATGCTCTAACGGCTCAAAAGAAAACCCCGGCCTCAGGCCGGGGTTTTCTTCTTTCAGGCGCCTCACTCCGCCGCCACGGCCGGCGGCAGTTGGATCGTATTCTGTTCTTCCTCGTCAGCCTGCTGTTTGGCTGGCGGCGCCGCCGACCTGTTCTTGGGCTCGCGACCGAAGAACAGGGCGTAGCCGGCGGGCAGCACGAAGATCGTCAGTACGGTCGCAACCAGAATACCGCCCATCATCGCATAGGCGAGCGGCCCCCAGAAGACGCCGCGCGAGATCGGGATCAGCGCCAGCACGGCCGTCAGCGCGGTCAGCGTGATCGGCCGGAAACGACGCACGGCCGAGCCGATGATCGCTTCCTTCCGGTCCATGCCCGCCGCGATATCCTGGTCGATCTGGTCGACGAGAATGATCGAGTTGCGGATGATGATGCCGAGCAGTGCGATGACGCCCAGGATCGCGACGAAGCCGAAGGGCGCACCGCTGATGAGCAGAGCCGCGGCCGCGCCGATGATGCCGAGCGGCCCGGTGGCGAGCACCAGCATCGCCTTGCCGAAGTGCTGCAGCTGCGCCATTAGCAGCACGACGATGATGACAAGCATGATCGGCGCCTTGGCGGCGATCGAGGCCTGGCTTTCGGCGCTGTCTTCGGCTCCCCCCTGGATCTCGATCTTGTAGCCGGCCGGCAGGCTGTTCCTCAGATCAGCCATGTCGTTGTAGAGCTTGGCGGTCACGTCGTTCGACTGCACATTGTCGGGCAGGGTCGCCCGCACGCTGATTGTCGGCAGGCGGTCACGGCGCCATTCTATGCTCTGCTCCATGACAGGCACGATCTTGGCGACCTGTGACAGCGGCACGAAGCCACCGCTATCCGTCGGGATATATACCGAGTTTACCGACGTCAGCAGATGACGGCTTTCTTCCGGCTCGCGGGCAACGATTCCAACGGTTTCCTCACCCTCGCGATAGTTGTCGAGAGTGACGCCCGACATCGAGGCCTGAAGCATCTGGCGAATGCGCTGCGAGGTGACGCCGAGAGCACGGGCGCGATCCTGATCGATCACCAGCTTCATGGCCGGCACCGGCTCAAGCCAGTCGTCATGGATGGCACCGAGCAACGGATTCTGGACAAAGCGTTGCTTCACCTCGTCGGCAATATGGCGAACCTCCTGACGATCCGGCCCCATGATGCGCAGCTGTACGGGCCAGCCCGTCGGCGGGCCGAGGAACAGGCGATCGACCTTGCCGCGAACGGATGGGAAATCGTTGGCCAGTATGCCACGCATCTTGGTGATCAGCCGCTCGCGAGCCGGCTCATCCTTGGCCATGACCAGCATCTGTGCATAGTTCGGGTTCGTCAGCTGCTGATCGAGCGGCAGGAAGAAGCGCGGCGCGCCCTGGCCGATATAGGTGGCGATGAAACGCTTGTCGGGATCATCGGCCATGCGGGCTTCCAGTGCCTGGGCCTGGCGCTCGACTTCCTTGATGCTGGTGCCCTCTGGCAGCCAGAGATCGACGAGGATTTCCGGGCGCGAGGACTGCGGGAAGAAGTTCTGCGGAATGAACTGGAAGGACCAGAGGCTGCCGACGAAGGCGGCGAGCGTCAGAAGCAACACGATGACGCGGTGGCGCACGGCCCAAGCGACCGAGGAATGCAGACGGCGGTAGAAGCGCGTATCGAACACGTCATGATGCTCGCCGGCATGATGGCGCTGCTTGAGGATCATGTAGCCGAGCCATGGCGTGAAATAGACCGCGACGAACCAGGAAACTACGAGCGCGATGCCGACGACGTAGAAGAGCGTGCGGACATATTCGCCGGCGGTCGACGCTGCAAAGCCGACGGGAATGAAGCCGGCCGTCGTGATCAACGTGCCGGTCAGCATCGGGAATGCGGTCGAAGAATAGGCGAAGCTTGCTGCATCGAGCTTGATCAGCCCTTCCTCAAGCTTGCGCTCCATGAGTTCCACCACGATCATGGCATCGTCGACCAGCAAGCCGAGCGCGATGATAAGAGCACCGAGCGAAATGCGCTGCAGGTCGATGCCGAATTCGTACATGATGGCAAACGTTGCTGCGAGGACCAACGGAATGGCGATCGCGATCACCAGACCCGAGCGCCAGCCGATCGACAGGAAGGAGACGATCAGCACGATGACGAGAGCTTCGCCAAGCGCATGCATGAATTCGCTGATCGCATCCGTGACGACGTCGGGCTGGTTGGCGATCTGATCGACCTGAACGCCGACCGGCAGCGAGGCTTCGAAGCGCTTGTAGGTTTCCTCAACCGACTTGCCGACATCGGTCACCTTGAAGCCTGGCGCCATGACGACGCCGAGCTGCACGCTTGGATGACCGTTATAGAGGAACTTGGCGGTGTAGGGGTCCTGCAGCCCGGCGGTGACCGTGGCGATATCGCCAAGGCGCGTCACCTGGCCACCGGCGGTGAGCCGAAGGTTCTTGATATCCTCGATCTTGTTGACGTCGCCCTCGACCGAGATGCGCACCGAGCGGATGCTGGTATCGACGGTGCCGGCCGGATCGACGTTGTTCTGACCGACGATGGCGTTCTTCAGGTCAGTGAGCGTCAGTCCGCGCTCGGCCAGAACCTTGGAAGAGACATCGATATAGATCTGCTCCGCCTGATCGCCGATGATGGTCGCCTTCTCGACGCCGGGCGTCGAGAGCAGCATGTCACGGGCCTGAATGGCGAATTTCTTCAGCTCAGGATAGCTGTAGCCATCGCCGCTGATCGAATGCAGCGTGATGAAGGTATCGCCGAATTCATCATTGAAATAAGGGCCGAGCAGGCCGGACGGCAGCTCGTTGCCGATATCGCCGACCTTCTTGCGGATCTGATAGAACGCGTCCTTCACCTCTGCGGTATTGGTATCGCCCTTGATCTGGATGGTGGTGATGGCAAAGCCGGCACGTGTATAGGATTTGACCCAATCGAGATGCGGCGTTTCCTGCAGCTTGCGCTCGATCTTGTTGACCACCTGGTCTTCCATGTCCTGCAGGGAAGCACCGGGCCAGACGGTCTGCACGACCATGACGCGGAAGGTGAAATCCGGGTCTTCCTTCTGGCCCATATGGGTCAGGCCGAGTGCACCGGCGATGATGATGAGCCCGAACAGAAAGCGCGCAATGCTTGGATGGGCAATTGCCCAACGCGACAGGTTGAAACGCTTCCTCTCGTCGGAGGTACTATTGATGGACATGGTGTCGTCCCCTCGATCCGGGTCAGCGTACGATATCCGCCGAGGCGGCTTTGGTTTCTGCGGAGGCCTGCTGGGCTGCGGCGCCTGAAAGCTTGACCTTCATGTTTTCGCTCATGAACTGGGTCCCTGCGGCAACGACGACGTCGCCGGTCTTGAGACCATCAGCTACGCGCACGCCGTCATCGGCGAAATCGGCGACCTTGATGGCACGCGAATGCACGGTACCGGCGCTGCGGTCGACGAGCCAGACGATCTGCTGCCCATCCTTCTGCGCCAGGGCGCTCAGCGGAATGGAAACATAGGGCTGGGTATTGTCGGCAAGCGCCTCGATCGTCGCGGTCATGCCAAGCAGAACGCGCGGATCGTTCGGTACGCTCACACGCACGGCGAAAGTGCGCGACTGATCGGCACTGCCGGACACTTCCCGCACCTTTCCATCCAGTACGAGGGCCGCATCGGACCAGAAGCGCGCCTTGACATCCTTGCCGACCTTGAACTGGGCGATGTCCATTTCCGGGACAGCGACCTGCACTTCCTTCTCGCCATCGACGGCAACGGTGATGACGGCTGTACCGGAACTGACCACCTGGCCGACATCGGCGTTGATCGCAGTCACGATACCATTCATGTCGGAGGTCAGGTCGGCATAGGCAACCTGGTTCTTGGCTTCGGTCAATGCCGACGCTGCGGAATCGCGCGTCGAAACGGCCTGCTCATAGGAAAGCTCGGCCTGCTCGAGTTGCGACTTGGAGGTGACATTCTTGTCGAAAAGCGTCTGCGCGCGATTGCGGGCAAGCTCGGTCGTCTGCACCTGCTTTTCAGCCGCATCCAGATCGGCCTGCGAACGGCGCACGGCGAGAACATAATCGGTTGCATCCATGCGGGCGACCACATCACCGGGCTTTACCCTTTGGCCGATATCCACCTTGCGCTCGACGATCTTGCCGTTCACGCGAAAGCCGAGATTCATCTCCGTCCGCGCACGCACGGCACCGGAATAGTCGAGCTTGCGCGTCGTATCGGCCTGAGCGATCTCGACGACCTTGACCGGCCGGATCACCTCCGCCGTCTCTTCCTTCTTCTCATTGCAGCCCGAAAGCCCAAGCCCCAAGGCGGAAAGAAGAACCGCACCGGCAGCGGCTCGTAGAGTGTTGGTCGTCAGCGAAACCATGTCGCTCTCCTAAAGTCGAACAAAGAGTGGGAACACGCCGGGCATCCGGTGCGCGCATTGCTATTTCTTCAAAGCCCTGATGGCGAATTCGATGAGATCCTCGGGCTCGGCCCGGTTTGTCTTGGCGAGGCACTGGGCCACCATCTGCGGGTGACAGAGATTGATGGTCGCCGCACCGAAGCATTTGGACGCGACATAGGGGTCCTGCTCGACGAACTCGCCGGCGGCAATGCCCTCCGCGATGATCTCTGCGATCAGATCATGGATGCGGTCGATATGTTTTTCGATAACGTGCCAATCACGCTCGATGGCGACAACGACCATCTCGTGAACCTTCTGCTCGTCGAGCATGGCCTCCATCGTCATCTTGTATTGGGCCATGGTATAGGCCCGCAGCCGTTCGGTCGCGCTGATCGGTTGATTGCGGATGGCAAGCGCCATCTGGTAGCTCTGGCCGAGCATGCGCCCACAGATAGCCTGATGGATTTCCGTCTTGGAGCCGAAGAATCGGTAGATATTCGCCGTCGACATGCCGAGATCGCGTGCGATGTCGGCTACGTTCGTCTTGCTGTAGCCGTAGTGGCGAAACAGCTTTTCGGCGGCATCGAGAATGCGGGCGATGTTTTCCTGGCGGGCAGGATCGGCGTTGACATCGTGAAGCTCGAGCATGACTAAGGCCTGATGGATTACGAGTGACGATTTTAAATTTTCGTCACTCGTAATCCATTAGAGTGCCGATGTCAATAAGCCACCCACAACCGCAGGCCGTTTGAGATGCTACTGAATAAACCGATGATGCGCCGAACAACTTGAAACAACAGTTAAACCTTCAACAACGCTCCTTGCGGATCGGGCTGAAAGTGTCCGGCATTTTGTCGCAGGCCCGATCAGGCGCCCAAAAGCGTCGGACGGAAGCGGCGAATACTGAAATACCCGACAAACAGGCAGGCCACCAAAAGTGCCACCTGCGCCGCGAGGATCGGCGGCTCGTTACCGGCAGGCGCCAGCGCGTTGAGCGCCGGTATCTTCTGGAACGATTGAATGATCAGCACCAGACAATTGAAGAAGAGCAGCACCAGCGCACCGACCACGAAAACCGACCGCCAGATGCCGGCAAGATGAAACCTGTAGCGCGCCAGCGCCGTCGGTATGAAGATGAGAAGACAGAGAATGCCGACAACGATCGCCGGCGTGATCCCGTGAAATGGGAACAAGAAACCCGTCAGGCTGGTGAGCGCAGTCGTAAGCATATAGACGAGCGTCGATCGGTCGTGGCGATTGGCCGTGAGAAATCCCTGAGCCACGACAATACCGCTGATGATGGCAATCAAACTGATGACGACATGAATCAAAAGAATTCCAGACATTCGCCCCTCCCCTTGAGCACTGCATTTCAGTGAAAATGACAGCCCAATGCCCGGGCGTCGACTATATACCAAACCCGCCGCACGCGCAGGATATTTTATAGCAAGCCTGGGTCGAGGCAGCGGCGAGGGATTGCAGATGCATGCGCGAAAACACGCCTTCGCATGGCGAGACTGGTCGATGTCGCCGGGCCGCAATTTTACGAAGCCGCGATATAGCCAATACTTATGAAACTGCCGACCGTTTGAATTGGTGTTGCGACGGCATCCTCTTTATTTGTCCGATGAATAGTCGGACTGCGAGACGAAATGTCGAGGCGCCGTCAATTATGCGATGGTAGGAGCCGACCGTCATGATCGGCCCCGTCAGGCTCCCGATAAATTTTCCCGCGCCGTTAGAAAACCTCCGAAAGAGGACCTTACGCCCATCCATAATTTGGATGGTCAGGCATGAATTTGAGAGTGGAGCAATCAGGGAGGAAAATCGAACATGAGCAGCAATTATAACGAGATCCGTCGGGATACGAAGCTGGGAGAAGGCCTCACGGATACACCGGCCCTGTGGGCGACCATAAAAGCCGGTGTGATCGGGGGCCTCGCCGGCGGCATCCTGATCTGGATATATGAGGCGATCGTCTGGGTTGGCATCCAGCAGCTCATGCCGCTGGCGGGCATCCCCCGCAATGCCACCGGCCTCGTATTCGGCAAGGCGGTGCAGGAATCCCTGGGATTGACGGCGTATTTTCTCGGCACCGCAATCCACTTCTCCTTCGTCTTCGCCTGGGGCATCGCCTTTGCCTATATCTGGCCGTACTTCCGCCGGCGCGGTTTCGAGGCGACGTTCGTGGCATTGTTCTACGCCGTCGTGATCTGGATCGTGATGCATGCTGCCATCATGGTGGCGACTGCGGATCATCCGAACTATTTCGATCCGATGGTCGTTATCGGCGGCTTCATGTCGCACTTTTTCTACACGGTTCCACTGGCCTTGATCGTGAAGCGACACCTTGCAGCAGACGCAGGCTCGTAAGACCTATTGGCCAGCGAAAATACACCGCTTTTGCCATCATAAGGCGGCATTCGACAGGCCCCTCGCCCCGCAAAGCGCCTGTCGAACCATGAGATTTCGAGCCTATGCGGCGTGAACTTCCAGAGAGATCGGAACGGAAGCAAGCGCCTTGGAAACCGGGCAACCGGCCTTTGCCTTGTTGGCAAGCTCGGTGAAGGTAGCTTCGTCGGCGCCAGGCACCTTGCCTGTTAGCGTCAAATGGATTGCGGTGATGGCGAAGCCGCCTTCGACGCTTTCAAGCGTCACCTTGGCCGTCGTCTCCATGCTTTCGGCGGTGAAGCCGGCTTCATTGAGGATCAGCGACAAGGCCATGGTGAAGCAGCCGGCATGCGCCGCGCCGATCAGCTCTTCCGGATTGGTGCCGGCAACGCCTTCGAAGCGGCTGGCAAAACCGTAAGGATAGTGACTGAGCGCGCCGCTCTGCGTCGAAATCTGACCCTTGCCGTCCTTCAAACCGCCGGACCATTGAGCCGAACCTGTGCGATTGATCTGCATGTCGTCCTCCTTGTCGTTGAATGAACTTCGGGGAGCAAAGCTCGCCTCCCCCTGATGATCGGCGGCAAGCGGCCTCGCCACCTGCACCGACACCATAATCCTTCTATCCGTCGAAGACGACGCCGCCGTAACAGATGCGGCGTCAATCCGGAAAACGGCTGCGCCAGCCGCTTGTTCCTGAAAAGGCGATTGCGCAGGTCTTTCAAATCATCATACAACGATATTGCCAATGTATGATGAATATCGTATGATCATTTCGACGTTGGTCACGAAACGTGGCCGGGCATCGCCCGCATGAAAGTCCCGCTCGTCTCCGGTCGAGAAAGATTCAGGCAGAGCATGCGAAACGGTGTGGAGGAGATAGGGTGGAATCGCTCGAAAGACAGGGGCATGGCTCCTCGGCTCAGCCGGCGCGCCGTCCGCGCGTGCGCAGAAACGTGACTGCCGCGATCGCCGAAGACATCTGCGCCGAACGCTACCCCTCCGGTTCGACCCTGCCGCGTGAAAACGATCTCTGCGAAATGTATGGCGTCAGCCGCACGGTTATTCGTGAATCCCTCAAGGTACTGGAGTCCAAGGGTCTCGTGCGCGGCAAGCCGCGCATCGGCACCACGGTCTGCGACAAGGACGACTGGAACATCCTCGACCAAGATGTGCTGGAATGGATGGGACCCTATATCGCCGATTTCGACATTCTCGGCTCCATTCTTGAAGCCCGCCGCACGATAGAACCCGCCGCCGCCGAATATGCCGCGGAACGGGCGACGGCCCGCGAAATCGCCGATCTCGAGAGCACGTGGCAGCAGATGCGCGACAGCGGCGATGATCCGGAGGGCTTTACCGAAGCCGACGTGGCATTCCACAAGCTGCTGCTCAGCGCCAGTCACAACCAGGTGTTTCGCCGTCTTTCCAGCGCCATGCATGCCGGCCTGAAATATGCGCTGCACGCCTCCAACGTCGCTGCCCATAGCCGCGACGAGGCGATCGCCGTTCACGGTGAACTTGTCGAAGCGCTGCGCCTTCGCGATCGCGACGCCGCGCGTGACTGCGCTCACCGCATGCTCGATCTTGCCGCCCGCGATCTCGCCGTCGAACGGCAGCTGGACGCAGGCCGGAAAACAAATCCCGCAACCCAGAGATCCGCGGCATCGCGCCGCTGACGCAACCCAAAGCCAAACGGAATCATTCCCATGAAAATCACCAAGCTGACGACCTACATCGTTCCCCCGCGCTGGCTGTTCCTGAAGATCGAGACCGATGAAGGCATTGTCGGCTGGGGTGAGCCCGTGGTCGAGGGTCGCGCGCTCACCGTACAGGCGGCCGTGCACGAGCTAGAAGATTATCTGATCGGCAAGGACCCCTTCCTGATTGAGGATCACTGGACCGTCATGTATCGCGCCGGTTTCTATCGCGGCGGCGCCGTCCACATGTCGGCCCTTGCCGGCATCGACCAGGCGCTCTGGGACATCAAGGGCAAGGCACTCGGACAACCGATCCATTCGTTGCTCGGCGGCCAGGTGCGCGACAAGATCAAGGTCTATTCCTGGATCGGCGGCGATCGTCCCTCGGACGTCGCCAAAAATGCCAAGGACGTCGTTGCCCGCGGCTTCAAGGCGATCAAGCTCAACGGCTGCGAGGAAATGCAGATCGTCGACACCTACGACAAGGTGGAGAAGGCGGTCGAGACCATCGCCACCATCCGCGAGGCGATCGGCCCCTATATCGGCATCGGCGTCGACTTCCACGGCCGCGTCCATCGTCCGATGGCCAAGGTTCTCGCCAAGGAGCTGGAGCCCTACAAGCTGCTCTTTATCGAGGAACCGGTGCTGTCGGAAAACCGCGAGGCGCTGAAGGAAATCGCCAACCATTGCTCGACGCCGATTGCCTTGGGTGAGCGCCTCTATTCGCGCTGGGATTTCAAGTCGGTGCTGTCGGACGGCTATGTCGACATTCTCCAGCCCGATCTATCCCATGCCGGCGGCATCACCGAATGCCGCAAGATCGCAGCCATGGCGGAAGCTTATGACGTGGCGCTGGCGCCGCATTGCCCGCTCGGCCCGATCGCGCTTGCCGCCTGCCTTCAGGTCGACGCCGTCAGCTACAATGCCTTCATCCAGGAACAGAGCCTCGGCATCCACTACAACAAGGGCAACGACATCCTCGACTACATCTCCAACAAGGAGGTGTTCCACTATGCCGATGGCTTCGTCTCGATCCCGCAGGGACCGGGCCTCGGTATCGAGGTGGACGAGGCCTACGTCATCGAGCGCGCCAAGGAAGGCCATCGCTGGCGCAACCCGGTCTGGCGCCACGAGGACGGCAGCGTCGCCGAGTGGTAAGACCACGCTCGTCCCATGACGGACGAGAAACCGCATATCTCCAATGATGAAAGGCCCGATGGCAGCAGATCTGCGCTATCGGGCCTTTTCTTTAGACGGTGCTCTCTTGGTCCGGCACCTTCCCCCTTTGCCGCCTGGCGGCGAAGATTGCTGTAAACTTGGTTTACCGCCTCCCCCAAAAAAGTTGCGCCTGCAGTATCGGCGCAGATACTGCAGGCGCGTCATGCGTCTCAACAAGCCCCCAGGGAGACGCATTACCGGAGCATGATCACCAAAGGCGTGGAGTGCCCTTTAGCTCAGACCATGCTCAAGCAGGCAATTTCAGACTACTCCCGCTCGCCGGTGAAATTCAGCAGCAGCTGGAAGATGTTGACGAAGTTCAAGTAGAGCGACAGGGCACCGAAGACGGCGAGCTTCTGCTGCGATTCCTGATCATGGTTTTCGGCATACTGTTCCTTGATGTTCTGCGTATCCCAGGCGGTCAGGCCGACGAAGACGACGATACCGATCACCGAGATGGCGAACTGCAGCGCGCTCGAACCCAGAAAGATATTGACGATGCTGGCGATGATGACGCCGAACAGACCCATCATCAGGAACGAGCCGATGTTCGAAAGGTCACGCTTGGTCGTGTAGCCGTAGAGGCTGGTCGCACCGAACATCGTCGCGGCGATGAAGAAGGTGCGCGCAATACTCGTGCCGGTGAAGACCAGGAAGACCGAGGCCAGCGACAGGCCCATGACCGCACAGAACGCCCAAAACATCATCTGCGCCGTGCTGGCCGACATCGACTGGATGCGGAACGAGAAGAAGAACACGAAGGCGAGCGGCGCCAGCATCACGACCCACTTCAGCGGGCTCTGGAAGATCGGCACATAGAGTGCCGGCGTCGTGCCGACGATCAACGCGACGATGCCGGTCACGACAAGGCCGATACCCATGTAGTTGTAGACGCGCAGCATGTGCCGGCGCAGTCCCTCGTCGAAGAGCGCCTGAGAGCCGGCGGCGGCTCCGTAGCCGTATCGCGGATTGGTCGGGTTCATGGTCGTTCTCCTTTAATCCAAACTAGTAGAGGCTGCGGGCAAGCTTTTCGGCATCGCCGTCAAGCTGACCCGCTTTGCCATTGCCGATCAGCGCATAGGCGACTTCGCCGATCTGCCAGTAAGCAGCCTGAACATCGTCACGCTTGATGTGACTGACGTCCTGGACGGCGAAATTGCCCGGGCGGACAGCAAACAGTGATAAATGCCCGTCTTCCCCGGCATCGACCATCATTTCGATGCTCGGACCGAACTCGGACGGATAGATTTGTGCATCGGTGACACGCCAGTCGCCCGGCAGTTCCGGCAATATGATCGCCGTCGAAGCACGGATTTCTTCCGGATTGTAATTCGCGGCCGCCGATTGCGGCTTGATCTCTTCGCGCACGGCGGTCGTCTTGTAGGCGCGCACCGCGTCGTCGACGAAGGCCGGCGGCCTTGTGGACGCACTGACCTCGCTCGCCGTAAAGGCGCCGAAGGACGTATGCGCGACCCAGCCGGTCGTCACGAGCACGGCGATGGCGGCAACCCGCTGGAAGGATCCCAGCATGCGGCCATAGACCAGTCCGCGCTCCAGCCGCCGCGCGGCCTCCCGAGTTTCTGCACGGACCACATGACCTTCTCCGGCCAGCGCCATGCGCAGCTCGCCACGGATGCTCATATCGGCCATCACCTTGGCGGCGATCTCCGGATGCTCTGAGAGATAGGATTCCACCTCGACACGGCGCGCGAGTGTCAGCTCGCCATCGACATAGGCGTCGAGATCGGTATCGATGATCGGATCAACGATTTTCATTGCCGCCTCCCTCGATAAGCCTGAGATGTGAAACCTTGGAGGTAGCCTCCTCGAAATTACGCAGGCTCGCACGAGCCCGCGCAATGCGGGACATCAGCGTGCCGACGGGAATGCCAAGAGCGGAAGCCGCCTCTTGATAGGAGAGATCCTCTATCGCCACGAGATGCAGCGCCTCGCGCTGCTCCTCTGGCAGACTGAAGAAGGCTTCGCGGACCTGGCTCAAACGCACCGTGTGGTCCTGCGATGCCGGCAATGCCGTTTCCAGCTCGGTCGCCGCCTCTTCATGGCGACGGTTCAGCGATTTGTTCTGGCGCAGGCGGTCGATATGCACATTATGCAAGATCGACAATAGCCAGGTGCGCAGATTGCCGTCGCGCCTGAAAGATGCCTTGTGCTCATATGCCTTGACCAGCGCATCATGCACCAGATCCTCGGCCTCGTCCGCATTGCGCACAAGCGAGCGGGCGTAACGTCTCAGCGAACCGAGCTGCCCCAAAACATCGAATGTGCGTCCTTTGCGTTCCATACACCTATATACGGAAGCACTCCGGATTCTATTCCATCGTCCGACGAATATTTTTGCAGATTTTTTTACATCAGCAGGAAATCTTTGGGCTGTGGCAGCGGCGGCAGGTCGGTTTCGCCCAGCGCTTCGCGCAGATTGATCTCGATCGTATCGGCAAGGGCACCTATGGCGAGCGCATTGGGCCGCCGGCCGAACGGGTCTTCCAATTCGTCGCCTAGCGCATCGAGACCAAAGAAGGTGTAGGCGATCAGCGCCGTCACGAAAGGCGATCCCCAGCCGAGCGTATCGACATAGCCGAAAGGAAGCAGGAAGCAGAAGAGATAGGCGGTGCGGTGCAGGAGCAGCGTATAGCCGAAGGGCAGCGGCGTGTTGCGCAGACGCTCGCAGGCCGCCTGGGCCGCACCCATCTGGCCGATGGTGATATCCAGCATCTGATATTGGATATCCGAAATCGCACCCGATGCCTTCAGCCGTGCGAGATCGGCGGACATCAGTCGCAGAATAAGGTCGGGCCGGTTCTGGGCGACATGATAGAATTCGGCTTCGCTTGGCGTCAGCAGGCGCAGCACCTTGCCCTCGTCGCTGCCTTCACGCAGAAGACAGACCAGTGCCTGCGCGAAAGCCATGGTCAGGCGCAGCAGGTTCTTGCGCGCCTCGACGCCCACCTCGCCTGCGCCCTCCAGCACCAGCGTCTGCCGGGCGAAGCTGCGCGCGAGTTGGACGAGTTGCCCCCAGTCGCGACGCCCCTCCCACCAGCGGTCATAACAGGCATTGTTGCGGAAGCCGAGGAAGATCGAAAGCGCGATGCCGAGCAGCGACAGCGCCGAGCCGTTGAAAGAGACGATGAGGTGCGGCTTCTCCTCATGCCCCCAGACGATCAGGGCCGACAGCAGGAAGATGGCGATGATCTGCGGCAGGATGCGCCGGATGATCGACCCTCGAACGATGAAGAAAAGCTGGAAGAGATTCGGCCGGTCGCGGACGATCATGACGAAACGCACTCTCGATCAATGTATGGTGAGGCAGCAATACACCAGACGCACCGGGAGTAACGAGCATTTCTTGCAAGGCGGCCCTGACCGGCGGGCATCGCTCGCCGGTCAGGCGGACCATCATTTCGCGCTCGCGCTTGCCGTCACCAGAACCGGGTCGGCGCGATAATCCTTAGGGAAGAGATGCTGCAGGTTCTTGATCTTCGGCAGGTCGTTGATGACGATATAGGGATAGCTCGGATGCGTCGTCAGGAAATCCTGATGATAATCCTCGGCGGTATAGAATTGCCGCGCCGGCTCGATCTTGGTGACAACAGCCGCATCGAAGGCCTTGGCGTGGTTGAGCTGGTCGATATAGGCCTTGGCAATGTCAGCTTGCGACTGGCTGGTCGGGAAGATCGCCGAGCGATATTGCGTGCCGGTATCAGGCCCCTGATAGTTCAGCTCCGTCGGATCATGGGCGACAGAGAAATAGATCTGCAGCAGATGGCCATAGCTGATCTTGTGCGGATCGAAGACGATGCGCACGGATTCGGCATGGCCGGTATCGCCCGAGCTCACCATCTCATAGTGAGCCGCATCCTTGCTGCCGCCGGTATAGCCCGATGTGGCGCTGATCACGCCGTTGACATGCTGGAAGACGCCCTGGACGCCCCAGAAACAGCCGCCGGCAAGCACGGCCGTCTCCGTATTGGCGGAAGGAACCTTCTCGTCCACGCTCGGCGACGGGATAACCCGCGCATCCTCGGCCGATGCGCGGCCGGCAAATTGCAGGGCAACGGCGGCAACCAGTACCGACGCTGCCGTGAGTCCGGCAAAGCGCGCAACCCGCGCCGAACCGATACGGATCATATCTGTCGATAAAGTCTTCATGACACTCTCCTCTCGACCGCCATTCTAAACGCTTCGGTCAGAAGGAGATACGGGAAGGCGAGGCTCAATGTTACAAACGGCCGCGTGTAACACTGAAACGTGAACGAGGCGGCGGCCTTGTTCAGAAATGGTGTTCAGTAATGGGGCGGCTTGGTGATGGCCGGCGCATCGAGAGACTGCTCTTCCAGCGTCAGAAACCGCTCGGTCAGCCGATCGAGCTTCTGCCGCGTCTGCTCGACCACCTTCCATTGTTCGGCAATCTGGTCGGACAGCTCCTCGATCGTCTTCGCCTGATGGGCAACCGTTTCCTCGAGCTTGATGATGCGGCTTTGTTCGTCTGACATATCTGATCCCTTTCGCAACGATCTATAGCAGCGTGGCAACCGCGTATAGTGCTTCCATTCGGCAGGAGGCGGGCGGCACCCTCGTTTGACGGCGATGTGACAAAACTGAAAAACAGATGAAAAGACCCGTTACCTAACTGACATGGGGGCCTTCTAAAGAGAGCGCAGAGACGCGCCGGTTTGAAGGCCATTCCTTCCTCAGGCGCACCCTTTCTGACGACTGCGGAGAAGCGCCTTGAAGATCATCCAGATCACCGACACCCATTTGAGCCCCAACAAGCCGCATTTCAACGGCAATTGGGAGCCACTGGCGAAATGGATCGAGGCAAGCGGCGCCGATCTCGTCGTTCACACCGGTGATCTGAGCGTCGACGGCGCCGACAAGGACGAAGATCTTATCTTCTCCATGGATCTGATGCGACAGATCTCCGTGCCGATGCTGATCGTGCCCGGCAACCACGATGTCGGTCACCTGCCCGGCTCCTATCAGCCCGTCAATCCCGAACGGCTGGACCGCTGGCGCCGCCTCGTCGGCCCCGATTATTGGGCGAAGGACGTCGACAATTGGCGGCTGATCGGCCTCAACAGCCTGCTGATGGGCTTCGAGGATGCCGAAGAGCAGAAGCAGTTCGACTGGCTGCAGGATATGCTCGAAAGCCGCGGCGACCGCCGCGTTGCCCTCTTTGCCCACAAGCCGCTCTTCGTCGATGCGCCGGATGAAGGCGACACCGGCTACTGGAGCGTGCGCCCGGCGCAGCGCCGCCGCCTCTATGATCTGATCGCGGCCCATGACGTCGCCCTCTTCGGCAGCGGCCACCTGCACTGGACCTGGGAAGGCCGCTTCAACGATACCGCCGTCGTATGGGCACCGCCCGGCGCCTTCATCCTCGACAAGATGGAACGCGAGATGCCCGGCGAACGGCTGATCGGCGCGGCCATTCATGAACTCGGCGAGACGGTGTCGACCGAGCTCGTCGCCGTACCCGGCATGACCGCCTACTTCCTCGATGACGTCGTCATGGAAGTCTATCCGCAGGCAGCACCCAAGGCACAGAAGGAGCCGACCGAATGAGTGCACTCTCGCTTCGCGGCATCGCCAAATCCTTCGGCGGCAATGCCATCCTCAAGGGCGTCGACCTCGAGGTCCAGCCCGGTGAGTTCATCGCCCTCGTCGGTCCGTCCGGCTGCGGCAAGAGCACTCTGCTACGCATCCTTGCCGGCCTTGATCATGCCGATAGCGGCGAAATCATCCTCGGCGGCAGCGACGTCTCAGGCGTCGCGGCGGCGGATCGCAACATTGCCATGGTCTTCCAGTCCTACGCGCTCTATCCGCATCTGACGGCCTCGGAAAACATCGCAGTGCCGCTCGCCATGCGCCGCCTGTCGCGAGTCCAGCGCCTGCCCTTCATCGGTTCGATGATCCCCGGCCAGCGCGCCGCCCGCACCGGCATCATCCGCGATGTCCGGGAAATGGCGGTTTCGCTGAAGATCGATCACCTGCTAGACCGCAAACCCGGCCAGATGTCCGGCGGCCAGCGTCAGCGCGTGGCGCTTGCCCGCGCCATGGTGCGTCGCCCCGCCGTCTTCCTCATGGACGAGCCGCTCTCCAATCTCGACGCCAACCTGCGCGTCCATGCGCGCGGCGAGATCGTCGATCTGCACCGCCGCGCCGGCGTGCCCACGGTCTATGTCACGCACGACCAGGCCGAGGCGCTGTCGATGGCCGACCGCGTCGCCGTCATGATCGGCGGCCAGCTGCTGCAGCTCGCCTCGCCGCAGACGATCTACGACGATCCCGCCCATATCGAAGTGGCCCGTTTCGTCGGTCAGCCACGCATCAATCTTTTGCCGGCGCTGGCCGAAAACGGCATCGTTGCCTTCGGCGGCATCCGGCTTGCACTGGAAGACGGCAGCGTCGCCGGCGGCAACGTCACGCTCGGCATCCGTCCGGAATTCGTGACCCTCACGCAGAACCGGCAGGATGCGCTTGCCGCTCACATCGAGCGCATGGAATTCCTCGGCTCCGAAGTCATCCTCTATGCCAAGCTCGACGCCATCGGCGAGACGATGGTCATCAAGCTCGCACCGGCAGACGTTGCCGGCCTTACTGCCGGCATGCCGGTGGCGCTGGGCCTCTCAGCGGAACAGGCGATGGTCTTCGCCGAAGACGGCCGCCGCCTGCGCGCCGCACCGACGACCGTCGACGCCACGCGGGAGAAGGCGCATGGCTAGCATTGCCGCCACCTCCTTGCCGCTGCAGACGGCCGCGGCCCGCGAACGGAGCGAAGCCCGCACGGCTCTGCTCTTCGCCCTGCCCGCCATCATCCTGATCGTGCTCTTCATTCTGGTGCCGATCGTCGCCGTCGTCGTGCTCGGCTTCACGGATTTCCAGCTTGGCGACAAAAGCTTGCGCTTCGTCGCCTTCGAGAACTACGCGCATCTGCTGCGCGATCGCGCCTTCCAGAAATCGCTCTGGAACACGACGGTCTATACGGCGATCGTCGCGCCCGTCTCGATCGTGCTCGGCCTCGGCGTCGCGCTGCTGATCGAAAGCGAAGGCATCGGCCGCAGTTTCTTCCGCACGGCCTACTTCCTCCCCGTCGCCTCGCTGATCGTCGCGATGGCAACCGTCTGGCAATATCTCTTCCATCCGACGATCGGCCCGATCAATGCGATGCTCGCTCAAATCGGCTTGCCTGGCCCGAATTGGCTCGGCTCGTCGGCGACCGCCCTCTACAGCCTGTCGATCATCGGCGTCTGGCAATCGGTCGGCTTCAACATGGTGCTGTTCCTGGCCGGTCTCACCGCCATCCCGCGCGAGCTTTATTCTGCAGCGGAAGTGGACGGCGCAAAATCGGCGTGGGATCGCTTCTGGCTCGTCACCTGGCCGATGCTCGGGCCGACGACGCTCTTCGTAACCACCATCAGCATCATCAATGCGGTGAAGGTCTTCGATACGGTAAAGGCCCTGACCGACGGTGGCCCGAACCATGCGTCGGAAGTGCTGCTCTTCAGCATCTACCAGGAAGGCTTCGTCTATCTCCGGGTCGGCTATGCCTCGGCGATGACCACCGTCTTCCTCGCCATCCTCGTGGTGCTGACCTTCCTGCAATATCGCGTCCAAGACCGGCAGGTGCATTACACATGACCTCGACAGGCTTCACTCCCGGCCGCATCCTGCGCCTCGCTTTGCTGATCCTGGGCTCGCTGATCTTCCTGGCGCCCTACATTTTCATGATCTCGACCGCCGGCAAGGCGCAGGACGATATCTTCACGTCGGCCCTGAAGCTGATCCCGACGCATTTCTATTACGTCGAGAACATCGCCAAGGCGCTGAGCAAGGTTGACATGGGCACGCTGCTGTTCAACGGCGTGCTCGTCTGCGGCCTGATCTTCTTCTTCCAGGTGCTGATCGCCATTCCCTGCGCCTACGCCATGGCGAAGCTGAAATTCCCGGCGGCACGCACCATGATGGTGCTGATCATGCTGGGCCTGCTGATCCCGATCCACGCGACGGCGCTACCGCTCTATGTCGGCTTCAACAGCCTCTCGCTCCTGAACAGCTACACGGCTCTCGTCGCGCCCTTCTCGATCTCGGTCTTCGCGATCTTCATGTTCTTGCAGTTCTTCCGCGCCATGCCCGACGACCTGATCCACGCCGCGCGCCTCGACGGCATGTCGGAACTCGGCATCGTCGCCCGCGTGATCGTGCCGAACGCATGGCCGGCCGTGACCGCTTTCGCGATCTTCTCGGTCGTCGCGCACTGGAACGACCTCTACTGGCCGCTGATCGTCATCAGCAAGCAGGATTATTTCACGCCGCCGCTGGGCCTCATGTATTTCCGCGCCGCCGAAGCCGGCGACGACTACGGCGCGCTCATGGCGGCAACCCTCATCATCACCATTCCCCTCGTCGCGGCGTTCCTTCTCGCACAGAAGCGTTTCGTCGAGGGCATCACCATGACCGGTCTCAAAGGCTGACCGGTTCGAAATTTGAAAACGGAGAACGAGCGATGAAGCATATCACCCAGATTCTCGCCGCCGCGGCCATTTCGATGGTCGTGTCGGTCCCGGCCTATGCCGAAACCACCCTGACGGTTCACTATCCCATGCCCGGCTTCTTCAAGAACGTGATGGACACGATCTCGAAGAAGTTCATGGAAGAAAATCCGGGCATCAAGATTCAGTTCGCCGCTCCTTCGGCCACCTATGAGGAAGGCATTCAGACCATCCTGCGCCAGGCCGGCACCAGCGAAATGCCCGATGTCACCTTCATCGGCCTCAACCGCCTGCGCATGATGGACGAGCGCAACGTCGCCGTCGACCTCGGCCCCCTCGTCAAGAAAGAGGGCAACATGGCCGAACAGGGCTTCTCGGACACGATCCTGAAGCTCGCCCAGGTCAAGGGCAAGCAGGTCGGCCTCGCCTTCGCAACGTCGAACCCGATCATGTACTACAATGCCGATCTGGTGAAGGCCGCTGGCGGCAATCCGGACAACCCGCCGAAGACCTGGGATGAAGTCATCGCGCTCGCCGGCAAGATCAAGGCGCTCGGCAACGGCGTCGACGGCATGGACTTCCGCTGGCAGGGCGACGACTGGATGTTCTCCGCCCTCCTCTTCGGCGCCGGCGGTAAGATGCTGAGCGACGACGAGACGAAGGTTGCCTTCAACGGTCCAGAGGGCCAGAAGGCCGTCGAGATGATCCAGCGCTTCGTCAAGGAAGGCGGCATGCCGGTCTTCACCAAGGCTGCAGGCGAACAGGCTTTCGCTGCTGGCAAGGTCGGCTTCGAATTCCAGACGACCGGCGCGCTGGTCAACACCATCAAGAATGTTGGCACCAAGTTCGACCTGCGCACCGCCAAGCTGCCGCTGATCGACCCGGTCAACGGCCGCCTGCCGACGGGCGGCAACGCTGTCGTCATCCTGACCCATGACCCAGTCAAGGAAGAGGCCGCCTGGAAGTTCGCCAAATTCGCTGCCGGCCCCTATGGCGCCTCGGTCGTCGTTCCCGGCACCGGCTACGTTCCGAACAACGAGCTGGCCGCCAAGTCGGCCGAGTATCTTGGCGACTTCTACAAGAAGAACCCGCTCTTCCAGGCCGGCCTCAGCCAGATGTCGATCATGATCCCCTGGTATGCCTTCCCGGGTTCCAACGGCGTCAAAGTCACACAGACCATCGTCGACAATCTCTCGCGCATCGTCGACGGCTCGGCCACGCCGAAGGAAGCGCTCGACGACGCTGCTTCCGACGTCGAAGGCCTGCTACCGCGCAGCTGATCTTTCGAGCCGGTCTGAACAATCCACGCCGCTTCTGCTTGAGAGGCGGCGTTTCCGTTCGCAGGCAGGCGTCAGGGTTGAATGGCGAGATTGCGCACCGTGCCGCCCGCACGCATTCGATAAGGCACGGTCAGATGACGCGGCGGCGCGGCATTTTCCGCCATGTCGAGCAGCAGCGAGGCCGCTGCCGCTCCCATCGTCCCGTCCGGAATTTCCACTGTCGTCAGCGGAACCTCACCCAGAAAACCAAGGGAAATCCCGTCGAAACCCGCGACCGAAATATCGCGTGGGATCGAAAGCCCCTGCCGTCGAAGCGCTCCCATGACTCCAAGCGCGAGAAGATCGTTGGAGCCGATGATCGCCGTCGGACCAAAGCGTGAAACCGCATCCGAAAGATCGAGCTGCTCCAGGCTGTTTACGAAGGAAATCTCCAGTGCATCGAGTGGCTGTTGCCCCGCGGCTTCCATGGCCCTGATATAACCGAGGTAGCGCAGCTTCGCCCGATCCGAGGCCGAAAAATGGCCCGATATGAACAGAATACGGCGATGCCCCTTGCACAGGAGATGATCGGTCAGATCACGACCAGCGCCGAAATTGTCGGTCGCGACGGCGGCGGTGAAGCGGCTGGTCGGCAGGTTGCCAAGCAATACGGTCGGCGGCAGGGTGGATGACGGGAGCAGGCTGCGTTCGGGATCGCAGAGCGTCAGGATAATACCGGTCGGTTGCTGTTGAAGCAGCGAAGCGACGGCATCGGCCTCCTGCGCCGGATCATAATTCGATTGCGCGATCAGCACGCTATGCCCGGCATGAAGCGCCCTGTTCTGGATGCTGGAAAGCGAAGCCGCGAAGACCGGATTGGTGATGCTGGGAATAAGCACTCCGATCGCCGGCCGACCGTTGCCGGTGCGCCCACCCGCCCGATAGCCGAGCTCCGCCGCCGCACGCCGCACGCGCCGCACCATTTCGTCGCTGACGGGGCCGTTGCGGTTCAGCACCCGGCTCGCGGTCGCGACCGAACAACCGGCCCGAAAGGCGATCTGCTGGAGCGTCGACATGATATCAATCACCTCCGGCTTCGGGTTTCAGGCCCTCGTGGAATATCCCCTGGAATGAGGGGATTTATATCAGAGCGATGACACTTATTTGACGGACCTTCGCATAGGTCGCGACATCAATGCACTTGACTTTGTTGCAGCGCAACAGATCTTCATCGTGATCGCAGCGGCGAATGATGCTGTCATCAAGCGATGCCATGATTGCCGCGCTGTGATCCGCAGATCCGCCCCCCCCTCGAAAGGATGCTCTCATGTCAGAAGCAGAAGCACGGACGCCTGCCAACACCGAAAGATTGTTCTTCCTCGACATCAACGACGGACGAATCCTCTCCTCCGCCATCGACGGCACCGATCTCAAGCTCATCGTCCAGCGGGCCGGCCGCAGCCCGGACGGCATTCTCGTCGACAGCGAGAATGGCTGGATCTACTGGACGGAGATGGGCAACGACTACAACGCCCATGACGGCTCCATCGAGCGCATGGACCTCGACGGCGGCAATCACGTAACACTGATCCCGCCCGGCAGCACGCTGGTCACACCGAAGCAGATCCAGCTCGATCGCGACAACGGCAAGCTCTATTGGTGCGACCGCGAAGGCATGCGAGTCATGCGCGCCAATATCGATGGCAGCGACATCGAGACCTTGGTGCAGAACGGCGAAGGCCCTGAGGACAGCGCCGAGATCGAGCGCTGGTGCGTCGGCATCGCCCTCGATCTGCCGCTCGGGCAGATCTATTGGACCCAGAAGGGACCGCCGGATGCCGGCCTCGGCCGCATCTTCCGCGCCGGCATCAATATCCCGGCCGGCGAAACCGCAGCCAGCCGCAGCGATATCGAAACCCTGCTGGACAAACTGCCGGAGCCGATCGATCTCGAACTGGATCTCGCCACCCGCACGATCTACTGGACCGATCGCGGTAATCTTCCGCGCGGGAATACCGTCAACCGCGCCCTGATGGATGATATCGCCGCAACCTCCGCAGTCGTCCTCGAAGGTCTGGACGAAGGCATTGGCCTCTCGCTCGACCTGCCTGGTAACCGCATGTTCTTCACCGATATCGGCGGCAATCTCTATTCCGCAAGCCTCGACGGCTCGGGGGAGCGTGAACTGCTGCACCATGCCGGCTCTTTCACCGGCATCGTCTACGCCGAGGTCTGAATGGCTGTCATCGTAGGCGCGCAGATATGCGCGTCTACGCCCCATCCTCCTCGGCCACCATCCGGTCGAGATTCTGGTTGAGCCGCCGCATCAACTGAAGCAGCGTCTGAACCTCCTCCGCGCCGAACCCGGCCAGAACAGCCTCGCGTCCCTCTTCCAGCGCCTGACGGGCAGCCGGCAACCTTTCGCGCGCCGCATCGGTTAGAGATACGAGACTACTGCGACCATCCGTGGGATCGGGTGTGCGCCTAATCAACCCGTCCCGTTCCATGCGCGCCAGCATCTGCGCCATCGACGGCTGCTCGATCTTGGCGAATTTTGCCAGATCCTTCTGCGACATCTCGGCGCCATTGCGGAGCATGTAGAGCACCGGCAGCTGGCCGATGTTGAAGCCCAATGCCTTCACACGTCGCTCGCCGAGACGCGCGAACGACCGCGACGCCATGTTGATGAGCGGCGCCGGCGCGTCGAACAAATCCCAATCCGTCATTTTCGCCCCACTTGAATAGGTACCTATGTTAATCTATATAGGTACCTATGTACAAAATTATGAGAACCGTGTCCATGAGATCCTATCCCCGCATCGCCATCATCGGCGCAGGCCCCGGCGGGCTGACGCTTGCCCGCATTCTCCATCAGGCCGGCGTGCCGGCCAGCATCTTTGAGCGCGAAGAACACGCCCTTGCCCGCCCGCAGGGCGGCACGCTCGACCTGCACGTCGAATCCGGTCAGCTGGCGATGCGCCGTGCCGGTCTCTACGAAGAATTCCTGCAGATCGCCCGCTACGAGGACCAGGGGAGCCGGCTTTACGACAAGGACGGCACGCTCATCTTCGCTGATGACGATGCCGACGACTCCGACCGGCCGGAGGTGGATCGCACGGCGCTGCGGCAGACACTGCTCGCCTCCCTGCCGAAAGAAATCATCCGCTGGAACCATAGTTTGCGCGAAGTGCGCCCGCGCGACGACGGCACCTATGATCTGGTCTTCGAAAACGAAATGATCGGCCCTTTCGATCTCGTTATTGGTGCCGATGGCAGCTGGTCGAAGGTCAGGCCGCTGGTATCCTCCTACCGCCCGCAATATAGCGGCATCACCTTCATCGAATTCGGCATCGATGACGTCGACGCGAGCCACCCCGATCTTGCGGCCCTCGTCGGCCGCGGCAAGATCGGTATCGAGGCCGACGGACGTGGCCTGATCGTCCAGCGCAACGGCAATTCCCATCTGCGCGGCTACGCGATCTTCCGCGTGCCGACCGAATGGGCCGAGAAGACGTTCGACTTTACCTCACCGGCAAAGGCTCGGGCGCGGCTGGCCGCAGAATTCAAAGGCTGGGCGCCGCGCATCCTTGGCCTTGTCGAAGCCAGCAACGACCATATCGTTTCGAGGCCGATCTATGCGCTGCCGGTCGGCCACCACTGGCAGAACCGTATCGGCATCACGCTCCTCGGTGATGCCGCGCATGTGATGTCGCCCTTTGGCGGCGAAGGCGTGAATATGGCGATGCTGGATGCTGCGGAGCTTGGCCGCCAGCTTCTCGAAAACGACGAGTGGAAGGACGCCGTCAAAGCCTATGAAGCGGAGATGTTCGAACGCGTCATCGAGGCGGCCGAACATGCTGCGGAAGCCGTCGCCACCGAGCTCTCCCATCTCGGCGCGGAACTCTCCCTTCAACATTACCAGGCGCATCTCGACGCCCGTCTTCAAGGCTCCGCCGCCTAGAATGGCACAAAGAAAAAGCGGGCCAAGATGGCCCGCTTCGGAGACGTTATTTCATACCGTCGGGACGGCGACTTAGTTACCCTTGCGCACGCCATCGAGGAGATGCGGCAGCGACCTGACACCCTCGTTACGCAACTCTGCCGGCAGCAGCCCTTCCGGAAGATCCTGATAGGAGACCGGGCGCAAGAAGCGGCGGATGGCCAGCGTGCCGACCGAGGTCGTGCGGCTGTCCGACGTTGCCGGAAAAGGCCCGCCATGCACCATTGCGTGGCTGACTTCGACGCCGGTCGGCCAGCCATTGGCGAGGATGCGCCCGGCCTTGCGTTCCAGCACCGGCACCAGCTTGGCGGCCGTAGCATAGTCATCCGCCTCGATCTGCAAGGTCGCCGTCAGCTGGCCCTCGAGCTTTTCTGCAACTGCGATCATCTGCTCGATATCCTTGCAGCGCACGAGAAGGCTGGCCGCACCGAAGACCTCGTGTCCCAAGCGCTCATCCGCCAGGAACTGCTCGACATCGGTCTCGAAGAAGATGCCGGGGCTGCGGTTGACGCCTTCGGCCGGCGCGCCATGAGCGACGGTCTTGACCGCATCATGTTCCGCCAGTGCGGCAACGCCCTTGTCGAAGGCGGCGTGAATGCCAGGCGTCAACATCGGCGCCGGCGCGCGGCCGGTCAGCGCATCGCTGGCAGCCTGGACGAACCGGTCGAGATCGGGGCTTTCGATCGCAAAAAGCAGGCCCGGATTGGTGCAGAACTGACCGGCACCGAGCGTGAGCGAATCGATAAAGCCCGTTCCGATCGCTTCGGCGCGCGCGGCAAGCGCTGCCGGGAAAAGGAAGACGGGGTTGACGCTGCTCATCTCGGCATAGACCGGGATTGGCTCCGGTCGGGCCGCAGCGATGGCGCCAAGCGCCAGGCCGCCGCCACGCGAGCCGGTGAAACCCACAGCCTTGATGCGGGGATCGCGCACCAGCGCGGCACCGGTTTCGTTGGCGCCGGTCAAGAGCGAGAACGTGCCTTCCGGAAGACCGGATGCGGCAACGGCGGCGCGGATGGCGCGGCCGACAAGCTCGCCAGTGCCGGGATGGGCCAGATGACCCTTGACGATGACCGGGCAGCCGGCCGCAAGCGCCGAAGCCGTGTCACCACCGGCAACCGAGAAGGCGAGCGGGAAATTGCTGGCACCGAAGACGGCGACCGGGCCAAGCGGAATCTGGCGCAGGCGCAGATCGGCGCGCGGCAGCGGCTTGCGCTCCGGCAATGCCGGATCGACGCGCAGATCGAGCCATTCGCCGGCACGAACCACCTGGGCAAACAGCCGAAGCTGGCCGACGGTGCGACCGCGCTCGCCCTGCAGGCGCGCGACAGGCAGGCCAGTCTCTTCCGTTGCCCGCTCGATCAGCGCATCGCCGATCTCCATGATGTTGTCTGCAATCTTTTCGAGGAATGCCGCGCGCTGCCCGGGGCTGGTCGCACGGTAGACGTCGAATGCCTTTGCCGCCAATTCGCATGCCTTGGCAACGTCGCTTTCGCTGGCGATCGCAAAGGCCGGCTCCAGGTTTGCGCCGGTTGCCGGATTGATGGCACGCGCGGTCCTGTTGCCGCCGGTGGAATCTGAGCCGATCAGCAGATCGCCGCGAATCTCGAAAGACTGTGTCATGGGTATTCCTTGATGATGTCGGAGCGCGAAGCTCGGCGCTCTCTAAGGCAGATAGCAGGATGGGATGACAGATGTAAGATGATAATCGTCATCTAATTATCAAGGGACAAGCCCTGAGATCAAGGCGTCAGCGTCAATTAGTCATACTTTATCTGCATATGGCGCTGCGGCCTCTTTCGTGCCAATTTAGCGGCCATCCGAAAGACCGAGTGCGGCCAAGCCCCTATGTCCATTGCACTTCTTGGTGATCCGATCGTCCAGTTCTGTATCCTGGTCGTCATTGGCACATTCGTCAGCCGCATCATGCTACGCCATCAGAGGGCGGGCCGACTGATCGGACAGATCATCTTCTTCGTCTGCCTGACCGTGCTTTTGCTCTATCACGGCATCGTCCCCTATGAGCCAAGCCCGCCGCAGGAGTCGGTTACGCTGCGCACCTTTACAGGCTTTGCCAAGATCATATGGTGGATCAACGGTGCCTGGGTGCTGATCGCCTGCGTGCGGCTGTTCCTGATCTTCGAGCGCAAACCCCGCGAGGGCCGGCTGCTGCAGGATCTGATCGTCGGCGTCATCTATCTCGGTGCCATTCTCTCCATCGTCGGCGATGTCTTCAGCGTCCCGATCGGTACGCTGATCGCGACGTCGGGCGTCTTCGCCATCATTCTCGGTCTCGCCCTGCAGAGCACGTTGAGCGATGTTTTCTCCGGCATCGCCCTCAATCTCGGCCGGCCATATTCCGTCGGCGATTGGATCGTCCTCGACAACGACATCCAGGGACGGGTCGTCGAGACCAACTGGCGCGCCACGCAATTGCTGAGCGGCACCAACGATCTGGTCGTCATTCCAAACAGCATCCTGGCCAAGACGCGGCTGACCAATCTCTCCTCGCCGGATGAAAGCCATGGTGTCACCGTCACCGTACGGATCCAGCCCACCACCGTGCCGCCCATCATCATCGATGTGATGCAGAACGTGTTGATCAGCTGCAACTCGATCCAGAAAAACCCGGAACCCAGCGTCGCCATCAATTCCATCGACGGGCAGGCGATCGAACTGCAGCTGTCCTTCCGCGTGCGCGACATGTCGCTGACAACGGCCGCAAAGAACGAAATCTATGATCTGCTCTTCCGCCATACCAAGGCGGCAGGCCTGAAATTCGCCGATCCTCCCGGCACGATCATGCTGCCAATGGAGCAAAAGGCCGAGGCGCCCGACGGGAAGCAACACGCTCCGGGAACGCCATGGCGATTGGTCAGCAATATCCCTCTGTTCTCGTCGCTGACCGAAGATGAGAAGGAACATCTGGCGTCGCACATGCAGCGCCGGACCTACCGCAAGGATGCCGTCATCGCCGAGCAGGATGCTCGCCTGCGTGCACTGACGATCGTCCGCTCGGGCGTCGTCAGCATCACCCGCCGCGAAGGGCATCGGCAGATCGAGCTGACGCGCCTCGCGCCGGGAGATTACTTCGGTGAAAACGGCCTGTTGATGGGATCGGGCGAAGTCGGAACGGTCCGCGCCCTGACCTTCGTCGTCACCTATGAAATCGGCGAGGACTGCCTGGCGCCCATATTACACGACAGACCCGCGCTTGCCGAGGAGCTGGGCGCCATCATGGCCAAGCGCATCGAGGCCGAACAACACCTTTTCGCCAACGCCGATATGCTGGTCCACGGCGCCCCCGTGAGCTCGCTAAGCTCGCGCATCAAGCATCTCTTTCAGCTGCAGTAACACGACCAGAGCAATTCCAGGAAAAGTGCGCAGCGGTTTTCCGTCCGGAATTGCGAGAAAGCAAACAGATAGAGCGGTTCAGAGATTCCGTGAAAAGCTGAACCGCTCTAGGCCGCATCCGCCGTCGTTTGCGATGGTGAAGCCGCAAAGAGGTTTTGTCCGATAGAGCGAGCGGTATCGAGGTGAGAGGTCATGTCCTGCGTTTCCGTCAGGAGCAATTCGGAGGACATGACGGGAGCGCCGCAATATCCGAAAATTCCGTGGTCGATCTGCGTCCTCATGGCGCCGAAATAGCCGTGGCGCGCATAGGTGCGCATCGTTGCCCCGCCAATGGCAATCAGGTGGATACGAAGATGCTGCAATCTCTTGATCGACCTGTCACCGGGCATCTCGTCATAGGCCCAGCCATTGCTGAACACACGATCGATCCATCCCTTGAGAAGCCCCGGCATGGACCACCAATAGACGGGATAGACCAGCACCAGTGCATCGGCACGATCGATTCGCGCCTGCTCGGCAACGACATCTTCAGGCGACGGCCCCTCTCTCAGATGTGCGGCTATATCGGCAGCGGTGAAGCGCGGGTCGAAACCCTCCGCCGAAAGATCGGCGATTTCAAACGTAGCCGCCGAAGCCGTTACGCCTTCGGCGACTTCGGCTGCAACACTATGGCTGAAGGAACCAGGATTCGGATGGGCGACGACGATAAGCGTATGCATGTGAAAAACCCCTGCTGACACATTGTAGGCAATAGTTCAGTCCTATATACTTTTAGTAAGTTACTTTTGGTATATAACGATGTCAAGCATGCAGACAAGGAAACCGGAGTCCCGCAGCCGGCTGACGCGGGAGGAGCGCTACCGGCAGCTCATCGAGGTCGCCTGGCAAATCGCGGGGGATGAGGGAACGGAGGCCCTGACACTGGGACGGCTTTCGGAGCGTGCCGGCGTAACGAAGCCCGTTGTCTACGACCATTTCATCACCCGTTCCGGCCTACTGGCCGCACTCTATCGCGAGTTCGATAACAGGCAGACCGAGGTGATGGACAAGGCGCTCAATGCTGGCAGCCCGACGCTGACAGGCCGGGCGGAGGTGATCGCCGCCTCCTATGTCGATTGCGTTCTGCGGCAGGGGCGCGAGATACCTGGCATCATCGCTGCGCTTGCGGGCTCGCCGGAACTTGAAAAGATCAAGCGCGACTATGAAACTGTTTTCATCGAGAAGTGCCGCGCGTTGCTTGCTCCCTTCGCCAATGCCAGCTCCATTGCATCGGCCGGTCTCTGGGCAATGCTGGGTGCGGCCGAAGCGCTCTCCTATGCCGCCACGATGGGGGATATCACCCCGCAGCAGGCAAAGGACGAGCTCTGCGAAACCATCAAGGCCATGGTTGCGAGAAACACGTGAAGGCCGGTCTCATGACGTTGCCGGATTCCAGGCGGAGCCCGGCAGGTCGGCGCAGTCAGTTCGATTGCGCTGCCGGCGCGGCCTTGACCTGTCCGGCATAAAACGCCTTGGCATCGCTGGTGAACTGCTCACGCGACATCGGTCGTGTGTAGAACATGTGGCCGCCGCGATAGAGTTTCAGCGCCACCCGATCGGCAAAGGCTGCCGGCATGTGGTCGAGCACATATTTATTCACGCCGAAGGGAATGACGAGATCGCTGTAACCCTGCCCGATCATCACCCGGAATGATGGCGTCAGCGACAGTAACTCCTTGAGATCGTGGCTGGCGCCCGCGGTCCCGCGCGAGCCGCCATTACGCCCACCCCATTTCCACTCCCTGTTCACCGATGACGACAGCAACGCGTAGGTCATGTCGGTGCGGAAGCCCAGCTCATCGCGGGCATAGCCGGAAAAGGCACCGCCATAGGCGCGCACGAACCCATCCAGAACCGGATCGCCGCCGTGCTCGGCCTCCGACTGCGGATAGGGGTCAGGTGCGAGGAAGGAAGCATCATAGGCGCTCGCGACATCGGCGCCGTCGCCATCGGAATGCTTGCGGTAGACTCCGCTGAGAAAGCCCTGGCTCTTGGCGACGACATCTTGCGGAATGCCGGTCAGTTTCGCCACGCGCCCATAGAAGGCTTGGCCGGCATCGCCTGATGGCGGCGGCCCGGCAAGCGCTGGCAAATATTCGTTCAAGGCGAAAGCCTGGGCATCCTGGACCGCTTTCTCGCTAAAAGCGTTTTGCCGTTCCAGCTCGGCGGCCGCCAGCGACGGCAGCTGCAAGGCAGCGCCAAGCGCATCCTCACCACCGCCGAAGACAAACCGGCCTTCCAATAGGGGCGACAGCATGACGATGCCGGAAATCAGAAGGCCCTGATCCTCGCGCAGGCTGTTGGCAACCTTGACCGAGCGAAAACCGCCATAGCTTTCCCCGAGAATATATTTCGGCGACGCCGCCCGGCTGTTGTGAGCGACGTAAAGAGCGATCGCCTTGGCGAGGCTTTCGGCATCGCTGTCGACGCTATAAAAATCATTCTGGTCGTCCGGTTTGGCAGTGCGGCTCCAGCCAGTGCCAATCGGATCGATCAGCACGAGATCGGTAAATTCGAGCCAGCTTTGCGGATTGTCGACGAGCTTGGCATTGGCGCCATCACGCCCGTTCGCGCCGAAATCAACGATGCGCGGACCGACGAGCCCGAGATTGAGGAAGGCTGAGGCAGCACCCGGCCCGCCATTGAACACGAAAGTCACGGGCCGGTTGGCATCCCGGTTCTTGGCGACATAGGCGGTATAGAAGATCGCAGCGCTGCGCTGACCATCCTGACCGAAGAGATCGAGCGTCCCGGCCGTCGCCGTATAGGGAATGGTCTTGCCGTCAGCATTGAGAACATGGTCGCTGACCGCATCGGGCGGCAGGAGCGAGAGCACGCCGCTCGCACCGGCAGGCGCGCCATGACCCTGCTCGGGCGGGGCGGCAGATGCCGTCGCCGATATCAGCGAAAGAACCAGCACCAGGCCGGGAACCATCTGGCGAAAAGACATGAAATCGCATCCTCCAAAGGGGTCATCGCATAGACGTCGTTGCTGGCGATACTATGTCACAGACGACGAGCGCCGAAACTCAAGAGATGTTGATCGATGACCCCGGCGGTTTTGAAGGAACATGCTCTTGAGGGCCTGTGGGCCGTTTGCCAAAGTAGGATGCGCTGCGGGGCACGAGCCGATAATGAGATCGCAAGGGAAACGACGATGAAACAGGATATCGAAATCAAGACGGCCGACGGCACCGCCAAAGCCGCCATCTTCCGCCCCGATAACGGCGCATCCGCCGAGCATGGCGTGATCCTCTATATGGATGCCATGGGGCCGCGTTCGTCGCTCAATGGCATGGCGCAGCGACTTGCCGACGCCGGCTACATCGTGCTGCTTCCCGATCTCTTCTATCGCTTCGGCGCCTATGGTCCCTTCGACGGCGGTGCCTTCGGCAATCCCGCCTCCCGCGAGACGATCATGTCAATGATACGCGGCACGACGCAGGAGATGACCAAGGTCGACAGCGCCGCTTTTCTCGACACGCTGTCTGCAGCAGGCGCCAAGGGTGCAACCGGCGTGGTCGGTTATTGCATGGGCGGGGGCCGCGCGCTGACCGCCGCTGCCGCCTATCCCGATCGCATCGCGGCTGCCGCAAGCTTCCACGGCGGCAATCTTGCAAGCGAGGCGGAAGACAGCCCGCACCGTCTGGCCGCCGATATCAAGGCGCGCGTCTATATCGGTGTCGCCGGCGTCGATAACAGTTTTCCACCCGAGCAATCGGCACGTCTTGCCGAAGCGCTGCGGACCAGCGGGGTGGATCACGCCATCGAAAACTATGTCGGCATGGCGCATGGATGGACCGTGCCGGATCACGGCGTCTACGACGAGGTCGGCGCCGAAAGGCACTGGAAGCGGCTGCTGAACCTGTTTGACGAGGCCTTCGCCTAAACAGCTCGTGCGGACATCCCGTTGCCGCGCGGGCAGCGGGATGGTTTCCTTCCGATCGGCTGCTAGGCAAGCCGCTGGGGATCAGAACTTGATCCTGTCGATGGTGGTCAATGTCGTCTTCTGCGAGACGCCGGGCGCATTGACCATGTGCCAGGCCACATATTGCTCGCCATAGAGCTCTGTCGACGACATGCCATCGACGGGCAGCACGATGTTCATGCCGTTGAGTGCGGCATCCGTCGCCGTATCGAGCACCGCGCCCTCAGACGCCGTGCCTGTCACGATGACGGTCTTGATGCCCTTGTCGGAGAGAATGCTGCGCAGGTTCGTGCCAATGAATTTGTCCGGTCCGGATTTGACGATCGGCTCGCTCGCCAAAGGCGCCAGCGCCGTTGCGATATCCTGCGCTTCGCCAACGCCGGCCAGACTGAACACGACAAGCATCTCCTTGGCGCGCGCCTGATCGAGCAGGGTTTTCACCTTGGGCACGGAGGCGAGACAGCGCGGCTTGGTCTTCGCGTTGCACGGTCCCTTGATCGGGTCCTGCGCGCCGTTGAAGTCGAGGATCAGCAACGCCGTCGTCTTCGGATCGACCGTGACGGTTTTCAGCTCCGGCGGCGCCGGCGGCTTCACGTTGTGCCATTCGTCGATGATCGTCTGGGCTGATGCCGGCGATGTCAACCCAGGGCTGAAGGCTGCAGCAAGGACTGCAAAACCCGCGCAGAAAGCAAAAACCGCATTCCGCCCCACGCCGCTTGCCTGGCTGATGAAGTTCCTCTCTTGCATCGACGTTCCCTTCGGTTGACCGTGGTGCAAACAGATAGGCTAGAAACCGTGACGGAGTAACGAAACTCTTCGTGATAGCGCTTTAAAGCATGCGCCCCGCATATCACAGGCGCATCGAACCGTACCGCCTATGTCGCCGCTTCGTCCATTGGCTCTCCGGAGCTTCCTCCGCTACGAAGCTTGCCAAGCACTGCCTGTAAAGCCTGCTTGAGCCCTTCGATCTCCTGTGAACCGGCAATGTCGGACCAACGCTCATCCACAAGACGGCCGGTTGAAACCGCGATCGGCCGCACGCCTTTGCCACGCTCGGTCAGAAAGACCAATCTTGCCCGCCGGTCGTCGGGGTCCGGCCGGCGCTCGACATAGCCGAGGCGCTCCAGTTCTTCCACGGCCTGCGTCATCGTCTGCTTGCGGACATGGGCGAGCCTGGTGAGCTCGCTCACCTGAATTCCTTCCGGGCGCATGAAGGTGAACACATTGGCGTGCGGTGGCCGGATATCGCCATAACCGGCTTGTTCCAGCGCGGCTTCGACATCCTGTGTCCAATGTTGATGCACGAGCCGCAGCAGCAGGCCCAGGGACAGACGGGTGGGAGCGCAATTTTCCATGGATATAGACAGGCACCTGACCATTATGATAGATAGACAGGTACCTTACCATCCTATTTCACGAGAGGATACCCACATGCCCTCGCTCGATGTGTTGGACTCGACGATCTTCTATGAGGATGCGGGCATGGGAGCGCCCTTCGTCTTCCTGCATGGCAATCCGACCTCATCCTACTTGTGGCGGCATATCACCCCAGCCATTACGACGCCGGTTCGCCGCCTTGCTCCCGATCTCATAGGCATGGGCCAGTCCGGCAAGCCCGATATCGCCTATTCATTTGCCGACCACGCGCGCTATCTCGACGCCTGGTTCGACGAACTCGTGCTGGACGATGTCATATTGGTCGGCCACGATTGGGGCGGCGCGCTCGCCTTCGATTGGGCCGCCCACCATCCGGAACGCGTGCGCGGCATTGCCTTCATGGAAACCATCATCAGGCCTTTGACCTGGAACGACATGCCGAATGCACGCGCCCGCTACGAGATCCTGCGTTCGCCGGGCACAGGGGAAGCGAAGGTTCTGGACGAAAACTTCTTCATCGAACAGGCACTGAAGGCTACGGTTCTGAATGGATTGAGCCACGAGGACCATGCCGTCTACCGCGCGCCCTACCCGACGCCCGAAAGCCGCCGACCGCTGCTTGCCTGGCCACGCGCAATGCCGATCGAAGGCGAACCGGCCGATGTCGTTGCGCGCATCCAGGCCTATGACGCGTGGCTTGCCCGCAGCGAAGATATCCCGAAGCTGCTGCTGACCTTCGATGGTCCAGCAGAGACGCTGCTGGTCGGCGAGACGATGACGGACTGGTGCCGCGAGAATATTGCCGGATTGGAGATCGAAAACTGCGGGCCGGCTAGGCACATCGCACCGGAGGATCAGCCGGAGGTGATTGCAGCGGCAATCTCCAGCTGGGCCGCGCGTCACAAATTGTCCCGTTGAAGCATCGACCTCCAAGACAAGAAGGATTTCGCCACCCCTGCTCGACGGCAAGCGATTAAGGACAATCCATCGTTGACAAAAACCTGTCAGGCCATAATCTGCACCTAAGCCTTTGCGATTGCCCAATTTTCTTTTGGAGATCAGGATCATGCCGGCAAATTGCATGAGACGACTGGTTCTGGCAGGCATCATCCTCGGCATATTCGCCTATGCGGCTGCCGCCGCGCAGACGCTCGATATCATCGCCCAGAAAGGCGTGATCCGCATCGGCTATATCAGCGACGAAGCCCCCTTCTCCTTCAAGAAGAAAGACGGCAACCCGACGGGATACACCATCGACCTTTGCGGCAAGATCGCCGATGCGGTCGGGCGCAAGGTCACGAATCTCAAGCGCGATTATGTCGAAACCACGCTTGCCGATGGCTTCGATGCGGTGAAGAGCGGCCAGGTCGACCTTCTCTGCGGCGCCCTGACCATCAGCCTCGGCCGACGCAAAAGCGTTGATTTCTCGCAGCCGATCTTCATCACTGGCGCCAGCGCCCTGCTGCGCAAGGATTCGCCCGATTATCTGATGGCTTTGTTCCTAGACAAGCGTCTGGCGCAGGTCTCCGCCAAGCCGGCCCCCGCGACAAGCACGATCGGCGTTCGCGCCGACACGACGACGGGCGCGACACTGCGCGAAGCGCTAGGCTCCGACGTGCCGAAGACGCGGATCGCCGATTTCGCCACGCATCAGGACGGCCTGATCGCGCTCGAAAACCATAAGATCGACGCCTATTTCGCAGATCGCGCCCTGCTCTTCGATCTCGCTTCCCATGCCCATAATCCGTCCACGCTCGCCATCGGCAATCGCCTCTTCACGCACGAGCCCTATGGCATTGCACTTCGGCAGGATGACTCCGCCTTTCGCCTGCTTGTCGACCAAACGCTGACCGAGACCTACCAGTCGGATGATTTTGCCAAGCTGCTTGCGACCTATTTCGGCCAGGAAGGCCCGATCTTGCGCCGCGAGATCATGATGCAATCGATCCCGCAATAGCGCGACATGAGTTCACAGACGGCGAAACCATCGCCTTTGCGACATGGTGACTTGCGATCATCGGCGCGAACTTCACCCATTTCTCCATGGGGAAGGCCGCGCAGTCGTCGTGCAAGCATCTTGATTATGTCGTAGACAGGCTCTGGTCGTCGCCGCACACATCATAAAATCCGTTTTCAGTATCAATCAGGGTCGCACGCAATGGCAGTATTTCCTCAAAAGGCGAAGGTCGTCATCATCGGGCTTGGCGGTATCGTCGGCGCATCGATCGCCCACCATCTGATCGAGCGCGGCTGGGACGATATTGTCGGTATCGACAAATCAGGCATCCCGACGGATATCGGCTCGACCGCCCATGCATCCGACTTCTGCTACACGACCAGCCACGATTTCCTCTCCTGCTGGACGACACTCTACTCGATCGATTTCTACGATAAGCTCGGTCACTACGCCCGCGTCGGCGGCCTGGAAGTCGCCCGCGTCGGCGATGATGACCGCATGGCGGAAATCAAGCGCAAGGTCACCTCGGGCAAGGCCTTCGGCACGCGCGTAAGCCTGGTCGAGCCCGCCGAGATCAAGGAGAAATTCCCGCTGATCGAGGAAAGCATGGTCCAGGGCGGCATGTGGGACCCGGATGCCGGCCTCGTCATTCCCCGTTCGCAGACCGTTGCCGGCAAGCTGATCGATCAGGGCGAAAAGAGCGGCAAGCTGCAGTCCTTCGCCAATACGCCGGCCCAGTCGCTGATCGTTAGGGATGGCCGCATCACCGGCGTCGTCACCCATCGCGGCACGATCGAGGCCGAATATGTCATCGTCTGCGCCGGCCTCTGGGGCCGCCTGATCGCCGAAATGGTCGGCGAAGATCTGCCGGTCATGCCGGTCGACCACCCGCTGACCTTCTTCGGCCCCTATAACGAGTTCGCCAACACGGGCAAGGAAATCGGCTTCCCGTTGATGCGCGACCAGGGCAACTCCGCCTATATGCGCGACACCGGCGACCCGAAGACCGCCGAAGGCGGCCAGATCGAATGGGGTTATTACGAAGAGAAGAACCCGCGCCTCTGCCATCCCCGCGATCTCCTCGAAAAGCATGAGGCACGCCTTTCGCCCTCGCAGCGCGATCTCGACATGGAACAGATCATCGAGCCGCTCGAACGCGCCATGGAGCTGACGCCAATCCTCGGCGAGCTCGGCTACAATGAAGGCCATTCCTTCAACGGTCTTCTACAGGTCACGACCGATGGTGGCCCCTCCGTCGGCGAAAGCCAGAAGGTTCGCGGTCTCTGGTATTGCGTCGCCATCTGGGTGAAGGACGGCCCCGGCTTCGGCAAGCTCGTCGCCGACTGGATGACCGACGGCCGCACGCCGATCGACCACAACAGGATCGATTATTCCCGCTTCTACCCCCATATGCTGGAAGAGAGCTTCATCGAAGGCCGCTGCACGGAGGCAGCCCAGAAGATCTACAATCCCGCCGTTCATCCGCGCGAACCCTATGCGACTGGCCGCAACATCCGCCGCTCCCCCTTCTATGAGCGTGAAAAGGAACTCGGCGGCTACTTCATGGAGCTCGGCGGCTGGGAGCGCGCGCATGGCTATGCCGCCAACGAGCATCTGCTCGAGAAATACGGCGATCGTATCCCCATGCGTGCAAACGAGTGGGACAACCGCCATTTCTGGCGCGTTTCCAATGCCGAACACCTGGCGCTGAGCGAAGATTGCGGCATCATCAACCTCTCGCATTTCGCCATGTACGACATCGAAGGCCCCGACCATGTCGAGCTGCTGGAATGGCTCTGCGCCGCCAAGATCGGCGGCGATGCCAATATCGGCAAGGGCATCTACACCCACTTCCTCGACGATGAAGGCATGGTGCGCGCCGACTTCACCGTGATCCGCATGGCCGACCGCTGCCGCCTGATCGACGGCGCCGATGCCGGCCCGCGCGATTTCCACTACATGCGCCGCGTTGCCGAGGACAAGGGTTTCGACGTCACTATCACCGACGTCACCGAGCGCTATGTCACGATCGGCATCTGGGGGCCGAATGCCCGCACCAACCTGCAGAAGGTGGTCGAGGCCCCGGAAAACCTCTCGCACGAGAACTTCCCCTTCGCCGCGATCAAGCAGATCCGCATCGCCGGCAAGAACGTCACCGCATTCCGCATCTCCTATGTCGGTGAACAGGGCTGGGAACTGCACATGGCCTATGGTGACGCGCTGGCCGTATGGGATGCGCTGCGCTCGACCGGCGCCATCGCCGTCGGCGTCGAAACCTATGCCAACAGCCGCCGCATGGAAAAGAGCCTGCGCCTGCAGAACGCCGACCTGCTGACGGAATATAATCTGCTCGAAGCCGACCTCGCCCGCCCGAAGGTCAAGGAGGCCGATTTCCGCGGCAAGGCCAAGCATCTGGAATATCGCGCCCGCGAGCACCAGCCGGCCACGCTCTGCACGCTCGTCGTGACTGACAATATCGATGCGAACGGCGTGGCCCGCTACCCGGTCGGCATCCTGCCGGTCATGGACCCCGAAACCGGCGAAACTCTGGTCGACGACCTCGGCCGCCGCTCCTTCACCACCTCGATCGCCTACGGCCCGACCATCGGCAAGAACATTGCGCTCGCCTACCTCCCCTGGTCCTATGCCCAGGAAGGTCGCAAACTGCAGGTCGAATATTTCGGCGAGATCTATCCGGTGGAAGTCGTCGGCGTAGGCTACAAGCCGCTCTACGACGCCGAGAATTTGAAGCCGAGAAGCTGATTTTCACAGAGCGGAAAGCGAGGCCATGACTGGCTTTCCGCTCTGTCTGTCAGGCCGTGTGATCGACGATGGCCCGGACGATCTCGTCAATGTCACGCTCATGAATTTCGTGCCCTCCACCTTCGATCCGGTGCAGCCGTCCATTTTGTACGACCTTGGTGAAGGCTTCGCCATGCTCTACGGGAAACAGCGGATCGGCTGTGCCATGGATCGCAAGAACCGGCTGCCTGATATCGGCTACCCGCAACCTTGCAGGCCCTTCCTCGCCCACCAGCGCGAAATGGTTCGTGGCGCTGGCAAAGGACGGCGCCCGGTCCATGTCGCGCGCAATCAAGGCACTTGCGGCGTCAGGATCGTGCGGATGCCTGGTGCCGGCAAGCATGGCTGCGTCACGGAGGAGGAACGCAGCAATAGCCTCAGAGCTAGACCAATCGACCGTTTCGGCGGCCCTGGAGTGCTCCTGATATGCTTTTGTCGAGGAGGGCAAGCCCTCGACTGCAAGCGGTGATGTGCTGATCAGCGTAAGCGTCCGTACATACCGGGAATGGCGCAACGCGACCTCCTGCGCGACGAAGCCGCCCATCGACATGCCGACCACATGCGCTGTTTCCAATCCGTAACCGCCGAGAATGGCGATGACATCGTGAGCGAGATCGCCGGACGAATAACCGGGCGCGCCTTGCGGATAATGTGTGGAAAGGCCAGTATCACGCTGATCGTATCGGATCACATAGCGCTGGCAAGCGGCGAGCTCCTCGCACAATCTGTCCGGCCACCACAGCATCGAGGCCATCATCCCCATGATCAATATTATGGGCGGGCTGGAGGGGTCACCGAAAGCCTGGGTCTGCAGTCTCACTCCTTTGACTTCGATCGATGTTTCGGTGACGGCGATTTTTCCTGCTTGCTCCATGACAAAATCCATCCGCTTGCGAATTGCAACTAGAGTACATGTTGCATAACTGATCCTACCATGCAATCAGTTAGGGAAAAGGTGTCGCACGGAAACCAACGTCCCCTAAAGCAGCTGTAGCAAGAGCCCCCGGCAGCTTCGGTCTAAGACTATGCGAGAATAATGAGTTAGAACGGTTCGGATATCCGGGAGAGTTGAACCGTTCCAACAGCTAAACCAAAATGGGGAGGCCTCACGGCGTTGCGGTGTGCTGATTTTTACGACGCAGAACTTTCGCGGCATAACCGGCATTTACGAGCAGCTGCCGACGTCCGGCCGCTCGACCGCGTGCTCGATATCGGCTGCGGCACCGGACAAACCACCCGGGAGGCCGCCCTTGCCGCAACGAACGGCGAAGCGTTTGGCGTGGATATTTCCGCCGAAATGCTTGCGATCGCGCGGCAACGCTGCCTGGAGGCGGGGTTACGGAACGTCAGCTTCGAACTAGGCGACGCGCAAAGCCACGACCTGCCATCGGCCGGCTTCGATCTATGTATCAGCCGTTTCGGTGTTATGTTCTTTGCCGATCCATCGGCCGCATTTGCCAATATCGCCCGCGCCATGCGCCCGGGTGGACGCCTCGCCTGGATGGTATGGCAGGATCAGGAGCACAACAAATGGTCCGGCGCCATCAGGCATGCCTTGGCACCAGGAAGCGCAATCTCGGAGAAAGCCGGCAAGGCGTTTTCGCTGGGCGATCCCGCCATAGCCACGAAGCTGCTGGGCATCGCCGGCTTCACCTCGATCGATTTCATCGAGGTACACGAACCGGTCTTTTACGGGCCGGATGTCGCTACCGCGCTCGATGCTCTTGCCGGCCTCTATATGGTGAAGGACGCGCTCACCCAAACTGGTGAGGCACCAGACCAACCACTACGACGGCTCCGTGCACTGCTGGAAGCGCATATGACGCCCGAAGGCGTGCTTTTCGACTCCCGGGCATGGATCATCACCGCTGATCGGGCCAGCACTTGAAGAGCTCTGGCCCGACGGAGTTGCGGCATCTCGATATCGAGCAATGAAGATGTTTGTCTCTCGTTGAATTCAAAAGTTAGTGGACTTGGTTTTGTCTTCTGGTTTTGAAGCTGCGGCCTTCAGGTTAAGGTTCTGCGGGGGATGGGCTAGCGATGGCTAAGGGAAAGCGAAGCCTTGGGGGAAAGCGAA